>JAKIUQ010000012.1 GCA_021647465.1 Emcibacter sp. | reverse complement strand
GCAAAACCGCAAGAACAACCTTCTTCTTGAAGGCCGGTGTAAAGCGTCGTCTCTTCGTCATATTGTGTCTCCAAATCTATAATCGGATACACCTTAACAGATTGTACAAAAATCCGGGACCAGCTCAATGGCTCAGATAATTCCTACGCCCCCTCTAGACATGAAAACTTTTGAAGTGTACTGATATAAGCGAAAGGCTAGAGGGAGTTGACATGAGCAAAGAAAAAATTGAAACAATAGGGGACATGCTGTCGCATTTCTCAAAAGCATGCCCTGATGCTGAAGCCGCCGTTCAGGGCGACATACGACTTTCCTATAGCCAGCTTAAGGCCGAAGTGGACGTGATATCCAAGGCTTTGATGGCGGCGGGGGTTGGGGTTGGAGATCGTGTTGGTATAATGGCCCCATCCGGGCTGGATTTTTACTTCACATACCTGGCGACCGTAGCTATTGGCGGCATTTGGTTCGGGTTAAACCCGCGCTACCAAGAGCCGGAATATAAATACCTTCTGCATGATACCCGGCCAAAAATACTATTCACCGTCTCGCCCTTTGAAGGCAGGGACTATGCAACCGTTTTGCAAAATGCCGGCCTTTCAGAAACCCAGTATTTTGTTTACGGAACACCGACAAAATCTGCCCGGAGTTACGAAAGTTTCCTTGAAAAAGCCGCCAGTATTTCAGATGCACAATTGTTAGCCCGGCAGGCTCAGGTACAAGCAGAAGATATCGCCGCCATTGTTTATACCTCTGGCTCCACAGGCGAGCCAAAAGGGGCGATGCTGTCCCACAGAGCCATCGTACAAAGCGCCATCGCCAATGCCAAATGGATGGAGGGCGGCCCGCACAAGGCGCTATGTTGTTTGCCGATCAATCATGTGGCTTCGCTGAATAATCTTTGCATGAATGTTATGGCTGGGGGCGGCTGCATGGTTTTTCACGCGGTTTTTGATTTGGCCGCCATCATGACAATAACCC
The DNA here is from genome assembly GCA_021647465.1 of Emcibacter sp. Classification (GTDB taxonomy): domain Bacteria; phylum Pseudomonadota; class Alphaproteobacteria; order Sphingomonadales; family Emcibacteraceae; genus Paremcibacter. The sequence goes on along the minus strand of JAKIUQ010000012.1, from coordinate 87,087 downwards.
AGAGCGAGAAATTGACATATATGCTCACAAGCCCGACTTTGCTCATGATGCTGCTGGGTTATGACGGATTTAATCTGGAGGCTTTGCAGTCCTTGCGCCTGATCGTTTTTGGCGGCGCGGTGACACCAGAAGATTTGATCAGGCAATATCAACCCATTGGCGCAAAACTCAGTACCATATACGGCCTGTCCGAGACTTGCGGCATTATTTCTCATTCTGCGCTAGATGCAGACCTTGATATTATGGCCAACACCATCGGCACGCCTATTGAGGGGGCTGAGTGGCGGATATGCGCTGCAGACGGAAATATTGTTGGGGTTGATGAGGTCGGCGAGCTGCAAATCAAAGGCCCGCATATTTTATCCGGTTATTTTAACAAGCCAGAAGCAAGTGCAGAAGCCATGACGGATGACGGCTTTTTCAAAACCGGCGATTTATGCAAATTACGGGACGACGGCAATGTGGAATTTTCTGGGCGGCTCAAAGAAATGTTTAAATCCGGTGCCTATAATGTGTACCCGCTTGAGGTTGAACAAGCCATAGAAAGTCATGAACAGGTTGCGATGGCGGTTGTTATCGGCATAGCGGATGATCTTTATCAGGAAGTCGGGTTTGCCTTTATCAAACCCAAACCCGGTCAGGATATATCCATTGCGGATCTAAAAGATTTTTTACGGACACAAATCGCCAATTATAAAATACCAAAACAATTCAGACTCGTCGATGATTTCCCGACCTTGCCCAATACAAAGGTCGATAAAAAGGCACTTAAAAAAATTCTGGAAGAGAGCAATGGGTAAATCAGACACCGATGAAATTACGCTCAGGCAGGATGGTGACATATGCTTTGTTTGCTTCAATCGTCCTGAGCGCAATAACACACTTAAACTTTCAACACTCCAGACATTACGCAAAATTGTTAGCGGTTTCACGGACGATATTGAAACCAAACTGGTGATTTTTCACGCAAAAGGAAAGAATTTCAGCTTTGGCGCGGATATTCACGACATACAAAAACAAGCCGCCAAACGCCCGCCATTGGTTTTACGCAGGCGCCAGATGGCATTAGGGGCAGAACTTCTAAAAGCCATCCAGAATATTCCCCAAGTCACCATATGCGCCATGCAGGGCACGGCTGTTGGGGGCGGCGTTGCAATTGCCAGCGCTTGTGATTTCCGTATTGCCAGTACAAATTGCAAGATCTCTTACGGTGAGGTCAAACTCGGCATGCCCCTGATGTGGCAAGCTTTGCCTTTATGCGTACAGTTGGTTGGCCCGGCGCGGGCAAAAAAAATGATCATGTCCGGCCAGCCGGAAAATGCAGAAACTCTGTTGCACTGGGGGTTTATTGACGAAATTTCTGCCACGGATAGTTTGCTGGATAAGGCGGTCGAAATGGCCCGAACCTATACATCATTACCACCGGCGGCGGTTCAAGCCATCAAGAAAAGTATCAATGCCTATAGTGGTGCCTTAGACCAGGCAATCATGCATATGGATACGGATCAGTTCTTGTTGTTGCAAAACAGCGAAGATGCCAGGGAAGCTTTCAGGGCCATAACAGAAAAACGGCCCGGAAATTTTACCGGAAACTAGCGGCCCAGGTTATTCCCATTCGATGGTGCCGGGGGGTTTTGAGGTGACGTCATAGACGATGCGGTTAATGCCGCGAACTTCGTTGATAATGCGGGTGGATACCCGGCTTAAGAATTCATGACCAAAAGGATAATAATCCGCCGTCATGCCGTCGGTCGATGTCACCGCCCGAAGCGCGCAAACATAATCATAGGTTCGGGCATCGCCCATAACGCCGACGCTGCGCACCGGCAGCAGAACCGCGAAAGCCTGCCAGATCACATCATACAGACCGGCATTTTTAATCTCCTGCAGGTAAATATCATCGGCTTTACGCAGGATATCGCATTTCTCCGGCGTGATATCGCCCGGAATACGAATGGCAAGTCCGGGGCCAGGAAAGGGATGACGCCTGATGAAGGCTTCCGGCAACCCAAGCTCACGGCCCAGAATACGCACTTCATCCTTGAATAATTCCCGCAGGGGCTCCACAAGATCCATTTTCATTCGCGCGGGCAATCCGCCCACATTATGGTGGGATTTTATCGTTACGCTTGGGCCGCCCGTGAAGGATACGGATTCAATCACATCGGGATAGAGTGTGCCTTGCGCCAAAAAGTCAGCTCCGCCAATATTTTTGGCCTCTGCGTCGAAAACATCAATGAACAGGCCGCCAATGATTTTGCGTTTCTTTTCAGGATCGCTCACATCTTTGAGCTTACCCAGAAACAGGTCAGCCACATCCTTATGGATCAGATTGATATTGTAATGATCGCGAAATAAATCCACAACCTGCTCGGCTTCATTCAGGCGCATCAGGCCATGATCAACAAAGACGCAGGTCAGCTGATCCCCAATGGCCTCATGGAGCAATACCGCCAAAACAGACGAATCAACGCCGCCCGATAATCCACAAATCACGCGGCCACTGCCCACCTGTTTGCGAATGGCGGCAAGGGCCGTCTCCTTAAAGGACGCCATGGTCCAATCGCCCTTCAGGCCAACCACTTTATGGACAAAATTGGCAATGATTTTCGCGCCGTCCGGTGTGTGAACCACTTCGGGGTGGAATTGTACGGCGTAAAATTTACGGGCTTCATTCGCGATGGCCGCATAGGGGGCATTGCCGCTGGTGGCGGTCACGACAAAACCTTCCGGCAATTCAATGACTTTATCACCGTGGCTCATCCAGACCTGATGGCTTGTTCCCTTGGGCCAAACCCCTTCAAACAGGCTGCAGTCTTCTTGAATATCGATGAACGCGCGGCCAAATTCCTTTTCTTCGGAGGTGCCGACCTTGCCGCCAAGCTGCTCGCACATGACTTGCTCGCCGTAACAAATCCCCAGAATTGGCACGCCCATGTTAAAAATATCTTCCGGTGCGCGGGGCGATTCTATGCCGGTTACCGAACTCGGCCCGCCGGAAAGAATAATGCCCGCCGGCTTAAAATCTTCTATGATTTCGGCGGCTTTGTTAAAGGGGACAATCTCGGAATAAACCCCGCTTTCCCGTACGCGCCGGGCGATAAGCTGGGTCACTTGAGAGCCAAAATCAATGATAAGAATTTTATCCGTCATGCCTTTTTCTCCAAAATGGCCACAAAGAAGCCGTCCGTGCCGTGGGACCTCGGCGATAAAGCCAGGCATTCCGGGATTGATGATAATGTTTTTAAGTCCATATCCTTGCGGCTGCCGCCATATACGCTGCGGTATGATATGAGGTTTGCGTCATCATGCGCATTTAAAAAATCAGTTATCTGCTGCTCATTTTCATCATGGAATAAAGAGCAGGTCATATAGGTCATGCGCCCGCCCGCCTTAACAAAGTCCCAGCCTTCGGTTATTAAATTTTTCTGTATCCGGCAATATTTCTCGAGGCTTTCTGCGGTCAGACGCCATTTCAACTCAGGGTTCCGCCGCCAAACGCCGCTGCCGCTGCAAGGGACGTCAAGGATCACCCGATCCATACGCGCGGTATGTTCCGACAGGATATTCTGGCGTTTGCCGCCTGCCGTATCCACATGACGGCCCTGCAATATTCTGGCATTTGCCCTTTTGGCGCGAGGCTTTAAATCTTTCAGACGGCGTTCATTGTTATCAAAGGCAAATATCTGGCCTTTATTATCCATATAGGCCGCTGCCGCCAATGTTTTTCCGCCCGCCCCTGCGCAAAGATCCATCACTTGTTGCCCCGGCTTTATTCCGACAAGCTGGGTCGCCAATTGAGCGGCCTCATCCTGAATTTCAACAAGGCCATCCTGATAAATTTCCCATTCAACAATCCGGGGGTTGCCCGATATAATCAGCGCGGTTTCCGCCCATTCTCCAAGGCGATATTCAATGGCTTCGGCTTTAAGCAACGCTTCCACTTCATCAACATTCGCTTTACCGAGATTAACCCGTAAATCAAATGGTGCGCGGCCATTCAGGCTTTCCAGTTCGGCGTCAAAGTCATCAGGAAACCGTTCCTGCAACCGGTTTTCAAGCCATAAAGGGTAATTCAGATGTTGGTGCGGCAATCTTTCATGCTTGAGGGCAAGGAACTGCTTCTCTTCTTCACTGAGGATCTCTGGTGCATGACCTTGGCCTGTAAAAACCTGCGCCGGATCCATTTCAGATGGTAAGGATAACATGACCATTTTTCGAATATTACATTCTGTTACCTCACTCAGGAACCCCCAGTCACGGATCACCTGATAGACCAGATTTGTCACGGCGCGGCGATCTTTCGATCCGGCATAACGGCGGGTTCGAAAATATTTCCGGATCAGCACATCCGCAGAGGCGCCGTCTTTGGACAGGCTTGTCCTCACCTGATCAAGAATTTCTATAGCCGCCTGTATGCGAGCAGGTTCAATCATAATTTTACTCTTTAAGAAGAAGGATAATTGGGAGATTCCCGTGTGATCGCCACGTCATGAACATGACTTTCCCGAAGGCCCGACGCGGAGATCTTAACAAATTCGGCCCGCTTGTGAAATTCTGTAATGCTCGCGCTTCCCGTATAGCCCATAGAGGCCCGAACGCCACCAACGAGCTGATGAATCATACTGGCTACCTCGCCCTTGAAAGGCACCTGACCTTCGATACCTTCCGGCACCAGTTTCAGGCTATCTGTAATTTCTTCCTGAAAATAACGATCCGCTGAGCCCCGGGCCATCGCCCCGAGCGATCCCATACCCCGGTAGGCTTTATAAGACCGCCCCTTATACAGGAAAACTTCGCCGGGGGCTTCTGCTGTACCGGCCAACAATGAACCAACCATAACCGCATTGGCACCGCCCGCAATAGCCTTGGCAATATCACCGGACGTTTTCAATCCCCCATCCGCGATAAGCGGCACACCGGCCTTATGCGCGACCTCGACCGCATCAATAATGGCGGTTAATTGTGGCACGCCAACACCCGCGATCACCCTTGTCGTGCAGATAGACCCCGGCCCGATACCGATTTTTACCGCATCGGCCCCCGCATCGATTAAGGCCCGGGTTCCGGATGCCGTGGCCACATTGCCGCCGACAATCTGGACGTTACCGTAAAGCTTTTTTATTTTTTCAATGGCCAGCAACACCCCTTTTGAATGGCCATGAGCGGTATCCACCACGAGCATATCCACGCCGGCAGCAATCAAGGCTTCCGCGCGGTCAAAACCATCTGGCCCGACAGAGGTCGCCGCCCCAACCCGAAGCCGGCCATCCATGTCTTTGCTGGCATTTGGATGCATACGGGCCTTTTCAATATCCTTAACCGTGATCAAACCAATACATTTATAAGCCTCATCCACAACAAGGATTTTCTCAATACGGTGCTTATGCAAAAGCAGTTTTGCGCCTTCCATTGTTACGCCCGGCTTAACAGTCACCAAATTTTCACTTGTCATCAACTCTTTAACAGGCTGCTTCATATTGGTCGCAAAACGCACATCCCTGTTGGTAATGATGCCCACCAGTTTCCCGCTGTTTTTCTCAACCACGGGAATGCCGGATATTTTCTGTTCAAGCATCAACGCCAGAGCATCCGAAAGCGTCTGATCCGGATGAATTGTCAGAGGGTCTATCACCATGCCGGATTCAAATTTCTTGACCTTGCGGACTTCATCGGCTTGCTCAGTTATGGTGAAATTTTTATGGATGACACCAATGCCCCCCAATTGGGCCATGGCAATGGCCATCGAGGATTCAGTGACCGTATCCATGGCGGCTGAAATCAAGGGGATGTTAAGCTGAATTTCCCGCGTAACATATGTATTCACCGTAACTTGGGCCGGCAGTATATTTGATTCCTGCGGTACCAGTAATACATCATCAAAGGTTAAGGCTTCACGGATATTCATTTCGACTCCTTTTAAAGACAGGGCAAAAAAAAATATCCCGCTGCTGTCGTAAAAATACATCATCATCAGGAAAGTTTGTTGCAGATAGCAGTTATTGACAAAAAGGTCAAAAAGAAAGCGTTTAGTCTGATTCTTTTTCCAAATGCCGGGCGCTGACTTTAAAGCCTTTAGCCACCAGATAAGTCTCTGCAGATCCCGAGCGACTGGCCGGTGGTTTAAAATGCCGCACCGACGTAAAGCATTTTCGAATCTCTGCCAGCATTTCCCGATCTGCGCCGCCTCTGAAAACCTTCGTCACAAAAACCCCGCCTTCGCCCAGTGTTTTTCTGGCGAAATCAAAGGCAATTTCGACCAGAGCCAATGTGCGGATATGGTCTGTCTGCTGATGCCCTGTGGTTGCTGCCGCCATATCGCTCATCACCAGATCAACCGGGCCTTGGCAAAGATCAAGCAATGTTGCTTCGGCCTCGTCTGTGGCAAAGTCCATCTCAAGGAATGTCGCGCCTTCCAGCGGGGCAACCCCCAGCAAATCAATCCCCACAACACGCACTTTTCTGCCGCATAATTTTAAAGCCACCTGCGTCCAGCTACCGGGAGCTGCCCCAAGATCAACAATCACTCTTGATTTTTTTAAAAAGGAGAATTTTTCATCAAGCTCCAATAATTTATAGGCCGACCGCGCCCGGTAACCATCAAGGCGCGCGGCATCGACATAGGGATCATTCAACTGTCTTTGCAGCCACCGAACAGAAGAAATTTTCCGGCCTCGCGAATTTTTTACCCGAAATTTTTCACCTCTGGTCAATCCACTGGCGTTGGTTTTTCTTTCCTTGCCTGTGCCGGATAATTTTGGGCGCTTAATCACTGTGCTGCCTCCTGTTTTTGATCCTTACGGACTTTTTTATTCCTGGAGCGTTTTTTATTTCTGGAGCGCTGTTTATTATTCTGCCTATTCTTCTGTAGGGGCCGATGACTTTCCATCATATCCAGAAGCATCCCTTCCCGAATCCCCCTGTCCGCGACCCGAATTTCATCTATGGGCCATAAATCCATGATGCTTTCCAATATGGCGCAGCCCGCCACCACAAGATCGGCCCGGTCGGCCCCAATACCCCTCAAGGCCAATCGCTCATCATAATTTAATACGGATAATTTTTGGCATAACGCCCGAATATGAACGGAGCTAACTCTTGCGCCGTCCACCTGGTTTCTATCATATGTTTCAAGCCCCAGATGCATCGCCGTTAATGTGGTGATCGTACCAGAAGTACCCAGAAGCTGCACTTTCCCCTGATCCGTATGAGCCTGCATATCATTTTTTTCAACAAATGCGGCCACAGAATTCAAAATACTTTGTTTCATTTCCTTATATTTACCGTCGGAAATTTTTTCGTGAGTACCATATTTTTCAGACAGATTAACGACGCCAAAGGGAATTGACGTCCAGTCGATAATTTCCGGCAGGCCGCCCCGGCATAATTTTACCCAGATCAATTCCGTGCTGCCGCCGCCAATGTCAAAGACGATAGCTCTGGAATATTTTTTCTCAAGCAATGCTTTGCAGCCTAAAACCGCAAGCCTTGCCTCTTCCATTGGATCAATAATGTGAAGTTTTATGCGAACCTCTTTTTCAACACGTTCGATAAAGGCGTCACAATTACTGGCTTCCCGGCATGCCTGGGTTGCCACATTTCGCATATGGGTGACACCGCGCCGCTTTATTTTGCTCACGCAGATGTCAAGTGCCTCTATGGTTCGATCAATAGCGTCCTTGGACAAGGCCCCCGTTTTACCAAGGCCTTCGCCAAGCCGAACCACCCGTGAGAAGCTATCAAGAACCTTAAAGCCACTTGAGGTTTGCTGAGCCACGAGCAAGCGGCAATTATTGGTGCCAAGATCAATGGCGCCATATATATTCGGGGCAACAGGCCGTCTCTTCTGGTTTTTACGGTTTTGATTTTTGCGGTTTTGTTTTTTCTGGTTCGCTTTAACCTCAGAAGAACCCGCTGGCAGAACAGATGGCGTTTTTTGATGCCGACCATTTGCTTTTCCAGCTTGATTGTTATTTTCCGAGTTCATTACAGCCCATTATATGTTTAAAAAATACGATATCATCAGTGATCCGAGAGCCAATGATTTTTTTATATTCAGTGATTTTTTATATCCTGTGACTTTTTATATAATGCTTGGGCCTCAAGTACCAACCAAAAAAAGCAAAATATTTCTGGATATGCTCTGAAAAAAGATTATATAGGGCCTGTCGTGGCTTATCGCCCCTGATCCGGAGTAGTTTAATGGTAGAACTATGGACTCTGACTCCATCGATAGTGGTTCGAATCCACTCTCCGGATCCAATTTTCTTTAAAATAAAAACAGCAAAAATTTTATAATTTTACCTCTTTGGCTTAACTTCAAATGATGTATAAGAGTTATCAGGTTTGTTTAAGGGAAATATAGGGAAAAATAATGACGTCTACTGATAATGCTGATGGCAAATCAGAAAAGGGAAACTTTTGGTTTAGAATACCTCTTTGGAAACGTATTTTGGCGGCGCTGGTCTTAGGCGCTGTTGTGGGCAGCATATGGGGGGAAGGTGCTGAGAATATTAAATGGATTGGGGATGTTTTTATTCGCCTGATTCGAATGATTGTGGTGCCGCTGGTATTTGTCACCTTGGTCTCTGGCATTGTCGCCATGGGGGATCCTAAGAAATTAGGGTCCATTGGCATTAAAACCATGGCCCTCTATATTGGTACAACAGCGCTCGCCATTGTCATTGGCCTTACAATCGCGACCCTTATGCAGCCGGGCACAGGCATTGATATGATGGGCGCAACGGCGCAGGCCCTCGCCCCTGTCATGCCGCTAGGGGAAAGGCTAATGGGTATCGTACCTCAAAATCCCGTAGCCGCTCTGGCAAATGGTGACATTCTGGCGGTGATATTTTTTGCGATTATCTTTGGTTCCGGCATTATGCTCGCAGGCAGTAAAGGTCAGCCGGTCGCCAAATTTATGGACAGCGCGACAGAAGTAATGTTGAAAATCATTCATATGATTATGGAAGTGGCCCCCTTTGGCGTTTTCGCCCTGATTGCCGCAACCACAGGAGCGAAGGGCATTATGGCGCTGGGCGATGTTATCCCGCTCGCCCTTACGCTTATCCTTGGTTTTATTCTTCATATTTTAATCACCCATGGCGGCATCATAAAATTCATGCTGAAATTGCCGGCAACACGGTTTTTCAAAGACATCATTGATGCCCAGCTTATTGCCTTTTCCACCTCTTCGAGCAGCGCAACAATGCCCGTCACCATGGCCGTCGCAGAAGAAAACTTAGGGATCAAGACCCCTGTTGCCTCAAGCGTTATTCCCCTTGGCGCGACCATCAATATGGACGGCACCGGAATTTATGTGGGGGTTGTGGCGATTTTTACCGCCCAGTCCCTTGGTATTGACCTGACCCTTGTCGATTATGGCTTGATCGCGCTTACCACGACGCTGGTCTCCATTGGCACTGCCGCTGTTCCCAGCGCCAGTCTGTTTCTGCTTGCCGCTGTGCTGGGCGTGATCGGCGTAAGCGCAGAGCAAACGGCGCTTGTAGTTGGTTTCCTTCTGCCTTTTGATCGTCCTCTTGACATGATGCGCACCGTGGTCAATGTGACCGGTGATTTAGCCGTGGCAACCGCCGTGGCAAAATCTGAAGGCGAGTTTGATGAGGATATCTTTAAAGCGGATCCAAAAGTTTAAAAAAAATCCGCCTGAACTACATAAAGAGACCGCATGTTTTATTTGATCGATAATTATGACAGCTTTACCTATAATCTCTATCATTATATGGGGGAAATCGGAGCTGACGTGCAAGTCTTCCGCAATGATGCCATTGAAGTCTGCGATATTTTGGCCAAATATACCTCGGGCAAAATCGAAGGCGTTATCCTCTCCCCCGGCCCCTGCACGCCCAATGAAGCGGGGATCTGCCTTGACCTGATTAAACAGGCGAATGGCGAATTGCCAATTTTTGGTGTCTGCCTCGGTCATCAGGCTATCGGACAGATTTACGGCGGCAAAGTGATCCGCGCCCCTTACCTTATGCATGGAAAAGTCAGCGACATCCACCATGAAGGCGGGGCCGTTTTCACCGATTTGGGCAGCCCGTTTCGCGCCACACGCTATCATTCTTTAATTGTGGAAAAAGCCAGCCTGCCAGACTGTCTTGAGATTACAGCGACAACAGAGGACGGCCTGATTATGGGCCTGTCTCATAGCTTCCATCCCGTTCACGGCGTGCAATTTCATCCGGAAAGCATCGAATCTGAAAATGGACATGCCTTGTTAAAGAATTTTGTCGATCTCGCCAGAAAATTTAATGAGAATAAGGACTCAAAAACATGAGCCCGGATTTTAAAACATTAATCAATAAGATTGCATCCGGAGAAACATTGACCCGGCAAGAAGCGCGCAGCGCCTTTAATTACATGATGAGCGGCGATGCCACAGGGGCGCAAATCGGGGCCTTTCTTATGGGGCTGCGCCTGCGCGGTGAAACCATCGACGAGATTACCGGCGCAGCAGAAGCCATGCGCGCCAAGGCCCATTTTATTACCGCGCCGGATAATGCCGTGGATACTTGCGGCACCGGCGGTGACGGCGCTCATACCTATAATATATCAACAGCAGCGGCGATCGTGCTTGCCGCCAGCGGCGTCAGCGTGGCGAAACACGGCAATCGGGCCATATCATCCAAATCCGGCTCGGCGGATGTTTTGGAAACACTCGGCATTAATATTGATGCCCCGATGGAAATTGTTGAGCGCTGCCTTGCCGAAATTGGCATTGGTTTTATGATGGCCACCCGTCATCACAGCGCCATGCGGCATGTGGGGCCATCGCGCACATCTCTGGGCACAAGAACCATTTTTAATTTGCTTGGCCCCCTGTCCAATCCGGCCGGGGCAAAATATCAGGTGATCGGCGTATTCGATAAAAAATGGACCGCCCCGCTTGCCGAAGTATTGGGCAAGCTTGGGTCAGAATGGGTCTGGGTTGTCCATGGGGCCGACGGCCTTGATGAATTAAGCCTTTCCGGCCCGTCGTATATTTCTGAGTATAAGAACGGAAAAGTCACATCATTCGAAATTACGCCTGAAGATGCCGACCTTGAAACAGCCCCGTTATCCAAAATTCGCGGCGGCGATTCAGCACATAACGCAAAAGCCCTGAAACAGCTTTTGCAAGGCCGCAAGAATGCCTACCGCGATATCACTTTACTGAATTGCGCCGCCGCCCTGCTGGTTGCCGGCAAAGCCAAAAATATCAAGGAGGGCGCGCAGGTCGCCGCAGAGGCCATTGACAGCGGCGCGGCATTGGACAAGCTCCGGCAATGGATTAAAATGTCAAATGAGTGATATTCTTGAAAAAATCGCCCTGGACAAACGCCGTCACGTGGCCGCCTGTAAAGAAAAAACATCCCTTAGCACTTTGATGGCGCGGGCAAAGGTCGCCAGTCCGCCCCGCGGCTTTTATAAGAGCCTGCAGCGCGCCAAAGAAAAAAATCAATTTGGCCTCATCGCGGAAATCAAAAAAGCCAGCCCAAGCAAAGGCTTGATCCGTGAAGATTTTAATCCCCCCCTTTTAGCAAAAGCCTATGAAAATGGCGGGGCCAGTTGTTTGTCCGTCCTGACCGATGTCCCCTATTTTCAGGGCCGCGATGATTATCTGATCGCCGCCCGCGCGGCTGCTGAATTACCTGTGTTGCGCAAAGACTTCATGATCGACCCTTATCAAGTGATCGAGGCAAGGGCCATGGAGGCCGATTGCATATTGCTGATCATGGGCATGCTTGAAGATGACTTGGCCCGGGAACTTGAACAGGTGGCTATCGAATATGGCCTTGATGTCCTGATTGAAACCCATGACGAAAAAGAAATGGAACGGGCGCTTGCCTTAAAAAGCCCGCTTATCGGCATCAATAACCGAAATTTAAAAAACTTTGAACTTTCGCTGGATGTCACTTTTCGCCTGTCTTCAATGGTCGGCAAGGACAAAATTCTGGTCAGTGAAAGCGGCATTTTTTCTCATGCGGATCTTAAGAATATTCAGGATCAAACAGGCATCAACAGCTTTCTGATTGGCGAGGCCCTCATGCGGCAGGAAAATGTCGCCGAAGCCACAAGAATAATGATCGGAGAATGAAATGACCAAACTTACCCATCTGGATGATAACGGCAAGGCAAGCATGGTCGATGTGTCCTTAAAAGCCGAGACCCATCGCCGCGCCGAGGCCAAAGGCCGGGTTTTTATGGCCCCGGAAACGCTTGCCCTCATCGAGGACGGCGGCGTAAAAAAGGGCGATGTCTTTTCCGTCGCCCGCCTCGCCGGCATTATGGCGGCCAAGAAAACGGCGGATTTAATACCGTTATGCCATCCCCTGCCGCTGCATAATATACAGGTCGAGCTTAGCTGTAATCAAGCAGAAAGCTGCGTCGATATAGTCGCAAGCGCAAATCTTTATGGCCGCACAGGCATCGAAATGGAAGCCTTAAGCGCGGTATCCGTCGCCGCGCTGACCATTTATGACATGTGTAAGGCCGCCGATAAAAACATGCGGATATCTGACATTCGCCTGACCCATAAATCCGGCGGAAAGTCCGGCGATTTTAACGCCGATTGAGGACTTGACAAAAGAATATAAATAGAACATAAAAGAAACATATTGGGATTTTTTGTCAGGAGATTATAATATGCTCACCAAAAAGCAGCGGGATTTATTGCTTTTCATCCATGAAAAACTTCAAGGAGATGGGGTGGCCCCGTCCTTTGATGAAATGAAAGACGCGCTTAATTTAAAATCCAAGTCCGGCATCCATCGGCTGATTGGTGCGCTCGAAGAACGCCAGTTTCTGCGCCGTTTGCCCAACCGGGCGCGGGCATTGGAAATATTACGCCTGCCGGATAACGAAGAAAACAGCCCACAAGTTGCGGCAAATATATTTACACCTGATTTTGGGGCCAAGCCAGAAGAAAACTCAGACCCGGGCACGGTGAATATTCCCCTTCACGGCAGAATAGCCGCTGGCACCCCGATCGAAGCGCTTGAACAATATGAGAATATCCCTGTGCCCGTTTCCATGATCGGCAGCGGCAGCCACTATGCCCTTGAAATTGACGGCGATTCCATGAGGGAGGCTGGCATATTGGACGGCGATACCATTGTGGTTCAAAGATGCGATGCGGCCGAAAATGGCGCCATTGTTGTGGCCTTGATTGATGAACAGGAAGCCACCCTGAAGACCCTCTATAAAAAAGGCCCCGATGTAACTCTTGAACCGTCCAATCATGATTTTAAACCCCAGACCTATGCGGCAAACCGCGTCAGGATACAAGGACGGCTTATAGGATTATTGCGGCAATATTAAGCACTCTCTAATTCTTTACCGGCCCCCGCTCCACGGTCTGTCACCGCGCGAGCCTGAAACGGTTTTAACGGTGATCCAGCCACCGTCATTTTCCGGCAACCAGATGGCATGACCGCCTTTGTGATAAAAATCCCATTTATCAATGACCAGATAAGCCGACGGACAATTGACATGGACAGGAACCAGACTAATGATCACCTGTGCATTCAAGCAATCCTCAGCCAAAGCCTGCTCATCTTTCACCAGTGAAATCAGCATGCCCCGGCTTTTATGACTGGGTTGATAAAGGCAGCTTAACTTGTCACAGGACATCCAGTTTTCCTGATTATCAACGGCATTACCAACGGGCTTCTGATCCCATTTTTCAGCCTCCTGCTGTCCAAACCGCTGCGCCCATCGCGCGCGGGTCTGTCGTCCTGCGCGGTGGCTCGACAGGCTGATTTTCTGCGCGGCATCCTGAACGCCGATTATGCGCCCGCCATTATCTATTAAAATATCTGGCTGAGATGTGAAAAAGGCCCCTGTAAAACCCACCAGAATCACGGGCAACCCAAATTTATTCCAATTTGTGCGCCAGATAGCAAACCATAATGCCCCCAGAGACATGACCACAAGCGGCCCAAGATTCATGGTGGGAACAAGGCTTATCGCCCCCGGCGTGTGGGATACGCTATTGGCCACAAACATAATAATTTCGAGGCCATATGACATGGGGTATAAGGCCAGCGCCCCAAGGCCAATTGGTGCCAAAATCAAATAAGCCACAATACATGGCATCACCCATGATGCCATGACCGGCATCGCAATAAGGTTGGCAATCAGGCCATATTGAACCAGTTTATTAAAGTGAAACAGGGCGAATGGCGCGATGGCGACTTCTGCGATCAATGTGGTCAGCAACATGGCCCCCACATAAAAACTTACTCTTTGTCCCCAGCTTTTCCTTTGATCCTTTACAGGCAAAGCCGCTTTTCTTGCCGCCAGCTTTTCATAGACCGCCACCAAGGCCACAACGGCGGCAAAAGACATTTGAAAACTGACCGACAAAAGCGCCTCAGGCGTCAATATCAGAATAACCATGGCCGCAAGCGCCACAAGCCTTAAGGATATGGCTTTGCGTTCCCAGAGAATGCCCAGTAATATAATGACGACCATGATGAAGGCCCGAACAGTTGGAATGGCCCCGCCGCTTAAGAACAGATAGACAATTCCCGCCCCAATGGCGATTAAGGCCGCCCATTTTTTTATGGGGAACCGCAAGGTCAGATATTCCGATCGGGATAATAAAAATCGCGAAAAGAAAAAGGCCACACCGCATAACAACCCCATATGAAGGCCGGAAATAGCCAATAAATGGGCCAGGCCGCTATGGCGCATATCATCCACAACGGCGCGTGATATTCCCGACCGCATTCCGGTAATCAAGGCCGCCGCAAGCCCGCCCGCATCCCCCGGAATGGTTGACCGGATTTTTTCAGCTATGGCCAATCTTTGCCGGGTTGATATACTATAGGCTTCTGCGCCCCTCTCAATAATTTCGGGTTTGCTGATGGCATAGCCCAAAGCCCCAATTCCCTGAAACCAGATTTGACGGGCATAATCAAAATCGCCGGGCATGGCGGGCAATGGCGGCGCGAGCAGCCCGGCTTTCAAAGTAATTCTGTCGCCGGGATAGGGAAGCACATCAAACTTTGGCACAGACAAACGAATTTTAGACGGCGTTATATCGCCAGCAATTTCAGGGGATATGGTAGGGTTTTCCACCACAATCTGCAGCTTGCCACTTGTATAATGGCGCACATCCACGACTGTAGCCGTCACGGTTCGCGGGGGAATATCTTTTTTCAACACCGGCGTGGCAAGTGACAGGACCCGCAAATTTGCCGTCAGAAATCCTGCCGAAACAAGCAGCAAAATAATCAACAAAGTCCGGATCAGAAAATAGCGCCGTAACATTACAAGCAAAATAATCAAACCCGCACAAATACCGCCGCCAAGGATTAACTCAGGCTCACGGGGCAGTGAAAAATATCCCCCGATACCCATCGCAAAGAAAACCGGCACCCATAACAATAATCTGTCATATTCTTCAAATAGAACTTCTTTTAACTTATCTATTGCCCATCCCCCTGAAGCCTCCCCATTATCCCTGTAATATATATTTTTAACATATTTTTTTAATATTTTAACATAACAAGCTTCCATTTTTAGTAGAATTTTGCTAGAAACCACTTGATCGAAGGATTTTAACATCCTTCTCTGGATGAATTATTCCCATACGCGGACCAAAATGCATATCTCATTATGCGCCTGTCCGCACAATAAAACTGCTGGAACATAAGTTTAAATGACAAAGAAGGTTATTACACGCTTTGCCCCTTCTCCTACGGGGTTTTTACATATCGGCGGCGCACGAACAGCGCTGTTTAACTGGCTGTTTGCCAAACATCATGGCGGCGAATTTCATTTGCGCATCGAAGATACCGACCGCAAACGCTTAACAGACGGTGCCGTAGAAGCCATTCATGACGGTATGAGCTGGCTGGGACTTATCCATGACGGGGAGGTTATCAGCCAGTATGAACGCCGGCAGCGCCATATTGACATAGCTCATAAGCTTTTGGCAGAGGGCAAGGCTTATCATTGTTATTGTTCGCCGCAAGAATTAAAAGCCATGCGCGAGGCCGCCCGCGCGGAAGGCCGCCCCCTGGGGTATGATGGACGCTGGCGTGACCGCGATCCATCAGAGGCACCGCAAGGCGCAAAACCTGTTATCCGCTTTAAGTCCCCCAATGACGGTCAAACCACCATTGAGGATAAAGTGCAGGGTGATGTGACTGTCGCCAATAGTCAATTGGATGATATGATATTGCTGCGGGCGGATGGGTCCCCGACCTATATGCTATCAGTCGTTGTCGATGACCATGATATGGGCGTAACCCACGTCATTCGCGGCGATGATCATCTGACCAATGCGGCGCGTCAAGCACAGCTTATTCAGGCCATTGGCTGGGATCTGCCCGTTTATGCCCATATCCCGCTCATTCATGGGCCGGATGGGGCCAAACTGTCCAAAAGGCACGGTGCCTTGGGCGTTGATGCCTACCGTGATATGGGCTATTTACCGAGCGCAGTGAAAAATTATCTGCTGCGTCTGGGCTGGGCCCACGGGGATGACGAGATGATTTCAGAAGCACAGGCCATTGAATGGTTTGGTCTGGAGGGCATTGGCAAGTCGCCGTCCCGCTTTGATTTTACAAAACTGGAAAATCTAAATGGCTATTACATCCGTGAAATCGAAAGCAATGAAACCTTGGTCGAGGCCTGTCGGCCGCTCATTGAGAAATCCTTAAGCCGGGCCCTGAAGGCAGAAGAAACAGCCCTGTTGATTAGTGCCATGGATGAATTCAAGCCACGGGCGAAAAATATCAATGATCTGGCAGAGAGTATATTATTCCTGTTCGCGGCCCGCCCTTTAAGCTTTATCCCAAAAGCTGAAAAAATACTGAGCGATGAGGCCCGGGAACGATTATCGTCCGTTGCGGATATTCTTGAGAAAAGCCCGTCCTGGGATGCCAAATCGCTGGAAGACAGCATCAAGGCATATGCCGAAACGCAGAATTTGAAGTTGGGTGCCATAGCCCAACCCTTAAGAGCATCATTGACCGGGAGCAATGTTTCCCCCGGCATTTTTGATATATTGGTCTGGTTAGACCGCGAGGAAAGCCTCGCCAGAATAAGAGATTGTAGCAATTGATTTAATGAATGGTCGTTAAATCTTAAAAACCCATGATGTAAGTGAAATATATCTTACATCATTCATAACAAATTAACGGGAACTGCACAGGTGAAATTTAGTCCTGATACTTCCGGAAACTGTATTTTAGAAAGGATGTAAGTATATGATAAAAAACGTATTTGATAAGACATTGTTAAGTGAAAAGGCCACCCTCACCATAGGCGGTAAAACGCTTGAATTACCGATATATTCCGGTTCAGTCGGCCCCAATGTTATTGATATCCGTAAGCTCTATGCTGAAACAGGTATGTTCACTTATGATCCGGGCTTTACCTCCACGGCCAGCTGCGAATCGAGCATTACCTATATTGATGGCGACAAAGGAATTCTGCTGTATCGGGGTTATCCTATTGATCAACTTGCCGAAAAAAGCAATTTCATGGAGGTCGCTTATTTATTGCTCAATGGTGAATTGCCCAACACGACAGAAAAAGATGATTTCCTGAATACCATCACCTATCATACCATGGTTCATGATCAGATGAATTCACTATTTAAAGGTTTCCGCCGGGATGCTCATCCCATGGCCATCATGGTTGGCGTCCTTGGCGCCATGTCGGCATTCTATCATGACAGCCTGGATATTAATGATCCTATGCAGCGTAAAATCGCCTCACATCGCCTGATCGCCAAAATTCCGACGATCGCCTCAATGGCTTATAAATATTCCATCGGGCAGCCTTTCGTTTATCCCCGCAATGATATGGGCTATGCGGAGAATTTTCTGCATATGACATTTGGTGTGCCGCAATGCGAAGAATATGATGTCAACCCCATCCTTTCCAGTGCCATGGATAAAATTTTTATTCTGCATGCGGATCATGAACAGAATGCCTCCACATCTACGGTTCGTCTGGCGGGGTCATCCGGCGCTAATCCGTTTGCCTGTATTGCGGCGGGGATCGCCTCCCTTTGGGGGCCGGCGCACGGCGGCGCGAATGAAGCCTGCCTTAATATGCTGGAAGAAATAGGCACGGTTGCCCGCATTCCGGAATATATTGCAAAAGCCAAAGACAAGAATGACCCCTTCCGCCTCATGGGCTTTGGTCATCGGGTATATAAGAATTTTGACCCCCGCGCCCAAGTCCTTGCCAAAGCGGCAAAAGAGGTGTTAGGCGAGCTTGGGGTCAATGATCCCATGCTGGATGTTGCCCGTGAGCTGGAGCGAATTGCGCTGGAAGATGATTATTTCAAAGAGAAGAAACTCTATCCAAATGTAGATTTCTATTCGGGCATTATTCTGAAAGCCATGGGTTTCCCCACGGGAATGTTCACGGTATTATTTGCCTTGGCCAGAACAACCGGCTGGGTGGCTCAATGGTCTGAAATGGTTGAAGATCCCACACAGAAGATTGGTCGCCCCCGCCAGCTTTTCACCGGCGACACCCAGCGGGATTTTGTTAATATTAAAAACAGGTAATTCTGATTTTAAGCCCGATAAAAAGCCCGAAGAATAATCATCCTTCGGGCTTTTTATTTTTTAAAGGGCTTTTACCTCTCGATAAATTCAATCATATATCCGTCCGGATCACGGGCAAAAGCCAGAATAGTCGTACCATGCTTCATGGGGCCGGGTTTTCTGGGCACATCAACACCGTTCTTCTCTAATGTTTCACATAGCGCGTAAATATCGCTCACCCCGATGGCAATATGGCCGAAAGCTTCCCCCATTGCATATGGCTCAATTCTGTCCCAATTATGGGTGAGCTCAATAACAGTGTCATTGCTTTCATCGCCATAACCCAAAAAAGCCAGCGTAAACCGGCCCTCTGGGTAATCATGTTTTCTGAGTAATGTCATGCCCAGATGATTGCTATAAAAATCAAGAGACTTTTCCAAATCCAGAACCCTGATCATGGTATGAAGAATGCGGTTGCCGCCCTTCATGGCCTTACGTGCCTTTATCGGCGATCATGGCCGTGAAGGTCGCCTCGGCAACCGGCGTACCATTCACAATGGCCACGCCTTTAAAACGCCATACCGGGCCGCGGTGACGTTCCTTGCTTATATGAAGCTCCAACCGATCCCCCGGCACAACCGGCTTTCTGAATTTTGCCCCGTCAATGGACATAAAATATGCCAATTTCTCTTGAGCCTGATCCGCCATGCTCAACATGACAAGCGTGGCCGCTGCTTGCGCCATTGCCTCTACGATTAAGACCCCCGGCATGACGGGCTTGCCGGGGAAATGGCCTTGAAAAAAAGGCTCATTCATGGTGACGCATTTAATGCCAATCGCAGATATGCCGCTGTTAATTTCCGTCAACTGGTCAATTAAAAGCATAGGATATCTATGCGGGATCAATTCCATGATCCGCTCGACACCTATATTTTCCAGCTTCTCATTGCTTTCTTCGGACATATCTACAAACATTCATAATTACGGGCATTATTGACAGGTTATTCTAAGCTATTGAGCCGGCGCGTTCACAGCGGGGAGCTCAACTTTAATATTTGGCAATACCAAATCAAGTGCTTCGATAACTTTTGTCGTCACATCAAGGCCAGATGTTTTTTCAATAACCAAACTGACATCCATAATCATGGTTGCCTTATGGTCTTTTAAAATTTTCTGCAGAATAGGTTTCAATGCCCGTTGCAATTCATTCTGTGCATTGCCAAGTGCGGCTTCCAGCTGCTTGTTCTTAATCTGAACTTGGCGCTGAACGGTAAGAACCTTATTTTGAAAATCATTGACTTTCGCATCATAAGATTCTTTTGGAAGAATTGCGCGCTGTGCTTTAAGCGTTGTCTCTTCTTCTTTTAACGTTTTTTCCTGCTCCGCAATTTCCGTTTGAAATTTGGTGCGTATGGCATCCAACTGATTCTGGATATCTTTGCCCGCCGCGGAATTGAACCGCACCATCCGGCTATCAATAACCGCGATTACAGCAGGCGGCAGGGATTGAGCCACAGAGGCTGTGACCAAAGGTGAAATTGTTGAAATTGTAGCCGCGATTGCCGCCATTAATGTCATTTTGATTATCTTGTTCATATTAAAATCTTGTTCCGATGTTAAATTGGAAGAATTCTGTTTTGTCAAATTCGTCTGACAAAATAGCTCTGGCAAAATCAACCCTGAACGGACCAAATGGTGACATCCAGGTAAAACCAACACCTGCCGATACTCTTGGTTTTGGTGTATTGCCCACGATAGTATGTGTTAATTGAGTGGCAGAATTAAACAACTCTTTGGGTAAGTCAATAGAAAATAGGGCACCGGCATCAATAAACATGCTGGCTTCTATGCCAAGTTCCCTTGCGCCTGACCCAAGCGGAATATATATCTCCAACGAAGCTTTGTAAAAAACATTGCCGCCGAGCGCATCTCTTGTCAAATTATCCCTGGGGCCAATACCGGCTTGTTCAAAACCACGCATCCGGGGATTACCAAGGAAAAATCTGTCATTAATCCGTATATCCTTGCCAAGCCCGAGGATATGCCCGCCTTCTGCTTTCGCCCCAAAAATCCAGCGGCCATGAATGGGAATGAAATAATTATAGCTGGCCTGGGTTCTTACGTATCTAACATTCCCGCCCAATCCGGCGACATCCTGATTAAGAATGGCTCTGTGGCCCCGGTTTGGTTTCTGTCTGTTGTCAAGATTATCAAAAGACACCCCATAGCCGATAGACGACGTCAGGAAAGTTCCGATATTCGTCGTGGTAAACGGGCTTCGGCTTGACAGAAATGCGGCGGGAATATCAATTTTATCCTGCCGCAGATTATAGCGCGAGCTCATCACAATATATTCGGTGACAGGAAAAGCCGTTCTTAAGCCAAAACCCAAGGATATCTGTTCAAAATTTGCTTCCCGGAAGCTATTGTCGCGGTAGAATATATCCACACCGCCGACGACCGGACGCCCCAGAAGATAAGGTTCGGTAAAGCCAATGTCCAATTCCTTGCGTCGGCTGGAAATACGGCTGCCAAAACGCAAGTCTTGCCCGCGCCCGAGCAGATTTCTTTCCCGTATACTAAAATCAAACAGGAAGCTTTCCGCGCTCGAAAAACCCGCACCAACGGAGAGTTCACCGGTTGCCTGTTCCTCAACTGTCACATCAAGAATGGTTTTATCGTTCGCCGTTCCTTCGATCTGTTCTATTTCCACTTCTTTAAAGAAGCCGAGAGATTTTATGCGTATTTCAGAACGCTTCATTTTTGAGGAGTTATATGAATCGCCCTCAATCAACCTCATTTCGCGGCGGATCACACGGTCATGGGTGCGAACATTGCCATGAATATCAACCCGCTCGACATAAACGCGCGGGGCTTTATTGACGATATAGGTAATATTAACTGTCTGATTCTCTCTGTCCCGCCGGATGCGCGGGCGAACATTCACAAAGGCATAACCCTTTAATCCCGCAATATCCGTCAAATATTCTACCGTCTGGTCAATCAATTCAGAATTATATAAATTTCCTTCCCGCGTGAAAACCAGCAAGCTTAATACGTCAGAGGCCAAATCAGGGATTTGGCTTTCAACTTTGACCTCTCCGAAATGATAGATGACGCCTTCTTCAACGGTATAATTGATAAAAAAGTCTTCTTTATTCGGGGCAAGTTCCGTCACGGCGGATGTAATACGAAAGTCGGCATAGCCTTGCGAGCGGTAAAAATCCCGCAGCAACGACTTGTCATATTCGGTTCTATCAGGATCGTAGGTATCGTCAGATGTGAGAAACTTCCACCAACGGCTTTCCCGTGATTTTAATATAGCCCGAAGATCATCATTATTATATATGCTATTACCCATGAAATTAATCTTGCCAATACTGCTTTTTGGCCCTTCGGTAATTTCAAAAATCAAGTTAATCCGGTTTTGTTCCAATTGAATGACTTTGGGTTCTATGCTGGCCGCAAACCGGCCGCCCCGGCGATAAATTTCCAGTATCCTCTGGACATCTGCCCGCACTTTTGATCTGGAAAATACGATCCGGGGACGCAAACGAATTTCTTCATACAGTTTATCTGACTTTTTATATTTGTTACCTTCAAACACAATGCGGTTAATAATCGGGTTTTCTGCAATTTCAATGACCAGAGTTTTGCCGGATCGGCCAATTTTGACATCCGAAAACAACCCTGTATTAAACAAGGATTTCAACGAGCGATCGACTTCCTTTTCATTATACAAATCCCCTTTTTGGACAAAAATATAGGATTTTACCGTATCCGCCTCGATGCGCTGGTTACCTTGAACCACAATGTCGGCAATAATATCACGGCCATCATTTGTGGATTGCTGAGCATATGCGCCTATGGTGCTTAAAGAAAAAGCACCAAGGGCCGAAACAACCAGAAAAGACCAGACTAAAGTAATTTTACAAATGCGATTTAACAAAGAACAGTATCCTGTTTATTTTTTTATTTTTTATACATAGAAATCGAATATTTACCAGTTAAATTTCAATATGTCATTAAAAGTAGCCAACATCATTAACCCAAGAATGAAAACTAATCCAATACGAAATCCATATTCTTGTGTTCTTTCGCTTAATTTCCTGCCGATCACAGCTTCAATGCCGTAAAATAACAAATGGCCCCCGTCAAGCAACGGGATCGGAAACAAGTTAATCAACCCCAGACTGATCGACACCAATGCCATTACCCTGATCCAGAAATCAATGCCCCGTTTCGCAGATTCTCCGGCAATTTTCGCAATGCCAATAGGGCCGCTTAATTCCTTGACTGATCGCGTCCCGACAATCATTTGCCGAATGCCGCGCAATGACTGTACGACAATCACGCGGGTTTCCAATGTCCCCGCCCATAATGCCGAAAGCAGCCCATGTTCCCGTATGACAACTTCCTCAGAACTCTGTACCCCGATTTGGTACATCTCCAGCTGTTTACCATCATCTCCAAGAACCGGAACGCCGTCCCGCGTGATTTTCGTCAATCGCGGTTTCAGTACCAGACTCACGATTTCGCCGCGCCGAAGCACATCCACATCAATCGCTTCGCCGGCACTATAAAGAACTTCGATCCGCACGTCGTTGAAGCGTTTAATGTCACTTCCATCAACAGCAACAATGACATCATCTTTCTGTATACCGGCTTCTTCTGCGGCGCTTCCCTCAACAACCTGTGATACGATGGCCGGCGTGTCTATTTGCCCATATGTATAAAAGAATGTGGCCATAATAAGGATAGCAAAGATAAAATTGGCCAGAGGGCCGGCAAAAACGATTGCTGCCCTTTGAGATAACTTCTTGTGATGAAAGGATACTTTCCTGTCTTCCTCGGACATGTCATCCAGGTCGCCCTCGGGCGTACTGGCCGCACTGGCATCGCCAAAAAACTTGACATATCCCCCGAGCGGCACATAGCTGAATTTCCAGCGTGTGCCTTTCTTGTCCGTCCGCCCCCAGATTTCGGGGCCGAATCCTATGGAAAAAACATCCACACGAACCCCGTTCATCCGCGCAACAATGAAATGTCCCCATTCATGAACAAACACCAAAATGGACAACATGGCCAAAAATGACGTGACATAAATTATAGCATTTATCAGGCTTTCCATCTTAGTCCCTTATCGTTTTTTCATTAATTCTTGCGCAATTGCCCTTGCTTCACCATCTATGGCATGAACCATTTTCAGGCAGGTAAGCGCGGTAACATCCAATTTCTGCAAAGTTTCTTCTACCACATTGGCAATATCCAGAAAGCCAATATGTCCCTCAAGAAAAGCAAAAACAGCCACCTCATTTGCCGCATTGAGGATTGTAGGGGCAGTTCCGCCCTGGCGCAATGCTTCTCTTGTTATGCGAAGAGCGGGAAATCTTTCCATATCAGGCTCCAGGAAATCCAGCCGTTTTAACGCGGTAAGATTCAATTTTTCTGCCGGCGTATTTATCCTCTTCGGCCAACCAAGAGTATAGGCAATGGGTATGCGCATATCCGGCGCCCCAAGCTGCGCCAATATTGACCCATCCTGATAGCTCACCATACTGTGAATAACGGATTGAGGATGAATGATAATATCAATTTGATCTTCCCTCACGGGGAATAAATGGTAGGCCTCAATCATTTCGAGGCCCTTATTCATCATCGTCGCCGAATCAATGGAAATTTTTGCCCCCATATCCCAATTGGGGTGGACAACGGCCTGCGCGGCGGTGACTTTTTTCATCTCTGCCATACTGAAATCAATGAAAGGCCCGCCCGATGCGGTCAGCGTAATCCGCTCGACACTATCCGCCTTGTCAAAATCAAAAACCTGAAAAATGGCATTATGTTCAGAATCAACCGGCAAAAGTATCGCCTTGCTATCCTTCACTTCCTGCATCATAAGATCGCCGGCACACACAAGGCATTCCTTATTAGCCAGCGCCACGGTTGCCCCGCGCCTGATCGCGGATAAAGTGGGCTCCAGCCCGGCGGCCCCGACGATAGAGGCCATCACCCATTCCGTCGGCAACTGCGCCGCATCGCTCAGGGCGTCAGGGCCAGCCATAACCTTAACCTTTGTCCCGCTTAAGGCCTTCTTCAAATCCTGATAGCGGGTTTCATCGGCGATCACGGCACATTTCGCCTTGAATTTTATGGCCTGCGCGGCGAGCTTTTCCACATTCCGGTTGGCCGTAAGGGCGATAACATCATAGCCCTCTGGATTTCGGCTCACCAAATCCAGAGTATTGCAGCCCACAGATCCTGTGGACCCCAGAATTGAGACTGTCTTCGGGGCATATAGTCTATCAGAAGAAGTCACGCAATGCTCCAGCATTCAAAAAAATACAAACTCAGGGCCACCGCAGGTGCCGCAAAAACGATCCCGTCTACACGGTCCATTATTCCGCCATGCCCCGGGATAATCGCGCCGGAATCCTTCACATTGAAATGACGTTTTACTGCGGACTCGGCCAAATCCCCGATCTGGCTCCAAATGGCAAGTACCCCTGCCGCCGCCGCAAGGGGCATCCAGTCATAGTCAAAATTAAAATAAAATGCCGTAATCAGACCCATAATCACCGCAACAACAGCCCCGCCAATAAGCCCGGCCCATGTTTTGTTGGGGCTGATGCGCGGCGCCATTTTTGGGCCACCAATATTTTTGCCCGCAAAATATGCCCCCGTATCCATGGACCAGACAATGATCATCAGCCATAACACAATCCAGCCCCCCTGATCAGAATATTGCCTCAGCCAGATAAGAGATACCGCAGGAAGTAGCGCATAGGCGAGCCCCATCAAGGCAAAATGCAGCTTTATCTTATAATATAAGCATGACACAACCAATAGGGCGGCGGGCACAAGATAGGCATAAAGCGTAAAATATTGTCCCGTATGAATCGCGTAAATCAGCATAAGCGACAATATACCCTGAAATACAAAAGCGGCATTAAAAACCTTTCCTTCGCAAATGCCATTCCACTCATATAAAATCAGAACCGTAAGAAGCGCAACAAAAAGACTATAAATAATCCCGCCCTGCAAAATAATAAAAATCGCGATTGGTAACATGACCAATGCCGATACGACCCGCAACATAAGTCCGCTTTTTTTGGGGAGGGAGGAAGGGTTCATATAATACTCATCAACATTTAGGGCCTTGCGCCATACCGCCTGTCACGGCCACAATATTCACTGATGGCCCTTTCCAGCATTTCCCGGTTAAAATCGGGCCATAAGACATCCAGAAAAACAAATTCCGCATAGGCTATCTGCCACAATAGAAAATTACTGATCCGCTGTTCTCCGCTGGTTCTGATGATCAGGTCGGGATCCGGAATATCGCTGGTATGAAGATGAGAAGAAAAAGCTTCCTCGGTAATATCTTCAGGATTAATCTCGCCCGTTTTAATTTTTTCCCCCAAGGCACGCGCCGCATCAATTATTTCCGCACGCCCGCCGTAACTAAGCGCCAATGTTAAGCATAACCGGCTATTGTCCCGGGTTTTTATTTCCGCATCTTGTAGAAGCTTGAGGATATTCGCGCTTAATTTTGAACGATCACCAATGAAATTCAGCCGAATATTCTTTTCATGAAGCTCGTCCACCTCCTTGGTCAAATACCGCTGAAGCAGTGACATCAAATCATTAACTTCATCCTCTGGCCTGTTCCAGTTTTCGGAAGAAAACGCATATAACGTTAAATATTTTATGCCCAAATCCATTGAATCTTCAACGCAGCGCCGTACCGCATCGGCCCCCCGCTTATGACCGGCGACTTTAGGCAAGACACGCTTTTTGGCCCACCGCCCATTGCCATCCATAATGATCGCGACATGAATCGGCGTATCAGCTTGTTTACTTTCTTTCCGGGAAGCAAATGCTTCCTTTACCAACAGCATGAACCAATAGGCCTCCTACACCTGCATAATTTCTTTGTCTTTAACTTCCGTCAAATGATCAATCTCCTTAATCATCTCATCGGTCATCTTCTGAATTTTATCAGAATAGGCTTTTTGCTCGTCCTGACTGATTTTACTGTCTTTTTCCAGTTTTTTAATCGTGTCCATACCGTCCCTGCGCACATTACGGATAGCGATGCGATTCTGCTCCGCATATTTTCCGGCGATTTTAGTCAGTTCCGCGCGGCGTTCCTCATTCAATTCAGGAATGGGAATACGCAACGTCTGGCCATCCACAATCGGATTAAGCCCAAGGCCCGCATTGCGAATTGCCCTGTCTGCCGGGCCCACCATGGATTTATCCCATATCTGAACGCTTATCATACGGGATTCGGGTGTCGAAACTGTGGCAACTTGATTAAGCGGCATGGCAGATCCATAGGCCTCTACCATAACGGGATCCATTAAATTTACCGAGGCCCTGCCCGTACGCAAACCAACAAATTCAGACTTTAGGTTCTCAATGGCCCCCTTCATCCGGCGCCGAAGATCATCAAGATTAATTTCAGATGACATTTCCACTACTCCTCAGATATGATTGTGAATTCGCCGCCGCCGCACATTACGCGGGCAAATTCACCATGTTTATGAATAGAAAATACTAATATCGGGATATCATTTTCTCGCGCCAATGCGATGGCCGAGGCGTCCATGACTTTTAAGTCTTTGGTCAAAACAGTATGATAATCAAGTTGATCATATTTAACCGCATCGGGATTTGTTTTCGGGTCTGCGGTATAGACGCCGTCAACCTGCGTGCCCTTCAACAAACCATCACAGCTCATTTCCGCGGCCCGCAGAGCCGCCGCCGTGTCGGTGGTAAAAAAAGGATTTCCGGTTCCAGCCGCAAAAATAACAACGCGGCCTTTTTCCATATGCCGGATAGCTTTACGGCGAATATACGGCTCGCAAACCGAGGCAATGGGAAAAGCCGACTGTACGCGGCTGTCCACGCCTTCCTGCTCCAGCGCATTCTGGATGGCAATGGAATTCATCACCGTGGCCAACATACCCATATGATCCGCAGAAGTACGGTCGAAACCACTGGCTACGCCTGTCATCCCCCGGAATATATTTCCGGCCCCGACCACTAAACAAACCTGAACATCCAATTCCTGTACGGTTCTTATCTCAGAGGCGATTCGCCGAACCATTTTGGGGTCAATACCATACTCCTGGTCGCCCATGAGGGCTTCGCCGGAAAGTTTCAGTAAAACACGTTTGTATACGGGGGTTTCAGCCATATTTACCCTTTACATTTAATTTTAATAACACCGCCAAGCGGGATCTTTATATGCGGCCAAATATGGTCACGTAAATTTTACAAGGCAGAATATACAATTCGGGCCCAAATGCGAATAAACTTTTAACATTTATTCTCAAATGAGCCCGAATAATAATTTTTAGCGGTTATTTGCCGACAGCTGCCGCGACTTCTGCCGCAAAATCTTCTTCTTCTTTTTCAATACCTGCGCCAAGCTCAAGACGGGCGTAACCCACAAGCTTGATTTCAGTGCCCGCAACCTTAGCCGCATTCTCAATGACTTTGGAAATCTTTGTTTCGCCGTCAATGATGAAAGTTTGCTCAGTAAAAACAACTTCCTTATAAAATTTAGCCATACGGCCACCAATCATCTTTTCAATGATATTATCCGGCTTGCCAGACTCGCGTGCCTGCTCAATCAAAAGATTGCGCTCACGTTCAACCGAGGCCGGGTCAAGATCATCAATCATCATGGCCAGAGGCGCTGTTGCCGCCACATGCATGGCCAGCTGCTTACCCAAAGCTGTCAGATCAGCCTCATCCGCCGTTGATTCCAAAGCAACCAGAACGGCGATTTTACCAAGGCCTTCTGTTACGCTGTTATGAATATATGTTGCCACAACACCATTTTCGACAGAAAAACCAACCGCGCGGCGGAAATTCATATTTTCACCGATCGTGCCAATGGCTTCAACCAGCTCATCCTTGACACTCAGGCTCGTTCCGGGATAATTCGCGGCCAACGCGGCCTCATAATCACCGCCATTTTCAAGGGCGACATTTGCGATCGTTTTAACGATGCCCTGAAATACCTCATTACGGGCAACGAAATCAGTTTCGGAATTAACCTCAACCGCAACGGACGCTTTACCATTAGATGCCACGGCAACAAGGCCTTCTGCCGCCACACGGCCTGATTTCTTCTCAGCCTTGGAAATACCTTTCAGGCGAAGCCAGTCCATGGATTTTGCGATGTCACCATCATTTTCTTTCAAAGCATTCTTGCAGTCCATCATGCCTGCGCCGGATTTATCGCGCAGTTCCTTAACGAGAGCAGCCGTAATCTGAGCCATCATATTTCCTTACAATTTTCTTGGGTATAACCGCAGGTCCCGCAAAATATCGCAGAACCTGCTGATTTAATTATTTAGAAGCTTTTGCGCCTTCTTTAACTTCTGTTTCTTCTTTAACGTCTGTCACAACATCTTCAACTGGTGCGGTCTCTGGTGTGGCTTCTGGCGCGGTTGTTTCTTCAACAGCAGCGATCTCTTCCACGACAGGAGCCTCAACAGCAGCGCCAACATCAACGCCCTGCTCAACCAGTTCCTGCTGAATGCCGTCAAGTACAGCGCCAGAGATCAGGTCACAATAAAGCTGAATGGCGCGAGTCGCATCATCATTACCGGGAATCGGGAAGGTAACGCCGTCCGGGTTACTATTTGAATCCAGAATAGCCACGATGGGAATGCCCAGTTTATTGGCTTCCTGAATGGCCAGATCTTCTTTGTTGGTATCAATGACAAAAAGCACATTTGGAATACCGCCCATGTCTTTAATACCGCCAAGAGCCCGTTCCAGCTTGTCACGTTCCCGTGTCATCTGAAGGATTTCTTTTTTAGTCAAACCTGCGATATCTTCTGACAATTTCGCATCAAGCTCTTTCAGGCGTTTGATGGATTTGGAAATTGTTTCCCAGTTTGTCATCATACCCCCCAGCCAGCGATGATTGACATAATATTGACCGCAACGCTTGGCGGCTTCGGCGATTGGGCCGGACGCCTGACGTTTGGTGCCGACGAACAATACGCGTCCGCCTGATGCCGTAACATCGCGAACGGTTTCCAGCGCCCGGTGCAGCAAAGGCACCGTGATTGACAGATTCAAAATATGAACTTTATTGCGGGCGCCAAAGATATATTCTTTCATCTTCGGGTTCCAACGGTGGGACTGATGTCCAAAATGTACCCCAGCTTCGAGAAGCTGACGCATTGTAAAAGTTGGCATTGCCATACTATTTTTCCTTGTTTACCGGTTAATCCTCCGCAGGTGTGTGGCCCCATATGGGACACCGGAAAGTCTTGCTCAATATGAGGAGGTCAACTTAAATCCTGCGTGTGAAGTCAGCGCGTAATACCGCCATTCCAGCCAAAGATCAAGGGTTTTCTATATAGTCTCGAAAATTAATATTTTAACCTTTTTCAAGATCAGTGGCGGCGCGGGTGCGGCTTTGATCTACATCGTCATATCCTGCCGTCTCGGGGATTTTGCGAAAGCGGATTTTATCGCCAGTGATTACTTCTGGCATGACGGTGACAATTTCCCTTTCCCTCAATAGTTTAAGGGCTTCGGTGACGGATTTTGCCTGACCTAATTTCTTGAGGTTCATCATGGTCGGAAACATGAGAACCCCGTCGGATTCTTCGACCAATGTCATGGGATACATCCATTCTACCTCGGTGATTTCACGGCCATCGGGACTTGGAATCTGGCCCTCCGGCGCAACACAAAGAAAAAAGCGGGTATCAAAGCGCATGGGGTAGGCTTTGGGCGTAATCCAATGGGCAAATGGCAAACAATCGCCCATATCCAAAGTGACTTGCGTTTTTTTCTGAAAGTCTTTTAAGTCGATTGTGCCATTCAGAACAGACGCCCTGTAACCCGCATCAATGGCTTTGCGCTGGCCCTCCCCTATGGCATGACCGTCGATTGTGCCGATGATCAGACCGGTTTCCTCAAAAACCTCCCGCAGGGCCGCATAACGCAGGCCAAGAAATTCTGGCTTGATATCTTGGTCAGAATTTTTTAAATCAGCTTTTTTTAAACTGGCCTTTTCAAGGGCCCGGTCTGCGGGATCCAGTTTTCCGCCGGGAAAAACATAAGCCCCGCCGGCAAAACGGACATTCTTATGGCGTTTCACCATTAAGATCTGCAAGGTGCCATGCCGCGCATGCGCGGCGCCATCCCGAATAATCAGGACAGATGCCGAATCGATAGCTGCCACAGGTTTATTGACAGCCTCATCCGCAGGCTCACTCATGGATTTGTTGGCCATTATCTATTATCTTTCATCAAACGGCCTTTTTCGCGGTTCCAGTCGCGTTCTTTTTCCGTGGCGCGTTTATCATGCACTTTCTTGCCGCTGGCAAGGCCGATTTTAACCTTGACCTTGTTTTTTTCGTTGAAATAAAGTGACAGCGGCACCAGGGTCTTGCCCTTGCGCTGAATCGCGGCAGCTATTTTGCCGATTTCACGCCGTTTCATAAGCAGTTTACGGGGCCTTCGCGCTTCATGATTGAAACGGTTGCCCATGGCATATTCCTTGATATAAGCATTGATCAGAAATATCTCGCCCATTTTGGCTTCGGCATAAGCGTCCGTGATATTCGCCTCACCCGCCCGCAAGGACTTTACCTCGGTTCCGGTAAGGATAATGCCGGCCTCGAAATCTTCCTCGATGAAATAATTATAACGGGCCTTGCGGTTAACGGCGATTGTCCGTTTGCCGCCAACCCACTTCCCCCCAGATTTTGCTTTTGCTTTTGCCATTGATCTCTTATGCCAGCAATCCGGCGCGAACCATGGCCGCCTTTACCATGGTTTTTGTCTCTACGCTAACCGGAACCATCGGCAAACGCATATCCGCCGTACAAACACCCAATAATGACAGAGCATATTTAACAGGCCCGGGATTCGGTTCCACAAATAAGGCGTGATGCAGGTCGGTCACTTTATCCTGAATCTCAAGCGCCGCCGTAAAATCACCCGACAGGCACAGATTTTGAAAGTCCGACATCATTTTCGGGGCAACATTTGACGTCACCGAAATACAGCCCACGCCCCCGTGGACATTAAAACCAAGGGCCGTCTGATCTTCACCGGAAAGCTGGATAAAATCCGTCCCCATGGCCATGCGCTGAAGCGGTACCCGCGCGACATTGCCTGTGGCATCCTTGACCCCGATGACATTTTTCAATTCCCGGAAACAACGCGCCATTGTATCCACTGACATATCAACCACCGAACGGCCCGGAATATTATAAATGATCAAAGGCAAACCCACCGCATCATTCAAGGCTTTAAAATGCTGAAACAGCCCCTCCTGATTGGGTTTGTTATAATAGGGCATAGCGATCAAACCCGCATCTGCCCCGGCCGCTTTGGCATGGGCAAGCAGACTTATCGCTTCCTCCGTTGAATTTGACCCGCATCCGGCAATAACAGGCACGCGGCCTCCGGCCTCTTCAATACAGATTTCCGTCACGAGGTGATGTTCATCATGGTTTAACGTCGGGGATTCCCCTGTCGTACCGCACGGCACAAGACCGCTGGTTCCCTGATCAATCTGCCAATTCACCAGCTTACGCAGCGCCTTTTCATCAACCTGTCCATCACGGAACGGGGTAACAAGGGCGGTGATTGATCCTTTTAGCATGGGGAAGCTCCTAAAAAATGTCTTTATTCTGCTGGCAAAATAGTCTGCCTTTGACCGGACTGCAAGCCATGAATGATTTTAAATCCATTTTGTCTAATGGCCCTCGCCCAAAAAAAACGGCGATTATTTTATGCGAAGAACATCATGATCAATGCGCCGCACATATTTCGCGACAAATAATACCAGAAAGCACAGCGCCGCCATGAAGAAATATGCCTGACCGCCAAATTCGTCATACAAGGGCCCTGACAATAGCATGACCACCCCAATGGACAGGCCCATCGGTATCGAACTATATAAAGATTGCGCCGTCGTGAAATATTGGTCTGGAACACGGGTTGATAAATAATACATGGCCACCAGATGCGCCGCGCCATAAGTTAAGCCGTGGAATGTCTGCAAGAACATCAATAGTGGCACAGAGGATGTCAGGGCCATAATCCCCCAGCGCACAGCCCCGAATATGGCAACAATCCCTAAAACATACATGGGACGAATACGCGTGATGACTTTACCCGCGAAAATAAACACCAGAATCTCGGCGATAACGCCGATACTCCACAGCAACCCAATGGTCTCATTATTAATGCCCTGAGCCGCCCAGTGATAGCTGCCCATAACATATATAAAACCATGGCTCATTTGAATCAGGCTGATAACAACAAGAAACATGATAAATTGCTGACTGGTCAGAAGAAATCTTAACGGGGATTGCCCCCCAATGGCCGGTTCAGAATTATTCTTAATAGATTCAGCATCAGGGGGCGGGAATTTTCTGCCGTCTTTTGGCAGCAGAAAAATAGCGATTAACGTCAGAACCAGACTGCCAAGGCAAAAATACAGAAAATTATCATAGCCGGAATGGTCAAGATAAATGCCAAATAAAACAGACGTGAAGATGAAAATAATTGAGCCCACTGAGCGCAACCGGCCATATTGCAGATTATATCTGTCGCATGTCCGAACCGCATAGCTTTCAACCAAAGGAGATACGGAATAATATGCGAGGCTGAAAACAAGGGTCACCAGAACAAAGGCCATAAAACCACGGCTGAAGAAATAGCCACAGAAAAATATAACAGAGAGCGCCATCAGCGCCATCATGGGCCGGCGCGTCATGCCCCATTTATCACATAACTGGGCGACAAAGGGGGCGGACAGAACTTTCAGAAAAGCCGGAAAACCAATCAGAAAACCGATTTCCCCGGGTGTCAGGCCCATCTTTGACAACCATAAGGCCCAAAAAGGCAAAGCCGCGCCGACGAACATAAACAGCCCGCTGTATACCGCCCCTACCTTATAGGCCACAGGATTCTTGAAGCCGTTATTATAGTCTTTTATCATCATAAATTTGCCGGCTTTTTAAAATTATTTAATCTTTTTGGATTCCGCTCAAGCGCCGCTAGGGGCTGCGCTCCCGCTTGGTCGCTAGGTCGTCGCTTTGCTCCTTCCAAATTTTTGAGCTTTTCTCCTTCGGCTTTAGTCTTTTCTTCAACCTTGTGTCATGGGGCGGCGTATAAAATTTCTTCTAATTCTGTGCGTGTCATCTTTAATATCTTACGCGCCGTACCATATGAAAAACCGGCGCGGCACATGCTGGCCAATTCTTTTTCAACAACTTCAGTCGCCTCATGGCGCGTGGAAAACGCACCGAATCTTCTTTTGCGAACATATTTCACCGCCGCCGCAAAGTCCATATCTTCATATTGTTCGGCAAGCTCCTCTATCACTTCAACCACCATATCCGGCGCGACCCCTTTGGCTTGCAGTTTCTGGCGGGTCTTCATTTTTGAATGACCGCTTCTGATCAGCGAGGCGGCCCTGCCTTCGGCAAACAAGCGGTCATTAACAAATTTCTGGTCAACGGTATTTTGAACAATTTCATCAATCCAGACTTTTGCCTGAATATATAAATCTTCTGAATCAAACTCAGGTAACCGCCGTCGAACTTTTCGATCCAGAACTCGCCGCAGGTTTTTCTCCGTAGTTGCAAATCTCTGCAGGTAGCTATAGGTTGCCCGAAGAAGATATTCACGGGTCAACAACCGTTTTTTTCGTTTTTCATTATTCATAATTATAAATAGTATCAGAGTAGCATGACTGAAAACAGAGCCCCAAGCCATTTTATTTATCTGATCCTTCTCGCGCTCTTATGGGGGACGGCCTATATGTTTGTAAAAATTGCGCTGGAGAGCATACCGCCGTTAACCATTGCTGCCGGGCGCACCGCGATCGGGGCCGCCATTATATCTCTTATCGCCCTTAAAATGGGGGTGAAGCTGCCGCAAAGGCTTTCCGACTGGGGCCATTGCACAATCATAGGCCTTGCGGGGGCCGTGGTGCCCTTTTTCCTGATGAGCTGGGGCCTGCAATATGTTCAAAGCTCCCTTGCCGCCATATGCATGTCACTCCTGCCTCTCTTTACCATTCTTCTCGCCCATTATTTGACTCAGGACGAAAAATTTAAAATGAACAAACTGGTGGGCATTATTTTCGGCATCATCGGTGTAAGCAGCCTTTTCTACGGGACAATATCCGGATTGGATAGCTCAGTGCATTTATACCTTGCCTTGTTTGCCCTGTTGCTCACATCATTTTTTTATGCCCTGTCAGGCGTGCTCATCAGACGGCTCAAGAATAAAAATTCGCTGAGTACATCTTCTGCCATGCTGATTTCCTCGGCCCTTATTACCATTCCCCTTGCGCTTTTTTTCGATGAGCCCTGGACAATCTCGCCAACCTCTTCCGCCCTGTATGCCTTATTCGCGCTGGGAATCTTCTCTACGGGAATTGCGGCCCTTATATTGTTTCATTTAACCCATCTGGCCGGCGCGACTTTCGTTTCTCATAGCACGTACATGCTGCCGCTTGTCGGCATATTTTCGGGATATATCTGGCTGGATGAACCATTGAAAATCACCTATGTCATATCCGTATTATTTATTTTCACCGGCATTTTTCTAGCTGAAAAAAACACATTAAGAACATCCCGCTAAAATACCTAGCCGCAATTAGATTTAAGAAATAAGTTGGAAAGTGATACGACACCCTATAAAATACCCATGATAAAATTATGCGATCAGACTAAATTTGAAATAAAACCCTTGCGATACAGCCAGACAAAAGGTATCGAAGATAAAAGAACTGTAATAGGGAGACAAACTGACATTGTTTGTATCTGATGAAGTTGTGGACCTATCCACATTACAATGTGAGTGATTTTAAACATATATGCGCAAAGCTTTACCAACACAAGACCCTACTCTTCCCCGCAGGTTCGCTGATTTCGGCACCCTTTTGGAAGCAATTGAATATGCCGCAGGCGGCATTCGGGGGCTAAATTTTTATTCTCCCCGGGGCGAACTTGAAACCAGCATCACTTTTTCCGAAATATGCAAGAAAGCGCAGGAGATTGGCCGGCGCTTCATCCATTTCGGCATTAAAAAAGGCTCACGCGTGGCCTTGATCGCCGAAACAAGTGATGAGTTTGTCTGTTATTTCATCGGCTGTCAATATGCCGGGTTGCTGCCGGTTCCTTTGCCTCTGCCCACATCATTCGGGGGGCGCGAAGGATATACCAGCCAGCTTAATCAGCAAATGAAAAGCTGCGGCGCATCCGTGGCTATTTCCGCATCCTATATGTTGCCTTTACTGGACGAAGCCACCTCTGGCCTGAAAATGAAATTCGTCGGAACCTCGACCACATTTGAAGAGCAATCCTCGGCAAAAGACATTAAATTTATACCGCTGCATGTCGCCAAACCAGAAGATCTGGCCTATTTGCAATATTCATCCGGCAGCACACGTTTTCCCCACGGCGTTTCCGTGACCCATAAATCATTAATGGCAAACAGTTATGGCATCGGTTATGTCGGCATGGATCTGAATGAAGATGACCGGGTTGTATCCTGGCTACCCTTTTATCATGATATGGGTCTGGTCGGCACTTTGCTGTCACCGATTGCCAATCAGGTCACAACAGATTATCTGGCGACCGAAGCCTTTGCCCGCCGCCCTTTACAGTGGCTCAAATTAATTTCACGGAACAAAGGCACCCTCGCCTATAGCCCGACTTTCGGTTATGATATTTGCGCCCGCCGCGTGAGCCCGACCACCATAGCCGAACTGGATTTGTCAAGCTGGCGCGTGGCAGGAATTGGCGGTGATATGATCCGGGCTGATGTCTTGACACAATTTCAGGAAACTTTTAAAGATGTCGGCTTCAGAAGCACGACTTTCCTGCCGAGCTATGGCCTTGCGGAATGTACGCTGGCCGTAAGCTTCGCCCCGCTCAATACTGGTTTTGAAATTGACCTTGTGGATGAGAAGGCCTTAACCGGTGAAGAAAAATCCCTGAAAGAATTCAAGGTAAACGGCAGCGGAACCAATTATCGCGGCGTTGTGAATTGCGGCGTACCTATTCCAGAATATGAACTTGAAATTCGGGATGATAATAATATTGACCTCGGGGAATATCAAATTGGCCGGGTCTGCGTTCGCGGAACCAGTGTTATGGCGGGTTATTTTCAGGATCAAGAGGCCACAGATCTTTGCCTGTCCGAGGATAAATGGCTCGATACCGGCGATATGGGCTACATGAAAGAAGGTTCCCTCTATATCATTGGCCGGATCAAGGATTTGATCATTATCAACGGCAAAAACCATTGGCCCCAAGATATCGAATGGGCAGTAGAGCAATTGGATGATCTGCGCGCTGGTGATATTGCCGCCGTCTCTATTCCCGGCAAACAGGACGAGGAAACCCCCGCAATTCTGGTGCAATGCCGAACCCGTGATGAGGCCGAACGCACCGTAATAGAAAATAAAATCAAGGAAACAGTTCATGCCTTAATTGGGATTTCCCCGATTGTTGCCTTGATTCCGCCGCGCTCCCTTCCGCGCACATCATCCGGAAAATTAAGCCGTGTGAAAGCCCGCCAGCAATATCTGGCCGGTGAACTTCTCGCTTGAAGCCACCTAATTCATTGACGAACAAACACTTATGGCGGTAATCTCTCATGAAAGGGATTACCGTTTTTTATGATGACAAAGATAGCAGCAGTTACTGGGGCCACAGGGTTCGTTGGGAAACATTTAATAGATGAACTCATCGCCCAGGGGTTTCAGGTCAATGCCCTGACCCGAAGGCCCCAGCCGGAAAAAGAAAAAATCAACTGGATATCCGGTGATCTTGATAATCACCCGGCCTTGATGGAACTCGTCAAGAATGCCGATGTTGTTTATCATCTGGCCGGTCTGGTTAAGGCCAGATCCAAAGATGACTTTAACCATGTCAACAGCCACGCCGTTAAAACGCTGCTGGATGTCATTCATCAATCCTCCATGAAATCTCGCGCAAAACCTCATTTTATTTTATTATCATCACTGGCCGCTCGGGAAAGGCATTTGTCCACCTATGCTGACAGCAAACGCAGAGGCGAAGAAATATTGACCGAACATGCGGGAAATATGCCGTGGACAATCCTTCGCCCCCCTGGGATTTACGGGCCCGAGGACAAGGAGACCCTTAAAATATTTAAGGCCGTCTCTTATAGAATGTCCATTCTGCCCGGCGGATCTGATAACAGAGCCTCCTGGATTTATGCGCCGGACTTGGCCCGTGCCTTGATTGCGGTTACCGACAATCAGGCTTGCCATGGCCAGATTCTTGACGTTGATGATGGAAAAAAAGACGGGTATTCCAATCAAGAAATGTATGAAACCGCCTCTAACATACTGAATATAAATGCTTTTAATATCACTCTGCCCCAATTTACATTGAGGTTTTTTGGTCATATTAATGTCTTATTTTCGACATTATTTGGCTATATTCCCATGATCACACCCGAAAAAGTTAACGAATTATGCCACTCGGACTGGATATGTCGGGGGCCACATGTTATGAGACTGACAAATTGGAAACCTGAGACCACCTTAAAACAAGGGTTTAAA
Source organism: Emcibacter sp. (assembly GCA_021647465.1). Taxonomy (GTDB): domain Bacteria; phylum Pseudomonadota; class Alphaproteobacteria; order Sphingomonadales; family Emcibacteraceae; genus Paremcibacter. Next base: position 48,957 of record JAKIUQ010000012.1, on the reverse strand, counting down.
AAGACCCTGAAATGGTATAGAGACAATAATTTGATGTGAAGTTCACCTGTAATCAGGGTGCAATTTTCAAAGAATATTCCAGATGGAAATGTAAATGACACAAACTATTGATGAAATTTTTGAGCAGATTTGTACGCTCATTGCCCCCTTTAACAAGAAAAACATCCCCATTACCAAAGACAGTCTATTCAGCGTTGATCTGGAACTTGATTCCCTGAATGTGATGGATATTTTGTCTGAAATTGAGGATGAATTTGACATTACTGTTCCTCTCAACATGCTTCCCGATCTGGAAACAGTTGGCCAATTTGCCGAAATCGTAAAACAATTATTGAGTGAACAATGACATTTGATCTTTTTGAAAAATTTGACCCGATACTGAATGACTATAACAGCCTTCCAAAGGGCTCGGCAAATCCCTTTACCGTAAGCATGGAACAGGTATTATCACCGACAACCGCCATTATCAATGGCCGGGAAACCATCCTTGCCGGCACCAATAATTATATGGGGATGACGTTTAATCAGGAATGTATGGATGCCGCCCAGGAGGCCCTGCTTACTTTAGGCACCGGCACGACGGGTTCGCGCATGTTGAATGGAACGTATAATAGCCATAAAAAGCTGGAGGATACCCTTAAAGAATTCTATAATACGCGGCATGCTATCGTTTTTTCAACGGGTTATCAGGCCAATCTTGGCATCATTGCGACCCTTGCCGGGCCAAAAGATTATGTCGTTATCGATGCGGACAGCCACGCCAGTATCTATGATGGCTGCGCCATGGGAAATGCCACTGTCGTGCGCTTCAAACATAATGATGCCGATAATCTGGACAAAAAACTTGCCCGTATCCGAAAAAATGATCCGCAAGCCGGCATTCTGGTCGTTTTGGAAGGCGTATACAGCATGCTTGGTGATCAGGCGCCCTTAAAAGAGCTCACCCGGATATCCAAGGCCTATAATGCGTTTATCCTTGTTGACGAAGCCCATTCAATCGGCGTATTTGGCGAAACCGGACGTGGCGTCGCACAGGAACAGGGGGTTGAGGATCAAATAGATTTCATCGTCGGCACCTTTAGCAAGTCGGTGGGAACGATTGGCGGCTATTGCGTCTCCAACAACCCGAAATTCGAAGCTTTGCGCCTTGTATGCCGCCCTTATATATTTACGGCATCTCTGCCGCCGTCCGTTGTCGCCTCTGCAACCAAGGCACTGGAATTAATCGCCAACAGCAATCTTCGCGCCAAATTACTCAGCAATTCAAGGCGGCTCAACAATGGATTAAGCCAGGCCGGGTTTGACATGGGCACCACAGGCGAAAGTCCGATCGCGGCCATCATTATAGCTGAGCAAAATACGGCGATTGCTTTTTGGGGCGAAATGATTAAGGAAGGGGTTTATGTTAACCTTGCCCTGCCGCCCGCGACCCCAAAGAAATTAAACCTGATGCGCTGTAGTCTTTCTGCGGCCCATAGCCTTGAGCAGATTGACTTTATGCTGGAGAAATTCATTCTGGTCGGCACCAAACTTGGCCTGTTGCAGGATATACCCAAGCGCGTTTTAGCTTAATTTGATGAATTTCAGGCGATTTGTTACGGTGACAAATAATTCGCCTGTCTCATCCGTTTCATAATAGCTGCCATCAAGAACAAACGGTGTCTGAAGCACTATTCTGGCATGCTGGATCTCTGCAATGATGTTGCCCACATGGTCAATGCCATGATAATTGCCGCCAAGCATCAGCTTGCCCGTTGCCAAAATAGCTTTTGGCGTATTTTCCACACTAATGAAATGCGCCTTATCCTGCTTTTTCTCCTGACCGATGGACACGCCCCAAAAAGATTTATCCAGAGTCGTGATCAGAAGCATGAAAAAATGCCCGACAACGGCACCGCGCTGATTTCGATTTATACGAATAGCCTCTTCAAGTTTGTTTTTCCCCATCTTGTTTTTCCCCAAGGCTTGGCGATAGGCGGACTGAATGAGAATTAATATATTCAGCCAATTACGTATGCCTTTAAACAAGTTTTTTCCGTATATTTTTCGTTTAAAGAGATTTTTTTGTTTAATCACTTCACCGGCGCAAAAGAAAAGCCCATAAAGATAGCCAACGCCCCTGACGCCTTCCAATTTGATCAGCGGAATTTCTGTTACATGGGTCAGCAGATTGCCTTTTTGATGGTTCTCTAACAAGGCTTTCAAGGCGAGATGGGGTTCCGGGCAGTTTGCGCCGAAATTCTCCGCAACAATATTATTATCTCCCGCCGGCAGAATCGCCAAAGGAATATCCATCCCTTTGAGCAGATCTTTCTCAACGATATGTTCAAAAGTTGCCGATGTCAGCGCCCGGTCACCAAGAATGACAATGGCCTGAACATTCGCCTGCTGAAACCTTGTAAGGGCTTCGGCGATATCTTTATGTTTTTCCACTTCGTAATGAAAAATGCCCGACCCGCCTGCAATGACAGCGCGAATTTTCTCCATTTCACCATTATGGGCAAAAGAAGACGGGCTACTTAATATGGCAATAATTCCCAACGCGGATTCCAACTGTTATTTTTCTATTTTAGCCCTATAAAAACCATAAAAACAGGTCATTAAGCAAAAATTATTTTTCCTTTTAGCTATATTCTTGGTAGATCAAAAGCTATAAGTTGGAAATTAGGCTAAATCCAGACCAAAAGCGACTTAATGCTAAAAAAAATTGATAAATATATATTACAAGAAACAATTGTGCCTTTATTGGTAACTTTGGGCATATCTGCAGTATTGTTATTATTGGAAAAAATGCTCAGTCTTTTTGATTTTGTGATTAATCAAGGCGGCCCGATTGATATTGTCTGGCGTATGCTGGGCAATCTTATGCCGCAATATCTAACACTGGTCTTGCCGTTATCCATGTTTTTAGGCGTCCTTCTTGCGGTACGAAAACTTGCGCTGAACAGCGAACTTGACGCCTTGCTGGCCACAGGGATGAGCCTAAATCGTCTGGTCGTCCCAACTTTCTATATCGCGATATTCTTACTTATCGTAAATGTCATCGTGGTCGGCTTTGTCCAGCCCTATAGCCGATATGCCTATCAAGGTTTGGTCTTTGACGTGAGAAGCGGCGCATTAGGGGCCAGCATCAAGGCCGGGGAATTTACGAATCTTGGCGATGGCCTGACACTGCGCATCGAAGAATCTCGGGATTCGGGACGCGAACTCATCAATATATTTGCTCAAAAAGAATCCGCCAATGGCCGAATTCAATCCATCAGCGCAGAAAGAGGCAGCTTTTTTGTCTCTCCCGATCAACGCTTTCTGATTTTAAGAGTGTATAATGGCACGATCATAGATCTGGATTTAACCCAAAGCCGGCCTAATATTGTCAATTTTGATATGCATGACTTGCCCATGGATGTGCCAAATTTCGCCAGTTTCCGTGACCGGGGGCAAGAGGCAAAAGAAATGACCATCATAGAGCTTTGGCAGGCACGGGGACGTGATGATCCCGCGATCATCGCGACGCTTCATTCCCGTATTGCCCGCGCACTTTCCATTTTAATCGTGCCGTTTCTGGCTATTCCGCTAGGCTTGGTTGCCAAAAGATCCGGGCGAGCGCTTGGTATCACTGTCGGGGTGATCATTCTGCTTATTTATCATAAACTTCTGGAATTTGGCCTTAATTTCTCAGCTATGGGCGGGGTATCCCCTTGGCTTGTGATCTGGTTGCCTACATTATTCTTCATTCTGCTCACGGCGCGATTATATTATATCGGGGCCTATAAAGTAGGCGGATTACCCCTGCGCCGCATTGAAATTATCTATGAGGTTATGGTGGAAGCCATAAGCCGTATCATCAGACGATTACGGGCGGTAAATTAATATGGAACGATTTATCAAATTTTCGGGACGTCTTGGCGGAATTTTCAATCCCGGTAGTATGGATGTTTATCTGGCCAAACTTTTCATCAGCCGATATATCATCATATTAATCGGTTTGGTCGCCACATTGCAAATGCTCGACCTTTTGTCTGAATCAGACGATATATTGGCCGGAGACGGGGCGGTCAATGCTGACCTATGGCATTATGTGACCCTTCGAACCCCAACATTATTATCGCTTTTCTCGCCCTTCGTCGCCCTTCTGGCCGCTATCATCAGCCTCGCTGGTCTGAATATCCACAGCGAAATCATTGTTATGAAGGCATCGGGCTGGTCAGCCTTTAGAATAATAACGCCCCTGCTTCTCATGTCTTTATTGATTGCCAGCCTGCATTTTGTATTTACGGAAACAGTTGCCGTGCATGCGAAGGCAGAGCTTAAAAACTGGAAAGAGAATAAATATGCAGCCGACCTGCCGCCTGCGCCTGATACGGTTTATGACGCATGGGTCACGGATGGTAATAATTTAATCAAGGCGGAAAGCGCCAGCCGTAATGGCAGCATTTTACTCCTGGATAAGGTGACCCAGTATATTCGGGATAAAGACATGAGAATCACCTCCCTGATCAAGGCTGACTTTGCTGTATTTCGCGATGATAAATGGACAATGTTCGAGGTCAAGGAATTTGACATCAAAACTTTAAAAGTCACCCCCATGGAAAATCTTATCTGGGATACGGATATTCCCCCAAAACGTTTTATTGCCTTGGCCCTTAAGCCGGATCGCGTCAGCATCCAAAGACTGCGCACCGCCATAACGCAGCTTAAAAAAGAAGGCCACAACACGGCAAGTTTTGAAACCATGCTATATCAGAAATTCGTCGCGCCGCTCAGTACGCTGCTCATGCCTTTGCTTGCGGGCCTTGCGGCCTTCGGGCTGCATCGGGGTGGCAATCTTTTTGGCCGGATTGCATTGACCGGCGCTATGGGTTTTGGCTATTTTGTTATCAACAACCTGTTTGTGGCATTAGGCCAATATGGCGCGGTGCCGCCCATGATTGCGGCCTGGTTGCCCTTCTTTCTTTTTGCCCTCATGGGGCTTAGTTTCATTTTGCTGACTGAAGAATAAGGATACTCACATGACATCTGCCATCACCATAAAAGAGGTGACAAACAAACAGGATTTAAAATATTTCGTCAAATTACCATGGGATATTTATAAAGATGACCCCCATTGGGTTGCCCCCCTGATATTAGAGCGCATGGAAATATTGGATCCGTCAAAAAACCCTTATTTTGAACATGCCCGCGCAAAATTCTGGCTGGCCTATAAAGGGGAAGAAATCGTAGGCCGGATCAGCGCGCAGGTTGATGAATTGGTGGAACAACGGCATCATGAAAAAGTTGGCCATTTTGGCTTCTTTGAATGTATCAATGATGGTCAAGTTGCAACCGCCCTTCTGGACACAGCGTTTCAATGGTTAAAACAGAATGGCCGCGACAAGGTGATTGGTCCCTTCAGCCTGTCCATCAATGAAGAAGCTGGCATTCTTGTCGACGGGTTTGATACGCCGCCAAGTTTGATGATGAACCATGCCATGCCCTATTATCAAGACTTAATGACCCATTACGGCATGGAGAAAATTAAAGATTTATGGGCCTATTACCTGAGGTTTGACAAAGATGTTTTGCCGCCGACCATAAAAAAAATGATCACCCGCAGCATGAGAGACGGTAAAATCAGGCTACGCCCCATAAATATGAAGAATTACGAGAAAGATTTAAAAACCATTCTCGACATCTTTAACGATGCCTGGTCGGATAATTGGATGGCATTGCCCTTTACCGAAGCCGAGCTTAATAAAACCGTAAAGGATATGAAGCTATTGATCCGTGAGGATTTCACCTATATCGCGGAATATGACGGGGTTCCCATGGCGATGATGGTCACGCTGCCCAATCTGAATGAAATCATTGCCGACATGAAGGGAAACCTGTTTCCCTTTGGTATTTTCAAACTGTTATGGCGCCTTAAGATCAGGCCAACCTATAAAACAGTTCGTGTGCCCCTGATGGGCGTACGAAAAGAATTCCAAAATACCGCCGTTGGCGGCGCAATGGCCTTTGCCCTGATTGAGCAATGCCGAATTAATGCGACAAATTCCGGCTGCACACACGCAGAACTCTCTTGGGTTTTAGAGGATAATACCCGCCTGTCCAAAATGCTGGAAACCATTGGTTGCCGGCGCTATAAAAACTACCGTATGTATACAAAGACACTCTAGAAAAGACATATTTATGCCATAGTGGCGCTCTATTTTCTTATGGTATCTGTAAATCAATGACCCCTAAAATATAAGATTGAAATATATGACTGACCCCTTAAAAGTTAAAGCTGAAAAAACCATACTTCAGCGTTTGAGAACTTATTTCCTGACCGGTCTTGTCGTCGCCTCTCCTGTGGGCATCACTATTTATCTGGCTCTTGCTTTCATTGATTTAATTGACCGCAATATCAAACCTTTAATTCCAGCGGCTTATAATCCCGAAACTTACCTGCCTTTTCCGCTGCCGGGAATTGGCTTGGTTTTCCTTTTTTTCATGTTAACAATACTTGGCTTTCTTGCCGCTAATTTTCTTGGCAAAGGCCTGATCCGGGTCGGCGAAAAAATACTTAACCGTATGCCAATCATCAGAAGCGTTTATAATACATTGAAGCAGATTTTTGAAACGGTAATCTCCGAGGATGCCGTCAGTTTTCAGGATGTGGTTCTGGTGGAATATCCGCGCAAAGGCATCTGGGCCATTGCTTTTGTTTCCGGTGAAAATACCGGAGAAGTGCAAGCAAAAATGCAGGATGATGTGGTCAATGTTTTCCTGCCGACTACGCCGAACCCCACATCCGGTTTTCTGTTATTCGTGCCCAGAAAAGATGTTATCTATCTTGACATGACCCCGGACGAAGGGGCCAAATATGTTATCTCCGCCGGCCTTGTGGATCCAAGTCGCCTGCCCATAAAAGAAAATAAGCCCTCAGCCTGACGTCAGATATTTAACGCCTTCGTCCCGCTCAAACAGATACAGCAAAATTCTTAAAGCCTGCCCCCGTTCGCTTTTTAATTCGGGGTCTTTTTCCATGATGAGCCGCGCATCATCCCGCGCGACGGCAATCAATTGCCCGTTTTCTTCGAGGCTTGCCACTTTAAAATCCGGCATGCCGCTTTGACGGGTACCAAGCAATTCACCGGCCCCGCGCAGACGCAAATCTTCTTCGGCAATTCTAAACCCATCTTCGGTTTCCCGCATGATTTCCAGCCGCGCCTTTGCCGCGCCTCCGCTCAAATTTCCGTAGAGCAGCAGGCAAGTAGATTTCTCCAGTCCGCGCCCAATCCGGCCCCGCAACTGATGAAGCTGCGACAGGCCGAATCTTTCGGCATGTTCAATAATCATTATGGTGGCTTCGGGCACATTCACGCCAACCTCAACCACAGTGGTGGCCACCAATATGTCAATATCACCGGCGACAAAACGCGTCATGACGTCATCTTTTTCCTTCGGCTTCATTTTGCCATGAACCAGCCCGACCCTTGCGCCAAAAACCTGTTCAAGATGACGATATCTTTCTTCAGCGGCGGCAATATCCAGAACTTCGGATTCCTCAACCAACGGACAAATCCAAAAAGCCCTGTTGCCCCCCACAAGAGCCCGCTTAATCCCCTGAACCACTTCATCAAGGCGGCCTAAAGGGATTATTCTGGTATCCACAGGCTTTCGCCCCGGCGGTTTTTCATCAAGGCGCGAGCTGTCCATATCGCCGTAAGCCGTTAAGGTTAAACTTCGCGGGATTGGCGTCGCCGTCATGGCCAATACATCCATAGCGCCGGCCCCCTTGGCAGATAAGGCCATACGCTGCTCAACCCCGAAACGATGCTGTTCATCAACCACCGCAAAAGCCAGATCATGATAGACCACATCCTTTTGAAACAAGGCATGAGTGCCAACCAGAATATCAATTTCCCCCGCCTGCAGATCATCCAGTAATTTCTTCCGCGCCCGGCCTTTATCGCGGCCGGTCAGGACGGCAATAGTGACATCCATACCCGCCGTCATGTCACGCAGGCTGACATAATGTTGCCGGGCCAGAATTTCCGTTGGCGCAATCATGGCGGCCTGCACATTATTTTCCACAGCGATCAGCATGGCCATCAAGGCAACGACCGTCTTGCCGCTGCCCACATCGCCCTGCAGCAAGCGCATCATGGCATAGGGCTGCGCCAGATCCTTTTCTATCTCGCCGATGCAGCGGTTCTGGGCATTGGTCAGCTGATAGGGCAAATTTTCCAGCAACTGCGCCCTCAATAATCCCTGCGTTTTAAGAGAACGCCCCTTTTTCTTTTGATTTTGGCGGCGCATAATTTCAAGAGCCAATTGATTGGCCAGAAATTCATCATACGCGAGCCGCGCGCGGGCCGGGCTGTTCATCTGCAAGTCCCCGTGGTTTTGCGGCATATGAGCCGCCTTCACCGCCTCCATCCATGAGGGCCAGGCTTCGCGTGTCCGCAGGGATATATCTTGCCATTCCGGTAAGGACACCAATCTTTCCAAGGCCCCGCGCGCAATTTTGGTCATGATTTTGCTGCTGATGCCTGCGGTTAAAGGATAGACAGGTTCCACATCCGGAATGTCATCCTGCTTGTCCGGCGAAACCATATAATCTGGGTGGCTCATCTGAAGCTGTTCGTTAAAAACCTCGACCTTGCCGCTGATCAGGCGCAACTCCCCCACGGGCAATTGCCGCAGAATATAATTGCCTTTGGCATGAAAAAAAATCAATTGCAAACTGCCGCTATCATCATGACACCACACCCGGTAAGGCCGCCGGGTGCCGCGCGGCGGCGCGTCATGTTTATCTATGGTTACCTTCACCGTGACAGTCTGATCATATTTAATTTCTGACAAGGGCGGGCAAGCCCGGCGATCAATAATATCCACCGGCAAATGCCAGAATATATCCACCACCCTGCGGCCAAGTATTTTTTCAAGCAGGGCCGCAATCCGCCCCCCCACGCCGGGGAGACTAACGGTATCGGCAAAAAATGGGTATAAAATTTCCGGTCGCATGCGTTTCTATTTGATTCACGTTGTTATTTTTCCTATCACTGGCACTTTATACTTTAAACCATTCACTCACAATAGAATGTAACAGCCATGCCTTCATTTGATGCCCCCGGTTTTATTGAACCTGAAATTGATGCGGATGAATCACATGATATCCGCATAAAACGCCTGAAATTCAGGAGCGCGCATCGCGGTATCAAAGAGGCAGATATCCTGCTTGGTCATTTTGCTGACACGCATATAGCCGGCCTGAGTTCCGAACAGCTGGATCGTTATGAAAATTTATTGCGGGAATCAGATGGCAATATTGTTGCCTGGATCACCAAAGACAAGCAAGTTCCGGATCATTTGCAGCATGATGTCATGGAAATGCTGCAAGCCGTTGATTACCTTAAGATTATCAAGTGAATAAACAAAATCAATTCATATCTGCCGAAGTCCCCCTTGTCATTGCCCAATCCCCTGAAGGCCGCGACGCCTTATTCATTGCCCAGATATTAAATGCCTCAAATACCAAAGAGGGTGATATGCTGCATATTGCCCGCGATGACCATCGCCTGCATAATTTTGCGGATCTTGTTGCTTTTTTCTCTCCTAAAACGGAAATTTTAATATTCCCGGCCTGGGATTGCCTGCCCTATGACCGGGTATCACCCAACCCGAATATCAGTGCCCAGCGCATGACAACTCTCAGTAAATTGGCCGCGCCGCCGCCGCAGGCAAAAAAAAGACTGATCATCACCACCATCAATGCCGCCGCCCAGATGATACCCGAACGGGCCAGTCTTAAAAATCTGTCATTTCGCGCCATGATCGGGGATCAGATTGACGTGGAACATCTGACAGCTTTCCTGATCCGCAATGGTTACGCAAGATCCAGCACGGTGATGGAACATGGTGATTTTGCCATTCGCGGCGGCCTGATCGATATTTTTCCCTCGGGCCATGACAGCCCGGTGCGCATTGACCTATGGGGAGATGTCATTGAGGCTATGCGGTTATTTGACCCCGTCAGCCAGCGCACAGCAGATAATATCGAAGAAATTGCTCTCGTCCCCATGAGCGAGATTATGCTGGATGAAGAGAGCATCCGGCGGTTTCGCGGGGCCTATACACGGCAATTCGGCAATATTCTGGATCAGGACCCTTTGTATGAGGCTATTAAAGAAGGGCGCCGACATCAGGGTATGGAACATTGGCTGCCCTATTTTCATTTTAAACTGGAAACGCTGTTTGATTATCTGCCAGCCTGCCCCGTGACCATGGATACGCTGACCGGCGAAGCTTTTGCCGACCGCCTGTCCGCCATTAAGGATTATTATCAAACCCGAAAAGAGGCCTATGACCAAACAATAAGGGGCCGCGCCAGCAGTTTCTCAACCTATAAACCGCTGCCGCCAGAAAAGCTCTATCTGACCTCACAGCAATGGCAAGAATATTGTGAAGATCGAAAAATCCATCAATTCACCAGCTTTCACGCCCCGCCCGATGTCAACCATATGCGGCTCGACGGCAAGGTTGGACGGGATTTCTCTCCGGAGAGGAATAATGATCAGGCGCTGAATGTCTATGATGCCCTGGGCAAACATTGCACCGAAAGACAGCGCGCCGGCAAGCAAGTCCTTATTGCCTCCTATAGCGCAGGGTCGCAAAACAGGTTGGTCGCCTTGCTCAACGAACATGGCATGACAAACCATAAAATCATACATAAATGGGCCAATTGCAAAAAATTACCCGCCAATGTTCTGGGGCTGATTATTCTGCCGCTGGAACATGGTTTTGAGACAGATGATGTCGTAATCATCTCAGAGCAGGATATTCTGGGGGATCGTCTCGTCCGTAAAGTTCGAAAATCCCGCAAGGCGGAAAATTTTATTCAAGAGGCCTCCGCCCTCACCCCCGGCGATCTTGTGGTGCATATGGATCATGGTATTGGCCGTTATGAACGGCTCATCACCCTTGACGTTAATGGGGCCGCTCATGACTGCGTTCATCTGACCTATCACGGCGGCGATAAATTATATGTCCCCGTGGAAAATATTGAAATTCTCAGCCGCTATGGGGCCGAAGGCAGTGACGGCCAGCTGGACAAACTCGGCGGGGCAGCATGGCAGGGACGCAAAGCCAAATTAAAACAGCGCATTCGGGATATGGCCGATGAATTGATCAAAGTTGCCGCCCAGCGGGCCTTGCGAAAAGGCGCTGTCATTCAACCGCCGGAAGGGTTGTATGATGAATTCTGCGCGCGGTTTCCCTATAATGAGACCGATGATCAGCTGCGCGCCATTGCGGATGTGATTGGCGATCTGTCCAGCGGCAAACCCATGGACAGGCTTATCTGCGGTGATGTGGGTTTTGGCAAGACAGAAATTGCTTTGCGGACAGCTTTCCTCGCGGTGATGGAAGGTTTTCAGGTGGCCATCATCGCCCCGACAACACTGCTCTCCCGCCAGCATTATAAAACCTTTACGGATCGCTTTAAAGGCCTGCCGGTCAAAATTGGCCATCTGTCCAGACTGGTGACATCCAAACAACAAAAGTTAACCCGCGAGGAACTTGCCCAGGGCACCTGCGAGATTGTCATTGGCACTCACGCCTTGCTCGGCAAAAGCATAAATTTCAAAAACCTTGGCCTGATCATCATTGATGAAGAACAGCATTTTGGCGTGGGTCACAAAGAACGCCTGAAAAAAATGAAGCATAACGTCCATGTGCTGACCTTGACGGCGACGCCCATACCGCGCACGCTGCAACTGGCCATGAACGGCATGCGCGGCCTGAGCCTGATTGCCACGCCGCCTGTAGACCGGCTGGCCATTCGCACCTTTGTCCTGCCCATGGACAGTATGGTCATCCGCGAAGCTTTGCTCAGAGAATATTACCGGGGCGGGCAAAGTTTTTATGTTTGCCCAAGGGTATCGGACTTAAAAGATATCGAAGATCTTTTGCGCGAACATGTGCCGGAAGTCAAATGCGCCGTGGCAAGCGGCCAAATGCCCCCCACCCAGATTGAAGATATTATGAATGCCTTCTATGACGGCAAATACGATGTTCTGATCTCCACCACTATTGTCGAATCCGGTCTGGATATCCCCACGGCCAACACCATGATCATTCATCGGGCCGATATGTTTGGCCTTGCGCAATTATATCAGCTTCGCGGGCGGGTTGGCCGGTCGAAAACCCGGGCCTATGCCTATCTTACGCTAGAGCCGCGCAGGCTGCCGACGAAACAAGCCGAAAAACGTCTTCAAGTGCTGCAAACGCTGGATACGCTGGGCGCGGGCTTTACCCTTGCCAGTCATGACCTTGATATTCGCGGCGCGGGAAATCTGCTTGGGCAGGAGCAATCCGGTCACATCAAAGAGGTCGGGATGGAACTTTACCAACATATGCTGGAAGAAGCCGTTGCCAATGCCAAAACGGGTATCGCAGATGATGAAATAGATGGCATCTGGTCGCCGCAAATCAATGTGGGAGCCGCGATATTAATTCCGGAAAGTTACGTGCCGGATCTTAATCTGCGCATGTCGCTCTACCGCCGTCTCGCGGACTTGAATGATCGGCGGGAAATAGATACCTTTGGCGCCGAACTGATCGACAGATTTGGCGACTTACCAGAGGAGGTCGAACATTTACTGCGGGTTATTCTTATCAAATATTTCTGTCGTCTGGCCGGGATTGAGAAGATTGATACCGGCCCCAAAGGCGCCATTGTCACTTTTCGAGGGTCAAAATTCGCCAACCCGGCCGGGCTTGTGGAATTTATGTCTAATCAGTCGACCATCACAAAACTGCGCCCTGATCACAAATTGGTTTATGTCCGAAAATGGTCAAAAGTAGCAAGCCGCTTGCAAGGGTCATTAAATCTGGCAAGCGCCTTGGCCCAGGCAGCCCAAAACAAGTCCGCACAACGTTAAAAGCAAGCCTGTTTCATAAACAATGAAAAATTTATCTTTTGTTAAGATAATTTTAGAACTCCCCCGGTAAAGTTACCAGAATCGCATTATGTATCAATTGGAAATAACCTTCCTCCTGACACAGAATGACACAACAAGAATGTAACCCATCCATCCCCATAAGGATAACAAGGGGAATCGGAGCATTAAAAGAAGAACTGAATGTTCAAGGCAATACAGACCAGTGTTTCAGGATTAATCGCATCAAGCAGCCGCCTGAATGCGGCAGCGAATAATATTGTCAACGCACAGGTTAAATCTTCCCCGCAAACGCAAGGGACTACTGTTGCCGGGCAGGCTTTCAATCCGGGTTACACGCCCCAGCGCGTTGAACAGACGTCGCTTCCCACGGGCGGGACACGGGCCACGACCATACCGGTTTCCCCCGCGAGCCTGTCCGTATATGATCCCTCTTCCCCATTTGCCGGAGAGGGCGGCCTTGTTAATATTCCCAATGTGTCATTTCCCGCTGAAATTGCAGAGATGATCAAAGCCACTCATGCCTATAAAGCAAATGCCAAGACCCTGAGCACGATTGATGAAACTTTCAAAGCCCTCCTGAAAGTCTAATCTATCAATGAAGGATGCTCCCAGAAACGGGCAGGTTAGGGAATACACCATTTTTTTGAATATTTTCAGAATATAAAAAAGGCCTGCGCAGAAACGCAAGCCTTTGATTCAATTGAGTAATTTCGTGTTTCTGCCTTAACGTTTGGAGAACTGGAAGCTCTTGCGGGCCTTGGCTTTACCGTATTTCTTACGTTCAACAACACGGGCATCACGGGTTAGGAAGCCATTGGCTTTCAGGGCCGGACGCAGATCAGGTTCATAATATGTCATCGCCTTGGATATCCCATGACGTACCGCACCGGCCTGACCGGACAGACCGCCGCCCTTAACCGTTGCAATCACATCAAACTGACCTACGCGGGATGTCACACCGAAAGGCTGGTTAACAACCATACGTAATGTCGGGCGGGCAAAGTAAGTTTTTTGATCACGGCCATTGATCGTGATAAGGCCTTTACCCGGCTTGATCCAGACACGGGCAACCGCATCTTTACGCTTGCCTGTTGCGTATGAGCGGCCTTGCGCGTCAATTCTTGGCTGGACAACAACAGTCTCACTATCGGCTTCCTGAGCCGGGGCAGCCTTGGCTTTGACTTCTGAAGTAATATCCTTCAGATCTTCCAGCGTTTTCTTTTCTTCAGCCATTATGCCCTGCTCCTTGTATTCTTGATATTCATTGCCGCGACATCAATAACCTCGGGGTTCTGGGCGGCATGTGTATGTTCTGGTCCAACAAAAACCCGCAAATTTTTCATCTGCTCACTACCGAGTGGCCCGCTTGGCAGCATCCGTTTCACAGCCTGAACCACCACACGTTCCGCATGATCGCCTTCGAGTATATCCCGCGGCGTGCGCTGTTTGATCCCGCCCGGATGACCGGTATGCCAATAATAGATCTTGTCATCCATTTTTTTACCGGAAAGCTTTACTTTTTCAGCATTGATAACAATGATATTATCACCATCATCCATGTGAGGCGTAAATGTGGGCTTGTGTTTACCGCGCAGACGAGAGGCAATGATCGCCGCCATACGGCCAAGGATAATTCCCTCAGCGTCAATGACGAACCATTTTTTCTCAATATCTGCTGGCGTCGCAGAATAGGTTTTCATCTCATTTTCCTTAAGTCAAATTCAGCGCGGATTCAAAATAACCCCGCGCCATAAAACTTGCGCAATATGCCAGTAATTTCTTGAATGTCAACGGGAAATATTGGTATAAATTCATATAGTTACAAACATGGTATTATAATACCATTCGTTAAACCACTTTAAATACATGTTTTTTACGCCCTTTAAAAAACCATCTTATAAGGACACGAGACAAATGACTGAAAACTATAGCTTTTCAACATTGGCCATACATGCCGGACAACAAGCCGACCCGGCCACGGGCGCTTGCGCAACGCCGATTTATCAAACGGCCTCTTTTGAATTCAACACGGTGGAACAGGCCGCCAATCTGTTTAATCTGGCGGAATTCGGCAATATATACAGCCGACTCACCAACCCAACGGTGGCGGTGTTGGAAAATCGTGTCGCGGCCCTCGAAGGCGGCACGGCGGCACTGGCGGTCTCCAGCGGTCATGCGGCGCAATTTACCGTATTTCATACTCTGTTGGAGCCCGGCGATGAAATCCTCGCCGCCAACAAGCTTTATGGTGGTTCGGTCAATCAAATGGGGGAAAGTTTTAAAAAGTTCGGCTGGAAAACGACTTTCGTTGACCCCACGGCGGCAAGCTTTAAAGCCGCCATGAATGACAAGGTAAAAGCCATCTTCATTGAGAGCCTCGCCAATCCGGGCGGTGTGGTCACGGATATCGCCGCCATTGCCGAGGTTGCCCATGCGGCGAGCATTGTCCTGATTGTCGATAATACGCTGGCCAGTCCTTATTTATGCCGCCCCATCGAGCATGGCGCGGATATCGTGGTTCACAGCCTGACCAAATTCCTCGGTGGGCAAGGCAACAGCATAGGCGGCGTCATTATCGACAGCGGTAAATTCGACTGGATGGCCCCCAAATCACGTGATAAATATAAAACCCTGAGCGCGCCCTGCAACAGCTATCACGGCATGGTCATTGGCGAAGCTTTCGGCGCCGCCATGGGCAATATCGCCTTTGCCATTGCCTGCCGCGTCCTGAGCCTGCGCGATATTGGCCAATGTCTATCGCCGCAAAATGCCTTTTATATCCTCAATGGCATCGAAACCTTGCCCCTGCGTATGCAGCGCCATTGTGACAATGCGCTCAATATCGCACAGTTTCTGCAGCGGCATAACAAAGTATCATGGGTATCCTATGCCGGATTGGAAGGTGATGAATATCATGCCCTGCAACAGAAATATATGCCGGCAGGCGGCGGCGGCGTGATGACATTCGGCTTGACTGGCGGCTATGATGCCGGAATTAAAATGGTCGAAGGCGTAAAACTATTCAAGCATCTGGCCAATATTGGCGATACCCGCAGCCTGATTATTCACCCCGCGTCCACCACCCACCGGCAATTGGATGAACCCCGCCAAATCGCCGCCGGCGCCGGCCCAGACGTCATCCGCCTGTCCGTTGGCATCGAAGCCATTAAAGACATCATCACCGATCTGGATCAGGCGTTGAATATTTAAATTAATAAACAGAGAAGCTTAAGAAAAATTTTTGTGTGGAAAATAATTCAGGTTAGTTTTACAAATTTTACAATATGACGAAATCGACTCACCATACCATTAACCGTGGATTGGTGAGTCGTTAATTTCAAAAAAACAGGCTATTCGGCATCTTTATTTTCAGCCTTTTTAGCTTCTTCTGGTTCTACTGGAACTTCTGTTGCTATTGGGGCTTCTGGAGCTACAGCCTCAGAAACATCCTCACTTTTTGTATCTTGTGCATCAGATGCTTCGCCTTCAATAACGTCTTCTTGTTTCGCCTCGATCTCTGACTTATCAACTTCCTTGCCGTCGACATCAATATTAACAATTGCTGGAGCATTATACCCAAGGGGCACCATTGTAACGGTTACAACATCAGCATATTTATTGTCTGCCCCTCTCGCTGAATCTATAGCCCAGCCAATTCCGCCACCTAACAAAATATTTCCAAAAACCGACCCTTGCGTGCCAGAATTCACATGTGCCGTCGAATCATGAAAGCCTTCCATAGAACATTTCACATAGATATCATGCTTTAACTTACTTACTCTTACATTATCAGGTGTTGTTACTTTTCTTAATTGCAGGCCTTCGCGCGTCAATATACACTCAGCACCCTCTGGATTCGTGTGCACCGCGATGTCTTGATCTGTTCCGCTCATAACGCTTGCACAACCAGATGCCAATAGGGCCATAATAGGGCCTACTAATATAGTTTTTTTATTCATTTATCCATACTCCTTCAAAATAGAACGAGCAGATTAAGCAAGTATATAGAATATTATTAATTAATATAAATAACAATTAAATTAAAAGAAACCCCCACATCGCTTAGACCTACCCCACGTATAATTTGCTAATCCCGCGAAAACCCCTCCCGCGAAATACTAGCATAACAGGAAAAAAAATATTTGCATCACTTTCATAGGCTATTACACTGCACCAAAATACAATCTGAAAATGCCAAACAAAAAGAACCAATCTATTGAGAAATAGATTATTCTGGTTTAAAGTCCATTTGTTAAATTCAACCAATGGGAACTTTATATCATATGTCTCTCGGCCTTGCTCACAGAAAAGAACTCCAGAAACGCCGAAACCAGAGGTTTTGGGCGTTTTTCAAGTTTATTATTATTCTATCCATTCTCATCGGCAGCAGCTATTTCGCCTTTGATACAGGACAGGAAATAGCCCTGCGCAATATGGCCTATAATAGTGAAAAATTCGACCAGCAAACCGCCGATCTGGAGAATTTGCGCATTGAACTTGGCAATACAGAAGCCGCCTTGAATAAAATGCAGAAACTTTTGCCCAGTGACGCCATTCAGAATCTTCTGCTGATCATTAACCAGAAGGTGTCGGACGGCATAAGTCCGCAAAGAATGAACAGCCTGATCGCCGGCATGACAAAAGATGCCAAATGTACAAAAACGGCACAGGCAAAAAGAATTGTCGTTCATACGCCGGTATCACAAACGCGTAATGGCAGCATCAGTTTTTACCGCGGCCTGATCACCATCACGGCCAAAGGCAGCCCGACCGTTAATGATGACGGCAATCCGGAAGCCTGGTTTGACCCGTTAAAACCCGTAACGGCAAGTTTTACCTTGCCCGGCGGCGAGACGCAGGAAGCAAGTGGCCTGTTACCGCTTTATCATACTGTTGTTGTTCAGGACAAAGAATATCGTTTCACGATCATCTCGGAACGACGGTCATTTGCGGATATCACCGTTCAAAGCTGCGATCTGTGATGGGCATTTGTTAATGAGTGAATATCTGACATTCGAAGAACATGATACGGCTATCCCGATATATATCGTCTCCGGGACAAGCCTTGAAACTTGGCTTAAATCTCTGACGCCTATACAGGCCAGATGGGCAAAGGATAATGGCTTTAAAGCGGGCAAAGGGGAAACCCTTAAGCTTATGGGGGCCTCCGGTGAATTATCCGCGATAGCAATCGGGCTTGGTGATAATCCGGCAAATAGCGATGCGCCCGACCTTTGGGGCCTTGCCCCCTTGGCCACGAGCCTGCCCGAAGGAAAATACCGCCTTGAAGCCGAAGATAACCCAAAACATCTGGCTATCGGCTGGGCACTGGCGCAATATAAATTTGACCGCTATCAAGGTAAGAAAAACGCCCGCAAAGCCACTTTGGTTCTGAAAAATGATGGTGAGTTGAAGGAGATCAAAGCCACGATCAGCGCCATTACGCTGGTGCGGGATCTGGTCAATACCCCCACCTGTGATATGGGGCCGAGCCATCTGTCAACCATCATGAAAGATATAGCGCACAGGCATGGGGCCGATTTTACGGAAACCGTCGGCGAAGATTTGCTGCGCAAAGGCTATAACACTATTCACGCCGTGGGGCGGGCCGCCGCGAACCAGCCGCGCCTTCTGGATATGACCTGGGGCAGAAAGGATGCGCCCAGATTAACATTGGTCGGCAAGGGCGTCTGTTTTGACACCGGCGGGCTGGATTTAAAGCCGTCTTCCGGTATGCGGCATATGAAAAAGGATATGGGCGGGGCGGCGCACACATTGGCGCTCGCGCAAATGATAATGGCAACCGGTCTTGATGTGCGTTTGCGCCTCTTGATTCCGGCGGTAGAGAATAATATTTCCAGCAACGCCTTCAGGCCCGGCGATATTATTAAAACCTATAAAGGCACCACAGTCGAAGTCGATAATACGGACGCAGAAGGACGTCTGGTGTTGTGCGATGCCCTTGCCTTGGCATCCGAAGATGATCCGGACCTCATATTGGATTTTGCCACCTTGACCGGCGCGGCCCGGGTCGCTATGGGGCCCGCCATTGTCCCCTTCTTTACGGACGGCGATGCCCTTGCCCAAAGTCTGGCACAATATTCCGCAGCGGAAAATGACCCGATCTGGCGTATGCCGCTCTATGCCCCCTATGCGCCTGATCTTAAGTCAAACTGCGCTGATTTAGGCAATATGGGATCCAGCCCTTTTGGCGGCGCAATTATGGCGGCATTATTCTTAAAGCATTTTGTATCCAAGCCTGAAAACTGGGTTCATTTCGATGTCTTCTCCTGGAATTTAAACAATCAACCGGGACGCCCGCAAGGCGGCGAAGCCATGGGTTTAAGAGCTGTCTATTCATATCTAAAGAATAGCTTTTGCAAGTAATGGCTAAAATAAGTTGCAGAAAATATTATATACAGGCAATATTTGAAAAATAAAGGGACTGTGGATTAACAGATGAATATTGATTTAGGCGGGCACAAAGGGTTAAGGCTATGGCTACAGACCTTGACAGATACGGTTAAATCCAAAGGGCCTGACCTGACCTCGCGGCAGCTGGCGCTTTTGCTGAGAATATATCTGGAAAACGGGCCGCATACGGTTCGGGGGCTTGCGAAATCACTGGATGTCTCCAAACCTGTCATTACCAGAGCCATTGATTCCTTAAGTGTCTTAGGATTTGCCAAACGCGCAAGGGATGAAACAGATAAAAGAAATGTTCTCATTCAACGTACGGTAAAGGGGGCCGTATTTTTAACTGATTTTGCCGAAACAATGGAAAAGGCCAACAAACAAACCAACGAATAAAATATCGCCTGAAATATCGCCTGAAATATCGCCTGAAATATCGCATGGCCCATAAATTAAAGAATGCTATAGAAAAAATAATGAGGGAATAATAATGTCTGACCTTGTACTCGATCCAAGGGTTACGCCTGCGCGGAGCGATCTGGCGGCGCTTTCCCTCGAAGGAAAGGTGACTGCTGATAAATTTTGCAGCGGTAATGATTACCAATTAGTCCACGGCCTGACCAATCTTCATAACAGCCCTGATATAAAGTCAAATACAAATACGCAACTTCTTTACGGCGAGCATTTCACAGTTTATGAAATTCTGGATGGCTGGGCATGGGGTCAGGCAACCCGCGACAAATATGTTGGATATTGCCGCGTTGACGCGTTAAGTCCGGATATTTTTCCCACGACCCACCATGTGACCAGCCTATGCACCTATATTTTCCCGGAACCAGATCCCAAATCACCGCCCATTGGCAAAATTTTCATGATGTCCGATGTGTCCGTCATCAACGACGTCCCAAAGAATGGCTTTGTTCAACTGGTGGATAACAATTGGATCTATGCCACCCATATCAGCAATATTTCTGGCACTGACCCCGTATCAGAAGCCTTGAAATTCCTTTACTCGCCCTATCTCTGGGGCGGCAAAAGCAGCATGGGCATTGATTGTTCCGGCCTTATTCAACTGGCCCTGTCAGCCGCAGGCATCTCAGCCCCGCGAGACAGCGATCTTCAGGCAGAAATGGTCGGCACATTATTGTCAGATGACGACATTCCCCAAAATGGTGATATTGCTTTTTTCCCCGGTCATGTTGGTTTTATGTTGGATGACATGCATCTTCTGCATGCCAATGCCCATCATATGCGGGTGAGCATTGACCCCTTAAGGGATGTGATCGACATCATCAGCTTTCAGACTGATGAGCCGCCTTTACGCTTCATCAAACGTATAGAGAAATAAAAAAGGCCGCCTGAATTGCAGGCAGCCCTTTATATCTATTCAATACCAACCAGAAATAAAATTATTCTTGCGGCACCTCTGCCGCCGCTTCGGGAGCCACTTCGCCTTCTATTACTTCTTCTGGCTGAACTTCTTCGGCTACAGGCGCCGCCGCAACGGGCAGGTCAACTGGCGCGTCACTTAAGGTACGCATATAGGCAATGACATTGGCCCGGTCAGAAGATTTCTTCAGTCCGGCGAAGCTCATTTTTGTTTTAGGGACAAACGCAGATGGCTTCTTCAAAAAGGCATATAGATCTTCATAGGTCCAATCGCCGCCAACGCCCTTCATCGCGCCGGAAAAGGTAAAACCCTCCCGTGCGCCTTTGGCATGGCCAACGATATCCCACAGATTTGGTCCGACCAAATTCTTGCCGCCCTTGTCCGTTGTATGGCAGGCCTTACATTTTTTGAAAACTTTCTGGCCTTTTTCAGCAGATGCCATCGCCAGAATTTCCGCGAGTGACGGCCCCTCTACCACTTCCACCACGGCGGCTTCGGCCTCATCTGCGGCCTCTACCTCTATGGGAAAGGCATGTGACGTCATGACCTCTTCTTTAAATATGGCCTTACTCAGGCCACTAATTCCAAATATGACCAGCACCGTTAATAACAATGCCAATGCAATTTTATTCAGCTCAAAGGAATTCACTGTTTTTCCTCGCAGGTTAAATGTCCAATATTATCTAAAGTACAATAATCCAGATTAAAAAATCCCTAACGTAACTGTACTCACCCTCTTATAATCATCTGTTTACTATTGTTTTTTGACAGACACAAGACTTCTTAAGATATTAAGCTGTAAAAATGATAAGTTATTCCTGAAATTATTTGACAGCCTATGGTCATTTCTAAATACTGCCCAAAAATTTTACAAGGTGGAAAAATGCAGGAAACATCAAATCCAGAGAATAATATTGCTTTTCAGGGCGAACCGGGGGCCTATTCCAATCTGGCTTGTCTTAACGTATTTCCGGACATGACCGCCCTGCCCTGTCATACTTTCGAAGATGTCTTCGCCGCCGTTGCAGAGGGCAAGGCCAAATATGCCATGATTCCCATTGAAAATTCAGTGGCGGGCCGCGTGGCCGCCATCCATCATTTAATTCCCCATTCTTCCCTGCATATCATTGGCGAATATTTTCAACGGATTAATCATCATCTTCTTGCCGTGCGCGGCGCGAGCATGGCCAGTCTCAGAACTGTTCGCAGCCACGAACAGGCCCTTGGTCAATGCCGGAAAAATTTACTGGACTGGGGTCTGGAGCCGGTTGTCTATTCCGACACGGCCGGGGCGGCCAAGCTGATCTCGGAATTACAAGACCCCACGATCGGGGCCATAGCGTCGTCTCTTGCCGGCGAAATTTATGGCTTGCAGAGCCTTAAAAGGGATATTGAGGATGCCGATCATAACACAACACGCTTCGTCATTTTTGCGCGTGAGCCTTTGTCAGCCATCCCGACTGACAGCATGACAATGACAAGTTTTGTTTTCCAGGTGAGAAATGTGCCCGCCGCTCTCTATAAAGTTATGGGCGGCTTTGCCACCAACGGCGTTAATATGACCAAACTGGAAAGCTATCAAATAAACGGTGCCTTCGTCGCAACCCAGTTTTATGCCGATATAGAAGGTCACCCCAATGATGATGCGGTGAAACATGCCTTCGAAGAATTGGGCTTTTTCACCAGTGAATTCCGTATCTTGGGCAGCTATCCCGCCGCACAATACAGGCTCGACAGAAAATAAGGCCTATTCCTCTTTAACCCGCCCCCGTGACATGGCAAACATATCCGGTTCAAAATATTTCTCGTCCAGTTCCGGCCAGCCCCGGTCATCCATACCCGTGCGCTCTTTCCAGTTTTCCTTGCCGCTCCAATTGTCAATATCAAGAGCATAGACGGCGGTTCTTTTCAAATCCTCCGGCCGGATGGGGCTATAATCCGCATCCAGCTTCAGGGGCGGGAAATATTTGTCGATCAGCGCATAAAGCGCGGCCTTCTGTTCGGCTTCCTCTGCGACAAGACGGACGGTACCAAAGGCCATGACGCTGCGATATTGGGCCGAAAAATGCAGGGCCTGATTAGAGGGCAACAGCTGGCCCATCTCCGACGCACAAAAGCACATTTTCTCATGGGCATCCGTATTGGCCCGCCGCCGGCCCACGGTGGAACCATGCATATAGATACAATGTTTATCTGTCACATAAACAAAAGTCATGGGATGAACAAAGGGCTGATCATCCCAGCGGGTGGCGAAATAACCCAGTGGCAAGCGGGTGATCAGCCCCCTGATCCAGTCTTCGCTCTGTTTTAAATGCCCGCGCCGTTGCTGGTGGGCCGGACGGCTATCCAAGTTATATCCACGAGCCATGATTAAAGCATATCCTGTAATTTTGCCTTGATATCATCGGGCAGATTGATGGCCTTGCGGGCAACCCGATCAAAATATAATCCGGTCAGAATGGTGATGGCCGCTATGTTGCCGGTTTCCACATTGCGCATTTCATGACGAAATGTCGCCGACTTATCGGTAAGTTTGACAATTTCGCTATAGACAGCAACCACATCCCCCGCCATCAGTTCGCCTTTATATTGAATATTCTGTTCCACAGCGACCATGCCTTTTTTCTCATCCCGCATCCGCCGTCCCGTAAGGCCTATGTCGGAGAAAAGGCTCCATGAAGCCTCGTCAAACTTCCCGACATAATACATAACATTCATATGCCCCATATGATCACAATGCCAAGGGAAGACGGTGCCTTGATAGGTCAGGCGTGATTTCTCCATCATATCTTCTTTCTTAATTTTTTTGATATTACAAACGATTTATATCATTAGTATAATAGTCTCATTCTTCCTGCAACCATGCATCCAGCAAATAACGCGCGAGGGCAATTTTGGGCGGAATTTTAAAGGTGGCGCTGCCGCCGCTCTCAAAAACTTCTCTCAGGCAGGTCTTGTCAAACCAGTCTGCATCCTCCAGTTCATCCGTATCAAGGCTGATTTTCGTGGTCAAGGCTTCGGCCTGAACACCGATCATCAGGGAAGACGGGAAAGGCCAGGGCTGGCTTTTGACATAGCTGACGCGGCCTATTTTAACGCCGGCTTCCTCAAGAACTTCGCGCCGCACAGCCTCTTCTATGGTCTCCCCCGGTTCCACAAAACCCGCCAGCGCAGAATAATTACCCTCCGGCCATCCTTTGCTGCGGCCCAGAAGACATTTATCGCCCGAAACCACAAACATGATAACAACAGGGTCCGTGCGGGGGAAATGTTCCGCCTTACAGGCTTCATTCCGGCATTTTCGCAAGTAACCGCCGCGCTCGGCCTGCGTTTTATGGCCGCAGCACGAACAGAAATGCCGCCGGCCATTCCATTCCAGCAGTATCTTGCCCCGGCCCAGCAAAGACGGAACCGCACTGAAGCCATCCGCGCCAAGCTGGAGCGCCACAGACCGAAGATCAATGAATTTTTCATGGCCAGCAAGATCAAGCTTGCCCGCTATCGCAACAGCAAAAATGGCTACATCCCCATTGATGCCAAGGAAAACCCAATTATTATCCCCATTAGTCAAATCATTGGCCGCAACGGCTTTGATATCATCCACTGTTTTAAACGCAGGTTTCAGGTCTTCAGAAATATCCATCAAGGGCCGCCCCCGAGCATAAAGTAAGAAACGGCTGGATTTTGCGTCAAGTTTTTCAGAAAGCCATTTTTCATTGCCCCTCATATGGTCCGCAGGGTCAAGGGGAAAGCCGGCAAAAATACAATTATCCGTCATATAAGATCCATCTGATTGGGAAAAAATTAATTTGAGACTGCCACAGACAAAAAAATATTTCCACCCCTGTGCATAACTGACTTGATCTTATTTCAAAAAAAGACCATATATGCGCCCGAGAGGTTGGCGGACAAAAGACCCGCCAATCCGGTCAGGCCCGGAAGGGAGCAGCCGTAACGGGATATTTTGGGTTGTCCAATCTCTCACTTAAAACTTTATACTGTCATGCTGCCTTCTCTGGCTTTATTTTCCACAAAAAAACCAACTCACTGCTGGCAAATTTTCCCCAGTAGTTTTATAGTCAGTGGTTTTATAGTGGCATAAATAATTTAGCATGGATATGACTCCCTATGGCAGAAACGCCCAACAGCAATATAGATGAAAACTACCGCGTTTTGGCGCGGAAATATCGTCCGGTTGATTTTGATGAACTGATTGGACAGGGTGCCATGGTGCGCACATTGTCCAATGCCATTGAAACCGGGCGTTTGGCCCATGCGTTTATCCTGACCGGCGTTCGCGGTGTCGGCAAAACAACCACGGCCCGTATTATCGCCAAAGCGTTAAATTGCATCGGAAAAGACGGCACAGGCGGGCCGACCATTGCCCCCTGCGGTGACTGTGAAAATTGCAAATCCATCGCCGAATCCCGCCATGTTGATGTGATGGAAATGGACGCCGCCAGCCGCACGGGCGTAGATGACATCCGCGAGATTATCGAAGGGGTTCGCTATGCCTCTGTCTCGGCGCGTTTCAAAATATATATCATCGATGAAGTCCATATGCTGTCCCGTAATGCCTTTAACGCGCTGTTAAAAACCCTGGAAGAGCCCCCGGCCCATGTCAAATTCATCTTTGCCACGACGGAAATTCGCAAAGTTCCGGTTACCGTGCTGAGCCGGTGCCAACGTTTTGACCTGAGGCGAATCTCCATCGAACAGCTCAACAGCCATTTCAAGAAAATCGCCAAACTGGAAAATTGTGACATAGAAGATAGCGCCCTTGCCATGATTTCCAGAGCCGCCGAAGGATCGGTGCGCGATGGTTTGAGCCTGCTGGACCAGGCCTTTGCCCACGGGGCCGGTAACGTGGACGAACAGCAGGTTCGCGATATGCTGGGCCTTGCTGACCGCACGCAGGTTCTTGACCTGTATAAAGTCATCATGAAAGGGGGTACGGCAGAGGCCCTTACCCAATTGCGTCACCAATATAATCACGGCGCGGATCCGGAAGTCATTTTAAGCGATATGCTGGAATTAACCCATTGGCTTACCCGCCTGAAAGTCGTGCCGGATGCCGGGGAAGATATTGTCACATCCGAAGCCGAACGCACGGAGGGGCTTGTGATGGCAAACGCCCTTAGCATGCCCATTCTGACCCGAAGCTGGCAAATGCTGCTGAAAGGGCTTGATGAAGTTCGGCTGGCCCCGTCCCCGCTTGCCGCCACAGAAATGTTGCTGGTGCGCATGACATATGCGGCAAAACTGCCCACACCGGGCGATATGATCAAACAATTAAAGAATTCTCCGGCAAAAAATTCGCCGCAAACTGGCGGCACGGCAGTATCGGAACAGAATACTGGAAAGCAACCAGCGCAGCAGCCGTCCCAAAGCAACACTGATGGAAATGCGCCAAAAGCCTTCCATGTGATCCGCAGCAATGGGCAGGCCCGCATCCTTGCCCAAGATATTTTGCCGGATGCTCCGCAGGAGTATGAGGTTAGCCCGAATAGTTTCGAAGATTTTGTTGCCCTTTTTGAACGCCATAATGAAGCCTCTATCGCCTTTCAGCTTAATGACAATGCCCATCTGGAAAGCTTTGCGCCGGGCCGGCTTGATATCCGCCTGAAACAACAGGCCCCAAAAGACCTGACCGGGCGTATGATCAGCCTGCTTAAACAATGGACCAATACCCATTGGGTCATTTCCCTCACCACCGAACAGGGGAATGATACGCTGCATGAGCAGGAACTGGAAAATGATCGGCGGCTGAAAGCCCGCCTCATGACCACCCCCATTATCAAAAGCCTTTTGGAACGGTTCCCCGGGGCTAAAATTTCTGATATTCGAAAGAAACTTGATGATTTTGCGATTCTGGATGATGGCTCGGCTGATTTTATTGCCGAGAATTTCTTAATTGACGAAGATGAATTTGGCCTTGATTAGAGATAATTAAAGCCCAAAAGATAACCCCATTTGGAGAAGACATGACAAACCTTGGTAAAATGATGAAACAGGCTCAGGAAATGCAGGGCAAAATGTCCGAAATGCAAGAGACACTGGAAAAAGCCGAATGCACCGGCCAATCCGGCGGCGGGCTTGTTTCTGTAACCCTTAATGGCAAGGGTAACATGAAAGCCTTAACAATCGACCCGTCCCTGTTCAACAGCGATGATGCGGAAATAGTTGAGGATCTGGTCATAGCGGCTTTTAATGAGGCAAAACGCAAAACAGAAGAATACGCTCAAAAAGAAATGGCAAAAGTCACCGGCGGCATGCAATTACCCGAAGGTTTTAATCTGCCCTTTTAAACAACCCACCCCCCAAAAGGTAACGCATTTGTATCGCAAAGCTTCTTATGGTTCTGAACTTGACCAGCTGATCCAGCTCCTGTCAAAGCTGCCCGGGCTTGGCCCCCGTTCGGCCCGAAGAGCGGCCTTGCAATTGATCAAGAAAAAAGACACGGTGATGCGCCCCCTGTCCACCGCATTGGCTGAGGTGGCAGAGCATGTGAATCCTTGCTGCATCTGCGGGAATCTGGACACATCAGACCCGTGCCATATCTGTGATAACCCCGCCCGCGATCACAGCAGCATTTGCGTCATCGAGGATGTGGCAGATTTATGGGCCCTGGAAAGATCCGGCTCATACCGCGGCGCCTATCACGTCATTGGCGGCACCCTATCCGCATTGGACGGCGTTGGCCCGGATGATTTGAATATATCATCCCTCATCGAAAGAGTGCGCGCCGATAATATCACCGAAGTCATCATTGCCACCAATGCCACCGTTGATGGCCAAACCACGGCGCATTATATTACGGACAGATTAAAAGATACGGCGATCATGGTCAGCCGGCTTGCCCACGGCGTGCCTGTTGGCGGGGAACTGGATTATCTGGATGATGGCACCTTGACCGCCGCCCTCAAATCCCGCCGCCCCTTTTAGACACTTCCTTCACACGGGTACGGCGTGAAAATATTTTTACATTCCCCATTCTCATTCAGGTTACGGCAACTTCATTTCACAGCTCCTGCGTGCATTCATCATCATATTCGTTATTTCAATCACTTTAATCATTGCTTAAGAAGTTTAATATAAATTAAGTCTTCGTATAAAGTCGTATTATATAAAAACTTATTAAAAAAAGGGCCTAAAATGTCTAAAGAAAATATCACGCCAACAGGCAATGAAATATATTTTCCAGAAGATGAATTAATCGTCAGTAAAACTGATCTCAAGGGGAAGATCACCTACGCCAATAAATTATTTGAAGAGATGAGCGGCTATAGCCGGAGTGAAATTCTGGGCCAGCCCCATAACCTTATCCGGCACCCGGACATGCCCCATTGTATTTTCAAGCTTTTTTGGGACACACTGCAGCAACGCAAAGAAATTTTTGCCTATGTCTTTAATATGCACAAAAACGGCGATCATTATTGGGTTCTGGCCCATGTGGTGCCGACCTATGATCTGACTGGGAACCATATTGGCTATCATTCCAGCCGCCGAAGCCCGAACAGGAAAATTGTCCAGCAATTACAGTCTTATTATAAAGAACTGGTCACCATTGAAAAAAGCCATTCCAATCCGAAGGCCGGGATGCAGGCTGCCCTTGATAGTTTTAATGATTTTCTAGGTCAGAAAGAGCTATCCTACGCGGAATATATATTCTCGTTAAATGCCGCAGCTTGATCGCATAAAATACCATTAAAAACAATAAAGGCAGAAATAAATGAGTATCTTTTCAAGAGAAAAAAGCACCCATAATCACATTAATCCGGCAGATATCCAGTATCTAACCGCCATTTGTCATGAGGTTGCCTCAGGCAACAACCCCAATTCCCTGCAAGATTTTTCCGGCAATCCCGACCTGCAGGAACTTGTGGCCGCCATTAGCGCCATTGGACAAAAAAATGAAACCAGCACAGCTGTTAATTCAGATAGCTCTATTCTTCTGGATGTTTTCGATCGCCTGCTTAAAGGTGATTTGGAAGCCAGAATTACCGATCATGACAGCCATTCAGAAATAGGGAAAATTGCGGAAGAGCTTAATAATTTCCTAAATGTGGTTCAATGTTTCATGTCAGAATCAGGCGAAGTCATGCGTGCGGTTCGGGACGGTGAATATTACCGCCGAATACTGCCGGAAGGCATGGGCGGGGAATTTCTGCGTCATAGCAAAGCGATCAACGACGTCATCGCTAAAATTCAGGATAAAGACCGTATTGTCAAAAGCATGACGGAAAAATTCATCACCAACGTCAAAGATATGATCGTCTCATCAACGGATTTAGCCCCAAAAGCCACCGCCATGTCGGATACCGCAAATCATACCAAACAATTCTGTGATCATGCCGTAAAGTCGGCCAATGAAACACAATCAAGCGTACAAACCGTGGCAAGCGCCGCAGAGGAGCTCAGCAGTTCTATCGGCGAAATCACTCATCAGGTTGAACGCTCAAGCGGCCTGATTACCGAAACAGTGACCGATGTTGGCAAAACCAACGAGGCTATTGCGGAACTCTCCAAAGAAGTGGAGCGAATTTCAACAATTCTGGATATTATCACGGAGATTTCCGGCCAGACCAATCTTCTCGCCCTGAATGCCACAATAGAAGCGGCGCGGGCCGGCGATGCGGGCAAGGGATTTGCCGTGGTCGCCAACGAAGTCAAAAGCCTCGCCCAGAAAACCGCTGAAGCGACTAATCAAATCACCAGTCAACTCCAGAAAATTCAGAGTGTGACTAAAATGGCCATTGGTACCGTAACGCATATTGGCGCGAAAATAGATCAGGTGAATGACATCTCCCACAGCATCAACAATGCCATGATAGAGCAATCTGCGGCGACCAATGAAATCAGTCAAAGCGCCCAAATGGCCGCCGGCAGTACCGAAGAGGCCAGCCAACGCATTAACGAGGTGAATGGCGGCGCAGATGAAACCGAGGCGGCGGCTATTGAAATGCTCAACACAGTGAATATCATGTCGGAAAAAAGCTCTTCCCTCCAGAGTGATTTAAACGACTTTATGACCAAAATCAGTTAAAATACAAAAACCTGACCGGATTCCTCCGGTCAGGTTTTTGTTCCCGCCAATCGTCTATTGCGTCTTCAAAGTATTTTTTCAGGGGTCAACACGGCCTCAGGACTTTCGCTTTCTTCGAGTTGCAGGCCTTCGATTCTCTCGCTCCGGCTGGTGATTTTTCGGGCCGATGTTTCAATCATGCCGATGTCTTTTTCTGCCAGATGAAAGTGGGTGCGTAATTTCCCGACCCGGTCATCCAGTCGCGATACATCTTCCATCAATATGCCGACTTCTGTTTGAATAACGCCGGCCTGCTCGCGCATGCGGGCATCTTTCAGGACGGCCCTGACCGTATTTAACGTTGCCATCAAGGTCGTCGGGCTGACAATCCAGACTCTGGCGCGATAAGATTTTTCCACCACATCCGAAAAATTCGCATGCAGTTCCGCATAGACGGCCTCACTGGGCAAAAACATCAAGGCGGATTCTGCCGTTTCGCCGTTGATGATATATTTTGCGGAAATATCTTTTACATGTTTCAAAATATCTGTTTTAAAATTACTGGTGGCCAGTTTGGTCTCTGCCTCATTTGTCGCATTGCGCAGCCCGTGATAACTTTCCAGCGGGAATTTGGCATCTACTACGATAGAACCGGGCGGATTGGGCAGTTTTATCAGGCAATCGGCCCGCTTGCCATTGCTCATCTGAACCTGAAAGCCGTAAGCATTGGGCGGCAAAATCTGGCTCACCAGATCCTGAAGCTGAATTTCGCCGAAAGCCCCGCGTGCCTGCTTGTTGGACAAGATATCCTGCAAGCCCACCATCTGACCACTCAGGGCGGTGATATTTTTCTGCGCCTCATCAATAACCGTCAGCCTGCTTTTCAGGTCGCCAAGGCTGTCCGTGGTGTTTTTATTGGTCTTCTCCAGACTTTCCCCCATGCGCTGGCTGACCTTGTCGAGCCGCTCTGCCAAGGTGCGGTTCATTTCTGCGGCCTCTTTTGTGGCCTGATCAGACATCTGGCTCAGGCGGCCTTCAAGAGAGGCAGTGACCTGCATCATATGTTGCATCTGGTTGTTGGCGCTGCTGCGGTTTTCTTCCAATCGCCGGGCCATTTCCCGGTTATCACGCGCCATGCCCCGAACCAGCATAATGATGATGACCAACCCAATCCCCAAAGCGCCCCCTATCGCCATGAAAGTCATCTGATCCATATTGAAAAGTCCCCTATGTTACCTATTACTAATTTGCGCCTTCTACTTGACGATTGAAGCATATCATATTACCTACAAGTTGAAAGTACAAAGGATAGATCAGAAAATTATGGCCATATTACCAATTGTAACCGTACCCGACCCGCTTTTAAAAGCCATCTCTAGCCCAGTTGATATGGTGGATGATGACTTGCGGGCCTTTATGGGTGACATGCTGGACACCATGTATGCCGCGCCGGGCATTGGTCTGGCGGCTATTCAAGTGGGGCGGCCAATCCGTGTTCTGGTCATGGATTTATCGGACGAACAGACCGCCCCCGATCCGAGATATTATGTCAATCCGGTGATCACTTGGACATCAGAAGATATAGCCGTCTATAATGAAGGCTGCCTGAGTGTGCCGGAACAATATGCGGATATTGAACGCCCCGCAGAATGCAAAATTACTTACCTTGATTATCACGGCGCAGAACAGAAAATTCATGCAACGGGCCTTCTTGCCACCTGTATCCAACATGAGATAGATCATCTGAACGGCGTTGTTTTTATAGATTACCTCTCCACCCTGAAAAGAGGGATCGCGGTACGCAAGGTCAAAAAACTGGTTAAAGAAGAGGATTAGGCCTTGCGCATAGCCTTCATGGGTACGCCTGAATTTTCCGTTGATATATTGCAGGCGCTATATGATGCGGGCCATGATATTGCCACGGTCTATAGTCAGCCGCCCAGCCGGTCGGGGCGCGGCAAAAAAGAACGCCCCTCACCTGTGCACAGGCGCGCAGAAGACTTGAATATTCCCGTCTTTACCCCTCAAAGCCTGAAATCAGCAGAAGAACAGAAAAAATTCAAAAGCCTCAATCTGGATATTGCCGTTGTGGTGGCTTACGGCCTTATTCTGCCCAAAGAAATTCTGGATGCGCCAAAATATGGCTGCCTGAATATCCATGCCTCTCTTCTGCCCCGTTGGCGCGGGGCCGCGCCGATCCATCGGGCGATCATGGCGGGCGACAAGGTGACGGGCGTTGATATTATGGTGATGGAGACCGGGCTTGATACAGGCCCCGTCATATTAGAACGGCCTATTGACATTTTGCCGACCGATACCACAGGAAGCCTGCATGATAAATTAAAAGCCCTGGGCGCCAAAGCTATTATTCCGGCAATCGAAGGCTATGTCACCGGCGTATTAATCCCAAAGCCTCAGGCTGAAGAAGGCGTAAGCTATGCCCATAAAATTGATAAGCAGGAAGCGCGCATAGACTGGCAGAGGCCCGCCGAAGAATTGCGCAATCATATTCACGGGCTCAGCCCCTTCCCGGGGGCCTATAGTATGGCAGGGGATGAACGCATAAAGATTCTGCAAGCCGAAGTGACAGAGGGCAACGGCCCCGCAGGACATCTCATCAAAGCTCCCATGACCATTGCCTGCGGAGATGGCAAGGCTTTGCGTATTTTAAAGGCCCAGCGAGCCGGAAAAGGGCCGATGACCGCGGATGATCTCCTTCGGGGCTTGCCCTTGCCGCCGGGGACAATTTTCTCATGACGGAAGAAAAACCCATATTCCGGTTTAAATTAACGCTGGAGTTTTTCGGGGTCGGCCTTGTCGGCTGGCAAAAACAGAATGAAGGCCGTTCCGTACAGAGCATTCTGGCCGAAGCGGCCCAAAAATTCTGCCATGAAGACGTGACCTTTTACGCGGCCGGCCGTACCGATGCGGGCGTTCATGCCACCGGCATGGTCTGCCAAGTGGACCTGCCGCAAGATTATCCGGCTTTTAAGGTCATGGATGCGCTTAATTTCCATTTGAAACAACAACCGGTCTCCATATTAAAATCAGAACGGGTGACAGAAGAATTTCAAGCGCGCTTCTCAGCAACAAAGCGCTATTACCGCTATCATATCATCAACCGCCGCGCGCCGCTGACCTTTCAGCGGGATCGGGCATGGCATGTGAAATTTCCGCTGGAGGCAGATTTAATGCATGAGGCGGCACAGATTCTGGTCGGTCATCATGATTTCACCACCTTCCGCAGCGTCGACTGCCAGTCAAAATCGCCGATTAAGACCCTTGAACAACTGGATGTGCGGCGCGAAGGCGATAATATCTATATTGATACCGCCGCCCGATCATTTCTGCATCATCAGGTGCGCTCCATGGTCGGCTCACTCTATTACGTGGGACGCGGGAAATGGACCCGGCAAGACCTTGAAAATTCTCTGGACGCCCGCGACCGCAAAGCCCTGGCCTATAATGCCCCGCCGGAAGGGTTATATTTTATAGGGGCGGATTATCCGTAAAATCACTCAAAATATCCGAATGATCACCTGCATGACGGAAAGGGTGAACAGGGCCTTGAATATCATAACGCCAAAGGCGAGCCATCCGCTGATTTTAAGGGACTGTTTAAACAGGAACCATGTGACATAAAGCTCAAGATAAACCGCCACCACCACAACCAGAAGCGTGCCGACTTCGATGGGTATGATGCCCGTACTGATCAGCATGGAAAGCGGCAGAATGATATAATTGGAAAGAACCCATAACCAGTTAAACGCCACGATCATCTCTGAATAATGGGCATCAATTTTCAGAAATTTAGTGAAATAAACCATCACCAGGGCAATGAGCGGCAGCCGCAAGAGAAATTCAACAACATGGGCCGTGAAAGAGACTTGATGGCCTTGCTCCACCGCCGCCTCAAAGCTGACGCCCAGTCCCAGAAAAAATACGGGTGCAACCAATATAATCGCCCAGAATGATTTCCAGAATCCATCTGCCGATTTATCAAAATAATCCATGGCCCGGGGGTTTAATTTTATCAATTGCCACGCACCAGCAAGTGAGCGGGAAAAATAATTTATCAGAGACGTTTTTGGTTCCATGAGGTTAACTCTTAAAAAAAGCGGTTAATATTTCATAATAAATTTTGGTCAATTGGGCAAGCTCGTCAAGGGGGACGCATTCATCCACTTTATGCATGGTTTTATTGACAAGGCCGAATTCGGACACGGGGCAATGGTTTTTAATGAACCGCGCATCGGACGTGCCGCCGGATGTGCTGAGTTCCACATTTCTTCCTGTGACTTTTTTGACGGCATCAGAGATCAGGGTACTTAACGTTCCGGGCGGAGTCAAAAAGGCATCGCCGGAAGCCTTCATCTCCAGATCATACGCCCCGCCAATATCATCGCATACGGACGTGATCCAGCCTTGCAGGCCGGCATCAGTCTGCTGATTGTTAAAACGGATATTAAACCGCGCCTCGGCCTGTGCCGGAATGACGTTGCTGGCGCTATTGCCCACATCCACAGAGACTATTTCCAGATTTGTGGCCTGAAAATGATCATTGCCATCCTCAAATTTGCGCGCCAAAAGCCCCGCCAGCATTTTTACCAGACGGGGAATGGGGTTATCGGCCAGATGGGGATAGGCCACATGGCCCTGAGTGCCCTTCACTGTCAGCTTGCCATTCAGGCTGCCGCGCCGTCCAATCTTGGCCATATCACCAATCTGAGCCGGATTGGTTGGTTCCCCCACCAGACAATAATCCAGTTTTTCCCCATTTTTATCCAGCCAGTCGAGCATCTTGATGGTGCCATTAACCGCCGGGCCCTCTTCGTCTCCGGTAATGAGAAAACTGATCGAGCCACCAAAATCATCTTTATTTTCAAGAAAATCCGAGGCTGCAGAGGCAAAGGCCGCAATGGCCCCCTTCATGTCCGATGCCCCGCGCCCATATAATACGCCGTCCTGAATACGCCCCTCAAAGGGGTCATATTGCCAGTGGCTCGCCTGCCCCGCTGGTACCACATCCGTATGGCCCGCAAAACAGAAATTCGGGACCGCCGTCCCCAAACGCGCATAAAGATTATCAATAGTCGCTTCGCCTTCTTCTGAGAAAGGCAACCGCTGGCAAATAAACCCAAGCGGCTCCAAGGCCGCCTGCAAAACATCCAGTGCGCCCGCGTCCTGCGGCGTAACGCTGGGGCAGCGGATTAAATCCTGCGTGAGTTTTACCGGATCAATCGTCATTAATCCCTCAACAGTTCATTGATCGACGTTTTGGAGCGCGTTCGCGCGTCCACCCGTTTGACAATCACGGCGGCATAAAGGCTTGGGCCGGGCGTGCCATCCGGCAATGGTTTTCCGGGCAAGGCCCCCGGGACGACCACGCTATAACTTGGCACGCGGCCCATGAAAATTTCGCCGGTTTCCCGATCAATGATCTTGGTAGATGCGCCAATATAAACGCCCATGCTCAACACCGCGCCTTCTTCGATGATCACGCCTTCGGCCACTTCGGATCTTGCGCCAATGAAACAATTATCTTCGATAATCACAGGGCCGGCCTGCAAAGGCTCCAGAACGCCGCCGATACCAACGCCGCCGGACAGGTGAACATTTTTGCCAATCTGCGCGCAGGATCCGACGGTGGTCCATGTATCGACCATGGTTCCCTCATCCACATAGGCCCCAAGGTTAACAAAGGACGGCATCAAAACCGCGCCCGGCGCAATATAGGCCGATCGGCGCACGACCGCGCTGGGCACGGCGCGAAAACCAGCCTGATCAAATTTTGCCTGATCCCAGCCTTCGAATTTTGACGGCACCTTGTCATACCAATTGGCATTATCCCCCGGTGCGCCCTTGATAATTTCCATTTTATTAAGCCGGAAAGATAATAAGACGGCCTTTTTAAGCCATTGATGAACAACCCATTTCCCGCCCTCTTTCGCGGCCACCCGGGCCGTACCATTATCCAGAAGATTAAGGGCATGCTCCACAGCATCTCTTACTTCTCCTGTGGTCGAAATGTTGATTTCTGACTGATTTTCCCAGGCCAGATCAATTGTTTTTTCCAATGACAGATCGGTCATAATTTTTTCCTGTAATATGTTATGGCTAACTTTTTTTCAGACAATAGTGATTAGCCGTAAACTGTCAATCTTTTACCGCCCTTTTCAGCCATTCCGCCAAGTTGGGTGCGGTATAATCAATATGGCCCGAACCATATCCATCCCCGGAATCTTTATGGCCGGAATATTTATCTTCTGATCGCAGCCATACCGTTTTCATCCCCAGATCACGCGCCGGGACAAGATTACGCGCCATATCCTCTATCATGACGGATTTTTGGGGGTCAATGCCCAAATCCCCAATCATTTTAAGGTAGCTGCCGGGATCAGGTTTGGGTTTAAAGCCGGCTGAATTTATATCAAAAATTTCCCTGAATACGCCTGACAGGCCCAATTTTTCGAGGACTTTAATCGCGTAATCACGGGAGGCATTGGTATAGATGACTTTATCGCCCCGCAGATTATTTATAGCCTCATTCAATTTTTTATTTTCCTGCAAAACACCAAAATCAATATCATGAACAAAGCGGAGAAAATCTTGCGGCGCGACATCATCTTCCGTCATCAGGCCCCGAAGTGTCGTACCATAGGTTTTGAAATATTTTTTCTGACGCAAGCGCGCCGCCTCAAAAGGCAGATCAAAACGCCGGGAGATAAATTCGCCCATACGCCTATCCACTTGGGAGAAAAGGTTGTTTTGCGCAGGATAAAGCGTGTTGTCCAGATCAAAAATCCAATGTTCAATATTTCTCATAGGCTCCATCATTCATAAAGTAAATTTTTCTTAAATATTCTCCGGCAATAAACTTCTTGTTAAGGGTCATCGGATAACATCTCCCTTATGAGTTTCTGTCCCGCAATATGTCAAAAAATTCATCCTGTAACTTGTTTAAGCTGAGTATCTTTTATATGGAACCCAATATCGCACGTCTTTTACTAAAACCCAATAATGAAGATAAAAACAGGGATATAATATCTTTTCCCAGTTGTCAGTTCGAGCCGTCTATGCTGGTTGACATGTTTCCGGGGCCTGCGCTTTTGGTTGATGGTAACATGAATGTCAAACATCATAATATTTTCGCCAAAGGTTTGCTCGGGCCTATCCATGATCATGAAGCCTTTCTTAAAAGCATGATTTCCAGATGCCTGTCCAATATTTGCCCTGATACACAAAAAGCAACCCTGGACGACAGCAGCGGATTACGCCATTATGACCTTTATGCTTTTCCGATAAAACAGGAACAATCCCAGAATACGGCCAAGATAGTTCCCTTGGTATTTTTATTTGGCCGGGAAACAACCGTTGAGCATAACCTGACCAATGCCTTGGTTGACTCGCGCCAGATGTTTAAGGATCTGGTGAGCTGCTCTACTGATTTTGCCTGGGAAACTGACAGCAATGGTAATTTTATCTATGTCTCCCCCAAAGGCATTCTGGGCTATACGGCCTATGAGTTAAATGGCAAAAATGCTCAGGAAATGATCATCGGCGCGGAGACAAGAAATCCTTTTGACACTTTGGACAAAGTCACGGAAATGGAACTATGGCTCAAACGGGCAGACGGCAGTATGGCGTGCCTTCTCGTCTCTGCGGTGCCCGTGCTGGACAGTCACGCGAAATGGCAGGGCGCGCGCGGCGTATGCCGTGACATTACCCATATCAGGGAAAAAGAAGCGCTACTGCGCCGAACCAATAAACGTGAGCATATACTGAACAAAATCATTTCAACAATACGCAATATCACAACCCCCGCAGATATGATGGAAAATGCCCTCAAGGCCGCCATGGAAGGCATCAAGGCGGACTATGGTTGTATCATGGAAAAAACATCCGGCACAAACGGACGTTTCACCGCAGCCGTAAGGCAGGAACAAGGCATATTATCGGATCAGGATCTGGTTTATACCCTGTGCCAGAAAGCCTTGGAAATATGGCAGAATTCCAAAAAAAGCATAAGCAAAGCCCAGGCGGCCCACCAGACATTTCAATTGGGAACCCAACAGGTCCTTATGGGCATCACCAGCCATCACGCCAAGGATAATGGGGCGATTTTCCTGATCAGGCAAAATGGGGATTGGCAGGATGACGAGATACATCTTTTTAGTGGGATAACAAGCCATCTTGGCATCGCCATCGAGCAGGTGATCACCCATAAAGAACTTGAAAGGCGCGCCTTTACCGATGAGCTGACAGGCCAGCTAAACCGGCGGGCCTTCACCACAGAAGTCACCAAGCGTATCAAAGGCCAAACCAGAAGCCGCACCACCGGCGCCCTGCTTTATATCGACCTTGATAATTTTAAAAATGTCAATGACACCAAAGGTCATGCCCACGGGGATCGAATATTGAAAGAACTGGCCCGTATCATCAATGAAAATATCCGTATCGGGGATTATTCAGCCCGTCTTGGCGGTGATGAATTTGCCATCTGGCTGGATGATGTCACCGAAGCAGACGCGCTGTTTAAAGCCAGAAAATTCATTGCTGCCGGATCGCAATTAGCTCAAATCGCAGACGTTGCAGGGCCGCAGCTATCTATTTCAGTGGGGCTTGCGCTCTGCCAACCGGATAATCCACAAACATTTGATGACCTGATGAAGAATTCCGACGATGCCCTGTATCAGGCAAAATCAGCCGGCAAGGCAACCTGCGTCATATATAATCCGAATGCACCACTAATAGCTGGTCAACAAAAAGAAGAATCCAATGCTTAAAAATATTTTCCAGCGCCTGCGGGGCGAAAATAATAAAAAATATTCCTATGAAGAAGCCCGCGATGCCCTGGAAGAACAGAATAAATCGGATAAGACGAGACTGGCCGGACATGAAGATACCAAGCCTGAAATCCTTTATTATCTGGCATCAGATCAATCCCCCGAAGTCCGCCGCAAGATTGCCATTAATAAAAATACCCCCCATCAGGCCGACGATCTTCTGGTGAAAGACGAAGATGGGGAAGTCCGGCAAGAGCTGGCGCGAAAAATAGCCCGCATGCTGCCTGATCTGGGGGAAGAAGAAGTTACGAAAATTCGTGAGCAGGCCATTAATATTCTGGAAACATTGGCCAGTGATCAACTGCCTGAGGTGCGCCGCATTCTATCCGAAGAACTTAAAACATTTGACTGCGTTCCCAAACATATCGTCATGCGCCTTGCCTCTGATGACCTGCTCGAAGTTTGCGCGCCCATATTGGAATATTCCCCGCTGCTCAGCACAGAGGATTTAAAAGAAATCATCGCGGCGACAACGGTCGATGGGGCCTTGACCGCCATTGCCAAAAGAAGCCATGTGGATGAAGATACCTCAGAGGCGATTACCTCATCACTGGATATTCCGGCGGTTTCTGCCCTGCTCGCAAATAAAAACGCGCAGATCAGGGAAGATACGCTGGATGCCATCATTGAACAGGCCACTGAAATTGAAACATTGCATCGCCCGCTGGTCAGCTGCGCCAATCTGTCCATGCGGGCCATCAAACGTATTGCAGGCTTCGTCGCCTCATCTCTGGTCAGCCAGATGATAAGCTCTTATGACCTGAGCCCGGACGTCGCCGAAGATCTTTTATCCCGCGTACGAGAACGGATCAAGGACGTTAAGGTGGGGGATACTGATGATAGAACTCTGGAGGAACAAGCCATAAGTTTCTACGAAAAAGGCCTGCTTGATGATGCCTTCATCGAAAATACGGTTAAAAATCGCCAGCGTGAGCTTTTATTTCATTGCCTGTCACAAATGTCAAAAATGCCGACAACATCGGTGCGAAAAATCATTGGCTCTAAAAAAGCCCGGCGCGTTGTCGCCCTGGCCTGGCGCTGCGAACTTAACATGAGAACGGCCATCAAAATTCAACTGGAAATTGCCTGTATTCCAAGCAGTCAGATCCTTAACGCCAAGGGCGGACAGGATTACCCCTTATCAGAAATAGATATGAATTATGATTTGGCGCTCTATGACGGCGGCGCGTAATATTTCTTTAGCCGTCTTTACGGATTAATGTCCCCACACCATGCTCGGTGAATAATTCAAGCAACAGGGCATGTTCAACCCGCCCATCAATAATCACAGACCCGCCCACACCTTTTTCCACCGCATGAACGCAAGTATCCACTTTTGGAA
The DNA here is from genome assembly GCA_021647465.1 of Emcibacter sp. Lineage (GTDB taxonomy): Bacteria > Pseudomonadota > Alphaproteobacteria > Sphingomonadales > Emcibacteraceae > Paremcibacter. The sequence continues at coordinate 9,011 of JAKIUQ010000012.1, read as the reverse complement.
TCATGCCGCCATATATGGTGCCATCCTCAATCAGCGCGCGGGTTTGGCTCTCGGTCAGCTCGGACACAAGTTTTTTGTTCTTGTCCAATACGCCCGCCACATCGGTCAGCAATAAAAGACGCTCTGCCTTCACAGAACCGGCTAGCGCACCGGCCATTGTATCCGCATTGATATTATAGGTTTCCCCCTTTTCGCCAAGCCCTATGGGGGCAATCACAGGAATGATATTTGTATCCTGAAACATTTCCAGAAATCCCGCATTAACGCTTTTTGGATAGCCGACAAAACCAAGATCCAGAACCCGTTCAATCTGGGAATTCGGGTCTTTTCTTGTCCGGCGCAGCGGCTCTGCAACCACAAGATTATTATCCTTGCCGCTTAAGCCAATGGCATGACCGCCCACACTGTTAATCGCCCCGACAATAGATTTGTTAATATTGCCCGACAGCACCATTTCAACCACTTCTACCGTGGCCTTGTCGGTCACACGAAGCCCGTCAACGAAGGAACTTTCGATCTTTAACCGTTCCAGCATACGGCCAATTTGCGGGCCGCCGCCATGAACAACGATGGGATTCATCCCCACCTGTTTCATCAAAACCACATCATGGGCAAAGCTTAGGGCCAGATCTTCATCCCCCATGGCATGGCCGCCATATTTTATGACAATGGTCTTGCCGCTGTAACGCCGCATATAGGGCAAAGCCTCGGACAATATGCTGGCTTTTTTAATCCAGCTGGCTTTTTGCTTGTCCAGGTCCAATGTGGTTTTATCGGTCATAAAAATTCAATTCTCATCAATTAGCCGCCATAAACCAGATCAGCAACAACGGCCCTAAGCTCGGCAATCCCGTCACCCTTCTCTGAACTGGTGATGATTATATCGGGATGCGCGGCCACTCTTTTTGCAATGGCGATCTGCGTTTTTTTCAAGACTTCTTCCTGCGCTGATTTTTTAATTTTGTCAACTTTTGTTAAGACAATCTGGTATGAAACCGCACATTCATCCAGCATATCCATAATCTCGCCGTCGCTGTCCTTGATGCCATGCCGGCTGTCCACCAGAACAAAAGCCCGCCGCAGGTTAGGCCGCCCCCGAAGGTAACTTTTCAAAAGCTTGGTCCATGCCTTGACCAGACTGCGCGAAACCTTGGCATAACCATAGCCCGGAAGATCGGAAAGATAAAGCCCGTCTTCGCCTTTGGTGCCAAGCGTGAAGAAATTTACTTCCTGCGTCCTGCCGGGCGTGTTTGAGGTGCGCGCCAGACCATTTTGTCCGGTGAGCGCATTCAGAAGGCTCGATTTACCCACATTGGAGCGGCCAGCAAAAGAAACCTCCACCCTATCGGCGGGCGGCAAATGATCCAGAGCAACAACGCCCAGCATAAAGTCTGCCCGCTTGGCAAATAAAAGACGGCCCCGTTCGATGCGGGCCGCCTTTTCTTCTTCTGTCATATTTTCCAATGTCACAATCTAATCGGCTTTCTCAATGGCTGGAACCTGTTCCTGCCGCCGCATCAATACCCATTGCTGCAGGATGCCCAGAATATTACTGAAGGTCCAGTAAATTACCAGCCCGACCGAGAATTGAGACAGCATGAAGGTAAAGATAATCGGCATGAACAACATAATTTTACGCTGCAATGGATCACCGGATGAGGGATTCATCTGCATTTGCAGCCACATGGTAAAGCCCATGAAGATCGGCAGAATACCCAAGGCCAGAAAGCCGGTCGGCTCCCACGGAATCAGACCAAATAAATTCGTCACCAACATGGTATCCGGCGCAGACAGATCCTTGATCCAGGCGACGAAAGGTGCATGACGCATATCAATGGTCACATAAAGCACCTTATAAAGGGCGAAGAACACCGGGAATTGCAGGAATATCGGCAGGCAACCGGTAACCGGGTTAACCTTTTCCTTTTTATATAACGCCATAGTGGCTTTTTGCAGTTTAGCCTTATCGTCCCCGCATTGTTCCTTCAGAGCCTGCATCTTTGGTTGCAAAATCTTCATCTTGTTCATGGATTTATAGCCTTTATTGGCTATGGGAAATAACGCCAGCTTTACGATCGCCGTCAGCAAGAGAATAGCCACACCGAAATTACCGGAAAACTTGTATAAAAATTCCAAAAGATAAAAAATCGGTTTGGTCAGGAAATCAAACATGCCCCAGTCAATGGCATAATTCAACATTTTTACATTCTGCGTTTCCGTATAATGATCCAGCAGGGAAACTCTTTTTGCCCCGGCAAACAGGCGGGATTTTTCCTCATAGCTATCCCCGGCTGGCAAAGCCGTCCAATTATGGAAATAATTGGCATAAAAGGTTTCATTCGCCCCATCACCCCGGCGATATATTTCCGCGCTAAAATCTTTCTTGCTATCGGGGATCAAGGCCACCAGCCAGTATTTATCGGTAATGCCAACCCAGCCCCCATCCGTGGATTTCGCCGTATTCTTCTCGGTCCGTCCCAGATCCTCTAGGTTTGAATAAGTGAATTCCTCGATGCCTTCATCCAGTGACCACATGGGCCCTTCATGCAGAATATAAAGCGACATGCCCCCCGGGCGGCCTTTTCTGACGATACGGCCATATTGCGCAACCTTGACAGGCACATCCATTCTATTGGTTACTTTTTGGGTGACAGAAAACATATAATCCTGATCAAGGCCGATCGTGCGGTTGAACAACAGGCCTTCGCCATTATCCCAAGTCAAAGTGACTTCGCCGCCCGCCTCCAAAACAACATTATCCGCCGTCCAGACAGAATCAGCATCGGGGCCTTTTGCCCCGTTAATACCCCAATTGAAATCGACGAAATAAGCCTGATCCGTGCCTGTTGGATTAAGAAGGGCCACATCTTTTGAGTCCTCATCCAGTGTTTCCTTGTAATCTGACAGGGTCAGGTCATCAATCCGCGCGCCCTTCAGGGCGATAGAACCTTTCAAATGTGGGCTGATGATAGAAATCCGGGGACTGCTCTGCAGGGCATCATCGCGATCTATGGCAATGGACATGCCGCCGTCCTGATTATAGCGTGGCGTCCCCTCTGAAATATTCTCAGCAGAACCAAAATCTGGAAGTTCCTCGCCTTTTTCTTTGGCTTCTGCGATGCGCTGCTCTTGACGGGTCTGCTCTGCTTCTTGTTGTAGCGGCGCATCATAAAAATAAGTATACCCAAGCAAAATCGCCATTGTCAGCGCAATAGCGATCATAAAATTACGGTTGTCTTCCATGGACTTCTTCTCTAGTTACTTTTTTAAGGGGCCGATTACGTCAGCCCCGCAATTACATTCACTTCTTTGGCTTTTCCCTGATTTTTTGCTATCAGGAACCGGATCATACCCACTGCCGCCCCAAGGGTGGCATCGGCAAATACGCCGCAATGCCAAAAGGCCGCCTTTAAAAGGTCCAAAACGGTCAATCGCGCCATAAGCATATTCCGAACATGTCGGCAGAAAACGACAGTTCTTCCCGAGCAACGGCGAAAGAGTATATCTATAGACTGTGATCAAGCCTTTCAAGAGCCAGATGAGGATATTCATCTTTTCACCCCGTCAGGTGCCGACTGTTCAGGCTTTCCGTGACTTTTCCTGTGATCAGCCGCCTTTTTATTCTTATCATTTGACGGATCTAACCGTTTAAGGCACCAGCTAAAATCGCGAATCAGCTGATCAAAGGGAATATCCGGTGCGTCGGATCTTGCAATTACGACATAATCATAGCCGCCCTTTCCGCCCGCTGGCAGAGCGCGCCGCACCACTTCGCGCAGACGCCTCTTCGCCCGATTACGCCTAACGGCATTGCCGACTTTTTTACTGGCGGTATAGCCTACTCTTATTATCGCCCTATGCTCTGAATCATTATCCTCTGGCCTCTTTGCCATCTGAACAATCATACTGCCCGAGACCCATTTTATTCGCCCCGAAGCAATCCGCAAAAAATCCTGCCTCTTGCGGAGCATTGAAATTTTCACAATTTCATTCTGCGTAATAGGAATTTGCGCATTTTCATTCTGCATAATATTACCCTCCGGTTGAACTATATTTTTCCCAAAATATTTGTCCAGAATATTTATGACGAACAAAATAAAACCGACCGCTGAAATACAGGGCCGGTTTCTGAAAATATCTGTACCCTGATGTCAGGATTTATGCGGAAAGACGCTTGCGTCCTTTTGCACGACGTGCAGACAAAATCCGGCGACCGCCTACTGTGGCAGACCGTGACCGAAAACCATGTCGACGTTTGCGAACCAGAACACTTGGTTGAAAAGTACGTTTCACTGGAATACTCCATTTGGCGCTATTAATATTTATGCATTCGCATAAAACAGTTATCGCCAAGCCACTATAGCCTGACGCTCAATTACAGAAAGGGTGTATATAACCATTCCCCCAACAAGTCAACGCGTAAAGCCATCAATATTTTGTTTTTTTATTGGGCCCTATTTCGACGCTATTTCAGTCACTCATCCTAAATAAAACAGAAAAAATATTTCGACTTTGAGACCGCGAAAGAAGTAAGCTTCCCATTAAGAACGATCTGTTGCTATAGTATATAAAAGAAAAACAAAGGATTTTGAAATATTCATGGGTAAGAAACCTAGCAACCTATCCATCAGGTCCAATCTTTCCCTGCAGCTTCTGTTGCTGACCATGCTTTTTGTCTTATTGGCGGAAATATTGATATATGTGCCTTCGATCGTGAATTTTCGCAATACATGGCTTGAGGAAAGACTGGCGGCCGCAAATATTGCCATTTTAGCCATCGAGGAAGCCCCTGACCATATGGTCAGTGAAGCCCTCGCAAAGAGATTGTTGGATAATGCACAGGTTGTGGCCATCAGCCTAAAACAAAAAGATAAAAGACAACTGGTGCTTAACACGGATCAACCATTGGCCTTAAGCGCGCGCTACGATATTCGAGACGCCTCTTATTGGCAAATGATTGTGGATACCATCAAAATACTGTTTCATGATCATCCCCACGGCAGCCTTATACAAGTCACGGGCCATGCCAGTTTTATGAAGCCCAATGACGATACTTTTCTCGAAATTATCTTCCGTGAAGATTTACTCTGTGAAGATATGCATGATTTTTCCCTCAATATCATGCTGTTATCGATTATAATTTCCCTCATTACCGCGGGACTGGTGTATTTTAGCCTTTCACTCCTTTTAATTCGGCCCGTTAAATCAATGACACGAAGTGTGATTGCCTTCCGCGCCGCACCAGAGAGGGCGCCCTTGATCACAACAGAGGATTTGGCCACCGCAAGACGCCAGGATGAAATTGGCATCGTTATGCGCGAGCTTGGCCTCATGCAAAATGAAATCCGTAAAGCCCTCTCAGAAAAAAAACATCTGGCTCAATTGGGGGAAAGCGTCAGTAAAATCAATCATGATTTACGCAATATACTCTCCAGCGCCCAAATGGTTTCCGATCATCTGAACAGCATTGATAACCCCCTTGTCCAGAAACTGACACCCCGTTTTGTCGCCGCCGTGGGCCGGGCCATAAAATTATGTGAAACCACATTGGAATATGGCAAGGCCGATATTGAAATCCCAAAGCTCACGACCGTTGATCTGGAAGGACTGGTGTCCGAAATGATCGTGTCCCTTGGCATTTCTGACACCAAAGACATAAACTTAATCACCTATATCCCTGATGGTTTTTCCTTAAATGCTGATGAAGATCAAATATTCCGGGCGCTGCTTAATCTATGCCGCAACGCCTTACAGGCTATGCAGGGAGAAGGGCAAATCACCATTAGCGCCCATAAGGATAACGGCAGAAATATCATAGATATTTGCGACAATGGCCCGGGAATTCCGGAACAAATCAAGGCAAAATTATTCCAGCCCTTCCACGGCAGCAGCAACGGCGGCTCGGGACTTGGCCTTGCCATATCAAAAGAAATTATCGAAGCCCATGGCGGCTCTCTGGAACTGATAAATTCAGATCAAAGCGGCAGTCATTTCAGGATCACAATGAGCGTTTAGAGCGCTCTAGAGCAAGATTCTACTGCACCACAACACCTTCACGTCTTTTATCGGCGCCGCCCTCATATCTTGGGCCATCCTTGTCATAATGCACGATAATACCATGAAGGCCGCTATTGATGAGCCTGACCTGAACCTGATGTCCTTTCTTGACCAAGGCGGCCTCAAGCTCTGTAATATCGGTACCCTTTTCCAGATAAACCATGCCGCCCCGCGTCAGGAAATGGGGTTGGTCTATGGCCTCCTGCATACCCATATTCCAGTCCAGGACATTAATAATGGTTTGGACGACATAGGCGATAATGCTATTACCACCAGGAGAGCCAATGGCCATAACCGCCCGTCCCTGACCATCCAGCACGATGGTCGGCGACATGGAGCTGCGCGGACGTTTTCCCGGCTCAATGCTGTTGGCCACCGGAAGCCCATCCTGCTCCGCAATCAGGGAAAAGTCCGTCATTTCGTTATTCAGAAAAAAACCGCCCGCCATAAGCCGGCTGCCAAAGGCGCTTTCCACCGTTGCCGTCATGCTCACCATATGGCCCCATTGATCTATGATGGAAAAATGCGACGTCGACGGCAATTCCGGCGTGAGCCCGAGCGCAAAGGCGATGCGGCTGTTCTTGGGCGGCACCCCCGCCGTGGCTTTGCCCATGGATTTATTCATATCGATTTTCTTGGCCCGCTCTGCCAAATAATGCTGATCCGTAAACATGTCCAGCGGAACCTCTACAAAATCACTATCGGCCATATACATATCACGGTCCGCATAGCCTAGGCGTTCGGCTTCCAATATCACATGAACCGCCTGCTGTGAATTAGGCCCCATGGCTTTTAAATCAAATGATTGAAGCAGGCCCAATATAGACGCGACAGCCCCGCCCCCGGACGAGGGCGGCGGCATGCCGCATATGGTCCAGACCCGGTATGGCCCGCAGATGGCTTCCCGTTGCTTTGGCTGATAATCGGCCATATCCTGCATCGTCAGTTTTCCCGGGTTAAATGCCGATTGCGTAACCGCAGCCACAATTTTCAGAGCCAGTTCGCCCTTGTAAAACCCGTCAGGCCCCTTTTCAGCGATCAGCTTCAGGCTTTTGGCATATTCAGGGTTTTTCAACAGATGCCCCACAGGCCATGGCTGCCCCGAAGAATCAAAGAAATAATCACGCGCGGCCTTCATCCTTGGCAGCAGACGATCCCGATTAACGAGGAAATAAAGTCTCGGGGAAATTTTAAACCCGTTTTCAGCCAATCGGATAGCCGGTTTGAATAAGGACTCCCAAGGTAATTTTCCGTGATTCTGATGGGCCATATACATCATGGCAACCACACTCGGCGTCCCCACGGCCCGCCCGCCCAGAACCGCGTCAAAATACCCTTTTTTTTGCTCAAAAACCTCTCTGAACATATCTTTCGTGGATGCCGCAGGGGCCATTTCCCGCCCATCATAGGCGATCACCCGGCGGTATTCTGGCAGCTTGGGATCATAATACATCAGGAACGCCCCGCCGCCAATGCCCGACGATTGTGGTTCCACAAGCCCCAGAACCAGCTGGGCCGCGATGGCCGCATCAACAGCACTTCCGCCCGCATTAAGAATTTCAAGACCCGCATTGGCCGCATGCACATTGGCCGCCACCACCATTTGGCGCGGCGAATCCGATGCCGCCTGCGCGGAACCAAGACCAAACATACCAATGAGTATGAGCAAGCTTAAGGCACATAGATTAGTTTTCGTCATAACGATGACATTTCCTTAAAAAAAGTAAGAATAACCGCCCGGAAAATTCATTCCATGGCTTCCGCAAGGCGTTTTTGAGTAGCCATGATACGCCCCGAAATAATGGCCCTTAAATCACCGCCCTGGTCCAGTAATGATTGATCTTCACCGGTTTTCTCAAGCAGATTTATGGCCCGCTCCATGCTCTTCTCCAAATTAATCAGGCGCGAAAGATAAAACTGTACAGTCTGCATTCTGGCTTGTCTTTCTTCGGCATTCAACGGCGTTTCAACAGAATATATTTCGGATATATTTTGGGATATATTTTGGTATTTTTTCAGGGCATTCCTCAATATTTCGCGTTGCGCGCCAAGTTCTTCGGGCGACAATGGCTCACGTGCGGATGCTGGTGGCATATGATCCAGAAACGCGTCCGAATCGCTTTTTGATGAATCGCCAGTAATTATTGGCAATGGCTTATCCCTTTCCGCCGCCATCCGATCCCAAAGGTCATCTGCATTAAGGGATGAACCAGTCCCATTTCCCCCGTGCGAACAAGACACGAGGAAAAATAGGGCGCATATTATGACCAACGGCGTTTTAACAAGATGAAATATTGCCAAGATATTCTTTATCAATATATTTTTCAGTATAATATCCTTACAAATTTGACCATATACCCTTCATATTACCCCAATGTAAGCCATGAAGTTGGTCATAACAAGACCGACTCCAGAAGCTTTTGATAAAAAATCTATACTATAAGAGATAAAGCTCTTGCAATCCCTTTCCGATACCAGTAGCTTGCGCGCCACGGGCCAGAAATATTAACCTGAAATATTAACCTGAAATATTAACCTGAAATATTAACCAGAATTTCTGTCCCCGCCATTATGACTATTGTGCGCTCGTAGCTCAGCTGGATAGAGCACTAGACTACGAATCTAGGGGTCGGGAGTTCGAATCTTCCCGAGCGCGCCATTACTTCAATGACTTAGCAAAATCAGCCTAAACCCTCATCCTAAAAATTACTAGCCAGTGACTAATCATATCACTGCACTACGGGCAAAAAATACGGCTTTACCCGGGTCCATCATCAGTATGTGACGGGGGATACTGGTTGCGTTGGCTTATGAAAAAAACACTTATTCCCACGGCTTGGGGCCTGATCCTGCGTTGTTGCAGGCAGTTCCGGCGGCCTTGGTGGTGTATTTGGCTTGCTGTGTTAGTCTCATGGCGGTGGCCAGCCGGGCAATACTTACCGTCTCCCGCGTCT
>JAKIUQ010000024.1 GCA_021647465.1 Emcibacter sp. | reverse complement strand
GCCACGGGGGAGAAGATTATGGCGAGCGCAGCCCCGACTCTGAAACGCCTGACTTTGGAACTGGGCGGCAATGATGCGGGTATTGTCCTGCCGGATGTGGATGCCAAAGCCATTGCCGAGGGTCTTTTCTGGGGGTCTTTCATTAATGGCGGCCAGACCTGCGCGGCGTTGAAAAGATTATATGTCCACGCGGATGTTTATGAGGATGTCAGCGCGGCCCTGACCGAATTTGCCAAAAATATACCCATGGGCAACGGCCTTGATGAAAATATGATCATGGGGCCTGTGCAGAATGAAATGCAGTATAACAAGGTCAGGGATTTGGTCGAGGATGCGGTGGCGGGCGGCGCGCGCGTGCTGCTTGGGGGCAATCCAGAAGAGGGGACGGGATATTTTTATCCCCTGACCATTCTGGCAGATGTCAGCGACGGCACGAGAATTGTGGATGAAGAACAGTTCGGCCCGGCTCTGCCGATCATCAAATATACCGACGTGGAAGACGCCATCAAGCGGGCCAATGCCTCGGATAATGGTCTTGGCGGTTCTATCTGGAGCAATGACCTGGAGCAGGCAAAAGCGCTGGCCTCACGCCTTGAATGCGGCAGCGTCTGGATTAACAAACACGGCATGATCCAGCCCAACGTCCCCTTCGGCGGCGTCAAAGGCTCCGGCATCGGCGTCGAATTCGGCGTCGACGGCCTAAAAGAATATACCACCATTCAGGCGGTGTTCCTGTAGCCATTGGGGATATGCGATAGTATCGGGGGGATATGTGATATTATCCGGAGTTTACAACAGAAAACGGGTAATCCAGTCCGCAAGTTCTTGTTCAGATAAATCCCCGGCGGCCAATTTCAGGAAGATATTATACTTCTCTTCCTGAGTGGCGGTTAAATCTGTTCCGTTCAGCTTAAGGAACAACCGGCAGACAACAAAGGCCGTGCGTTTGTTGCCGTCAACAAAGGGGTGGTTTTTGGCAATCCCATAGGCATAAGATGCGGCAAGTAACGCAAGATCAGGTTCCGGATTACGATAATGATAAAGGTTTTTAGGCTTGCTTAACGCTGATTCCAGCAGACCGGAATCCCGTATAGCTTCCCCGCCACCATGTTCGGCAAGTTGGCGGCGGTGGATGGCAAGAACGACATCATTCTTAATCCAGACGGGTTCAGACATGAATTATTGCGCCAGTTTTTTTAACACGTTACGATCTTGTCTCATAATTTCTTCCGCCGTATCCATTTGTGTGGCGAATTCCGGATTATAAGGCGTGAACTCAATACCATTCGGTGTCTCGACCGCAAAAAGGGTATCTCCCTTTTGAACACGTAATTTGGTGAGCAGTTCTTTGGGCAATATAATACCCGTAGAATTACCAACGGTGGTTACCTTCACTTTTGTCATGATCTTGCTCCTTACTGCTTTAATATAACATATGTTATAACCAAGCGCAAATTATTCGGCGGGGGCGCAGTTGGTGGTGCCATGGCAGAAATATTTCTTCAGGCCGCTGGAGATAAAAAATTAATTCGGTTGCTGTTACCGTTTTTGCAGTTTCATTTGCTATTTTTGAGAGCTTGTTTCACTAACACCTTTAATCACTTCAATTACAGTTGGAGATGAGACGGTTGAATTCTGGCCGGCTTCCAAATAACCAGATGCCCCAATTGAGAATATCGAACGAGTTGTTTCCATCAAAACAGCATCACGTATTGTTGGGTCATTACTAGCCTCAACGAAGGCCTGAAACGTTTTTAAGGCATGAGCTTTGTGGGAGTTAACGGCCTGTTGATGTTTTAGGGCTTTATATATTTTTCCACACCAGAGTGTAGCTGTGAAGAGAATACCAATTGATACGATCTTGGAAAGTGAAATTTGTATGATAGTTGATGTTGATGAGCCTTCTTCTGGTGCGAACAGTGATATAAACAAAATTGAGGCAAGAAGAGTTAGTGCTGCAAAAATCCCCGATGCCATCAGCCATTTTTTTGCAGCATCTTTTGCATCGGTAGCTTGGCCATCAAAGTCTTGTGTAAAGGATTGAACGCCAACCTCAGCTGCGGCCGTTTTAGCGGCATCAACAATTGTGTCAACTTCTGTTTTCTTATTTTTTGTGTATTCTTTGGCAGTTCTTAATTCTTGCTGAGCTTCATCAATAGCCTTTTGGAGGTTAACTAGGCTATCTTTAATGTCCCCTCGTCTATATGCAAGAAAGGGGAGCCAGGGTGCATATGCAGGAAATAAATTATTCACGGCAGCATTGAGTTGAATAGTAAGTTGGTCACGTGTGTCACTCGGGTTTCCTTGGCTCAAATCAAATTGAGCAATTTCATTTTTGATGTCATTGACTGCTGTAGTTGCAGAAATCATTTGATTTACATTGCTATCCGGCACTTCTGAGAAATCAAAATCTTTTGCAGGAACTAATAAACTAATGATGGTATCTAATGATTTTTCTGCATTGTTGAAATTAATTGTGCCCCAGTCATCATTAGTTGTTAATGCCTTTACATTATAGTTTGTAACTTCACCTAAAAGTTCTTTTAGATTATCTAGTAGTTCTGATGTAGCCATTTAATACTTACCTCCCAATGATTTTCTCTATACTACAAGTTGTATCAACTTTAAGGTGTTCCTACAAATAGTAATTATTATAGATTATTACTAATACAGCGGCCGCCACTATAATTTTAACGGAAGTTGATAGCTGTTAAGCCACTCACGTCGACCGCCCTACGAATATTGGCCAGATCATATTGGTCCTGCATCAGCAACCAGCTTTCGGCACTGCGGCCCAGTACGGCCTCGAGTTTGATCGCCATTTCGGCAGAGACGTCACTTTTTTCGCTGACAAGGCGGCCAAATGTGGAGGAATGCACCCCGAGTTTTTTTGAAACGGCGTTTGCTGAAAGTTTCAAAGGCTCAAGATAGACCGTCCTGATGAACTCTCCCGGGTGGGGCGGGTTATGCTGTTGATATTCCATTAGTGATAATCCTCATAATTTACAATATAGGCATGGCCATTTTCAAAAACAAAGGTCACGCGCCAGTTTCCATTTACCGATATTGACCATGTATTTTTTCGCTCGCCCGAGAGACTATGCAATTGCCACCCGGGGAGCCTCATGTCATTAATATTAACGGCAGTATGCAGAGCCGTCAGCTGCATCCGGAGCTTTTCGGCATGGTTTGCTTGAATCCCCGCCTTGCTCCCTTTTACAAAGAAACGCTCTAGTCCTTTATGGTCGAAGCTCTTGATCACTGGAATATCATATATGCGTTACGCGCATAACGCAATATAATAATATATTTTTTTTGACTTTTTTTGTCAAATCAGCCCCCAAGACCCTGTTCGAACAGTTTGACCTCTTCCATCAACCAGTTGGTGAAGGCGCGGACTTTTGTTTTGTCGGTGGCGGTGTTGGTGTTGATGACGTAATAGCCCATGCCGGTCGGCAGGCTGATATCAAAAGGCCTGACAAGGTCGCCTTTCTTTAACGCCTCCAGCACCAAAGGCGTTCGGCCAAGGGCGATGCCATGACCAAGGGTTGCCGCCTGAAGGGTGATTTGATAGTGGGAAAATCCCGGGCCACGGTTATAATCCACACCCTTGATGCCCGCATCATCAAGCCATTCTTTCCAGCCAATCACTTTATTGTCATGGAGCAAAATATGGTGGCCCAGATCATCCAGAGTCTTTAGGGGCAAGCCGCCTTTGAGCAGACCTGGGCTGCAAACCGGAAAGATTTCTTCCGGCAGGAATTTCTGGCTTTCCACATGGGGCCATTTGCCATCGCCGTAGCGCAGATCAATATCCACATCACCGGCTTTTAAAAGGTCAAAATCCTTATTGGTGACCATGATCCTGATGTCGATATTGGGATATTCGGCATAAAATTTATCAAGGCGCGGCATGAGCCAACCTGTGGCAAAACTGCTGAGCATGGACACTTTTAAAATTTGAATTTCACTGTTGAATATCAAATTTGTGGCATCAGCGATGAGGTCAAAGGCATTGGTCATGGGCTGAAGCATGGCCTGACCCTCCTTGGTCAAAAGCAGGCCTTTGTTGTGGCGGCGAAAAAGCATCACGCCCAACTGGGCCTCCAACCCCTTGATCTGATGGCTGACCGCCGCTTGGGTGACGTTCAATTCCTCAGAGGCCCGCGTAAAGCTTAAATGCCGCGCCACGGCTTCAAAGGCACGGATGGAATTTAAATTTGGTAAATTGCGGCCCATGATGCTTTCCTGTCTTTTATAATGATCTTCGGCGTGGTGAGTCTTATCATTCACTTTAGAAATACTTATATCAACTACCATAAATCCATGAGAATTTCACGATATTTTTGCGATGATATTCTATAATATAGCCCTAACTATATCTATTGTATAGATTTTCATAGCTATTAGTTTTTCTAAAGCAAACCATGAGAAACAATCAATTGTTTCGCGGGCGTTTTTTCCTCTATTCTTTGCCCAAGGGTATTCGGCGAATGATAAAAAACAGGGCACATTCATGACATTACACAGGAGTTCATCCATGTCTTACCTTGCAGAGATACCTTATGGTGCCTATTGGTCAACGCCCTTTTGCCGGTGGCAGGGCAGCCTTTCCAACCTTCACAGCATTAAATTTGCCGCCCATGTGGCCCGCGCAGAGATTGCCCGGCGCAATATAGATGGCGGGCTTATTGATTATGGCGTTCTGGGAACATCGGTGCCGCAGCAGCATGTTTTTTATGGGTTGCCGTGGCTTACGGGGATGGCAGGGCTTGATCATGTGAGCGGCCCAACCATTGGTCAGGCCTGTGCCACAGGGGTGCGCTGTATCTTAAACGGGGCGCAGGAAATTGAAACGGGTCAGGCCACGGCGTCCTTGATTGTCACGGCGGATCGGGTTTCGAACGGCCCGCAGGTTTATTACCCTAATCCAAAAGGGCCGGGCGGAACGGGCAAAACAGAGAACTGGACCATGGATAATTTCGGGTTTGATCCTATGGGCGGTCATTCCATGCTTGGGACAGCGGAAAATGTCGCCCGTGATTATGGCATCACGCGGGAGCGTCAGCATGACCTTGTTCTGCGGCGCCAGGAACAATATGCGGACGCCCTGGCCGATGACAACGCCTTTCAGAAACGTTATATGACCCTGCCGTTTGATGTGCCGACCCCAAATTTCAAGAAAGTTGCGAACCAGTTGAACGGTGATGAGGGGCTTGTGGCCTCAACCGCAGAAGGCCTTGCCAAACTGCGGCCTGTGGTGGAAGGCGGCACGATTACTTTTGGCGGTCAGACCCATCCGGCGGACGGCAATGCGGCCATGATAGTGGCCAGTCCGCAAAAGGCGAAAGAGCTTAGTCAGGACAGCAATATTCAGGTGAAGATTCTGGGCATCGGTCAGGCGCGGGTGGAATTGGCCTATATGCCAAAAGCCACGGTTCCGGCGGCCAATGCCGCTTTAACGCAGGCGGGAATTACCATTAATCAAATTGACGCCATCAAAACCCATAACCCTTTTGCCGTTAATGATCTGTTTTTTGCGGATCAATTCGGCATTGATGTGCAGGCCATGAATAATTTTGGCTGTTCTTTGATTTGGGGTCATCCCCAAGGGCCTATGGGGATGCGCGGCGTTATTGAATTGATTGAGGAATTGGCCCTGAAGGGCGGCGGTTATGGCCTGTTTAGTGGCTGCGCGGCGGGGGATACCGCCATGGCGATCGTGATACAGGTCACAGATAGAAAATAAGAGGAACATTAAATGAGTCTGAAAATTGGTATTGACGTTGGCGGAACTTTTACGGATTTTTTCGTAGATCAGGCCGGGCATGGCACCCGCATCCATAAAACCCTGTCCACGCCGTCTGATCCGTCCATTGCGGTCATTCAAGGCCTGACGGATATTGCCGAGGCCATGACCCCGCCAATGACATTGGAAGAATTGGCGGCAAATCTGGACACGATTGTTCATGGCACGACGGTGACCACCAATGCGACCTTGACCAGCAATGGGGCCAAATGCGGACTGATTACCACGGAAGGCCTGCGCGATGCTCTGGAAATGCGCCGCGGCATTCGGGAAGAGCAATATAATAACCGCTGCACCAATGTGGTGCCGCTTGTGCCGCGTTATCTGCGGCGCGGCGTTGGCGGCCGGCTTGACCGTAATGGTCAGGAGGTTGCCCCGTTAAGTCTGGATGATGTCAGGGCGGCAATTGACCTGTTCAAGGCCGAAGAGGTCAAGGCCGTCGCCATCTGTTTCATGAACAGCTTTGCCAACGGCGATCATGAGGAACGGGCCGCCGAATTGGTGCGTGAATTAATGCCCGAGGCGTATCTGACCGTATCTTCCGACCTGTTGCCGTCGATACGTTTTTATGAACGGGTCAGCACCACGGCGCTCAATAGCTATATCGGCCCCATATTGGATCATTATCTCAATCAGCTTTTGGGCCGTCTTGATGATATTGGCTTTAAGGGTATTTTGCTGATCATGCAGTCTAATGGTGGTGTGATGACCCCGCAGATCGCGCGGGACAAGGCGGCATTGACTCTGCTGTCCGGCCCTGCGGCCGGCCCCGGCGCGGGCCTGCAATATGTCAAGGCCCATGATCAGGATAAATGTATTGTGGTTGATATGGGCGGCACAAGTTTTGAGGCCTCATTGGTTGTTGGAACGCCAATTGTGATCAATGAAGGCGAAATTGACCGGCGGCGTTTGGCGTTGCCCATGCTGGGTATTCATACCATTGGGGCCGGCGGCGGCTCTGTCGGCTGGCTTGACGAAGGCGGCTTGCTGCGTATGGGCCCTGAAAGCGCGGGCGCGGATCCCGGCCCGGCGAGCTATATGAAGGGCGGCACAAAGCCCGCCTGCACGGATGCCAATCTGGTGCTGGGTTATCTTGATCCGGAGTTTTTTGCGGGCGGAAGTATGAAGCTTGATATGGCCGCGGCCCGAAAAGCCATTGAAGAACATGTGGCCATTCCCATGGGGCTTTCCATTGAGGAAGCGGCGGCGGGCATGTACCGTATTGCCTGTACAAATATGGCGCAGGGCATTCGGGAAATTACCATCAAACGCGGTTTTGACCCCCGGGAATTCCCGCTCGTGGTTGCCGGCGGCGCGGGCCCGACCCATAGCTGCCTCATCTGCGAAGAGTTGCAAATTCCCTTTCAGATTATCCCGCGCGAATCCTCTATTCTCTGCGCGGCGGGCATGTTGATGTCTGATTTGCGCCATGATTTTGTCCGGACTTTTGTGGCGCAGCTGAATAGTATGGATTGGGCGGGATTGAATGATGTCATTGCCGCCATGTTGAAAGAAGGCAATAATTTGCTGGAAGAGGAAAATATTCCGCCAGCGCGCCGCAGCAGCATCATCAAACTTGATTGCCGTTACCTGCGCCAATATCATGAGGTATCTGTCGAAGTTTCCCGGCAGGATATTGAAAGTCAGAATATGGCGTCTATTGCGGCGGCTTTCCACCTTGAACATAACAGGCTGTTTGGCTATTCTCTGGAAGATGATGCGGATGCACCGGTTGAAATTATCAATATTCGCGTGCAATCCGTGGGGGAGGTGGCAAAACCAACCTTCCGCACCGAAGAAAAATCAGGCCCTGATGCCTCTGCGGCCATAAAAGGCGAGCGATCCGTCTATATTCCAGAAGACAAAAAATTCCGCAACGTTCCTGTTTATGATGGCCATAAAATGTCTCATGGTCATCATGTGGAAGGCCCGGCGATGATTGAACAGGTGACAACGGCCATATTCGTTGATGGGAAATTTAACTGCGTGATCGATAAATACGGCTCTTTCGCCCTGTATCGTAAAGACAGGCCGGATCTGGTTACTGCATTATTAGAGGGAGAAAGCGCATGAGTGATATAGATCCAATTTTATTGTCCGTTTACGCGCGGGCGTTCAAATCCATTGCCGATGAAATGAGCATATCTGTTCAGCAATCCACACGGTCACCAATCCTGTGTGAGGCCAAGGATTTTGTTACCGGCCTTTATGATGCCGAGGGCAATATGCTCGAGCAGATGGAAAATCTGCCCATTCTGGCTTTTTCACTGGCGCCTGTTTGTAAATATATCATTGGCTATTATGAGGGCAATATCAACGAGGGGGATGTTTTCTTCCATAATGATGTTTTCTCCATGGGAAATCAAAATAACGATGTGGCGGTTTATAAGCCGATCTTCTTTGAAGGCACGCTTGTGGCATGGTCGGCGGTCAAGGGCCATCAGGCCGATATTGGTGGCAATGTGGCGGGTGGTTATAACCCAAATGCCACAGAGGTCTGGCAGGAAGCCCTGCGCATTCCGCCGATCAAAGTGGTCGAGGGCGGAAAGTTACGTAAAGACATCTGGAATCTGATCTTTGCCAATATCCGTTTCGACATCGTGCAGCATGATATGAAGGCCCAGATGGGCGCCTGTGTCATTGGCGAGCGCCGGATGCTTGACCTGATAGCCAAATATGGCCTTGAGAGCTATCTGGGTCATAAGCAGGCCCTGTTTAAGGCCACGCGCAAAATGATGGAAGCGGAAATCCGTAAAATCCCCAACGGCAGCTATACCGGCGAAGGAAAAGTTTTTTATGATGGCCGTCATGAAGGAAGTGAATTTACCATAAGGGTTAAAATTACCGTTAAAGATGAAAATATCATCTTTGATTATGAAGATACGGACGCCCAGACGGACGGCTTTGTCAACGGCACCTATACCTCCAGCGCCTCGGCAACGATCCTCACATTCCTGCAGATGGTTAATCCGGACATTCCCCATAATCAGGGCATGATCGAACCCATTGAGATCTTAATTCCCGAGGGTAAAATCCTGAATGCCTCCTATCCCAAAGCCACCACATTTGGCAATCATCTCTGCCCGCCCAACGCGGATGCGATCATTCGGGCCCTGGCCCCGGTCATGCCCGACAATGTGACCGCAGGATGGAATAATCTGCTCTGTTCCCTGTCAACGGGGAAGGACGCGGAAAAAGAAGACACCTATGTGGATATTTTCTTCATGGGTATGAAGGGGGGGTCGGGCGCCATGAATGGTACGGACGGTTATGATCATATTGGGATGATTGACGCCTCCGGCGGTGTGCTGGATCAGGATTACGAGATGTTTGAACAGCAGACACCCCACATATTGATCAAGCATGAATATGATATGGACAGCGCCGGGCCCGGAAGATGGCGCGGCGGCCTCGGGACGGAAACCATCTATAAAATTGGTTCGGACAATACCCAGATTGTGACTTTTGGTGACGGCGATTTTGAACCATCCTTTGGCCTGTTTGGCGGCGGCGGCGGTAATTTAAACCTGATTAAAATGACCTATCCGGACGGCACAGAAGTTATCCCGAATAATAAAGACCTGATCACGGATGTGCCAAAGGATACCATCTATTTTCAAACAGCGGGCGGCGGCGGCGGATATGGCAGGCCTGATAAAAGAGACCGGGCAACACTCGCCCGGGAAATCAGGGATGAGATTATCTCGGCAGAAAAAGCTGCTGAGCTTTACGGTTATACAGCGGAGTAGGCCCTATGGATTTTACCCTGTCACCAGACCACCAGATGATCAAGGATGTCTTCACTCGTTTTTGCGATGAGCGCATAATCCCCAATGCCGAGGCCATAGATGAGGCCCATGAATACCCCTATGAATTATTTCGGGAATTGGGCGATCTGGGTTTCTTTGGCATGCGCTACCCCGAGGAAGCCGGCGGCAGTGGTATGGATATTCTGGCCCTGTGTCTGGCCCTGCGGGAAATCTCGCGCGGGTCAATGTCTTTGGCAGGCTGCGTGGCCATGCAGTCCTTGATGGGCACCAATTTTCTGCATCTTCTTGGCAATGACGACATCAGGGAACGCCTGTTCAAACCAGCCCTGAAAGGCGAGAAGATTGGCTCGATCTGCATGACAGAACCCAATGCGGGCAGTGATTTGAAAAGCATCACCACCCATGCCAAAAAAGTCGATGGCGGTTATGTGATGAATGGTCAGAAAATGTGGGTGACGGCCGCGCCCATGGCTGATTTTTTTACGGTTTTTGCCAAGGCCGGGCCGGATAATGAGCTGACGATATTTCTGGTGGAAAAAGATTTCAAGGGGCTTCATGTGGGCCGGTCCATTGAAAAAATGGGCGTCAGGGCCTTGCCAACGTCCGAGGTTGCTTTCTCGGATTGTTTCATTCCCGATAGCCACCGGTTGAGCAAGGAATATGGCGACGGCGCCGACCATCTTAAAGCCGTGCTGGCTGAAATTCGCATCATCACGGGGGCCATGGGCCTTGGGGTGGCGCAGGCTGCTCTTGACGAGGCCGTAAAATATGCGGCGGAACGCAAACAATTCGGCAAACCGATTAACCGCTTTCAGGCGATCCAGTTGATGCTGGCGGATATGGCGACCGATCTTGAGGCCGCGACCCATATTGTTCATTATGCGGCCTGGCTGAAAATGACGGATAAACCGCATATGCAGCAGGCGGCCATGGCGAAACTCTTTGCCACCGAAGCGGCGGCGGGGATTTGTGACAAGGCGGCCAGAGTATTGGCCTCTTATGGTTTTGCCATGGAATATCCCGTGCAAAGATTCCTGCGCGATGTGCGCTTTACCTTAATTGGCGGCGGCACCAGCGAGATATTGAAACTTACGATCGCTAAAGGATTAAGTTAATGAATGAGAATAAAATACGCGTCCTGATGGGAAAGCCCGGCCTTGATGGTCATGATCACGGGGCCAAGGTGGTCGTCCGGGCCATGATGGATGCGGGTTTCGAGGTGATCTATACCGGACTTCGCAAAACCCCGCGCCAGATTGTCGAGGCGGCGGCAAAAGAAAATGTCGATGTGATTGGCCTGTCGAGCATGGCCGGATCACATATTCCTTTTTGCAAAAGTTTAAAGCCCTTGCTGAAAGAATATAATCTGGAAGATAAATTATGGATCATTGGCGGAAATGTGCCGTCAAAGGATCATGAGACGTTAAAAGATATGGGTCTGGATGCCATTTTTCCCACCGGCAGTCATTTTGACGATATCATCGATTATATAAAAAGCCGTTATCGGCAATTGGCCTAGAGAGCAAGAATATGTCCCCAAAAGAAATTAAACCCAAAGAAATTAGAAATGAATCCGGTATCGAGGTAAAAGAGCTTTATACCGAAGCCGATGTGGAAGCCTCCGGCGGTGTGAATATGGTGGGCTTGCCCGGCGAATATCCTTTTACGCGCGGCATTCACCGGGAAATGTACCGCAAGCGGCCCTGGACCATGCGCCAATATACCGGTTTTGCCAATGCGAAAGACACCAATGAGCGGTTTCATTATCTGATCGAAAATGGCCAGACGGGCCTTAATGTGGCCTTTGACCTGCCCACCCAGACCGGTCTTGATACGGACGATCCGCTGGCAGAAGGCGAAGTGGGCCGGGTCGGTATGGCGGTGGATACATTGCGTGATTTCGAGATTGCCTTTGACGGTATTGATCTGGAGAAAATCACCGTGTCGCTGACCATCAATGGCTCTGCGGCCATATTGATTGCCATGTATCTGGCCATGGCGGAAAAACGCGGTTATGACGTGGCCAAATTGCGCGGTACGGCCCAGAATGATATTTTAAAGGAATTCATCGGACGCGGCACATGGATTTTCCCGGTGGAACCCTCCATCAAACTGGTGGGGGATACCATTGAATATTGCGCCAAACATGCGCCAAAATACAGCCCGGTCAGCGTTTGCGGCTACCATATTCGGGAAAGCGGCGCCACACCGGAACAGGAAATGGCCTATGCTTTTTGCATCGCCAAGGCTTATGCCGATGATATGTTAAAACGCGGCCTCCATATTGATGAATTTGCCGGAAGATTATCTTATAATTTTAATATTTTTGGTAATCTGTTTGAGCAAGTGGCCAAATTTCGCGCAGGGCGCGGGTTATGGGCCAAAATAATTAAGGAAGACTATGGCGCAAAAGACCCGAAATCCATGTGGATGCGCATGATTGCGGCGGGCGGCGGCGGCGGGCTGACCATTGAACAGCCGGAAAATAATATTGTGCGCGGGGCCTATTATGCCTTGATCAGCGCCCTGTCCGGCGCGCAAACCATGGCGCTTTGCTGCTTTGATGAGGCCTATACCATTCCGTCCGAATATGCCCAGCGTATTTCCCTGCGCACCATGCAGATGCTGATTGAGGAAATGGGCCTATGTGAGACGGTTGACCCTCTGGCGGGGTCCTATTATGTGGAAACCATGACCAACAAGATGCGCCAGAAAATGGAAGAGACCATGGCCGAAGTCGAAGCCGAAGGCGGCATTATCAAAATGGTCTCTGAAGGCACCATTCAGGCCAAAGTCTCCGCGCAGGCTTACGGCATGCAAAAGGATCTTCAGTCCGGCGCTTTCCCCAAAGTGGGGGTTAATTGCTATAAAACAGATGAAGAAGAAAAAGAGGTGGAATTTCACCCCTATGACAACCGTGATGCGGATCAGCAGATTGAGAATCTGAACAAGGTAAAAGCCGAGCGCGATCAAGCAGAAGTTGATCGCACCCTTGATCAGGTCAAGGCAGACGCCGAAGCCGGACATAACGTCATGCCCGCCATTGTGGCCGCGGTGAAGGCCTATGCCACTGTCGGCGAAATTACCAGTAAACTGGTTGAGGTTTATGGCTATTACCAAGAACCGATTAAGTTCTAAGACAAGGACAAATGATGTCAGAAATTGAGAGATATATTGCCCCAAATCAGCTTGATGATGCGCTGGAAGCCTTGGCAGGCGGGCCGGTGACTATTGTCGCAGGGGCGACGGACCTTACGCCGCAAATCACCGGGGGCAAGCGAGTATATAAAGCCACATTGATGAATATTCAGCATATTGAAGGCCTGAATGCCGTTACGAAAAAAGACGGCAAAATCAGGATCGGCAGTCTGGTGACCGTCTCGGAAATTCGCGGAAACCCCATGCTGAAAAAACATGGGGGTATTTTATGTCAGGCCGCCAATCATTTTGCCAGCGAGCAGATTCGCAATGCGGCGACCATCGGCGGCAATATTTGTAACGCCTCGCCTGCCGGAGATATGATTATCCCGTTTCTGGTGCTGGGGGCCGCTGTGGAACTGGCCAGATGGCAGGACGACAGGATAGAAACACGAAGCGTGCCTTTGGATGAATTTTTCACCGGCCCCGGCAGGAGTGTGGCCCGGGATGACGAGCTTTTGACCGCCGTGATCTTTGATGTGCCGCCGGAAAATTCCATCGGATTTTTCCGTAAATCCGGCCCGCGCCCGGCGCTTGAAATTTCAACGGTTTCCATAGGTATTGGCGGTGATTTTTCAGACGGAACATTAAAGAATGTCCGCGTGGCTTTTGGCGCCGTGGGGCCAACAGCTCTGCGCGGTAAATTGACAGAGGCTGCATTGGAGGGAAAAACGTTAAATCAGGACGTGATTCAGGCGGCGGCCCTTGCCGCCCGGCAGGATGTTTCGCCCATTGATGATATTCGGGCGACAAAATGGTACCGGACCCACCTGATCGGCGTATTTACAGAGGAGCTTTTGAATAATGTCTGTCAAAATTAAACTGGATTTTACCCTGAACAGCAGGCCCGTGAATATCGAGGTTCCGGCGGAAATGACGGTGCTTAACCTTTTGCGCGACGGCCTTGACCTTAAGGGCACAAAATATGCCTGCGGCGAGGGGGAATGCGGCGCCTGTACCATCGAGGTGGACGGCAGGACCATCAATAGCTGCCTGATGATGGCGGTGGATCTTCAGGGCCGCGAGGTCATGACCATCGAAGGCATGCAAGAGGGGCACGCCCTGCATCCCATGCAGCAGGCCTTTGTGGATCACGGGGCGGTACAATGCGGCTTTTGTATGCCGGGCATGATCATACAGGCCAATTATCTGGTAAAACAAAATCCGGAATTAACTCGCGAAGAGATGAAGCGGGGGCTTGAGGGCAATATCTGCCGCTGTACAGGATATACCAAGGTTCTGGACGCGGTCGCCGCCGTGGTTGGCCTGAATGAAAGAAGGAATTGAGCATGGCTGAGGATGTCGCCTTTAAACATATCGAAAAAACCAGCCTGATTGGCAAGCGGATTAAAAAACCCGATGCGCCGGCCAAGGCCATTGGCAAGACCCGCTATATCAATGATATGGTGCTGCCGCAGATGCTTTACGGCAAGATACTCCATGCCGGCCGCCCTCATGCCGAGATTATCAGCATAGATACCTCCGAAGCCGAAAAGCTTGCGGGCGTTCATCTGGTAATCACGGCCAAGGATACGCCGGATTTGAAACTGGGGTTTGTCAAGGATAACGCCCCGCTGAAATCAAAGGTTCTTTGCGAGCGGGATGAAGTGGCCGCCGTGGCCGCCGAAAGCGAAGCCATTGCCGCCGCCGCCATAAAATTAATCAAGGTCAGCTATAAAGACCTGCCCGGCGTATTTTCAGCCAAAGATGGCCTGAAGAAAGATGCCCCGCAGATACAGGAAAATTTCCCCGGCAATAAAAGCCTGAAATTTAAATTCAAGCACGGTGATCTGGCAGAAGCCGAGGCCGGATCAGACATCATTCTGGATCATGTTTTTAATGTGCATTATGTCACCCATTGCTGCATGGGCACCTCTTGCGCCATTGCGGATTTTGATCATAACGGCAAATTGACCATCTATTCCCAGACCCAATATCCTTATAATTATAAAATGGATCTGGCGCCGGCTCTGGGCATTGACCCCGGCGATATTCGGGTCATTCAGCCAACCACTGGGGGATCATTCGGGGCAAAACTGGATGTTTATCCGTATGAGCCGGTGGCGGCGATTCTGGCCCAGAAAACGGGTCGTCCGGTGAAGGTCTTGTTCGATCGGGAAGAGGAATTTATCAATTCGCCAACCCGCCAGCCCGCCGCAATACATTTGCGTACCGGCTGCACATCGGACGGTATTTTAACCTTCAGGTCGGCGGATGTCTTGATGGATAACGGGGCCTATACCTCATGGGGGCCAACGGTGCCGGTGATTATGATGCGGACAGTTTCCGGCCATTACCGTGTGCCCGTGATCGATTTCAAGGCGCAGGCGGTCTATAGCAATAATGCCTATGCCGGGTCTTTTCGCGGTTACGGCAATGTGCAGATGACCTATGCCACGGCGCAGCATATGGATATGTTCGCCGAAGAATTATCTGAAAAACATGGCATGGATCCGATCGAATTTCATTTGAAAAATGCGCAAAAATCAGGCGAAGTGACGCCGCAAAAATCCTATCTTCGGGAATGCGTTCTGGCGGAATGTCTGACCACGGCAGCGGCGGCTTCGGATTATGTCAACAAGCATAAAACATATACCGAAGCCTGCACGGAAGAAGGCCGTTACAAGCGCGGCATTGGTCTGGCAAGTTCAATCCATAATGCGGGCGGCGCAAAAATTCACAAATCGGACGGCTGCGGCACGATCCTGAAAATGGATGATTATGCGCGGGTCACGGTTATTACGGGCGCGTCGGAAATTGGTCAGGGCATTGATGCGGTCATCAGCCAGATTGTCTCGGAAGAACTGGGCGTGCCGCCAGAGCATGTGACGCTTGTCAATAATGATAGTGACATTGGCCCGTGGGATGTGGGCGTTCATGCGTCCCGCACCACATTCATTGCCGGTAATGGCGCAAAGCGTGCTGCAATCAAGGCTAAAAAGCAGATTTTGGCGGCGGCCTCGAAACAGGCCAATGTCACCGCTGAAGAATTGGATCTGCGTGGTGGTTATGTGGTGCAGGATAAGGACGGGGCGGCGGTGATAAGGCTCGACCGGATGCTGCGCCAGATGCATTTCCAACCGACGCCGGATGTGGTGATGGTCAGTGATTATTATGAACCAAATAGCGAACTTGAGGGCAAAGATCATATTTCTGATCATTCGGCCGCCTATTCCCACGCCGTGCATATTGCCGAGGTTGTGGTGGATACCTATACCGGTGAAGTGAAGGTGGAAAAAGTGACCATGGCTCAGGATGTGGGTCGTGTGATCAATCGAATGGGGCTTGAAGCCCAGATGGAAGGCGGCCTTGCTTTTGGTCTTGGTTTTGCCTTGAGCGAAGAAATGATCTTTGAAGAGGGGCGTTTGCTCAATCCCAGTTTCAGGGATTATAAGGTGCCAACCGCCCCTGAAATGCCCGAGATTGAGATGCATTTTATCGAAAGCGATTGCGAGGAGGGGCCTTATGGGGCCAAAGGAATTGCGGAATTGCCGACCATCGTAATTGCGCCTGCCATAGCCAACGCGGTCTATAATGCGACGGGTATCCGGTTTCTGAATCCGCCCATGAGCCCCGAAAAAGTCGCCAGAGCCATTTGGGAAAAAAAGCAGGCTGATTCATGAAGCCAAAGATCGTTTTAAGCCTGGAACAGGCCCTGTCCTTACCGTCGGCCACTTTGCGTTTTGCCCAGTTGGGCTGGCGGGTGATCCGTATTGAGGCAACCCCCACCGGGCGCGGTCTGCCCGGCGACCCCAACCGCTATATCGGTACGCATATCACGCCGGACGGTGATGATCTTCGCAGCTATTTCATGGCCCCGAATGTGGGTAAGGAAACCATTGCGATCAATCTGAAATCCCCTGAGGGCCGCGCGGCCCTGCATAAAATTATCAGGGAATTGGATGTGGATATTTTCTGCTGCAATACCCTGCCGTCCCGTTACGAGCAGATGGGCATCGATTATGAAACATTGCGCGCCATCAAGCCGGATCTGATTTGGGCGGGCATTTCGGCGATGGGGCCGGACTATCCAAATGTGCCGGGCTATGATCCGGCGTTGCAGGCCATGTCCGGATTTATGGAAATCACAGGCCAGGAGGACGGCCCGCCAACCCTGTCCGGTGTGCCGCTCATTGACCTGAAGGCCGGGGACGAGGTATATGCGGGCGTTATGTATGGCCTTGCCGAGCGGGCCGAGACGGGCCGCGGAAAACGCATAGATGTGTCCATGCTGCAGGCGGCGGCCAGCTGGCTGATCACCACATTGCCGTTGCTGAATTTTGATTGTGATAAATCGGAAATTAGCCGCTGCGGCAATGAACATCGTAAATTCATCCCCACGAACGCCTATCCCACCAAAGATGGTTTTATCTATGTGGCGATCGGAAATGATATTCAGTGGCAGCGCATGACGGAAATTTCGAAATTCACCTCTCTTGCCAATGATGTGCGTAAAACCAATGAGGGCCGCCATATTGAACGCCAGTCTCTTTACGCGGATATTGGGGCCTTGACGTCATTATATACCACCGATCAACTGGTCGAGGATTTTATGGCCGCGACCATCCCCCATGCCAGAATCAATGACATTCCGGGGGTGGCAGATCTGCCCGCCATCAAAGAAAAAATGACCACAACCCAATTGCCGGATGGCCGTAAAATTCATATGCAGCCCATGGCTGTCGATTTGGCGGGGGCAAAAAATGACCTTTCTTTTCCGCCAAAATATGGCGCGCAGACGGCAAAAATTATGACTGAGGCTGGCTTCACTATGGATGACTGCAAAGGGCTTGAGGACAGCGGCGTTATATATTGCGCTTCTGAATAGGGGGTGATTAATGAGCAAACCCGGAAGCATAACAGGCTGGATTGAGCAATGGGCAGAGGATTGCCCTGAAAAAACGGCCATTTTATATGAAGGCAAAAAGATCAGTTACGATGATTTTGATCGGGAAATAAAATCAACAGCCGCCATGCTGGATCATTCTCTTGGCATCAAACGCGGCGATCGGGTGGCTTATCTGGGTCAAAATCATCCGCGCATGCTCTATCTGTTATTTGCCTGTTTGCGTATCGGGGCGATTTTTGTCCCGCTTAACTGGCGGCTGACCCCTGCGGAACATTTTCATATGCTGACCAGCAGCGGGGCCACGGCCTTTTTTGTGGAAGCGCCTTATGAAGAACAATGTGAAAAATTGATCGAAAAGAAAATACCCAATTGCCGGTTTATCACTCTGGGCGGCGCGGCGCGGCCCGGCTGGCATGGCCTGCGCCATATGTTTCAGCAAGCGCAGGGATATGCCGCGCGGCATAATGGTAATCCTGATGATCCGGCGGTGATCATATTTACCTCCGGGACAACAGGCCAGCCCAAAGGCGCGGTACTGACCAGAGAAGCGTTGGAAGTTAATGCGCAAAATAGCCTTCACATGCATGATATGATCCATGATGATGTGATATTGACCATCCTGCCGATGTTTCATGTGGGGGGCTTGAACATACAAACAACGGCGGCATTTTCTGTTGGCGCGACAGTTTTACTGCACCGGACTTTTGATGCGGCGCAGACCATTGCCGCCATAAAAGAAGACCATCCCAGCCTGACCATTATCCTGCCCGCGCATATGCTGCCGCTGCAAGATCATAAGGATTGGGCGCGAATAGATTTATCCAGTCTGCGGTCGGTGACGACGGGATCCTGCGTGGTGCCGGATGCGATGACCGCCTTTTGGCATGACCGGAAAATTCCTCTGTTACAGGTTTATGGTTCCAGTGAAACCAGCCCGATTGCCATTCATCAAACCGCAGAGACGGCCTTTGCGACGGCGGGGGCCATTGGCTTTGCGGCCAAAAACTGTGATGTTCGCATTGTGGATGAGGGAGGGCAGGACTGCGATATAAATCAGGCGGGTGAGATATTGATCAAAGGCAAAAATGTCATGGCCTGTTACTGGCAGGATGAGGACGCCACGAAAAAGGCCTTGCAAGAAGGCTGGTTTTATACGGGAGATATCGGCATCTGTGATGAGCAGGGCTGTTATCATTTTGTCGATCGTAAAAAAGATATGATCATTTCCGGCGGCGAAAATATTTATCCGGCGGAGCTGGAGACCGTCCTTGCGGCGCATCCGGATATTCTGGAGGCGTCTGTTGTTGGCCGCGCCGATGATCGATGGGGCGAAGTCGTTGTGGCTTTCATTGTTCGGGATGCGGGGTCAAAGATAACAAAGGCCGAAATTCTGGATTGGCTCGGCGACCGTCTTGGGCGGTATAAACATCCTCGGGATATCCACTTCATTGATGACATGCCCCGCAACGAAATGCGTAAAATCCTCAAAGACAAACTGCGTGCTATGGCCCAGATTAAGGGGTAGTGCGTCAGTTTAAAATGTCATCTTGATTTTTATATCTACCGCGCTTTCTTGAAATATTTTCTTCTTGTGCCTCTTTTAAATCTTCCAATGCAGAATCAGTAGCAACACAAATATTATCTTCAAGTCCGGCCATTTGCGCCGAAACCTTTTCTGCAACGGCGACTTCAAAAATAGCTATGGTTTGTGATTTAAGCTCTTCTGTTATATCAGTACCTTCAAACAAAGCAGAAACTTCTTCAGCTACTACTATGCCATTCGCATCTTTGTCAGGAGTCGAATCATCAAAAACTTGATCATAAATAGATGTCACTTCTGCTAATTCTGATGCATTGAGCTTTTGCAAAAGCTCATATACCATTTGATATTTTGTTTTGTTCATTGGATAAAATCCCTTTATTTTTAATTCAATATTATTTATATTTTTTAATGTTTTACACTAAGCTTTTTATAAAATCAGAAAACATTTTAGCTTTCTTGTTATTAATTTCCTGCAGTGACATTTTATTGATCGCCGCAACTTGTTCATGTACTAACTCGGCAGTTTTCCATGTCTCGGTTGTGAGATCGTACCAATACTCAACACCTTCCATGATGCCATTAACAAAAGCAGATGGTGCAGAAGGATCGGCGACAACATCAGCCGCGGTTGCAATTTTAAAATCATTCTGCACTTCTTGAATACCTTTAACCATTTTCAGAGTGCCCATGCCTCGTGAGCTCACTCCTAATGAAGCGCCGTCTTGAATTAAATTTTTAACAATAGATCCCATAGGTGTGGATGAAACTTTGGCTTTACCTACATAATTATTTCCATCTTTGACTAACTCGGTGATCATGTGCGATACACGATCAAGATTAATTGTTGGTCCTGCAGGATGTCCCAATTCACCAAAGGCCCTATTTGAAATAACCTTTTCATTAATATAACTATTAACAGCGGTTTCCATTACTTCAGGGGGATAAATCCGTCCGTTTTTATTTTTTACTGCGGATTGCATAAATATGCCGTGAATAAAAAAATCCTTGCCGCCGGAATCATTTTCTTCAGTGACAAATGAAATATCCGCAACCTTTTCACAAATTAAATGCACAGTAATAATCTCCCTTTAATTGTTGACGACCAAATCATCATCGGCTGAATCATCGTCTGAGCCTAACATTTCTTGTTCTAATTCATCACGCTTAGACACAAAAATATCAGACACTTTGTTCTTAATAAAATCATCAACCGCGGTTGATAACTTTGTTGAATTTCCGTCCATAGCATAATTTAAAATTTCAGTAGCATCAGTCATTTCATTTTCATCCTTGTTATATTATTTTATATTTATATTTATAATTATTAAAAAGTAGCACTAAAACCTATTGAAAATTGTTTGGAAGACGGCACTCCAAAACCACCACCTCCACCTGCACTCTCAGGGTCATAGTTGGCATACTTTGGCATATAAGGAGCATAATACCATAAGTTTCTTCCTGCTAATGTAATAGAAGCAGTCTTAAAAGGGAATTTTTTAAGCTTACTTACAGGCAAATCATAGTGTAAAGAAAGCTCTCTTAGCCTAACTACTGAAGCATCTAATATACTTAGCTCGCCTATTCTATTAAAAGCTGAACTTGCTATAACATCGGAAGCTGAATATTGAAAGTTATTTTGTATTGTATTTCCTTCATCATCTAAAATAACATTTCCAAATCGATCTGCTAAAACAGCTGGTATAATATAGGTTGTGCTTCTGTTTTCAGTATCTCTTGTTACTCCCTTACTTACCAGTGCATTAACGGCTTCAGAACTTATATGGCCTCCATGTCTATATTCTAATTGGGCATTTAACCTAAAGTTTTTCCACTCCATATCGTTAGCTGTATTTTTGCTTTCTAATGGGTTTTTATGGTGCATTTTTTCAAATTCACTAATACAAACATCACAATAACAAAAGTCGTATTCTGGCATTTCATGATCTTGTACTAAGTCATATTTTGGCAATAGACCAATGGGTAAAAAGATATCTGGAAAACGAATATAATCTAAGTGTACACTTTCTACACCTTCAACTTTCGCTAAGCCTTCAACTAAGCCTAAAATATGATTTCTAGACTCTTTTCTTGTAGGACATAACCATTGATAGTACCCAACATAAGGACGCGTGTCGAAACACGACTTACCTTCCTTACTAACCATATACCATTCTGGGTGCTTTAATGCAACTGTATCTCCCGGACGGTTTACAGCCATAATCCACGCGTGGACCTTTAAGCCTTCTTTGGCAGCAATTGGCGTTAATCGCTCTAATTCTTTAGGGTCAGTAAGTGTGTTAATTAAAACTTCATCAATACCACCGCTTTTGTACTTTTTAAATTCTGCTGCATAGTCTTCGTTAGATTTATCTTTTTCAGAAGTTATCCAAGTACCAAACTTAAATGAAGATTCGGTTGACATTTCATGATCATGACTATGTTCATCATGATTATCGTGATGTTTTTTCCCTTCTTGATTGCACGCTACAAAGACTAGAAGAATTGTTAAGAGTAATAATCGTTTCATGTGTTTATATTTATTGTTTTTTATAGGTCACATGTAACATCCATATAATCATCTCTTTTTGTGAGTGAATTTTAGTCATGGATGTTTCATTATGATTAGTTTTTAATTATTTTTTTTTGAATTTACCATCTTCTCTTATAACTAACAACTTATTAGAGAAAGGACTTTTAACTGTTATTGTCCAACCAAAGCTATGATTCTCAATCGTTGGATTTAATGTTTCACCATCAACCATTATTGGTGAAGTTGAAAGCACCTCTATTGATGTTATCCATTTTTTATTAACAGAATAATGTTTTTTTTGAGCGCGATATAATTTATACAATTCCCATTTAATTTTTTCATCTTTAGGAATAGTGAATTCAATTGAATTTCCCACTTCTTCAGATGAAAAATAGACATAACCCCACTTTTCTGGCTCGTGCATATTAATAACTCCTTGAGGAGACCATACCCAATTATATTCGGGCAAATACTTTCCGCTATCATCTTTCTTTCTGGAATACTTACCATTGGTAATACTGTGTTCCCAATTTACCCTAGAAAAATTAACTCTCCAAAATTCATCATTAGGTATAACATCTTGAAGGTATGAAGTTTTAAATACTGTCCATGGAATGGCAATCTCAAGTGTCCATCCTTTATCTATATCTGAAGCATCATTCAAAGTACCATTAACATTTACTGCCGATTTCAACCCTGTAATATGCCAATCGTTTAACACCGCCGAATTTAATTCTCTATAAGGTTTAGTAATAAATAAATCCCAAGCTGTATTAAGTGCATTTATTTCTAACTCATAATAATTATGAGTATCGCCATCCGGATCTACAAAAACCTCAAAATCATTATTATGAAACATTACTGCATCATGTTGTATAATATCACCCCATACATGAGGTTCTCGAATATTAGCCAAAATATAAAAATAGGTTTCGTCCCATAGCATCTTCACTTGGGTTTCATAGGTTGGTTTTTTTACCCCTTCAATATCAATAAAGGCATTACTCCAATTTGATTTCGCCCAACTTTCCTCATCCGTTTTCCCATCAATAGTAATGGTTTCTATTGTTTTATGAGCTACATAGCTTTGATACATATTATCAGTTGATTGTGCACAACCAATACATGCATAAAAACTTGCTACTACAATTAAAAATTTAGACTTTAAATGCATAGATTTATTTTATAAACTATTATCCTTAGTGTACTGAACTACTTCACTTAATTTACCAAAAGCCATTGCCACAACGGTATCTTCTGCACCATAATAAATGGCTAGTTTATCTTCCTTAATATCATGTAATGCAGCGCAGGGAAATATAACGTTCGGTACATCGCCAACCATCTCATAATCTTTAGCAGGTCCCAACAAATAAGATTTTGTTCTGTACTTTACCTTATCTGGTTCGTTTTCGTCAAGAATGGCTGCTCCCATTGCATAACGAAATCCATTACATGTATTTATAACCCCATGGTATAACATAAGCCAACCTTCATCAGTAAGAATTGGTATTGGACCTGCACCTATTTTGGTGCTTTGCCAACCGCTATCCTCAAAAGGTGCTACTTTCATAACACAACGGTGTTCTCCCCAATACTTCATATCGGGGCTATAACTTATATAAATATCTCCAAAAGGAGTATGCCCATTATCACTTGGGCGACTTAACATGGCGTATTTACCATTGAATTTTTTTGGAAATAAAACACCATTTCTATTAAATGGTAAAAAAGCATTTTAGAATCGAGATTGGTCGTTCATGCTGGTTGTTGGTATATTTGATCAGTATTCATGG
>JAKIUQ010000023.1 GCA_021647465.1 Emcibacter sp. | reverse complement strand
TTAATCATGAGAGTTACCTCTTTAAAGTTTTAATGTTGAATAAGCACCAACATCAAAACCGGTAACTCTCATCCTTGCAACCCTTTTCGATCGCAACGACTGTCAGATCTAATCTGAACTAATACACATTATGTAACTTATTTGATAGCATGGTCAGATATCAAATCATAAAGCTTGTTGGTTTCAAGAACCAGCTCTTTATTTTGAGGGCTTATCTGATCAAATATGTTCTTTTCTCTTTCTTTATATTCTGAAATCGATAATTCTCTGGGGCAATATTCTCGTGTTAAAATATAATCTATCTTATTGCCGACTTTAAGATTTAATTCAGAGGATAAGGAAGAAATGATGTCCGATGGACTGGTAACTAATGTTTCAAAATCAACAATTATAATATTATCTTTGTGGGGGCTTTTTTTTATGGCCTGATAATTCCTATCAAAAGATGTGTGAATCATTTTTACAATTCTTTCAATAGGACTTGCCTTCAGATACTCTTTTTCCCAACCCAATGCCAGTTCAGGAACATTTTCACCATTATAATCGATCAGATACTGCATTTCAGTTGGGTCAGAGCCAACCCTATCGCCAAAATTTTTGACACTCCATTCATATATGATGTCAATGGGTCTTCTGTTCATGTACAATATGCAAAGTTTATCGCCAAATGCTTCAAACACAATGTCCGATTTTTGAACCATGTCATGACACCACGCCATGTAAACAGGCTTTTCATAGGCAACACGATCCGCAATCACAGGCCCGTCCTCCATCGAGGCTCTCTTTAAATATATTTCCGGGGAGTGATATTTATATATACTGGTATAATCTGTTGCGCGTGCGTTAATCCTTCTGCCAATCATGCCGTTATAAAGCTCAGTATCAATTTGAGTTTTCAATATCGCGATTGCAATATCTTTCTCTATTTTTCCATATTTATAAGCTAAGGGAATATATTCTAGAAATTCATGATAATCTTGCTTTTCCACAGTTTCAAAACAGGTCATTATCTCAGCGAGCATAACTTTCCCGGAACGACCTACGCCATCAACTAACAGTAATTTATGTAATAGTTGGTTATTTCTAACAAATTTCATAGATCACTCTTCCTTATCACCATTCTCAATAGTAATCCAATCACCATCTTGCAAGATTTACGTTGTTATCCAGCAAATATTTTCTTGCATTTGGCAAACCATTACCGACAAAATTAAACAGATTTGCTGTCGCAACTGCTTCAACATTTTCAATATTAATAGCTTCATGTAAATGCTTTTCATTACCTGCGCCGCCAGCGACTATTAAAGGCATTGTAAATTTACTTGAATAAGCATTAATTATATCAACATCATAACCAAAACCTGTCCCATCTTTATTCATAGAGTTAAAGTATACTTCCCCAACACCCAGATCATGTACTATATTAATATAATCATCCAGCGTAATTTCTTCTCTATTTGAACCATCTCTTGAATATAAAATAATCTGGTCGTCGATGAGTTTATAATCGACTGATGCAACAACACTTTGGCTGCCATATTTTGATATGATTTCTTTGACAACATCACGGCGATAATAAATGGATGTATTGATCGTCACCTTATCTGCGCCACTATTAAATAAAGCTTCAGCATCCAAAGTGCTTTTAATTCCCCCCCCCGCAGTTACGGGAATGAATACGCCTTCAACTAATCTCGATACAACCTTGTGGAATTGTTCTTTATCTTTATGTTCTTTCGTTGCGTCAACAACGATTAATTCATCTAAAAACTTTGCAATTTCTTTAAATTTATAGTTTTTTTCCAACCATGATATATCGCCAACCCTTTGCAAGCGGAAATTTCTACTTTGCATAAAATACCCATTGCTATAGATCAATGCGAAAATGATTCTTTTTCTTAACATTAGAATTTCTCAATAAAGTTTTTGAGTAATGTTAGTCCATTTTTCTGGCTTAATTCCGGATGGAACTGTGTCCCCGCAATATTATCTTTTTCATAACAGGCGATAAAGTCTTCGGAATAATGACAAATGCTCTGATTAATATCTTCATCAGATAGCATTTTATAACTATGTGTAAAATAGAAATCTGATAATTCGGGTAACGACTTCAAAAGCACTGTTTGGGGATTAGTTTGAACTTGATTGTAGCCGACATGGGGTATTTTTACACCATTAGAATTAAATCTTTCAACCACACCGTTGATGAATCTCAAGCCATCTCTTTTTCCGTCTTCCGTACTACTCAATCCCAAGATCTGCATTCCCAAGCAGATGCCCAGAATTGGCTTTTGTTTAACGACAACAAAGTCGTATAAACTTTCTTCTAAATTACGAATTTTAATCAGGTCCATTGCTTTGGAAAAATTTCCAACGCCGGGCAAAATTATCTTATCTGCTGTTTGAATGAGCTTATAATCACTGGATAGTTTCACATTAGTGCAGCCACTCTCGATTAAGGCGCTGTTCAATGAATGAATATTTCCCATTCCATAATCTATAATTATTATTTTCATATTTCAAATGGTTCACCAACCTCAAATTTCGGTTCCCAAATACCATCCACTTTCTCAAACAAGTCCCTGTTGGCATATTTATCAAGAACAGCATCAAACTCGGATTTTGTCATCTCGTAATAGTCTAAGTATAATTCAATAAAATCATGCGGGTACTGGTTATCATACATCTTAACCAGATTAAGTGCCTGATCTCTTGTCATTGCTCCCCGGCGGATCTCAATCCCAGCATCCTGAGTAGCTCTTCCAAATCCAAACTTCAAATACATCAAATAGGCATGTAGCGAATATAGAGCCTGATCATTTTGTGAGAAATTTGTGAAAGTTCCTGCGGTTCCTTCTTCTTTTTCTTTTAATCCACAATGTTCCTTGGCAACGACATAGTTTCTATATGAATCCCAATTTTCATAATATGACCAATGGGTAAAGGCCAAGTCATTTTCCCGAACTTCCTCATCAGACGGGAAACGCCAAAATTCCAGATCACCTCCTGTAATATCAGAAGCACCGGATACGATATCAAGAACTTTTTCATAACCCCCTTCGAAGTAAATTCTTTTCATATAATCAATGTTATACAAGGGGTCATTCTTGCTTTCTGTTGAACCACCATATTCCACCTCTCCATCTTCTCCATAAAAAATGAGAGGTATTTTGAAATTCATGGCCGTTTGAATCACCGCCGTTTTAATGGCAATCAACCAGCCATAATAGGGGAAGCCCTTCTCAATAAAGCCATGTTTATTAAGTTTCTGCATAACTCTGGCATTGGGTGAGATATGGATATGGTTAAAACCGGAATTAATAAAATTTACTAAATTCTGGTCGCCAACTTCCAGCGACAGGGCCGGACGGACTGTGACCGTCAGCGGGTTCATTCCATATTTATTTTTTAACATATAGGCTACATATGAGCCATCCTTGCCACCACTTACTGGAACAATACAGTCAAAACCGGAGCTATCTTTTGAGCGATATTTATTTAATAGAGCATCCAGCTCTTGTTCTCTGGAATGCCAATCTAGGTTTTTCTTTTCTTCTGACCACATACATGCATTACAATGCCCTTGATCGTTAAAACCTATTCTTGGTCTGGTTGACATGTTCAAACAATTAGAACACCAAAATATTTTCTGATTCATCTAGAATTTTCCAAACTGTTTTATAATGTAAAGCCGTCATCTATTATAATATTTTGCCCATTAATATAGTTAGCTGCATCACTTAGCAAGAACTGAACTGCGCCACACATATCTTTTGCATTCAGCATTCCAGTGCCCAGCGTATTCAATTTATATTTTTCTATAAACTCTGGCGGTTGATCGTCAATTAACCCACCAGGGCTAACACTATTCACTCTGAAATTAGAGTTATTAACATAAGCAGCCACATATTTATTTAAATGAAGCAATCCAGATTTTATAACCGCATATTCTACGGGCATGGTCATTTTTGTTCCTTTATAAAGATCAAATTTGGGTGCAACAACCCCATAAATGGAAGAAATATTTACCAGGGAGAATGACTGAGGCTGATGTCGAGCAAAATACTTGGCGCATTGCTGTGAGAATAAAAATGCTGTTCCTAAATTGAGCGATATATTCTCATTAAAACTGCCCATATTAACATCATAAAATGAGCTCCCATAGCGGCTATTTCGGGGATAAGAGCAATTAACGGCCCCGGTCACACCTTTCAGGTCACTAAAATATGCGCGGACGTCTTCCTCATTAGTCAGATCCAGCTTTTGTGAAGTCAGCATCGAAGAAGATACTTCTTTCGCCTTCACAAAATCCTTAAGGCTGGAAAAGTTGATGTCCGTAGCTATTACTTCAAGCCCTGATCTCAACAGTGAAACAACAATTTCCTTCCCCAATAAACCGTTCGCACCAGCTACCAATATTTTTTTACCTGATGCTTCCACTAGCGAACGCTCCTATGAGATAGAATTACTTCGGCTAAATAAAAATCATAAATATCATCAATATCTACAGCTCTTTCTTTAGGAATATCGACGCTTACAACTTTCCCATCAAAGATTCTAGTTTTTTCCATGACATACTTGGGACTGGTGGCATAAACAACAGTCGTAATATCAAAAGATTGAGGCGCATCCTGCCGCCTTGTCACATCGGCGTCGCTTTTAATGACCAAATCAACATAATCATTCTTATCTTTAATCACCATATTAAAATAGGGGCTTCGGGCCGCTTCAGTGATAGATATGCAAATATCTGCCTTATTGGTATCTAGTTTTATGACAGCACTTTCAATATCCCCAACACTCCTCAGGGGACTTGTGGGGGGCAAACTAACAAAAGTATCAAAATCACCTCTATGTTTCGTAACCCAATTGATGGCATGACGCCAAGCGAGCCATTCTGGTGCATTGTCCGAAGCAAGCTCTTCTGGACGCTTAATAATCGTCGCTCCCAAGCCTGAAGCTATATCTGAAATTTCTTTATCATCTGTAGAGACAAAAACTTCGTTAATAATTGATGATTGCTGAGCTGTTTCAATAGAATATTGTATAAGCGGTTTCCCGTTTAATAATTTAATATTCTTCCTTGGTAAGCCTTTAGAGCCGCCACGGGCAAAAATGAAAGCATATGTGGTCATTATTTAATTTCCCCAGACGGCTTTTCTGAAAGACACCGAATATCATTAATAAGTTTCAGTGTGATTATAGACTGTTCAGCGTTAACAAAATCATTTCTCTTTTCTTTTATTGACCTCACAAAGTCACTTATCATATCAATATACATGGTGTTTTTATCCCACCCCACGCCGTTATAAATAAGATCTGTTCCTTTCGTGTGATGAAAATGAATTGTATTCTCCAATAAATCAAAATCCAAGCGACCTTTCTCGCCCATAATACTACATTTTCTTTGAACCTGCTTTTGCAAGAAATCCAAATGTATAGAGCAGATTACGCCT
Source organism: Emcibacter sp. (assembly GCA_021647465.1). Lineage (GTDB taxonomy): Bacteria > Pseudomonadota > Alphaproteobacteria > Sphingomonadales > Emcibacteraceae > Paremcibacter. Next base: position 20,226 of record JAKIUQ010000023.1, on the reverse strand, counting down.
GATTTATTCTTTAATATAATATCTGCGATTTCTTCCACCTCAAGATCAAGCTCCTTTGTGTTTCTCAAGGTAGCATATTCCACTGACATGGGACCTAAAAGAAGTGAAGCATAATCAATATCATGACTTAGCTCCAAGAGAGCGCCACCCCCTAATATCTTTTTGGCGGATACGCTATTCTTAAAATCCTGTAGAGGGCGCCAATCTGGTAAATACTGGCCCACAGTAATAAAAGCATTATATACAGGTCCAATAAAATCCGCTGATATCAGTTCCTTCATCTTTATGAATGAAGGCATATACCGCAAACAATACCCTACAGAGATGGGAACTTTACAATCTTTGGCAAACTGAAGTAATGTATTTGCATCCTCGAGGGATGTGGTGATTGGTTTTTCAATAAAAACAGGTATTTTGTTTTTAATAAGCTCTACGGCATGTAGTTTATGGAAAGATGCTGGTGAGGCAATAATTGCAAAATCCAGTTTATCCATATTAATATCCGTAAAGTTTCTGACAATTATATCCGCGTCGGATACTGCTTCTGTCGGAGAACGCCCACTTGAGGATACCGCAGTTATTTTACAGGAAGGATATAGTAATTTTAAGTTACGCCTATGCCTTATGGCTATATTACCCAACCCAATAACCGCTATGTTTTTGTTTGTATTCATATTAAAAGTCCAAGGCCTGAATATCAACTTGAGCCCTGTTAAAGTCTTCCATTCTGCCAATATCCAGCCAATAGTCATATAAAGGAAACAAGTTTACGGTTTTTCCTATAGCAATCTCACGTTCCAACAAAGTTGGCATATCGACTGCCGTATGTTTATAAACACTATTATATACTTCCGGGTTAATAACGTAGATTCCGGCATTGACTTGAAAGTAATGCGTTGGCTTTTCATCCATCTCAATAAGAAGGTTGTCCCTGCTGTTTACAACACCATAAGGAATTTTATACTCAATCTCCCGAACACACATCGTAGCTGAGGCGGTTTCTTTCTGATGAAATTCTAATAGTTTGCTAACATTCAGATTAGTTAGAACATCCCCATTCATCATGATCAGAGGCAATTGGGGTATATTGGGTGGCAACAACCCCAAAGCCCCTCCTGTACCAAGGGGCTGTTCTTCATGTACATAGGTAATATTTACATTCCATTTTTCCCCATTGCCAAAATAATTCCTTATCATCTCCGGTAAATAATGTGTGGAAATATAGAAATTCTTAAATCCATGCCGGATAAAATTTCGTAAAGTTATTTCAAGTATTGGTTTTTCGCCAATCTTTAAGAGTGGTTTTGGGCAGTCATCGGTTAAAGGCCGCAACCTAGTTCCGAAGCCACCAGCCATTAAGAAAACAGGATTTTCGCGCTCCTCCACTGCCAGGCAATGATGCAAAGTTTCCAGACCTACCACTATACCATTTTCAACGAGAGGGATTACCAAGCAATCCTTTTTCTCCATCATTTTTATTAAAACACCTCTGCTCGTCGATAAGTCAGATGTCTGAGGTGATTTATTCATAACCTCTGATACTGGCGTTGAAAGTGGCAGTTTTCTCAAAATTCCGCGCCTGATATCACCATCAGTGACTATTCCACATAATCTGCGGTCATCATTACAGATAATAGCAGACCTCAATGCTGCCTTATCAATAACCATTAAAGCGTCATGTAACGATGTCTCGGGTGCTATCAGGACTTCAGTCCAACTCAATGTCATAATCTGGCCCTTTTAATATAATTCTTAGCGGGGTAAATTATTTCAGACTCAAAAACATTTTTGGTTATTGTTGCGCCTGCCCCAACCACCGCATTACTTTTTATTTCGATAGACTGAATGATTTGTGCTCCCGTCCCTATATGTACATTAGCCCCTGTCATAACATTACCACTTAATACAGCACCCGGAGCGATATGGTTATGGTTGCCTATCTGGCAATCATGATCAATTGTCGCATTTGTATTCACAATTGTATTTTTACCAATATGTGAGCCGGTCTGTATGACAACTCCCGCCATCACCTGAACCCCCTGCATTAATTTTGCATAGGGAGAAATTGTGGCACTTTCATCAACTATGGTTTCAAATTGATATCCTTTTTTAGAGAAAGTTGTGAACAGGTCACGTCTTAATTTGCTTTCTGGTAAAGACCCCACCCCGTTTACTAGACCAATTTCTGCTGGTGAGTATTCAAATATGTCATCGTCATTTTGAAATATTTGAAGATTTTCAAAAATTGCTCTCGAAGAAACTTTTGGCGCAACTAGGGCAATAATAGGGCGTTGCTGCTTTCTTAAAATATCAATTAAAACTGCAGAGTGTCCGCCAGCCCCTAATATAATTACAGGTTTATTCATCAATAAGATCCCCGGCCTGATAGTTTTTATGTGCTTCTTTCCCGACCATATTCCAATATCTATTAGGTGAGATACCATTCCCAGGCCGCTTGAATGTAATATTTTCTGCAGAAAAACTTTCTCCAGTCTTAATATCAAATTTAGCAACCAGACTTTTTCGTGCAACATCCTTCGTATCTAATTCTATGGGGTGCGGCATTTTAATACCGGAGCCAAGCATTTGTGAAGTTTGGTGAATTTCATCAACCATTTGCTTGAGTTCGGAGGGTTCCAATGATGCTTTATGATCTGGCCCTTCCATATTCCGGTCAAGCGTAAAATGCTTCTCTATCAATGTTGCCCCGAGTGAAACTGCGACTATAGGCGCAACAAGGCCTGCGGTATGATCAGAATAACCAACATCAAGGCCAAAGGCATTTTTCATTGTATTCATGGCATGCATATTTACACTTTTCACTGGCGCCGGGTATGACGATGTACAATGTAATAGAGTGATTTTTTTTTGTAAAATTTCTTGTGCATTTTTCGATGCCAGAATTTTATAACAATCATCTAAACTGGTAACTTGAGCGCCTGGCGTACAAAACCCGTGGGCTAAAACGGCTAAAGCTGTTTCAATTTCTCCTAAAGTAGCCATGCCTGTTGAGAGAATAATATTTGCCCCTGTCAGGGCATGGCGGTGAATGAAGGGGCCATTGGTAATTTCGCCGGAGGGTATTTTTAAGGTTGCGAGGCCGATCGTATCAGTTAAAAAAACAAGGCTATCATCATCAAATGCCGTTGAAAGAAACTCAATACCGTGTTCTTTGCAACATTTCATTAATTCTGCATGCATAGCTTCATCAAGTTCAAGCTTTTTAAGCATGTCATACTGGCTTTCATCCGCATCACAGTTATTTTTCTGATATTGTGCTTTTTCTGCAGTTTTTGTGACAATATTTTCGGCTTTAAACGTTTGAAACTTTACGACGTCGACACCAGACTCGGCTCCAGCGGCAATCAGCTCTTTGGCTAGCCCAAGATCACCATTATGGTTTACCCCTGCTTCTGCTATAATCTTCACTCTCATGGTTTTTTGACCTCCAAATCAATATCATAAAAAGATTTGCGCATAAATTTTTTCAGGTCATTATTCATAATGATATCAAATATCTCCATAGAAGCATTATCTTTTTTGTATGGGTTTTCTACTTGGCGTACTATATTTTTCATATCATCTGATAAGGCATAGTTGATTGCCTTAACGATGCTCTTCTTATCTTCACTACAATGTACTATACTTTGCGCTGCGACGCGCCCTTTTTGACGATCCCCAATATTAATTGTTGGCTTATGTAGAGAAGGAACCTCAATAATTCCGCTAGAGGAATTCCCAATTACAAACGCGCAATTCTTTATTGCACTTAAATAACGTAATTGTCCCAGTGACATCGTAAGAAGAATGTTGTCCTTATCATGGCAATATTCTTTCAATCTTTCAATCAGTTGCCGGCCAAAGGTATCCGCATTAGGGTATGTTATCAGGAATTGCATTTCGGGAAATTCGTCAAGAGCTGACAACATGGCATTTAAGGCTACGATATTTGACCCTGTTGGCAAAGTAACCGGATGATAGGTTACAACAGCAAATGGCCTATCAAGAGAATAATTTAATGATTGCGAAAGTTCTTTTGTGTTGAGCAGTTGCAGGCTATTCAAATGGTCAAGTCCGGGGGCGCCAACATGAAAAACATATTCAGGATTTTCACCCATTTGAATAATTCTATTTTTATACTCAATTGTACTTGCAAAATGCAGATGGGCCATCTTGGTTATTGCATGACGAATAGAGTCATCTATCGCGCCTTCGGTTATCTCACCACCATGAATATGAGCGACAGGAATGCCTGCAATTAATGCCGCATTTGCTGCAGATAAGATTTCATATCTATCGCCTAGTAATACGATAATATCCGGTTTTAATTCTTCAATCGCCTCAGCAAAACTAATTTGGGCCATCCCCATAGATTTTGAAGTAGAAACCGCATTATCACCGGCTAAAAGCATCTCTATTTTTTTGCTGATGTGGATGCCGTCTTTCTCTATCTGATTAACAGTATAGCCAAAGTCTTTTGAGAGGTGTGTTCCCGTAACAATTACCTGTGAATTTACAAGAGGTGAATCCTGAGCAATTTTCATGATATTCTGCAACAAGCCATATTCAGCACGCGTGCTTGTTATGAAACAAATTTTTCTTGGCTGCGTCATGCTTGCAGCCTTACACTACTGGGTAAATTAATAACCTTTTCTTCGAGCCATTCTGCATTGTGTAGTGGCCCAGATTGGCAATTTTTGAACATTGGCAATTTATTCATTAGGGCCCAAATAGGGCGCACCATTATGTTTTGTTTATTTATCCTTCTTAAAAATCCATTTCTATCAACATCATCCCCCAGAAGAATTGCATTTAGCCAAAAATTTGATTTGCCACCTTCGGGTTCATCAATGAATGTTTCATCCCGATCAGAAAAAAAGTCTTTATACAGGTTAGCGACTTCTCTCTTGGATGTTAAGTAAGAATCAAGATGTTCAAGCTGCGCGCAACCAAGTGCAGCATTTAGATTGGGCATTCGGTAATTATATCCGACTTCATCATGGGTAAATTCATAAGGGTGTGGAACTTTAGCAGTTGTGGTGAGATATTTTGCTTTTTTTACTATATCAGGGTTTTTGGCAATAATCATCCCCCCACCACCTGTCGTAATGATTTTATTGCCATTAAAGCTAAAAGCTGAGATGTCTCCAAAAGTGCCTAGGGGTTGCTCTTTATATCGGCTCCCAAGTGCTTCAGCAGCATCTTCAATCAGAGTGATGTGCCAAATTTGACAAATAGCGGCAATTTCATCAATTCGGCAAGGATGACCGAATGTATGCATCGGCACAACAGCTTTAATTATGCGCCCACTTTTTTTATTTAAACAGCCCTTTGCTGTAATCTCAGCATTGTCCGCTAAAAATTCTTCTAAGGCTTGTGGTGATAATCCCAGTGTATCTCTATCTACATCAACGAATATCGGATGGGCTTTTTGATAGCTGATTGCATTACAAGTTGCGACAAACGTTAATGGTTGTGTAATGACCTCATCATTTTGGTTTACGTCAGCAAGAAGTAAAGCCATATGTAAAGCGGCGGTGCCATTCACACAGGCAACCGCTTTTTCAACCCCATGATACGAAGCAAAATCGCCTTCAAAACGGTCGACAAAAGCCCCAATGCTAGAAACAAATGTGCTGTCAATGGCTTCATTCAAGTATTTTTTTTCATTGCCGCGGAATCTTGGTTCGTGCAGGGGCAAGAATTCGTCGCTTCGGTACATATCACGTATGAATTCAATTAACTCTTTATGCAAATCGGCACCTACATCTTGCTGTCTAGATACTTGCCCGTTTCCTTATAATCAAAATCAGGGAGCATCTTAAAAAATATATCTACAATGTCTTTTTTTACCCACGCTTTTTGTTCTTTCATCCTGGATATTTCGGTTTCGAAATACGTAATTAAATCGGCGTCAAAATTATTTTTGTTTTTAATCACACCAAGATTCTCATAACTTCTCATATCCAGCGTTTCAGTATCTGTGAAAAATTCTTCAAAATCTTTTTCCCCTGTTGTATTACTATCCGTAAATAGGCAGGGCCACTTTCCTTGGTCCGGGAGAGTTTTTGCTAACTCTCTAGCCTCGTCTTCTGTAGAGCATATGAAGGGTTGATAGCCTAAATTCTCCAAATGTTTCACCGCAATTTCCGCAAAGGTAATAAGATGAAGGGCCTCACTTAGCTTGGGGAAAAATATATCCCTGTTTTGACCAAAAATACAAGACATCAGGCAAAGTTCGCCAGATTCTTTGGGGGTAACAAAATATCGTTTTATATCTTTTGGTGCCACGATTGGTTGCTTTTTTTGAATGCGTTGATTAAAGCCGTGTAATAAAGAACCATCAGAAAAAGCAACATTGGCAAAGCGGGCTGTAGATATCTCAATGTCATTGCTTCGGCGCATCAGGAACATTTCCATAATACGCTTTGATGCCCCCATCATATTAACGGGGTTTGCCGCTTTATCAGTTGACACACAAAAGTATTTCTTAACCCCATTTTTTGCCGCCTGAATCATCGTTTTTTCAGTGTTGAATATATTTACATCAATCAAGCGCATGAGTGTAAAGGGATCTTTTTCACTTCGGACATGTTTCAGAGCAGAAAGATTCAGCACATAGTCATACTGGCCGTCTGACTTTATAAAGACGTCATATTCTATGGAGTTTATATCTAATGCAAATGTTTGAAAAATGCCGTTGATATAGCCAAATGAACTACGAATATCTCGCACCAATTCAACCATGTTGTTTTCGCTGATATCAACGACATGAAGTTTTTTGGGGTGGCGTTTAAAGATTTCTTTTGTAACCGCTTGCCCAATAGAACCCGCCCCTCCCAGCACTAAAAAACGAGAATGCGATATGATTTTCTTTAATTCATTCTCATGGGCGGCAATATCAGAATTAAATAATTCTTCTTCTCTGCCAATTAAGTTTAAAATCATTCCGGATATCCCGTATATCAAAAGCCTCATTATTCTCTAGGTTTATTACACTTAAAAAAAACATGGTCAACTACAAACTAATGGTTCTTTGTGGTAATGGCTATACTGAAAGTTTTATTGAAAATCCCAGAGATGAGTCACTAAATATGGGTATTGTCATGCTATGTTCAATGTTGAAATACTGGGATGAAGTGACGGCCCTCCCATGAGGAAAATTTAAGATTTCCAGGCTTTCGGGTTCTCATTGGCGGCGACGAAAGGCTATCATATATGGCCTTAAACATTGCCGCAAAAAAGTGGACATTAGCAAGCGGAACCTGTAAACAGGCGTTAAATAAAGATGATGTCCTGTTTCAAGGCTGCGTTCTATTGTTCAAATATTAATAGTCACTTTCACAGAATATCGGATACTAGCTTATGGTGTTATTTTTTTCAAAGTTCTGGCTCTATGTAAGGACATTAAGCTATTTGAAGCCAATACAGATTGCCAACAGGATCAAGCGCAAAATTTTCCCGGCAAAGGTCAATGTATCTCCTGCTCCTTTTGTTCGTCCTTTGGATGGGGTAAGATTTTATTATATTAGAAGGCCTAAATCCTTATTGGGAAATAACAGTTTTTTGTTTCTCAACAAAAAAGAAAAACTATTATTCCCGACGGGGTGGAATGATGAAAAACTGCCAAAACTCTGGCTTTATAATCTTCATTATTTTGAAGGTTTGTTGCACGACGGGACTTCACAAAAGATAAAAAATAATTTTATAGCGCAATGGATTGCAGAGAATCCGCCTGGTTATGGCAATGGCTGGGAGCCTTATCCCATCAGTTTACGTATAAGTAATTGGATTAAATGGTCCCTTTCCGGCAACAAACTGACGGAAGACGCAATATATTGTCTTTCTGTGCAGGTGCGTTTTTTGCTGGATACTATAGAATATCATTTGCTGGGGAACCATCTGCTTGCTAATGCCAAAGCTCTGATTATGGCGGGCCTTTTTTTTGAGGGTGATGAAGCCAAGGAATGGTATGAATCTGGTTTTGAGATACTAAGCGAGCAAATGCCTGAGCAGTTCCTTGAAGATGGCGCGCATTTTGAACTTAGCACGACTTATCATGCTCTCCTTACGGAAGATATCTTTGATATCATTCAAATGATGCAAATAGCTGGTAAGAAAATACCACAAAAATGGATCAATGTCGCTGAGAAGGCGCTAGAGTGGCTTAGAATAATGACAAGGCCAGATGGATTGCCCCCCCTCTTCAATGATGCGGCTTACGGGATTGCGCCATCATTGTCTGAGATGGATATTTATGCCTCCAAAATTGGCTTAAAAACTTCTTTGGGAAAGATTCAAGGAATGAGCAGCCTCAATGAGAGTGGGTATTTTCGATTTGAAACTGAGTGTTACAGCCTGTTCGGTGATTTCGGGCCAATAGGGCCATCATATATTCCGGGGCATGGCCATTGTGATATGGGGAATTTTGAGCTTTTTGCCCACGGGGCACCTATCATTGTCGATACAGGTACTAGTACATACGATGTATGTTCTCGTCGTCAATATGAGAGAAGTACAGCTGCTCATAACACTGTACAGATTGGTACGCATGAACAATCAGAAATTTGGGGCGCATTTCGAGTAGGGCGCCGAGCTAAAATATTAGACCGGATCATAAAAAACGATCAGGTTTTTGTCCGATACCTAACTTACAAAAAGGCCGTTCACGAAAGGTTTTTTTCCTTTACGGATAAGCTAATTACGATTATTGATGAAGTTTCATCTGGCCAATTGACGATAGCATCCTTTCATTTACATCCTGATGTGAAAATGTCTTCCGAGAAGAACATCGTTAAAATTAATGGTTTAGTAATCGAATTTGAAGGAGCAAACAAGGTGGTAATTGAGGACAATCAATATGCCCCAGAATTTAACAAACTTTTACCTATAAAAGTAATAAGGGTTACTTTCTTAATTAAATTAACCACCAAGATAACCTTATGAATATTCTTTTTCTATCTGATAATTTCCCACCTGAGGGAAATGCCCCCGCAACACGATTATTCGAACATGCAACTCGATGGATACGCGAAGGCCATCAAGTGACTATCATAACCTGCGCGCCAAATTTTCCAGAAGGTAAAGTTTTTGACGGTTACAAAAACCGACTTTATCACGTTGAGGAAATGTCGGGAATAAAAGTTGTTCGGGTCAAAACTTACATTACGGCCAATGAAGGGTTCTTGAAAAGAACCCTGGATTATGTCTCATTTATGTTTATGGGTTTTTTCGCGGGCCTGTTTCAAAAGAAACCAGATATTATTGTTGCAACATCACCGCAGTTTTTTTGTGCAATAGGCGGCTGGATGCTTTCGGTCATTCGTAGGAAACCGTTTGTCTTTGAGCTACGTGATTTGTGGCCCGCATCTATCAAGGCTGTGGGGGCCATGGAAGACAGTTGGATGATCCGTCTTTTTGAAAAGATAGAGCTTTTTTTGTATCATCGGGCAGATCGCATAATCTCTGTGACCCATGCTTTTAAAAAGGAATTGATCGAAAGAGGTATAAACTCTGAAAAAATAGATGTGATTACCAACGGTGTAGATTTGACTAAATATGCGCCTTTAGTAAAAAAAGACCCTGAATTAGCCGCACGATATAACCTGAAAGAAAAATTTGTCGTAGGCTACGTGGGAACACATGGCATGGCGCATGCTCTTGAAAAAATTGTTGATTCCGCCGAACTTCTTAAAGAAGAAAAAGATATTGTTATATTATTTGCCGGTGGTGGCGCCGCGAGAAAAAATATAGAGCAGCTGGTTGCCGACAAAAAGCTAAAAAATGTTTGTTTGATCCCAAGGCAATCAAAGGAAATGATGCCACGACTATGGAGCCTATGCGATGTTTCTCTTATCCATTTGAAAAATACACCTGTTTTTAAGACGGTTATTCCTTCGAAAATTTTTGAGTCCATGGGGATGGGGATCCCCGTTTTGGTCGGGGTGCCAGAGGGTGAAGTTACGGGCATTGTGACAAAATGTGACTGCGGCATAAATGTAGAACCAGAGAATCCAGATCAGATATCCAAAGCAATTCTGAAGTTGTATAAGAACCCAGATTTAATGGAGAAATACCGTCAAAACAGCTTAAAAAACGCCCCTGAATATTCCCGGGAAATATTGGCAAAACATATGATCACATCTTTTGAAGAAACACTGCGTAGTAATAAAGGTTAAATCTTTATGAAATGAAGAAAATTCCTTAAAATGCGGTTTTCATGAAATATCCACTGCCTCAACCCAATTTGCACTTTAGTTTTGCCTTGCCCGCCAATAATACGCCATCCCAAATAATAGAGGCATCATTCTGTAAATTTGAAATCCTTGAAGGTTTCTCTCAGGTCGCGTTTTTGGATTTTGCCGGTGGCGGTGTGGGGCATTTGGTCGATGAAGACGACATCGTCCGGGGTCCACCATTTGGCAATTTTGCCGTCCAGATAGCTGAGGATCTCTTCTTTGGTGGGTTTCTTGTCCGGTTTGGGCAGGATGATGAGCAGAGGGCGTTCCTGCCATTTGGGATGGGCAATACCAATCACGGCGGCTTCTGCCACATCTTTCTGGCCGAGGGCGACATTTTCCAGATCGATAGAGGAAATCCATTCGCCGCCGGATTTAATAACATCTTTAGACCGGTCAACGATGGTCATATAGCCATCGGGATCGAGCGTGGAGACATCACCGGTATCAAAATAACCCTCATCATCAAGAATATTATCATCTGTTTGCTTGAAATAGGCTTTGGTAACCCATGGGCCGCGTACCATAAGGCGGCCAAAGGCAACGCCGTCCCGGGGCAGTTTATTTCCTTCCTCATCAATGATTTTCATTTCGACACCGAACGGCGGGCGACCTTGTTTGACTTTAATGGCCATTTTCTTTGCATCAGTCAGATCCATATGTTTGGCCAATTGCCGGTTAACAGAGCCCAGCGGACTGGTTTCCGTCATGCCCCAGGCGTGAACGGCTTCTGCGTTAAAGGTTTTTTCCAAGCTTTCAATCAGGCTCGGTGCGGCAGCGGAACCGCCGATGACAAAATTCTCAATGGGCAGCTGGGTACAATCCGGATCGCCCAGACCATTCACATGCTGCAGAAGGGCCAGCCAGATTGTCGGCACGCCAAGGGATATGGTGCATCCTTCATCCTTAATCAGGTTATAGAAATTTTCACCCGTCATATCTGCGCCGGGAAGCACAAGTTTGCTCCCGCTCATTGCTGTATTATAGGGCGTGCCCCAGGCGTTAACATGAAACATGGGGACGATGGGCATAACAGTATCAGCCTTGGAGATACCAAGGCTGTCCTTGGAACATGAGCTTAAGCTATGAAGAACGGTGCTGCGGTGGCTATAGAGTGCGCCCTTGGGCTCGCCGGTTGTGCCGGAGGTATAGCATAGCCCGGCAGCGGTATTCTCATCAAGTTCCGGCCAGTCATAGGTATCATCTTCTGTTTCGATTAATTCCTCGTAACATAAGGCATTCTCAAGGGGTGTCCCGGAAAGTGATGTCGGCATATGGGCGCGGTCTGTCATAATAACCATATGTTTTACCGCAGAAAATTGATCTGGAAATGCCTGGATTAATTTATTCACCAACGGCACAAAGGTCAGGTCCATGAATAAAGCCTTTGCTTCGGAATGCTCCACGATATAGCTAAGCTGCTCCGGAAAAAGTCTGGGGTTAATGGTGTTTAAGATGGATCCCATGCAGGGAACCGCCATATAGAGTTCCAAATGGCGATAGGTATTCCATGCCAATGTGCTGACACAATCGCCTTGGGTAAGCCCAAGCTTTGTGAGCGCATGGGCGAGCTTGGCCGATCTTTTGGCAATCTCGCCATAATTCGTTCTGTGGATGCCGCCTTCAACGGCTTTGGTGACAATTTCGCCGTCCTTATGGTTAATCGCGGCATATTTCATAATATTGGTGATTAAAAGTGGTTGATCTTGCATGAGTCCAAGCATGTGGTTCGCCTCCATAATTTTTTTGCGAGTATGGCATATTTGAATATAAAAACAAACTTAAAACGATCGTTTTATTTTTGGGCGTTGCAGGGAATGAGCACACTCAATAGAAAAGCGGCCATCAGCATAATGCCAGACCCGATGAGACAGGCTTCCAGGCCGCCAATTTGATATAGCAAGCCGGATAAAATCGTCCCCGCCAGCCGCCCCCCCGCATTGGCAGAATAATAAAACCCCACATTGATCGCCGCATGGTCATCAGGGCTGAAGGCCAGAATTAAATAAGAATGAAGGGCCGAATTTACCGCAAATGCCGCGCCAAATACCACAAGGCCAATAAGGACGGTATAGCTGGGCGACAAGCCCATATGTAATGCCGCGACGATGGCAAAAGGCAGGGCGGCAAGTATGAAAACCCATCGGCGGTTTTCTTTAACCTCGAGGCTGCACCCATCGGGGGACTTGCGGATAATCGCGGGGGCCAGTGACTGGCACAGGCCGTACCCAATCATCCAGAGGGCCATAAGCCCGCCGACCTTGGAAAAACTGAGACCTATTTCCTGATAGAGAAACAGAGGCAGGGCAATGACAAACCAGATATCCCGCGCGCCAAACAGAAAAAACCGGGCGGCGGAAAGGCGGTTTATTGAGGGACTTTTGGAGAATAGCTCGGTTAACGTGATTTTCTGCTTGGCGCGGCCAAGGGAATTTGACAGATAGGCGATCATGGGTATGGTGATCAGCGTCAATCCCCCCGCCATAAGCCATAATGCCATATGAAAACCAGCCTGACTGAGCAACAGGCCGCCCAGAAAGAAGCCCATGCCCTTCAAGGCGTTCTTTGACCCCGTCAACAGGGCAACCCATTTGAAAAGAAGCGCGTTCTGATTTTCTGGCATGATCAGTTTGAGTGAGCTTTTAGCGCTCATCTTTGTCAGGTCTTTCGCAATACCTGATAGGCCCTGTATGGCGATAACAAAGGGCACGGCAAACGCAAGGGGCCAGTCTTCTTGTAAATAAGACAGCGACAGGATGGCCAGTATCTGAAGCATAAGCCCCAGAATTAACGTCTTGTTTAAGCCAATTCTGCTGCCGAGCCACCCGCCTGATATATTGGTAACGATACCGCATATCTCATAGAGTATAAATAAAGCCGCCAGCTGTATCGGAGAATAACCAAGTATGTGAAAATGCAGCAGGACAAGCATGCGCAATGCGCCGTCCGTAAGGGTAAAGCCCCAATAGGCGGCGGTGACCAGAATATATTGGGAGATTTTTCGGGGCGGGGCCTTTTGTCTCTCGATCATATGGTCATCTATAATCTATCGGCCATTTTCTGCGCAAGCTCGACCATGCGGCAAACATAGGCCCATTCATTGTCATACCATGCGAGGATTTTAACCTGGGTGCCATTCACCACCATGGTCGATGGCCCGTCAATGATGGTGGAACGGGGATCATTGGTATAATCCACAGAGACAAGCGGGCGGGTCTCATACCCCAGGATACCCTTTAAATATGTTTTCGAAGCCTCGGCAAAAAATTCGTTGACTTTCTGCGCCGTTGTTGCGCGCTTTACCTCAAACACACAGTCCGTGAGAGAAGCGTTCAGCAAGGGAACCCGGACGGCAATGCCGTTTAATTTACCGTTAAGTTCAGGGAATATGCGCGTGATTGCTGTGGCGGAACCCGTACTGGTCGGGATCAGGGACGCGAGGCATGATCGCGCCCGCCGTAAATCCTTATGGGGGGCATCGACCACCACCTGAGTATTGGTCACATCATGGATTGTGGTGATGGACCCATGTTTAATGCCAAGTTGTTCGTGAATAACCTTGACCACGGGGGCGAGGCAATTTGTGGTGCATGAGGCATTGGAGACAATATGATTTACGGCGGGGTCATACAGATGATCATTAACGCCCATCACGATATTTAACGCGCCTTCCTTGATCGGGGCGGCAACAATGACTTTGGCAGCGCCCAATTCCAGATATTTGGTCAGTTGTGCCATGTCTCGAAAGGCACCGGTAGATTCCAGAACCAGATCGGCGCCGTTTAAATCCATATCTTCTATTCTTGATGCGCCCGTGACGGGTATGAAGCGGCCTTCAATGAAAATGCCGTCCGAGTTATATTCTATCGCTTTATGCCACCGGCCATGAATACTGTCGAACTCCAGAAGATGGGCCGCTGTCTCAGATGTGCCCATATTGTCGTTAATCAGGACAAATTCAAATTCCAGCCCAAATTTCGGCCCAAATTCCGGCCCAAATTTCAGGTGGTCAAAGGCGGCCCTCAGGGCCAGCCGGCCCATGCGACCAAAACCATTAATAGCGACCTTGCATGTCATGTACCGCACTCGTCTTTTCGTTTATTCAAAAGAGAGAAGCAGGGCTCGCCGCTGGTCTGGCAACAATCCTCAATCAGAAAAGATAAAAAATCTTCCAGAGCTTCCATATTGGCGGCATAAATGATTTGTCGTTGCTGCTTTGTCGATGTGATAAGTCTTGCCTGTTCCAGCTCGGTTAAATGGTAGGATAAGGTAGAATTTGGCACCGCCAGCTCGCGGGCAATATCGCCGGCCTTGCTGCCCTCGGGGCCGCGCCGGATCAAGAGCCGGAATAGGGCAAGCCTCGTCTCATGGGCAAGCGCCGCGAGCATGGTGACCGTTTTTTTTGTCATTGTTGTTTCATTCATATTTCTATATTTCCAGAAATATCGAAATATGTCAAGTGAAGAATTTGTGAGGGTAGGCGGGCTTATAAAAAATCGGATATTCTCTCAGGCAGGGGAACGGTATCTACGGCCTTTTATGCCAAATCAGGCAACACGCGAGAGGCGGGGAAAGTAATGGTGACGCGCGTTCCTACATTCAACTCGCTGGTAATTTCCAAAATACCCTGGTGCATTTCAACAAAAGCCTTTGTAATGGCAAGCCCAAGCCCGGTTCCTTCGTGGGTGCGGGTTTTATGATCCTGGTCCTGCAAATAGGGTTCGGTAATAATGTCAAGTTTTTCGGGCGAAATGCCGATGCCCGTATCTTCTACATATAATTCCAGACAGCCTCCCGGCGTAATTGAGCAGCCTACGGTGACCTGTCCTCCCGCAGGGGTAAATTTTATGGAATTACTTAATAAATTCAATAAAAGCTGTTTGATGACTTTCCCGTCCCCCATGAATTCATTCAGCTTTTCGGGTATTTTCTTGATCAGGGTAATATTTTTATCCGCGATGGGTTTTTCCAGATAAATGATCGATTGATTAATGGTGCGCCTTATATCCATTTCCTCTTCGGCCAGATCATATTTTCCGGCTTCAATTTTAGACATATCAAGTATTTCATTGATGATATTGAGCAGATGTTTCCCGCTGGCTTGAATATGGCCGATATATTCTGATTGCGACTCGGTGAGGGAATCTTTCTGGGTTGACTGCAATATATCAGAAAAACCGATAATGGAATTAAGCGGCGTTCTAAGCTCGTGGCTCATGGTTGCGAGGAACTCGGACTTGATTTTATGGCCTCTTTCCGCGCTCGATTTTGCCTCATTAAGTTGGCGGATTAATTCTGTCAGGCGTATGAAAGACAGATATCCTCCCACAACCAGTAAGAAGAACATGGCGATGCTTGTGTAAAAAGACAGCGCCAAGGGATTGGTGGCGTCTTTTTCCAAGGTCCAGCTTAATTGTGAGATAATTTTTCCCTTGCTGTCTTTAAAAGTAAAATTATAGGGCGTTGTTTGAGAGGTTATGGATAAATCCTGTAATTTGAGCCGTTCGCTGGTTCGGGCCAGTAGGTCGGGGGTAATCACTGTCCAAAAAACCAGAAAATCCCTGTTGTCCAGATTAAAGTCCGGATAGGCGGCAGGATCCGGATGCGTTATAGGTGAAAATGAAATCAACGTTGGGGCATCGTTGATAATTTTGAAATAGGAAACGGTATGCGGAACCAGAGTTTTAATGGCCAGGGTTTCTTTTTTAATGCCCTCAAAATCTTCATGAAAGATGTCTTGGGATATGCGAAATGATATATTTTCATTTCTGGTATGTTG
Organism: Emcibacter sp.; assembly: GCA_021647465.1. Taxonomy (GTDB): domain Bacteria; phylum Pseudomonadota; class Alphaproteobacteria; order Sphingomonadales; family Emcibacteraceae; genus Paremcibacter. Next base: position 4,209 of record JAKIUQ010000023.1, on the reverse strand, counting down.
CTTTAATAATGTTCCATCATTTTTGATAAAGGCAAGGCCATGAATTCTGTTGTTTATGAGATTGGCGCCGCCGATGCTGTAACTGAACCATTTAATATCATTATTCATCGTCAATTTTGTGAAAGTATCGCCCCATTCTGAATAATCAAGAACCATTGTTTCCTGAAAATCCTGTATATTATTAAAATGCAAATCCATAGAATGCAGGGAGAGTTTCTGATTGGAGCTTTTGATGGCGCGGTTCGTCATGCCCAAGCTTATAATAACAGCTATTAAGGCAATGAGAACCATGATGGCAACGGGAAAAAAGGCGCGTGAAAAACTCAAATGATTGTACCCCTGAGACTATATACTGTATTTTATCAGATGGACTTTATAACAAATATATTAATAAACTGGTAAGCCTATGATCGGGTGTTTTGGCTGAATAGCCTGAAGCTTTCCCCTCTATGCTCATAATTATTAAAACCATCATAGCTTGGCGCTGCAGGGCTGAGTAAAATAATGCCGTTCTTTGGCGTGATTTTCTGAGCGCATTTAACGCCGCTCTTCAGCCCGGTGGCCTCTGTCACATAAGAGGTCACGTCATGAGCCTCTAAAGCCATGCAAATCTTTGGTCCGGTTTCATAAGAGGTGATGATATTAATCTCTGGGTGATGTTTGATATAAAGGGCGAGTTTGGTAAAATCCTGCTGGCGGTTTTGCCCGCCTATCAAGAGAGTTATATTCCGTCCTTCAAAGCATTTAAGCGCCGCAATTGTTGCCTCCGGCGTGGTTGATATGCTGTCATTAATATACGTCCGTCCTTTGATGAGGCCAAGATTCTCTAAACGATGCGGTAAGCCCGGGTAAGTGGCGGCCAATTTAAAACATTCTGCTAGATCAAACCCTAATATTTGACAGACTGTCAGGGCCGCGCAGATATTTTCATGGTTATGACGGCCCAGCAGAGTGATATCAGTTATGTTACCCAATATTTTCTCGTCAAACTGGATAAGCTCCCCATTGATATGAATGCCCTCGGGATCATTAAACCAATTGACTCCGGACATTCCTGGGGTTTTTTCTAGGGTTAGGGCATCCGTATGATTGAGGACGACAGAGCCGCAGCCGGCCTGGATCAAATTGCCTTTATCGGCATAATATTGGGCGTGAGTTTTATGCCATTGGATATGTTCGGGAAATAAATTGAGCAAAACCGCAATATCCGGGGCCTGACCCGGGGCAAAATAAATGTCCGCCGTTTGATAACTGCTGAGTTCGGCAATATAATAGTCGGCATTCTGCGAAAGCGATAACAGCGGCTTGCCAATATTCCCGCCCAGCTGGACAGTCTGGCCCAAGCCTTTTAAAATATGGTCGAGCAGGGCGCATGTTGTACTTTTGCCATTGCTTCCGGTGATGGCGATGATTTTTCCCCGCCGCGCCCGCGCAAACCATATATTAGTGGCAGAGGTCACGGTGACATGATGGTCTTTTAAATATTTGACATGAGGATGGTAGAGGCTAATGCCCGGTGATTTTATAACCACATCGAAATTGATTGCCTGCTTATCCAGATCATCTTCTGGAATAAAATCCATAGGGCCATCATCTGGTATGTCTTTTGGCATTTTATGGTCGATCAGGGTCAAATGCTTGTTCGGAAAATGCGCCCATAGAAACCGGATGGTCGCTGCGCCTTCTTTCCCCATGCCCCAAACAGCAATTCTCTTATTTTCAAGATCCGATAAATTCATCAAGCATTCTCTCAAAATCGTCAGGCAGATTATGGTCAGCATGTTTTTGTAAAGCCTGAGCCGTCAGGTCAGGCAGGCTCAATCCCGCCTCTGCAATCAAGGGGCCGAGCTGTCTAACAAGAAGATCATCCTGCCATTCCGGCATCAGGGCGAGGCTTTTTAACAGAAGGCGGCATTCTTTAATCTCCCCGACACATTCAAAGGGTTTATGTCCCTTAAGGCCGAGTAATTCCTGAAACCCACTCATTTGATTGCGGTCATTCAGCATATTCGTGCCAAAAATTTTGAGTATTTGCGCCTTTCCTGTAAAGGGCGCGAGGGCCAGAAAGACAAAACGGCATTTGGGGCAATCACAGCACCAGCCGTATTTGCGTTCTCCTTCGGCGATATGAAAATTACGATTGCAGCTCTTGAAGCTGGAAAAATATTTTGGCTTGCGGGCAAAAAGGGCGGCAATACCCGTTTCCGATAAGGGCCGCAATAATGAGAAATATCGAAAGCCGGTCAAAATATGCTGATGCATGAGCTGGCTGAAGTCCCGCTCAAATTCCAGTGACTTGCTATATTGATGATTTATGGCGAGGCCATTTTTCATCATGTTGCCTTCATTGGCCGACTGTTCGTTGGACATGACGACGGTATCATAACCATAAAGAACGGCGGCAAAGGCCATGATAAAGGATAATATGCCGGTAATCGGCACATGGCCGTTATAGGCCCCCTGTTCATTAAGCTGAAAAAGTTCAGGGTCAATTTTGCGGCGGATTAATATAGGATCATGGCATCCCGCGCTTTCAATGACCCCCAGAATGGGCGGGCCGGCATTGATGGCAATGGGCCGGAAATCTGTTTTTCCCCCTTGGTCGGCATTCTTTAATATTTCCGACTTTAATATTTCCAGACTGACTAGTGAATCCTTGCCGCCGCCAATGGGAACCACATTCATTCTGGCTAGGGTGAGGGCGCTCGGGTCTGGGGCGTTTTCAGTGGCAACAGGAAAATTAAGAACCGTCCGAAGATCAAGGTCGTTTTCCACTGAAAACTCGCCGAGGCCCATTAAGTAGAATTTATAGAAGAAATCGGCTTCCTGCTGACTGAGCTGTTGGTTCTCCACGATGATATTGGCGGGGCAATAGGCTTTATAATAGCTGATGCCTGCGGCCAGATGCAGCGCCTTGGCCAGTTTATCCAGGGCCTTATGCTCTTCACGTGAAAAGACTTTTTTCGCGCCGGGGAAAGAAATGCTTTCTGTAAAGCTATGTCCCGACGAATAGCCATACTTTAAATGAAGCGTTTGATTTTCCGGTTCATACGAGCAGGTTTTAAATATGAAGCTGGTTTCTTTTGTCATAACATTTGTTTTCTAATGTTTTTCCGGCAAAAACAAGGCCTTTATCAAATATTCAGAAATAAACCCATAAGTAAACATTGGTTTCCATGGCCAAAGCAGAGATCCGCATGTTTTTTTGCCGAAAATTTGATATTTCTTGATATTTTTTGTATAAGATAACGATAGCAGCTTGTGGCTCAGCTTATATAAATAGGCGACCTGCATTATTGATAGGCTACTTAATCCGATTTGGTCACGAATAAACGAACAGGAGGTTACATGTACGTCAGAAATGTTCTTCAGCATAAAGGCCATGATATTATATCCGTTTCGCCCGAGGATAGTTTGCTGGATGTTGCCAAGACTTTGCGGGAAAATAAAATTGGGGCTGTTCTGGCTTGCGAAACGGCAGGCCGCATGTGCGGCGTTCTGTCAGAACGTGATATTATCATTGCCATTGCCAAGCATGGCGGCGATATACTTAAAGGCAAAGTCGCCGACTTTATGACAGAAGGCGTTTATACTTGCGCACTTGATGATGACATGAAAGCCGTTATGGAGAAAATGACCCGTAAGCGTATACGGCATTTGCCCGTCGTAGAGGAGGGTAATGTGGTTGGCATGATAAGTATTGGCGATGTTGTCAAGCACCGTATGGCAGAAACCGAAGCTGAGTCAGAGGCCTTGAAAAGCTATATCACAACAGGATGATTCTAAAAATATGCCACGAGTCTTCTTTGCGCATTAGATGAGTCGAATTTTCTTTTGATATTGGGGCTGCCGAATGATAATGATTTTATAATATTTCATACATAAGCAAGCCACTGTTATAAAAGAATTTTTTTGTTAATGGCTTTGTTGGATGCCTGTTTTTCTGTTATTTTTCATTATTTAATGCTATTATTGCAGCACTTCCGTTGAAAGAGGGAAGCCGTTATATATATGTTTTTTTTCGCAGGAATCCTGCCTTGTGCTGTATTTTCTCAAGATTTTTTATTAAATATGCGATTAGCTGTTTACAAGTTTTGAAGTTGGTCTTATAACCCGCTTCACCGACACGGCATATGCCGCTGAAAACATTGTCCTTCGGGGCGGGGTTATTGGTGGGTTTGTTGTGTTTTTTTGTTCTTTGACATTGTA
>JAKIUQ010000038.1 GCA_021647465.1 Emcibacter sp. | reverse complement strand
GCCCTTGGGGTACAAACCCCCGATGAGGTCTATACTCAGAAAATCGAAAGCCAGGGCCATGGCCCTGATCAAAGGAAAAAAGCGGCATAACATTAAACAACATAAAAAAGCTTAGCATCGCCGCAAACCTGTCCAACAAAGTGGGACCACCTCTCTTTTTTGCCATGCCAGAAACTGGGTCACTTTCAAACCATACAGGGTAAGCGGTTGCCCACGCCCCCCATTTACTATTTTTTTGCATCTGCGATTATGGGTTTGATGATTTGCAGGCTTTCGCGCCCGCACAATTTTGAACGGATACATATCCTATGGCCCATAAAAAGAGCTCTAACCCAAACCGTTGGAGCAAAAGTTTCAAGAAACGCCTGCTGTCCGAAGTGGCTAAACCAGGCAGCAGTTTCGAGAGAATAGCACGCTTGTATGGTTTGAAAGTAAACCAGCTTCTGGCATGGCAAAAAAGATATGGTGGCACGCCGGTCGCCACAAGTCCGGCCTTCTTTCCCATTGAAGTTCTGTCTGATGCAGAAAATGGTTCGGAGAATCTGGTATCAGAAGGTTTTGAAGAGCGGTCAACCACTGCCCCTTATTTTGAGATTGACCTGCCTTGCGGAACTCAATTGCGCTGTGGCCCGGGTTTGAACCCTGCGTTATTGACTGAGGCATTATCTGTGCTGAGGGCATCGGCATGATCCCTGTCCCGAGTAATACCAAAATATGGCTGGCGGCAGGGCGAACAGATATGAGGCGCGGTTTTCCCGGGCTTTCTGCTCTGGTAGAGAAGCAGTTAAAATCTGATCCTTACTGTAGTCATCTGTTTGTCTTCCGGGGCAAAAAAGGCGATTTGATTAAAATTATCTGGTGGGATGGACAAGGGGCTTGCCTTTTCTCAAAGCGTCTGGAATATGGCCGCTTCGTTTGGCCGTCTGCCAGAGAAGGTAAAATTATTCTAACACCGGCACAATTATCAATGTTACTGGAAGGAATTGACTGGCGCATACCCCGGCGGACATGGCAGCCATTGATAGCAGAATAATGTTGTAAAATAAGGGGACATTGGGTATTTTCCGGTTCTTTTATGGGGCCTTATCTGCTATATAATAGCTATGTTAAATGATCTTAAAAACTTGCCCAATGATGCCGATGAACTGAAAGCCATCATTGCCGGTTTGGCGGCTGATCTTAATTCTCAAACAATGCTTATTGAGAAATTAAAGCATCAATTATCCGGCCTTCGGCGACAGAATTTTGGCACCAGTTCAGAAGCTTTGGATCAACTGGAACTGGTTCTGGAATGTGAAGAGATTGCAGCGGCAGCGGATCAGGTTCAGGAAACAGGAAATCCACCTGAAACACCACGCCTCCAACCAAAACGCAAACCTTTGCCGGATCATCTGCCAAGGGATGAAAAGATTATTTCCCCTGAACTGGCTACGGGCGGGGCATGTGACGGGTGTGGCGGCAAGCTTAAAACCCTTGGTGAAGATATTACCGAAGAGTTGGAATATATTCCTGGCCGTTTCCGGGTAAATCGCTTTGTACGTCCCAAATTAGCCTGCACCTGCTGTGACAAAATCCATCAGGCTCCTATGCCTTCCCGTCCTATCCACCGGGGCAGGCCGGGACCGGGTCTGTTGGCACATATATTGGTATCAAAATACGCCGATCATTTACCCCTGCATCGTCAAAGTCAGATATTCGCCCGTGAGAAGGTCGAGATCGACCGCTCCACACTTGCCGGTTGGGTTGGCGCATCAGCCACTCTGCTGGAGCCGTTGGCCGAAGCCATAGCTCGCCATGTTAAAATGGGGCAGGCCATCTTCGCCGATGATACGACGGTTCAGGTTCAGGCGCCAAAAACGGGTAAAACCAGAACAGGACGCTTCTGGACTTATGTTCGTGATGAACGGCCTTGGGCAGGGGATGATTGCCCCGCCGTATATTATCGCTATACGCCTGATCGGGGTGGCAAATGGCCCGCTGAACATCTGGCGGATTATAAAGGCTGGATGCATGCGGATGGTTACACCGGGTTCAATAAACTTTACGACAAAGGCAAGGTGACAGAAATGGCCTGTATGGCGCATGTACGTCGAAAGTTCTTTGACATCCATAAATCCCAAGGGTCTGTCGTAGCCGAGGAAGCCTTAAAACGGATTGCGGAACTCTATAAAATTGAAGAATTTGCCCGAGGCAAACCTCCGAAAGAGCGCAGAGAAATCAGGCAGGCCAGAGCCAAACCCCTTTTTGAGGATTTGGAAGTCTGGCTGCAATCTCAACTGAACGCGTGTAAGTCTGGCAAATCCGCACTCGCCGGAGCCATTCGTTATGCCCTCAGCCGCATGAAACGCATGACGCCTTATCTGGAGCATGGTTTTTTGGAAATTGATAATACTGAGCGCATGAACGCCATTGGTCCGAGAGAGTGCGCGAAGGCCGAGCGCTCCATCCGGCCTATTGCCGTTGGCCGCAAAAATTATCTCTTTATGGGGTCTGACAGAGGCGGAAAATCCGCCGCCATTGCCTATACACTCATTGAAACGGCCAAGCTTAATGGCGTTGACCCGCAAGTCTGGCTCACAGATGTCCTCAGCCGTATCGCAGATCACAAGATCAACCGCGTCGACGAACTACTCCCCTGGAATTTTAACCAACAAACCCGGATGGAAAGTGCAGCATGAGTATCATCGAATTGAAAATCACATTGGACTATGTCTCTCCAACAGTGACAAGAACTCTTAAGGTTCCTCTTAATATCCGCCTTGATCGACTTCACCTGACCATTCAGGCCGCCATGGGCTGGGATAACTACCACCTTTATGAATTTATGGCCGCAAATATTAATTGGGGGGTGCCAGATCCGGATTTTGGTAGCGATATATTGCCGTCTGATAAAACTACATTATTGGACGTGATAGAAGATACCGGCATCCGAAGTCTGAATTATATTTATGACTTTGGGGATGGCTGGAATCATCAAATCAAGTTGGGTAAAATTACCAGTCCTGTACCGGGCGAACTTTACCCAAAACTTATCGCATTATCCGGAAAATGCCCCCCCGAAGACGTTGGTGGTCCTCCCGGTTATGAAAATTTTCTGGAAGCAATTGCCGACCCAAAACATCCTGAACATGAGGATATTATGGAATGGTATGGCTCAGACTTCGATCCAAATACGCCGGAAACTGATGAGTTGAAGCTGGAAGTTCTAAAACTGGCCAAAAAATGGAAACCACGGAAATCAAAAAAATAATGTAACCGGGCGTCTCCAATATCAAATATAGAATAAGTCAAGGGGGGTCGTGGGCAACCGCTTACGCTGAATTTGAAGCTGATGCGTCTGATTGATGAACAATTTCTGGCGACACCCTATTACGGCTCTCGCCAGATGGCGCGGCACTTGCGCCGGCAGGGGTATTGTGTTGGCCGTCACCGAATCCGCCGTTTGATGCGGACCATGGGCTTACGGGCTATTTATCAGGAACCGCGCACCAGTATTCCACATCCGCAGCATAAGATTTATCCCTATCTTCTGCGGAACCTTGTCGTTACCAAACCCAATCAGGTCTGGTGCGCCGACATCACCTATATCCCGATTAAGAGGGGCTTTCTCTATCTGGTGGCGATTATGGACTGGTATAGCCGTAAAGTTCTGGCCTGGCGCTTATCAAACACCATGGATGTGGGTTTTTGTCTGGAGGCTCTGGAAGAGGCCTTTGCTCGCCATGGTCAGCCGGAGGTATTCAACACGGATCAGGGGTCGCAATTTACCTCTTTTGATTTTATCTCTGCGCTAAAGGACAGGGGGATTAAAATTTCCATGGACGGAAAAGGCAGATGGATGGACAATGTTTTCATTGAACGTCTGTGGCGCAGTTTGAAATATGAATGTGCCTATCTGAACGCCTTTGAAAATGGCCCGCAGGCCCGGCAGAATATTGGCTCTTGGCTGATCCATTATAACCAAACCCGGCCACATTCTACATTTAATGGAGCGCATTGCCTGCCCTTGGGGTACAAACCCCCGATGAGGTCTATACTCAGAAAATCGAAAGCCAGGGCCATGGCCCTGATCAAAGGAAAAAAGCGGCATAACATTAAACAACATAAAAAAGCTTAGCATCGCCGCAAA
>JAKIUQ010000022.1 GCA_021647465.1 Emcibacter sp. | reverse complement strand
CAAAACCGCAAGAACAACCTTCTTCTTGAAGGCCGGTGTAAAGCGTCGTCTCTTCGTCATATTGTGTCTCCAAATCTATAATCGGATACACCTTAACAGATTGTACAAAAATCCGGGACCAGCTCAGTCTGTTCTATTTTTCCAATATTATTACGCGAAATCCGCGCCCCATATCCCTAACTTAGCAATTAGCATGCCAATAAAATTAAACCATCTGTCTGTCAGTTTAATCTATCAGAAATTATAAGAGGAATACCGCATTAAATATCCGGTAACATATTGATAAATATATTATAAACTTCATATATCATAAAATATTCACTTGTAAAAAGTCCTGAAAAATCAATGATTCAAATTGCCAACAGTCCTAACACCTAAACCTAAACTGTATAATTTTCTACACTAAGCTTGAGGTCTTTGCGAAATATTGTATAATTTCATACGTTTTATTGATGAGGTTCTTATGCCAAAAAAGAAAATATACAATACTCATACAGTGGGCTCTGATGCCAACGTCTCAGAACTACTTAACCTTAACAAGGAAGAGGCCATACAATTCCCTGATATTAGCGACCTTGCCTCACGCCTGCGCTTCACGCCGAGCGATGGTCATATCTGGCTGGATGAACGACGAATGGTGCTTATGCATACCCGGGCTCTGGGTGTTTTGCGGCGTGAAATGATTGAAAAGCTCGGTCAAGATGGTGTACGGGCTATTTTAACACGAACGGGTTATGAAGCCGGGGCTATGGATGCGGAAACCTCCAACAAAGTTCGCTCAAAGGGCAAGCTCCTCGAAGCCTTTTCAGTTGGGCCTCAGCTACACGCGCTAGAGGGTATTGTTCTCGTCGAGCCTGTAAGATGCGACATTAATATTGAAAAAAGCGAATTTTATGCAGAATATTTATGGCATCATTCCTTTGAAGATGAAATCCATATTGATGAATTTGGCATTGGCGCGGAACCCGTATGCTGGATGCAAATTGGCTATGCTAGTGGTTATGCCTCTACTTTTTTTGGGCGTCCAATTATATATCGCGAAGTAGAATGCCGCGCCATGGGCCATGCCCACTGCCGTATTATTGGCAAGCCGGCAGAAGAATGGGATAACCCGGAAATCGACCTTAAATATCTACGTGCCGAAAATTTTTCAGAACCAGAGGATACCTCAAAACAGCCGGCAAAAAAAATATTCAAAACGGAATCCCGCTATTCTAAAGAAATTCGCGAGGCGAACATCGTTGGCGCATCGGCAGGCTTTAACGCAGCATATCACAAATTAAAACGGGTGGCCAAAACGAATGCCACAGTTCTATTCCTCGGCGAAAGCGGAGTGGGCAAAGGTGTTTTTGCCAAGACATTACATCAAATGAGCGACCGTTCTGGTCAAATTCTCGTATCCGTAAACTGCGCAGCGATTCCGGAAAACTTAATAGAATCCGAGCTTTTTGGTGTTGAAAAAGGCGCCTATACCGGAGCGACAGAATCCCGACCAGGGCGTTTCGAAAGAGCCAATGGCGGCACACTTTTCCTTGATGAAATTGGGACATTAACCCTATCCGCCCAAGGAAAAATACTTCGCGCCCTTCAAGAAGGGGAAATAGAAAGAATAGGTGATCAGGAAATACGTAAAGTTGATGTCCGCGTTATTGCGGCAACAAATACTAATCTGCGGGACGCCATTAAACGTCAGGAATTCCGGGAGGATTTGTTTTTCCGGCTCAATGTATTCCCTATTCGCATTCCGCCACTCAGAGAAAGAAAGGCCGACCTGTCCCTACTTCTTGACCGTTTTGTCTGGCTATATTCAACGCGTCACAATAAAAAAATTGCCGGGTTTTCAGAAAGGGCTATTGCGGCTCTGTTAAGCTATGAATGGCCAGGAAATATACGCGAGATGGAAAATCTTGTAGAACGCGGCGTCATTCTTGCCGAAGATGGTGGAGCAATTGATTTTCAACATATTTTTACCAGTGACGAAACCTTCGACATCTCGGCTTTCAAACTGAATGAAACAGGGTTTCTGGACCCCTCATCCAGCGATCTGTTTGATTTGGACCAAAATGAGGCGGCAGAAAATACATCTAAATCTATTCAGGATTTCCTCGACAGAAGGACATCAATACAAGATATAGAAACACGAATGGTTACTGAGGCTCTAAAACGCACAAAAGGAAATCGTTCTGCAGCCGCGCGTATGCTCGGGATCAGCCGCGCACAGATACTTTATCGCCTTTCAAAAAATCAGCATAAATCCTAGCTCTGACCATGCCGCTCCAACAGACTGTTTCTAAATCAGCTACTCTCTGACACCTTGTATTTTGGTACCTATATGGTACCTATATAGTACCTTTAGAGAGTTGCGAATATGGATTTCAGGCAACAAAAAACCCGCTAAGTGGTTGACTTAGCGGGTTAATTTATGGTTGCGGGATCAGATTTGAACTGACGACCTTCAGGTTATGAGACACAGAAGAAAGCCCGGTCAACGTAGAACTAACGACGACTACTCATTAGCACCCATCCCTTTAGTTTTCCAATTCACAAAAAATAGTCAGAGGCATTTTCGACTGAATATGCCCCTAATAGTGATTCATCGTCGAGTGAACACACACAAGCTCAACTCCGAACACCCCATTTAACGACTATATTTTTTCGCGTTGGTGACTTCCTGTTGACTTGGCCCGTTTTGACGTTTTTTTGGTGACTTGAAAATCATGGAAAAATAAAAGTAGAGAAAAATATTGTCTCCGTGTTGGGAGGCCAAAAAGTGCTATTTATGAGAATTGTTCTTAAAAACGGAAAATTAACAACTAATTGATATTAAAGGAAAAATGGTAGCGGGAGAGGAACTTGAACCCCCGACACGCGGATTATGATTCTGCTGCCCTAACCAACTAAATTACTTCACTATTTTCATTTACAACCGATATTCGACACATGAATAAAAAATCCTTAATTCTTTCAAAAAATTGTATTATTTCGCAGGAAGGAGCTTTACAAAAAGTTCGATTTCTGTACACGATGGGGAGCCATCTCTTTTCAAGCACTTACGCCCTATAGCATTGTAAACACTCAGGTTAATCTGTCAGGTCAAACTGCAGGCTGGCGCAAGGTCGGCGTTGGAAAACGTCCACTTACCTTGAGAAAACCTACATAAAACCTACATAATTGCTGTTTATAAAGACCGGTTTCTTATGTCTTATAAAGCGCGGGAGTGTGGTTTTGCATCTCAGACTGTCAGATAATTCCTTCAAAAATATGGAAGCCGCTGTTCTCTTAAAGAAAAAAGAGCGGCATAAAGAATTTGTAATTAATGCTTTTTTGACCAATTTCAGTTTTCTTTGGTAACGTCATCTCATTTGCTTTTAACGGGCATCATGGGGGCGTAAAAACATTCTAGATAAGCTGTGCTTGCAATTACGGAATCTTTCCAGAAAGATTCCGTAATTTCACCATGTTCCCGGTAAGAATAGCGCCATAATGCGTCAGAAATAGTAATTGCCCTTAACAAATGCTCTTCCATATCCAGATAGTCCGGCATATGAAAGAATGATTTCATTTGCTTGGCGATAGCTTTTGCAATGCGCCGGTTTCCATCCGCATCTACTTTTCTGATCGTCCATGTCGCCCCAGGACCTAGCAACAGCATCGCTGGCACATAATTATGGTTGTAATAATGTCTCGCCTGCGCAGAAAGACACAGCCAGAGATCTTTCCATTCTTTAATCTCGTCAGGGTTTTTCGGTTCCGCAAAATGCTCGAACTCACTCAAGTGCCTTTCGGCAAGAGCGATGAGTAAAGAGTCAATATTCGGGAAAAAATGATAGACAGAACCACTGGTGACTTTGGCGACCTCAGCCACGTCATACAGACTGAGCTTTTCTATTCCAGATGCCTCAATCAATTGCTCTGCCGTATCCAGAAGTGATTCAAATTTAAGGATACCCCGTTTCTGTTTCGGACGGCGATAAGTATTTATATCAGGGTTCAATATATTCATAACTTTCTTCATTTATCAATTTTGAAGATATCGAATTCCCAGAAAAGATCAAGCTAAAGATAAAATAAATATATGCAAAATAAATATATTTATATGTATATAATAAGATTATAGGCGTAATATGGGTAATAAAGGCAAAAAATCTATTGTTAAAAATATATTTATATGTTATTTGCAGATGATAACCTTAAAAATAGGAGGAGAAAATTATGAGAAAAATTATTGGCAGAAGCATTCTGGCAACTGCATGTGGCTATTCAGGGATATCCTACGCACAGGAAGACACCCCATGGATTCTTGAGGAAATTACGGTAACGGCACAAAAACGTAGTGAAAATTTGCAAGATGTTTCAATTGCAATCACGGCCTATTCCGGCGCGCAGATTGATCGTTTCAATCTTAAAGACTCAAGCGATCTTGCCCGAAATGTTCCCGGTTTAAATATGGGACAACCGGCAGGCCCAGGTAACAACCCGTCAATTTTTCTGCGTGGTATCGGCCTGAATGATTATTCCCCAAATAACGCAGGCCCGGTAGCCGTTTATGTGGATGATCTTTATATCAGTTCACCCGGCGCACAGGTTTTTCAGATTTTTGACTTAGAACGTGTTGAAATATTGCGCGGGCCTCAAGGAACACTCTATGGCAGGAATACGACAGGCGGGGCCATTAAATTTATTACGGCAAAACCAACAGAAGAATTTAGCGGCAGCATCCGGGCACAATATGGCCGTTTTAATACAACCAAATTTGAAGGTTTCCTTTCCGGGCCTATAATAGATGGTTTGCGGGCGCGGATCGCCTTTGTCAAAGATGACAGCGACGGGGGTATTTTTAACGTTGCACAAAATAAAAACGCCAATGGCATTGACGCAATAGCCTATAGAGGGACGATTGAGGCTGATCTTGATGATAGCCTGACAGGGTCACTCATGGTGTATGGCGGAAATAACAAAACGGATGTGGGCATTTATCGCATGTTTCCTGCTGTTACCGCTTCCGGAGCAGAGGATTACACCGGAACCCTTGGTTGCCCCGTCAATTGTACGGATTTTTTCGGCAATATATCGCCAGCCGATTTCTGGTCAGGCAGCAGTGATGCGGATAAACAGCTGGATATAAAAACCCTCGGCGTGCAGGGAAAATTTATGTGGCAGGGAAATAACCTAACTATCACGGCCATAAGTGGATTTCAGGATCTTGACAGGCTTACCGGCGAAGATACAGATAGCAGCCCGGTGAACTTTGTACATATAGAAAATAATGTAAAATCCGAGACATTCACACAGGAAGTTCAGCTTGCCGGCGCCACCGACAAGCTTGACTGGATCATTGGGGGTTATTATCTGGATGAGACAATTAATCAGGATGCACCGCTTGATATTGGGCGTGATTTCCGTGACCTTGTGGAAACGATAGACCCCGGCACAGGTGGTTTTGACCCGGATGGAATTACGATTGGCATTCCAACGCTGTTTTACCGGGCCACGAACGAACAAAAATCTGAAACCGTCGCCGTTTTTGCAAATGTTGATTATGACTTTTCTGATAAATGGGGCGTGACCGGCGGCCTGCGCTATACCAATGATAAAAAATCCTGGGATGGTTTTATCGGTCTGGAGGAGTTTGGCACAATCATTCCGCTCAATGACCCGGCCAATCCCAATGTGACAGCCGATGCCCGTTATGTTGATAATATATCAAACAGCAGATTATCGTGGAAAGCCGGTCTGGATTTTCGTCCCACGGATGGAACATTACTTTATGGCAGTATTTCCAGTGGTTTCAAGTCCGGCGGATTTAATGGTGGCTTTATTCTGAGTTCAGATGAACAACGACCCTATGCCCCTGAGACTATTACGGCTTTTGAGGTAGGGTTAAAGACCGACCTTGGTCTGAATACACGCTTGAACCTTGCCGCATTCTATAATGATTATTCCGATATTCAGGTCTTTACAATATTTCAACCTCCAGGCAGCCCGGTCCCTGTATCTGTCCTTGACAATGCGGCAAATGCCAAGGTAAAGGGGTTTGAATTTGAATTGATTACCCGGCCTGTACAGGGTCTTGACCTGATGCTCAGCGGAGCATTTCTGGACGCGCAATTCCCATCTGATGACATAAATTATGCCAACAATCGTTTTACGCAGGCCCCTAAATTATCTCTGAACGGAATGGGGCGTTATGAATTTATTGTTGATAGTGAGATAATGGCTGCTGTTCAGCTGGACGTTTCATATCAAAGCAAGACTTTTTTCACAACAGATAATAATCCGGCCATGTCACAGGATGGCTACTGGCTTGTAAATGCTTATTTATCCGTTTTTGCCAGCGACAATGGTTGGGAATTAGGGGCATATGCAAAAAATTTACTCGCCAAAAAATACTTTATCCATGGATTTCCACTCGAGGGGTTTGGCGTGAATCAATTGATGTTCGGGGAACGTGCCACCTACGGCATTGAATTAAAATTCAGCTTTGGAGATTGATCAGATCCAGATGTTTATTTCTTTCCCAGCAGCCGGACCAACATTTGAAGAAAGTATATTGCATGCCTCTGACAAAACAGGACGTCATAGCCAAATCAATTGATTACTGGAATCCGCATAAAACAAAGCTTTGGCAGGAACTTGGGATTGATTTGGTAATCGGACATCGGGAAGGTTACTACATCCATGATATGGATGGTCAGCGATATCTGGACTGCCATATCAATGGCGGCACATATAGTTTAGGACACAGGAACCCTGAATTAATAGCGGCTCTGCAGAATGCCCTTACTCACGAAGATGCAGGCAATCATCATTTCCCCAGTCCGGCGCGCGCCCTGCTTGCGGAAAAGCTGGCTTTAAATACGCCCGGTGACCTTTGCTATTCTGTTTTTACGACCAGCGGCAGCGAAGCCGTTGATGTCGCCATTAAAACGGCCCGCAATATAACAGGGAAACGTAAAATTATTTCCGTGGAGAAATGTTTCCACGGACATACCGGATACGCGCTAGAGGTCGGAGATGAAAGATTTGTCCAACTGTTCATGGCGGGCGATCAGCCAGACCGTTATCAAAAAGTTCCCTTCAATGATCTGATTGCCCTTGAAACTGTGCTTTCCAAAGGAGACGTGGCGGCCTTTATCGTTGAAACCATTCCGGCCACCTTTGGTTTTCTGATGCCTGAACCCGGCTATCTGCAAGAAGTAAGGCGGATCACTGAAAAATACGGTGTGGTTTATATCGCCGATGAAGTACAGACGGGATTGATGCGTTCTGGACAACTCTGGTGTTTTGAAAATCACAATATTGTGCCCGATATTGTTGTGACGGGCAAAGGGTTTGGCGGCGGATTATACCCAATTGCGGCCACCATTATTTCCGAAAAATGTGCGGGCTGGTTGAAAGAAGATGGTTTTGGCCATGTCTCTACCTATGGTGGTTCCGAACTTGGTTGCCGTGTGGCTCTTACGGTGTTGGATATTTGCACCCGTCCCGAAATACAGACAAAGATAGTGCAAACAGCAAAATATATACGCCTTGGCCTTGATGTTTTACTGGAATCATACCCTGATTTTTTTTCTTCCGTTCGTCAGAAGGGATTAATTATGGGACTGGTGTTTAACCATCCTCGCGGGGCCATATTGGTAATGCGGGAGCTATATAAGAACGGGGTATGGGCAATTTTTTCTTCCTATGATCCATCCGTGCTTCAATTCAAGCCCGGTATTCTTTGGGATAAAAATCTTTGTGATAAATTTCTGGACCGTTTTGCCACATCATTATTCAATATACAAAAAAACATAAAGAAATAGGGCTGTAATGACAGATTTTTATAAACTTAGTGAGGAAGACCAGGTAGGAAGGCTATATACATTAGCCAAAAAGTCCCTCCCTGAGTGGGACATAAAAAATTTTAAACTCTGGTTGCTTAAATATCGTGAGAACGCTGTTTTTGGGGTGCGTAACCTTGAAGATGGTCGCAAATATGCCTTGCGAATTCACCGGGAAGCCTATCACTCAGACAGGGCGCTTCTATCAGAATTGCAATGGATGGAAGCTCTGAACCAATCGGGAATTGATACCCCGTCCGTTGTCCCTACTGTTGATGGTCATTTGTTTTCACATGTTGGAACAGAGGATGTCCCGGCCCGTCGTCAGTGTGATTTGCTCGGCTGGGTAAATGGTGAGCCTGTTGGTGTGATTGAGACAGGGAATAGTCTCAATCCGGAAAAGACACGCCAGAATTATTTCAAAATCGGTCAACTGGCCGCCCAAATACATAATCAGGGACAGGAATGGTCCCCCCCCAAGGGTTTCTGGCGACATTCATGGGATGTTGATGGCCTTCTTGGCGATGAACCTCTCTGGGGTCAGTTCTGGGAATATAACGGGTTGAATGAACAACAACGTGATATTATCTTTCAGCTACGCGGAAAATTACAAAAAGAATTAACCATTTTTGGCAGATCAACTGATCGATACGGGTTAACTCATGCAGATTTTCTGCCGGAAAACCTGTTGATTGATCATGGCTGCCTGCGGATCATAGATTTTGATGATTGTGGTTATGGCTGGCATTTGATGGATATGGCCACAGCTCTGTTTTTTCTGATTGGCAAGCCCGGTTATAACCCGG
Source organism: Emcibacter sp. (assembly GCA_021647465.1). GTDB lineage: Bacteria > Pseudomonadota > Alphaproteobacteria > Sphingomonadales > Emcibacteraceae > Paremcibacter. Next base: position 19,298 of record JAKIUQ010000022.1, on the reverse strand, counting down.
CATATGCTGGTTTTCTATCCGGCTATCGTTCCGTTCGAGGCCTTCCCGATGATCATCTTGAAATGCTGCCCGCATTTTTCATAACCCGCGGGCTGGTTTATCTATCCTGGTGTCATAGCCGCTGCGAAACGGATACCGCAAAAGAATTCGGGCCCTTGCTTGTATCCGGCATCATTGAAATGGCCCGGGATTACTTGCATGACTGAAACCGTTCAAATGAATTATCATACTAAAATGCAAATAGGCAATCATCACAAGAAAGGTAATATATTATGTTTAATGTTAAAGAAAAGGTTGCTTTCATCACGGGCGGAACTTCCGGTTTGGGTCTTGCCGCTGCTGCACGATTGGTACAGGCTGGCGCGAATGTGATGATCACAGGTCGTCGAACAGAAGGCCAGAATATTGCGCAAAATATTGGGGCTGATTTTGTTCAGGCAGACCTCACACATAAGGATGAATTGATCCACGCATTGAAAACTGTTGAACGTGACCTTGGCAAGATTGACATTCTTTTTAATAACGCCGGAATAGAAAATACCGGGCCAACAATAGAAGACTCTGATGGTGAGGAATTCCAGAGAATTTTTGATATTAATTTAAAGGCTCCCTTTAATGTCCTTAGTTATGGCGCCGGTTATTTGAATGACGGCGCAAGTATCATCAACAGCTCATCCATCGCCGGTGTCTTGCAGATGCCGGGTTATTCACAATATTCTGCTGTCAAGGCAGGCCTTATTTCTCTTACAAAAACCGCCGCACTGGAACTGGCTCCCCGGCGCATCAGGGTCAATGCCATCGCCCCGGGCAGCATCTGGTCCGAAATGCTGCCGGAAGACCACCCGGAGGTTGAAATTGTTAAAATTTTATGCCCGCTGGAAAGAATTGGTGAGGCTGAGGAAGTTGCAGCATTGGTTCATTTTCTGGCAAGTGATGACGCCCGTTATATTTCCGGAGCTGTCATCAATATCGACGGCGGGATTACCGCTGGATTTAGCTATCCATTGTTTGAGAAAGTCATTCAATAAAGGCAAAATATTTCAATATAGGTCAAATAGCGAAGCAGGTTACAAAGGATATTTCTCTTATGGCCCAATAATATTTAAGTCTTGGCCTTGGGCCTGTTTCAAACATGATGCGCTTTCCAGAGACAATGGGCCGTTACGCTGCTCTGTGCCCATTTATTTTAGGCGGGCGGATATGATCAGAAAGACGGAGGGGTAAGAAGTTGGAGCTGGAGAAGAAAAAGTTGCTTTTAACGGAACAAATAGAATGCTTCGCGCAGCCAAAAGCGGAATTCCCGAACGCTTTGAAAAAGGTTTTGGAACACCAAAAATATCCTTATTCTTCAATGTCTTAGAGGCTAATCATGCCTCTGATTTTATGATGGTGCCGCTGGGAAGAATTGAACTTCCGACCTCGTCATTACCAATGACGCGCTCTACCACTGAGCTACAGCGGCCCTTTAAGGTTGGGGGCCGAACAGAGGGTATAATCCTCTGTCAGAATGGCGCGGAAGATGCCATAGCTTTTAACATGGCGCAAGCCCTATTCCAGAAATATTTACGATTCCGGAAAAATGCCCTTAAATTGTCCTAAAGGCGCTATAAGAATATATCTATACAGACAAAATTGCCCCATTGGATCATCGTATGAATAAAGAAGAGAAGAAAAAAGACAAACAGGAACGATTGGCTCAGGCTCTTCGTAATAATTTAAAACGCCGCAAGCAACATCCCCCCCCGGCATCAAAAGAAACAGATATTTCCAAAGACATCATTTCTGATCACAGAAAAGAATAAAATTTGCTTGCCCTCTGGACTTGTGGACATAAGCATTCTGGGTTACAAAAACATAGATAAAAAACCAAACTAAACAAAGGACCTGAAATCATATGGCGATTATGTCAGATAAATGGATTAGAGAAAAAGCCTTGAACGAGCGCATGATTGAACCTTTTGAAGATCGTCAAAAGCGGGACGGCGTTATCTCTTATGGTTTGTCATCTTATGGTTATGATGCCCGCGTTTCCAGCGAATTCAAGATATTCACCAATGTGGACTCGGTGACTGTCGATCCAAAGAATTTTTCCTCGGCAAGTTTTGTCGACCGGCCCGGCGATACCTGCATCATTCCCCCGAATTCCTTTGCTTTGGCGCGGACGGTGGAATATTTCCGCATCCCCGAAGATATTCTGGTTATTTGTCTTGGAAAATCAACTTATGCCCGCTGCGGCATTATTGTTAATGTAACGCCGCTTGAGCCGGGCTGGGAAGGTCATGTGACATTGGAATTTTCCAATACCACGCCCCTGCCCGCCAAAATTTATGCCAACGAAGGGGCCTGTCAATTTCTGTTTTTTGAAGGAAACGAGCCGTGCGAGGTGCCTTATAATGCCCGGTCCGGAAAATATATGGGCCAGACCGGCGTCACCCTGCCAAAATTATAACCCACGCAAACCATCATTAAAGAAGCCTGAAATATATGGAAAAAATTGTCATTGAAGGTGGCCACAAATTACAAGGCCAACTGCCCATTAGCGGAGCCAAGAATTCTGCGCTGCCGCTTATGTGCGCGGGGCTGCTTACGCGCGGCGGCCTGACCCTTCATAATTTGCCCCATTTGGCAGATATTAAAACCTTGGCCGACCTGCTCTGTGAACTTGGCAGCACGATCAATTATAGCGAAGAAGGCTGGGATATCGGCAGCGGTCAAACCGCGAATATCGTCACAGACCATATCACCAGCACCACAGCGCCCTATGACATGGTGCGTAAAATGCGTGCCTCGATTTTAGTGCTTGGCCCTCTCCTCGCCCGGGAAGGCGAAGCGATTGTCTCCCTGCCCGGTGGATGCGCCATTGGCAATCGTCCCATTGATTTACATTTGAAAGCCTTTGAAGATATTGGCGCTGTCGTTGAGCTTAAAGACGGCTATGTGCGGGCCAGCGGCAAACTTACCGGCGGCATTGTTCATTTTCCTACGGTTTCTGTGGGGGCAACAGAGAATATTCTGATGGCCGCCTGCCTTGCCGATGGGACGACGATCATCGAGAATGCGGCGCAGGAGCCTGAAATTTCTGACCTTGCCCATTGCCTTATGGCTATGGGGGCAAAAATTTCAGGTATTGGGTCATCGCGCCTGCAAGTCATCGGCGTGTCAGAGCTTCACGCCGCTGAATATACCGTCATGCCAGACAGAATCGAAGCCGGAAGCTATGCGATCGCCGCCGCGATGACCGGCGGTGAATTGGAGCTTATCGGCCAAAATCTGCCTTTGGTCATGACAGGAACCCTTGGCATTCTTAAACAGGCCGGCATTAAATTTACCGAAACAGATCACGGGCTGATCGCGCATCTTGGTTCGGATAACATCATTGGCATCAATGCGGTAACCCAGCCTTATCCCGGCTTTCCGACGGATATGCAAGCGCAGCTTATGGCCATGATGACCCTGTGTGACGGCGCATCGGTCATCACGGAAACCATCTTTGAAAATCGTTTTATGCATGTGCCTGAATTATGCCGTATGGGGGCGGATATAACCGTCAATGGCGCCACCGCAACGGTCAGAGGCATCAAGCGGCTTTTGGGCGCGCCTGTGATGGCCACAGATCTTCGGGCGTCCATGTCATTGGTGCTCGCCGGCCTTGCAGCAGAAGGCACAACAGAGGTTAACCGGATTTATCATCTGGACCGCGGCTATGAACGTCTGGTACAAAAGTTAAGTTCTTGCGGGGCCAGAATATCCCGTCAGAAGGCAGATGACCTTTAAACATAAAGAGGGACAATCATTGGGAAAGCTGAAACTCAGAGCAGAAGACCGCACCGACATCACCATTTTATCCGCCTATCTTCAGGATGCGATCACCATGATGGATGATATCACCTATCAGCATAAAGGCCGACGATTTGTCATGATGCTGAACCGCTATGTCTGGGAAAACAGATGTCCGGAAACTGGTGACGTTATTTTAAGAGAAAACCATGATACGGCCCAAAATATAGACATGGCATGCTGCCGTATTCGCACAGGCCTTCATTTTGATGATGTTCTGAAAATCAACAGTCAAAATATTACGATGACGGCAAAAGACAAACCGCTGGAACTCTTATCAATCGAGGCATATGAAACGAAGAAGGAAACATTCCATGTGGAATTCATATTTTCCGGCGAGGGTATTATCAGGCTGGAATGCGAAATAATTTCAGCCTATATGCAGGATATTGGCGCGCCATGGCCCGCAAAATGTCACCCCAAACATGACATACTTGATGCCCTGCAGGATGAAAATAGTTAAAACATCAAATCTATGCTGGATAGTTGACATACAATTTCGTACAACGAAGTGAATTTAGTGAATTTCAGGAGTGACGTTAAGGTGACCTCACCAGCATCCGGTATAAAGCCCGGCCAAGAAACCAACCAAGAATCCGGCCAAGAACCCATGATATTGGCGCTGCCCAAAGGCCGTATCCTTGAAGAGGTTATGCCCATTATAAAAGCCGCCGGGATTATTCCAGAGGCAGATTTTGACAATCCCAAATCCCGCAAGCTGACGTTCGGCACCAATAATCCGCTGCTTAAAATCATTCGGGTCCGAAGCTTTGATGTGGCCACCTTCGTTGCCTTTGGCGCGGCGCATCTTGGGGTTGCGGGCAATGATGTTCTGCTTGAATTTGATTATCCGGAAATATATGCGCCTCTCGATCTGAATATTGGTCATTGCCGTTTGTCTGTGGCTGAATTAACCGCCTTAAGTATCAATGACGACCCCAGCCGCTGGAGCCATGTTCGTGTCGCCACAAAATATCCCAACCTGACCCGCAAGCATTTTGCCAAACGCGGGGTGCAGGCCGAATGCATCAAGCTGAACGGCGCCATGGAACTGGCCCCAAGTCTTGGCCTGTGCCGGCGCATTGTGGACCTGGTGAGTACTGGTGACACCCTCAAAGCCAACGGGCTGGCGGAGATTGAAAAAATTATTGATATTACCTCACGCTTCATTGTTAATCGAACAGCCTTCAAAACACGCAATGAAGAAATCAGCCGGATACTGCAGGATATTGGCGCGCGCAACGACTTAAAATGATTTCAGGTGATGAATAATGGTGACCAGTTTAAACGTTCAGGACAGTGGATTTGATCAGGATTTTGATAAATTCCTTGCCGCCCGCAGAGAGAGCGACGGGGATGTTTCCGATGTGGTTCGCGCCATATTAAAAGATGTGCAAAGTCGCGGAGACGCAGCATTATTTGATTATGGAAAACAATTTGATAATATTGACCTTTCGGCCAAAACGCTGCGGGTCAGTGAACAAGAAATTGCCCAAGCCAAATCATACTGCACCCCGGAAATACTGGGTGCGCTGAAACTTGCGGCCACGAGAATTGACAGTTTCCACCGCCGCCATATCCCGCAAGACGATGAATATACCGATGCGGCCGGCGTTACCTTAACGGCCCGCTGGACAGCGGTATCAGCCGCCGGCATTTATGTGCCGGGCGGCAAGGCGGCCTACCCCTCGTCCGTTCTTATGAATGCCATACCGGCCAAATGCGCCGGCGTAGAACGCATTGTCATGGTGGTTCCGGCGCCCGGCGGCCACTTAAGCCCCCTTGTATTGGCCGCAGCAGACCTTGCCGGCATTACAGAAATATACAAGGTCGGCGGCGCACAGGCCGTGGCGGCTCTGGCTTATGGGACTGAAACAATTAACCCTGTTGATGTTATCACCGGGCCGGGGAATGCCTATGTGGCCGCCGCGAAACGCGAAGTTTTTGGCATGGTTGGCATTGACATGATTGCCGGCCCTTCGGAAATTCTGGTGGTCGCAGATGGCTTGAATAATCCGCGCTGGATTGCCATGGACCTTCTGTCACAGGCAGAACATGACGAAATGGCGCAGTCTATTCTGATCACCGATGATGCGGCTTTTGCCCAAGCGACCTGCGATGCCGTGGACGAACATCTGGCCAAACTTCCCCGCGCGGATATTGCCCGCAAAAGCTGGCAAGATCATGGGGCCGTAATATTGGTGGACAATCTCGACGCAGCGATCCCCTTAATAAATAAACTGGCGCCGGAACATCTGGAGCTTGCCCTTGAGAACCCCCGCGAATATGCCCAGAATATCACCAATGCCGGGGCAATATTTTTGGGCCGCTATACGCCGGAAGCCGTTGGGGATTATGTGGCAGGCCCAAATCACGTCCTGCCGACAGGCCGCAGCGCACGTTTTTCATCCGGATTAAGCGTTCTTAATTTTATGAAAAGGAATACTCTGATAGAATGCACACGGGACAGCCTGGCAGAAATTGGCCCGGCCGCAATAACCCTTGCCGAAGAAGAGGGCCTGCAGGCCCACGCCAGATCCATCGGGGTTCGGATCACGAATAAGGAATAGGACACAAAATAATGACGGGCAGCAATTATCGGATCTGCCATATCGAATTGGATGAAAAATCCATCATTCGCCGCAATGCGGATATCGATCACGAACGCCGCGTCGCTATCTTTGATCTGTTGGAAGATAATTCTTATCAGCCCCTGGAAAATCTGCCCCATGATTACGCCGGCCCCTTCCGGGTCATTCTCAGAATGGAAGAAAGCCGGCTGGCCATGGACATATATGCGGATCAGGATATAACAATGGATAACAAGCTTTCCATCATCATTCTGCCGCTGACCTTGCTCAGAAAGACCATTAAAGAATATTTTCAAATCTGCGACAGCTATTTTTCCGCCATCAAAAGCGCAAGCCCCCGGCAGATTGAAACCATCGATATGGCCCGCCGCGGGCTCCATGATGAAGGATCCGAAATTCTGTTGGAAAGACTTGGCGAGAAGGTAAAAATGGACTTCCCCACCGCGCGCCGCCTGTTCACCCTGATTTGCGTTTTGCAGATTAGATAACCCTATGGCAAAGATTGTCAGCTCACCCCAATATGCTGCGGCAGACCCCTTTGACGAAAAGGCCCCGGCAAACCGCTTTGAGATGCCGGCAAGCGTCCTGTTTATCTGTAATTTCAACGCGGTGCGATCGCCCATGGCAGAGGGGCTGACCAAATTTTACTGTGGCCGTAAGATATATGTGGAAAGCGTTGGCATAAGACCCGAAGAAGGCGAAGCCAACCCCTTCGCGATCGCTGTCATGGAAGAAGAAGGCCTTGATATATCCCGCCATAAACCAAAAAGATTTGAAGATTTAATGGACAGTTCTTTCGACCTTGTCGTGACCTTAAGCCCACAAGCACAGCATAAGGCCATCGACCTGACCCGCACATTGGATTGCCGGGTCGAATATTGGCCAACCCTTGACCCCACGGCGGTTGTCGGCAATCGCGAAAATATCATGTCCGCCTTTCGCCAGACACGCGATATGCTCAGCCAAAGAATAAAAAAACATTTTGCCTCTGATTATTTTCCAACAGTCTAGAAAAACAATGTATATAACCAAGAAAATTAATCTTTTAATATTCTTTAACTTATATAAATATACGAACGTCCTGAATTGCAACAATTGAGTAAAAATGAGTATGCCTGATCTTAGAAAGTATTTTACCATAATTCTGGCTTTATTCGGCCTGAATATGATCAGCTTTCCCGCCAATGCTGTTGTGATTGATTTCGAGGAAATCAATCAACCTTATAGCGGGAATTCCCTTGATTCAAAAGGCTTCAACTTCTTTAATGATTGCCAAGGTCAGGCCCTTTGCATTCTTCATAGAGATCCATACAGCCCCTATAATGCCGACCCCGGGGGCGTTACCTTTACCCAAAATTCCCCAAAAGCCACAACAACCCTTACCAATATTAACGGCAACGCGTTTGACTTGATTTCCATTGATTTTGCAGATTATTTTAATTTTCTGACATCCCAGAATATCCAACTCATCGGGACATACGCTACGGGCGGCACCGTTTCACAAGTCATTGCCCTGCAGCTCATTTTCGGCCTCGAAACATTTGTTTTCAATTGGCAGGGCCTTACTCAGGTCTCTTGGGTAGAAATAACAGGAAACTGGTTGCAATTTGACAATGTGGTTGTGCAGGAAATATCCCCGCAATTAAAGAGTTTGGAGGTTCCGGCCCCGGCATCCCTCGCTTTATTCGGCTTAGGACTCTGCCTTTTAAGACATTTTACAAAAAAACAATCCCAGAAAAATACGTAACGACTGTTTCTCTATTCAACCATATGCATGGGCTATCAAATCCGCCCTTTTTTTTATTTTTTCACCCAATTCAAGGAAAAACAAGAAAATGTCTTGAAAAATCTTCAGTTTCAGCTATTTATCTGCCAAAGATGTTTAATGAGGAGCCAAGATGGCGAAAGAAGAATTATTGGAAATGCGCGGCGTGGTAACGGAATTACTGCCCAACGCCATGTTCCGCGTAAAACTTGAGAATGACCATGAAATCCTTGGTCATACTGCCGGAAAAATGCGCAAAAACCGCATCCGCGTATTGGTTGGTGATGATGTGTTGGTCGAAATGACTCCCTATGATCTCTCCAAAGGCCGCATTACTTATCGCTTTAAATAAGGGTGAACCTCTCCCTGTTATACTATTATTCAGAAAATATTTCATAGAATGATTTTGGCTTCACAAATCCGGCCCAGATCGGTTACCCTATATCTATGACCTCCCTTAAAGAAAATAAAAACAAGCTGATTTTGGCCTCTGCGTCCCCGCGCAGGAAAGAACTTCTGGCGCAGATTGGCCTTACGCCGGATCACATAATCGCGGCAGATATTGACGAGGTGCCAGAGCCACAAGAAACCCCGCGCGCGCTGGCCAAGCGGCTGGCCTCTGCCAAGGCCGCAATCATCCGAAAAGACCATCCAGACTGTTTTATTCTTGCCGCTGATACAGTAGTGGCAGCGGGAAAGCGCATATTGGGAAAGGCCAAGGGTCCAGAAGAAGCCCGAAAATTCTTAAAGCTGCTTTCCGGACGCCGTCATAAAGTCTATAGCGGCATTTCCCTCATCACCCCCGGCGGCCAGCAATATGCCCGCGTCGCCGTGACCAGCGTGATCTTTAAACGCCTGTCTGACCAAGACCTAAACGATTACCTTTCCCATGATGAATGGCAGGGAAAGGCCGGCGCTTACGCCATACAGGGGCATGCCGCGCGGTTTATCAAGTCCCTCAATGGCTCCTATAGCAATGTTGTTGGCCTGCCTCTTTTTGAAACTACAAATATGCTGCAGGGAAACGGCTATGTCTTCTGATATTCTGATCAATTCCGCCATTGGGGAAACCCGTTTTGCCCATATGGAAAATGGCAAGCCCGTTGAAATCCGCCTATTCCGAGATAATGACCAGAGCCTTATAGGGGCCATATATTATGGGCGGGTAACCGCCTTAAGCCAGGAATTTCAGGCGGCTTTTGTTGACCTGGGCAATGGCAAAACGGGGTTTCTTCCGCTAAAGCTTTTACCCAAACGTGCGGGCAAGAAACCGGCTGACCTGACCAGCCTGCTCCATGAAGGTCAGAAAATTATCACTCAGGTCACGGCAGATGCTATCGGTGATAAATCCGTTAAGCTCACCTGCCGCATTGAAGTCGTTAGCTCGGCGCTCATATTGCACCCCTTTCGCGAGGGAGCCTTTGTCTCCAGCCGAATTAAAAATCCGGCCCGCAGAGAAGAATTGAAAGCTTTTGGCGGCGGCCTGAATTTGCATGGCATGGGGCTTACCCTGCGCACAGAATCCGAACATATTCCCCTCAAAGATTTAAAAAAGACCGCCGAACATCTGATCCGTCACTGGCGGGATGCCGTAGGTAACCGGGATAAAAAGAAAGCCCCCTTCCTCTTGTCTCAGGCACCCGACAGCCTGCAGCAGATATTACGGGAATATGGCAGCAGCAAACATGACCGTATTATATTTGACCAACCTTCCGCCCTAAAAGCTGCCCAAACCTGGGCCAGAGAATTTGCTCCGGACTTGATGGGCCGCATGCAATACCATCAAGGCCCGTTATTTGAAGATTTCTCTGTTGAAGAAGATTTAGACCAGATTTTCGAGAAAAAAATCCCTCTGGATTCCGGGGCATGGATCACCATTGAGCAGACCGAGGCCATGGTCGTCATTGATGTCAATATGGGCAATGCAAAAGTGCATACTGACCCGCAGAAACAACGCTTTTCAGTTAATTCCGGCGCGGCGCGGGAGATTTTCCGGCAAATACGCCTGCGCGGCTTAAGCGGCCTGATCATCATCGATTTTATCAATATGTCCGGCCAGAATGATGTCAGCCATAAAACACCCACAAAATCAGATATCAGCAACCTGCTCGGCATCGTCGACAATCTGATACTCGAAGACCCAACGCAAATACAGCGCAGCAATATGTCTGCCTTTGGCCTGCTTGAATTAACCCGAAAAAGCCGTCACCGGTCCTTGAGCCGGCAAATATTGTCAGAGACATCACCCGCTGCCACGGTGGAAACAGCGGCCCTTGCCCTTTTACGCCAATCAGGGCAGGATGCCGCCGCCAAACCGGGCGTTCCCCTATCCATAAGGGCCGAGCCCGCTGTTCGCGACTGGATTATGGCGCGGCCGCACCTGTTAAATACATTCACCCGCCGCACCGGAAGCAAGCTCGAGATTAAAAGGACGTAATTCATGAAAGCCGCCAACAATAATAATCTGTGCCCAATATGTGATAAAAACGCCGCCTCGTCAAAACATCATCCTTTTTGTTCTCCACGCTGCGCCGATGTGGATTTGGGCCGCTGGCTTAAAGGCAGCTACGTGATTCCCGGGGAGAAAGAAGACGTCCCGGAAACCGAGCCGGACGAAACATATTAAACCTTTGATAACGGCTGGAAAACTGCGGTTCTTGCCAGCCATGCATTTTTTTAAAACGAGTGCTGGACAGGTCATGCGTTTTTTTCTATAACCCATCCACCCACTTAGGTGGCCCCCTCTATATCACCCATTATGCCCGGGTAGCTCAGGGGTAGAGCAGCGGACTGAAAATCCGCGTGTCGGTGGTTCAAATCCGCCCCCGGGCACCACACTTCTTAAAACGCGTTATTTATCAACGCATTAATAATCCGCAGAATATTATGGTGCCAAGGTGGTACACTTTGGTGATACACCATATGCGCCGTTCACTTTGTTCGTCACTCAATTGATGCACAATCGTTCGGGCATATGATTATGCGAGACAGTATCATGGCAACAGGCCAGTTTATACTGTGCTTTGACATGGCCTAAATCAGCAGCCTTTTGATACCAGTATTTTGCCTTCCGAATATCCTTGTCGACCTTATCTCCAGCAGCATACATGTTGGCAAGTTTAAATTGAGCGGCCTGATCGCCCTGTTCCCCGGCCTTGCCAAGCCAATAGATTGCCTTCTCAATATCAAATCCAAGAATTTTGCCTCTTAGGTAAATCAGTCCCAGTTTATAAGGATGGTCTTTTTCCAGAATTTTTGTGAGCCAATGGGGCCATTCCTTATATTCTTCAGGAATGAATACTCCCAGATTATAGGAATCGATAACGCTTTGAAGGAACGTCAAATCGCCATCTTTAATGCTCTGGAGTTTTAACGGTAAGACACGGATTTTATAGGCCAGAGATTTTTGAGCATCTTTCGGGGCTCGATAACCGAGAAAATGCCTTGCCCCCAAGATATCAAGAGCCATGATATTATCCTGATCCGCAGCCCTTTGATACCATTTCAACGCTCTTTTATATTGTTTTTTACGGTCATATATTTTGCCCAGCTGGAACTGCGCTTCGACATGGCCTAATGATGCCATTTCCTGCAATTTCTTGAAGCTCAACTGTTCATTATTTATTTCAACAGGAGGAACATCAGGAATTTTAACTTTAGGCTTTATCGGGCTGCAGGCCGACAAAAATACTGCCGAAAGCACTATTAATTTCAAGAAAATTTTCATCATTCCCCCAAGGATTATGGAACATAATGAACTATTGTATCTTCTAATCCTTAAAGTGTCTAGATTATGTTACTGGCCAGCCAGCGTCTTGCGTCTTTTAAGTCTATGCCCCGCCGTTTTGCGTAATCTTCGAGCTGGTCTTCGCCGATTTTGCCGATGCCGAAATATTGCGCTTTGGGGTGGCTGAAGTAATAACCGGATACGGAAGAGGCGGGCAGCATGGCCATGCTGTCGGTCAGGGTGACACCGGCATTATTGGTGCCGTCCAGCAGCTCGAACAAAGCCGGTTTTGTGGTATGATCGGGGCAAGCCGGATAGCCGGGAGCCGGGCGGATGCCGTCATATCTTTCGCGGATTAACTCCTGATTGCTCAGCGTCTCATCCTTGGCATAGCCCCAATATTCTTTGCGAACCTGCTCATGCATCTGCTCGGCAAAAGCCTCTGCCAGTCTGTCGGCCAGTGATTTTAAAAGAATATCGTTAAAGTCGTCAAATTTTGCCTGAAACTCTTTCAGTTTTTCCTCAATACCAAGGCCAGCCGTAACCACAAAGCCGCCAAGATAGTCCGCCTTGCCGCTGCTTTCGGGCGCCATATAGTCTGCCAGACACATATTATAGCTGCCTTCACGCTTGCGGATTTGCTGGCGCAGGAATGGCACCCTCTCCAGAATTTCCTTGCGGCTGTCATCCGTATAAAGCATCACATCATCACCCACCGCATTGGCGGGCCAAAAGCCGATAACAGCCCGTGCCGTCAGCCATTTTTCATCCTGTATGGATTTCAGCATGGCTTCCGCATCGGCGAATAAATTGCGGGCAATCTCACCGACCACATTATCCGTTAATATCTTTGGATAATGCCCCGTCAATTCCCATGTGCGAAAAAAAGGCGTCCAGTCGATATGATTGACCAATTTACCCAAATCAAAATCATCAAATGATTTCACCCCGAGGAATGATGGCTTTGGCGGCGTATAATTATCCCAATCAAGGGGAAATTTATTGTCCCGGCATTCGCCAATGGTGATGCGGTCTTTCTTTTTCTGACCCCGCGCATGGGCGGCCCGCAGGCCTTGATATTCGCCGGAAATTTTGGCCACAAAGTCTTGTTTATGGGTTTTGCTGAGCAGATTACTGGCGACCCCTACGGCGCGGGAAGCGTCCAGAACATGGACGATCGGATGATCATAATGGGGCGCGATTTTAACCGCTGTATGAATTTTGGACGTGGTCGCCCCGCCAATCATCACGGGAATGGTGAAATCCTGACGCTGCATTTCCTCGGCCACCTGCGCCATTTCTTCCAGAGACGGCGTGATCAGTCCCGACAGGCCGATGATATCCACCTTTTCATCCCGCGCCGTTTGCAGAATTTTATCATAAGATACCATGACACCCAGATCGACAATCTCGTAATTGTTACATTGAAGAACAACACCGACAATATTTTTGCCAATATCATGAACATCTCCCTTGACCGTTGCCATCAGGATTTTACCCTTGGTGCTGATCTCGCCGCTTGTGGCCTTTTCCGCCTCAATGAAGGGCAGAAGATAGGCCACGGCCTGTTTCATCACCCGCGCAGATTTAACCACTTGCGGCAGGAACATCTGGCCTGAGCCAAAAAGATCCCCGACCACATTCATACCGTCCATAAGCGGGCCTTCAATGACCTCAATCGCTTTGCCGGATTTCTGCCGGGCTTCTTCGGTATCTTCCTCGATATAGGCGGTGATGCCTTTCACAAGAGAATGGGACAGACGTTTTTCAACAGGCTTTTCGCGCCAGCTTAAATCTTCGGTAAGCTGAACGCCCTTTTCACCTTTAAACTGCGCCGCAATATCAAGCAAACGATCCGTGGCATCGGGCCGCCGGTTCAGGATGACATCCTCAACCCGTTCCCGCAAGTCAGCAGGGATTTCTGAATAAACCGTGATCAGACCAGCATTGACGATCCCCATATCCATACCGGCCTGAATGGCATGATATAGAAAAACGCTATGCATGGCTTCGCGCACGGGATTATTGCCGCGAAAGGAAAAAGACACATTGCTGACCCCGCCGGACACATGGGCATGGGGCAATGTTTCTTTGATCTTGCGGGTGGCCTCGATAAAATCAACGCCGTAATTATTATGTTCCTCAATGCCCGTCGCCACGGCGAATATATTGGGGTCGAATATAATATCTTCTGGCGGGAAACCCGCTTCATTGACCAGTATTTCATAGGATTTTGTGCAGATTTCCACTTTGCGGGCGCAGGTATCCGCCTGCCCCTGCTCATCAAAAGCCATAACCACCGCCGCTGCGCCATAATTTTTGATCAGCCGGGCCTGTGCGATAAAGTTTTCCTTGCCTTCCTTCATGGAGATACTATTGACCACGGCCTTGCCCTGCACGCATTTCAGGCCGGCTTCGATGACGGACCATTTGGAACTGTCAATCATGATCGGCACGCGGGAGATATCCGGCTCGGACGCGATCAGATTCAAGAATGTCACCATGGCCTGTTCACTATCAAGCATGGCTTCATCCATATTGATATCAATGATCTGCGCGCCGGCTTCCACCTGCTGACGGGCCACGTCAAGGGCTTCCGAAAAGTCGCCGTTCAGGATCAGCTTTTTAAATCTTGCGGAGCCTGTGACATTGGTACGTTCCCCCACATTAATAAAAATCGGGCTTTTTTTCAATTTTTGAACTTTCATTGTTGAATGACCTCAAAAGGCTCAAGACCGGACAGGCGCATATGAGGCTCAATCACCGGGATCGCGCGGGGTTTTACGCCCAAGACGGCATCCGCGATGGCTTTGATATGGGCCGGCTCCGTGCCGCAGCAGCCGCCGACGATATTCAGCAGACCGCTATTGGCCCATTCGTTCAATTGCGCCGACATTTCTGCCGGACTTTCATCATATTCACCCATTTCATTGGGCAGTCCCGCATTGGGGTGGGCTGAAATTCCGCAATCGGCTATTTTAGAGACCGATACAATATGTTGCCGCAATTCCCTGGCCCCAAGGGCGCAGTTAAAGCCAATGGTGAGCGGGGCGGCATGACGAACGGAATACCAGAAGGCTTCGGCGGTCTGGCCCGATAGCGTGCGGCCTGAGGCATCCGTGATGGTGCCTGAAATCATCACGGGCAATTTTACGGCCAAGTCAGAGAATGTCTTATTTATCGCAAATATCGCCGCCTTGGCATTTAACGTATCAAAAATAGTTTCGATCATGATGATATCCGCGCCGCCTTCGATCAGCCCTTTTGTGGCCTCGATATAATTGCTGGTCAATTCATCAAAACTCACATTGCGAAAGGCCGGATTATTCACATCCGGCGACAGGGATGCCGTGCGGCTTGTGGGCCCAAGGGTTCCCGCCACGAAACGCGGCTTGCCAGGATTTTCGGCGGTGACTTCATCGGCAACGATGCGGGCAATGCTTGCGCCTTCCTTGTTTAATTCATAGGCCAAATCCTCCATGCCATAATCGGCCTGGGAGACTTTTGTGGAATTAAAGCTGTTGGTTTCCACAATGTCGGACCCCGCCGCATAATATTGGCGATGAATATCCATGATGATCTCTGGCTGGGTCAGGGTGAGCAGGTCATTATTGCCCTTCACATCCTGCGTCCAATCACGAAATCTGTCGCCCCGATAATCGGCTTCGGTTAATTTATGCCGCTGGATCATGGTGCCCATGGCCCCGTCCAGAACCAGAATTCTTTGTTCTAAAGCCTCTTTCAACATCGCGATACGCTGGCTCATGTATTTTCTCCTTCTGGCCGCACGCCAAGAAAATGGCATATGGTCGCGGTCAATTCCGACCTGTTTAACGTATAGAAATGAAAATTCTTTACCCCGCCCTGATACAGCCGCATACATTGTTCTGCCGCCACTGTGGCCGCCACATGCCGCCTTATTTCGGGCCGCCCGTCAAGGCCATCGAACAAAGATTCCAGCCATTCGGGTATTGTCGTCCCGCAGCGGGCGGAAAAATTCTTTGCCTGAGAAAAATTGCTCATCGGCATAATGCCCGGAATGATCGGTACATTTATTCCGGCGGCCAGCACCCTGTCCATAAAACGGAAATACATATCCACATCGAAAAAATATTGCGTTATGGCCTGATCGGCCCCGCTGTCAATTTTACGTTTCAGGTTATCTATATCCGCCGTTTGATCTGCAGAATCCGGATGGCTTTCCGGATAAGCGGCGACGGACAGATGAAAATCGCCAATTTCCTTAAGGCCCGACACAAGATCAGCCGCATTGCTATAGCCCTGCTTATGAGGCACATAGGCCTGTCCAATGGTGGGCATATCACCACGCAAAGCCACAATATGCCGCACGCCCATATCCCAATATTCCCGCGCGATATCATCAATTTCCCCGCGCGAGGCTCCAACGCAGGTCAGATGAGCCGCCGGCAGCAGGTCTGTCTCCTTTAAAATACGCGAAATAGTGGCATGGGTTCTTTCCCGTGTGCTGCCGCCCGCGCCATATGTGACAGATACCATATGGGGGTTCAAAGGCTCTAAGCCACGGATACTGCCCCAAAGGGCCTCTTCCATTTTCGCCGTTTTTGGCGGAAAAAATTCAAAAGAAACATCAATATCTTTTGCTTGCGCCGCAAAAAGGCTGGGGCGAAGCAGATCTGCGTTAGGTAATATCGTCACTGTCAAATACTCTTGTTTATATTTAATCATTCGGTTTTATTGGCCACCCAAATAGACAAATCAAGATCCTTGCCTTTCAGGTGGATCGGCGGATCACTTTTCAAACCTACATTGTTAAGCCAGCCCATGATTTCCTCATCCTTGAAACCTAAACGGCGATGGGCCTGCTCGTCGCGCAGATATTCCAGATTATGAGGGGCAAAATCGACCACAATCACGCGGCCATTTTTGCGAAGCAACCGGCTTGTTTCTTTTAAAGCGGAACAGGGGTCATCGGCAAAATGCAACACCTGATGAATGAGAATCAAATCCATAGAACCATCATTGAGCGCAAGATCATACATGTCCCCTTGCCTGACCTGACAATTATGCAGATTGGCCTTTTCAAGGTTAACGCGGGCCACGGCCAGCATTTCCCGGCTCAGGTCAATACCTGTGCCGCGCCCTATTCTATCCGCGAAAACTTCCAGAATGCGGCCCGTTCCCGTCCCCACATCCAGAAAATCATTAATTTTCATATCAGATGTGACATCAAGCAGGACTTTCTCCACATCATCTTCTGACACATAGAGCGTCCGGATGCGATCCCAATTTTCTGCATTATCGCTAAAATATTTATTGGCTTTGCCGCGCCGCTCCTGCTTGATTTCTTCTAGCCGCGCCCCGTCATGCATCAGAATCTGTTCTGAAAAAGGGATATATTTCATGATGGCGCGGGCAAGGTCCCCTTCCGGCCCGCCTTCCGCCAGCCGGTAGAATATCCATGTTCCCTCCCGATAACGCTCCAGAAGGCCCGCTTCGCATAAAAGCCGCAAATGGCGGGATACGCGCGGCTGGCTCTGGCGCAATATTGTCACAAGTTCCGTAACCGTTAATTCGCCGGTACGAAACAAGGCCAGAATGCGCAGGCGCGTCTCTTCCCCCACGGCCTTTAACGCACTCAAGATTCTGTCGAAACCCATTTCCATTTCTATATTCACCTTCATTCCCTTTATATAAAGATATATATAAAGATATATTTATATAAAGTAAAGATTGGAAATTAACGAAATTAAGATAATTTTTCCCTATAGCTATATTGCAAATGGTTAACAGGTAGATTACAACTCAATATGCTGAAAAACAGAAAGATTTCTTAATGTCATTTTCCCTTGGAACGCAAACTTATTTTTCCAGGAAAAGCCGGTTTTCATACCAGAAAATCAGCCTAATTCTTATATCTGCCGTTCTTTTGTTCACATCCGGTTGTGCAAAACGCCCGCCGGATTCAGACCCTCAGGCGCTCGCCGCCTATCTGGAGAAGAATGATCCGCTGGAGCCTATGAACCGGGTCATCTTCTCATTCAATCAGGGTTTTGACGATATTCTTCTTGAGCCAGCCGCCCGCTTTTATCGCCAGTTCGGGCCGCCAGATATCCGTAAAGGCATTTCAAATTTTGTCAATAATTGGCGCGAACCGGTCACTTTTGTCAATGATATCCTGCAGGGCGAAGTAACCCGCGCGGGCACCAGCCTGTCCCGTTTTCTGATTAATTCCACCTTTGGCCTGCTTGGCTTGCTTGATACCGCCACCTATTGGGGCATCGAAGGTCATAGCGAAGATTTCGGCGAAACATTTGCCGTTTGGGGATTTGGCGAAGGCCCCTATATCATGCTGCCCATCCTCGGGCCGTCCAATGCGCGGGACTTAACTGGCTTCGTTGTCGATTTTTTCTATGATCCGGTGAGCCTGTGGCTCAGCCACAAAGGCTGGACCTATGTCCGCTATGGCCGCCTTGTCATGCGCGGATTGATATTCCGCGAAGAAAATCTGGAAACACTGGATGACTTGGGCAGATCTTCCACGGATTTTTATGCCACGATGCGCAGTGCCTACCGTCAATTTCGCAACCATGATATCAATAACGGCGTCCTTGACATTACTGCCGATGATGATTTATTTGACGAAGATTTTGACGATTAACATAAAAAAGGCCAGAAGCATCACTTCTGACCTTTTAAATTTTATGATTAAAAGCTTTATTTAGCTTTTTCTTCTTTCGACTTATGATTATGACCAATTTGCCTGCTGGTTTTGGCGATCAAAGCCTGATAGTCGGCCCAAATTTTATCGGCTTTTTCCTTACTTCCGCTCTGCTTGACAAATTCAGCATACCATTTTTCATCATTAACACTTATATACCAGTCAAAATTTGCCATACTTGACTGTTTCCAGAAGAATATACTATCCCATTGACCCGTCTGCATATGCATAACGAAAGGATGCGGCGTTCCGGCTGCTTTACCAACCGGCACAAAATAATCCCTGATCATATCGCTGGCTTTACCGGCCATACCGGATTTATATTTTACCAGAACAATTTCATAATAATCAACATTTTCTCTTTTACTGGCCTTTGGCAATTCGTCTGAATAAGCAAAATGTGACAGACCAAAGATTGTCATCATCACAGAGATGACAGATAATTTAAATATTTTCCCAATAAGCATTATAATTCCCTCCTCTTAGGGGTGAGTGTTACAGCCCGCCATAACGGTCAAGCCGTGATAAGCCTAAGCAACTGAATAACAAACAATGAAGTGGTCCTGATTGTCTGCACAGTTTGGCAGCGAAGTTAAGGTGTATCCTGTTGTCATTTATGCTGCCTGTTTCTGTTTCACAGGGGATGGGGAATTCCCCATCCCCTGTGCTTTTGAGTAA
>JAKIUQ010000037.1 GCA_021647465.1 Emcibacter sp. | reverse complement strand
AACACCAATGCAGACTTTGATTGATGGAAAACTAATCTGGATGGACAAATTTGTAGACCAAATTTAACCTGACAGTCACCAGCTGAGAAATCGGTAACTGTCAGATAGAGTCTGAACTATTACATATAAATTCACATAAAGCACCTGCGTTCAAGGGAGGGTTACCGTATCAAAGAAGAGCATTCCTCTTTTGGCAGGGCTTATTACGAAGAAAAGGAATGATTTGGGGGCATGTGATATGATATTTTTATGGCGGTTACGGATTAAAAATTGATCTGTTGAAGAAAGATTTCTTTCAATCAGTATTATGCATCCGTGAGGTGTCGGGATATCTTACAGCCGTGAAAACATAATATATACTTATATATCAATATATTAGATCAATTTAGAATATTTTTCAGGTAAAATATGTCAGAATATTTTACACTTTTTGGTTTATTGATTTCCAATATATTCGCCAAGTCATTGATATATGTAAGATTATATGTATCGGCACGATTTTTGCATGAATTCCAGTAATCTATAAAAAGGGAAGAGCCGTACCACCCGAAGAATGAAGTGTACCGCAAAATATGCCATGGGTGGAAACTTTTGGTAATCATAGTAGGAAATAATATGATTAAAATATCATCATTGAAAGGCGTATGCATTGGGGCCGCCGCGATTTTAGCGGCCTTAAGTACGCCAGCCTCTGCCATAACGCTTTTATACGATCAAAATGTTAGCCCCGATGTGATTTTTGGAACCGGTAATGCCAACGGGGCCTTTACCGTTGATCGAAACGCCGGTATAGAGCTTGGCTTACGGGCGAAAATACCCTTTGTCGGCACAACGAACAGTAACGGTGACGGGACCTATAGTTATTCCCTTGCCGAGGCAAATCCCAGATGGAATTTCGACTGGACTGTCAATACGGATTATGATGATACGACGGGCCAAAAAATCAGCGACTTCACTTACCTTCTCGGTATTGATTTCGATCCGGGTGCGGGAACTGATTTTCTGACATTTGATCCCATTACCACAATATTCGCAGACCATAGCATCGGGGATAACAGCACAATAAACGGCGGCGGCACAGAAGCCACAACCCCTGCGGAATATCAGGCCTTGATTGATGCCAATAATGTGCTGCAACAATCCTGGCGGCACGCATTTTTTCCTTTTCATCCATCGCTTAGCTATGACCCTACTATAAGCGGCACCTATGATATTTTCCTGACGGCCTTTGATGGTCAGGGCCAGACTGTTGGCTATACGGAAATTCAGGTTATCATTGGTCAAATTCCAGAACCGGCCCCCTTTGCCCTTATGGGCCTCTCTTTAATTCTTATGGGATTATACCGCCGGAAAAAATCCAAATAATATTGTTCGAGTGAGTTTTGTGGCTGGTCTGATATCAGACCAGCCATAATCATACCCTGAGGTTACCTCACAGGGGATATAGATGGGCATTGGCATGAGGTGGTCCAAGTACCTTAATTTTAGCCAACAACATTCCAAATGAGCAAGGATACTGAGGAGGTTTCATGTGGGGGCAATAAGGTAGAAACGGCGAACACCCCAAGGCTCGTTGCTCAACTACGGCTCCGATATGCTGATCTGTCGCTTAACCAGCACTTGATAGGTCTTGGGCCAACATCAATGCATTGCTGTCAGGATCATAAAACGTAGCGGTGCTTACCATTCCTTCGACAGTCTCGGTTTCCCCGTCAAATTTCACTCCGGCTTCTTCTAAAGCCTTTCGTGCCATCTCAATGTTCGCCACACCAAATACGGGAACAGTGTTGCCGGGTGCTGGCTCAGATTGTTCGCCTAACCCCAGAGTTACACCTTCGGTTTTGGTTTGCATCTCGCTCCAACCAGCCTCGTCAGCGTGGTAGATAAGTTCAAATCCAAGTTTTTCGTGATACCATTCGGCGCTGGTGTGCCGGTTTCGAACGGATATCGCCAGAGTAATGGTGTTTTCCAGAGAGACAATCGGCATTGGGCTTCCTTTTGTTCAAAAAGTATAGTAACTATAATTAATGGACATAAAATTACTTGTCAACCTTTCTTCTCGGGCTTGGTCGTTGAACATACTGGCGCTTTTGCACACCGGTGTTCCAGGCAGGCAAGCTCCGTTGCGGGCGGCAACAAGTGCCAGCCGTACTTCTTTCGCCTCAAGCCTTGAACATCTTGTACAATTGGGCCTGTTGGAGAAAAATCCGGGTCATGGTCATCCGTTGCGGCCGGAATTTCGATTGACTCCAAATGGCGCATTGATCGCTGAAACCGCCGACAGGATTGTGAAAGTTGTGCCCGACGACGTGGAATTCAAGTTGTTGCGGCGTAACTGGACAGTTCCGATACTTGCACTAACGGCCACGCCTCAACGCTTCTCGGCAATCAAGTCAGATTTAGCTACAATTACGGACCGGGCGCTATCTAAGTCATTACAACAACTGGAGGAGAAGGCGTGGCTTAGACGTGAAATCGATATCTCAAATCGTGTTCCATACCCAACTTACCATGCAGAGAACGGGGGGATGAAGGTCAACCAGGCAATTGGTCTGCCTGTTTAGACAAGAATGCCTGCAAAGTTCGTATAGCCAACATTAGCGTAAGCAAAAAAAGTATTGATGAAACTCAATGGTGGCTTGAGATGCAATCTGGTTGAGACTGAACTACCTTGAATTATATTCAATGGGACTGAATAGAAATGGTGCCCCCACACAGACTCGAACTGCGGACCTATTGATTACAAATCAATTGCTCTACCAACTGAGCTATAGGGGCTCTTTACATCAAGCTATGTTGCTTCTGAAAAGTAGGCGCAAATTAGTGTTGTTTTATCCTAAAATCAAGCGAAAAATAATAAATTTTTCCGGGGGCTCTGCCGGTTTCTCTGGCAGAAGAAATCATCTGGCTCTTTTGGGTGCGTTATTTTGAAAATTCATACATGGCAATGGCGGCGGCGTTAGAAACATTAAGGCTTTCAACGGTTCGCTGGATGGGTAATTTGATCAAGGCATCGCAATGACTTTGTGTCCCCTTGCGCAGTCCCCGGCCTTCTGCGCCCATGACAAGGGCAATATTCTTGCCGAAATCAGCCTGCCGAATGGAGAGTTCGGCATTGCCGTCCATGCCTAAACGCCAATATCCCATTTCTGCCAGTTCGTCCAGAGCGCGGCTCAGGTTGGTGACACGTATCCACGGGATAACCTCAAGGCTGCCGGATGCGGATTTTGCCAAGCTGCCTGATTCTGGCGGGGAATGCCGATCAGTGCTGATGATGGCGCGGGTGCCAAAGGCGGCGGCGGATCGAATGATCGCCCCCACATTATGAGGGTCGGTAACCTGATCCAGAATCAAGATCAAATGTGATTCGTTGCCGGTTATGAGGCAGCAATCCTTGATATGTTTATTGGACAGGGGATTGGTCAAAAGCGCAATACCCTGATGCACACAATCGGTGGGCAGGTTTTTCTCCAATAATTCAGGCAGGACGATTTCGGGATTCAAGGGGCGAACGTCTTGATTGATCGCGCTGAATTCCGTTAAATATTGTTCAGCCCCCCTTTTGGTGACCAGAAGTCTTTTGATATTCCTTGCGGGGTTATTCAGAGCCGCCAATACGGCATGTTTGCCGAATAGCCACAAATCATTACGTTGCTCACTCGGGCCAGAATTTTTCCCGGAAGCTTTTTCCGAATTTTTTCGGGCCTCTTGCCGGGGCTTGTCTTTGGCCCTTTCTCTCATCTTTTCTCTGGCCTTTTCGCGATTAGAGAGAGGGCTTTGCTGTTTTTGAAATTTTTTGTTTATTTTTTTGCTCATGGGGAAGCTATAAGCCACTCTTGAGGGTAGGGCAACAGCTTTTAAGAGCTAAAATCGAACGATATTTTTTTCGTCTGGTTGGCAATGTGGCTTTTCTTTAAAATTCGTTTGACATGATCAAATAAATGTCCATATTGCGGCTTCACAACTGTTGTAATTTTATGACGGTTATGTCCATCCATGGAGGGGTGGCCGAGTGGTTAAAGGCAGCAGACTGTAAATCTGCCCGCGTATGCGTACACAGGTTCGAATCCTGTCCCCTCCACCATTTCTCTTGAGTAAACTTGGAAGGGATGATATGGGATGGAATTATGCGGGCGTAGCATAATGGTAATGCAGCAGCCTTCCAAGCTGAATACGAGGGTTCGATTCCCTTCGCCCGCTCCATAATTTAAATGCGGTGGATGCGGCCAATAATATAATATGGTGCCCATTCGCTGACTTGGTTGGTTCAGGGGTTGATATGAATCCCCTTAATTTAGGTAGTGAAGAAAAATGGCTAAAGAGAAGTTTGAACGTAATAAGCCGCATTGTAACATTGGGACAATCGGGCATGTTGACCACGGCAAGACGACCTTGACGGCGGCGATCACGAAAGTGCTAGCGGAAACCGGCGG
>JAKIUQ010000005.1 GCA_021647465.1 Emcibacter sp. | reverse complement strand
TTACTCAAAAGCACAGGGGATGGGGAATTCCCCATCCCCTGTGAAACAGAAACAGGCAGCATAAATGACAACAGGATACACCTTAACTTCGCTGCCAAACTGTGCAGACAATCAGGACCACTTCACCGTACCATTATCGTCCCGCCCAGATATACAACAGATACAGCTTATGCCAGGGATCTTGATATAAGTAATATAGATAATGTGATCGATGAAATGATGGTGGAAATCGGGGCTGACACCTATACCGATACCGTAGAACAAAGAACAAATTTCAATTATATTCGACTACAGGATTCTGTGACCGGCACGCATGGTGGTGGATATTCATATCTCTATACAGATGAAAGAATGACGACAGATCAGTATTTTGGCCGTTTATATTTGGATCAAGATATATCCGGGATTATTGCTTCTTCTATTGATTTTACGCAAAATATCCTGAATTGGTCAATGAGGGCCCCAACCGGACAGTTTCAAGCCCAACGAATCAGCTTGCAACTATCCTTTAATCAAGCGTCTGCTATTCCAGAGCCAGATATGGCCTTCTTGTTTGGTGCCGGATTTATCTATCTGGGCTGGCGGCTCAGAAGAAAGTAAAAGAATCAGCCCAAACAACCGCGCCACTTTCGGAAGCGCTCAAACCGGTCATTGACCGACTATGTTTTGGACTGCTTACAAGAAGGTGTCAGAAATCCTGTTCCATGACCGTTTTCCTTCATCACATCAATATATTGATGTGATGAAGGAAATAACCTATATGGTCACTTACACAGAATATCGGATACTACCTGCGAGCCCTAATTGACATGCTTTTTATAATCCATTGAACTGTGCAGCACTCTATAGATGGATACACCGTCTTTTGTGGGCTTATAATAAATAACATGTGAAGTGCGGTGAGGGTTTTAGGGACCTCTCCCGGGCCACAAACGACGATGTGAATATGGTTCCGCTGTAAAACGCCGCCCAGATCGGACTTGTTCGAGGCGCCTTTACGCAGTTTTTTAATCGTTGTGATCTTGTTGCCAAAGGCCTCTAAAAACGCAAAGGGGAAGTTATCCGGATCAAAGGGCTGATCGGCTAATTCAGTAATTTCTTCCTCAATCTCAACGGCGTTCAATGTTATTTTCTCACTTGTCTATTCTCTATCCATTGCTCTATTTCTTCGCGTGTAAACCGCCAGCTTCCACCAATTTTAAAGCCCGGAATTTCCCCATCCGCAACAAGGCGGTAGGCGGTTTTTTCGGTCAACTTTAAATAGCGCGCGACGTCCTTAATCGTCCAAATATCGCTCATTGTTCGCCTCAAATGAATTGATACCAAATGAGAAAATACAGGAATTTTTTCCAAACATCAATGAATATCAAAGAAAGAGAAACTGGCCTTTAGGCTTACTCAACTATCCGCTCCCAGAGGAGAATATGTTGCTCGCCCTGTTTGACCAGGCGGGCGCGGATTTCTTCTTCCATGTGGGGGTCATCGAGGATGAGATTGATATATTCCCGTTTCCCGTCTTTGGTGGTCTGTTTCCAGCCGCGTCCGATCTGAAACTGTCCGCTGCGAACAATATAGTCCGGTTCGCTGCTGTCCGGTGATTTGTCGTATCCCCCGGCGGAATGAATGGGCACTGAATACCCTTCACCTAAACCTAATTCTGAAGCTTCTCGAAGAATGTTAAGTTGATCAGAATCAAGTGTCGCTCGCCAAGAACTATCTGACTATTAGTGATTCATCGTCAAGTGAACACATACAAGACTACTGGTTCTGTGTTACTCCAAACAACCCGTTGAATGACCATATTTTATTCGAGTTGGTGACTTCCTGATGACTTGGCCCGTTTTGGCGCTTTTTTGGTGACTTGAAAATCATGGAAAAATAAAAGTAGAGAAAAATATTATCTCCGTGTCGGGAGGTCAAAAAGCGCTATTTATGAGAATTATTCTTAAAAATGGAAAATTAACAACTAATTGATATTAAAGGAAAAATGGTAGCGGGAGAGGGACTTGAACCCCCGACACGCGGATTATGATTCCGCTGCTCTAACCAGCTGAGCTACCCCGCCATACCTATTTTTCACCTCTCCTTGACACGTGGATTATGATTCCGCTGCTCTAACCAGCTGAGCTACCCCGCCATACCTATTTTTCACCTCTCCTTGACACGTGGATTATGATTCCGCTGCTCTAACCAGCTGAGCTACCCCGCCACAAAAGCAAGATGACACCAAGAAGAAACTTCATCATCAGCTCTACCAAAAGAGTGGTGACCCCTACGGGAATCGAACCCGTGTTTCAGCCGTGAAAGGGCCGCGTCCTAACCGCTAGACGAAGGGGCCATCTAGGTCGGTGAGGTGTTTTTAAGTGTTGTTGGCGCATCGGTCAACAGGTTTCTTTGGAATTAATCGCTTTTTTCAGAAGCGTTTAATTTTCTGCCGCATCATCGATGAATATTTCCGCAGAAACATTGCCGTTCCAGCTATTTTTCCGCAATGTGCCCGCCACATGAATTCTGCGGCCCCGCGATTTCAGAATCAATTGACCAAGCGGCTGATCCGCAGATCGAAAGGCCATGGCCTTGATCTGTGCGCCGTCCCCCCCCTTTAATGTGCATTTCACATGATCCTTGCCCACCACATCGGCATATTGCACGGTCACATTGGCCAGCGCAAAACGCGGCTGGGCATTCCCCTGTCCGTAGGGGCCAAGCCCGTTCAGTTGATCCACCAAGTCGCACGACACAGCCGAAGGGGTCAGCACGCCGTCCAGTTTTAAAGACAGTCCCTTCAATGCCTCCCCCACGGCCTTGGACAATCTGCTTGTCATGAAAGCCTCCAGATCAGCGATCGAACCTTCTGCGACAGTCAGTCCCGCCGCCATGGCATGACCGCCGCCGGCGGATAATATTCCCACTTGACGGGCCGCAGTTACGGCCGCGCCCAAATCAACGCCGTAAATAGACCGGCCAGACCCCTTACCCGCGCCGGCATCGTCGATACCAATAACAATAGTCGGCCGCTGATAAAATTCTTTTAACCGGCCCGCAACAATACCAATGACACCTGAATGCCAGCCTTTTCCGGCCGCAATGATCACCGGCGGCACATCACCGCCGGGGCCAATATTTGCGGCCACCTGTGACATGGCCTGTTCCAGAACCATATGTTCAATCGCTTGACGCTCGGCATTATAATTATGCAGTTCTGCGGCCAGATCCGTGGCTTCATGGATATCATCGGTGCTTAATATGAGCGCGCCAACCTCTGCCCGCCCCACGCGCCCACCCGCATTAACCCTCGGGCCAATGAGAAACCCCGCATGATAGGTGCCCGGTTCTTCGTTAATGCCTGCAACATCACCAAGAGCGCGAATCCCGGCATTGCTGCGCCCTGCCATCACTTTCAGCCCCTGACTCACCAAGGCGCGGTTAACGCCCACAAGCGGCACAACATCACAGATGGTGCCCAGAGCCACCAAATCCAGAAGATCCATTAATTTAGGCTCGGCAATGCCCTCATACCAGCCTTGCTGGCGCAGCAGGCGATTGATGCCCACCACAAAAATAAAAGCTACGCCGACGGCGGCCAGCTGCCCGAACCCCTCTTCTTCGTCAATGCGGTTGGGATTTACCACCGCCACCGCCTCGGGCAATCGGGGTTCCGCCTGATGATGGTCAATGACGATCACCTCCAGACCGGCCTCCTTTGCGGCCTTTAACGGTTCAAAAGAGACAATACCGCAATCCACCGTAATAACCAGATCAACCCCCCGCGCTTTCAAATCAAGAAGGGCCTTGATTGAGGGGCCATAACCTTCCTTGATCCGGTCGGGGATATAGATGATTAAATCCTGTGACAGCGCCCTGAAAAAACGTTTAAGCACCGCCGACGATGTGGCACCGTCCACATCATAATCGCCGAAAACAGCGAGTTTCTGGCCTTTCTGAATGGCTTCCACCACCCGCGCGCAAGCCTTGTCCATATCCTTGAACTGAGACGGGTCTGGCAAGGCGCTACGTAAGGTGGGGTTTAGAAATTCCTGAGCCTGTTCAAGGTCAATACCCCGCCCGACAACAACGCGGGCGACGATTTCCGGCAGGTTATGTTGCTGGGCAATGGCCTGAATGAGGCGATATTCAGCGGGCCGTTGTTGCCAGGCCCGCCCGGTGATTGATGTTTCTATACCAAGAAGAAAATCGTCTTCCTGCGGCATGGGCTAGTCTTTTGCGCCGCGTTTGTGGTCGCCTTTTACCCAGCGAACCGTGCCGGTTTTGGAGCGCATCACGACGGATTCTGTTGAATAGCCCTTTCCATCAGGGGTTTGATGCACGCCGCGCAGGAAATCGCCGTCGGTCACGCCCGTGGCGGCAAAAATAACGTCACCACTGGCCAATTCCATGGTGGAATATTTTCTGTCAAGATCCGTAATGCCCCATTTCCTTGCCCGTCCCCGCTCGTCATCATTGCGGAATGTCAGGCGGCCTTGCATCTGCCCGCCAATGCACCGCAGCGCCGCCGCCGCAAGAACGCCCTCAGGCGCGCCACCAGACCCCATATAGATATCAACGCTGGTTTCGACATTTGTTGTGTCGATGATGCCCGCCACATCCCCATCACCAATTAATTTCACCCTTGCGCCTGAATCCCGGACTTCTTTAATAAGATTCGCATGACGCGGACGATCCAGAACGCAGACCAGAATATTGCTGACGGAACAGCCTTTGGCATCTGCCACAGATTTTATATTCTCGTCCGTGGATTTATCAAGATCAACGACATCTTCCGGATATCCGGGGCCAACAGCGATTTTATCCATATAAACATCCGGGGCATTCAACATCTGCCCTTCTTCGGAAATGGCGATTACCGCCAATGAATTTTGCATGGCTTTGGCCGCAATAGTCGTGCCTTCCAAGGGATCAAGGGCAATATCAACCTTTGGACCTTTACCGGTTCCGACTTCTTCACCGATAAAAAGCATGGGGGCTTCGTCCCGTTCCCCCTCACCGATTACGACACGTCCTTGTATATCCATCTTATTCAATGCAGAGCGCATAGCGTCAACGGCTTCGGCATCTGCGGCTTTTTCATCCCCGCGTCCGACCATTTTTGCCGCCGCAACAGCCGCCGCCTCAGTTACCCGCACAAGATCCAACACAAGCAGGCGATCCAAATTTGATTCAAATGACATATTTTTTTCCTGGATTAATTTTTAAGTATACAGACGTTAATAACTTCTTTTACAAATTCTCAATGCGGATTGCCAGTGCTTTATCAATTACCGAAGATAAAGCATTTATTTGATCCAGGGCATCCATCACATCTTTCTCATGGATTTCATGGGTAACCATAACCACATAAACGCTGCCATCCTGCTCGCTGCCCTTTTGCAGCATGATGTGAAGCGACACATTTTTATCCCGCAAAGCCGCCGTAATATCAGCGATAACCCCCGGTTTTTCTTCCACATGAAGCCGAATATAATAGGGCCCGTAACGATTTAAGATGCTGGCTGGCGGCGCCTCCTTCATATCATCGCACGGAATGAAAAAAGCCGGGCCGTTATGCCCGCGAGCAACATCAATGATATCCGCAACAACCGCAGAGGCTGTTGGCCCCTCGCCCGCGCCGCGCCCTTCAAAGAAAGTCCGGCCCACGAAATCACCTTCGACCACCACCGCATTAAACCCGTCATCCACATGCGCAATAGGCACAGCATTCGGCACCAGACACGGGTGAACCCGTTGCTCTAATCCCGCGTCAGAAATGCTGGCGATACCCAAAAGCTTTATGCGGTAGCCCAATTCTTTGGCATACTCAATATCCACCAGTTTAATTCGGCGGATACCTTCCCTATAGACATTGGCAAAATCTGTTTTGACGCCAAAAGCAACGCTGCTTAAAATGGCAAGTTTATGTGCCGCGTCAATGCCATCCAGATCAAGGGATGGATCGGCTTCCAAATAGCCTAAAAGCTTGGTCTCTTCCAGAATTTCACTGTAATCCTTACCCGTGGCTTCCATTTGGGTTAACATGTAATTGGTTGTGCCGTTAAGGATGCCGCACAGCCGGGTCAGGTTATTTGCCGCCAGCCCTTCACCAATGGATTTAATAATGGGAATGCCGCCCGCAACGGCCGCTTCAAATTTTAACGCCGCATTATGATCCTGCGCTGTTTGCGCCAGTACAAAACCATGATGGGCAATAAGGGCTTTATTGGCCGTGACAAAGGATTTTCCTGCTGCCAGTGACTGTTTAGCCAAGGAGGCTGCGACACCATCGGATCCCCCGATCAGCTCGACAACAATATCCACATCATCACGAGAGGCAAAATCCAGCGCATTGTCAGCCCAGTCATATCTGGAAATATCAATGCCGCGGTCCCGGCTGCGGTTACTGGCGGATACGGCGACAATTTCAATGGCTCTTCCCGTACGGGCCGCAATCATATCCGCGTTATTTTCCAGAATCTTGACCACTCCGGCACCAACAGTTCCCAATCCTGCAATAGCAATTTTTAAAGGTTTTTTATTTTGGGACGCCGTCATTGAGCCACTCCATTTTTAATCGCCGCTATTATATTCGGGCTGTCAGCCATAAATTTTTTGATGTTACGCGTGGCCTGACGAATGCGTTGTTCATTCTCCACCAGAGCAATCCGCACAAATCCTTCGCCATATTCGCCGAAACCTTCGCCGGGCGAGACGGCAACATGGGCATGTTTCAATAGCTGTTTGGAAAATTCCATGGACCCAAGCTCTGCCCAGATTTCAGGAATCCTCGTCCAGGCAAACATGGTTGCTGCCGGCGGCGGCACATCCCATCCGGCCTCGAACAATCCTTTGATCAAGACATCGCGGCGCGCTTTATACGTCGCGCGCGCATAATCAATATAGTCTTGCGGGCCGTTCAATGCCGCAGTTGCCGCCACTTGTATCGGCGTAAAGGCCCCGTAATCCACATAGGATTTCATACGGGTCAGGGCCGCAATCAGATCCTTGTTCCCCACCGCAAAGCCCATGCGCCATCCGGCCATGGAATATGTTTTGCTCAAAGACGTAAATTCAATGGCCACATCCTTGGCCCCCGGGACTTCAAAAATTGACGGCGGCGGATTGCCATCAAAATAAATTTCAGCATAAGCCAGATCAGACAGGATATAAATTTCATGCTTGCGGGCAAAGGCGACAATCTCTTCATAAAAACTGATGTCAACGACTTCGGCTGTCGGATTTGACGGGTAATTGATCACAATCGCCAAGGGTTTTGGAATAGAATGTTTCACCGCATAGGCCAGACCTTCCATAAAATCCTTATCGCCGCCCACGGGGATATGGCGAATGGTCGCCCCGGCAATCAGAAAGCCAAAATGATGTATGGGGTAGCTGGGGTTTGGCACCAATATTACATCACCCGGCGCCGTTATGGCCTGTGCCAGATTAGCCAGCCCCTCTTTCGAGCCCAGCGTCACAATACTTTCGGTATCAGGATCAATATCAACATTAAACCGACGTTTGTAATAGGCGCAAATGGCCTTGCGCAAGCCCGGAATGCCTTTTGAGGCTGAATAGCGATGCACCTTGGGATTCTGCAAGGTTTCCGTCAGTTTATCCATGACATGCTGGGGCGGTGTCAAATCAGGATTTCCCATACCAAAATCAATAATATCCGCCCCTGCCGCCCGCTCTTTTGCCTTCATGGCATTCACTTCGGCAAATACATACGGCGGCAGTCTTTTGATTCTGTAGAAATCCTTCTCCATTTTTCCCTCTTGTAATCTTTTGGTCAATTTGTGCCAAAATTTGCAACTGAGTGACCCTGAAATAAATATTCAGAATTTAGCGAATCTTTATGTAACAGCAAACGCCCCTAAAGCAAAATGCCTTTTATGGAATAAAAACAAAAAACTATCATATTTACATCATCCACCTGACACACTAGAATCCGATAAAGAATATTAATCTGGGGGTTGAGGAATAGGTATGGCTGAAAAGAAACCTGAAATTGACCAACTATCGGAAAATTTCGCTGAAATGTCGGCAGAATTTCAAAGAATGGCCCATGACTTTCTAGAGTCCCAAAATACCTATAAATCCGATATCGAAAATGACCCTATGCATATTGGGGAGACATTGCTTGAGCTCACCAAATATTACGCGGCCCATCCGGAAAAACTGATAGAGAAGCAAATATCACTATGGCAGGATTATATGACCCTGTGGCAAAACACCTCTCGCAAAATGATGGGAGATGAAAATATTGACCCAATCATTGAACCCGCAGCAAACGACAAAAGATTCAAGGATAGTGACTGGCAGGAAAACCAGATATTCGACTTTATCAAGCAATCTTACCTGCTGACTGCCCGCTATGTGGCGGATGCCGCCGATGAGACAACCCACGAGCCGGGCCATGAAAAAGACAAGATGAATTTCTTCACCCGCCAGTTTATCGAAGCCATGTCACCCACAAATTTTGCCATCTCCAATCCCGAAGTCATCCGTGCAACAGTGGAAAGCAAGGGTCAGAATTTAATCAAGGGTATGGAAAATTTCCTGAGGGACTATGATCAGGACACGGGCAAATTCACCATCAGCATGACGGATAATGAAAAATTCGAGCCGGGCCGCAATGTGGCCGCCACCCCCGGGAAAGTCATTTACAAAAATGAGCTCATCGAACTCATTCAATATACGCCGACCACCAAGAAACAATATAAAAAGCCCTTGTTGATCGTCCCGCCGTGGATAAATAAATTTTATATTCTCGACCTGCGCCCTGAAAATTCCCTGGTCAAATGGCTGACAGATAAGGGCTATAGCGTCTTCATCATCTCATGGCGCAATCCGGACGCGAGCCTGTCTCATCTGGATTTAGGTGATTATATGAAACTTGGCACAGTTTCCGCTATTGATATGGTCAAAAAGGCCACGGGCGAGGCCCAGATAAACACCGTCGGCTATTGCATTGGCGGGACGATGCTGTCCTGTACGTTGGCCCATCTGGCCGCGAAGAAAAAACTGGATCAGATTGGCTGCTCCACATTTCTGGTCACTCAGGTTGATTTCAGCGAAGCTGGAGAACTGACCATATTTGTTGACGACAAGCAAATGGCCGATATGGAACAGAATATGGAAAAACATGGTTTCCTTGACGGCAAAACCATGTCCAACACCTTTAATATGCTGCGCAGCAATGATCTGATCTGGTCATTTGTGATCAATAATTACATGATTGGCAAAGACCCTTTCCCCTTTGATCTGCTCTATTGGAACGGCGACAATACCCGCCTGACCCGCGCGTGCCATGGTCAGTATCTGCGCGAAATGTACATGAATAACAATCTGGTTAAACCGGGGGGAATAACCTTGGCGGACACGCCGCTTGACCTGACCCGGGTTGATATTCCCACCTATATTCAGGCGGGACACACGGATCATATATGTCCGTGGAAATCGGTCTATAAGGATACATGGCATTTTTCCGGCCCCAAGAGATTCATGCTGGCAGGTTCCGGCCATATTGCCGGCGTGGTTAATCCCCCGTCAGCGAAAAAATATAATCACTGGCTCAATGACGAATTACCCCGCGATCCTGAAGAATGGCTTGAAGGGGCTGTGAGCAAAGCTGGCTCATGGTGGGATGACTGGCATGCATGGCTTAGCAAAAAATCCGGTCCTAAAGTGGCCGCGAGAACCCCCGGCGACGGCCCCCTAAAAAGCATCGGGGATGCGCCCGGAAATTATGTAAAAATACGTTATTAGAGTAAAAATTACAGACCCGAAGTGATCCAGCCACCGCCAAGCACACGGTCGCCGTCGTAAAATACAGCCGCTTGCCCGGGAGAGATACCCTGCTGCGGAATATGGAGCTTAAGGCGGGCGGTCATCATATCCGGCGCCAGAAGCAATGTCGCGGGGACAGGTGGTCTGGTTGACCGGACTTTTACCTGTATTTCCTGTCCGTCCTTATTTTCCTGAGTGTCCTGGTCGCCGAGCCAGTTAATTTCCTTAAGGCTGATCTCTGTAATCTCGAGGGCTTCTTTCGGGCCAACAATAACGCACTTTTGCGCCGCATCCAGCTTGATCACATAGAGCGGCTCGCGCCCGCCAATGCCAATGCCTTTACGTTGACCGATGGTATAATGGATGATGCCTTTATGCTGGCCCAGAATTTCGCCGTCCAAATGGACAATATCGCCGCCTTCCGATGCGCCGGGGCGCAACCGTTCGATGATGCTGGCATAATTGCCATTCGGCACAAAACATATATCCTGACTATCGGGTTTGTCAGCCACCTCAAGGCCATATTTCTCGGCAAGACGCCGCACATCATCCTTTTCCATACCGCCCAGAGGAAACCGCAAGTAATCCAGTTGGTCCTGCGTTGTGGCAAACAGAAAATAGCTTTGATCTTTAAGATCATCCACGGCCCTGTACATCCGGGCATGATTGCCTGATAGTTTCTGCTGAACATAATGACCTGTGGCCAGAATATCCGCCTTAAGATCGCGGGCGGTTGCCAACAGGTCTTTGAATTTTACTTCCTGATTACAGCGCACGCAGGGAATTGGGGTTTCACCGCGAATATAGCTGTCGGCGAAATCCTCCATAACGCTGTCCTGAAACCGTGTTTCATAATCCAGAACATAATGGGGAATGTCGATGGCTTCGGCGACGCGGCGCGCATCATGAATATCTTGCCCCGCGCAGCAGGCCCCCTTTTTCTGAACCGCAACACCATGATCATACAGTTGCAATGTGATGCCCACGACATCATAGCCCTGTTCTTTCAGCATGGCGGCCACGACGGAGCTATCCACGCCGCCGGACATGGCCACGACCACACGCGTATCAGCCGGCGATTTTGCAATGCCCAATGAATTCAGTCCCGGATCCGCGATAAGGTCAATATTTTCAGTCATAACGGGCGAATATAACATATTAGCGGAAACTTCAAGAGAAGAATAACGTCAGAATTTTCGCTTATAAGAAATCAAGCAAGGATAATTTGGACAATTCACTGGTAATCTTATAAGAAGCCTCAAGCGCGATCTGGTCATTATTCAGCCGCGTTATAGCCTCGGCCACATTGACATCCTCAATATCAGATATGAAAACCTCCAGAAAAACTTCCTGATTTTCATGTTCTTTAATAATATTTTCCACGTTATTCTGGCGGGTGCCGTTTCGGGCGACCAAGACCTGAAGATCTTCTATGGCCGCGTCCATATTAACCAGTTCCGCCTTTAGAAAGGTGAGCTGCGCCTCATTCAATTTGCCTGACAACGGCCCAAAAGGCCCCGCGCTATATTCCGCGATATCTTTGAAAACCTGAAAAACCTGCTGCCCCACTTCATCGGCCAGCATACCATATTCCACAACAGTGTTTTCGCCTACTCTGGCCAAGGGCGGGCGCTGATCATTGCTAAAAATATCGGCCACATTTGCCGCAGCGACAAGGTCCGAGATATCATCACCAACCACAGGGGCAATATCCGTACGCCCCCCGCTGAAAACATAAACGCCGCCGATACTCGTATTCAGCGCGCTCACCATTGTGGCATAGGAGGCGCTCAATAATTCATCAAGGGCAAAAGTTTCCTCCTGCGCGATAGCTTCCAGCATAGTATCCCGAATTTCCTGAGCATTACTCACCATGCTCCCCAACTGAATATCATTGGTTTGCAGAAACCGGTCTGCGTAAGTGGAAGCGCGCAGGTATCCTTGTGTTTGGCTGAATACAGTCTTCGCACCCAGCAAGGTGGAAACCTCACTGGCAAGACCGCTGTAGCTTTCTTCCTTTTTACCCGTTGTGATTTGCATCTGGCTTTGAACCACGCGGGACTGGTTATTCAAAAGACTGGATAGCATCACTTGCTGGTTGCCAAAACTTGATACCCGTGTCATATCATCTTCCTGTTTTTAATATTTCTGGTCTTAATATTTCCCATAAAATCACACAATCCGAAGAATTGTATCAAACATTTCTTTTGCGGTATTAAGCAGTCTTGCCGAGGCAGAATAGGCATTTTGGTAAATAACCATATTGCCCAGTTCCTCATCCATATTCACGCCCGATATATCCGCTGATTTTCGGTTTAATTCTTCGCTTAATGACTTGTTATCGCTCATATTATTCTCGGCCAATTCGGCCCTTAAACCTAAATCCGCCAATAGATTAGCGCTATATTGTGCAAGCGTGACCGTTGCCTCATTCATGCCGCCTGCCCGGGAAAACTTATAAACCGTCGATTCAAGGCTTTTCAGCGCCAGCGCGCCCGTTTGGTCACCAACACTTAAAGCATTCTCGCCAACGAGCGCGGTCTGATCCAAACGTGCCAGCGCCAATTTACTTGGATTATTTTCGATCACGGGCCGTACTTTCAGGTCAAGAGCGGCATCCATCCGGAAAGACTCCCCAATACCGAAGAATGACGATAGCGATACGTCCGTCGCACCGCGCGTTGTACTATCCGTTTTGACATGTAACTTAATGTCCGCGCCGCTGTTAGAGGTCGCCACGAGTTCCCCTGTTGATGACAGGGAAAATGTTGCAAGACTAGCCAGAGGGCTCGCATTTAAATCGGTCAGAATATCGTTAAAACTCGTCCCTGAAATGGTCAGGTTATATGTCCCGAGCTTAACCCCGTTCGCATCATTTATATCCAGCTGCATCGTGCCGCCCGCCGTAAATCCATGAGGATCCGCCGCCGTAACGCCCGTTTCAAAATTGGATGGCACGCGGGCTTCCACCAGATTATTCATTCCGAAGAAATGAGAGAAACCGCGCCCTGCCCGGCTGCTCTCATTACCATCAACCTGAGAAATAGATACCCCGTTCGTTCCCGCCGTTGCCGTCAGCGACATGACCCCATCTGTCAATGCCATTGTTCCCGCCCCGGCCAAACCGGCATTCACAGCGTTGATCACATCGCCCACACTTGTCCCAATGGCCCCAAAATCAATATTTACTTTTGCCACAAGATCGCCCGCACTGTCCGTAACAGCAAAAACAGATTCACCGGTGAAATTATGAGGATCCGTTGCCAGTAGTCCCGTATTTATTCCTGTCAGGTTATTGGGGGCTGGAACCGAGACATTTAAATTGTGAACACGATTTAATTCATCATTAAATCCCGCAGCCAGACTGCCCAATTGCAAAGATATTTCCGGAAGATCTTTATCACGCAGAATTAACAAACCTTTTAATTCGCCGGATGTCAATTCCCCATCAAGTTGCCGGTTACTTGGCCGCGGCGTCCCTGATACGGGGTCTAGCTGATGCACGGTGATTGGTGGAAACGGGGTTGACGACGCCACCGAACCTGGCGGCGAATATTGCAATAAACTGCGGGTCGCGCCCACAAGGGATATGCCCGTTGACGTGGATACCTGAACGCCGTTATTTCCCGTATCCGTAATATTCAGGTCAATAATACTGGAGAGTTCCGTCAGGGACTGTGCCCTGTTTTCAATCAAACCGCTCGGGTTGCCGCCTGTGAGCGTTTCTTTCGTAATAAGGGGGTTCAGGCTTTCGATACGCTGTGTCAGGGCGTTGATACGATCAACGCGTTCCGCAATCATATTGCTGGCATCCAGGCGCATGGTTTGAACCTGTTCGGACAATGACGCAACCTCTTCTCCGAACCGATTGATAGAAGATATGGTGTCTTCTTTAAGTATGGCAGACAGGGGATTAAGAGCCAATTCCGAAACAGAGGTAAAAACCTCGTCAATTCGGCCCGACAAGGAATTATTCTGATCTGGCCGCCCCAACAAAGATTGAATCCGGCTCTGAAAAGCATTCTCTACTTCATATCGGGAATAATCCGCATTGGCATCATAGCTTGCCTTGACAAGAAACCTGTCCACTACCCGTACAATGCCGGATATTTTAACACCGCCCACGACACCGCCATTGACGATCGTTTCCTGTTGAACAACCTGACGCGCATAACCCGGGGTATTAATATTTGCAATATTGCTTGATGTTGTTCGAAGCGCAGCTTGATTGGTGAAAAGACCGGTCAGAGAATTATTAATAATGGAATTAATCGACATGATCTTCCTTTCGAGTGTTTGGGCGAGTGTTAGGGCGAGCCTTAAAGCCATCGTTCGAGAAGTAATTTATAGAATTTTGGATAGGCAATGCTTGCCCATGCGGATATTTATTCCCCCCATTGACAGAATTACGCCGCATT
This sequence comes from Emcibacter sp., assembly GCA_021647465.1. Classification (GTDB taxonomy): domain Bacteria; phylum Pseudomonadota; class Alphaproteobacteria; order Sphingomonadales; family Emcibacteraceae; genus Paremcibacter. Next base: position 207,020 of record JAKIUQ010000005.1, on the reverse strand, counting down.
ATATTGTTACCTTCAAACATCTATATATCCTTCCAAGATATCAACTTAAGCTACTGATATATCACCATAACAGGGTATATCCACATCCATGATCAAGACCTTCTGCCTAACATTTTTACCTATATAACCAAGTAAATATATGCAAGCCTCGGGCCAATCTTATCGCTTTCTTAAACTACTCTAGAAAAATCACCTCATTCATTACGCAAAGCCATGATTCTGCCGCACTGCAATTATTACCATAGGAAATGGGGTAATAATTACCTAATACAGGGGAATTTGATCTCGAGGAAACATTTATTATCCTTATTTTACAGGTACTTAGTATGGCATCCTGAAAATGGCCCGATATTTGCTTAACTATTGGGGGATTATAATATTTATATGAGTATTGAAAATAATGACATTAAGTTCCGAGCTATTTCTCACTCCCGCATATACTGCGCCGCAAGGCAGCAGTAGAGATAGCTTGGGTGCGGCAAAGTCATCCGCAAGCGACAGGCCACAAAAAATTGACAGGGAGGTCAAAGATCAATCTTCCATAAATCAGGCCGGCATAAATCAGGCCGGCATAAAAGAACCCGAAGATAATTCTAATGATCGCTTTAAAGATCATCTCTCCCGGGAAACAGCCCGAGATATAGGTCAAGAGTCCCCAAATACTGAAGACCAAATTCCAGAAAATAATGGTCAAGCCGATAAAAATATTGAAGGAACCACCGCAGTTCCCGTACAGAAAGAAAATATACGGGCCGAAATCGAGATAAAAAGTGAATTTATTTTACAGCAGGCGAACATACTTGTTGGCAACAAAACAGAGGGTGCCCTGCCCTCAAAGCAAGGCTCTATTGCCCAAGGGAATTCTGAAATAATTGCCAATATAAAGCCGGATCTTCAGACTGGCCTGACCCAAAATAATATGACAAAAGCTGACGGGAATATTACTGAGGCTAACGGGAATATTACTGAGGCTAATAAGGCACAATCGACCGAAAATACAGGAAACACCTTTGAAACTTCTGCCAAGCTTGCCACTTTAAATACACCGCGAGCGATATCTGCCGAAAAAAATCCCCCTATAATATTGTCAAACGCCGCCCAAAGCCGCCAGCAATTACCGGCAGTTAATATAGAAGATAATCCTAAAGCCAATCTATCAACTGACCTTATTTCTGAAGGAACGCCCAAACAAGAAAATGTGCCATCAAGTCAAAACACATCTGGCGCAGATCCTGCCTTGACCCAAAAAGCAGACATTCAGAATGCCCCGCCCCAGATTATTGATATGCAGAATTCAGCTGTTCAGGATGAGGCCAGGAATCTGCCACCGGGCCCGCCTGTAAATGCAGCACAAGCCCTCTCAGAAAGCGCGCAAAACCAGTCTGGAACGCCGCAACAGAATTTAGCCGCCGTCCCTGTTCAAGCGACAAATCAACGCCCGGCAGACCCCCTTAAAGACACTGTCAAACCATCCCTGAAAGGCGGCGGCAACAGCCCGGCCTCTGAAGGCTCAGACAGCAAAAACCAGGTGGCATCTTCTGAGAATTCGGCTAAAGCAAAAGGATCTTCAAAGAATTCCGCAGAAAGTCAATATTCTTCTCAAAACGCCTCTTCTGCGAGCGCAGCATCACCTGCCAATAATCAAAGCATCAATAGTCAAATGGGGGCAAAAGCTGTCCCCTTTCAAGCGGAACTAAATGCAGCCATGACGAATCGTGACATCAGGCCGCCTCAACTGAATAATCCGCCATTGCAGGCTACCCTGCTATCGATTCAAGAAGTCGGGCAGCAAAATAATCTGGCTTCCACCAGTCACATCAAACCACCGACTTTGCCCGTCACGCCGCAAATGGTAACCAAACAGATCAGCATGGCCATTTTAAAACAGGCCGGAAATGGTCTCAACAGCTTTAAATTGTCATTGAAACCTGCTGAACTGGGACAGGTAAATATCCGGATGGATTTTCAGGCTGATGGAAAAGTGACCACCGCCGTAATTGTGGATAATGATCGCACATTAGCCCTGTTGCAACGGGATCAGGGCGCATTAAGTAGAGCATTGGAAAATGCCGGTTTTGATATGGGCGGCAATAACCTGAATTTTACCCTGAAAAAGCAACAGCATGATCAGAGTCAATCAAATTTTTCTGATAACAATACTGGCGACGGGGAAAATGAAGATTTACCCCATAATCTCGACAATATCGTCAATCGGCAACAACTTAAAATGGCTTATTCAGATAACGCCTTAGATATAAATATTTAAGCAGGACAGATAAATGGACATAAATGCACTCACAACTGGCGCGGCAACAGCAGCAGATCAAAGCCAAACAAAACTGGCTGAAGACTTTGATCAGTTTTTATCTCTCCTGACAACGCAGTTGCAATTCCAGGACCCTCTGGATCCCATGGATTCCAGCGAATTCACCAACCAACTGGTTTCCTTCACACAGGTTGAGCAATCCATTGCCGTCAACAAAAACCTTGAACAGCTGATCAGCCGGGTGAAGAATTCTGATATGTCCAATGCGGTCGGATACCTCGGCACCGAGGTCACCATCCAGACAGATCGGGCAGGATTACGGGACGGCGTTGCAAAATGGGAATATGGCCTATCCACCAATTCAGAAGAAACAACCTTAACCGTTAAAGATTCCAATGGTAAAATTCTCTATGAGGGGTCGGGTAATAATAAAGCCGGATTGCATGATTTCGTCTGGAATGCTCCGGCAAATACCCCTGATGGCATATATCAGCTTACGATATCCGCAGAAACCGCCAATGGAACAGAAGTACAAACAGCCATTTATTCCAAAGGCAAAGTAGAAACCATTGAAACCTTAAACGGAGAAATACATTTATCCGTCAACGGAATTTTGACGGCAACGAGCAATGTTCAAGCCGTCAAACCAATTGATCCTGCATAATTTTCAGGTCACGATACAAATATCCTGTCGCAGAAGTCGCCAGTCAAGCCGCGTGAAACGCTCACAAAATATGAATTAACACGCCAGTATGACACATACTGTAACCATACTGGCAAACTTTAAAGGAGTAACGACATGAGTCTTTTCGCATCACTTGCATCCGGCGTATCCGGACTAGGCGCCTTTAGTTCAGCCCTTGGCATGATTTCTGATAATATTGCCAATCTTAATACGATTGGCTACAAAGAAACCCGGGCAAATTTTTCAACTTTGGTCACGGAAACCAGTTCCACAGCCAGCTATTCACCGGGCGGTGTTCAGGCCCTGCCGCAAAGTCTGATCAGCCGGCAAGGATTATTGCAATCCTCAACATCTGCCACAGACCTGAGTATTGACGGCGCAGGGTTTTTCATCGTATCCAGCAGAGGAGAAGCCGTAAATCAAGATTCAGAAATTAGTTTTACGCGGGCCGGGTCTTTCACGCCCAATGCGGATGGTTTTCTGAAAAACACCGCTGGGCTTTTCCTTATGGGCGTGCCGCTTGATGCCAATGGGGAAGCCCCAAGTGATTTGGTTCTGACCCAGCTTCAGCCCATAAATGTATCCAATCTGACCAGTACTGCCGAAGCGACAACGAATATATCGGTCAGGGCCAACCTGCAGTCCTCCCAGCCGCTGAACGCGGCAATTGTCGGGGGGACTTATACCTCAGCCACGGTTGCCGGATCCATGGCAGGATACGCGGCTGATGTTGCCGCAGGTATCATTCCCCCTGTGAACGGCGTAGAACCTGATTTCCAAACGAATGTTCAGGTTTTTGATAGTCAGGGTGAAGTTCATACGGTAACCGTTGCGGCCTTAAGGCAATCAGATAATTTGTGGAATATTGAGATTTTTGTTGATCCGCCCGGTGATGTGACTTCTGCCCTTGCGGGAACGGGACAAATTGCCAGTGGCCAGATTGCCTTTAACGGGGATAGTACCCTTGATCTGGCCGCCACCTCTGCCGCATTATTAAATCCCATCAATGTCGCCTGGACCGGCGGCGCGGATGCGGGCAGCCTTACTTTTGACCTTGGTACTGATGGCTTGAGCGACGGCATCACGCAATTCGCCGGAGCTTCTACCATCATTTCATCCTCGGCCAACGGGGCGACATTTGGTAACGTTATCGGGGTGTCTATTGATAAGGAAGGAGTTGTCAGCGCCTTATTCAGCAACGGCTTGGCCAAAAGGGTATCCCAAATCCCATTGTCCACCTTCCAGAATCCTGATGGTCTTACGCGGCGGCAAGGAAATTCCTATACCACTTCTGATCAATCCGGCAGCCTTAACCTTAAACTGGCCGGTATTGGCGGGGCCGGATTCGTCGCGCCGCAGACCTTAGAAGCGTCAACAGTTGACCTTGCAAACGAATTTACCAAATTAATTACCATTCAAAGAGCCTTTTCTGCCAGCACCAAAATCATCACAACGGCAGATGAGATGTTAAATGAGTTAAACAGTATTAAACGCTAATAAACCAACTAGTTAATGGAAAAGCCGCTTGTGATATGACAAGCGGCTTTTTTAATTTTAGCTTGCTCAAATTGTAATAGATAAAATTTTCATCAATATTTTATTTCTAATTAACCTCGTTCATTAGGCTTTCTTTAAAGGCTTGCGATTATTCTGAGTATCACATGAAGATGTTACCGGAGATTAGTACATAATGAGTAGATTTCAAGATATGTCAGCTGCACCAGTTTTGGGGCCGACAGGAGAGCCGCTTACCTTAGAGGACCTTCCGCCGTCCAATACCAAGCGATGGGTAATCAGGCGGAAGGCGGAAGTCGTCGCCGCCGTAAGGGGCGGGCTGCTTTCGTTAGAAGATGCCTGCAAAAAATATACCCTTTCTGTTGAGGAGTTTCTCTCTTGGCAACGCGCCATAGACAAAGACGGCCTGCTTGGCCTGCGCGTCACAAGAGTTCAGGACTATCGCGCAGCCACACAACAAAGATATGATAACTAAAATTATTTTTTAGTATTTTAAAGACAGTTATATTATTTTAATAACCATGAGGAGTGATTCTCATGGTTATTTTTTTATCGCCGCCCCAAAAGCCCTATTTTTGGCGATTCATACTATATATAGTATGGGGTTATAAAAAATCCCCACCACTAGGGGCGTTGAGAATCCTCATTTTTTTGACTGTCAACATATTTATCTGCAATACTAGGCAAAAATTGCCTACCATTAACTTGTTGTTTACTTAATAATTGGTAAACTTCATTTAACGTTGATTCAATTCATCATACAACGTTCATTAGTCGTTATATGACGTTTATAGTTAAGTGATTAAAAAATATATTAGGGACACGCATCGTGAATGGCTTAGCAGAATTTTTTAGAACTTTAGGCCCCGCCAGATTAGCGGCAATGGCAACTGTTGCGGCAATTACCATTGGCTTCTTTGTTTTCCTGTCCATAAGGTTATCCACACCAAATATGGCCTTATTATTCAGCGGTCTTGATTTGGCAGACTCTTCCAGAATAGTTCAAAACTTGGAAGCCCAGGCCATTCCCTATGAACTGGTTGGGGATGGCAGCACTATTTTAGTCCCCGATGACCAAGTCAACAGAATACGGATTTCTGTAGCCGAACAAGGTTTAACGAGTGGTGGGTCACTGGGATATGAAATTTTTGACCGGGGCGATTCCCTTGGTGCCACAAGTTTTGTGCAAAATATCAACCATTTGCGGGCCCTTGAAGGGGAATTGGCACGGACAATCCAGTCCATTGAAAAGGTAACCAGCGCCCGTATTCATCTGGTATTGCCGGAACGGCGGCTTTTCAGCAATGAAAACCGTCAGGCCACCGCCAGTATATTTATTAAAACAACGTCTGGCCGGCTGGGACGCAATCAGGTAATGGCCATTCAAAATCTGGTCTCCGCCGCCGTACCTGACTTGCAACCCGAACGCATTTCCATTGTTGATCAAAAGGGCTCCTTACTTGCCCGCGGATCATCAGAAGATACAACCTCTCTTCTCGCCCTGTCTTTGGAAGAAAAGAAAATCTCTATGGAGAGCCGTCTGCGCAGTCAAATCGAAACCCTGCTTGAAAAAACCGTTGGGCTGGGTAAGGTTCGGGCAGAAGTCAGCGCAGAACTTGACTTGAATCGGATTACCAGCAATTCAGAAATTTATGACCCGGATGGTCAGGTGGTTTTATCAGAAACCAGCAACGAACGCACCAGTAACAACCGTGAAAATGCCGACGAAAAAACGGTTTCTGTCAATAATAACCTGCCCGATCAGGATGCCGAGGCAGACCCGGAACAGGCCATAAAAAATCAATCTTCTGACAGTGAAGCCTCAACCACCACAAATTTTTTAAATTCCAAAACCATCCGAACCCAAATTCACGAGGCAGGAACGGTGAAGAAGATTTCTGTTGCGGTATTGATTGACGGCACCTATCAAGACGCTGGCGAAGGTAATCCCCCGGTTTATCAAGCCCGCAATGCCGATGATCTTGCAAATATTGAAGCATTGGTCAAATCCACCATAGGTTTTGACGAAGAACGCGGTGATTCCGTCCATGTCGTTAATATGCAATTCGCAACGATAGATTATGGCGAAGAGGCCGCCGAAGAAGGCCTGTTTGACTTCAGCAAAGCCGATATGATGCGCTTCATTGAACTCGGCGGATTATTATTAATTGGCATTATGGTTATTTTCTTTGCCCTCAGGCCGTTGATTAAATTCCTGACAGCGCCGCCCGTAAATTACCTGCCGCAAACAGCCGCCCTTGAAGGTGCCCCAGATCAGGCACAGTTACCACCGGGTCAGCAGGCCGCCATCACGGGGCCCGATAATGCACCAAGTCAACCCAATGTTACATTAGTTGATGATCAAGGCAGGCAATTGACGTCCCGTGAGGTCGCGAAACAAACAGGCGCCATTGATTCTGCTATTGATGTTGCCGCCGTAGAAGGTAAAATACAAGCCACTGCCCTGAAGAAAGTCGGGGAACTTGTTGAACGACATCCGGAAGAATCCGCTGCCGTCGTTAGAGGTTGGTTATACGGATAATATGAAATGAGTAGTCAAAAAATTCTGCGGGCGGCAGACCTGTCCAGCTCAGATAAAGCCGCGGCCCTTATGCTCGCGCTTGGTGAGGAGAATGGATCAATCATCTGGAACCTTCTGGACGATGAAGAAGTCAAGGAACTATCCCTGGCCATGTCATCACTCGGCGCAGTTGATTCCAAAGTGATTGAAGATTTATTTCTGGATTTTGCCAATGACGTATCCTCTGTAGGCTCCCTCACCGGGAATTTCGACAATACGGAACGTTTGCTTTCCAAAATGCTCTCGGGCGACCGGGTCGGGCAGATTATGGAAGAAATTCGCGGCCCTGCGGGACGCACCATGTGGGATAAACTTGGTAATGTGAATGAAATGGTTCTCGCGACCTACCTTAAAAATGAATATCCCCAAACAGTCTCTGTGGTTCTGTCAAAAATCAAACCGGAACATGCCGCCGCTGTCTTGACCGTTTTGCCCGATGAATTCTCTATGGAAGTCATTCAGCGCATGCTTCGTATGGAACCGGTTCAAAAAGATATTCTGGATAAGGTGGAACAAACCCTGCGGACTGAATTTATGAATAATCTGGCTAAAACCAGCCGCAAAGACAGCCATGAGACCATTGCAGAGATTTTCAATTATCTTGATCGCGCGTCAGAAACCCGCTTTCTGACCGCCCTCGAGGATAGAAATAGAGAAAGCGCAGAAAAAGTACGCGCCCTCATGTTTACCTTTGATGACTTGCAGAATCTGGATGCGACCGGCGTTCAAACCCTGCTGCGGGGTATTGATAAAGACCGGCTTGGCTTGGCCATGAAAGGCTCTTCCGACAAAGTTCGGGATATGTTCTTTAGCAACATGTCAGAACGGGCTGCAAAAATCCTGAAAGAGGATATGGAAGCCATGGGGCCCGTACGCTTGAAAGATGTCGATGAAGCTCAGATGGAAATTGTCAATGTCGCCAAAGACCTCGCCGACAGTGGTGAAATCGTGCTTAATGACACGAAAAGCGAAGATGAATTAATTTATTAGCATTTAAGGCTTAACATATTATGACGGCTGTAAAATTTACCTTTGACGATGATTTCGAAAGCGATAGCGGCGGCCCTTCAAGCCGCAGTAAACTGGAAGATGTCCAAAATACGGCTTTTGAGCAGGGCCTGGAGGCTGGCCGGGCGGAAATTCTGGGCGGTCTGGAACAAGGTTGCGAAAATCTACTGCAAAATATTTTCACCGCAGCCGGTAATCTTCAGGCCCGTCAAGAAGAACAAGTCTCCTTAATGCATAAAGAAGCGGCGCAGCTTGCCTATGCCATTATCGAAAAACTGGCGCCCGCAGTGGTTGAACAAACGCCGCTGGCGGAAATTGAACTATTGGTCAATCAATGTCTGAAGAATAACCCCTTGGAGCCGCGCCTTGTTATCCGGGTAGATGATGCCATTCTTCCTCTCCTGCAGGATAAAATGGATAAAATGAAACTGGCCAGTGGTTATCAGGGGCAAATAGTTCTGATCAATGAACCAATGTCCCATGTCAGTGATTGCCGGGTTGAATGGGCCAACGGCGGCGTTGAACGGGACTTTAACAGCCTGATAAAAACAATCGAAAATACTATAAAATTATTCATTGATGCACCGGAACAAGCCCCCCCCGCCCCCAATCAGAAACAAGGCGTCAGCGAGATTGACCCAAAAGCTGGCACAATATCCGAAACCATAACCGGCGCAGAAAATATAGGACAAAATGAATGAAAAAATTTCCGGAAATTGTCTTTTACGGATAAATATGGTTAATAGAAAGCATGATTACTGAAAAAACATTCATTAATCATACCTTATGGCAATAAAATATTAAGGGCTAACAGCTAATGTCTGATACAGAAAATATGGATTGGCAGGAATTAGATCAAGGTGACACGGCGTCTGATACCAGTAATCAAGAGAAAAACAACGAAGAACCGGAAGGCGCGGGCGATTTAGAAGCCGTTTTTGACGTTCCGGTAAAAGTATCCGCCGTTCTGGGCATAACAAACCTTACGGTGAGCCAGTTGCTGAAACTTGGGTCTGGATCAGTTGTGGAATTGGACCGCAAGGTCGGAGAAGCCATCGATATTTATGTGAATAACAGGCTCGTCGCCCGTGGTGAAGTCGTCCTTCTGGAAGAGAAACTCGGTATTACCATGACAGAGATTATTAAAGGCAACGAATAACTTCTGAAGCCATAAGCACGGGCCAGAAAAACAGGAAAGTAAGAAGTGATAACACTTTTAGGAATAATCGCAGGCTTTGGACTGATCATCTCTGCTATGGTCATTGGCGGATCACCATGGGACTTTGTCAATTTACAATCAGTCCTTATCGTTTTGGGCGGCACAATTGCCATAACTGTCGTCAGTTTTTCTGTGAAGGATCTTACGCAGATACCCAGCGCCTTATGGCGGATGATGTCCTATAAAACCAACGACCCCCAGGAAGTCGGCGTCACCATGATTAAAATCGCGGAAAAAGCCCGTAGCGGCGGCGTTATTGCGCTGGACCAGGTCAGCAAGACTTTGGATGACGAACCTTTTCTGCAAAAAGGTCTGGAATTGGCCATTGATGGCGCAAAACCCGAAGAAATTGAGACTATCCTGAAACAGGAAATTTATTCCAATGCCACCATTCAATCAAAAAGTGTTGATTTACTGCGGCGTTCAGCCGAAGTGGCCCCTGCGATGGGATTGATTGGAACGCTGGTTGGGCTTGTACAGATGCTCGGAAACCTTAGCGACCCAAGCACGATTGGGCCCGCGATGGCGGTGGCGTTACTGACGACTTTTTATGGCGCTATTTTAGCCCATATGGTTCTCATCCCCCTTTCCAGCAAAGCGGAAAGGAATTCCCACAATGAATCGACGCTCAACTTACTTTATCTGACAGGTATCCTGTCCATTGGCCGAGAGGAAAACCCGCGCCGTCTGGAAATGCAGCTTAATGCCATGTTACCGCAAAAAAATCGGATCAGTTATTATGAATAGCGCCCAAAAAACAGGGATTATGTCAGGAACAGGCCAATGAGGCTGATCATCGTAGGCTCCCTTGGCGGGCAATTAACTACAGCATCCCAGATCGCCATAAGCAATGGGGCCAAAGTCATCCATGCACCCGATGAGGCGACGGCCCTGACCTTGATCAGGTCAAAGGGGGCGGACCTGTTAATGATTGATGTCAAATGCGACATCAAAGGCCTGCTGGATCAACTGGCTTCCGAGCATATTACGACGCCCGCCGTGGCTTGCGGTGTGGGATCTAATTCCGATGAAGCGGTCTCGGCAATCCGTGCCGGTGCCAAAGAATATATCCCTCTTCCGCCAGACCCGGATCTTATTGCCGCCGTTCTGACAGCCATTTCTGTTGATCAGCATGAATTTATCTATCGTGACCGAAATATGATGCAGGTGGTAAAGCTTGCCGATCAGGTGGCGGGCAGCGAAGCCAGTATAATGATCACCGGCGACAGCGGCACCGGTAAAGAAGTCATGGCCCGTCATGTCCATACCAAAAGCCGCCGCAAAAACAAGCCCTTCATCGCGGTCAATTGCGCCGCCATTCCGGAAAATCTTTTGGAGAGCGAGCTTTTTGGTCATGAAAAAGGCGCTTTTACGGGTGCCGTGGCCCGCCGAATAGGAAAATTTGAAGAAGCGAACGGCGGCACTCTTTTGCTGGATGAAGTGAGTGAGATGGACGTGCGGCTTCAGGCAAAATTACTTCGGGTTATTCAGGAAAGAGAAGTTGACCGGGTTGGCGGATCCGGGGCTGTGAAAATTGACATCAGAATTATCGCCACGACGAACCGGGACCTGCAAGAAGAAATCAAAAAAGGCAATTTCCGGGAAGATCTTCTGTTTCGGCTCAATGTCGTAAATCTGAATATACCCAAATTGCAGGATCGCCCGGAAGATACACGCGCGCTTTGCAAGCATTTTGCCATTAAATATGCTGATTTTAATGCGTTGCCTCATAAAAAAATCACGGACAGTGCCATGAAAGTTCTGATTAATCATAATTGGCCCGGCAATGTTCGTGAATTGGAAAACACCATTCACAGGGCTGTTTTACTCACCATAGGGGATGAAATTAACGCCTCGGATATTGTCCTTCCTGATGGCCGGCCCCATATAGACATCCAGTCTGGGTCTGCGATAAAGACGGCGGGAACCTACGAAGGCTCTGAGCCTCTTTCCGCCGCATCCCTTATTGGCCGGACAGTCGCCGATGTGGAAAAAGACCTGATTATTGATACCCTCAAACATTGCCTCGGCAATAGAACCCACGCGGCCAATATCCTGGGGATTTCCATTCGGACATTGCGCAATAAATTAAATATATATATGTCGGACGGCGTCAATGTCCCAAGCCCTAGAATACCACAAATCCCGAATTTATAATCAAATCTATAAAATGAGCTTGAAAAACTTCATATGAACCTTAAGAGAAAATAGCCCCATCTTATGAGCGACACGGCCAGCAACACCCCTTCTGAAAAGATTGGCATATTAGGACATTTGGCCCAGCGGTCCGATATTATTATGGCCGTTGGTGTTGTGCTGATTCTGACAATCCTGTTTTTGCCCATGCCGCCGTGGTTACTGGATATGTCACTGGCCATTTCATTTACCTTTTCGGTTATGGTTCTGATGACTTGTCTGTTCATCAAGTCACCGCTCGAATTTAATTCCTTTCCGGCCGTATTATTGCTGGCAACAATGTTAAGGCTGGCGCTTAACGTGGCCTCAACCCGCCTTATTCTATCCGACGGACATACAGGCCCCTCTGCCGCCGGTAATGTGATTGAGGCCTTTGGCAACTTTGTCATGGGCGGAAATTTTGTTATTGGCATCATCGTATTCACCGTCTTGCTCATTGTGAACTTCATGGTGATAACCAAAGGTTCCGGCAGAATTGCCGAGGTCGCGGCCCGCTTCAGCCTTGATGCCATGCCGGGCAAGCAAATGGCCATTGATGCCGATCTTTCTTCAGGATTGATTGATGAAAATCAAGCGCGGGAGCGGCGCAAAACGTTAGAAGACGAAAGCACCTTTTTTGGCTCCATGGACGGGGCGGCCAAATATGTTCGCGGCGACGCGGTTGCGGGGCTTTTAATTACCTTCATTAATATCATCGCCGGCATGATTATCGGCGTGGCCCAGAAAGACATGAGCTTCTCCGCTGCGGCCAATACCTATACCCTGCTGACCGTTGGTGACGGTTTGGTTAGCCAGATACCGGCCCTGATTGTTTCCACCGCTGCGGGGCTGCTGGTGACCAAGGCGGGCCTGAGCGGGCGTACAGACCAGGCCCTTTTCAGTCAGTTCAGCGCCTATCCAAAGGCACTTGGTGTCAGCGCGGTACTGCTGCTATGCCTGTCCTTGCTGCCGGGCATTCCATTTTTGCCCTTCGCTATTCTGGCAGGTCTTCTTGGCATCACGACAATGGCCCTGTCACGCAGGCAAGATGACCGCGCAGAAGCCAAAATAATCGCCGTTGAAATGGAAGAGCAAAAAGTCGAACATGTGGAGGAGCCGATCACCACGGCCCTGACCATTGATCCTATCCGCCTTGAACTGGGATATGGCCTGTTGCCGTTAATCAATGATGATACAGGTATTCGGCTGACCGACCAGATCAAGGCCCTGCGCCGGCAGCTCGCGTCCGATATGGGTTTTGTCATGCCGTCCATCCGCATATTGGATAATATGCAATTATCCGCCAACAAATATGTCATCCGGCTCAAGGAAACGGATGCCGGGCAAGGCGATATCCGGCCTAATATGCTGCTGGTTATGGACCCGCGCGGCGAACCTGTTGCGCTGCCCGGTGAAGAAACATTGGAGCCTGCCTTTAAACTTCCCGCCACATGGATTGATAAAAACCTGAAAGAAGAAGCCTCTTTTCGCGGCTATACTGTTGTTGACGCGGCGACCGTGATCACCACCCATATTACCGAAGTCATCAAGGATAATATGCCCGAACTATTATCCTATGCAGAAGTGAAGAAGCTATTGGATGATTTGGCCGCGGAACATCAAAAGCTGGTGGCAGACCTGATCCCTACCCTCATTACCCAAAGCGGCGTACAACGGGTTTTACAGAATTTACTGGGCGAGCGCATTTCCATCCGTGACCTGCCAACGATACTCGAAGGTATCGCCGAAGCTTGTGGCTATACCCAGAATATCGTCATGATAACCGAGCATACCCGCACCCGCCTTGCGCGGCAGATCAGTTTTGAAAATGCCAATCAGGAGGGTGTCATTCCCTTGATTAATCTATCGCCTGAATGGGAACAGGCCTTTATGGAATCACTTGTGGGCGGGGGCGAGGAAAAACAACTGGCCATGCCCCCAAGTCAATTACAGGAATTCATTGGCCTCGTACGTATGACATTCGAAGACCAGGCCCATGCAGGAGAATTGCCGGTTTTATTAACCAGCCCAATGATCCGTCCCTATGTCAGGTCCATCATTGAACGTTTCCGGCCCGCAACGGTGGTCATGTCTCAGAATGAAGTACATCCAAAGGTTAAAATCAGAACGCTTGGTCAAATATAGGGTCAGGCCCAAAGGCAATTTTAAATATGCGGTTAAAAATATTCACTGCCGAGACTATGCAGGCCGCCCTGTCCAGGGTTCGGGAAGCCTTGGGCGATGATGCCATTATCATTAATTCCCATGAAGAGGGCGGCACGGTTAGCGTAACAGCCGCCATGGAAGCTCCCGCGCCGAAAGTAAGTCCGCGAAAGGCGCGAAAACCCAAGCCACAAAAGGCCCCCGTTCAGAAATCCTTGAAGGATTTAGAACATGCAGATCATGTTGAAACCGTGAATTTATCCTATTTTCTGGCCCATCACGGCATAAATAAAGTCATGACCGACAGGATGCTCGAAACCGCCGCGTCATTTGATGAAGACAATAATATTAATGCCTTGGCAAAATCACTGGATCTCATGTTTCATTTCAGCCCGATCAATAATGATTACCAAAATCGCCCGATCATGCTGGTGGGGCCGCCGGGCGTTGGTAAAACTGTCACAGCGGCCAAGCTTACCAGTCAGGCCGTATTATCCGGAAAGGCCGTGCGCCTGATCAATACGGATACCATTCGCACGGGCGGCACGGCCCAATTGAATGGCTATGCCGAAGCCTTGAAAACCACCGTGATTGAAGTTTCCGAACCCGCTCTTCTGGCCCCGGCCATCGACACAAACAAACAACCCGAAGAGCTGGTCATTATTGATACCATGGGTTACAACCCGTTTGACCGCCATGAAATGGCCGAATTACATCAGCTCATCACAGCATATGATGTGGAACCCATATTAGTGGTCGCGGCGGGAATCGACCCGTTGGAAGCCCGGGAAATTTCACAGACTTATGCCAATCTTGGCGTCCGCCGGTTCATTGCCACAAGACTGGATGTCGCCCGAAGATATGCCAGTTTGCTTGTCATTGCCGAGGCGAATAACATGAGTTTTGCCGGGGTTGGTATAACGCCCTATCTTGCCAAGGGAATTGAGACAGTCGATGCTGCAAGCCTCGCCAAGCTGCTAACCCGCGTTGATGATCGAAAGATTTTCAGCCCCGTCATTGAAGATGACCGTAAAACAGAAGACTATGACGACCTTATAATTGATGATATGGAAGGCGAAATACCATGAGACCCCTTAAAAAAACTGGCTCCAGAATCATCACGGTTGCTTCGGGCAAAGGCGGCGTCGGCAAAACCTGGGTCTCAACCACTTTATGCCACCTGTTTGCCAGTCAAGGAAACCGCACTCTCTTGTTTGACGGTGATCTTGGCCTTGCCAATGTGGATATTCAGCTCGGCCTGCTGCCAGAGGTTGACTTGGGGAAAGTCCTGTCCGGCGGCATAACGCTGGATCAGGCCATTACATCTTTCGATATGGGCCATTCTGCTACTGGCAAAGGACAGGGCGTTTTTGACGTCATATCCGGTCAATCCGGTTCCGGCAGTCTGGCCTCCCTGAAAAAGGAACGGCTGACGCGCCTCAATCAGGATTTAGTCACATTATCACACCAATATGACCTGACCATCATGGATTTGGGGGCCGGCGTTGAAACATCTGTCATGACCCTTTGCGAGATGTCCGATAAGGTTATTGTTGTGGTGACAGCTGACCCGACCTCCCTCACCGATGCTTATGCCTTTATCAAATTGAACCATCGCCGCGACCCAAATATAAATCTGGCCATTCTGGTGAATATGGTTGAAGATCGCCATGAGGGTCTGAGAACTTATGAAACCCTGAAAAAAGTTTGTGAGAATTTCCTGAAATTTACCCCGAAATATCTGGGGGCTGTCCGGCGGGACAAACATGTGGTTGATACCATTCGCCATCAAAAACCCCTGATGCAACGTCATCCCAAAAGCCTTGCCGGCGAAGATATGCTGGAAATTGCCAAAAAAGTGTAATTAAAGCGTAAATTGGTGTAATATGAGGGTATGAACGATATTCATGCCCCAATATCAAATACCCCCCTCATAACGGACGACGGTACCGCGCGGGTCACCCGTACCTCCTCCACATCTGATGATAGTTCCGCCCAGCAACAACCCCATGACAAGAAATCCCGCGCGCCAGAAAAGCTTCAGGAGTCAAAAGAAAAGCCCGCGCCTTATGATACGGCGGTCACGATTTCCACCAGCCTTGTCAACCTTGAGGAAGGCAGTGAAGTCTCGGCGACTTACCTTGGTATTGATGGACAGGGTCGCCCGCTTATTACTTCTGAAACGGGGACTTATGTCATTAAATATGATGTGTCACAGCAAAAAGATATTGAAAAAATTCCGCCCAATGCAGATCTTGCCGTCAAAATATTAAAGCTGGATAGGGAAATTGAAGCGCGGCTCATCTATAACCCGCCACAAAATATAACGGTACCGGAAAACCCGCCGTTATCAATAGCGGTCACATTGGAACTCACCGCACTGGGCAGCGCGCCACCAAAAATCAGAGCATCTCTTGATCAAAACCCCCTGCCCATTGAACAGCAGCAGACCTCTTACAGAACAACTGACATTTTCCGCGCGGAGAAAATCGCAAGAGAAAGCGCCAATAAACTGAATGAGTTGCCACTGCCCGCGACCACAACCAATTACACTTTATATGAAAGAGCAACCCCCCAGCAGAGCCGCCCTCCCGCGACCATCCAGTCTTCTATCGCCGGAAATGTCTTAATTGCCCAAGAACAGATTGTCAAACTACCCCCCCAGGATAAGGCGCAAGCTTTGGCACCCGCAGCAACAGCCCAAATGAATGTGGAAAAATTATTACATATCAACATACTGGCAGCCGTGGTTAAAAATATCCCAAAGGAGACCATTAACCTCCCTGAAATTGTTCAAAAACAGCTCGGACAAGCAAGCCGCCAAGATAATATGTTGGATAATATAAAAGCGGGCAGTAATTTCACGTTACAAATTCAATCAATTGCTATTCCAGATACTCAGGCCCAAAATCCAATACAGGCTCCGGCATCTGAGAATAAGGTTAACCCCCTACCAGAATCTGTGCCAAAATCATCTGTGTCAAAATCAGAGGCAGCCCCCGTAGCAACATCAGCGCCTGCGCAAAGCTTTTGGGGTATTGTCATTGACCCCGCGAAGAATATTGCGCAACAAAATACGGCTAACGTCAATTCTGCCGCGCCGGCCATGCCCAACAAAAACAATCATTATCCGGGTCAATATAGTCAAACGGTCACCCCTAATCCTGGCCATCCTAATCCTTCCAGAGCGAATGAATATATTTCACTATATATTGCAACGCCGGTTTCGGTGATCAAGATTCAAAGCCCCGTTGACCTTAAGGCGGGAACAGTGATTAATTTTAATCTGCCCGCGCCGCCGCAAACCAGTCAAGCCAGTGTAAAGTCTGCCCAAAAAAATACCCAGCAACTTGAGCCACAAATAAATACCACCAAAGGCCGGGCAGAAACCACCTTGGGCATATCCGCAGCAGCGCAAATAATATCGTCATCCGCGCCGCCCATAACAGCAGCGCAAATCCCCCCGCAACCACTGGAAAATTTTGTCCAGAACTGGCAATCCCTGAGCCAGTTATTATCAATCTTGCCGCCCCCTGTTGATGCCGCAAGCCCGACCCACCTGTTGGGCAACAGAATACCCGGCATCCAGAATCCGGCGCAAATGACCTCCAGCATGCTGTTCTTTCTCGCGGCTTTGGGGGCGAAAAATCCTGCGCGAATATGGCTCGGCCCCGCCGTCACCCAGCGCATAGAAAGGCTGGAGCAGGGCAAGCTATTGAATATGCTTGATAATGATATGAAACGCATATTCAGGTTGGGGGCTGAAACAACGGTCAATGATTGGCGGCCTGCCCTGATCCCCATGCAGGTTGGGACGGACGTTCAGGCCATCCCTTTCTTGACTCGCCAACTGGTTGATGAAGAATCCGACAAAAATAATAAGGCTCCTGAAGAAGACGACAAAAAAGTTGCCACGCGTTTCATCGTGGAATTAAATTTAAGCGAAATTGGCAAAATTCAGGTCGATGGCTTACTGAAAGAGACCAAACTCAATATCATTATCCGATCAAAAGCCATATTGCCGGCAGAAATGAAAAAGGACCTGTCTGACAAATTCGTTACATCCTTAGAAATCAGCGGGTTTGCAGGGGACCTTCAATTCAGGGATAACATATCACCAGATATATCCGTGCAAAATATCATCAACCAGAAAATTCACATGCTAAAAGCCTAGAAAGACGGTATCCTTATGGCAGAACCTTCATCCTCTTCTGAAGAAAAAGACATCTTGTCCTCATCAGAAAACCCATATCGTAACAAGACCTATGTCGTTTCAATCACGCAGGAAATTACCCTGAACCAAAAAATATATTTATTTGGATTACGTTATGTTCCGGACAAGCTTTTGCTTAACCATGAGGGGCTGGACGATTATTTAGGACAGATGATCGCCCATAAAACCACAAAAGCAGAAAATATGGCCCATGATATTCTGGAGGATATCACAAATCATATCATTCCGAAATGGATTGAAGTAAATCTGGTTAATGGAGACAATAACCGTGGCCAGAATATATCGATCACCATTGAAGACCGCCAACCCAATTGGGAAAATGACACCCTGTTAAAACGCCTCCCGGCTATATTCTAGAGCATTATTATGCAAAATTTATCAGCCGGCATTTTGGCGGCGGTGCATGTTGATGGCCAGTTCGTCGAGCTCATTTTGTTGGCGCAAATCACGGGCGCGATATTCCCGCTCACGTTCACGCTGCTCAACAACTTCGTATTTTTTCAGTTCCTTAAAGGCCTCTGCCACTTGGTCTTTGCTATTCTCGATAGAAACGTCGATTTCCAGCATGGAATTAACGATATTCACCCGGCGGGCCATAACTTTTTGTGCATAACCGGCATAAGCAATACTGACGACGGGGGTTTCCGCCACTTTTCTTTGTTCCGCAATCAATTCATTTTGAAGATCTGCTAAATTCTGTTTGAGATCATCTCGCATTTTTTCCAACGCAACCAAATCTCTGCGTTTTTCATCCAATTGCCACTTTTGTAGCCGGATCATGCCTGTCATGCCTTTACGATTCATTATGTAAATATTCCTAATTCTTTAAATCTTGCTCAACATCCGCCGCAGGTGTATTTTGCAATATCTGGGCAAGCTGTTCATATCCCTCCTCCAGTAAACTGCATTCAGTCTTTTTCTGCGTCATGAATTCTTCAAGGGCAGGATGAAAATGAATGGCCGCGTCCACATCCTGATTTGCACCCGGCCTGTAAGCGCCGAGGCGAATCATCTCTTCCATGTCATTATAGTCTGCTAAATATTTACGAGCCGTAACCAAAAGATCATTTTGTTCATTATTATTACATCCGGGCATTGTACGGGAAATTGACCGCAAAACATTGATCGCGGGAAAGCGCCCCCGTTCGGCAATGGTGCGGTCCAGGACAATATGGCCATCCAAAATACCCCGCACCGCATCTGATATAGGTTCATTATGATCATCCCCCTCTACCAGAACCGTAAAGAGCCCCGTGATAGAGCCCGTATCAATGCCCTTATCGATGCCGGGGCCAGCCCGCTCCAGAAGCCTTGGCAATTCTGTAAATACCGTCGGCGTATAGCCTTTGCTGGCCGGTGGTTCCCCCCCGGCCAGACCAATCTCCCTTTGCGCCATGGCAAATCGGGTGACACTATCCATTAAACATAGAACATCATTACCCTGATCCCGAAAATATTCGCTGACGGTTAACGTCAGATAGGCAGCTTGGCGCCGCATAAGCGCCGTTTCATCAGAAGTGGCCACGACAACGACGCTTCTGGCCAGCCCCTCGGGGCCAAGGTCATCCTCAATAAATTCCTGAACCTCTCGGCCCCTCTCCCCAATAAGGCCGATAACAGATACATCTGATCTGGCATAGCGGGCAAACATTGACAAAAGAATGGATTTACCAACACCTGAACCGGCGAAAATACCCATTCTTTGTCCCTTGCAGCAGGTAACAAAAGTATTTAACGTTCGTACCCCCAAGTCAATTTTGCCGCCAACGCGCTGGCGCAAATGTGCCGGTGGCGGCTGTGCACGGATGGGATAAGCTTCTGCCCCGGGTTTTATGGGCCCCTTGCCATCAATAGGTTCCCCCATGGCGTTAATCACGCGGCCCAACCATTGATTTGAAGGATGGGCAACTGGCGTTTCGCCCTCAACAAAAGCCTGACAGCCAACGCCAACGCCTTCGAGCATTGAATAAGACATGAGCAACGCCCGGTCCGCCTTGAAACCAACGACCTCACAGGCAACAACTTTATCCTGACGTGACAATAGATTAACGCGCGATCCAATGCTTAACGACCCTTGCGCGCCGGCAACCTCAACCAAAAGCCCTTGAATACCAACAACCCGGCCATAAAAGCGCCAGCTATTCATTCTTTCTATTTCAGCTTTCAAACTATACACGGCGATCCACAATGATTTTAGGTAATTACAGCCTATGATACGCTAAATAGGGCCGCTATCACAGAAAAATATACAAAAAATGATAATATTTTCTTTTAAATTATCATTAACTTAAATATTCAGTAATATTCATTAATCTTCTTATATTTCAATGACTTACTATGCAAAAAGGCGATATTGCTGGAATTATATCATTAACATTTCCGAGGGAAACATCATATTTTATGACCTTGGTTACCTTTTGTTAACCAATTGTGTTAATAATAGTTAACAAGAAGAGGTTAACAACATATTTTAAACATTAATATATTTAAAAAAACATAAAACATGAAGGGTTCTAAATGCGCGTTTTACTCATAGAAGATGATCCATCCACGTCAAAAAGTATCGAGTTAATGTTAACAGCAGAAGGCTTTAATATTTACAGTACGGACCTTGGTGAAGAAGGTATCGACCTTGGCAAGTTATATGATTATGACATTATCCTGCTTGATCTGAATTTACCGGATATGCATGGGTATGATGTCCTGAAAAAATTACGCTTGTCAAAAGTAACCACCCCTATCCTGATCCTGTCCGGCATGGGTGAACTGGAAAATAAAGTAAAAGGGCTTGGTTTTGGTGCCGATGATTATTTGACAAAACCATTTTATAAAGAAGAGCTTGTTGCCCGAATTCAAGCGATTATCCGCCGATCAAAAGGCCATGCAGAATCCATTATTCGCACCGGAAAACTGGCCGTAAACCTTGATACAAAAACAGTTGATGTCAATACACAGCGCGTTCATTTAACCGGCAAGGAATATGCCATGCTGGAACTGCTGTCATTGCGTAAAAGCACGACATTGACCAAAGAAATGTTCCTGAACCATTTATACGGCGGCATGGATGAACCTGAATTAAAAATCATTGATGTTTTTATTTGTAAATTACGCAAGAAACTGATGGCCATTTGCGGTGAAAATTACATCGAAACTGTTTGGGGGCGCGGATATGTATTACGTGATCCAGAACAAAAAGAAGATGACGTCGCCGTTGCCAGCTAATAAATACACATATTGTCTCCGGTAAATTCTACATTTACCAAAATGAGAAGGCCGCGCCTGAGTTCTTAGGCGCGGCCTTTTTATATCTTTTCATTTTAGACCGTTTAAAGCGATGTTTATATATGGATTATCCCGCTTTCAGAGCTTGGGACATATAATCAGAAGTCTTATAAAGCCCCCGTTTCCCTGAAACAGGCTTAAATTTATCCGTAAGGCCCAAAACTGTTTCAGCAGCCCCCAAAAACAACGTCCCATCTTCGGGCATCTGCTCGCGCAGACGGTTTAACACATCCGCTTTTGTTTCTTGATGGAAATATATCAACACATTACGGCAGAATATCACATCAAACTTTCCCAATGCGCCAAAACTATCCAGAAGATTATAAGGTTTATAGGCCACCATATTCCGGATATCTTCCGATATCTGCCACATTTCACCCGCTTGCGTGAAATATTTCATCAATAGCTTGATGGGCAATCCCCTTTGGACTTCAAACTGAGAATAAATCCCCGCTTTCGCTTTATCAAGAACATCCTGGGACAGGTCCGTCCCGATAATTTCAATCGTCCAACCACTGAGCTGAGCTTCCATTTCTTTTAAAATAATACCTAAAGAATAAGGCTCCTGTCCGGTTGATGCCGCCGCGCACCAAATACGAAGCCGTTTATTCGCTCTATTTTTCATAAGCGCGGGAAGAACATCTTCCTTAAATAAATCAAACGGCGTGTTATCACGAAAGAAGAAAGACTCATTTGTTGTCATTGCGTCGGTCACTTCACGAAGCAAGTCTTCCTTACGCCGCAGCCGAATCTCATTAATCAGGTCATCCAGTGTTTCCATACCTTTTTTACGGGCAATAGGGGTAAGGCGGCTTTCCAGCAAATAAACCTTATCCTCTGAAAGAACCAGCCCTGATCTTTCTTTCAAGATCTTGCTTAGTAGTTCAAAATCTTCTTTTCTCATTATGTCCGTCCTACTAATTTTTCTTTTATTTTTGAGCCAATTTGGTTCAGGGGATATATGCCACTGCATAACCCTGCACGGCTTACCGCGCCGGGCATTCCCCAAACAACACTTGTCTCTTCATCTTGCGCGATTAAGGTTCCGCCTGCCTCCACCAGTTTTCCACTGGCTTCAAGGCCGTCATGCCCCATACCTGTCAGTATGACAGCAAATACTCCAGAACCATAAGTATCGATAAGACTTCTGAACATTGGCTCAACAGAGGGCCGGCAAAAATTCTCTGCGGGCTCCTGATTCAGTGCAATGATTTTTCGTCCTTTTTTTTCAACAACCTTCATGTGATAGCCGCCGGGGGCCAAATATACTTTGCCATTTTCGAGAATGTCGCCATCCTCCGCCTCTTTACAATCAAGCATAGTGGATTGACTTAAATGATTCGCCAAAATTTTTGTAAAAGTTTCCGGCATATGCTGTGTTATCACGATAGGGACATTCACCTTACCCAAATCTTTCAACACATCGAGCAGAGCTTGCGGGCCACCCGTAGAACTGCCAATGGCCAGAATGGATATTTTATTACCTGAAAATCTGCGTGTATCAATGGCCTTGCTCATTTTCATGGTTGGCGTAAATTGTTTATCAATAAGGCTGCTTTTTTCACCTATATAGACCGTGCCGTTATTTCTAAGCCGGTTCGCTGCCGCGATACTGATAACCTTGCTGATAAGCTCTTCCTGAAAACTCAGAGAAGAAGCAACTTCGCGATTACTATCAGGCTTTGATACATAGTCTGACGCCCCTAAAGACAGGGCTTTCATGCTGATTTCCGCATTACGCTTTGTCAGGGTTGACGCCATCACAACTTTAACTTTTGGGTTTATCTGGAAAATTTTTGGCAAGGCCGTTAAGCCATCCATAACGGGCATTTCAATATCAAGTATAATAACTTCCGGATCATAGCGTGACATACTAAGCAGAGCCATTTCGCCGTTGCCCGCCGTACCAACGATCTCTATCGCCGGGTCTTCACCAAGCCATTTAGACATCAATCCTCTGATCACCGCTGAATCATCGACAATCATCACACGATATTGACCAGATCTTGACTTTTGATCCTTTTCTTTTAACGACGCTGTCTGCACTTAAATCAATCCTACCTGAGAAAATTTTGACTCGATGATTTCGCGATCAAAAGGCTTCATAATATATTCATCGGCGCCCGCAGATATTGCGGCGCTGATATGGCTCATATCATTTTCTGTCGTACAAAAAACAACGACAGGCTTGTCCCCGCCGTCAGAAGCCCTGAGGGCTTTTAGAAAATCCAATCCATTCATCACTGGCATATTCCAGTCCAAAAGAACCACATCCGGCAACATATCATGACATGCATTCAGCGCATCCTGACCATCCACAGCCTCGCGAATATCAAAATCTAATTCTTCCAGAATTCGCCTTGCAACTTTTCTTATCACTTTCGAGTCATCTACAACGAGACAGGATTTCATTATTCTTCTCCAAGCAATTTTTTGCTTTCAGATAATTAATTATAATTTAACTCAGGCAGCCGTAGCCTGACTTGTCCCAAAATTCAATAGCTTTTCCACATCAAGAATGACCAGCAATTCACCTTCCATGTGATAAATACCCTCAGACACCCCTTGCCAACGTGCATCCAAAGTAACCGGATTGCGTTCAAACTTATCTTCCGGGAAAGATAAAACATCGCCAACTGAGTCGATCAAAAGACTATAGGGTTCGCCCTCATATTCAACAACAATGCTCATATTCTCATTGCCCTCACCCCCGTCATCCAGGCCCAAACGTTCCCTCAAGTTTATTGCCGTAACAATTCGGCCCCGCAAATTTAAAACCCCCGCGACAGCACTGGGTGCAAGAGGAACCGCCGTAATCGTCTGCTCAGACAAAACATCATGTACAGATAATATTGGAATACCACATAACTGGCCTGACAGGCGAATTGTCACGAAATCTCTATTTTCATTTTTCATAGCATATTACCTTTTTTGAAATATTTATGCAGCATTCTGCGTCTTGCCAATCTGTTCTACAATAGTGGACATCAGGGATTCCCGATCAAGTTTTACCACATAATCATCGAATCCGACCTCTCTACCCCGCGCAAAATCTTTCGGTGTTTGATGAGAGGACAGGGCAACCATCGGTGTTTTCTGCCAAATACCGCCTTCACGGACTTTCTCGGCAAAACCGAAACCATCCATGTCCGGCATTTCAATATCACTAATGATCAAATCAAAGTCTTGACCTTTTTCACGGAGCCTCAAAGCATCCCCGGCATTATCAACAGCCGTTATTTTATAGCCCGCTGCTGACAATAATGGCTTAATCATATTGAGGAAGAATTTACTGTCATCAATGAGGAGAAGATGAGACTGGTCTCTAATACCCATATGGCCAGACGTGCTTGACGTCCCCAGAGTTCCAAAGGCTTTTTCTATATAGTGAGCCACATCAATTATTTCCGTGGCATTACCATTAATAACCGCTGTTCCCACCTGCCCCTGAATGCCCGAAGATAGTTCAATGTCGATTTCATCTTCCAGAATATCAAGAATCTCGTCTACGGCAATGCCCATCGTTTTATCACCGTCCGTAAAGACAAGTACGGGCTGACGGCCTTCTTCTTTCAATTGATAGCTGTCATCCAACGTCACCAATGGCATCAATCGGCCGCGATATTGAAACACGGGTTTTCCATCTGATTTCTCAATTGAGGCGACATCTATTTCTTCAAGGCGCGCCACAAGAGACAGCGGCACCGCACGGCAATTATTACCACCCGCACCAAAGAGAAGAATAGCTTCCCTATCGTCTTTCGTTTTCTTAAGTGTTTCTTCTTCTTCCATGCCGAAACCAGTCGTATCATTCATATTATCACCAATTTGACTGACAATACCATTCGGGTCAAGAATCATAATAACCTTACCATCCCCAAGAATTGTATTCCCTGCGAAGGTATGTAAATCTCTTAAGATAGGCGCCACAGGCTTGACCACAATTTCTTCCGTATCGAATACCTGATCCACCACGATCCCGAAAGTAAATGTCCCGACTTGGGAAATAACAATATAATCCTCTTTCGATTTGGCCTCATCTGTATCTGTTTCCGCATCCGTCATACCCAATATCTCATCCAACCTGATGAGCGGTAATAAACGATCCCGAAGCCGAAGCACTGGCGTATTATTGATATGTTCAATTCTATGTTCTGAATCATGGGAAGCTCTCACCAACTCAAGAACACTGATTTGCGGAATAGCAAATTTTTCTTCACGGCATTTCACGATCAAGGCCGAAACAATGGCCAGTGTCAGGGGTATTTTAATACTGAAACTCGTGCCTTTGCCTTCAATTGATTTAAGGTCAACCGTGCCACCAATTTTCTCAATATTGGATCGAACAACATCCATCCCAACGCCGCGCCCCGATACAGCCGTTACCTTCTCCGCCGTGGAAAAACCAGCGTGGAAAATAAATCTCTGAATCTGATTGTCAGACATTTCGTCCAACTCTTCCTGCGTGGCCAATTCGTTTTTCAGCGCTTTGGCTTTCAATTTTTCAACGGGAAGTCCGGCACCGTCATCCGTAATTTCAATAATAATATGGCCGCCTTCATGGAAAGCATTCAGCCGAACCGTTCCGGTTTCTTTTTTACCTGCTGCGAGACGATCTGCCGGCATCTCAATCCCATGGTCCGCAGAGTTACGTACCATATGGGTCAGCGGATCTTTAATCATTTCCAAAACCTGCCGATCAAGCTCTGTATCAGCGCCCAGCATTTGAAGATCAATTTTTTTATCCAATTCCAGCTGTAAATCGCGAATAATACGGGGCAATTTGGCCCAGGCATTCCCAACGGGCTGCATGCGGGTTTTCATGACCCCTTCCTGCAACTCCGTCGTACATTGGCTTAACCGCTGCAAAGGAATAGAAAATTCACTGTCGTCACTATTACGCAACAGCTGCATTAATTGATTTCGGGTCAGGACAAGTTCGCTGACCATCGTCATCAAATCTTCCAGAACCTGAACATTCACACGAATACTCTGGTTTGCGACACCATTCTCACCCGATTTTTTAGCCGTGGTGGCGGCATCTTTGCCTTTCTTGCTGTTGTTTTTCGATGCCTCACGTGCTTCGGCAAGGATATCCACAGAAACTCCCCGATAAGTTTCCACAAAAGCATCAACTTCGAGGGGCGGCAAATCCACTTCTTCCAGAACGGAAGTTAGTAATTTACAGATCGTTTCATTCTGTTCTTCGGTAATGCCATGGGATATAAAACCCGCAAAGGCTGCGGATACACTTGGGCCAGCATCTTGTTTGCCACTAAGACAGGCCGTGAAGAAATTCCCCATTTTATCTTTACTATCACGGGTATTAATGCCTGCCATCAACCCCTTAACCGTGGCATCTGCAAGAATTCTATTATGGAAAAGATGAACAATAACCTTTACCGGCTCAACCCCGCCAATGCGCGTTAAGATGTTATCATCCTGAGATTCCGCGCTTTCCTCTGCGGCCACATTTTCATCATTATCTTCATCATCAGGGCCAGGTGCCGCCGCAAAGGCCGCTTCAAGTTCTTCCAAAGATACCTGCCCCGGCAACATATTAGTGGATTGCGTGATTTCGGGCAGAACCATATCGTCCTCTTCTGCAGCTTTCTCTGCAACAGGTGCCGCCCCATCAATTGTACCGCCCGAAGCCACAATATTTAATTGAGAGATAAGGTCGCTGTCATCCCCCTCTGGCTCTTCCTGGGTTGCTTCCAGTCCTGCAAGAATTTCTTTAATGCGATCAAGCGCGGCCAAAATCAAAGTAACGGCACCTGGCGTAACGACCAATTCTCCGTCCCGGAATTTACCCAAAACATTTTCGCCTGCATGGGCCACAGTTTCAAGTCGCGGCAAACCAAGAAATCCACAGGTGCCTTTAATCGTATGCACCAGACGAAAAATATTATCTAATATTGGCTTGTTTGTTGGGTCCTGTTCCAGGGTCACCAATTCCACATCTACAACATCAATACTTTCCGACGTCTCTGTAAGAAATTCGCTTAGTAAATCATCCATAACTTTCAACCTTTTTTACGCGACAAGAAGTGTCATATATCTTCACTCTTATCCAAGATCGTGGAAAAGAGTTAAAAAGGGGTAAAAAGGGATAAAATGATTGGAAAATTATATTAAAAAGAATTTACCGGCTTATTGCGCTATGTAAACTTTTATTTAAAGCTTCAGCTTTCCTGATAGGACATATAGAGGGAGAAATTCTGTTCATCCTGCATCATATGTTGTATTTTGCAGCCAATTTTCCGGGCGGCGCTGGCGGCGAGAAAAGCCGGCGCTGTCTTTGCTTCGATTTCACGATCCGGCACCTCCCCCAAAAGAGCTTTGCGAATAAGGTCACTGAAAATAATTTTATCTCCCCGAACCTTCACCATAACGCGCGTAGTGGGTGCTTCTTCTTTAATCTCGATAAGCATCTCCCCCCCCCGAAACAGACTCTCTCCGGCGAGCAAGACCATATTCAGCATTATTTTCATGGCATCTTTATCCATACCACCAATATCCGATTGCCAAGTCAGGTCAATATTGCCCGATAGATATAATCCCTTGATGGCACTTTCGGCTTCTCTCAAAGGTACTTTTTCGCCAAAACCACCCGCAGAACCAAAAGACAAACGATAAAATTTAAGTCTGGCCGATGTCGCCTCTGCGCTCTGACCCAGCAGCTTCATGACTTCTGCACGCATCACTTCATCATTTTCATCCACCAATATTTCAAGCCCATTCGCAATGGCCCCAACGGGACTGATTAAATCGTGGCAAAGACGGGAACATAACAGCGCAGAAAAATCGACATCATTCATGGAACAGATACTTTCATTGGTTTAGTATGGCATTGGTTTAGTATGGCATTAGTTTAAACATGACAAATTTCAGATTGAACATATAATAGCAATTCGGCAATAACAATAGCAACTATGGTTAATAAAAAATAACCTCACTAAAGAATTTCGCTAAAAACCAAACTGGGCATTACCATGACAAAACATAATATTGATTATCAAATATTCGCCGAGAAATTATATGAAACCACGCTTGAGGCGGGCCGGAAAATTATGGCCGTCTATGCGAAAGATTTTGATGTTAATTATAAGCAAGACGCCTCCCCGGTTACCGAGGCAGACGAGGCAGCGGAAGCCATAATTTTGCGGGATTTGCAAGAGATAGCCCCAGGCATCCCGATCATTGCCGAAGAACAGGCCAGCAGCGGAAACATCCCCGAAGTTGCCGATATATTCTGGCTCGTTGATCCTTTGGATGGCACGAAGGAATTTATCAAAAAAGGCACAGACTTTACGGTAAATATTGCCCTGATAGAAAATGGTCAGCCAACTTTTGGTATTGTTTATGCCCCTGCTCTGGGCCGCATGTTCGTTGCCAAAGACCCAAATCATGCCGTTCAGATGGATATTCGCGAAGGCCGTTTTATTGGCGCGGAAAAGCCCATTTCAGTGCGCGATGTCCCCGCCAAAGGCATCACCGCCGTGGCCAGCAAATCACACCGGGATTCCAAAACCGATGCCTTCCTTGAAAAGCTGGGCGTCACGGATATTGTCGGGGCCGGAAGTTCACTGAAATTCTGCCTTGTCGCGGCGGGAGAAGCGGATATTTATCCCCGCTTTGGCCCAACCATGGAATGGGATACCGGCGCGGGTCACGCTGTTTTAAAGGCGGCGGGCGGCACTGTCATCAATCCGGACGGCACCGCTTTTCGCTATCAGAAACCCGGATTCCACAACGGCTTTTTTATCGCAAACGGCAAAGTGATCTTTTAAAACAGAGATTTGCTGACGGCCCAAAGACCGCACAGGGCAACAATAACGGCGGAAACCCGATTGATGGTCAGTAAATGTTCGTCGGACAGACGGCTTTTCATATATCCCGCACAGCTTGTAATCGTAAACCACCACAGGCTTGACCCCAGACATATACCAATCGTGATGGCCACGGCGTTTATCGGCTCCATATTCTGAAGCCCAAGAGCCACAAACAAGGCGACAAAACCCAAAATAGTCATGGGGTTCATTATGGTGAGCGTGAAGGCCCCGGCGGCACCTTTAAGTCGATCCCGAACCGTGTCTTCCACATCGCTTAAATGAGGATGTTTCGTCCAGAGATTAATACTCAGAATAATCAAAATACTGCCGCCAACAAGGCTAAACCAGCCATCAACCTCATCCACCAGCCCCATGACAGAAGACAGACCAAAGGCGGCAATCGCGCCAAATATGGTATCTGCCGCCGCCGCCCCCATGCCAACCGTAAAGCCGTTACGTTTGCTATAGGCAAGCGTTCGGCGAATGCAGATTAAATTCACCGGCCCGAGCGGGGCCGCCACAAGTACGCCGATCAGAATTCCCCATAAAATATATATTACTGGCATATATTATCCCGATTATTTTTTTATGCGATCTTTTATAACGAATTAGCGCCGTAATTAAAGAATATATCTGGCCCCCATGACATTTTCATGATAGATGCCCCTTATGACACAAGAAAATAAAAATTCTGAAAATGAAATTGAAAAAGAGGAAGACCCCATCATCCTCTATATCATGAGAGCCGTTGAACGTGGTTCGGCTGTTGCCCCGCGCGACATCGCCATTGAAATTGCCGATGACCGCGCCCGGGAAAACAGTCCCAAAGATGCATGGCGGAAATATTTTCTGGCCGTCAAACAACAGGCCAAACATCTGGCCCGCCAGGGCCGCATCAGCATCCTGCGGCGTGGCAAGCCCATCGACCCCAATAAAATGAAGGGCCTCGTTAAATTCTCTCTACCTGTAGAAAATATTTCAGAAGACTAAACAAGCGAATATCTCATATAGCTCATTAATTAATATAATTTGGCACTATTAATTAATATAATTTTGACACTCTTGATTAAAAATACCCCTCACGCGGGCGACCTCATATTGGGCGCAGCTCACGGTATATAAACAAATTTATTAAGGAAGCACTATGACTAGAATACATCTTATCAGCAGCGTAAGTTTGATCGTTCTCGCCATCAGCCAATCTGCATTCGCTGAATCCGGGCCAGAGAAGTCTCCCTCAGTAGCAGATTTGCAAAATATTCTTCTTCGACTTGAACAATTGGAAAAGCAAAATAAAACCTATAAGGAAAGACTTGAACAAATTGAAGCTGGCCGTAGGAAAACAAATCCAATTTCAAAAGCTCCCATTGCTGCTGCACCTGCGCCAGAAGATCAGAAGAAGTCATCTCGTCAGGACATGAGCGGTTTGGTTCGTTTCAATCCGACATTTTCATACGGTATGCTGGATCAGACAACCAATGTAAACCGAAAACAGCTTTACCTGCTTGAACAAAAACAACTGGGTAATATCGCTGAAGACAGCCTTTATATAGGGGGTTCTGTCACGGCCATTACCGATTACTGGAAGAGCAACACAGATGACAAATTCGGTTATCTCATGCGCCACCCTACAGCCAACAATCAAATTGGAGATACGGTAACAGAAGCCGGCATTCATGCTGCCCAGCTTAGTTTTCTGGCAAATATGGGGGATTGGATCACGGCTTACGGTGAACTGCTGTATGATCCCCAGCAAAGCTTTGGTGCGGGAACCATTACCGACCTGACACGCAATCAAATTCAATTGCGCAAAGGCTATGTGACCCTTGGTAATCTGGATAAATCACCTTTTTATCTGTCTGTGGGTAAAATGGCCATACCTTTCGCCCTGACCGATACGGTTAACCCTTTTTCAGCCTCAAGCACATGGCATGCCTTTGGCGGGCTGGCTTATGGGGCTTTGCTTGGATACAGCAAGAATGGCTTGACTATCTCTGCGGAGCTGGTTCAGGGGGGATCACAGTTCCGGGCGGCCAATGTGCCTGTGAATGGCACGTCTGTACCAAGCAAATTAAATAATTATGTCATTGACGCCAACTATACTTTCAATCTTGGCAGTGGCAATAATCAGGCTATGGTTGGGGCGTCATACCAGCGCGGCAGTGCCTATTGTCAGGGGTTCCCTGTTGTGCATTTCAACCCTTGTGAAAAAGAAAACCCCGCATGGGCCGTGTATGGCACAATGGACGTTGGTCCGTTCAAGTTTATCGGTGAATATATCCAGACCACGGATCTATGGGCCGGAACATTCAACCCCACCCCGCCATTGGACATATACCCCGCACGCAAGGTCACCAGTTTCACCCTTGGCGGCAAATATGGTACAGCCCTTTACGGCAAACGACTGGATCTTTCTTTTGAATTTAGTACGTTTATTTCAGGAGCTGCTGGCTCACCGTGGGAAAGACAAGACCAATGGGTTCTTGGGGCGGCCTATTTCCTGACCGATAGTGTAAAGCTGTTTGGCGAAGGTATATTGGTGCAGGGCTATACACCCTTGAACTTCATTAGTGGCGGCAACCTGCTTCCCGGCCAGACCCATAGCGATCAGGATGTCCAAAATACCGGTGTTGTAATGGGCATCAATGTTGCTTTCTAAATAGCCCGCCCAAAAATATCCAAAAAAATATAAAGGCTCCCAATTTTCGGGGGCCTTTATTAGAGGTATCAAACGCCTCTGACCCGCCAAATGATAATGCACATTGTAGATATTTGTGGAAATGTTACCTGTTTATGGCAAGATGGGCAAGCGTGAAAATCGCGGCCTTACCTGCCCCCCCAAAAAAGACCGAATTTCAAGAATGATCATTTTAAACCCCTTGCCAATCTTGACAGCAGGGGTTAAACCTCCATTTATAGGATATAATTTTATCTAAGCAGGAATGAATATGTCTATACCCTTGACGGGCAATATTGGCCCCAGTGATGCTGAGCTTATCGCAGAAATTAATCGCCTACGCACGGAAAAAAATGCCGTGATTCTTGCTCATTATTATCAGGATGGAAAAATACAGGATCTGGCGGATTTTGTCGGGGACAGCCTTGATTTATCCCGTAAAGCGGCTTCTACGGACGCCGATGTGATCGTATTTTGCGGCGTGCGTTTCATGGCCGAGGTGGCCAAAATCCTCAGCCCCGAAAAAACCGTTGTCCTGCCCGATATGGCCGCCGGCTGCTCTTTGGAAGACAGCTGCCCCGCCGATGAGTTTGCCGCCTTCCGCGCCAAATATCCGGGTCATATCAGCATAACCTATATCAATTGTTCTGCGGCGGTGAAGACCCATTCGGACATCATCATCACGTCAAGCAATGCCCATCATATCATTGACCAGATCCCGCCGGATCAGCCGATTTTATTGGCCCCTGATCAGCATCTGGGCGGTTACCTTGCCAAGGAAACAGGCCGAGAAATGATATTATGGCCCGGATCATGTATCGTTCACGAGCAATTTTCCGAGAAAGAACTCATCAAATTAAAGACTGAATATCCCCATGCCCCCGTCGCGGCGCATCCCGAATGTCCGGCTCATATCTTGAGCCATGCGGATCATGTGGGCTCGACCTCATCCATATTAAAATATGTTCTGGAAAGCGGCGCGGATATTTTCATCATCGCCACCGAGCCAGGCATCATGCATCAAATGCAGAAATCTTCGCCGAATAAAACTTTCATCGGCGCGCCCGGTATGGACGGGCTGTGCAATTGTAATCAATGCCCCTATATGGCGTTAAATACTCTGGAAAAATTACGGGATTGCCTGCGGGATCTCTCCCCCGTCATTGAAATGGACGAAGAAATAAGATTAGCCGCCAAGGCCCCTCTGGACCGGATGCTTGAAATGTCGCCTGTCCCAAATTCAGACAAGACGCAAAACAGGCCGCCAAAATCCGGGCGAGCTTACTGAAATGACAGATAGCCCCCTGTATAAGGAAGAGCTTCGCCATTTCATAAAATCCGCCCTCGAAGAGGATGTGGGGCGCGGCGACCTCACCAGCCTTGCCATCATTCCGGCGGATCAAAAGCTCTCGGCCATTATGGTTGCGCGGGAAAATATGGTCATCGCCGGCATGTTCGTTGCGACCGAACTGATCAAAACATGCGACCCGCTGGCCCGGATCGACGTGATCGCGGCAGACGGGCTTGAGGTTATAGCCGGCAGCAGCATCCTGAAAGTCAGCGGAAATGCCCAAAAGCTGCTGACCGCAGAACGGGCCGCGCTGAATATCCTGCAACATTTATCGGGCATTGCCACGCTCACCCGGGCTTACATGCGCGCGATTGACCATACGGACTGCCGCCTGCTGGATACGCGAAAAACCATCCCGGGATACCGGAAACTGGCCAAATATGCCGCCCGCATGGGCGGGGCCATGAACCACCGGATGCGGCTTGATGACGGGCTCATGATTAAAGACAATCATATTGCCTGCATTGGCAGCATCAAGGCCGCCATTAAAGCCGCCAAAGCCTATGATACAAGCGCCAGCACCATTGGCATTACGGTCGAATGCGATAATCTGGCCCAGGCCGCCGAGGCCGTGATGGCGGGCGCCGACCGTCTGCTGCTGGATAATATGAGCCATGAGATGTTGCGCAGCGCTGTAGAGCAATATAAAGGCCGCGTTA
The DNA here is from genome assembly GCA_021647465.1 of Emcibacter sp. Lineage (GTDB taxonomy): Bacteria > Pseudomonadota > Alphaproteobacteria > Sphingomonadales > Emcibacteraceae > Paremcibacter. Next base: position 173,370 of record JAKIUQ010000005.1, on the reverse strand, counting down.
AGCTCGAAGCCTCGGGCGGTGTGACGCTTGAAACCATCAAAGCCATTGCCGAAACCGGCGTCGATTATATCTCCGTCGGCCGCATCACCCAATCCGCGCCGGCGGTTGATATCGGGATGGATTATCTGGATTAGGGGCGATGTTATCACTTTGCCATTTTAAAAGTGATTCTATGTAAGACGCCCTCTGTTTTAACCCTTATGCCGTCTTTAGTAGAAGGGGCGTAGCGAAATTTTGATAAGGCCTCATGGGCTTCTTTTTCAAAGATTTTAATATTCTCCCCATACAAAGTCTTAATATCTTTTACCTGACCAAATTCATCAACCACAAATTCCGCAATGATATGTCCTGACTTTCCTGACATTGCCGCACTGCGTGGATATTTAGGACGGATTTTATATAATGGTTTAATTTCCCGATCAAAGTCAGCGGTACGCTCCGTTGCAACGGCAATACAATGTTCCGTGGCTCTGTCTGTTTTCCCCATCTTTTCATAAGCCCCCACCAGAAATGCGTGAACCTGTAACGTCCTGTCATGCCCTGCGGGTAATTGATCTTTATAAACAGCCAATGTTTTTTCAAATTTTTCCGCTGCACGCTTAGGCTTTTTATAAGCCATATAAATTTTTGCCTGCCAGAATATGGCAAACGCCGTTTTATGATGTTGATCGCCCAATGTTTTGGAAAATAGCTCATGAGCTTTGTTCACGAACCTCCTTGCTTGGCGGCTGTGCTTATGGCTCATCGAATAATAAATCCCAAGCCCTAACATCTGATCGGCTAGCATTTCATCAGAGACTTGCAATTCTTTTGCAAGATCAAGCCCCATGCGGGCATATTTAATGGCCTTCTCATTATTTCCGGCTTCGGAATGAGCCTTTGATAACAGGTCAAGCTTGAATAAATATTTTTGATCCTTCGCCGCGCCTAAATCATCAAGAATGTCCATATGTTCCTGAAAATATTGCGCCGCCTGATGCCTTTTCCTTGCAAATTTACTCACCTGGCCCAGATTAAATGTTGCCGTCGCATGAGTTTTGGATATTTTGCCGTAAGCCCCCGGCGTTAAGGCATATATTTGTTCCGCAATCCCTAAGGCTTCGTCAATATTACCTGCCTTCAGGGTCGTTTTATAAACTTTATGAAGGTTCAGTATTTCACTCTTTTGGTCTGCCTTTTCATCGGCAAGGATGGAGGCTGGCATTAGAATGATAATAAAGCTTAAAATCGTAATGAATAAACGTGACATGATTTCCCCTTTTGCGCTCCCGAAATGGTTGAAAAAGACTACAAGAAAATATATTCCCTGCCAAGTTTATTTATGAGGCGGCTTCAGGGCGTTCTACAGGCTCATCTTCTGGTCCATATATTTGGCCCATATATTAAGCTTGTCAGCCAGCCGCAGAATTTCCAGAGTATCCAAACCAGAAGGATAGACAGATAGCCGTCAAGGGCATAATGCCAGCCCAGATGAACCGAGCCGATTTGGATCAGAATGAGAAATATCAACATACCATAGCCGATATATTTGCTGACCTCTCGTCCCGAAAAATAGAGCAGGGCGGCAATGGCCACATGCATACTGGGCATGGCCGAAATACCGCTGCCGATTCCCGTATCATTTTTCAGATAATCGGCCCACAGCATATCTTGCGTGTTCAAGGCAAAAATACCAAAAACACTATCCTCATATTGTTTGTCAAATGCCTTCAAAGCATCCATCAATGGCCCGAAAATAGAATGATCACCGACAATGTCACCGTAATAAACCGGCCCCGCAGAAGACATGAATACCGCAAGAAGCGACCCGATCAGCGGCCATGAAATGACAAAGGCAAATAAAAACTGCATCCGCTGCCGGTCAAAATGCACATTGACGATCATCCATAAAACATAAGAAAACATAATGAAGAACCACAGATTATAAACGAAATTCAACATGACGGATAAAAATGCCGTGCCAAAAATACCATGGGTAATGCGCCAGGGATCAATACCAAAATGCAAAAACCGGTCGGCCTTCATCAAGAATTCATCCAGATAAAAAGGTTGCACCAGATGGATAACCGATTTCATGGATGAAAATAAGGACATGAATGTTGGCAACAGAAGCATCGGCACTAAAAACGCCAGCATATAATTGGCATTAAGCCAGCCCGCCAGAAAGTCCGTTTTTATGCGGGGCAACCCCCGTTCCTGATCCTCATACCCCAGATACCTGAACATATAGGACAGGCTTTTAACCAGCAGCACCAGAACAAGGCTTACCACCAGAATGCCGGCATAAAGTGATGGCTTGAAATGACTGAGAAGACCATGGGCCCACAGGGTGACATAAACCCCAATGGCCTGCGCGGCGAACAAACACAGCAAAATAATATTGCCCTGCAATGTGGTCCGCGCCACACCTATATTACCCTTTAAAACAACCGCATGATCCATGGGAAACCCGATTTTCTTATATTTATTTCCCTTAAAAAATATCGCCCATGCATTAATATTTTACAAAGATTATGTTAAAAAGATTATATCCAGCCCTGCGGCGGCCAATTTAAATTAGGCTCATCTTTTTAACCAGCGAAAATCCCTTTTCGAAAAGGCGTAGAAAATCAGGAATATCCCGCTAAGGCTGGTAAAAAGGCCCAGACTTGCGGCAAATATTAGTAATAAACTGTTGAAGTCAGATCGCTCATCATAATCCATAATATGCAGCATCCAGAAGAAATCAAACTGGCGCCAGATATCGGACCTTACCGTAATCACCCGCGCCAAATCCGGCGAGACATAAAGGCTGCTGTTCACATCATCATCAAAATTCACCTTCCATATGGGCAGTGGCCGCCCCCGAATCTCTCCGTATTCTTCTGTATCCGTGACATATTCAATGGACAGATACTCCCCCGTCCATTGATAAGCTTTCGTGGCAATGGCAATGGCCTGCGCCTGCGTTACTGGTTTGAGTGGCTGACCATTTTTGGCATCAATAAATTTTACGCCGTCCGGAAATTTAACTTCATAGGCCGCCTGACCATTACGGGAGAACAGGCGAATATTGGTAATTTCCTGACCTTTGTTCCGGGCCAGAATATCGCGCGCAGTAACGGTCACCTCAGCCATATTGATGGGGGCTGCTTTTGCTGTTTTATGCCAAAGATGATCCCCGTGCACTTCTTCGATCGGCACATAAGACATCAGAAACCCGCTTAAAGTCCATAACACCAGCTGAATCCCAATGATCAACGCAAGCCATTTATGGATGCGGCGGAATAACAAGTTATAATTCATATCATTCGACTTTCAGGAATATGGAACGGGATGCGCGAATATTATGGCGCCATTATTGTTTCATTTGGGCATCGCGCTTGGCTTTGAATTCATTGCCTTCGCGCCAGTTGGGAAAACTGTCTTCCTGTGATAATTGCAAGCCGATTTTATAGATCAATTCCAAATCCTGAACCGCGCCCGTCATATCCCAGTCTTCGGAATATTCATCGCCCGGTTTATGATAGCGATTGGCGGTATAATCCGCTTTTTTATCCATCAGCCACTTGCGGCCATGCTTGACACTGTTAACGCCCGGGCTGAAATATAACGCCGGCACCCCTTCCTTGGCGAGGCTGAAGTGATCAGAACGATAAAATGTGCCTCTTTCCGGTTTGGGGTCAGGGTTGGCAATGCGTCTCTGCTTAACCACCGCCTGATCAACATAATCATCAAGGGCGGAATTGCCATATCCCACGATGGTCACATCATGGGTTGGCCCATGATAGGCCAATACATCCATATTAAGGGCGGCCACGGTCTTGTTTAAGGGAACAATGGGGTTTGCGCCGTAATAGGCTGAACCAAGCAAGCCTTGTTCCTCTGCGGTAACCGCCATAAACATGATGGAGCGACGCGGCTTTTGCGCGCCAGACATATAGGCATTGGCAAGTTCGATCAATCCGGCGGTGCCGCTGGCATTATCCGCAGCCCCGTTATAAATCTGATCGCCTTCCAGAGAGCTGTCTTTACCCATATGATCCCAATGGGACATATGAATGATAAATTCATCTGCCCTGTCCGTGCCCGGCAATATGGCCACAACATTATTGGACACCACGCGGCGAATCTTATTTGTTATATCAACAGACATATTCGCCTTTAAGGAAACAGCCTTGAAGTCTTTCGTTGCCGCCTGTGCCGTCAGGGCCTGATAATCAAGGCCTGCATCTGCGAAAATTTTAGCCATTTCATGGCCCGGCACCCATGATTCCACGGCAACCCGTGACATATTTCCGTCGGCGCTCTCCAGACCAATTTGCGGGCCGGCCCAGCTTCCGGAAACCACCTCCCAGGGATAGGACGCCGGCGCTGTTTCATGAATGATAATCACGGCTTCGGCCCCCTGCCGGGCGGCTTCTTCGTATTTATAGGTCCAGCGGCCATAATATGTCATGGCATTCCCGGTGAAAAGATCGGGATCCTGCGTGGCATAACCGGGGTCATTGACCATGACGACAACTGTTTTTCCGCGCACGTCCAGTCCTTCATAATCATTCCAGTCATATTCAGGGGCCACAATACCATAGCCAACGAAAATCATTTCACTGTTGGTGACGGATTGCGCCTCGACAACGCGTTTGGTCCAGCCCATGAAACCCGGGCCATATTCAAGTTTTATATCACCTGCAGACGTCGTAATACTCATGACCGCATCGGAAGACATGGTCAGCTCAACCATATTTGCCCCTTGGAAAAAGCTGTCGCCATTCCCCGGTTTCAGGCCAATTTTTTCAAATTCCTGTTTCAGGAAATTAATGGTTTTTTCTTCGCCAATCGTGGCCGGCGCGCGGCCTTCAAACTCATCCGAGGCCAAAATTCTAAGATTCTGTGTCAGCCGTTCTGCATCAATATTAATGGCCACCTGCTCTGGCGGCTCTTTATAAAATACCGATATGGTTAAAACAATTAAGAGTGCCGCCATAATCCATAGAATTTTTTTCATTATGATATCCCTTTATAAATAATTTTTCCGAAAGCTAACATATATCCACATCAGTAAAAAGTTCAAAATTACAGTTTTTTAGGGGGCCTTAATGGCGCGCTCAAATGTTGCAGCATCAACATTACCGCCGCTGAGTAACAGACATATGGTTTTGCCGCGCACATCAATCTTGCCTGAAAGCAAAGCCGCCAATGCTGCGGCCCCGCCCGGCTCCACCACCAGCTTAAGCTTCTCCCAGGCGTATTTTACGGCGATCAGAGCTTCTGCGTCACTTATTGTCAGGACGGACGTCACATATTTTTGCATGATGGCCAACGTCATCGGGCCCGGCGCATGGGTGAGCAAGGCATCACACACAGACCCGGAATGGCGACTGTTTGACATGATCTTGCCCGCCGCAAGAGAGCGTTTCACATCATCAAATCCTTCTGGCTCAACCCCATATATCTCTGTTGCCGGGCGCAGGGATTTTATGGCCGTTGCGCAGCCGGATATCAATCCGCCGCCGCCAACGGGGCTAAAAAACTGATCAAATTCAACCGCCATTTCCAGCCCCTGTTCCATGATTTCCAGTCCAACGGTTCCCTGCCCGCAAATGACGTGAAAATCTTCAAATGCCGGCACAATAACCGCGCCATATTTTGCCGCAATATTTTTGGCGATTTCTTCACGGCTTTCGGTTTCCCGGTCATATTCGACAACTTCCGCGCCATAAGCGATGGTGTTATCCCGTTTCATCACCGGCGCATCCGACGGCATGACGATGATGGCCTTAAGGCCCAGAATTTTTGCCGCAGCGGCCACGCCCTGCGCATGGTTTCCCGATGAAAAAGCCACAACGCCGCGCGCCTTCTCCGCTGGCGTTAATTGACATAAACGATTATAGGCCCCGCGAAATTTAAAGGCACCGACCCTCTGTAAATTTTCAGGTTTGATAAATACGCGCGCGCCGAGCCGTGAAGAGAGCGGGATTGATTCCATAAGCGGCGTTTTTACGGCAACGCCTTCCACACGCTTTGCCGCGTCCTGAATATCTGGTAACGAGGGTAAAAACGGCTCAATCATGCGAAATCTCCAGAATATTTTTTATTACTTATAGGGCTTTCTGGACATAATAAAACAAAAATGTAAAATGGTCTTTCAAGAAATACTCGGGGTTAGAAATACTATGTATAACTTTGCAACAACCGCTATTTTAACCGGATCAATTTTTCTATCAACCTTATGCATGCCCAAGGCTCAGGAAACAGATCTGTTCCTGAATGATGTCGCCCAAGAAACCGATGGATATGGGGATGATATTGATCTGATTTTACGTGATTATCATGTGATTGCTCTGGAAAGTCAGTCAGAAGTCTCCCTTCATGTTGGTTTTGACTATACCCAAGGCGATTACGGCAATCTTACAAAAACTAAAATGATTTATATGCCCATATCACTCAACTATACGGTTGAGGCATGGAGCTTTCGTGTCAGCAGCGGGTATGTTCGCGTCACAGGCGAAGATAATATTATGCCCGGCACTGGCTTTGCGACATTGTTAACTGATTTTTCTGAAGGGGATATCGCCCAAGGCAGCGATGACGGCATGGGCGATATTTTCCTTAGCGGCTCCTATGCCTTTAATGAATTAAGAGCGCAAAATTTATATTTTGATATTACCGCCCAGATTAAAATCCCCACCACGAACGTAAGCGACGGGTTAAGCACAGGGAAAACAGATTTCAGCTTGCAATTCAGCGCAACTAAAATAATAGGGAATTTCTTGCCCTTTGCCACGCTTGGCTATCGTTACGTTGGCAAAACAGACTATTATGATTTGCAGAATATCTGGTTCGCCTCGCTCGGCATGGCCTATTATCTGAACCGTGATATAACGTTGGGTCTGTCCTATGACCTAAGAAAATCGGTTAATGTCAACACGGCCAACCTGCAAGAGATACAGGTCTATATGGATTATCGCTTTCCAGAAAAATGGGGGACAGAAAATTGGGGGGCGTATTTTTATGGCATCACAGGATTAAGTGACAATAGCCCCGATATCGGCGGCGGATTTCAGTTAAAATATTATTTCTAGAGAAAAAGACCTGCTTATCCCCTCAATTTTTATGGGCCTCAATATTCTATTTCTTATCCAGCGCCTGAATATCATCAAGAACTTCTTTTGCTTCCATGCTGCCGTTCCGGGCCGCCTCATTCAGCCATAATTCGGCCAGAACAGAATTTTTTTCCGTCCCTTCCCCAAAGGCATACATCAAACCTGTGACCAATTGCGCATCACGCAGACCTTGCCGGGCAAGAGACAGGCAAAGACGGTGGGCATAAGAAAATTTTGAACTTACGAATGCCTCCAGACATTCTCTTTCAGAATCCGGATTCTCAATTTTAGCCATTTCCAGCGGGGCATTTGTCCGTGTGGCAGCCTGTGACGCAACCGCCGACATGACAAAAACAACAGTTGATATTAAAAGAACTAATTTATTCACCATCAGAAAATCCTTACCCTATTAACAGTATTCCCGCTGCATGAGCGGTTTTGTTTATGACTAAGCAATTTATGGGCCAAATTAATTTTAATATTAAATTTCAACGCGTTACCGACAGGTCTAGAAAATAAGGAATCATAGATACGATAAAACTGTATCAAATACTTTACAGTTTATTAATAGGTTGTCTCATTTTGGGATATTGAGCTTAAAATGACGCGCCATGAATATGGTTGTTATTTCAAGCGTATCACTTTGATAATCGTCTTTTTAGTCGGGACAATCATATTAAATCCGCCGATCATACCTTTTTTAATGACAACCTCAAATGCGCCTTTTGGCAGACGAATTTTACCCCCGTCTTTCTGTTTCCAAACCTGACCATTCTCCATGAATAGAACGAATTTTTTTGTTGCCGTATAAGCTGATTTCCTAACTTTTAAGGTAATTTCTTTCAGATCTTTCTCTTCGGCTTTTTTTTGTTTTACCCGCACGGCCTTCACAGGCGATTTCCGTAATTGTGTTTTGCCGAAACTGGCAAGCTTTTCTTCCTTGGTTGGCATCATTTTTTGGATAATATCCGGACTTCCAGGTATATTTTTCACGGCGGCATCAAAACAAGCCAAACGGCGCGTATCATCAATAATTTTTGCACATTCCAGCATGGTATTCGGCGGCGCGGCCTGAACCGGACTATTAACCAGAATAATACTGCCTGAGAATATAAAGAATATTGCGGCTTTGTTGATCATCATGTCTTCCCTCGAGGTTATATATTTTCTGAACTTAATAGTCCCTTATTTGGTTATAGTGTAATTGTCACCTGTCAATTTTACCAAGCTTTTTTTACGATTAAATTCGCAATAAAATATCGACAAAAATCAAAATGATAATATATACTTACTGATATGCCACAATATCAATTTGTCTTAGCAAGGATTTAAATATGCCGCCCTATCGTTCAAAAACATCAACCCATGGCCGAAATATGGCTGGCGCACGGGCATTATGGCGGGCAACAGGTGTCAAGGATGAAGATTTCGGCAAGCCGATCATTGCCGTGGTCAATAGCTTCACCCAGTTTGTTCCGGGGCATGTCCATTTAAAAGACCTTGGCCAAATGGTGGCGCGGGAAATTGAAAAGCATGGCGGCATTGCCAAGGAATTCAATACCATAGCTGTCGATGACGGCATTGCCATGGGCCATGATGGTATGCTTTACTCTCTGCCCAGCCGTGAAATTATCGCCGATAGCGTTGAATATATGGTCGAGGCTCATTGCGCGGACGCGATGATCTGTATTTCCAACTGTGACAAAATCACCCCCGGCATGTTAATGGCGGCGCTCCGGTTGAATATGCCGGCAGTCTTTGTCTCTGGCGGGCCCATGGAAGCCGGCAAAACAAGCAGCGTAAATCATAAACTGGACCTTGTGGATGCCATCATCATGGGCGTTGATCCAACGGTGAGCGATGAAATCGTCGAAGAAGTCGAGCGCGAAGCCTGCCCCACTTGCGGATCATGTTCCGGCATGTTTACCGCCAACAGCATGAATTGCCTGACAGAGGTTTTGGGCCTGTCTTTGCCCGGCAATGGCACTTTGCTCGCCACCCACGCCGACAGAAAAGAGCTGTTTCTGAAGGCCGCAAGAACCATCACCAAAAACACCAAAGCCTATTATGAAGATGATGACCATTCTGTTCTGCCAATATCCATTGCAAGTTTCAAAGCCTTTGAAAATGCCATAACACTTGATATTGCCATGGGCGGTTCAACCAACACGGTGCTGCATCTTCTGGCCGCCGCGCAGGAGGCGGAAGTTGACTTCACCATGAATGATATTGACCGGCTCTCGAAAAAAGTGCCCAATATCTGCAAACTGGCCCCGGCCACCCAGGAATATCATATGGAAGATGCGCACCGGGCGGGCGGCATCATGAGCATTCTGGGGGAATTGGAAAAAGGCGGCCTTCTCCACCGCGACTGCGGCACTGTCAGTGGCAACAGCATCGCGCAGCTTATTCAGGAATATGATATTACCCGCACAACAGATGAAGATATACTGACCTATTTCAGGGCCGCGCCGGGCGGCGTTAGAACTACCGAAGCCTTCTCTCAAAACCGCCGGTATACAGCCCTTGACCTTGACCGCAAAGGCGGCTGCATTCGTTCCGTGGAAAACGCCTATAGCCAAGACGGCGGGCTTGCCGTTCTGCAGGGGAATATTGCCCTTGATGGCTGCATCGTTAAAACCGCCGGCGTGGATGATGAAAATTTAACCTTCTCCGGCCCCGCCCGGCTCTATGAAAGTCAGGAGGATGCCGTTAAAGGCATCACAACCGGCAAAATACAGGCCGGAGACGTCGTTATTATTCGTTATGAAGGCCCCAGAGGCGGCCCCGGCATGCAGGAAATGCTCTATCCCACATCATATTTAAAGGCCATGGGACTGGGCAGCAAATGCGCGCTGGTCACAGACGGGCGTTTTTCCGGCGGCACATCGGGCCTAAGCATTGGTCATGTCTCCCCGGAAGCGGCTTCTGGCGGCGCGATTGCATTGGTTGAAAATGGGGATGTGATTGACATTGATATTCCCCGCAGGATCATCCGTATCGACATATCCGATCAGGAACTGGCGAAACGCCGAAAGCTCATGAATGCCAAAGGCAAAAACGGCTGGAAACCAACAGCCCCCCGCCCCCGAAAAGTTTCAAAAGCCTTGCAGGCCTACGCCTTGATGGCAACATCAGCCGACAAGGGGGCGATTAGAGATATTTCCAATCTGGCAACCCGGGAAGAGCCGCAAGAGTGAAAATTCATCAATCAAAAACATTTAAGGCTTGGGTAAGATGTTTGGCTATCTGATGATTACTTTGACCGGATTTCTTCAAGCTATACAGGCCTTTTTTATATTCTTCTTTGGCCTTGTCCGGATCATTTTGTCTTTTATACATCGCGCCAAGTTTATAATGAGCATAAGCGACCGTAACCGAGGGCTTGGATGAGTCTATGATCTTCCGGTATATTTTTTTAGCGTCTTCATATTGCTCAAGGATAACCATTTTATCGGCAATCACAATATGATCAGATTGCCCAAAAGCCAAAGCCTGTTGAGCCATCCCGAAGAAAAATGTTGCCCCTAAAAATGCCATGCTAAAGTTACGCCATACTCTCATTTATTCATCCGCCTGTTTAATAGTTACTATTGGTTATTTTTACGATTTAAGCTTTTATAATGCTTAATATTTTATGAGCAATTAAAAAATGGGAGATTTTAATTCAAAAAATGTTAAATTAAGTCTTAAATTCCATCAATCATTGAGCTTTTATAATAATTAACATAAGAATCTGAATATAAAATGAATGATAACTCATATCCTGCATCACATCATAAACCGCATTCATTAATGCGCATCCCGTACCTGCTGTTAACCATATTCATTCTCCTGTATCCTCCCCATGTTTTTGCCAAGAAAACCATAGAGAACGACCTCCCGCAGAAAAAATCAAAACCCAAAATAGGCCTTGTCTTAAGCGGAGGCGGCGCGCGGGGCGCGGCCCATATCGGGGTGTTAAAAATATTGGAAGAGATGGATATTGCCGTAGATATGATCGCAGGCACCAGCATGGGCGCCGTGGTGGGCGGCCTTTACGCCTCTGGTTATACGGCCCTTGAAATTGAGAAAATTGTCCATGATATTGACTGGCAAAATATATTTGACGATCGCACCGAGCGCAAGGATATGCAATTTCGCCATAAAAGATCTGACGATGACCGGCTCATGGATTTCAAACTCGGGTTTAAAGGTGGAAAAATCGCTTTCCCAAAGGGATTGATTAAAGGTCAGAAACTTCTTCTGCAGTTAAAACAACGCACTTATCCGGTTCAAAATATCAAAAATTTTGACGATCTGCCCATCCGTTTTCGGGCCATCGCAACCGATATAGAAACGGGAAAAGCCGCCATATTAAAAAAAGGCGACCTGGGGCTTGCCCTGTTTGCCAGCATGTCAATTCCGGCTCTTTTGCCGCCGGTAGAACTGGATGGCCGCCTGCTGATCGATGGCAGTGTGGCCAACAATGTGCCCATTGATATTGTTCGGAATATGGGCGCAGATTTTATCATTGTGGTTGATGTGGGCAGCCCTCTTCTGACAAAGAATAACATAACATCTGTCTTAAGCGTAACAGACCAGTTAATCCGCCTTCTGGGCCATAATAATTCTGTGCGCCAGATAGACGCTCTGAAAAAATCGAAGCTTGATCATATCATTATCCGTCCGGATTTGGTCGGCTTAACGAATGGCGACTTTATGAAGATAACCGAGGCTATTCCCAAAGGAGCCATCGCCGCCCGTAAATTTAAAGCAAGATTAAGCCAATATGCCGATACAAACAATATACAATTGGTCACAAAAAAATTACCCCCAGTCATAGAATTTGTCCGTATCGAAAATGATACCAATCTATCCGATCAAATGATATTGCGGCATCTGGAAATCAAAACGGGGTTGCCTCTATCGCCTGAAGAGCTCAATAAAAAAATAGCCAAAGTATATGGCCTGGAAGCATTTGAACGTGTTTCCTATGACCTCATTACCGAAGATGGAAAAACAGGTGTCCTGATTAAAGCAACGGCAAGCTCCATTGGCAAGAACCATATTCGTTTCGGGCTGTTATTGTCCGATAACATAAAAGGCGATAGCAGCTATAGCCTGCTGTCCAGCCTGACAATGACTGAAGTGAATGACCTTGGCGCTGAACTGCGGTTTGATGCGGAAACCGGGGAAAATCTATTACTCGCCGGGGAATATTATCAACCGCTTAACATCGTCTCTAATCTGTTTATTTCAGGGAAGGCTTCCATCGGCGCGAACAATAGTTCAGTCTATGAAGATGGCGTTATCACAGAGGAATTGCGCATTTCTGCAGTCGATTTTAGCGCCTTTGGGGGGCTGCTACTGGGCACATGGGGCGAAATCAAAGCCGGAATGAGTCGGCAATGGATCAAAATTCGTGAAAATGATGGAAGCTTTTCTTTCTTTAGTGGGGAAAGATTCATTTCTACGGCCATGATAGCCCAATTAAACGTCGACACATTTGATCGTATCAGCTTCCCCAAAGAGGGGCTCAGGGTATCCATGACCTATTATGGTGCCCGAAAAATTCTGGGCGGCAATAATGAATTTAATCTTTTTCAGGCCGGGGCGCGATATGTTAAAAGTTTCGGTAAAAACACATTGGACTTTACCCTTGTGGCAGGGGCGACCTTCAGCCGCGACGGCCAAGTACCTTCCGCCTTTTCAATGGGGGGCTTTCAATTTATGTCTGGCGTTGCGAGGAGACAACTTAGCGGCGCTTTTCTGGGTTATGGCGCAATCCGTTATCACAGGCAGTTAACAAAAGAACAGCTTAATATCATAGATTTCCCCATTTATATCGGTGCGTCGGTCGAAACGGGTAACGTTTGGGATAATAAGAATGATGTGAATTTACAGTCATTAATTTTTGCCGGCAGCGTCTTTCTTGGCATAGATAGTCCCATTGGGCCAATATATTTCGGATTTGGTATGACAGACCGTAATGAGCAATCCCTGCATTTCTCACTGGGGCAATCTTTTTAACGCAAAGAACTATAGAATCAGCTTCTAACAACCATGATTTATCATATATTTCGCTGAATGACCCTCAGATTTTGAGGATAATATCCCTCATCTTTTTCCCTTAACATCTTTAATAAGGCTCTTCCAATAATTGACTTACATCATACTTAAATCCTGATGCATGCTTTATAATTGGTCAATTAAACCACACAACAACATTAATTTAATACATTAATTATATTCATTAGTATCTTATAATTGCAGGATTTTCTTTGTAGTTTAGGAAATTTTTCATTGCTAAAGCATATATTTTTTATTAACTTAACGAATGGTCGGTTAATTAATTTTGCAGCCAAAAATAAGGACATTTAACGAAACAGCCCGCCCAAGGAGAAAGATATGTCGCCAATAGAAGCATGGGGAATGTTTTTTGCAAGCAAAGGCAAGCCGCTGGAAAAACGCGCCTTTCTCATTGATGGTATTTCCGATGAGGATGTGGTGGTAAAAGTCGCGGGATGCGGCCTTTGCCATACGGACTTGGGATTTATATCCGGCGCGGTCGGCACCAAGCATGATCTGCCCTTGATCCTTGGCCATGAAATTAGCGGCACAGTGGAATTTGCCGGAAAAAATTATCAAAATATGCTGGAAAAAAAAGTCATCATTCCGGCGGTTCTGCCTTGCGGGGAATGTGTGCTTTGTAAGGCAGGGCGCGACAATATCTGCCAACATCAATTAATGCCCGGCAATGATTTTGCCGGCGGTTTTGCCAGCCATATCAAAGTCCCTGCCCGCTTCCTTTGCCAGATACCTGATAACCTTGGTGATTTCAAGCTACAGGATATGTCTGTCATCGCCGATGCCATCACGACCCCCTATCAATCCATGATCCGCAGCGGTTTAAAAAAGGGTGATTTGGCTATCGTTATTGGCACGGGCGGCGTCGGATTATATATGGCGCAGCATGCCCATAACAGGGGCGCAACGGTTATTGCACTGGATATTGACGAGACAAAAATTACCGCCGTTAAACAGCAGGGCGCTGATTTTGGTATCTGCACCGCAGGCATGGACAGCCGCGATATTAAAAGCCAGATCCGCGCGCTGGTTAAGGAACATAAGCTGCCCAAATATCAATGGAAGATATATGAAACCAGCGGATCGACAGCGGGTCAAAATGTGGCTTTTTCTTTGTTAACTTTTGCCGGAACGCTTGGCATTATTGGCTTTACAATGGGTAAACTGGAATTACGCCTGAGCAATATCATGGCCTTTGATGCTGACATATTTGGCAATTGGGGCTGTAGTCCAAAATATTATCCGGCGGTCGTCAAGGGCGTTTTGGACGGCAGTATCAACTTGCGGGATAATATAATTGAATATCCCCTATCCCAATTAAACGACGTTATCACACTGGCCAATGCCCATAAATTGAGCCGCCGGGCCATTATGGTTCCAGATCAGGATTAGTGAAAATGACCTATCAAACTCTTGAAATAATTGAAAAATATGACGGTCAGGTTGTCGAAGTGGCCCTCCTTGATCCCCCCGCAAATATCCTCACCAAAGCCATGATGACGGAAATTAGAAATTTCCTGAAAGACGACCTGAATAACCCGAATCGAAAAATCATAATTTTTACAGGGGCCGGAAATCATTTCAGTTTTGGGGCCAGTGTTGAGGAACATACCGCCGAGATGGTGGATGAAATGCTGCCGGGCTTTCATTTGATGATCGGCGATATTTTGTCCCACCCTGTTCCGACGCTGGCGAAAACATCCGGCCTGTGCCTTGGCGGCGGCTTTGAGCTCGCCATTGCCTGCGGCATGATATTTGCGGATGAGAGGTCGAAATATGCGGTGCCGGAAATCCAGCTTGGGGTCTTCCCGCCGGTGGCCGCGGCCCTGCTGCCTTTTCTGGGTAATGGTGCCATGGCGGTACATATGCTGCTGTCGGGTGCCAAAGTCACCGCGCAGGAAATGAGGGACGCCGGCCTTATTAATCACATCGCCAAGAGCAGCGAATTAGATCAATTTGTTGATCAATATCTTGAGCAGAATATCCTTCCCCAAAGCGCCAGCAGTTTGCGATTTGCCAATCAGGCCGTACGGATGAGCATAAACACCCACTACCGTCAGCATATCTGCGATCTTGAACGTTTATACCTGAATGAATTAATGAACAGCCATGATGCCGTCGAAGGCATCAATGCTTTTCTGGCAAAAAAAACACCCATATGGAAAAATACTTAAAACCCCAAAGACCAAATAAGGGAAAGCAAAACAGAGATAGAAGGTATTGGTTATGAACATTTTAAAATCTGATATTGAGCTTGGAGAATTCACGCCCAATGTCGGGATTATGTTTCTTAACAACAGGGATGCCTATGGACCAGCACCAGCTTTCGCAGAACGCCGTTCTGGTGACTATAAATATTGGTCATGGTCTGAATTAACCCGGGATATAATTTCTCTTTCCGCTTACTTTCTGCGCAGTGGTCTTGATCCTGATAATGATTGCCTGAACAGGGTCATTTTCATAGCCGGAAATAATTACCGCAGGCTGGTAACGGAAATGGCTGTCATGAGCTGCGGATTGGTGAGCGTGCCAATTTTCGCCAAATATCCTGATGCCTTAATGGAGGATTTAATCAAATTCTCCGAGGGGGCCATGCTCGTCAGTGATGCCCCAGAAAAAATAACTTCTTTACAGGCGGATTGCCTGCCTGAAAAATTACTTCTGCTATCTCCAAAGACAGCACACGGCAATATTGATGTCAAAGAACTTGCTTTCTTTGATGACGCCGCTGCCCATGAAACAAGCCCGGAAACAGTGAGTAATATAGAGAAAATTTTCCAGAATGTCGCCCCGTCCCAATTGGCTATGATCATGTATACTTCTGGCACCAGCGGCTTTCCCAAGGGCGTGCAGCTTCATCACAGCAACATCATGAGCCAGCAAAAGGCCTTGGAATTATTATGGCAGCCGGCGCCAAAAATGCGGTTTCTATGCTATCTGCCCTGGCACCATAGTTTTGGCGGCCTGTTTGAACGGTTTTTTGCGCTTCATTCCGGCGGTTGCCTTGCCATTGATGACAGCTTTGGCAAGGATATCGACCGATTGCTTGAAAATTTCTCTGTGATCAAACCCCATGTCTATTTCAGTGTTCCTGTGATATATCAGGCTATTATCGGCAAGATTCTTACGTCTGAAAAAGCCGAAAAAGACTTTTTCCATGACGATCTGAAATTTATTTTTACCGCTGCGGCCCCCTTGCCGCTCAGCACCTCTGACGTTTTCCGCAAAAAAAATATCCCTGTCCTCGAAGCATGGGGACTGACAGAAACATCGCCCTGCTGCACGATGACCGATTTCAGCATGGACCGAATTCCGGGTATCGTCGGTTTTCCCATTCCGGGCGTTGAACTTACCCTTGGCGCGGATAACGAACTGCTTGTGCGCGGCGCAAATGTCATGAGCGGTTATTTCCATAACGAGACGGCCACCCAAAAAGCCCTCGCCAAAGACGGCTGGTTTCATACCGGTGATATTGGCGATATTACGCCGGACGGGGTTAAAATAATCTCCCGCAAGGAAAGAATGTTCAAACTGAGCAATGGCGAGAAATTATTTCCCGCCAATATTGAGGAAAATGTCTGCCGGCGCTGTAAATTTGTTAAATATGCCTATGTTTTTGGCTCCGGGCAGAAAAATCCCTTCATGCTGGTTTTCCCAAATTCAGAATTAATGGCGGCCAGCGTACGCAACCAGACGGATGATCCAGTTTGCAAATTTCCGGGCGACTGTCACAGCCTGTCACACTGCCTGTCCAGCTGCGTGGAAGAGATCAACAGCTATCAATTAACCGGCTTTGAGAGAATTGGTAAAGCATTGGTTATCCAGCGGGAATTAACGCTGGAAGAGAATGAGTTAACCCCGTCTTTTAAACTTATTCCCCGGCGGATAGAAGAAAAATACAAACCCTATATCGATGCCATGCAGGCCGAAGATTATGACAATCTTCCGCCAGATGCCTTTGTAATTATATTGGAGTAGGCCTATGAAAACCCATTATGGCATCATTGGATTTGGCCCCGTTGGCCGTGTTTTCGCCGCTCATCTTCTGCAGGCCGGCCACCGGGTTTCTGTTTTATATCGCGATCCGAATGTTGCCATTGCCATGCGCGGGCACCCCCTTGGCGTCGAAGGCGAACTTACGGCCACAGCGCAGGTAACAGATCTTTATTCCAGTCTGCAGGATTTTCTTGATACGGATATGAAGGTGATCCTCATCTGTACAAAAAGTGCAGATTCATTGACCCTGTTAAAAGAAATCAAAATGATGAAACACCGGGAAGATATCATCTTCCTCTCTTGCCAAAATGGTCTGGATACCGAACATCAAATCAGCGATATCTTTGGTCCCGGGCATACCCTTCGTATGTCGGTAAATATGGGCTGCGGCAAATCGTCCGAAAATATGGTGCGTGTCAGCTTTGCCATGCGGCATTATTTATCTTTGATGCCGGATATCGATGCGACCCTCATTCATCAGATTGCTGCGGATTTTACCAGCAGCGGGCTAGAACTGGAGGTACGCGAAGATTACCGGACCGAGGTCTTTAAAAAAGCCCTGCTCAATTCGTCCCTTGGCAGCCTGTGCGCCCTCACCCGCAAAACCATGAGCAATGTCATGCGCCGCAATTATATGCGAAAAATGGTGGCCCAGATTGTCAGCGAAGGCATACGCATCGCGCAGGCCATGAATATCCACATCACGGATGATTTTCTGGAAGATGCGCTCAGCTACCTTGAGAAAGGCGGCAATCACAAGCCATCCATTTTGATCGACATCGAAAATAATAAAGTCACCGAAAATGAATATATGTGCGGAAAATTAAATCAATATGCCGAGCAATATGGGGTCGAAGTGACCCTGATCCCGATCATATATAATCTCATCAAAACCACAGAAAGTCCAAAATGAAAAGAATTAAAGCCATAGGCGTGGTTGGCGCCGGAACAATGGGGGCGGCCATTGCCCAGCATTTTTTAATGAAAGATTTATCCGTGACCCTTCTGGATCAATCGGAAAACAGCATAAAACGCGGCCAAAATACGATCATGGACTCTTTGAAAGAGGCCATGAAACGCCGGATTATCAGTGAAGCGCAATTTGATAAAATCATGTCAAACCTGACCTGCACCACCGATCAATCTGCCCTTAAAGATGCGGATCTGGTGGTCGAGGCCATTTTCGAAGACCTGGCCGTTAAGCAAGACCTGTTCAGCGCCCTTGAAACAATCGTTCGCCCTGACTGCATTCTTGCGTCCAATACGTCATCTTTTCTGATCAAAGACATTGCAGAGGGGGCAGCATACCCTGAACGCATTATCGGGGTGCATTATTTTTATCATGCGGCAAAAAATAAATTGGTGGAAATAATCCCCGGCCCCAAAACCGACGAGGCACTTGTTATCGATCTGGTGAATTTTTATGGTTATCACGGAAAGATTCCCATTATCGTCAAGGATGCCCCCGGCTTTGCCATTAATCGCTTCTTTGTGCCCTGGCTCAATGAGGCGGCCCGCCTGCTCGAAGAAGGCTGCGGCAGCATCAAATTCATTGATGACGTCGCCCGCAAAGTCTTTGGTATCGGCATGGGGCCGTTCGCCCTGATGAATGCCACGGGGGTTCCCATCGCCATGCATGCCGCCGATGGTCTGGCCTCAAAGCTTGGGGATTTTTATAAACCGGCCCAAATACTCATCTCACAAGTGGACTCTGGCAACCTATGGGATGAAACGGATACAACGATCCTCAACAATGGGGCCAATGATGAAGAGAGGGTCACCTCCCGCCTGCTGGCCTCTGCCCTTGGTATTGCGGCCCAAATGGTCAGTGAAGGTGTGGTGGATGCCACCTCCAATGACCTTGGCACCCGCGCGGGGCTGCGCTGGCCTATGGGGCCATTTGAGCTGATGAATAAAATTGGCGTGGCTAAGATCGGTACTATGGTGAAGGATTTATTCGCAGTTTGGCATATGCCATTACCTGAATTTGCCTTCGGCGGAACAGGTGCCGTTACGCTCGAATGGGTGCGGGCGGAAAAACAAGGCGATACAGGATTTATTATCTTTAACCTGCCGGACCGGATGAACGCCCTTGGCGAACTTGTGGTCAGCCAACTGGATGAATGTTTTTCCAAACTCGATCAAGACCCAGACCTCAAACGCCTATTCATTCTGGGGCAGGGCAAGGCCTTTGTTGCCGGCGCGGATATTAAATTTTTCCTTGATGGCATTGCCTCAAATGACTTGGAGCGCATTCAGAAATTTACCGAATTTGGTCAGAAAGTTTTGAGTAAAATTCAAAATTCCCAAAAAGATACCTGCGCCTTTGTCGATGGTTTGACATTGGGCGGCGGCTTGGAGCTGGCCCTCGCCTGTGATTATCGCATTGGGACGAAAAACACCGTTATGGCCTTTCCGGAAACCGGCATCGGCATATATCCCGGCCTTGGCGGCACCCAGCGTACAAGCCGGTTGATCGGCAAAGGCATGGCAAAATTCCTGATCTCTACAGGGCAGTTTCTGGATAGTGATACAGCCTATAAATATGGCCTTTTGGATCAGATCATCGATCCCCTTTATGATTTCCATGATTTGGCGGATTTATCCCTTGATAAAAAACAAGGCGGTAAAATTGACCAAAGCGAGACTGAGGCCCTATTTGCAGATTTTACAGGCACATTCACCGCCGATCACCCCTATGCTAAAGTCTTGTCCCGCAAGGCCCCCATCGCCCTTGCCGCCGCCATGAAACTTATAGATGACGGCGCTGAAATGAGCCTTGAGGATGGCCTCAAACTTGAACTTTCCGGACTGAAGGAAATTTTCTCCACCCGCGATGCCGCCCATGGCCTCAGCAGTGTGATCGAAGGTTTCAAACCAGAATTTACGGGGGAATAGACCATGTTAAACGGCCTTCAGAATAAAGTTGCCATCATCACCGGGGCCGGGCAAGGCATCGGCGCCGCCATCAGCAGGCGGCTTGCTCAAGAGGGCGCAAAAGTGGTTCTCGTGGATATTAATGCGGATTGCCTCAAAGATATTGCCCATGAGCTCGACACTGAAACACTGACAATTTCCGCGGATATCTCCAAAAAGAATCATGTTTTAAACATGGTTGAACAGACGAAAAATACTTTTGGCAGAGTGGATATTCTGGTCAATAATGCGGGAATTATTCGCGATGGTTTTCTGAGCCGCCTCAGCGAGGATGACTGGGACAAGGTCATGGATGTGAACCTGAAAGGGCCGTTCCTCTGTTGTCAGGCGGTCTTTGATACCATGAAGGCCCAGAATAGCGGCAAGATCGTCAATATTGTTTCCCGCTCCTGGCTTGGCAATATCGGGCAGGCCAATTATTCCGCCAGCAAAGGCGGGCTGGTCAGCTTAACCCGTACCTTGGCTCTGGAGCTGGCAAGGTTTCAAATTAATGTCAATGCGGTTGCCCCCGGCCTGATCGAAACACCCATGACAAAAAATATGCCTGAAGAGGCGCTCGCCAGATTGCTGCGCATGCAGCCGACGGGGAAAATGGGGTCGGTTGATGATATTGCCGCCGCCGTTGCTTTTCTGTCCTCTGGTGATGGTGCCTTTATCAACGGACAGATTTTACATGTGGACGGCGGGAAAAGCTGTGGGCTTTTATCTTTATAAAGGATGAAAATGAAGTTACTGAATTTGACCATAAATGGACGGAAACATACCAAGGCGGTTTCACCGTCCATGACATTACTGGATTTCTTGCGCGAAGAGTTGAATTTAACCGGCACAAAGAATGGCTGTGATAAAGGCGCATGCGGCTGTTGCAGCGTTATGATTGACGACAAGCCCATGCTGTCCTGCCTCCTGCCGGCCCTGGAAGCCGAAGGGGCCGCCATCACCACCATCGAAGGCATCGCAAAGGGTAATGCGCTTCATCCCGTGCAAGAGGCGATGATAGAGATGGGCGCAATTCAATGCGGTTTTTGCACGCCCGCCATGGTTATTAACGGCGTTCATATGTTGGCAAAAAACAACAATCCCGACGATGATGAGGTCAAGGAATGTATATCCGCCACCGTCTGCCGCTGTACGGGCTATAACAGCATCGAAAAAGCCCTGCATCTTGCCGCCTCAAAAATGAGAAGGGCGGCTCATGACGGATCATAAAATGACAGATTTGACAAAAGGTTATCCGGCGAAAGATTATAAGGTCATCGGCAAGCCGGTTCCGCTCATTGATTCCCGCGCGAAAGTGACGGGACAAGCGCTTTATACCGATGATATTCGGCTGCATAATCCGCTGATCATAAAAATTCTGCGCGCCCCCTGCCCCAGCGCGAATATCCTGTCTGTGGATATCTCGGCGGCATTGGCCCTGAGCGGCGTTAAAGGCGTTTTAACGGGCGCTGATTTCAAGAATAACTTTGGGGTGTTGAGCATCAGCAAGGACGAGCCTGCCATCGCCCGTGATATGGTGCGTTATATGGGCGAACCTGTGGCGGCCGTGGCGGCGGAAAATGCTGAAATTGCCGCCCATGCCCTGCGGCTGATCAAGGTTGACTATGAAATAACCGAAGGCGTTTTCAACAGTAAAGAGGCCCTAAAGCCCACGGACCACCCCCTGCACCCCGAATTAAACAAGAAAAATAACCTGCATAAAGAAATATTGCAGGAGTTTGGCGATCTGGATCAAGGTTTTTCAGATGCTGATGTGGTGATCAAAAAACGCTTTCGTTTTGCCTCGATCAATCACGGCTTTACCGAACCCCATGCCACACAGGTTCAAATAGATAATAAAGGAAATATTACCGTATATTCCGCAACGCAGGTACCCCATTATCTGCATATGGCTCTGGCCGAAGTCCTGGAGATACCAGAGCATAATATCCGCGTGATAAAACCCCATCTGGGCGGCGGGTTTGGCGGCAAGAGTGATCCCTTTCCCCATGAAATGATCGCTGCGAAATTCGCCCTTGATCTGGGGCGCAATGTAAAAATTAAATTCGACCGCGAAGAAGTCTTCTTCAGCCACCACGGACGACATCAAACCGACCTGACCATGAAACTGGGCTATAGCCGCAAAAAAGGCATCACGGCCATTGACCTTGATACCTTGATCGACGGCGGCGCCTATGGCAGTTTTGGTATTGTCACCACTTATTACAACGGCGTTCTGTTGCAAGGGCCGTATAAACTGCCCAATTTCCGCTTTCATGTGCAGCGTTTATATACCAACAAGCCCATGTGCGGCGCCATGCGCGGCCACGGCGGCGTTAATCCGCGCTTTGCCAGTGAAGTTTTGCTGGATATGGCCTGCGCAGAGCTGGACATTGATCCCGCAGAGAGCCGCCTTAACATGATTCATAAGGAAAATACCCTCACCACCAATGAATTCCGCGTCACCTCTGTTGGTTTGCATAATGGATTAACAGAAGCAATTAAACGCACCAAATGGAAAGAAAAACATGGCAAGCTGCCATTTGGCACGGGCATTGGAGTGGCTTGTGGTTTTTTTATATCCGGCAGTGCCTTGCCCATTCACTGGAACAAACTTCCCGCCTCTACCGTGCGTATGACCATAGATTATGACGGCGGCGTGACGGTCTATTCCGGCGCGGCGGATATTGGGCAGGGCAGCGATACCATGCTGGCCCAGATGGCCGCCGAAGTCCTGGGCCAGCCTTTGGAAAATATCAAAATCATCAGCGCCGATACAAGGACAACCCCCGTCGATCTTGGCAGTTACAGTTCCCGCGTTACCTTCATGGCGGGGAATGCCAGCCGCAATGCCGCCATTCGAATGCGGCGCATTCTGATTGAGGCAGCTTGCGACTTGCTCGAAATGATACCGCCCGAATATGACAGACCGGATGCCCCCGATAATTTTTTCCGTCAAGGCGGACGCAAGCCAGATTTTGAGCAAGGCTTTCTTGGGGCTAATCCGGATTATGCCGATGGTTTTATCATTGAAGATGGCCTGATCCGATCAGAAAAACATAACGCCAGCGTGACCTATCTTGACGCCGTGACAAAAGCCCTTGAATTCGGCGGCATTCTGCAAACCAGCGGCACATACCGCGCGCCAAAATTAGGCGGAAAGTTTAAAGGTGCCGGCGCGGGCCTCAGCCCAAGCTACAGCTTTACCGCCTTCATTGTCGAAGTTACCGTGGATCCTGAAACCGGCTTTATCAAAGTCGATAAAGCAACCTGCGCCCATGATTGTGGTTTTCCTTTGAACCCGCTTGCGGTCAGGGGCCAGATCGAAGGCTGTATTCATATGGGGCTGGGGCAAGCCCTGATGGAAGAAATGATCTATGATAGTGGCGCAACCCAAAACCCCTCATTTCTGGATTATAAAATCCCCTCCGCCTTTGAACAGCCCGAAGTTGATATTGTCCCCGCCTATAGTGATGACAGTGAGGGGCCGTTCGGGGCAAAAGAGGCCGGCGAAGGTATTCTGGCCCCCGTCATTCCGGCCATTGCCAATGCGGTTTATGATGCGATTGGTATCCGCCTCACCCAATTGCCCATGCGGCCTGATCGCGTATTAAGCGCCCTTGCCAAAGAAAGAGAAAAAAATCAGGAGGCCGGGACATGACCGCCCCTAAAAAAGATTTTGATTTTGCCCGGCCAAAAACCATCGAGCAGCTCTATAATCTGGTACAGGAATGCCAGCATGAAGGCCGCCAATTTATCTTTTCTGCGGGCGGGACTGATATTATGCCCAACCTGAAATCTGAAATATTATCTCCAGATATCGTGATCAGCCTGACAGGCCTTCGCGCATTAAATAATATAGAAAAACAAGGTGATCATATTATCATCGGCGCTCTAACGTCGCTGAGTGAGCTTTGCAGCAATAACAATATTCAGAAATATCTGCCCGCATTAGCCCGCGCGGCCCATAAAGTGGCCAGCCCGCAAATTCGCAACCGGGCCACCATTGGCGGCAATATCATGGTTGAAAATCGCTGCAGTTATATCAATCAAAGCCCCATTAACCGGGAAAGCCATAGCCCCTGTTTTAAAATAGGCGGTGATGTCTGCCATCTTGTTAAAAGCGCAAAGCGCGGCGATGACATACTATGTCAGGCCCGTTTTGTATCCGATACCGCGCCCCTATTATTATTGCAGAATTCTACGGTTAATATCATTGGGCCAGCGGGATCGAAAGAGATAAAATTGGCGGATCTTTACTTAAATGACGGCATTGAAAGCAAGAGCCTTATGCATGGTGAAATCATCACCCATATTAAGGTGGAGATTACTGAAAACTCCCTTAGTCATTATGAAAAGCTGACCATCCGTAATGCCCTTGATTTTCCCTCATTAGGCGTTGCTGCACTGCGGCGGGGCAATGGTGATATTTCGGTGGCCCTGACCGGCCTGAATACGCGGCCTGGCGTTTTTCATGCCAAGCTTGAAAATCATGAAACATCTGATGACATGATTGTGGATATTTGCCGAAAGGCAAATGACTTCACGGTGACCTATCAGCAGGATTTCTTCCCGCGCGGTTACCGTAAAAATATGATCTCTGTGTTTATTCGGCGCGCGATCAATAAAATACTAGAGGGTGCAAAATCATGAGCAATGTGATGAAAGAATATTTTCTGGATCTGGACAGAGCCGCAAAAGATCCCGCGCGCAAAGTGGCCTGGTGCACATCTGTTGGCCCCGCCGAAATACTTCGCGCCATGGGGTTTGAGGTATTTTTTCCTGAGAATCACGGGGCGATGCTGGGCGCGACACGGGTCTGTATGGAGACAATTCCCGTGGCCAATGCCCATGGCTATTCACCGGAAATATGCAGCTATCTGACCTCTGATATCGGGGCCTATATGAAGGGGATCACGCCGCTGACCAAAGCCTTTGGCATCGAAGAGATTCCCCGTCCTGATGTGCTGGTCTATAATACCAATCAATGCAAAGATGTGATGCATTGGTTCGAATATTATGCCTCAGAATTCAACGCGCCCATCTTTGGCATTCATCCGCCCACGAACCTGCCGGAAATCAAGCCGGAATATATCGATGATGTGGCCCGGCAGTTTGAAGCATTAATTCATTTTCTGGAACCCGTCATTGGCCATCCAATGAATAAAGAGAAATTAAAATCCACCGTTGCCCTCTCATTGGAGGCAACAAATCTTTGGTCTGATGTGTTAAATATGGCGCAAGCCGCACCAAGCCCAATGACTTTCTTTGACAGTACGGTTTATATGGGCCCTATCGTGGTTTTGCGCGGGACAGAAATTGCCGTAAAATATTACAAAGACCTGCTGAAAGACTTAAAAGAAAAAATCCAAAAGAACCATTCCGCCATCCCAAAAGAGAATAAACGCATCTATTGGGACGGCATGCCCGTCTGGGGGCGGCTGCGGGCTCAATCCAATATCTTCAAGGAAAACAAGGCCTGTGTCGTCGCGTCAACCTATTGCAATAGCTGGATTTTCTCTGATTTTGATCCAGAAAACCCCTTGCCCAGTATGGCCAAGGCCTATATCAAGATTTTCATCAACCGCAATGATCAATATAAGGAAGACTATATTGAAAAGATGGTCAAGGATTTCAAGATTGACGGGGTTATATTCATGGCCGCCCGAACCTGCCCCAACAACAGCAATGCCTCTTACAATCTGCCGCGGAAATTAAAGGATAAAGGCATTCCCACCATCATAATTGACGGCGACTTATGTGATCTGCGCTGTTATTCGGATGAGCAATCAACCACCCTGATCGAAGCTTTTCTGGAGACCATATAATGGCCGTGACTGAGGAAATCTATTGGGGGGTAGACTGCGGCAGTTCAGAAATCAAGGTTGTTGCCTTGGATGGGCAAGGTAATATCCTGCTTAAACGTAAACAAAAAACCCTCTTTCCCTTGCAGGATCATGTGCGCCTCGCGCTCGCCGGAGAGAGCGGTGACCTCTCGCCTTTTCGGAATGAGGGCAGCCATGACATCAAAGAGGGACATAAAATAATTGCCACCGGTTATGGCCGAAAATATATCCGTTTCGCCCATGATGCCCTAACCGAGATCAAGGCCCATTTCATCGGCGTGCAAAAACAATGCGACCTAAAGGATGCCTATAGCATCATTGATATTGGCGGGCAGGATTCCAAAATCATTGCCGCGTGCAACAACAAAGTCGATCAATTTGCTATCAACCGAAAATGCGCAGCAGGCACCGGGGCTTATATTGAGGAACTGGGGCATCGGCTCGAAGTTCCGCTCAAGGATATGACAGAACTTGCCCGCGGAAATGACAAGGAATTATCCCTCAACAGCTTTTGCACGGTATTTTCCGGTCAGGAGGTTATCAAAACATTGATGAATGGCGAGAGGATCGAAAATATCATTTATGCGCTTTATAGTTCCGTCGTCAAAAGAGTTATGGAAATGACCGCCATTACCACGGATATGGTCGTTTTTTCCGGCGGTGTTCTGGAGTATCACTCGGAACTGGTCAATATGTTCATCAGAAAACTGGAAGAAAATAATGCCAATATGACCTGTATTCTCTCCCCCAATGCCCAATATTGCGGCGCGATTGGCGCGGCAGAATATGGCTTTAAGTCATCATAATAGAGTCAAGATTCTTGTTCTTTGTTAATTTATCTGTAAAACTTATCCCTTAAGCATAAGGGCAAGAAGATAAAAACGGGCTACTCATGAAAATATTGGTTACAGGCGGTTCAGGATATATTGGCAGTCATACCGTGCTTGAGCTTTTACAGGCCGGGCATGATGTGACCGTCATTGACAACCTGTCCAATTCCTGCACCGAATCTCTGAACCGCGTGAAGAATATTACCGGCAAAAACAATCTGGCCTTCCATGAAATGGACATTCTGGATCGCGGGGGATTGGAAAATATATTTTCCGCTGAAAAATTTGATTCCGTCATTCATTTTGCCGGCTTAAAGGCCGTGAGCCAGTCTGTTTCGCAGCCCCTGACCTATTATCAGAATAATGTGGTCGGCAGCGTGACACTTTTTCAGGTGATGGATAAATATAACGTGCGCAATCTGGTCTTTAGCTCATCCGCCACGGTTTACGGCGACCCAAAAAGCCTGCCCATCCGCGAAGATTTTCCCACGGGCGGCACCACAAATCCTTACGGCACATCTAAACTCATGATCGAGAATATCCTGGCGGATATGGCCACGGCCGACCCAAGGTGGAATATCGCGCGGCTGCGTTATTTTAACCCTGTGGGCGCCCATGACAGTGGTTTGATCGGCGAAGACCCAAATGACATCCCCAATAATCTGATGCCTTTCATTTCTCAGGTGGCCATTGGCAAGTTAAAAGAGCTATCCGTTTTTGGCGATGACTATCCCACGAAGGACGGCACAGGCGTGCGGGATTATATCCATGTGGTTGATCTGGCCCTTGGTCATTTAAAGGCCCTCGACAAGCTTGGCACTAATCCGGGGCTGGTGACCTATAACCTCGGGACTGGCGTGGGCTATAGCGTGCTTGATATGGTCAAGGCATTTGAAGAGGTCAATGACATTAAAATCCCAATAAGAATTACCCCGCGCCGCCGCGGCGATATCGCCGCCTGTTTCGCAGACCCCGCCCTTGCCCAACAAGAGCTTAACTGGACAGCCCGCCGAAATTTACGCGATATGGTGCGTCATGCATGGAACTGGCAATCCCGAAATCCGGAGGGCTATAAAGCCAAATAGGTCTGACATTGCTCTAGACGACCGCCGTGGCTTCTATCTCGAGCTTTGCGCCATGCTCAATCAATCCGGCAACCTGAATCAATGACATCACCGGATAAACATCGCCCATGACATCCCGATAAACCGCGCCAATTTCTTTTTGTTTATCAAGATATTCCTGTTTATGGGTGACAAACCATGTCATGCGTACAATATGTTCCGGCCCTGCATTGCCTTCTTTTAAAATGGCAAGAATATTTTTCAAAGCCTGTCTGATTTGATCCTCGATCGCCTCAGACTCAAATTCTTCCTTCTCATTCCAGCCCACCTGTCCGGCAACAAAAATCATGTCACCTTTGGCTTTAATGCCGTTTGAATAGCCTTTCGGGCGCGGCCAGTTTGGCGGTTGTAAAATTTCCATAATTCTATTCACTCCATAATATTAAGGCCTCAGACCTCAAATTGTTTTTGAATTTCCGCAATATCACCTTTTTCCGCGCCACATGAAAAACCATATGGCTTACGATGGCCGCGATATAAAACGCCGGTATTAAAACCATCATCCGACATCAGCCTTCGCGCGGCCCTCGCGGGGTCATCGGTCTCATCAACGACCGCCTTGTGAACCCGTTTTTTCCAGGCCTTTTGATCTGGCCGGAAGGTAACGCAGGGGCTTAATATCTGTATGAATGAAAAACCGGGATGTTCTATGGCGTCTGCGATGATACTGGCCGTTCCCCTGACATCGCCGGAAAAAGTCCGCGCGATAAAATTAGCGCCGGACGCCAAGGCAATCACAAGCGGATGAAAGGGCGACAATCCCGTCCCCCCGGGCGATAAAGCACTATCCCAGCTTGGGTCTGTGGTCGGCGATGGCTGGCCTTTGGTCATGCCGTACACTTCATTATCCATGACAATATACGTCATATTGGCATTACGCCGGCAAGCGTGCAGAAAATGATTGCCGCCAATGGAGAAACCGTCTCCATCACCGCCCGCCGCGATCACCGTAAGATCAGGCCGCGCCACTTTAACGCCGGTCGCCACCGCAAGGCCCCGCCCATGAATGGTGTGAAAACCATAGGTATTGGTATAGGCCGGTATGCGCGAGGAACAGCCAATACCTGAGATAACAGCGACATTTTCCGGGGCCAGTTTTAATTTAGCCAAAGCCTGCGTGACCGATAACAGCACATGATAATCCCCGCACCCTGAACACCATACCGGTTTCAAGTCGGATTTATAATCACTGGCTTTAAGCTTTGGGGGCGCACATTCATTCATTGGACTCTCCAATTTTTAATCCTATCCACAATTTCGCCGGGTCTGATGATCAACGGGCCCGCACGGCGAAATGACCTGACCTCGCCCGGCATGTCATAATTTGCCCTGAGAAGCTTCAGGAATTGCCCGGAATGGCTTTGTTCAACAACCAATATTCGTTTTGCGCCCTCAAGCGCCGAATCAAATTGAGCCGGCACCGCAGGGGAAAGCAGACGCATCGCGACAAGCCTGACATTAATGCCCTGATCTTTCAGACGCTCTATCCCCTCCCGAACCGCATTGGTGGTTGATCCCCAAGTGATGATAACAAGCGTGCTGTCCTTTTCACCTTCGACATCAGCCCAATGATCACCATAATTAAATTCTGCAATTTTCCGATCACGCTTATCCATCTGATCTCTGTGATCCTCCATCAGGGTTGATGGCAGTCCTTTTGGGTTATGCTCCAGCCCATCGGCGGTATATTGCCCCAGAGGCGTTCCCGGCAGGGTCATGGGCGAAACCCCGCTCCCTGTCACCGCATAACGCCTGTAATTCTCTGCCGGTGCTGGCTCCACAAGACGCTGCGCGATGAAGGAAATATTTGCTGGTGGATCAATCACCGCGCTGGCCTGCCCCATGAATTGATCAGATTGCATAATGACCGCCGTCTGCATGGCTTCAGCAAGGTGAACGCTCCATTGGGCCGTGAAAATACAATCTTCAACCGACGTCGCCGCCGTGACAATATGGGGGGCATCCCCGTGAAGACCATAAACCGCAATATTCAAATCCGTCTGTTCTGATTTCGTCGGAATACCGGTGGAGGGCCCGCCGCGCATGACATTAACCACCACAACCGGCGTTTCCGACGCCACCGCAAGCCCGATGCCTTCCATCATCAGGGACAGGCCCGGGCCTGACGTTGCCGTCAAGGATGGCTTGCCGCCAAATGACGCGCCGATGATCATATTGATGGAAGCCAGCTCATCTTCCGCCTGCACCAATGTTCCGCCCATTTTTGGCAGGTTGGGCGACAACCATTCCAATATTTCTGTTGCAGGCGTGATCGGATAGGCTGCAACGAACCTGATTCCGCCGCGCAATGCGCCAAAACCTGCGGCCTGATTCCCGCTGATCAGCCAACGTCCCTTGTTGTCACCCTCTGCAAAAGACACTTTTACGGGGGAAGTCACATCTTTTGCCGCAAGATAGCCTGCCTGAACGGCTTGCCAGCTTGTCGTCGCGGCGGCCTTACCCTTCTTCGCAAGTTTCTTGGTGATAATTTTATGAATGGGTTTTTCCGAGAGGCCAATTAACGCCGCAACAAACCCGAGAATCACCATGTTGGGCCTGCCGTCCTCAATGGCACTCGCGAGCGCCTCAATGGGCAATTCAACAACGCGCGCGCCCGAAGCCAGAAGGATTTCTGGAATATCACCTGCCGCAGGGTCTGTGATAATCAAGCTGCTCTGGCCAAGGGGGACTTCGGCGGCAAAACGCTCCGCCCCCTTCCAATCCACCGCCACAATGATATCAAATATATCATCTACGCAATGAACGGGCTTATTGCCCAGCCTGAGCAAAGCCGCCGCCTCACCGCCCCTGATCTGCGGGCCGACGGTGCGGGTCATCAAACCATAAAGACCGGCTTTTGTCGCGGCCTCAAGCAGCATGGAACCAGATGTCATAACGCCGGCCCCCCCACTGCCAACCATGGCCAAAGAAACAGATCTATCATTAGAATCATTTTTAGAATTGGGAGGCATCATTAATTCCTTCTTTCTTCAACTTCCATCTTTTTCACCAATTTAATATCCCTGCTGCCAAGCCGCAGTGTATTTATTCTCTTTAAATTAAGTCGCGGGGCTCCTGTTTATTTGGATTACGCTCAGGCGCCGCTAAAGGCTGCGCTCCCGCTTGGTCGCTAAGTCGCGGGGCTCCTGTTTATTTGGATTACGCTCAGGCGCCGCTAAAGGCTGCGCTCCCGCTTGGTCGCTAAGTCGCCGCGTCGCGTCTCCTGTATTGCCATCTTCTTCATTTTCTATTTTGCCATCTCCTTCAATTTCTCTTCCCGGGGCGGGCCATCAAAAAACTATTGTGACTATTCTTGATTTCAGGCCTTGACCTTTAATTCGGTATTGTGGTACTTAATTACTACTTTAATGAGTCTTTGCCAGTTCGTCAACTCCTGAAAATAGATAATTTCAGCCCCTGAACGAAGAAGCCGCAAAGAAACGAATGAAGCTTATGAGATGAGAAACCCTAACTCATAACGATTTAATAAATTCAAAGGAGCTAAAGCTAATGCCATCTGTTGATCTGGAAAATCATAATTTAGTGAATGAAATTGATGCCTCTGGCGTTATTCTTGAGAAACGCCCTGCCAAAACACCTGACGGGAATATTGTAGAAGGCCTCTATAATTATTGGATCACGCTGAATAATCCGTCCCAATATAATTCCTATACAACAGATATGGTCAAATCCCTTATTTTAGCCTTCCGAGAGGCAAGTAACGCCCGTGATGTGGTGGCCGTGGTTTTCACCGGAGCCGGTGACAAAGCCTTTTGCACCGGCGGAAATACCAAAGAATATGCGGAATATTACGCCGGAAATCCCCAAGAATACCGCCAGTATATGCGTCTGTTCAATGATATGGTATCCGCTATTTTAGGCTGTGACAAACCCGTGATTTGCCGCGTGAATGGCATGCGGATCGGCGGCGGTCAGGAAATTGGCATGGCCTGTGATTTTTCAATCACCCATGATCTTGCCAAATTCGGACAAGCGGGCCCCAAACATGGTTCGGCCCCCATTGGCGGCGCAACGGATTTCCTGCCTGTCATGGTCGGCTGCGAGCAGGCCATGGTATCAGGCACCCTGTGTGAGCCTTGGTCAGCCCATAAGGCCTATCGCATGGGTATCGTGTGCGATATTGTCCCTGCCCTGAAAATAGATGGTGAATTTATTGCCAACCCGCTTGTGATTACCGATCAATATCTGGATCAATATGGCAAAATCATTATGGGCGAATCCAAAAGCGGCGACGCCTTGGCGCGCGGCAAGGAAACCCTGAAGGCCGGCGAAATTGACCTGTCACTTCTGGATCAAAAGATTGATGACATATGTTCTAAATTCATCACCACCTTCCCCGACTGCATGACCAAGACATTGGAAGAATTACGCAAGCCTAAAATTAACGTCTGGAATGCCAACAAAGAAAATTCGCGGGCATGGCTTGCCCTGAACATGATGACAGAAGCGCGAGCGGGTTTCCGTGCCTTTAATGAACCTGTTGGCCGCGAACGTGAGATCGATTTTATCGCCCTGCGCCAAGCATTAGCTGCGGGTCAGCCCTGGACACCAGAATTTACCGAAAGCCTGATGCCTGCCAGCCGAAAAAAGTAAGGACGCAAAAAGTAAGGAGATTTGAGATATGGCTACGAGAGAAGAAATCACCAACCGCTGTCAGGCCCTTTATGATGATCTGGATTTTACAGCCGCCCGCAAGTGGAAAGATGCGGAACCTGGACGGCATGTCATTGGCTATATGCCCATGTATGTGCCGCGCGAAATCATCCATGCTGCGGGCATGATGCCCCTTGGCATATTGGGCGGCGGAGATCAGTTGGAAGTCATTCAGGGGGATGCTTATTATCAAAGCTATATCTGCCGCATTCCCCGCTCTACCATCGAACTTCTGCTCACTGACCGCCTCGATTTTGTCGATGGTATGTTATTTCCGAGTATTTGTGATGTTATCCGTAATCTATCGGGGATGTGGAAATTATTGCGCCCGGATGTTTATGCCCATTATTTCGATGTGCCTCAAAATTATATGAGAGATGTTGGCGGTGAATTTTACATTCATGAATTGAACGTCTTAAAAGAAGATTTAGAAAAAATCAGCGGCAATAAAGTAACCAATGAGGCCTTAAAAAATTCCATTGAACTTTATAATGAAAATCGCAGATTAACCCGCAAGCTTTATAAATTCAGAGCAGACTACCCGTGGCTCGCGCCATCTTCTGAAGTTTATCTGATCAATCGGGCTGGTATGGTGATCCCTGTTGAGGATCATAATATCCTCATCACAGACTATATTGATGCGGCAAAACAGGAAGACCGGCCAAAACGGGATAACAGCCGTGTTGTTATTTCCGGTTCCTTCTGTGAACAGCCCCCGATTAACCTGATAAAATCCATAGAGATATCAGGCTGTTATGTGGTCGATGACGATTATATGCTGGTCAATCGCTGGTTTGCCAAACCCGTTCCCACCGACATAGATCCTATGCAGGCCCTGTCTTATACCTTCCTCGAAGCATCGGTGAAAATGCCGTCCTGCTTTGAACCGAACGAAGATATCAAAGGGCAGTTTCTGGTCGATCTTGTTCGGGAAACCAATGCAGAAGGCGTCATCTTTGCCGCCGCCAGTTTCTGCGATCCGGCACTTTTGGAACGGCCTATCCTGCAAGACGTCTTAAATCAAGTCGATATTCCCCATATCAGTTTCAAATATGCTGAAAACACCGGGCAAATGCAGCCAATACGCGAACAGGCAGGAACATTTGCCGATTCGATCAAGCTATGGAGTTAAGAGAATGAGCGCCCCACAAAGAAAACCATCCACCGACGTACAAAAAGATGCCTCTATGGCCAAACAAAAGGCCATGATCGACGGCAATTTTGATCGGCTTGGCAATGTGAAAAATACGGGTGAGAAAGTTTCTTATACTTTCGTGCCCGGCAACCTCAATGAATTGATCATGTGTTTCGACATGGTGGGTAATTACCCCGAGATCAA
The DNA here is from genome assembly GCA_021647465.1 of Emcibacter sp. Classification (GTDB taxonomy): domain Bacteria; phylum Pseudomonadota; class Alphaproteobacteria; order Sphingomonadales; family Emcibacteraceae; genus Paremcibacter. Next base: position 139,491 of record JAKIUQ010000005.1, on the reverse strand, counting down.
CGCCATTCAAAACGGCCTGCGGAAAAAATCCGGCGGCATGATTATGGAAGCCGAGAAATGGGGCCATTCAGAAGATGTCTGCACCTATGTCAAAGCCGATATTGGCATGATGCGTAAGGGCAATATCGGCCCCACGGGGCAGCCTATTCCAGAACCCGATATTTTAATGCTGAGCTATACCGGCTGTTATACTTTTCTGAAATGGTTTGAGCTTCTGCGTCATGACTATAAATGCGAAACTGCCATGCTGCATGTACCCTATACCGGCGACGGGGTTATTACCAAAGCCATGACCGACTATGTGGTCAAGCAGTTAAAAGAAGAAGTCATCCCGAAATATGAAAAAGTCAGCGGCGTAAAATTTGATATCGACCGTTTGCGGGAAAATCTGGCCCATTCCGCCAAGGCAGAAGATGATTTTGTCTGGGTATTGGAATCCGCTAAAAACAAGCCCTCCCCCATTGATGCCTATTTTGGCGGCATCTATTATATCGGGCCAATTTTTACGGCCTTCCGGGGAACAGATCTTGCCGTGGATTATTATAAAACCCTGCGGGCGGAAATCGAAGAGCGGATTCGCAAAGGTCAGGGGCCGATCACACCGGAAGGTGAGATGAAGAACGAGAAATACCGCATCGTTACCGAAGGGCCGCCCAATTATACCAGCATGCGTGAATTCTGGAAAATGTTCTATGACGAAGGCGCGGTTGTCGTGGCCAGCACCTATACCAAGGTGGGCGGCACCTATGATTTTGGCTTTCGCCATGACCCTTCCCGTCCTCTGGAGAGCCTTGCTGAATATTGCATGCATTGTTACACCAACCGCAACCTGCCTGAGCGCACGCGGATGCTGGAAACTTACATCAATGACTATGAGGCGGACGGCCTTTTGATCAATTCCATCAAAAGCTGCAACAGCTTTGCTGCCGGGGAATTAATGATGATGCGCGAAGTGGAAAAACGCACTGGAAAACCCGCGGCCTTTGTTGAAACCGACCTGGTTGACCCGCGTTATTTCTCGGCAGCCAATGTCAAGAACAGGTTGGAAAGCTATTTCCAGATGATCGATCAAAAACGCCGCGCCGGCGTGTAAAAGGCGCGTAGAGAAAAGGATAATAATATGAAATGTTTTATTGGAATTGATCTCGGCTCGACAACGACCAAGGCGGTGGTCATGAATGAGAATCAAGAGATCATTGGACGGGGAATTACCAATTCCCGCTCCAATTATGACACGGCCAGCGCCGTGGCCAAGCAGGAAGCGATGATTGATACCCGTTTTACTTTGCTACGGAATAATCTGGATGATAACGAAAAATTGAGGGATAATCAGGATGTCTTTTTACATGATCTGGAACGCAATTTTCGCCGTGAGCAATTTGTTGAACAATTAGATGATCTGCAGAATACCTGCCTGAGCAATGCAGAGGGCGAGCGGTTTGATGATGTGCGCTCTGTCCTGACCCAGGTCTTATCAGATGTCTTTGACAAACTGCGCCACGAATCACTGGCGCTTTATGCCAAGGGCGCAACACGCAAATCAGATTTTTTCCGCGATATTGCCGGCGGACGTTTCCTGAGCCTTTCAGAGGAAATCTCCAAAGAAGCCGACATCAGCTATGATTTTGCCCTGAATGTCTATGACAAATCCATCATACAAGTGGAAAACAGACCGCCCGCAGGGAACCTTGAAGGAAAATTCCTGAGTGGTTTGAAAAATCTGACCAGAGAATCTCCTGAACTGGGCATTCGTTTCGAAGATGTGCAGGATCCTGTTAAAAGGGCGCTGGCTGTGGAGCTGGAAGAAACATTTGTCGTCGGCACCGGTTATGGCCGTGTCCGCCTGCCCTTCCCGAAAGAACATATCCGTTCAGAAATCCTCTGTCATGGCCTCGGCGCCCATATGATGTATGCCGGCACCCGAACCGTGCTTGATATTGGCGGTCAGGATACCAAGGCCATCCAGATTGACCCGAATGGCGTTGTGGATAATTTCCAGATGAATGACCGCTGCGCCGCGGGCTGCGGGCGGTATCTTGGTTATATTGCTGATGAGATGAATATGGGCCTGCATGAGCTTGGGCCCATCGCCATGAAATCAACCAAGGCGGTCAAAATCAACTCCACCTGCACGGTTTTTGCCGGTGCGGAATTGCGGGACAGACTAGCACTTGGCGAAAAACGGGAAGATATTCTGGCCGGATTGCATCGATCAATCATCCTGCGGGCCATGTCAATCATCGCTAGATCCGGCGGCATCAGTGACCAGTTCACCTTCACAGGCGGCGTGGCCAAAAACGAAGCCGCCGTTAAAGCATTGCGGGAACTGGTCAAAGAAAACTATGGCGACGTAACCATCAATATCGACCCTGAATCAATTTACACCGGTGCGCTTGGCGGTTCTGAATTTGCCCGCCGCGCCGTAATGGAGGCTTAAAATGGCATTAACAGTAGGCATTGATGTAGGAACAGGCGCAGTTAAGACTGCCCTGTTTGAAATCAACGGTGATAAGATCACCTGGATTGACCGGCAGACAGACCGGATCAGAAACCGGCAGCCTTTTACCCTCGCGGAAAATGCCTTTGATTATCTTTTAGAGAAAAATGGCTATACCCGCGATGATATAGATTATATCGCAACGACCGGCGATGCAGAAAGCATCCCCTATTCAACCGGGCATTTTTATTCCATGACAACCCATGCCCGCGGGGCACTCTACCTTAATCCGGATGCCCGTTCCCTTCTGGATATCGGGGCCTTGAATGGTAAGGCCATCAGCATGAGTGACAAGGGTAAGGTTCTGAAATATAAAATGACCAGCCAATGCGCGTCTGGGTCCGGCCAGTTCCTTGAGAATATCGCAAGATATCTTGGCATTGGTCAGGATGAAATTGGCGGACTGAGCGAACAAGCCGATGATCCGGAAGTGGTATCCGGCATCTGCGCCGTTCTCGCCGAAACCGATGTGATCAACATGGTGTCCCGCAATATTTCTGCGGCCAACATCCTGAAAGGCATTCATATTTCCATGGCAGGACGTTTGGTTAAGCTATTGAAATCACTGAAAGTTACCGAAGGCGTTGTCATGTGTACCGGCGGCCTTGCCCTTGATAGCGGATTGGTGCTGGCCCTTAATGAAGCCATGGCAAGAAGCAAGATGGATATGCCCGTGGTATCCCACGAAGATTCCATTTATGCCGGGGCTATTGGTGCTGCCATATGGGGTGCCTTCCGCCACGAGAAACTTACAGAACTTGAAAATATGGCTAAAGCCTCTTAATTGACCCATAGATTAAAAGCGAAAGGAAAATATCATGGCCTTAATGATCGTGGAAGCTTGCACCGCATGTGATGCCTGCGAGCCCGTATGCCCCAACGAAGCCATTACAGAAGGTGATCCAATGTATAAAATTGATCCCTTCAAATGCACAGAATGTGTCGGCGCAGATGACGAGCCACAGTGCGTTCTTGTCTGTCCAGAGGAATGTATCATCCCCAATCCGGACTTCAAGGAAAGCGAGGACGAGCTTCAGGCAAAATATGATGCCTTAAATTAAGCTGTGAATTAATCCAGGAACTAAATAGTATTTTCTTAAATCGTTACAATTTGTAAAGAATTTAAGTGAATACTAATATACCAGTATAAACTATAGGAGTATGTTCATTGGATTATATCATTCTGGAAGATTTTGAAATTTCCCGGCTTCAGGAAAAAGTGAATAATCATATTCAAAAAGGCTACCGACCTGTTGGCGGCGTTGCGACCGCTGCTCAAAAAGATGGATTTATCGAATATATTCAAGGTATGATCAAATCTGATGCTTAATCAAATGATCATATGAATGAAAAATATTCTAAAATTTCGTAAGAACAAAAGATGGATGAGGGACGGCGCAATCACGATTATTGTGTCTATTGCCGCCGGCCTTTCCTTGGCTTTATTCCCCCAATTCAGCACCACCACAAAGGTAAAGCAACCCGCAGTTTCCAATATCGGGAACATCAGTCAGAATATTACAGGCAAGGCCGTTGTCCTCGATGGTGATACCCTTAAAATAGACGGGATATCTATTCGGCTTCATGGCATTGATGCTCCTGAGACGCGCCAGAATTGCTGGAAAAATGACAAAGAGTACCCCTGCGGACGTGTCTCAACAATTTTCTTGAAACGGCTCATCAATGGTCAAACCGTGACCTGTGAAATCATGGATACCGATGCCTATGGGCGCAAAGTCGGCAAATGTTCTCTTGCCGGAAATATCGATATAAATGCCGAAATGGTTCTAAGCGGCAATGCCATAGCCTATTTGTATTTTTCTTATGATTACGCGGATCAACAGGCACAAGCCAAAATTAAGAAAAGAGGAATATGGGCAGGGCGCTTTATAGAACCCTATCAATTCAGGCGACTTTAGAGTGTTTTTTTGCAAAGTGATAAACTCTGGGCTGGCTCAAAGCCGTTACTCTGTAAGAAACCCGCCAAAGCCAATTGCGACGCCTCAACCTCTGTTCGAACCTCGTCCGTTCTCAGAACAGCCAGATTAGCCATAAGCTGTGACATCAAGGCACTGCCCACATTATTATGCGCATAAGCCGGATCGACCCCTAAACTATCAATGATTGCAGAGGGCTCAGCCCGGCCAAATTCACCGAAATCAACCCGCACCATGATAAAACCCACCACATGATCATCACATTCCGCGACAAGCGACACGCGAATACCGGATTCGGTCAGTATTTCTTCCATCTTGCGATCGTAATATGCTGTCCGGTCGAATCCCATAATTTTACGATCTATCTTAATGATCGCTGCCAGATCTTCTTGCGTCAAACTGCGGCAAGGAATTTTATCCCGAGATAATGCCGCACTGCCATCGCCCGAAGGATCACTAAAATCCATCTCCTGATTTTCATCTTCTTCGGCAATTTTGCGATCTAAATAATTCACGTCACGCCGATAAATATACCGCGGCGCAAGTTCAAAGCCCGAGGCCCCGAAAAAATTTAAAACTGGCCTATCGGGCCAATCCGCCTGACTGCGAATTTCATGTATATTCTTTTCACGAATTATTCTGGTCAATTCATCCATCAAATGATGACCAACACCCTTCCCCTGGGCATTCTGCCTGACCCCGATATCATCCAGAACAGCAACCGTATTGCTGCCCCCGAATTCACCCGTTTGCAGCCGTGCAAGAAGATAACCCATAAGGCCCGTTCCGTCCTCATAGGCAATATAAATAAAATCTTTTGGATATTTAAGCGCCGCCTTAATACGCTTTTCAAAAAAATCTTTCCGGGATCGTCCGGTATTTTTCTCGTCTATTTCGATCACCTGCGCCAAATCTTCAGCGGCCAGCATTCTTATATTTTCAGTTGAATTAGTCATTCTTCCTCCTTAGCGCATTTCGGAATATGTCATCATTAATTGGGCATCGGCATCTTCGTCCAGAATATCCTCCAGCATAGGCAGCAGGGCCATCTCTTCTTTTTGAATGTGGGAAATCATCCGTTCAATCAATTCGACACCTCTCTCGCGGAATTGCCCCCATGAAGCATCGTTGAACCCCTCCGCACGGGCCATTTTTGCCAGTTCAGACAAGAGGCTGCCCAGCGGTAATATCACCCTATGTTCCCCCGTCAGGATCGAACTGATCGGGCTATCCCCCATGGCCCCAAGCAAGGGAAAAAGCTTTTCCTCTTCAAAGCTAAAGTGATTTGTCACATCACATGCCACAAGGTTGATAATATCACCCAATAATTCTGTGATTTGCGCACTATCGCCCGGCGGCGCTTTCTTTGGCCCATATTTCTGGAATATTCCCTCCAGCCGTTCAAGTACACTGATTGTGACAAGATGTTCTTCGTGAAGAGTTCGGGTAATCTGTCGATCAAATGAAAACATAAGGCTTGCCTTTTTTAATATGGTATTTGCGTACTGTAATACCTATTAAATATTAAATCAATCGAAATATCTATATTTTATCCTTATTTATATATAGCTGCCTTAAGCTTTTTCACCCCGAAAGGAGGCCAGATGACGGATAATATACATCAGATATATCAGCAATCCCATAGCCCCGGCAAAGCCCATGACCGCCCCTGCCCTGATCACCATGTCCCAATCAAACATAATCCCGAGAATGACAGCAGACAGGCCGCCCAAATGGCCTAGAACATTCACCGTCAACAGACGTTCATCCGCCATGGCAGACGTCAGCAGGGGAACGCCGCCATGTCCGGAACTATGCATACTGGCCAAAAAGGGAATTATGCGCTGTAAAACCCCCATAAGAAAGGTAAGCAGCCAGCCAATAATCGCTGCAGCGGCAAAAAGCGTATGCCCCCTGTCAGGCCAATATCCAGCCGCCCCAACGGCGCCCCAAATGGCTGAGATCAACAATATAACCCAGGATATGCGGATCAATATAAAAGGCAGGCCAAGACGTTTTCGCATTCGGGCCTTATAAACCCGGCTCATCGCATAAATATATAGGCCCACACCGAAAAATATAACCCCAATCCCGGCGATAACAAGCCAATCAAGATATATATTCACGCCGATTAAAATCCCGATTAATCCGGTTATATTACAGCCAACAGACCAGCGGCCAAGTCCTTCTGGCGGCCCCGGTGACAAGGCGAACATGGGGATAAGAATATACGAAAAGCCCATAGCCAGCAGGGTCATAAAACCGAAGACAGCTAAAATAAAATGGCTCGTCGCCAAGGCAAAATGATCTGGCATAAAACCATGCTCAGCATTAACAATCAGAAGAATACCAAGGGACAGCAATCCCATAAGGGACAGCATGGCCGCCCAGCAATGGGCCATAATGGCTGCCATACCTGTGACCCCCCATATATTATGGATAATCAGCCCGCAAAATATCAAAAGGCCGCCCCCCGTCAAGCCAGCCCCCATTAACATGCCAGAATACCAGCTTATATACATGGCATAGGTGAGCAGGAAAATGCCCGGAATATAAAACCATGATACGAGACGACATAGCCAGAACCCCTTGAATGCCTTGCGCGTTGCCACAGAAAGAAGCTGTAATGACGCGCCTATGACGGTCATGGAGAGCACCCCTAATGTTGCCATATGAATAACGCTTAAAATAGGTCCGCCGCCCATAGTATAGCTCGTCAACTCATCCGCGCTGACAAATAAGGCCGCCCAGAAAACCGCATAGAATATCACGCCAGCCGTAAAATACCGAAAGGGGATAGAGGGCGGTAAAAGGCGCCCCCCCGCCCCTGATAAAAAATTCGCGCCTATCATATTGGCTCATCTTTCGCTATTTTAACCAATAGCCCGTCATCCTCATCGTGGATAATTTGCGCATGCCACTGTCGACCTATGAGTTCAGGATAAAGATAGATTGGATCACGGTTGAGCCATACGGTAAAAGCCCCCCCTTCTCCACCGTAATCTGAGGTTACCTCAATCATTTTAAGCACGGCAATCATGGGGTCAGGCGGCATTAATTTGCGCAGATCCATTTCCAGAATACCGTCCCGCCAGGCCACAGGAAAGTCAGGCAAATCTGGAAAGCTTGGAAAATCTGGCAATTTCTGCCCAACATGCCTTTTGAAATATATTTGCCAATGCTGATCAGATCGTTGTATCGCGTAATTATCATACCCTTTACCGGCCAGCAATCGGCGCAGCGGCACAGGGTCGAACGGGGCCTCAATAGATAAAATGGTTTCGGGCGACATTTCCTTCACTTGGGATAGAATCTCTGCCAATGGATCATTTCCCGCCGCCAAAATCGGGCGCACATCAAGATCAATTGTCTGCCCAGGCTGTGCGCCGCAAAGCCAGTCGGGCATGGCCGCTTGCTTTATCTTGGGTTTTTCCGCCAATTTTCATTCCGCCTCATTCATCGCGTCCCTAACAATTGCTTGAAGGTAGCATAGTAAATTGGTATTGTAATGCGCAAATAAAAAATAATATTTAAAAAAACATTGAAATTTCAAAAAATCAGGGAATATAAGATTAAATGACAAAAATTGACATCTTTCATGAGGAAACCGGCTTAACCATTCGCAATGCCATGGCCGATGACCTTGCCCGAATTATAGATCTTGATGAGAGCAGTAGCGGCATCAGCAAGCCGGATTACTGGCAGGAATCTTTTCGCCGGTTTGGCAGCTTGCAGGACGGGCGATATTTTCTGGTGGCCGAAAAAGACAGCAAAAATGAGAAAAAAAGCCAAATCGTCGGCTTCATCATCGGGGAAATCCGCGCGTGGGAATTTGGCTCACAGCCCGGCGGCTGGGTTTTCTCCCTTACGGTCGACCCGGGCACACGTCTGGCCGGTGTGGCAACCGTGATGTTCAACACCATCTGTCAGTGTTTCCGTCAGGCTGGCATTGACAAAATTCACACCATGATCGACCGCGATAACATTACCGTTATGGCCTTCTTTCGCAGTCAGGGCATGATGGCGGCCAGTACAATTCCCCTGCAACTGAGCTTGTCCGATATGGATAACGCAGGGGATTCATCATGAAATTACAAAGATCAAGCCGCCTTGCGCTTTATTCTGTATTAGAGCTGGCCTCTCGGCCAGATGAACAGCTGTCCGCTTCGGATATTGCCGCAAAATTTGACGTATCACTCAATCATCTGGCCAAAGTTTTGCGGGATCTGGGCCGCGCCAGACTGGTCGAAGCCGTGCGCGGCGCAGGCGGCGGTTATCGTTTCTGCGGCAATGCCCGCCGAACCACCTTAAAAGACGTTGTCGAGATTTTTGAACCAATCACCCTCCATGATGTCGGCGGATTTGAACCCGGTGACAAAACCGAATTCGGCACATCCCTTGCGGTTGTCCTCGGCGAAATAGACGACATCGCTTTGGCCACCTTAGATTCCATCACATTGGAAACCATGCTAAAATTAACCTATCGTCTGCATAAACAGCCCAAAGGATAATATTCTTAATGTCTGACATGCTCGACCTCATCGCCGATTATATTGGTGTGGAAAATGGATTATCCGTTCACAATCCGGCCAATAGACAGCATATTACCGCCGCAAAAGACTAGTGCCCTGTGCCACCAGCCGCAGAGGCCGACTTACGCCTTGGCGGCGAAGGCGCGCGCGGTGGCATCGACGAATAATGGAAATAAAATATTGCCTGATGGGCTTGGGCTAATATCAGTTGTGAATTAACCCGTAATCTTGCGAATAAGCGCGCGGCCAATGAAACGCATCTTGGTGACAAAATCAAAACGATCCAGATTGGCCTTTAACGCGCCAGTGGTAAAACAGGTTTTTTTGCTGTAATCAATATTAACCTCAACAATAACAGGCTGCCCCTTTTTCGCCAAATCAAGGGCGCGGCTCATCTGTTGTTCCACATCACGATCATCTGACATTTTTACATAAGCCGCCCCCACGGATTCTGCGAAAGGCGCATATTTTAATGCGGGCAGGATGGTACAGACCTTACGGCTGTAGGGTATCTGCTGTGCCTGCGCAATCTGGCTTAATTCACCGTCGGCAAAGACAAAATAGACCACCCCCAAACCATCAGAGGCGGCGGTCAATATTTCCATGGCAGTCATTAAAAAGGCCCCGTCACCGACAATGCCAACCACCTGATTTTCGCGGTTTTCAAGCTTGGCGGCAATGGCCGCCGGCACGCAATAGCCCATGCAATTAAAATCCGTCGGCGATATAAAGTGACGCCTCGCCCGTATGGGCATTAATTCTGCGGCAAGAAATGTATGGTTGCCATCATCCGTCAAGACAATGGCATCCTCATTCAGCACCTTATCCAGTTTTGAGAAAAAGACCCCGGGATTCACTTTGTCACCAGAATCATGATCCCGCCATTCGGCCTTATATTCCGTTTTCTTTTGGGCAATCAAATCCGCAATATTATTTGTATCCGCCCGGCCTTTTGAATGTGACAGTTCATCCGCCAACGCTGCCAAGGCCGTCGTTGCATCCGCTTCGATACAGATTTCTGCGGCGTAATTTGCCCCCAGAGCCGCTGGATTTATATCAATATGGATGATTTTCTGAGGAATAGGCAGGGAATAACTGCCGGTGGCGATCTCGCCAAATCTTACGCCAACCGCAAGGATAACATCACAATCTTTAAAGGCTTCTTCTGCGGCCGGCACGGCGGCGATGCCGTATCCCATCCCGGTATGCATGGGGTGATCATGGGGAAAGGCAGCCAGCCCTTGAAGACTGGTTGCGACGGGCGCATTAAGCATGCTTGCTATTTCTATAGAGTTTGCGCGGCCCTTCATGGCCCCCCAGCCCAGAAAAATTCCCGGGTGCTTGGCCTTTAACAGTAATTCCGCAGCGGCTTTTATCTCAGCCTCCGGCAAAGGTTTCTTGCATCGCGTCAAAGGCTTGGGTGCCGGAATTTCCGAGACGGTGCCTTTTGTAAATTGGATATTGACGGGAATTTCCACATATACCGGCCCCGGTTCGCCGGACATGGCGCATTCATAGGCCTCGAATATTATGGGCATAACCTGTTCATGACTTTCAATTTTGAAAGTTTTTTTGGTCAACGGCGCCATTAATGCCTGCATATCCATATCATGCAATTGATATTTATGGCTCGTATCTATGCGCACACCGCCTGACACCACAAGCATGGGAATACCATCAAGAAAGGCCTCGCCAATGCCGCTCATGGCATGGGTCAGGCCCGCCGCAGGCACCACCACCAAAACGCCGATCCGCTCAGAAGTCCGGCTTACCGCATCTGCCATAAATGATGCCCCGCCTTCGTGGGTCACCAGCATGGGCCGGATCTGGTTTGACAGGTTTAATTCATCATATATTTCCGTGGTGTGCACCCCGGGAATGCCAAACGTGTGACGCACGCCCAAAGCTTCCAGAGCATTCCTGAATAACCATGCACCTGTTTTTTTCATATTTTATCCTAATTTAAAAAACTCAGGCTTTATAATATCTTTAAGACATCTTCCGGAGGCCGGCCAAGGGCCGCTTTACCGCCGCAAACCACGATGGGCCGTTCAATCAAACGGGGAAAATTAACCATAGCCTGTATTAATTTCTCTCGGCTTAGATTTTCATCACCCAAATTATTTTCGGCATATTCCGGCTCAGCGCGGCGCATCAACTGCCGTGGTTCTCTGTCCAGCATGTCCAATATATCTGATAAAACTTCCGCCGTGGGCCCGTCTTTAAGATAGTCAACCACCGTCGGCGTGATCCCCTTTTCCTGTAATAAGGCCAGCGTTTGCCGCGATTTACTGCATTTTGGATTATGATAAATAGTTACGGTCATTTTAATCCTCTTTCATATTTTAATATATATTTATTTATGGTCAGCGCCAACAGCATCTTTAAGAGATATAAAGCCCTCTTCTTTAAGGGCCTCGGTCAATTCCAGTTTAATTTTGCGCACAAGCCCCGGCCCCTGAAAAACCATGGCGCTATAGAGCTGAACCAAGGAGGCTCCTGCTCTTATTTTCCGGTAGGCATCCCGGCCACTGGCAATGCCGCCAACGCCAACCAGCGGAATTTTTCCCTCCGTCAGGCGGTATATATCCGACAGCCGCGACGTCGATAATTCAAAAAGAGGGGCACCGCTTAAACCGCCAGCTTCCCCGGAAAATTTTGACTTCAAAGACTCTTTTAAAGCCACGGTCGTATTGCTGACAATCAACCCGTCAATATTATGTTTTAAGGCTATATCGGCAATATCCTTTAGCCCGGCGGGATCAAGGTCAGGGGCAATTTTAACAAGCAATGGCGGCTTGACGTGGGCGGAAGAAAATTCTTCGCGCACCGCCACAAGGCGGGTCAGCAATTCATCCAGCGCATCCCGCCCCTGTAATCCGCGAAGCCCCGGCGTATTGGGCGATGATATATTGATGGTAAAATAATTGGCCATGCCGAGCAAACGCTTTAAACAGATCACATAATCCTCAATCGGTGCCTCACTGCCTTTATTGGCCCCGATATTGGCCCCGACAATACCGCATTTACCCAAGGATTCTCGTCGTTTCAGGTTTTTTGCATAAACGTCCAACCCTGAATTATTAAATCCCATGCGATTGATAACCGCCTGATCTTCTGTCAATCGGAAAAGACGGGGCCTCGGATTACCTGCCTGCGGCTTTGGGGTTACCGTTCCGGTTTCGACAAAACCAAAACCCTGCGCAAGCATGGCGCAAGGCACCTCGGCATTTTTGTCAAATCCGGCGGCAAGCCCCACAGGATTGGGGAAATCCATATCCCATAATTGCGTTGATAATATATCATCATCCCGCTGATGGGTCGCCGAAACCAAACCATGTTTCAGACCAAATAAAGCAAGTCCGTGCGCTTGTTCGGGCGATAGGGCAAACAACAGTGGTTTCGTTAAATTATACAACCCCATGACAACCTCAATAATCTATTATATGTTCATTGGCAGCGCTCAGGCGAACAGGATATTGCGCTTGAACTGCAGAGGGGGATAACGCCTCATATAGATGCGGATATTTATCAGCGCCCTTCTTACCTTCATACTTTAATTTCAAAGGGTTGAGAAGAGAAACATCTATGACCAGCAACAAAAGATCCGCTTGTCCTGAAAAATATTTTGCCAAAACTCTCTTAATCTGTTTCTGCGTGGAAAAGTGAATGAAGCCATCACGTTTATCATCCGTAGAGCCGCCATAAACCCCCACCTCAAGCGCATCAGCCCATTCTTTTCCAGTGCATATTTTATAGATCACATCGCTCAAAATATTTCTCGTTTCTTACAGCGCACACGGCCTGTGCTGTAACGAAAGAAGGCGCGCACCATTCAAAGTACGCACCTGTTTCAATAGCCTCATTCATGATAGCAACTCTTCTTATTTACCGGAAGAAGATTTGCCAAGCGCTTTCACCATCTCAAAAACTTTTTTGCGAACGGCGGGATCTTGAATTTTATAATATGCCCTGACAAGTTCCAGTGTTTCCCGACGTGACAATTGTCCGACCTCGAAGGATTGCCCCCCGCTTTCGGACATTCCGGCAGCTTTTTCCGTAATTTCTGTTGGCATATCATCAAAGAAAAAGGACACAGGAACATCAAGGATTTGTGACAATTGATAAAGCCGACTAGATCCAATCCGGTTCGCGCCACGTTCATATTTCTGGATTTGCTGAAAGGTCAGGTTCAGGGCTTTACCCAATTTATCCTGACTGAAACCTAATAAAGTTCTACGCAAGCGTACCCGTGAGCCAACATGTACGTCCACAGGTTCTGGTTTTGATTTAATCATATTTAATTCCAACTATTTAATTACTCAATACATACTTAAATTAACGAGCCCCAGAATTACTCACATACAGTTAGAGACGAAAGCTTATAACGTCAAGCTTTATCTTATGCGCGAGCACTCCATTGCCTCTGGAATAAAATATTTAATCCATATAACAATAACATAAAAATGAAGAATATCCAATTACTTTTTTGGGAATATATGGTTAAGCTTTCTCGCTTAACGGGCAATCCTGAAATTATGACGCCCCGCTTGTTTAAGTCCAAGCTCTTGATTACTCTGCCATAGGCATCAATAACAGCCGAAACACCGGTACCCGCAGACCGGATGACAGGCAAGCCTTCCTCTATGGCACGAACGCGTGTTTGCAGTAAATGTTGATAAGGGCCATTAAAAGATCCGTACCATGCATCATTGGTAATATTCAACAACCAATCCGGCCTGTTGTTTTGGTCTACGACAGCCCCCGGAAAGATAATTTCATAACAGATCAAGACTCCGAATGATGGCATAGATTCCTGATGAAACGTCTGAAGCCCCGCCCCCTTGCTATAGGAAAAACCTTCTACAAGCATACCAAGCCCCAGAAAAGAAAGGGAATTTTTCATAATATCCGGCGTATATTCACCAAAGGGCACAAGGTGATGCTTATCATAGATATTACTTACATTGCCCATATGATCAAAAACCGCAAAGGAATTCCAGGCCTGAAGCGCCGGCTGCTTTTTAATGCGCGGAAAACCTGTCATCAAGACAGAAGTTTCATTCAACATATCCGCGATCAGGTAACGGCGCGAAGGCTCTATATCCAGAAAATATGCCACCGCTGTTTCCGGCCATATAACATGAGTTATGCCTTGTTTTGGCGGGCTTTTACTCATTTCAAGATATTTGATGAAATTATCAGATTTTTTGGCCCTGTCCCATTTATCTTCCTGATTGATGTTAGCCTGAATTATTTTCAATTTCACATCATCATGAAATACTGTCGGTTCAGACAGCTGAACCATGCCATAAGTCACCATGCCCCCAATGATAAAAACGCTTGCAAAAATCACGGCCAAAATTGACTTTTGTGGGGGCACAGGCGCCGCCGACATTTGAATAAGAAGATAAGGCACGCAGGCTAAAAAAATGGTCAGGAGCCCAAGGCCATATATGCCCCATATGGCGCTTGACTGCAGCATAATGTCCGAAAAACCCCATGTATAACCCGAGAGGTTCCACGGAAAACCTGTGAAGAGATGCCCCCTCAGCCATTCTGCCAGATTCCAGAAAACCACAAAGGACAAGACAATGGGCAGGCTGTTTTTTTGCAGGTTTTTATGCCTGAATAATCGCCAAAGAAGCCCCGCCGCGAGCCCGGCATAAAGAGCCAATATAGCGGCAAGAACCCCGACAGCAAAATAGCCAACCCATCCCGGGAAACGATCATCAACCTCAAATGCGGAGGCAACCCATATTGTTCCCACAAAAAATTGACCAAAACCAAACAACCAGCCAAAAGAAAAAGCATCAGAGAAGCAGGTACTTTTAAACAAAACCAGTAACAAAAGGGGATAACTTATTGCCAGCAATGGAAATAGGTAAAATGGCGCGAATGAGAAACCCGACATGGCCCCGGCCAGTAAAACAAGGCACATTCTTTGAAGGTCTGAGAGATGTTCAAGCCAATCAAGTAATATTTGAGTGATTTTCCCCTTATCCATTGTGATTATTTTACGGTCTGTTTTGATTTATCATCAGATGAAACCGTATTTTTTTCCACATCCTTACTTAAAGACTGGGTCAAATCCTGACGCTTGATCAGCACCGTCTTAATGCTGCGGGCATCGCCGGCCAGTATCTCATAATTCAGGCCATTTTTATCTTTGATAACCTCGCCGACCTCGGGAATATATCCGGCAGTCGTGAATAATAATCCCCCCAGAGTATCCACATCATCATCCTGATTATCCGGCAAAAGATCAAGACCAAGCAAGCCCTCGAGTGCCTCAATGGAAAGCCGCGCGTCAGCCACAAGATCACCCCCCGGCAATTCCCGCAAAAGCTCTTCTTCAGCCTCATCATGCTCATCTTCAATATCACCAACAATCTGTTCCACAAGATCCTCAATGGTTAAAAGCCCGTCCGTGCCACCATACTCATCCACCACGACCGCCATATGAATATGGGTTGCCTGCATTTTCGTCAGCAGATCGAATAATTTCATAGAGGGCGGCACAAATAATATGGGGCGCTGTATGGATCGCAAGGCTGTTGCCTCAAAATCACCCGCCTTGTGGCCATCCTTAATTGAAACCAGCTCTCGAAAGGCATCCTTGATATGCACCATGGCAATCACCTCATCCAGAGTCTCCCGATAAACCGGCAGACGGGAAGTCGTCCCCTTGATAAAGATATCCATCACCTCTTCAAAGCTTGCAGAAGAATCAACCGCGATGATATCTGTTCTGGGCACCATGATATCATCCACGCGCTTATTCCTGAAAGCGAGCGTGTTTGTAATAATTGAGCGCTCCTCTTCGCCAAAAGATGACTGCTCATTCTCCAGCTCATCGATAACCTCTTCCAGACTTTCTTTAAGCATATCGTCCCCCCCCTTACCTGAGGCGGAACTAGGAATCAGGGCCGAAAAAAGGCCTTTGAACCAACGGAAAAAACCCGTCTTCTCCTGCGAACGAGGCTCATCTCCTATGATATTTTCTACCGATTTTTCTTCTGCTGCGTTATTTTCTGCTGAATTATTTTCTGTATTCATGACCCTCTGACCAAATTAATTATTAAGTTCAATTGTCTCAATCCCGATAAGGATCGTCAATAGATAATTTCAAGAGCAGTTTCTTTTCCATATTTTCCATGCCCTGGGCCTCTATATCCACCGCATGATCATAACCCAAAAGATGCAATATTCCATGAATGAATAAATGACAAAAATGATCAGAAAAACTTTTACCCTGCGCTGAAGCCTCGCCTCTTATGGTTTCAAAAGCAAAAATAATATCTCCGAGTGCCACAGGATATTCAGGAATTTCACAATCCGGCCTCTGATAGTTTTGAATATCATCATAAGACAATGAGGGAAATGACAAAACATTTGTTGCCTTGTCCTTACCGCGATATTCCTTGTTGAGCAACCGAATCTTCTGATCATCCGTCAAAAGAATACTCAGTTCGAGATGAGGAAAATTTTTGAAAAATTCAGCCTCCGGCACCAATTTTATGATCTGTGCAAAACAGGTTTCCATAAGCCCGGTATATTTTGGGCAATATTCAGTCCATAGCTCAGATTGACAGCTTATATCAATATCAATATTTTCCGGGATCATTTTTTACTTTGTTTCGCTTCTGCAAGATCATAGGCCCGAACAATATCCCCCACCAACGGATGACGCACCACATCATCCGCGTTAAACTGGATGAAGGAAATATCGTTGATCCCCTTCAGGACTTTCAGGGCATGATATAATCCGGACGGCGTGCCGTTGGGCAAATCCACCTGTGAGGGATCGCCGCAAACCACCATCCGGCAGTTTTCACCAAAACGGGTCAGAAACATTTTCATCTGCATGGGGCTGGTATTCTGCGCCTCATCCAGAATAACAAAGGCATTGGAAAGGGTTCTTCCCCGCATAAAGGCAAGGGGGGCCACTTCAATATCGCCATTCTCCAGCCTCTTTTCCGTCTGTTCCATGGAAATCATTTGACCAAGCGCATCATAAAGCGGCCTCAGATAAGGGTCGACTTTTTCCCGCATATCGCCCGGCAGAAAACCCAGCTTCTCACCGGCCTCCACCGCAGGCCGCGTTAAAACGATCCGCTCGACCTTGCCTTCCAAAAGACAGGATACCGCCATGGCCACCGCAAGAAACGTCTTGCCCGTCCCCGCAGGGCCAAGCCCGAAGGTCATATTCGTTTCGCGCAAGGCCTGGATATAGAGGGCCTGATTTTTCGATCTCGGCGAAATTATTGCATTTCGCGTACGGATCCGGTTTTCCTTGCTGGCGAAATTCTTTCGTTCAAGAATGACCTCTTTTTTGGGGGCATCGAGAAAATCGGCCATGCGGATGGCACCGTCAACATCGCCCATGGCAATTTTGCCGCCCTGTTCCAAGTCATCATGAAGGCCCGCGATAATCTGTCTGGCCGTCTCTCGGGCATGCTTGCTCCCTTCGATGACCAGAATATTACCCTTGACCGTAAAGCTCGCACCAATCTTTTGTTCTATCCGCGCAAGATGGCAATTATGTTCACCATACAGATCAGGCAGATATGCATTATCCTCAAATTCCAGAATGATTGTCTTTAATTTCGTCATTTACGTCGTAAACTCACCTTTCAAACTGCGGGGCCCCGCGCTGATAATTTTCATATCTACCATCTGGCCAAAATATTTCTCAGCGGCCTCTTTATCGCCAACATCCACATGGACGGCCTGCATATAAGGACTGCGCCCGACAAGATGTGTATCCTGCTTGCCCGTCCGCTCAAGAAGAACGGACATGACCTTGCCAACGCTTTTATCATTAAAGGCCCGTTGCTGCTGATTAAGCACCTCCTGAAGCTCGGCAAGCCGTTCCGATTTAACATGCTCTTCGACCTGATTTTCCCAGCCCGCAGCAGGCGTACCGGGCCGCTCACTATACATGAAAGAATAGGCCTGCGCATAGTCAACCTCCCTGACCAGTTTCATGGTCGCCTGAAAATCCGCATCTGTCTCCCCCGGGAAACCAACGATAAAATCACCGGACAGGGCAATATCGGGACGCACCGCCCGAATGGAGTCAATAATTTTCATATAGGACGCAATCGTATGATGCCGGTTCATGGCCTTGACAATTTTATCGGAGCCCGACTGTACAGGCAAATGCAGATAAGGCATGCATTGCGCGACCTCTCCATGAATCGCGATCAGTTCATCGGTCATATCATGGGGGTGTGATGTGGTATATCTGATCCGTTTAAAGTCCGTGACATCGGCCAAATGCCGGATCAGGCGGGCCAATGACCATTCTACATTTTCGCGGCTCATCCCGTGATAGGCGTTAACATTCTGCCCAAGCAGGGTCACTTCCAACACGCCCGCCTCATTTAATTTCCGGGCATCCTTCATAACATCTTCAAATGACCGTGAAAATTCACCGCCCCGCGTATAGGGGACGACGCAATAGGTGCAAAATTTATCGCAGCCTTCCTGCACCGTCAGAAAAGCAGTTTTTTTCTGAGTGATGGCTTTTTTGGACAGGCTTTCAAATTTTTCGCTGACGACAAGATCCGTATCCACAATGCGGGGACGTGCGCCGGTTTGTTTGATTTTATCGGCTTGACTGGTCATTTCGGGCAGGCGGTGATAGGTTTGCGGCCCGAAAACCATATCCACTGTCGGCGCGCGGCGCTGAATTTCGGCGCCCTCCGCCTGCGCCACACAGCCACCAACCGCAAGGATGGATTTTTTACTTTCCCGACCAGAGGCTTCGGCTTTTTTGGCTTGTTTTTCCTTCATAACGCGAAGGCGGCCAATATCGGAATATACTTTTTCTGCGGCTTTTTCGCGAATATGACATGTATTCAAAATAACAAGATCCGCGTCATCCGGGGCATCCGTTACCTCATAGCCTTCATGGGTCATGACATCTACCATACGCTCCGTATCATAGACATTCATCTGGCAACCGTATGTTTTGATATATAATTTTTTAGGGGGCAGACTCATTAATATATTCCCTTGCGCATCAGTTAAACTTTCCCCGCAAGGAACTTAACAATCGATTTTCAATGGTTCGCTGACAATATGCGGATAATTCTTTGCGCGTTTTAAACAGGTTACGGGATACAGGTTCATGAAAATGCACTTCCACTTCCACTTTCAATAAATTCAACACGCCTTTTAAATGCGGACCCATTTCAAGATCACCATACCAGGCAACATTGGATCGATTGGCCCGGATAGTCGGCATATTATTAATCCTTTTATACACCACAGTTACCGGCTGCACCATCAACTCCTGAAGCTGCCCATGTTCATCGGGCTGCAAATGCATGGCTGTTTCTGTAACGCCAAATAACGAACTTTTAAAAGGCAATACCCTGCCGCCATCAGATGTTGTTCCTTCGGGAAACAGGATCAGGTTATCCCCATTATGCATTCTATCCTGCATTTCCTTTCTTTGCTCAATAACATCCGCCCGGCGCTCTCTATCAATAAAAATTGTCCGTTGAAGCGAGGATAAATACCCCAATATAGGCCAGTCAATCATTTCTTTCTTGGCAATGAAGCAGCCTTTTATAATATGACCCAAAACGATAATATCAATCCATGACACATGATTACATACAAATAAAGTCGGCGGCCCTTCTAACGGCTCGCCAATCTTGGTGACTTTAATATTCAGAGAGAAACAAATGGCACGATGAACCAGATGCGGCCATACTTTATAGCCCGGAAATTTCAATTTCTTGAAAATAATGGTCGGCGGCAACAATATAGCAAAAAAAACAAGCGTCTTGAGTATTCTGTAATATTCTCTCATATGTTTTTTATTTTCTGCCTTTTATAGAGTTCACGCGAGCCACAACCCAATATCTTATAATAGAACGGTTTGGGCATTGTCATAGAAGATATGTAAGGATTTTGCAATTACCGAATGATTACCTGATTTTCACACCATATAACTCCATACGGTGATCCACCAGCCGATACCCATGCTTTTTGGCGATTTTTTTCTGAAGCTCTTCTATTTCCCTGTCATGGAATTCAATGACTTCGCCGCCTTCAACATCAATTAAATGGTCATGGTGCATTTCGCTCACCAGCTCGAATCTGGCCCTGTTTTCACCGCTTTCCACACGAAAATCATGGCGTTCCAGAATTCCGGCCTCTTCAAAAAGACGTACCGTACGATAAACGGTTGCAATACTGATACGGGAATCAATATCAATGGCGCGCCGATAGACCTCCTCAACATCAGGGTGGTCATTCGCCTTCGAAAGAACCTTGGCGATTACCCGGCGCTGATCCGTCATCCGCATGCCCTTTTCAATGCACATCTGCTCTATCTCTGACAACATATTATATGACCCTGTTAACTTTTTAATATTTTTCCCAACTATACACATTATCCCTTTTGATTCCAAATTTTTTCATGGCCAGCGGGAAATGAATAGAAGAAGTCTATAATATAATATTTATGTCATATATTGTCTTTAATTTTTGGCTTTATTCCATAATATATTTCATAATCAATGCGTCTTGATCTCTATAATAATTTTTCCGCCGGCCCACAGCTTTAAAGGCGTTTTTTTCATAGAGGCTGATCGCGGCGGCATTATTTTCCCTGACCTCAAGAAAAATTTCCTCGGTTTTGACCTTCGCGGCCAAAAGATAAAATTCTTGCAATATCTGACTTCCCATACCTTGGCCGCGCCGTGCCGGCAAAATACAAAGCGTGAGTATCTCCGCCTCCTCCCCCGCCTGACGCCACATCAGAAATCCGATGGCTTGGGCCTCCTGCCATAAGGTCATGACCTGCGTATCCGGATTAAGCAACAGGGATGATATTTCCGCTGACGTCCAGACCTGCTCGACCGAATCCTGAAAGGACAGCCTGTGCATTTCGGACAGCTTTTCGGCGGTTATGCCTCTGGAAAAGCCATTATATACGGCGCAAGAAATCGTCATTGATTCTGGAAAGCATAGGTTACGGCTTTTGCCGCCACCGCATCCGGCGCGCGCAGATATAGGGGGGTAATATTATGAGCCATGTCTCCCGCCCTCAATCTCTTGGCCGCAATAAGCCCGACTGTGCCCGCATTTGGCTGACTTTGCGCCGTTGGAAAGGCAATTTTCTGCGTGAATTCTGAAGTCAGCTGCGATTTCACCAAATCTGCGCCTGTCCCCACTATATGCGTGATCTTGTCATCCAGATAATCAGATATTTTCGTTAAGGGTGCCGCGACCGGTTCCGATACAGCTCTCAATATTGGCCCCAATTCTGGCCCCGACATTGGCCCTAATATTGGTATGCCATCGCCGTCCATTATATCAAAAACCTGCAAATAAACTTCCGACCTTCGGGCATCAAGCGCAATCGCCGCCCGGCCTATAGGCAGCTTATTCTGACGCCTCCCCATTGCTTCGGCCAGATTCTGTGCCACGGCCTCCAGAGTTGTCACAGCCACAAGCGGCAGACCGAGGGCAAGGGCAAGCCCCTTGGCCGTGGCAAGCCCGATACGCACGCCTGTAAAGGCACCGGGGCCGCGCGTTACGGCTATGGCGGTTAAATCCTCAAAACTCACATCAGCTTTATCGCAGGCCTCCAGGCACATTGGCATCAGGCGTTCTGCCTGCCCGCGCATTCTGTCCTCAAACAGTTCGGAGATTATTTTGCCGTCTTTTATCACCGCTGCGGAGCAGGAGGTCAGGGCAGAATCAAGGGCAAGTATTATCAAACTATTTCACACGCCTCATCAAAAGACAGGCGATAATCATGGGCGGTCATACCGGCCGCATCACCGTATCCCATGCTACAGATAAAATTCACCCGGCATGATGTATCCTTGAAATAAGCCTCATTCACCTTATCCTGATCAATCTGCGGGATGAGGCAGCAATCAAGCCCCAGCGCGCGGGCCGCAATGATTAAATAGCCCCCTTGAATACTACTGCTGCGAAAGGCTTCTTCCTGTGCAAGGGCCTTATTTTCCGCGAACAAACGCTTTGCCGAAGGATAATGGGCAAATAAATCATCCTGTTTTTCGTAAAAATTCGCATCAAGGCCGACAATAACGCTGAAGGGCGCGGCAGTGACCAACTCCTTGCCGGCGGCCTTGACACAATGGGCCAGTTTTTTCTTGGCATCCTTACTTTTGACGATCACAAAGCGGGCCGGCGAACAGTTAAGGCTTGTCGGCCCCAGCCGTAAAAGATCATACATGGCCCGAATGGTGATTTCTGAAACGGGCATATCCTGCCATCCTGTAAAAGAATGGGCTTCCCTGAAAATCACATTCAAATCCCGGTCAGAAAGTATATCTTGTGTCATCTGCTATCCTAGCTTTTACAATGGATCTCTTTTATATATCTCATATCTTAACATATTTCTAAACCATTATTACCCTTGACAAAGAAGATTTTCTTTTAAAAATATCCTGCTATAGTCAGCCTGTTACAAAATTATAAAATGATTCAATTGCAATAATTTAATTTCAAGGAATGTAATGTTTAACCTTGCCAGTCGTCGCATATCATTTATATTTTATATGGTCATAATTATGGCCTCATCCTTTGCCATTCCCGAATTTTCAAAAGCCGAACAAACGGAACAAGCTGAGGATTCCGCGATCATTCTTATGTATCATAGATTCGGCGAAGAAAAATTCCCCACCACCAATATTACTTTACAACAATTTGACGCCCATCTGGAAGAACTGAAAAAAGAAAAATACAATATTGCCCCCCTTGATGACATCGTCACGGCCCTTAAAAATAAAATAAAATTACCGCCCCGTACAATTGCCATCACCATTGATGATGCCTATCTGTCCATATTTCACCATGCCTGGCCAAAGTTAAAAGCCGCAAATTTTCCTTTTACCATATTCGTCTCGACCAAACCTGTAAGTCAAAATAATGCCAATTATATGACCTGGCAGCAGTTACGGGATATGGCAAGCGATCCCTTGGTCAGCATTGGCCATCATGGCCATACCCATGACCATCTTTCTTATATGACCGAGGATCAAGCCAGAAAAGATATTGCAGCGGCAACGGCTATTTATGAAAAAGAACTCGGCAGTTTCCCTGATATTTTTGCCTATCCTTACGGCGAATTCAGCCCAATGCTGGAAAATATTTTGAAGGAAATGCATATTAAAGCTGCCTTTGGTCAATTTTCCAGCGGTGCCAGCAGTCATAGCAATCTCTTTGGCTTGCCGCGTTTTGCGCTCAATGAAAAATATTCCAATATGGACCGGTTTCGTTTAATCGCGAACGCAAGGGCCTTGCCGGCCTATGACATTCTGCCCATCAGTCCGGTCATCAAAGAAAACCCGCCGCAAATAGGCTTTACCGTTGAAAAAAATATACGCGGCCTATCCGCCATGAGCTGCTATCCCTCCCATTTGGGCAAAGCCGCCAACATCACCCGTATTGGCAAGAACAGGATAGAGGTGAGATTTGACCCGCCCCTGCCCAAGGGCCGCAGCAGAATTAACTGCACCATGCCCGGCCCGGATAAAAGATGGTACTGGTTCGGATTGCCATTTTTTGTTAAATGATAAATTAAAATAAACTAGACAGCCTCAACGGACTCAATCTCGGGAATATAATGTTTCAACAGATTTTGAATACCATATTGCAAGGTTGCCGTTGAACTTGGGCAACCAGCGCAAGCCCCCTGCATCCGAAGAAAAACCTTTCCCTCAGTATAGCCGTGAAAAGTAATATCCCCGCCGTCGCGGGCCACCGCCGGCCTGACGCGGGCATCAAGAAGCTCTTTAATCTGGGCGACGATTTCCGCATCTTCCGGATTTTCATCCATTTCCGGCGCGGCGCCTGATGATGTTTCAGAAACCATGGGGGCGCCAGATGAAAAATGCGCCATAATAGCCCCTAACACTTCTGTTTTTTTATCATCCCAGTCCTGATCACGTAACGTAACCGAGATGAAATCAAAGCCGAAAAACGCGCCGACCACCCCTTCTATTGCAAAAAGACGTGCTGCGAGCGGTGAGCTTGCGGCCTCCTCGCTATTTTCAAAAAATGCCGTCCCCTGCGCCATCACGGTTTCACCCGGAATAAATTTCAAGGTGGTGGGGTTTGGGGTCATTTCGGTCTGGATAAACATGCATTCTTCCTACTGCTTTACTGGTGACGTTATAAGTGGCGATAGTTGAGGTTAAAATCAAGGGCAAAATAGTTTAATTATAGGGGATTGGCCAAAATTAAACGAATTTCCTGATTTCCGCTTCCGTCATATTTCCGGGAATCACAAGAACGGGCATATGCAGAACATTCAACAATTCCTCGCGAAACGCTTTAATAAGCGGCCCCGGATCACCATCCACATTCGCCCCCAGTGCCAACATATGAATATCCTGATCTTTTTTAATATATTCCGCGATAACTTCGCCCGGCTCCCCCTTGCAAATAACCTGTTCACAATCAAGGCCGGAAATTTCTTTTATCTCTTCTGCGAATTTATCCAGCATGACCTGTGCTTCCTGCATTGCCTCTTCCTCCATGATGTCCTGAACGGCCATCCAATGCTGGAATTCACTGGGGCGAATGATGCGCATCATCACGATATTCCCGCCGACTTTTTTGGCCCGCAAAGAGGCCAGCCGAAGAACTTTTTTAAATTCCGGCGTATCATCCGCGATCACCAGAAATTTCCATTTTTCATCCTGAGCGGTCATGCTTAACCTCATTGTATATTTCAAGTCAATTTAAGTTTCTGACAGATTTTCTATTGTTATCTTGCCACTCAAAATAGAAAATTGACAACAAAAATTTATTTTAACAGGATATTCGTGATCTCTTTTAACTGGGTTCTGGCCCTGAGAAGATAAAACCCCTGAGCCGCGATATGGTTTTGAAACAAGAAACCATCCGTATCACAATTAGACACAATCATCGGATCAAGGTCAATCGCGGCCGACAGGCTTTGCGACAACTGGTTCCAGCTATTGCCCACATCTTTATCTGTAATAACCTTTTCAAAATCAAGCCTTAGGCCCTTTAACAATAACCAATAGGCATAGGTTCGCCCCTTGATATTATAGAATAAATCATCGGCCTTGGTATCGAGAACACATCCAATACCATTGTCAATTTTCTGGGCGATCTCATCCGATGCCGATCCGATATCAAGGGAAAATTTATCCAATGTAGACAGCAGATTATCTGTGCGCCTTTCAAAAACCGCCTCGCCAACCGCAAGCCTTTGATTATAGCTTTTCAGTTTTGCAAGCGCACTGTTATACTGTTTTTCTGCGGGGGCCACGAAAAGAAAGATAGACACAGAGGGATCCCAATACCATCTGTCGGGCGCATAATTTATGCCGCTTGCCACATCCTGTAATTCCTTATCAACCTGACTTGACCCACGGGTACGGCTGAGCTGATCTTTTAATTCTATGGCAAAGATGGCATTGGCAGAAATAATGCCCTTTTGATAATTCGCCATATTATCAAGCAAGGCCCCCGGTTTAAACCAAGGATCATTGGAAATCCAGGAATGCTGATTTACTTCCCGGTCTATCATGGCCGCTGACATCGCCACAGCGTGGCTGCCAATGCTCGTGTCTGCAAGGCTATGGGCGGCATAGTCTTTGTCATCATCAATATTTTCAACGATAACCATGCCAATCAGATAATAGAAAAAGACAAACAGGGAAAGCCCTGCCAAAATTCTTCGGCCTATTTTCCAGGTAATTCTTTCCTGCAGCCAACCGAATATTCTCTTAAGTCTCGCCCACATATCATCCGCCTTTAACAATTGCCTGAGATTTAAAATTTTCAGACTAGTTTTTGTCTAATTCTATGACCACTCTGTCTGTAGATCCGCTTGTTCCGGGAAAATTGGTAAAAAGGGCTTGAACCATATGCGGCATAAGTTTTGGCAAATCTTTGCTGCGGCCTTTGCTTTCTACGGTGCCTTCAAACAGGTTTTTCTGTCCGTCAGCATTTGGCCTGATAACCATGGTGAGCTTACGCGTATATTTAACATAGGAGTTTACATCCCGATTAAAAGAGCCATAATACCCTCCATAACCGCCAAAAAATGAGTTATGATAAAAACCATAACCCCAATGGGGAGAATACCAATAGGGGTTATATAAATAAGATCTATAGCCAAAGGCGAAACGAGGCCCGCTGCTTCTGACCATTACCTTTCCATCATCAACAGAATAATCCAGTTCGACAATCAAATCGGCCTTACCATCACCCGCAGGAACATAGCCCTGCTGTGAGAGATAAGACCCCACAATATTGGCATATGATGCAAATTCAAGGCTCGTCGCTTTTGCCGGATCTGCCGGTACAATCGAAACCGTTTCACCGTGAGGCTTGGGAAGTTCGTGGAACCGCGATACATCAGACCTGAATGTGTTACTACAGGCAGATATTAACCCAACCATACTCAACACAAAAAATAATTTTACTGTCTTGGTCATAATTTTCACCTTACTCGGTTATCCCTCTCCACAAGTGATATTCCTAAAGATAATAGCTTACCATCAAGATTGCAAGAACCCTACGATATTGTGAACCTCTTTCAGGATCGGGGCGGACAGCGCGCGGGCTTTTTCCGAACCAGTTTTAAGGATTTGATCAATATAGGTTTTTTCATCCGTAAGCCGCTTCATTTCTTCGGTTATCGGCCCCAAAACAGAAACGCTTAACTCCGCAAGATCATTTTTAAATGCCGCAAATCCCTGCCCGTCATAGGCTGCGCAAATATCCCCCGCCGTTTGATCGCTAAGGGCCGCAAAGATATTGATCAGATTTCGCGCTTCGGGACGATCTGCCATTTCCTCGATTGTACCGGCTATGGCTGCGCTATCTGTTCGCGCTTTCCGGATTTTTTTAGCAATGGTATCCCGGCTATCGGTCAGATTAATCCGGCTGTTTTCAGACGGGTCGGACTTGCTCATTTTGGCATTCCCGTCCCGCAATGACATGACCCGTTTGGCTTCCCCCAATATCAATGGCTCAACGACAGGGAAAAAATCCACGCCATAGTCACTGTTAAATTTCTGGGCAATATCACGGGCCAGTTCAAGATGTTGTTTCTGATCCTCGCCCACAGGAACGTGGGTTGCCTTATATAAAAGAATATCGGCGGCCATCAAATCAGGATAAACATAAAGACCAACGCTGGCCCGTTCCTTATTCTTGCCGGCTTTATCCTTGAATTGGGTCATGCGGTTAAGCCAGCCCATCCGCGCAACACAGTTGAAAATCCATGCAAGCTCCGCATGTCCCGGAACCTGACTTTGATTAAAAATTATGCATTCCTTAGGATCAATACCGCTGGCAATCATGCCGGCGGCGACCTCTCGCGTTGCATCGCGCAGCGCAGCCGGATCTTGCCATACGGTTATGGCATGCAAATCGACTACGCAGAAAATACTTTCATATTTTTTTTGCAAAGCCACCCAATTGCGGATCGCGCCAAGATAATTACCAAGGGTTAAATTGCCCGTAGGCTGAACGCCGGAAAAAATGCGCTGCTTGAATTCAGTCATGACTTTATTCCTAGAGAGATATTTTGGACATATCCCAATTATATATTTTATAACAAAACGTGATTTATGGCCTCTAATTCCCATAGGGTCAAGTGAGCAGTAGACTCTTTCATCCAAATTTCTGGCAGATTTTTGTCGCTATACTCAATAGCCATAAAAAAAAGGCCTCTCAAAACGAGAGGCCCAAGTCTAGGGAGGAAACGCCCACGAAGGGCCTGAAAGATATTCCTACACCAAGAACATCTTTCATAGCTATAATTAAGGCTAATCAGATTAAAATCAAGGGAAAAATTATCTTTATTTTACAAAGACTTAGCGCAAACATAAAAGACACACTGTGATATTAATGCAACATAAAGCCAGACCAGAAAAAAACCTTTTTATTTCAAGGAACTAGCCGACTTCATATGTAAAAAGAATATTTTTGTCACAGGAATGCATTTCCCACGCAAAATGCATTTTATGGCTATAAAATTTAAGAGAGTATTTAAAAAAACCTAACTCAAGGAAATAAGTTCAAATGCTATCACCGCCCAGATCATTCCCCATACAACAATAGTAATAGCTGTTGTGATCAATATTTTCTTGCCAATATTAGCCTTAACAGGCGATCCTGGCTCAATAATACCGGCTTCATACTCTTCATCACTTTCATGATGCCCCTTCACGCCCCACGGCAACACCATAAAAAATACCAGCCACCAGCAAACTAAAAATACGACCAAGTGATTTGCAATTGTCATTTTATATCTCTTCCAGCTCTACGAGTGTCCCGCAAAAATCTTTCGGGTGCAAAAACAAAATGGGCTTGCCATGCGCCCCGATTCTTGGCTCCCCGCTGCCCAGAATACGCATACCATCGGCGAGCAGCTTATCCCGTGCCGCATAGATATCTTCAACTTCATAACAAATATGATGAACGCCGCCGGACGTATTTTTCTGAAGAAAGCCCTTAATCGGCGATTGATCCCCCAAAGGATACAGCAGTTCGATTTTTGTATTTGGCAATTCCACAAATACAGTCACGACCCCATGGTCAGGCTGCTCTACCGCATCTGATACCTTGGCCCCGAGCGTATCACGGTAAAGGGCTATGGCCGCATCAAGGTCATTGACAGCAATGGCCACATGGTTCAACTTTCCAATCATAGTCTATTCTTTCTTACCTTCGATTTGAGTAATATTGACCGTTGTGATCGGCCCTGTTTCTTTATAGGTATAATTTTTGGCCGCTTTGCGCGCATAAACGCGCACCGCCTCAGCCAGTTTATTTTTATCTGCCCGCTGCTTTCCGGTCAATGATTTTGCTGCCGAAAACACGGCTTCTGTGATGATATCGTCAAAAGCCTCTCCCCCGCCCTCTGGATTACCAAGATTGGTTATCTTCGGTGCCGCAAGAAACAATCCATCCCCATCAACAACCAATGATACCACAAGCGCCCCATTATAGAGTATGCGTCGGCGGGTCACAATGGCGGCATCTTCGCTCGGAATGATAAACTTCCCATCCAGCGCCAATCGGCCGACAGGGACATTTTCGACAATTTCCACCGGCCCCGGCGCGAGTCGAATCAAAGTACCATTCTTCGGAACGATCGTTTTTGGAATACCATGCGCTTTGCCGAGCTTTGCCTGTTTCACCAAATGACGATATTCGCCGTGAACCGGCACCAGAATTTCAGGCCGTATCCAATCATACATCTGTTTCAATTCTGCCTGCCCCGGATGCCCGGAAACATGAACAAAGGCATCTTTTTCGGTGATGACTTCTGCGCCCATTTCCACGAGACTGTTATGCAGCCGGCCCAGCAACTGCTCATTTCCCGGGATAATTTTGGATGAGAATATTACCGTATCCCCCCGCGAAACCACCACATCCTTATTGTTACCTTGCGCGATGCGCATCATCGCTGCCCGCGCTTCGCCCTGACAGCCCGTGCAGATATACAGAATTTTTTCATTGGGCAGATAGCCCGCGTCGCTCTCAGTCACAATTCTGGGAAAATCCTTGAGGTATCCAGCCTCTTTGGCCGCCGCGACATTGCGCTTTAAGGATCGTCCGACAAGGCATACTTCGCGGCCATTATTTTTTGCGGCCTGCGCCAATGTATCAACCCGGGCCACATTGGACGAAAAAGTCGCGCAAAATATCTTTCCCTTCTTAGAGGATAGCATCTGACTGATATTATCACGAACCTTGCCTTCTGAGCCAGAAGATGTCTCGTTAAAAACATTAGTGGAATCGCAGACCAATGCCAAAATACCCTCGTCCCCTACCCTGATCATTTTACCCGCATCTGTTTTTTCCCCCAGCAGCGGTTCGGGATCCAGTTTCCAGTCCCCCGTATGAAAAATACGGCCCAGCGCTGTTGTGATGCGCAGGGCATTGGGCTCTGGTATGGAATGGGTCAGGGACAGGAAATCAACGGTAAAAGGCCCGATGGTCACTTGGCCGCCCAATGGCACCTCAATCAAAGGAACCTCATCCAGCAACCCTGCCTCGGCAAGTTTAAGCCGGATCAGGATCATGGTAAAAGGCGTCGCATAAACCGGACAACGAAAGCGTTGCCACAGATGCGCCAATGCGCCCACATGATCTTCGTGGGCATGGGTAATGATCAGCCCAAGCAGCTTGTCTTTTCGTTGTTCAATATAGCTGGTATTTGGCATGATCAGGTCAATGCCCGGCAAATAATCATCAGCAAAGGAAATGCCGCAGTCCACCATCAACCATTTGCCTTGGGTTTTATACAGGTTCAGGTTCATGCCAATTTCACCTGACCCCCCAAGGGGCAAGAAATGTAAGGTATCTTTATTCCTGGATGATGACATATATTTTATTGGTTCCGGCTATAAATTTCATAAAGACCATAAGTGGTCAATTCCTGATCAACAGTCTCTATTTCGCTGATCTCCTCATCGAATAAAGGCGCTAAGCCGCCCGTTGCCAGCACTTTCATATTTTGTTCCCCATTCTTTTGGCCGTATTCTTGTTTGATCCGCCGCACCAGTCCCTCTACCAGACCAACGTAACCCCAAAAAATGCCCGACTGGATGGCGGTAACGGTGCCAACGCCAATGACATTTCCCGGATTTTCAACCGCAACGCGCGGCAGTTTAGCCGCTGCCATATGAAGGGCCTCTATCGATAGATTTACGCCGGGCGAAATAATGCCGCCGCAATAATTTCCCCGGCTGTCAATAACATCAAAAGTGGTCGCGGTGCCGAAATCTATGATGATCATGGGCCCGCCGTATTTCTTTTGGGCCGCAACCGCATTCACCAACCGGTCCGCCCCAACCTCGCTTGGGTTATCCAGTTTAATTTCCAATCCAAGATCAACGTCAGCCTCCCCGACAACCAAAGCCACACAGTTAAAATACCGCCGACAAAGAAGTTGCAGCGGGAATAAAGCTTGCGGTACAACGGTCGCAATGATGGCGCCGGTTATGAGGGTTGGTGAAATATCTTCAAGTTTCATCAGTTGAGTCAACCAGACCATATATTCATCGGCAGTTCGGCTTGATGAACTTGAAATACGCCACTTATGACGCAATTCATCCCCGTCATGTATGGCAAAAACAATATTTGTATTTCC
The DNA here is from genome assembly GCA_021647465.1 of Emcibacter sp. Taxonomy (GTDB): domain Bacteria; phylum Pseudomonadota; class Alphaproteobacteria; order Sphingomonadales; family Emcibacteraceae; genus Paremcibacter. The sequence continues at coordinate 108,378 of JAKIUQ010000005.1, read as the reverse complement.
GGCATCTATGGCTAAAAGCATAATCGATCCTTACGGGAAAAAAACATCACCTGCGGTAATATGTCGTCTTTTACCGCCGAACTCAAGTATAAGTGCGCCTGTTTCATCAAGATCAACAAAACGGCCCTTGACCTCTTCATCCGGCAGCCGGACAATAATTTCCTGTCCGATACCCTGAGCGCAGTCCTTCCACGCCTGCCTGATGATAGAGAACCCGTGATTTTTCCAGCGGGCTATCCAAAAATCCATAGTATGAATTAACCGCTCTAAAACAAGTGATGCATCAATTTCCCTGCCCACTTCATTTTTTAAGTCTGTGGCAGGATATTGGGCCTTTTCCGGGTGGTGCACAACATTGAGCCCAATACCAATAATCACATGTGATGGTGCCGCGCTGCCCGGCCCCGCCGTTTCGAGAAGAATACCGGCAATTTTTTTCCCGCGCGCCAACACATCATTGGGCCATTTACAGCGCGCGATATCCGGGGCCTGTAAAATATCCGCAACCACATCCCGAACCGCAAGCGCCGTCACAAAAGAGAGTTGAGACGCGGCGGCAAGGTCACAATCTATGGCATAGAGCAATGAGGCAAACAGATTTCCGGGCCGGGATACCCATTCACGGCCCCGCCGTCCCTTGCCCGAAGATTGCGCGGCGGCCACAACCCAGACATTGTCCGAAGAACCCGCGCCAGAAGGCCTCGCATCAGCAATGCGCCGGCATTCAACATTCGTACTATCCAGAATGTCAAAAGCCCGAAGGTCGTAACCTTCGGGCATGGGAAAGGGCTTTTGAAAAACCATGTCGTTAAGATATCAAAGCGGCCGCCGCCATTCTGGCATATTCCAGAACAGGGGCGTTGATTTGCGGCAATAGAAACAGCAGCATCAAGGCCGCCGAAACGCCCATGATGGCCTTTAGTTTTCGTGATTTTTGCAGAATAAACTCACCTTCCGGCTCATTAAAAAACATCACTTTGATGATATTCAGATAATAATAAGCTCCGACAACACTGGCCATCACCCCAATCACCGCCAGCATAATCAATCCGTAATTTGTCGCCATTGGATCAGCAACAGCTGTTGCGATGACCGCCTTGAACACATACCATTTGCCCCAGAAACCCGCCAACGGCGGAATACCCGCAAGGGATAACATAAATATTCCCAGTGCCGCCGCCATGGCAGGGCGCGTTTGCGCAAGCCCCGCAAGGTCGGAGATATCCTCAACCATGCCATCCTTGCGGCGCATGGCCAGAATACAGGCAAAGGTTCCCACATTCATCACCAGATAAATCGCCATATAAATGACCAGCCCGCGCAGACCATCCTGACTGCCCGCTGCAATGCCAACCAGCGCAAAACCAATATGACCGATGGAACTATAGGCCATCAGGCGTTTAATATTTGTTTGCACGACGGCCGCAACCGATCCCAGAACCATAGAAGCCAGAGACATAAAGACAATCACCTGTGTCCATGATTCGGACATTTCACCAAATGGCACATAAAGCACCCGAACAAGCAGGGCCAATGCGGCAACCTTTGGCGCGACGGCAAAGAAAGCCGTAACGGGTGTCGGTGCGCCTTGGTAAACATCCGGCGTCCACATATGAAACGGTACCGCAGAAATCTTAAAGGCAAGCCCCGCCAAGACCAACACCATGCCGATGATCACCCCGATATCCGGGCCATGGCTCGCCTGTGACAAAGTCTGACCAATGACCGTGAAATTGGTGCTGCCGACAAAACCATAAATAAGCGAGCTGCCAAACAGCAATATGCCCGATGACAAGGCACCAAGAACGAAATATTTAAGGCCGGCTTCGGTCGCAAGTTCGCTGTCCCGGCGAATAGAGGCCAATACATAAAGGCTTAAAGATTGAAGTTCCAACCCCATATATAAAGACATCAGATCATTGGCCGAAACCATGACCATCATGCCCAATGTGGCCAGAAGCACCAGAATTGGATATTCGAACCGCTCTTCTTTTTCATCTTTAAAATATTGCATGGACATGAACACCGCCAGGGCAGAGGCCACCAAAACCAGTATTTTCATGAAAGATGTAAATCGATCCACCACGAACATATTCTCAAAAGTATAAACCGCTGTATCATTCCATGTCACCGTTATGATTAACGTAACAATCATCACGGCAGCCGTTAAAAGAGAGACGAGCTCTGTCGATTTATTGCCCCGAAAAACGCCAAACATCAACAGGGCCATGGCACCGATCGCCATGAATATTTCGCCGTAGGCCGGAGCCAGATCAGGAAGCAGTGTTTCAGTCATCTCATATTCTCCCTAAGGCGCCATGGTTTCAGCAACCGCACTAAGCGCGGCCTGATGATTTGTAACAAGATTTTCAACGGACACATGCATGAAATCCATAAATGTTGCGGGATAAACCCCCATCCAGATGGTGAAAAATATCAAGGGCGCAAAAATCAGAATCTCCCGCTTGCTTAAGTCCAGCATGGCTTTCAAATCCGGCTTGACCAATTCGCCAAACACCACCTTGCGATATAACCACAGCATATAAGCCGCGCCAAGGACAAGCCCCGTAGCCGCGAAAAATGCGGCCCAGATACTCACTTTAAACAAGCCAATCAAGACCAGAATTTCACCGACAAAATTACCGGTGCCCGGAAGCCCGACCGCCGCCATGGTAAAGAACATAAAGACGAGCGCATATCTGGGCATGATATTCACCAGACCGCCATAACGGTCAATCTCGCGGGTATGCAGCCTGTCATAAATAACGCCAACACAGAGGAACAAGGCGCTGGCCACAAGACCATGGGCCAACATAACCATGATCGCCCCTTCAATACCCTGCACGTTAAAGGCAAAAATACCGAGCGTAACAAAACCCATATGAGCCACCGATGAATAGGCGATCATCTTTTTCATATCATTCTGCATCAAGGCCACAAGCGAGGTATAAATAATCGCAATCACCGATAAGGTATAAATCAGCCACGCCAGATCCACTGAGGCGACCGGAAACATGGGAAGGGAAAAACGCAAGAAGCCATAACCGCCCATTTTAAGCAAAACACCCGCCAGAATAACCGAACCCGCCGTTGGGGCCTGAACATGGGCATCCGGCAACCAGGTATGTACCGGCCACATGGGCACTTTAACCGCAAAAGAGGCAAAGAAAGCAAGGAACAGCCACGTCTGGGCATCAATGGCGAAATCATAGGCCATCAACGTCGGAATATCTGTGGTTCCCGCCTGAAAATACATATACATCATGGCAAGCAGCATGAATACCGAGCCAAGCAACGTATAAAGAAACAATTTATAAGACGCATAAACACGGTTTTTTCCGCCCCATACGCCGATAATCAGGAACATGGGGATCAAGCCCCCTTCAAAGAACAGATAGAATAAAACCAGATCCAAAGCACAGAAAACACCGATCATCAATGTTTCCAGAATCAGGAAGGCGATCAAATATTCCTTCACTCTGCTTTTAACCGAAATCCATCCGGTCAGGATTACAATTGGCATGATAAATGTGGTCAGCATGACAAATAATATTGAAATACCGTCAACGCCCATATGGTAATTGATGTTATCACCAAGCCAGGAGGCCTTTTCCACAAACTGGAAATCGGCTGTGGTTTTATCAAATGTAAACCACAGGATTAAGGACACAACAAACGTGAAAACCGTCGTGAACAAAGCCACATGCTTGGCTCTTTTGTCCGAATTTTCACCCTTGATCATTAAGATAAAAAACACACCAACCAAGGGCAGGAAAGTAATGATTGAAAGAATCGGGAAATGTTCCATTAGCTTGCTCCTCCCCCGGAAATAAAGACAAACCATGTAACAAAAGCGGCTATTCCCATCAGCATGGCGAAGGCATAATGGTAGATATACCCACTTTGCAGCCCCCTAAATTTACGCGCCAAGGCCATGACGCTTGCCGCCGCGCCATCCGGGCCAAACCGGTCGATAATATTTTCATCACCCTTCTTCCATAAAAAGACACCCAGCTTTTTCGCAGGATTAACCAGAAGATAGTCGTAAATCTCATCAATATACCATTTATTATAGAACAGGGCATAAAGATAACGGAAAGTACCGGAAAACTGGGCCGGTGTTTCGGGCTTGATAATATAAGCATAAACCGCGATTAAAAAACCCAGGATCATCACGATAAACGGCGAGGCAATCACCCAGCCCGGCACATGATGCGCAGCCTCCATAACATTATTGGCCGCATCTTTCAGGAATAGGGCACTGCCCCAGAAATCCTCGTAATTTTGCCCGATGAAATAATCTTTAAAGATAAATCCTGCCAGCAAAGCCCCCAAAGCCAGAACATAAAGCGGGGCCATCATCCAATTGCCGCTTTCATGGACATGATCCTGCACCGACTTAGAAGATCTGCTTTCACCAAAGAACGTCATGAATATCAAACGCCAGCTATAAAATGACGTCAGAAGCGCGGCAAACACGCCCATGAAGAAAGCATAGCCCGCCATTGAAGAATCCGAGGCAAAGGCCGCCTCAATGATCATGTCTTTCGAATAATATCCGGCAAGGAACGGGAAGCCGGTCAGGGCTAATGTCCCGATAACCATCATGGCAAATGTCCAGGGGATTTTCTTGCGCAATCCGCCCATTTTCCGCATATCCTGTTCATCGCTCATGGCATGAATCACAGAACCAGATCCCAAGAATAACAAGGCTTTAAAGAAGGCATGGGTGAAGAGATGGAATATGGCCGCGCCATAGGCTGATATGCCAAGGGCAAAGAACATATAACCAAGCTGCGAGCAGGTGGAATAGGCAATCACGCGCTTAATATCATTCTGCGTTGTCCCGATGGTGGCCGCGAAAATGGCGGTTGAGGCCCCGATAAACGTCACAAAGGCCAGAGCATCCGGTGAATATTCGAAAATAGGCGAAGTACGGGCAACCATAAAGACACCGGCGGTGACCATGGTTGCCGCATGGATCAGCGCGGACACAGGGGTCGGGCCTTCCATGGCGTCGGGCAGCCAGGTATGCAGGCCAAGCTGCGCTGATTTACCCATGGCCCCAATGAACAGCAGAATACAAATGGTCGTGATCAGATCCAGATCCATCCATAAAAAGTGAATGGTCTGGCCCTGAAGTTCCGGGATTTTGGCAAAAACAACATCAAACTCAACGGAGCCTGTCACCATATAGATGGCAAAGATACCAAGGGCAAAGCCAAAATCGCCAACCCGGTTAACCAGAAAAGCCTTGATGGCCGCCGCGCAGGCCGATGGTTTCTTATACCAGAAGCCGATAAGGAGATAAGACGCAAGCCCCACCCCTTCCCAGCCAAAGAACATCTGGACAAAATTATCCGCCGTCACCAGCATCAACATGGCAAAGGTAAAGAGGCTCAAATAAGCCATAAAACGGGCTTTATGGGGATCATGGCTCATGTAACCTATGGAATAGATATGAACAAGGCAGGAAACCGTATTAACCACCACCAGCATGACCGCGGTCAATGTGTCAACTTTAAAGGCCCAGTTGAAATTCAAATCGCCCGAGCTGACCCATGTCATAATGGTCACATGTTCGACCGTACCGCCAAAACCAATCTGGAACAGAGCCACCCACGAGAGAAATGCAGAGACAACCAAAGCACCGCAAGTGATAATCTGCGCGCCTTTGTCGCCAAGCTGACGACCAAAAAGACCAGCTAATATCGCCGCAATAAAAGGTCCAAAAACAATTATCTGATACATGTAATTATTATCCTTTCATCAGATGTATGTCTTCAACCGCGATGGAACCGCGATTTCGGTAATAGATCACCAATATGGCAAGACCGATCGCCGCCTCGCCTGCGGCAACCGTCAGGATGAACATGGTAAATATCTGCCCCCCCATGTCATTCAGATAGGATGAGAAAGCCACGAAATTGATATTAACCGACAGCAGAATAAGCTCCACCGACATCAGAATAACAATCACATTCTTTCTATTCATAAAAATGCCGAAAATGCCAATACTAAACAATATGGCCGCAACGGTCAGATAATGAGCAAGTCCAATTTCCATCATTTTTTCCTACCCTAATCCTTGACCCGGTTTGACTTTTACAATGTCATAGGCATCCCCGCGCCGCCGCATGACTTGATCATTAATATTCTGCTTTTTAACGCCGGGCCGCGCGCGGTGGGTCAAAACAATGGCCCCGATCATCGCCACCAGTAAAATCAGCCCCGCCATCTGAAACAGGAAGGCATATTTGGTATAGAGCAGGCTTCCTATGGCTTCGGTATTTGACATTTCATTCAGCGCAGGTATCGCCGTCGCCGGATCAGTCGTAACAGGGCCGGACAGCCCCCAACCAAAGCCCACCAACAGCAATTCTGCAAGCAAGATCAGACCAATCAGACCGCCGATGGGCAGATATTTCTGAAAGCCTTTGCGCAGCTCGCTATAGTCAATATCCAGCATCATCACAACAAACATAAACAAAACCGCAACCGCGCCCACATAAACAATCACGAGTATCATGGCGATAAATTCTGCGCCGAGCAGAACGAATAATCCCGCAGAATTGAAAAATGCCAATATGAGATATAATACCGAATGTACGGGATTACGGCTCGATATCACCATAATCGCGGAAAATACCGTGATGGTGGCAAAAAGATAAAAGCAAATTGCATAAATCATATTTTTAACCTCTCTAAACCTCTAGGGCCCTCTGGCTTACCTATAGGGCGCATCAAGTTTGATGCTGGTGGCAATTTCCTGTTCCCACATATCCCCATTCTTAAGCAATTTCTCTTTATTATAGAAAAGCTCTTCGCGGGTTTCTGTGGCAAATTCAAAATTCGGACCTTCGACAATGGCTTCTACCGGGCAGGCTTCCTGGCAATAGCCACAGTAAATACATTTGGTCATATCAATATCATAACGCGTTGTGCGCCGCGAACCATCATCGGCAACGGCCGCTTCAATCACGATCGCCTGCGCCGGACAAATAGCCTCACATAATTTACAGGCAATGCAGCGTTCTTCCCCGTTATCATAGCGGCGAAGAGCATGTTCACCGCGAAAACGCGGGCTGAGCGGCCCCTTTTCATAAGGATAATTGATGGTCGCTTTTGGCCGGAACATATAACGGAATGTCAGCCACATGGCTTTGACAAATTCACTTAGCAAGAATGTTCGGGCGGCATGTTTGAGGAGTGTCATATCATATTTCCTTTATGCCGGTATCTTGTCGGTTAACAACAGGAATAATCCGGTTAATACGACCCAAAGCAATGAAATCGGCAAAAATACTTTCCAGCCCAGACGCATCAGCTGATCATAGCGGTACCGCGGCACCGTCGCCTTGACCCACGCAAAGACAAAGAACATGAAGAAAATCTTGCCAAAGAACCAAATCCAGCCCGGAATGAGATATAAAGGTTCCCAATCAAAAGGCGGCAACCATCCCCCGAGGAATAATATACTGGTCATGGCGCACATCAGGATAATATTGGCATATTCCCCAAGGAAGAAAAGCGCAAAGGCCATGGAGGAATATTCAACCTGATACCCCGCGACAATCTCGGCTTCGGCCTCAGGCAGGTCAAAGGGCGGGCGGTTGGTTTCGGCCAGAGCAGAGATGAAAAATATGATCATCATGGGAAACAGCGGCGTGAACCAATAGCCATTCACACCCAGAAAGGTATCTTTTTGGGCCATGACAATTTCGCTTAAATTCAGTGATCCTGCGCACATCAGCACCGTCACCAGCACGAAACCCATGGACACTTCATAAGAGACCATCTGCGCCGATGACCGCAGGGCGCCCAAAAAGGCATAGCGCGAATTACTCGCCCAGCCGGACAGAATAATGCCGTAAACCCCAAGCGATGATATGGCGAAGATATATAATATACCCACATTCAGATCTGCCAGAACCATACCCGCGTCAAACGGAATAACCGCCCAGCCCACAAGGGCCAGAATGAAGGTCAGCGCGGGGGCCAGAAGAAATATAAATTTATTGGCACTGGCCGGAATGATGGTTTCTTTTAAGAAAAGTTTCAGGCCATCCGCGAAAGACTGCATCAGGCCCCAGGGGCCCACCACATTGGGGCCGCGCCGCATCTGCATCGCCGCCCATACTTTCCGGTCCATATAAACGCTCATGGCAACAACCAGCAACAACGGCAAAACGATCGCGAGAATGCCAACCACAATGCCAAGAATTATGGCCAGCCATGGCACAAGGGTAACCCCAAAGCCCCATTGAAAGAATTCGACAAGTAAATCAGCCATTGGTTACCATTGCCTCCGCTTCAAATTTTGCGCCTTCGTAAGCCTGACGACATTCCGCCATGACTTTGGACGATCTTGCGATCGGGTTGGTTTGATAAAAATCATCTATCAAATTGGCAATCGGCACATCGGACGTTTTACCCGCAACGCCAAAGGACTTTGGCCAATCCTCATTGGGGACTTGATCTATATTGGAAAAATGCGGATAATCCGCCTGCATTTTTTCCCGAAGCTGCGCAATCGTGTCATAGGGCAGCGTGCTGCCCAGTTTTTCAGATAATGCCCGCAGTATTGTCCAATCATCCCGGGCTTCGCCGGGGCCGAAAATAACTCTTTGCGCTTTTTGCACGCGGCCTTCCATATTGATATAGGTCCCCGGCTTTTCCGTATAGGCCACGCCCGGCAGAATCACATCAGCGTATTTCACGCCCTCATCGCCGTGGCTGCCCTGATAAATCACAAAAGCCTTCTCAAGGCGGCTCAAATCAATCTCATCGACGCCCAGATTAAAGACAAGCTTGATATCGCCTTTTTCCGCTCCGTCCAATATACCGTTCATACCCTTATCAGATACAAGTCCCAAGTCCATGGCCCCGACACGGCTTGCGGCATGGTGAAGGACATTAAAGCCATTCCAGTCCGCGCTGATCATGCCGTATTTATCAGCAATATCATGGGCCAGCTTCAAAATAACCGCACCATCAGGATGACTGACGGCACCGCCGCCCAAAATAATCATCGGTTTCTTCGCGGCTTTTAAAGCCTTGGTAAATTTACCCTTACCGGCCAGAAGATTTTCCAGCGCCTGAACCGTATCCCCCAGATGTTCCACAGGATAGCTGAGGTTTTCTACCGCGCCCACCGAGGCAATCGCGCCGCGTTTGGCCAGATAACGCAAGCGGATATTCAAAACAGCGGCCTCTTTGCGCGGATTTGTCCCCACAAGGAGGCAGGCATCCGCCTCATCAATGCCGGAAATGCTCGTATTAAACAAATATCCCGCCCGGTGCCGTCCGCCATATTTTGCCCCGTCCTGACGACATTCAAGGGCGCTTGACCCCAGATCATTCAGCAGCCCCTTAAAGGCATACATGCTTTCCAGATCACATAAATCGCCGACAATTCCCGCGACTTTATCCCCCTTCACGCCCTTAAGTTTGGCGGAAATAGCTTCAAAAGCTTCTTCCCATGAGGCGGGCTGCATTTTTCCGCCCTTGCGAATATAAGGCTGATCAAGGCGGTTATATTTCAAGCCGTCAACGGCCTGGCGCGTTTTATCGGATATCCATTCCTCATTAACATCTTCGTGAACCCGCGGTAAAAAACGCATCACTTCCCGGCCCCGCGCATCAGCGCGAATGCTTGAGCCCATGGCATCGTGAACATCAATGGTTTCTGTGGATTTTAATTCCCAAGGCCGCGCAGAGAAAGCGTAAGGCTTGTTGGTCAAGGCCCCAACGGGACAAAGATCAACGACATTTCCGGAAAGTTCCGAGGCAAAAGGCTGCTCTTGATAAGTGGTAATTTCCATATGATCGCCGCGCCCGATACCGCCAAGGGCCGGAACGCCCGCGATTTCATCCGCGAACCGCACGCAGCGCGTACAATGAATGCAGCGCGTCATCACCGTCTTCACCAAGGGGCCGAAATCCTCTTTCGCAACAATTCGGCGCTCGTCTTCGTAGCGGGCATCATCACCGCTATAGGCAATATACTGATCCTGAAGATCGCATTCGCCGCCCTGATCACACACCGGACAATCAAGGGGATGGTTCATCAGGGTAAATTCCAACACCCCTTCGCGGCCCCGTTTGACTTTATCGCTGTTGGTATGAATGATCATACCTTCCCCGGCAGGCATGGCGCAAGACGCGATCAGCTTTGGCGCCTTTTCCATTTCCACAAGGCACATCCGGCAATTGCCAGAGATGGACAGGCGTTCATGAAAGCAAAAACGGGGAATTTCAATACCCGCAGCCTCGCAGGCCTGAAGGACGGTTGCCCCGCCTTCGACCTCTACCTCTATTCCATCAATTTTAAGCGTTGGCATTATTTAAACTCCACACTTGTCTATATTCAAGCTGCATTTCGGCTCTTTTTATACGCTAATATACGGCGTTCCACTTCGGGCCGGAAATGACGGAACAGACCCTGTATGGGCCATGCCGCCGCATCTCCAAGCGCACAAATGGTATGCCCTTCAATTTTTTTTGTCACATCAAGCAGCAGGTCAATCTCGTCAAGTTCTGCCTCGCCGGTGACCATACGCGCCATAATCCGCGACATCCAGCCGGTGCCTTCGCGGCACGGCGTACATTGACCGCAGCTTTCGTGGTGATAAAAGGCCGCGAGCCGCGCGATGGCTCTAATAATATCCGTTGATTTATCCATGACAATCACCGCCGCCGTACCAAGCCCGGAACCTTCGGCGCGCAGGCTGTCAAAATCCATCAAAACGGTATCGCAAATGTCCTTCGGCAACATATGAACGGATGAGCCGCCCGGAATGATCGCCAACAGATTATCCCAGCCGCCGCGAACGCCGCCCGCATGCTTTTCGATAAGCTCCTTTAGCGGGATCCCCATTTCTTCTTCAACATTGCAGGGTTTATTCACATGGCCGGAAATACAAAATAGCTTGGTACCGGTATTATTCTCGCGGCCAAGACCCGCAAACCATGCGCCGCCGCGCCGCAAAATGGTGGGCGCAACCGCAATGGATTCCACATTATTCACCGTCGTCGGGCAGCCATAAAGCCCGACATTGGCGGGAAAAGGTGGCTTCAGGCGGGGCTGGCCCTTTTTACCTTCGATGCTTTCAATCAGCGCGGTTTCTTCACCGCAAATATAGGCGCCCGCGCCCCTGTGGACATAAATATCAAACTTATATCCGGTACCGCAGGCATTTTCCCCGATCAATCCGGCGGCATAAGCCTCTTCGATTGCCGCGTCCAGAACATCCGCTTCATGGACAAATTCCCCGCGAATATAGATATAGGCCGCCTCTGCCCGCATGCCGAAACCTGCCACAAGGCAGCCTTCGAGCAGCTTATGAGGATCATGGCGCATAATTTCCCGGTCCTTGCAGGTTCCCGGCTCGCCCTCGTCAGCATTGACCACCAGATAATGAGGCCGGCCATCTGATTCCCGGGGCATGAATGACCATTTCAATCCTGTGGGAAAACCCGCGCCGCCGCGCCCGCGAAGGCCGGAAGACTTCATTTCATTGACAATCCAGTCAACGCCTTTTTCAATGATATCTTTGGTATTATCCCAGTCGCCGCGCTTTTTTGCCGCGCCTAACTGCCAGCTTTGATAACCATAAAGATTGGTAAAGATACGGTCCTTATCTGCAAGCATTAGCTGTCCCCTCCCGGCGTAGCACAAAATTCTTTCAAGGTGGTCGGGCCGCCTTCTGGTGCCGATTTATGACGATCGGTCGTTTGCGGGCCGGGCGCGATAATATCGCCATTCTTTATGGCCTTGATGAATTTCCGGGTGCTGTCATTATCAAGGTCTTCGTAATAGTTTTCTTTATAGGCAATGACCGGCGCGTTAACGCATGCCCCCGCACATTCCACTTCCAATAAGGTAAATTCGCCGTCTGCTGTGGTTTCGCCAAAGCCAATACCCAATTCATCCTTGCAGGCCGCAACAACATCGTCTGAGCCCCGCAACCAGCAGGGCGTCGTGGTGCAGACCTCAATCACATGCTTTCCGACCGGTTTTTGCCGGTACATGGTGTAAAAAGTCACGACCTCCTGCACCCGAATATAAGGCATCTCTAGCATATCGGCGATATATTCCATCACCGGAACGGAAACCCAGCCATTATTCTGCTCTTGCGCTTTTGTCAAAAGCGGCATGACAGCACTTTGTTTTCGGCTGGCCGGATATTTCGCCAGCTGCCCCGCCGCCCATGTTAAATTTTCGGGCGTAAATTCGAAAGTTTCCGCGTTTCTTACACTGATGTTCATCGGTCAACCTCTCCGAAGACAATATCAAAAGAACCCATCAATGCCGGCACATCCGCCAGCATATGACCCTTCGCTACATAATCCATCGCCTGCAAATGCGCAAAGCCCGGCGCTCTGATTTTACAACGGTAAGGCTTGTTACTGCCGTCCGAAACCAGATAGACACCAAATTCACCTTTCGGTGCTTCAACAGCGGCATATACTTCGCCTTCCGGAACTTTAAAGCCTTCGGTATAAAGCTTAAAATGCTGGATCAAAGCCTCCATGGATGTCTTGATCTTGTCGCGCCTTGGCGGCGTTATCGTATGATCCGCAGAAAGCACGTCACCTTTAGACATTTTTTCGATACATTGGCGAATGATCCGCATACTTTGGTACATTTCCTCAATACGCAGGACAAACCGGTCATAACAATCACCGTTTTTGCCGACAACCACATCGAAATCCATGTCATTATAAACATCATAGGGCTGCGCCTTGCGCAAATCCCATGCCACGCCAGACCCCCGCAGCATGGCGCCCGTAAAACCCAGAGCGTAACATTCTTCGGCGGATAGCTTGCCAATATCCACATTACGCTGTTTAAAAATACGATTCTCTGTCACCAGCGTTTCAATATCATTCATGGTTTTGGGAAAATTATCACACCAGCGCAGAATATCATCGGCCAGCCCCTCGGGCAGATCCTGATGAACGCCGCCGGGCCGGAAATAATTTGCATGAAGCCTTGCGCCGCTCACCCGCTCGTAAAATTCCATGAGCAGCTCGCGCTCCTCAAACCCCCAGAGAATAGGGGTCAAGGCCCCCACATCCATGCCATGTGCCGTCACATTCATAATATGGTTCAGAATGCGGCCAATCTCGCAATATAAAACCCGAATATATTGCCCGCGTTCGGGAACTTCCAAGCCAAGCAACTTCTCAATCGCGAGACAAAAGGCATGCTCCTGATTCATCGGGGACACATAATCCAGCCGATCGAAATAGGGAATCGCCTGAAGATATGTTTTATGCTCGATCAGCTTTTCTGTCCCCCGGTGCAGCAAACCGATATGCGGATCAGCCCGCTCCACGATCTCGCCGTCAAGTTCTAGAATCAAGCGCAACACGCCATGGGCCGCAGGATGCTGGGGTCCAAAGTTAATATTGTAGTTTTTAATATCTACTTCAGCCATAGGTTAACTTCCCTGCCCTTCTTTATTCACTTTTTCATCAGCCTTCTCATCGGCCTTCTCATCTCCAGGCAGAATATATTTAGCCCCCTCCCAGGGACTCATAAAATCAAAATCGCGAAACTCCTGCTGCAACTTAACAGGCTCATAAACCACGCGCCGTTCTTCTTCGCTGTAACGAAGCTCGACATAGCCCGTCAGCGGAAAATCCTTTCTCTGGGGATGGCCCTGAAAACCATAGTCTGTAAGAAGCCTCCGCAGATCCGGGTGCCCATCAAACATGACGCCATACATGTCCCAAACCTCACGCTCATACCAATTGGCCACGGGGAAAATTTGAACAACAGAGGGCACAGGAACTTCATCATCGGCCTGCACCTTGATTCTAATCCGAACGTTATATTTTAAACTCAACAGGTGATAAACAATATCAAATCGCTTACTGCGCTCGGGGTAATCAACACCGCAAATATCGGTAAGCTGAACAAATTTATAATTGGCCTCATCACGCAAATACGTCAGAATGGTCACAATTTTGTCTGCGCGGGCATTCAATGTCAGCTCATCAAAAGCAACATCATAGCCATGCATTTCATTTTCGAGGGCGCTTGTAATCGCCTGCCCCATATCCTTGAGTGTATCCAGATTGCTCATTTATTTCATTCCTTACCTGTCCAAAGCTGTGGTTCGGCGAATTTTCTTTTGAAGCTGGAGAATACCGTAAACCAGAGCTTCTGCCGTAGGAGGGCAGCCGGGAACATAAATATCGACGGGAACGATCCTGTCGCAGCCCCGCACCACAGAATAAGAATAATGATAATAACCGCCGCCATTGGCGCAGCTGCCCATGGAAATCACGTAGCGCGGCTCTGCCATCTGGTCATAAACCTTGCGCAAGGCGGGCGCCATTTTATTGGTCAGGGTTCCCGCCACAATCATCACATCAGACTGGCGCGGGGAGGCACGCGGGGCAAAGCCCATCCGCTCCACGTCATAACGCGGCATACTGGAATGCATCATCTCAACAGCGCAGCAGGCCAGACCAAATGTCATCCACCATAATGACCCCGTCCGCGCCCAGGCGATAACATCGTCAAGATTGGCAACGACAAAACCCTTATCAGACAATTCATCGGAAAGCGTTTTAAAATAAACATCCTGATCTGTTCCGGAATTGGCCCCGGAATTAGTAACAGGTGAATTTTCAGAAATTTTGCCGTCTGCATGGGGTAGCTTTACATCCATGATCTTACTCCCATTCCAAGGCCCCTTTTTTCCACTCATATATAAACCCGATGGTCAACACGCCAAGAAAAATCATCATGGAGACAAAACCAAACAGGCCAATCTCCCCAAGCGATATGGCCCAGGGGAACAGAAAGGCGACCTCAAGATCAAATATAATAAAGAGAATAGCCACCAGATAGAACCGCACATCAAAAGGCTTGCGCGCACTATCGAATGCCTCAAATCCACATTCATAAGCCGAGAGCTTTTCCGTATCCGGCTTTTGCTCAACCAGCATCATGGGAAGCACGATAAAAACACAGGACAATATTATGGCAATGAAAAAGAAAATCAGAATGGGAAGATATTCAAGCAACAATTCATTCATCAGAGCATGGCCCCTTTTATATAAATTATCACATTACGCATTATCACAGGCAAAATTCGCAATGAAAGCATAGTCCCAACCCTCTTAAGTTCTGACGTAAATTCCAATTATATCTGTGGCTCAACCACTTGTGACAAGACGATAAATGCACGATGGCCACACCCCATAAACATCATACAATACGTCCGCACGTCAAGGCTCGAACCCCTCCTAGCTTAATAGCCCGAAGTGAAGAAGAATGCCAATGATTTTTTAGGAAAAAGACACAGAACAAATAAAAACGATCTGCGCACAGAGCGGTTTGAACATCAGTTAAGTCATTAAATTCTAAAAAAGCTAAAATGGAAATCTTATAAAGAAAATGGCGGGAGTGACGGGACTCGAACCCGCGACCTCTGGCGTGACAGGCCAGCGCTCTAACCAACTGAGCTACACCCCCCGAAGGTGTGAGACTGACTTAAGGCATTCACCCTATCCAGTCAAGTAACTTTTGTATAATTCATCAAATATAATTATACCCGGTAAGCTACTGTATTATTTAAGAAAATGGTGGGCGATGAGAGACTCGAACTCCCGACATCTTCGGTGTAAACGAAGCGCTCTACCAACTGAGCTAATCGCCCCATTTCTTAAACCACATGATGCGGTTAACATCGTGTGGATGCATGTCTACAGACTGTTTGAAGACATGTAAAGCATAAAAAAAGACGGTTAGTCATTTTTTTACCAACCGTCTTTTAAAAATTTATAAATTACTTGTTTACAGCGTCTTTTAGGCCTTTGCCGGCTTTAAATTTTGGCTGCTTTGAAGCCGGAATTTGAATTTTTTCGCCTGTGCGAGGGTTACGACCTTCGCTTGCTGCACGCTGAGCAACACTGAAGGTTCCAAAGCCCACCAAACGGACATCATCGCCGGAAGACAAAGCATTTGTTATGGATGAGAAAACGCCATCAACAGCTGATGCTGCGTCTACTTTTGAAAGGTCTGCTGCGGCTGCTACGGCGGCGACTAGATCATTTTTGTTCACTATCTTCCCCTTATATCTAAGTTTCATTGAACTGGTTAAAAGTGAATGCAGTCTAGCCGTGCTTTTTTGTTTCGTCAAAGGGAAAACCTCACAAAACTGCGGTTTTTAGCACAAAGTTTGCTTGACATTGAATTTACACGATTTTCAACAACAAAAAAGCACCCCAAGTAAACCATAGGGTGCTTTTTCCAGGAAAATTTGAATTATTTTAATGGCGGATAGAGGTTCCGAAATCAGATTCGGACTGTTTTTTCGCAAGATTTGCCGCAGCCTCTACCTCTTCAGTCGTCAAAGGTACAAGCGATTCTACCA
Organism: Emcibacter sp.; assembly: GCA_021647465.1. Classification (GTDB taxonomy): domain Bacteria; phylum Pseudomonadota; class Alphaproteobacteria; order Sphingomonadales; family Emcibacteraceae; genus Paremcibacter. Next base: position 91,981 of record JAKIUQ010000005.1, on the reverse strand, counting down.
AGGCAATCTTCAAAACCTCATCCACTTTGCTGACGGGAACAATATCAAGCCCCCGAATAACATTATCCGGAATATCAACCAAATCCTTGGCATTATCTTCCGGGATTAAAACCGTTTTGATTCCGCTCCTGAGGGCGGCCAATAATTTCTCTTTTAGCCCGCCAATGGGTAAAACACGACCGCGAAGACTAATCTCGCCGGTCATCGCCACGTCACGCTTGACAGATTTATTGGTTAAAACAGATACAATTGACGTAATCATACCAACACCCGCTGATGGACCATCTTTTGGCGTTGCCCCCTCCGGCAGATGAATATGTATGTCCGTTTTATCAAAGATTGACGGCTGAATACCAAATTCCATCGCGCGTGAGCGAACATAGCTCATGGCGGCCTGAATTGATTCCTGCATCACATCGCCCAACTTGCCGGTAATGGTGACCTTACCTTTACCGGGTGATGTGATGGCTTCGATTTGCAGGATAACGCCGCCAACCTCTGTCCATGCCAGCCCTGTTGTGACCCCAACCATATCCTTGTCTTCCAGTTCGCCGTATTTAAAGCGTTTAACACCGGCATATTTTGCCAGATTTCTGCGGGTTACCTTTATCGAAGCGGTTCTGCCCAGGACAATTTCCTTAACCGCTTTACGAACCAGCTTTGCGATTTCACGTTCAAGATTTCTTACGCCTGCTTCTCTGGTGTAACAGCGGATGACCTCCATCAGGGCGCCATCAGAAATCGACCATTCCTCAGCCTTGAGGCCGTGATCAGACATCTGTTTTGATATCAGATGCCGCTTGGCAATTTCGACTTTCTCGTCTTCTGTATAACCAGACAGGCTAATAACCTCCATCCGGTCCAAAAGCGGCTGCGGCATGTTCAACGTATTGGCCGTTGTCACAAAAAGCACATTGGACAGATCGTAATCCACCTCCAGATAATGATCGCTGAACTTGTTATTTTGTTCCGGGTCCAGAACCTCCAGCAATGCTGAGGAAGGATCCCCCCTAAAGTCGGCGCCCATCTTGTCAATTTCATCCAGCAGAAACATTGGATTACTCGTCCCTGCTTTTTTCATGCTCTGGATCACTTTTCCCGGCATAGAGCCAATATAGGTCCGGCGATGGCCTCTGATCTCGGCCTCATCACGAACGCCGCCGACTGAAAAGCGTACAAAATTCCGCCCCGTCGCCCGGGCAATGGATTTACCAAGAGATGTTTTACCAACACCGGGAGGGCCAACCAAACAGAGAATCGGGCCTTTAATTTTTTTGGTTCTTTTTTGAACTGCAAGATATTCCAATATCCGCTCTTTGACCTTTTCCAGCCCAAAGTGATCCTCATTGAGAATATTTTCAGCCGCGACCAGATCCAGTTTTGTCTTGCTGTTCTTATTCCAGGGAATCGACAGTATCCAGTCAAGATAATTGCGTACCACGGTGGCTTCTGCGGACATCGGGCTCATGCTCTTAAGCTTCTTCAGCTCAGCCATGGCTTTTTCATTCGCTTCTTTGCTTAACTTGGTCGATTTAATTTTATCTTCCAGCTCGGTAACTTCATCCTTGGCTTCATCCCCGTCACCCAGTTCCTTCTGGATGGCCTTCATCTGTTCATTAAGATAATATTCGCGCTGGGTCTTTTCCATTTGGTTTTTCACACGATGGCGGATTTTCTTTTCCACCTGCATGACACCAATCTCACCTTCCATAACACTGTAAATTTTCTCAAGACGAGACAAAAGATCAGAATTTTCCAAGAGTTCCTGCTTGGCGGCGATGGTCAGCGACAAGTAAGAAGCCACCACATCCGCCAGCTTTTCCGGATCGTCGATCTGACTGACCGATGCCTGTACCTCAGAAGGTATCTTTTTATTGAATTTAATATATTGCTCGAACTGCTTGATGACAGATCTGACCAATCCCAGTAATTCTTTGGATTCCTCGACAACAGGCGTATCGATTTCGGCTTCAGCTTCAAAAAAATCTTCATTATCAAGATAACGCGTGATTTTGGCCCGCGAGCCCCCTTCGACCAGAACCTTCACCGTGCCATCCGGCAGTTTTAAAAGCTGCATAACGGTGGCAATAGTGCCAACGTCAAAAATATCTTCCGGTTCAGGGTCATCATCATTGGCATCCCTTTGGGACACGAGCAGGATTTTTTTGTCATTGGCCATGACATTCTCAAGCGCCTTGACAGATTTCTCCCGGCCAACAAACAGCGGAACGATCATATGTGGAAAAACCACAATATCTCTTAGGGGAAGCACGGGGTATGTGATGCTCATTGGTTCGTCCATTCATTGACTGTTTGTTTTAAATTACTTCAATTTATTTGGGAATGACGGGTTAAAAATTCAAGAGGAATTACGCATAAAATATTGCGCCCCCCATAAATGTTGCGCTCCCCATGTCATATCAATCGCCTTTAAGTCCGATATACCCAAAGCTGCCTTCTGAATGAAAATGAAATCAGGCCCCGGCTATGGCGCCTGCTTCACCTTTTAAGTTTTTACTATAGATATATAATGGCTGGGTTTTACCCTTAACCACATCTGCATTTACCATGACTTCTGCGACCCCTTCAAGGCCCGGCAGTTCAAACATGGTATCCAACAGAATATCTTCCATAATTGACCGCAGGCCCCGCGCGCCTGTCTTGCGAATAATCGCCTTTTTAGCAATCTCTGCCAAGGCATCATCCGTAAAATTCAAATCAACTTCTTCCATGGAAAATAGCCGTTGATATTGTTTGATCAAAGCATTTTTAGGGCGGCTAAGAATTTCAATGAGGGCAGCCTCATCCAAATCCATCAATGTGGCAAGAACAGGCAATCGGCCCACAAATTCCGGTATCAAGCCAAAATGAAGCAAGTCGGCTGGCTCCAGATCTGACAGGATTTCCCCAATTTTACGATCGTCATCCGGCGCGACATTGGCCCCGAATCCAATTGATTTTCCTTCAAGGCGATGGGCAATGATTTTATCCAGACCGGCGAAAGCTCCGCCACAGATGAATAAAATATTTGTTGTATCAACCTGCAGGAATTCCTGTTGCGGATGTTTGCGTCCGCCCTGCGGCGGCACGCTCGCCACGGTGCCTTCCATAATTTTGAGCAAAGCCTGCTGAACGCCTTCCCCGGAGACATCGCGGGTAATAGACGGATTGTCCGATTTACGGGTGATTTTATCGACCTCATCAATATAAACGATGCCGCGCTGGGCCTCTTCAACGTTATATTCAGCAGCCTGCAGTAATTTCAGAATAATATTTTCAACATCTTCACCCACATAGCCGGCTTCGGTCAATGTGGTCGCATCAGCCATGGTAAAGGGCACATCCAGTATGCGTGCCAGGGTCTGGGCAAGAAGCGTTTTGCCGCAGCCCGTCGGACCGAGCAACAGGATATTGGATTTAGCCAATTCCACATCATCACCTTCGGTCGCATGTTGCAATCTTTTATAATGATTGTGAACCGCAACAGAAAGGACCTTTTTAGCCTGAGCCTGACCAATGACATAATCATTCAAAACTTTGAGGATATCTGCAGGGGATGGCACCCCTTCGCCGGATGTCGTCATAGATGTTTTATTCTCTTCACGGATAATATCCATGCAAAGCTCAACACATTCATCGCAAATAAAGACCGTTGGCCCTGCAATAAGCTTTTTCACTTCATGTTGGCTTTTACCGCAGAAAGAGCAATAGAGCGTATTTTTGCTTTCGCCAGACTTAGATTTTGTCATAAGGTATCTATTCCTATAAGTTCCCTTAATTTTTCACTATGGTATGCTACTCTGACTAGACAGCAAACCTCAACGGATTTCTTGCCAGAACATCATATTTTTTGACCTGCCTGATAACATCAATCAAAAAAACAGCCCTAAAGGCTTAATCCATTCGCCTAAACATACTAATATGAGCGCGAACTCATATTATTTATCCCGGCAACTTTACCTGAGCTTATCAAAAAATTAGAAAATATTTTATTAACAAAAATGATTAATAGCCAGAAAAGTCCAGAAAAATTGAGGGAAATCAGATTATGTTTCTTTTTTTTCCGCATCGGGCCGTTTATCAAAGACTTTGTCAATCAACCCAAATTTGATGGCTTCTTCTGGTGACATAAAGGTATCCCGCTCCAGAGCATCCTCGATGACGGAAAGCTTTTTGCCTGTATGTTTGACATAAATCTGGTTTAAACGTCCCCGCAAAGCCAGAATTTCCCGCGCCTGAATTTCAATATCTGTCGCCTGACCCTGCGCGCCACCCGAAGGCTGATGCACCATAATGCGTGAATTTGGCAGGGAATAGCGCTGTCCCGGCTCCCCGGCCGCCAAAAGCAGTGACCCCATAGAACAGGCCTGCCCTATACAAATTGTGCTCACTTTATTGCGGATATATTGCATGGTGTCATATATTCCCATGCCCGCCGTCACAATTCCGCCCGGTGAGTTAATATAAAAGGCGATATCTTTTTTAGGGTTTTCTGCTTCCAGAAACAAAAGCTGTGCCGTGATAAGGCCCGCCACCTGATCATTGACCTGTCCGGTCAGAAAGATGATGTTTTCTTTAAGCAACCGGGAGAAAATATCAAAGGAACGCTCACCGCGACTCGTTTGTTCCACAACCATGGGAACCAATGTATTCATATATGTATCACGCAGATCGCTCATATCAGCCTCTCTATAATAAAGTTGGTTTAGGGCATATTATGTGAATAGCCTCACCAAAATCTTAATTTTTTCCAGATTTTTTTGAATTTTTCTGGTGCTCCACTATTATTTCTTAGCTTTGACTTTCTTAGGAGCCGCCTTTTTAGCTTCTGCTTTCTTAGGCGCCGCCTTTTTAGCATCCGTTTTTTTGGCAACAGCCTTTTTTGCCGTCTTTTTGGCCGCCTTTTTCTTTTGGGCTGGTTTCTTTTGGGCCGCATCTGCGGAATCTTCGGCCTCAATGGCGGCGATCAATTCATCACGAGAGACTTTTTTATCCTTAACGTCGGCCAGTTCAACGATAAAATCCACCACTTTTTCTTCAAATAACGGGGCGCGAACCTGCGCCATGGCTTGCGGGTTTTTCTGATAGAATTCGAAGACTTCCTTTTCCTGACCGGGATAGCGCTGGGCTTCCGTTGAAATCTGGCGTGTCACTTCTTCTTGGGAAACCACAATTTCGTTTTTCTGGCCAATTTCGGATAATAACAATCCAAGACGAACGCGGCGCACCGCAATGGCCTGATATTCCTGTTTTACTTCATCATCAGGCTCTTCAATATCCTCCGGTTTGATTTCTGGATTAGCCGCCAGCTCTTCCCGATGAATATCCGTTTTCAATTGCTGCCAGATTTGGTCAAATTCCAAAGAAACCATACTTTCCGGCACCTCAAAGGATACTTTTTCTGCCAACAGATCAAGCAGCGAACGTTTCATTTTTGTCCGCGCCAAGCCCTGATTTTCTTTTTCAACCTGCTCTTTCACCAACGTCTTTAACGCGGCAAGATCTTCAAGGCCAAATTTTTTGGCCATTTCGTCATTGATTTCCACATCCGCAGGCACTTGAACTTCGTGAATTTTCACCTCGAATACAGCATTTTTACCGGCAAGATTTTCGGCTTGATAATCAGCGGGGAAAGAAACCTCGACATTTTTCTCATCACCGGCGCGCACGCCGACAAGCTGGCTTTCGAAGCCCGGGATAAAACTGTTAGATCCCAGTTCCAACTGGTGGCCTTCTGCCGCGCCGCCGTCGAAAGCCACGCCGTCTATTTTGCCCAGAAAGTCCATCAATACGGCATCACCGTCTTGAGCTTTACGGGTTTTGGCGGCTTTTTTGAAATTCTTCTGCTGAGCAGAAATCTTCGTAATCGCTTCCATGACCTGAGCCTCATCGGCTTCGACAACCCAACGGTCCAATTTTAATTTGGACAGATCCGGAATGTCAAATTCAGGTGTCATCTCGACTTCGATGGAATATTCAAGGTCTTTGCCTTCATCAAAAGAAATAACTTCTATTTTGGGCTGCATGGCCGGACGAATATTTTTTTCGGCCAGGGCTTCTTGAGAGGTTGTGTTAATGGTTTCTTCCAACACTTGACCCAAAAGATTTTTGCCGTGTAATTTTTTGAGCAAGGATAGCGGCGCTTTGCCGGGGCGGAAACCGGGCATTTTAATCTGACCCTGAATTTTTTTCACTTCGGCATCAACTTTTAGGTCAATATCCTTTGCGGAGATGATCACTTTAAATCCGCGCTTCAAACCTTCTGAACTTGTTTCCGTTACCTGCATGTTTGCTCTGCTTTTTCTCTGTTTTTATCTGGGGGGCTAATTAGGCCCGATTGCTGTTACGTATGATTTCCGGCGTTATGTCCAGAAATATGGAAGATATCCCATATCTGCCTGCTCTTTCAAGCTTTGCAAATTGGTGCGGGTGGAGGGACTTGAACCCCCACGTCATAAGACACTAGAACCTAAATCTAGCGCGTCTACCAATTTCGCCACACCCGCATGATTTTCAATGATATGGTCGAATCTATATATATGTTGGCCTTTATAGACATTTAATTTTAAAATTCCACAGAAAAGAAAGAAAAAATGTGGAAAAATTCTCACTGCAGACAAAGGCATGGCTCAACCCTATTCACGCGCCATATCAAATCCCCAAATCTTAAGTAATATTTATCTATAATCCATGTTGTTTCTTGGCGAGACACCTCAGGACCTCAGGAATTTGTCCTTCTATATCTTCCGAGATAAGGCCAGGGCCAAAAGCGGCCGCAGCAGCGGCATGTATCCAGACAGCCGCAGAGGCGGCGGAGAAACCATTCATACCCTGCGCCAGAAGCCCCAGACAAATACCTGCCAACACATCCCCTGATCCGGCAGTGGCAAGTGTTGGCGGCGCATTTTCATTTATCACGGCGCGGCCATCGGGGGATGCGATAACCGTATCCGGCCCCTTTAAAATAATGACGGCCCCTGCCCGCACGGCGGCCTTTCGCGCCGATGATAATTTATTATATCCCAGATTTCGGTGGCCAAGATCAGGGAAAAGGCGGGCGAATTCACCGTCATGGGGCGTGAGTATCGGCGTGACCCTCGATTTTCCGATGGCTTGAAAAAATGCCTCTGGCTGGTCCTGAAAAACACTTAAGCCATCGGCATCAATCACGCATTGACGTCCTGCCGCCAAGATTTTCAGTATATGAGATTTGGTCTGTTCGGTCACACCGCCCCCCGGCCCCGCGCACCAGCAATTTAAGCGGTCATCTTTCAGCAAATTATTGATATTATCTGAACCATCAAAAGGTTTAATCATCACAGCGGTCAAGCAAGATGCATGGGGCACAGCAGCGTCATCGGGACAGGCAATACTGACCAGCCCCGCGCCAATCCTGAGGGCCGCGCGGGCGGCAAGACGGGCCGCGCCGCCCGTGGCAGGGCCGCCGCTGATCACGACCCCGCGGCCGCGATCATATTTATGGCCTGCCTTTTTGGGAAAAGGAAAATCATCAAGCCATATTGCCGGGTCATTACGGTAAGTTTCTGGTTTGATCTCCTGCAAACTTCGCGCAGGAATGCCAATATCCGCGACCTCAATGGTTCCGCAATATTCCCGACCTGGAAAAAGCAAATGCCCGGGTTTTTTCCTGAAAAATGTGACGGTTGAGGCGGCCCGAATCCCCATATTGCGTATTTGGCCGCTATTGCCCTCTATGCCGGATGGAACATCCACGGCGACCACCTTTGACCCTGACCTGTTGATTTTTTCGATAAGATCTGCCGCCGGCCCCTCAATTGGACGCGAAAGGCCCGCCCCAAAAATGGCATCAACCACCAAGATATGATCTGTCATAACATCCGGCGTTAAGGGTAATATCTTTGCGCCCGGAAGATTGGCCCATATATTGGCCATAATCGCCGCATCACCAACAAGGTCGCTCTTTTGCCCCATAAGAGCTAAATCCACAGGCCATCCGGCCATTTTCAAATGACGCGCAATGACAAAACCATCACCGCCATTATTCCCGGGGCCGCATAAAACCAGCGTCCTGCCCTGATCATACCGCCCGGTAATATGCCGTGTCACGGCAAGGCCAGCTGCTTCCATCAAAACAGCCCCCGGAATGCCGGAGCTAATCGTCATGTGATCTGCTCTGGCCATCTCCTCAACTGTCAATAAAGCATAACGGGCTTTATGAGGCATCGTTTCAAGATCCTAGAATTTATCGATACTGCCGGATTATTTTTTGGCCATTAAATCCAGCAAAGCATATACCGTGGCTTCTACGCCCGTCTTAACGGCGGGTTCAGGTGAAACCTTAAATAGGGGTGAATGGTGACTGGGCACCGCCGGGCCACCGGCACTAGCCCTTTCGAAATCTTCTTTCGGCGTACCGCCCACGATAAAATATACACTCGGAATTTCAGGCTCCATGGTGAAAAATGGAAAATCTTCGGCCCCCATGCCCGTGGGGGCAATATCCACCACCCCATCATTCCCCATTCTGCTCTGCCACACTTTTCTTAACCGCCGGACAAGGTCAACATTATTAATGGTTGGTGGCAAGCTGTTATCGCTGGACACCATCACTTCCGGCAGCTTGTCTTCCGGCAAACCGGCGACCCGCCCCATATTTTCCGCAATACGTTTAATCCCGTCCAGAAGGATCTTACGGGTTTTTAGGTTAGTATTTCGCACCGTCAATTGCAGATGCGCCCGGTCGGATATAATATTATGCTTGGTGCCAGAATGAAAGGATCCCACCGTAACCACACCGGGCTGGCGGGGTGACAATTCGCGGGACACCAGAGTTTGAAGGGCAATGACGATCTGGCTACCCAGCAATACCGGGTCTTTACCCGCGTGCGGCGATGCCCCGTGAGCCCCAATGCCGTGGACAATAATATCCACCGTATCCGACCCGGCGAAGGGCGAGCCTTCGGTGACATTAATGATACCGGCCACGCCCTGGGCCGAGACATGAAATGCCATTGCATAATCAGGTTTGCCAAACCGCTGCCACAGATTATCTTCCATCATGGCCTGAGCGCCGGGGCCGAGTTCCTCTGCCGGCTGACCGATCAACATCAACGTACCGGCCCATTTATCCCTCATGGCGGCCATACGCCGCGCGGTTCCCACCAGACTTGTGATATGAACATCATGCCCGCAGGCATGAGTAACCGGCACCACATTATTGGTCAGCAATGACAGTTGAGTTATTTTGGACGCGTAGGGCAGTCCGGACTTTTCCAGAACCGGAAGGCCATCCATATCCGCCCGCATCATCACCAGCGGGCCGTCACCATTTTTCATTATCGCCACCACACCCGTACCGCCAACGCCGGTGGTGACCTCAAAACCTGCTGCCTTCAACTCCTCTGCCAGACGGGCGGCAGTTTTAAATTCCTGATGGCTGAGTTCAGGGTTTTGATGAAAATGTATATATAAATCAGACAGATGATTTTCATAATCATCGGCTACCGCCTGTTTGACAGAATCCCAAGCCATGACCGGATTTGACATTACGGCAAGGCTTAATGCGGTGATGAAGAATTTTTTCATGATTTTTCTACCCTGTATTTTATCCGCCCCCAGACGGCGACAACAATAACGCAGCAAGTATATTCATTTTTATCTTTTTAACAAGCCACCCCCCCCTCAACTGTCAATAAAGCATTAAAGAGCTTTGTGAAGCATAGTTTCAAGATCCTTGCTTCACAGAGGCAATCCACTCATTAACTTTATCTTCCAGAATAGAAAGTGGTAATGCGCCATCCTGCAATATGACTTCATGATAATGCCGTATGTCAAATTTATCTCCAAGCTGCGCCTTGGCATGTTCCCGCAGCTGCTGAATTTTGATCATACCGATCTTATAGGCCGTCGCCTGACCCGGCATAACGATATATCGATCGATGGCCTTAACCACATCATGTTTCGGATTTGGCGTATTTTCGGCTAAATAGTCAATAGCCTGTTCGCGAGTCCATTTTTTATCATGAAGCCCCGTATCGACAACAAGCCGGCACGCCCGCCAAAGCTCCATAGCCAACCGGCCAAAATCGGAATAGGGATCAGAATAGAATCCCATTTCTTTTGGCAGATATTCACTATAAAGCCCCCAGCCTTCCGTATAGGCTGTATTGCGACCAAATTTACGGAATTTGGGGATATTTTCCAGCTCCTGCATGATGGCAAGCTGCATATGATGGCCGGGAATTCCTTCGTGATAGGCCAGGGCTTCCATTTGATAGATTGGCATCGCTGACATTTTATAGAGGTTGGCGTAATATATGCCCGGTCTGCTGCCATCGGGGGCGGGCCGATTATAAAACGCCTTGCCCGCAGATTTTTCCCGAAAAGCCTCAACCCTTATAACGATCAAGTCCGCTTTGGGTTTGGTAATGAATACCTCATCAAGGCGGCCTTTCATGGTATCAATTAATTTCACGGCCTCATCAAGATAGGCTAGGCGGCCTTCCTCTGTTTCCGGATAATAAAATTGTTTGTCTGTGCGGGTAAATTCAAAGAAATCCTGTAATGATCCCTCAAAATTGACCTTTTTCATAATATCGCGCATTTCACCATGAATCCGGCTCACCTCGTCAAGGCCCAGCTGATGAATTTCAGCGGGCGTCATATTCGTATTGGTTATTTGACGCAGGCGATATTTATAAAAATCTGTCCCATTTGGTAATTTCCAGACCCCGTCATCAGTCGTGGCGACGGCCTCTTGCGCTTTCGCCAGAGAAATCAGATCTTCATAAGCCGGTTTAACAGATGTCATAAGGGCATTCTTTGCCCTGCTGATTAAATCAGAACTTATATTTTCGTCTTCAATATTAAGCGCGGCGACTTTCTTTTTAAAATCCGCCAGCAGAGCGCTGTCATCCCCATCTGTGAATGGCATGCCTCGTATCACATTCCTCGCATCATCAATCACATAAGAAAAAACAAATTTAGGGGGTAATACACCCATGGCCTGATTACGCGTCATACGGGCCATATGTTGATCCGCAGAAGCCCTGAAACCTTTCAGGCGGCTGATATAGGCCTCTGCGTCATCCACAGACGTCACCCGATGAAAATTTATCAGGAAAGACGGAACATTAGACTGCCAGCCAAACATCTGATTGGCCGGATAGCTATGATGCCGCCATTTATAACCTGCAATCTTTTCATTCAGGCTTCTCTCTGCCAATATGTAGCTCAGTTTTGTTGCGTCATCCAATTTTTCATAATCATAATCAGATTTTAATATCTTCAAATCACTTATGAATTTTGCATGGTCTGCTGCGGCTTTTTCTTCTGTGCGCATGTCCCATTTGCCATAGTCTTTTTTAATGCCAAAGCGGGTCTGCCTTTCCGGACTATCCATCAGGTCCCGCATGAAGGTTTCTTCAAAATGTGCATTCAGACGATCTGATTCAGTTTGCTGAACCGTTGCCGTCTGGCTTTGCGTCGCAGATGCGGCGGCATTATTCTGCTGCGCCGATTTATCGTCACCGCATCCGCTTAACGTCAGAAGAGCAAACAAGGCCGTCGTTACCAGCAGGGTTGATTTCATTATTTTATCCTTGATTTTGATCATGATGTAAATTGCCAGTCAGGCTAGAAAAAACTATAACAAGAAACAGATAATAAGTCTAAGGTGAAAATTTAACTTACTGTTTCAAAATAATAGAATATAACATGGACAAAATTTGGCAGATTGCCCCCCTGATACATCTATAAAAAATTCCCCGAATGTTATTATGAACAAAAACAACCCTGCAAATAACCAAAAGGACCTTCTGAGCGGCGCGGGCGCCAATCTGTTTGGTTTTGTCATTCGGCTCGGCGCGCGGCTGCCTTTTTTATTGGTTGTTGCACTGTTATATGGCACTGAAATATTCGGAAAATATCTTTTAGCCGTAACCATTGTTGAAACCCTGACCGCAATAATTCTGTTTGGTTTTAAAAGATCCATATTCCATTTTCTCTATGATGATATAGATAACGGCGATATGAGCGGCCTGTTCAATAGTATCATGACGGCAATGGTTCTTTGTATTGTTATCGCCGCCATCCTCTTAATTCCCATCTACATCTGGCACGATTTTCTATACTCGTTTTTTCCAGATGGCATGGCCAAAGGCATATTCATCATATTGCCCACAGCATTTGTTTATGCCCTTACAGAAATTTTATTAACCGCCACGCGGGCCGCCCGCAAAATGCGTTATGAAGTAACGGCAAAAAGCATAATAGAGCCTTATGTTCTGTTAGGGTTTTCCGCCGGTCTTTATGCTCTTCATATGGTGGAATCAGGTCTCTTCATCGCCTATTGGATGATGAATATCAGCATTTTCATTTATGCCATTTATGCGTTTGGCAAAACCTATGATACGGCGACTTACAACTGGGGCCGACTATCCTGGGTCAAAATAAAATCAATGGCTTCTTTTTCGGCCCCTACGGCGGCTTATGACCTCATCGGGGTCATCATTCTGCGCATTGATATTTATCTTCTGGCCGCCATCGTCTCGCCAAGTGCGCTCGGGGTATATGGCATTGCGCTTCAAATCATGACAATCATAAAGAAAATCCGCCAAAGTTTCGATCCCATATTGGAGCCCGTTATTTCCCAGACCCTGAAACAGTCAAAACTGGGAAATGTTAACGAAGAACTTTCCCGGGTAAGCTATTGGATATTTTCAATTCAGGCCCTGATCTTCACGCTGCTTATTTTTTACGGTGCGGGTTTGCTCGGGCTATTTAATATCGCCGGCGGCAATGCCAGCCTGACGCTTTTATTTCTCATCGGCGCGGTTATGATTCAGGGCAGTTTTGGACTTAGCGAGCTTTTATTCATTTATAAAAAACCAAATGTAAACCTTATATTATCCCTTGTAATATTATTGTTCCACGCGAGCTTATGTTACTTTCTTTCTTTAAAATTTGGCATTTTGGGGGCGGCCATCAGTCTGGTTGCTTCCTACAGTTTTACAGAAATCATTCGGCTATCACTGGCAAAATACTTCTTTGGTGCAATCCCTTTAAATCGGACAATTTTCAAGCCTGTCTTTATGGCCGCTGTCCTTTATGGGTATCTGTTTTTCCTTTCGTCATTCATAGAATTATATTCTGCGGCAGGACTCGTTTTGGGAATTATTGGTGGAATTTTCATGTATTTTTTAATCTTTTTTATCATTGCACAAGAAGAAGAAAGGTTTATTCTTATGAAAAAATTGCGATTTAAACGATTATAATTTGATGGATAAAAAAAGAATGACTGGCAAATTTAAGCCAACGGTCGCTGTGATCAAAGCTGATACAAACGGAGACCATATTATATCAACAATTAGCGTCCGTAATCGCCTTATCAAAACCTGCATAGCCAGCAAAATAACCAAAATCATAATCCTTGTATCCGAGGGGCAAGAAAAGCCACCCTATATTGAATATGCCAATGAAAATTCAGCCAACGTAGAATATTTAAGTCTGGCGGAACATGCAAAGGTGGATATGGGTGAAAAAGCCATTTATTTGCAAGATGGCTTTCTCGTCCACACGGCCCTATTAAATGATTTCCTTGCCTCTGAAGCCAGAATAATGAAAAGCCCAACAGGCGAGAAGAATATTTTCTCAAAAGACAGTTTCACCCAACAAGCTGAAACTAGCTACGCGAAGATTGAAATATTTGCCGTTAAGCCTTTTAATATATTAGCCATTCAACAGCATAACCTGCGCGAGGCCCGCTCAAGACTTTTTAAATGGCTGAGCAAGCCGTCGGACGGGTATATTTCACGAACTCTAAACAGGCCAATATCCACATTATTCAGTAAATTCTTTGCAGAATACCCCATTCATCCGATCTATTTTACCGGGTTTACCGCCCTGCTTGCCATCTTAATGATTTATATTTTGGTGACGGGGGGAGAACAGGGCATTCTTTGGGGCTGCCTTTTATTTCACGCGGCTTCTGTTGCGGACGGCATAGACGGCGAGATCGCCCGCGCCAAATTTCTCTCGAGCCTTAATGGGGCTAAAATTGATACTACGATAGATATGATTACCAATATTTTATTTATGGGCGGCATGAGTTATGCCCTTTGGAATACCTATGGGGATGAATATTTAATATTGGGCATATATGTAATTATTTTGGCCCTCATGGGGATAATATCAATGACCTCCCTGCTTTATTTCGGGCCCGGCGGCGGGCGATTTGATATTCTATCCATCACGATCCGGCAACGTTTCGCAAATAAACCCCATCTGTTAAGAATTTTTAATTTCTGTAATTACTTTCTGAAAAGAGATGCTTTCGCATTTCTCTTTGCGGTTTTTGCATTGCTTGGGCTGGCGAAATATATTCCGGAATTTCTGATATTCGGGCTGGTTATCTGGAATTTGGCGATTATTCTGAATGCCCCTTCTATCTTAAAGTCCAAACCGGTAGCCTCAAAGGTCTGAGCCCCTTTAGGGCAAGGCGGCAAAGCTTTCCTGAAATCTTTTAATCCTTTTGGCATTGACCCCAAGATCGCTAACGCCAACGCGCGAGACACTGCGTAAATCTATTTGACTGCCTGTCTCTGTTGCTGTTACGACGACGACAATATCATCCGCGAATTTAAACCAGAATGAATAGTCTGTGGCCTCGAAGCGACCTGCCCCAAACTCTATTTCCGAAGAGTCTGGCCCCAAGATAACCCACCCAAGGCCAGCAGCCACATCCATCGCCTGAATAAAGGCCTCTTGCGGGGTTGCCGATGTCATTATTGGGCCAATATTGGGGTAGAACTCCTTCTGTAAGGGGATCAGTTTTTCCGAGTCATACTCAAGACTGTTGGCCCCTTCCCCGCGTTTTCCCACAAGGGCCATGAATTTGGGCGGATTAACCGGATCAGTGGTAATATCATGGATTGCCGGTACGCCGCCGCCCCCTGACAGACGTAAATAGGCAACAGGTGCCGCAAGAAGCAATCCAATACACAAGGCCAATATGGCCTTGCCCAAACCATTGCAAGTCCTTTTCACAGCCATAATGACAATAACAGTCAGGGAAAGTCCCGCCAGCGCAATGCCGCCCATGAACCCGCTTTTCAGAGAAAGGACAAATCCATCAATTGGTGCCCAAAGCCCAAGATGCACGCCCGGCCCCCCTGCCATGACTACCAAAATCAACAGAAGAGCCAAAAGCCAAATGATCTGCGCCCCCAGAAAGGTCTTTTTTTGACCGATATTCATTTTAATATCCTCTCTTATTATTATCCCCCGCCCTATGTAAATCAGAATATACAAAAAATACCGGCAGGCCAATTAATAACAATATTAAAAGATTCTTAGCCTAAACCAATTGTTCTTTGGTTTTCAGGAAGCGAATATCAGGATTATCATCTTTGGCCTTATCCAGCCGCCAGGAATTTCGGGCGAGGAAAACGGGCGAGCCACTATGATCTTCCGCCATATTTGCTTTATTTGCATCAATGAAAGCTTTTAATTTAAATCGGTCATCACATTCAACCCAGACCGCCGTATGAAGCGATGTGCTTTCAAACCGGCAGGGCACGTCATATTCCGTACGAATCCGGTCCCCCATAACCTCAAACTGCAGCATACCCACCACGCCGACATACCATTCAGACCCGATGGTCGGCTTGAAAACACGGGCGGCCCCCTCTTCGGCCAACTGTTGCAAAGCGCGGCCCAGATGTTTGGCTTTCATGGGGTCTTCGGGACGAACGGTCTGGATATATTCCGGCGCAAAATTAGGAATGCCGGTAAAACGTAATTCTTCGCCTTCGCTGAGGCTGTCGCCAATGCGTAAGTTGCCGTGATTGGGAATGCCAAAAATATCGCCCGGCCAGGCAATCTCGGCCAGTTCCCTGTCCTGCGCCAAAAACATCACCGGATTATGCAGATTGACCATCTTGCCATCCCGAACCTGCTTTAATTTCATGCCGCGCTTGAATTTTCCCGAGACCAGCCGGAAAAAAGCGATACGGTCCCGATGTTTGGGATCCATATTGGCCTGAATTTTAAAGACAAAGCCGCTCACCTTGGTTTCATGGGGATCGACGCTGCGCGTTGTTGTCTTGAAAGTCCCCGGAATTGGCGCGCGGTCCCCAATACCATCCAGCAATTCCCGTACGCCAAAATTATTAATGGCGCTGCCAAAATAAACCAATGTCATCGTCCCATCCAGATAGGCTTCGCGATCAAAGGCGGGGCAAAGCTCGCGCACCATGGCCACATCCTCGCGCAGTTTGGCCAGTTGATCCGCCGGCAAAAGATCATCCAGTTGTGGATCAGTGATACCCTTACAGATAATGCCCGGATCCGGACGGTCATTTTTACTTTTTTCAATGAGCATCAAACGGTCATTTATCAGATCATAACAGCCTTTGAAATCCCGCCCCATACCGATCGGCCATGTGGCCGGCGTGACATCAAGGGCCAGCTCCTGCTCGATCACATCCAAAAGGGCGAAAGGATCCAGAGCCTCCCGATCCATTTTATTGATAAAGGTCGTCACCGGCATATCCCGCAGGCGGCAGACTTCAAATAATTTGCGGGTCTGACCCTCAATACCCTTGGCGCCGTCCAGCACCATAACCGCGCTGTCTACGGCGGTCAAAACCCGGTAGGTATCCTCGGAAAAATCCTCATGGCCCGGCGTATCAAGCAGATTAAACATCCGGCCTTCATATTCAAAGGACATGACGGAAGACGCCACAGAGATGCCGCGCTCCTGCTCGACCTTCATCCAGTCGGACCGCGCCCGCCGGCGGGCGCCGCGGGCTTTTACCTCACCCGCCATCTGAATGGCGCCGCCAAACAACAGCAGTTTTTCCGTCAGTGTGGTTTTGCCCGCATCGGGATGGGCAATGATGGCAAATGTCCGCCGCCTGTCGACTTCGGTTTGTAAAATACTCATAGGTCAGGACTCATTAATTTTAAATAATCTTACTGAAAGGCCAAAGGCTTTTTCGTTAAGTCCAAATAACGATCCCGGAGCAGGGTACGGCGTGATATCAGAGGATGATTTACCCCGCCGACAATCACATATGATGTATTTGACGTGACCTCTAGCGGATCACCATCCCAGACAACCAGATTGGCAAGTTTGCCCTTTTCAACTGATCCCAATGATTTATCAAAGCCAAAAATTTCTGCCGGCCTTATGGTAATGGCTTCCAACGCACGTTCCCAGCTAAGGCCATGGGCCACCGCAAGGCCAGCCATTTGATATATATGAAAGGCATTATGATTTGCCGCCATTCCCCCAGGTGATATGGCAAATATAACGCCCGCCGCATCCAATAGGGCCGCATTACGCAAAGTAGCTGCCAATTTACCAAAACTCCCCGGCAGATCTTCCAGGGGGTTAATGATAACCGGAATTTTCGCCGCCGCCAATTCACGGGCAACTTTCCATGCTTCTGTGGCACCGCTTAAGATGACATCAAGTTTATAATCCCTTTTCAGGGCGATGGCCTGACGCAGGTCATCTTCGCTATTGACCATCAGAACCAATTTTTGCCGGCCTTTTAAAACCGCAACCAGGGCATCCATATTATAACCGGAAAGCAAAAAATCGTTGAACCATTCCCCGCGTTTTATGCGGTTACGATTTTGATCATAAAATTTCACCTGATCAAAAATAAGTCTGATTTTTGCCCATGATACATTACGATTCCCGCCGTTAGCCGGATTTGCAATCATGGGCCCCTTACCAAGCCTCATACCCGCATCGCCTGTCAAAGAAATCAACGCAGACGAACCATAGAAAATACCGTCTGATCCTGAAGGTTGGGTGATGGCGTGGGTCAAGCCCTGCCGACGGTTATCTGTCACGACGACAGAATTTGATCTCAAACCATATTGCACGTCAAAGGCTGCCGAGAAAGGTGATTTTTTTGCGCTATGCTCATTGGAATCTTCGGTCATTGATATTTCTGACAGGGCAAGCCTGCTGCCGCTATGCATGGCACCGGGAATGATAATCTTTCCCACGGCATTGATAATTTCAGCATTGGCAGGAATAGTGATATTCTGACCTACCGCCGTAATTCTTCCGTCTTTAATCAAAATAGTCGCATTATTCAAGACGCCCTTTTTGCTCATGGTGTGAAGGGTGCCGCCTTTTATGGCCAGTGTTTCGGCATGAGACATATGTGCGGTATATGACATCGCAACAGAAGCCGCAACAATAATTCTTAATAATGACATTCTCATTGATGTGCTCCTTTTTCATTTTGTCCCAGTTCAAAATCACTCTGCCAATCCGTCGCAGGATCACTCCGGTCATACATAAGCGCCCCATCGATAAAGACCTTTTCAGATAAGCTGTAAACGCTGAAAGGGTCGCCGGACCAGATGACCACATCGGCCATTTTACCCTTTTCAAGCGATCCTGTTTCATGGTCGATACCCAATGCTTTTGCCGCATTTAACGTCAGCCAGGTGAAGGCCTCGGCCTTGGTAAAATTTATGCCGGCTTTTTTGCCGTCTGACCATGCCTTGGCGGCTTCCTGATTTAAACGTTGAATACCATCTGCACTATCGGAATGAACAATAGCGCAGGCCTTTGCATTGGCAACCATGGGGATATTTTCATCTATCCCGTCAAAGGCTTCCAATTTGAAGCCCCACCAATCTGACCACATGGCGGAACAAATTTTCTCTTTGGCCAGAATATCCGCAACTTTATAACTTTCCACCGCATGATGGAATGTGGAAATGCGATAGTTAAATTCATGGGCCATATTGATCATAGACACCATTTCATCTGCGCGGTAACAATGATTATGAATAAGAATTTCACCGTCCAACACCCCCATAAGCGTATCAAGTTCCAAATCCTGCGCAGGTGCCTTGACATCTTTTCCAGCCTTATAACCGCGATTATAGGCCTCCCATTTGGCTTTATATTCTTTTGCCTTGATCCATGCTTTGCGATAGCCTGCCATATTGGCCATACGGGTCGCAGGGCCGCCTTTTTTACCGTAAACCCTTTTTGGATTTTCACCACAGGCCATTTTAAGGCCATATGGCGCATCAGGGAATTTCATGCCTTCTGCGGTGCGGCTCGGAATATTTTTGACCGTTACAGCCCGCCCGCCAATCAGGTTGGCAGAACCGGGTAAAATCTGCAAAGTGGTAACGCCGCCTGCTATGGCCCGTGAAAATCCGGGATCTTGCGGCCAAATGGAATGTTCGGCCCATACATCCGCCGTAACAGGGCTGGTCATTTCATTGCCATCTGACATGGACCTATGACCGGGCGATGCATAAACACCAAGATGCGAATGGACATCAATAATCCCCGGCGTCACCCATTTGCCTGTTCCATCAATGATTTTTGTGCCGTAAGGAACTTGCAAATCAGTCCCAACCGCAACGATTTTACCTTTGGCCATCAGAATTGATGCATTTTCAAGCTGATCTCCTGTTCCCGTAAGAATAGTGGCATTCTCGATCATAGTCGTAACCGACGGGAAAGGCTCATAGGTGCTTGGGTAGGGATTTTTATTAATAACCACCAAAGGCAAACGGTCCTTATCCGGTTTATCTGTTTCACCTTGGGCATGAGAAGCCCCTATTGCCAATACAGCTGCAACAGATACGCCAGTCAGTGCAACGATTCCTTGCCGTAAAATATTCATACTCATACTTCATCCCGTAATTGAAATTAACTTTAGCAATTCGATTATTCTTTTCAGATGTAAAATCATAAACTATCCTTAAGGCTTTAACCAACAATAATATTGAGGAAAACACATGAAAAGAAGACGTTTTATCAGCACAATCGGTATCGGCGGTCTTTTGGCATCATCTATGAGCTTTGCAACATCGGTTAATGCCAATAATGGCAATTTCCAGAAAAACGCCGCAGGGAGAATTGATCGGCGTTTAAAAGAACTGGGTATCATTTTACCACAGGCAACAAAAGCTGTCGCCGTCTACGCCCCTTACCGCATTGTTGGTAATCTTGCTTATATAGCAGGTCAGGGGCCGATCGATTCTCCTGAACATCCGGCGTTTGGCAGACTGGGCCATGATCTGTCCATTCAGCAGGGATATCATGCCGCCCGCACCACGGGTTTTAACATTCTGGCCCAACTTAAAGCGGCCTGCGGCGGTGATTTAGACCGGGTGGTACAATGCGTGCAAATTAATGGATATGTAAAATGCACCGATGATTTCACAGATTCGCCAAAAGTGATTAACGGTGCGTCTGAACTTTTCAGAGATGTGTTTGGCGAAAGCGGGCTGGCGGCGCGGGCAGCCATGGGCATCAATGCCCTGCCATTCGATATTGCCTGCGAGATTGTCTCCGTCTGGGAAATATCTCGTTAATCCCCTGTATTATCAGGTTTTTACCTGACGGGAGTTGCTGAAATACGGCCCCTGTTGGTGCGGCGATCGCGGCGGGGCTGCTGCACTTGATAGGCCTGCGCGCAATGTTCCGGGCAATAGGGGAATGTTTTCGCAGAGGGCTTGCCACAAAAATGAAAATCAGCCTCACCGGGATGACCAATAGGCCATTTGCACATTCTTTCCGTGAGTTCCAAAAGCGATATCTTTCCGGTTGGGGTTTTGGCCTTTGCCGGAATGACTTTTTTCTCAGCGGGTTTGGCCGCTTTCTTTTTGGGATCGGATTTAACCGGCGACGGACGTGAGGCAAGATTCATTCTATGTGCCTTACCAATCACTGCATTACGCGTGACCCCCTCGGCCAGAGCCGTGGCAATCTGGCTGGCACTGAGGCCTTTATCCCAAAGTTCCCGCAGTTTTTCTACACGTTCGTCTGTCCATGCCATAGTTAGAAATCCTTTATCAGTCCTGTATTTTCTGCGATATTAGCGCATTAGGAAGACCGTTGTCTATTCTTCTCTGCAGGAAAGGTCAAGGGCTGAGTGCTTGCGGTAGAGGCTTTTGTACGTTAAAAAACAGAATGAGCGATATATTTATGACGTTATTCGAGCAAAAATTATGAAAATCAACGAAACCATAGGGCAAAGCTTATCGCCATACGCCGCAAAAAGAATCGGGCCCATTAACTGGCTCGGCGTTTGGACATTATATAAAAAAGAAATTCATCGCTTTTGTAAAGTATTCGGCCAGACTGTCCTTTCCCCCGTTATCACCACCGCACTTTTTATGACGGTTTTCACTGTCGCCCTGGGGGGGGGCGGGCGCTATGCCGGTGATGTTTCCTTTGAGCTTTTTCTGGCACCTGGCCTCGTGATTATGGCTGTTTTACAGAATGCTTTTGCCAATACAATATCAAGCCTGATGACCGCCAAGATGCAGGGGAATATTGTTGATCTTTTGCTCGCCCCCATTGGCGCCGGCGAAATGACCCTTGCCATTACCATGGCCGCCGTAACGCGTGCGGCCATGGTTGGGGTTTTTGTCACGCTGGCCATGTTTCTTTTCGTGGATTTAAAGATCACCCATATATGGGCCTTACTTTACTATGGCCTGTCTGCAGCGGTTATGCTGGCCTTGATTGGCATTATCGCCGGCATTTGGGCTGAAAAATGGGAACAAAGTTCCAGCATCACCAATTTCGTCATTGTTCCCCTGTCCTTCCTTTCGGGAACTTTTTATTCTATCGACCGTTTGCCGGGAATTTGGCATACTATCAGTCAGCTCAATCCTTTTTTCTATCTGATTGATGGTTTCCGTTATGGCATTATTGATCAAGCCGATGGCAATCTGTTAATTGGCATCATTTATATTGCCATTTTAAACAGCATTTTAGGCCTTGTTTGTTATCGAATGTTCAGCTCAGGATATAAATTACGACCATAATACCTCCAAAAACTACCCCAAAACAACATTGTTATATTGACAGAGGTGGTCAGAGAAGAGATATTCTGCGGCCCCGAAATAAAAAAATATAAAATACGCGTGAATAGAGAATAGATATGAAAAACAGCCGTGGTGACAGTCAGGAAGAAACCATAATTCCGCCCGTTTTGCCGACTTATGCGCGAGCAAGCATCGCGATTGATCATGGCAAGGGCGTTTATGCTTATGATCTGGACGGCAATGAATATCTGGATTTTGGCTGTGGTATCGGTGTGAATAATTTAGGTTTCTGCCATCCCGAACTCGTCAAAACCATCACGGAACAAGCCGGAAAAGTCTGGCATACCTCCAATATATACCGCATTCCGGGCCAAGAGATTTTGGCAAAACGGCTGGCGGAAAACAGCTTTGCCGACACGATGTTCTTTACAAATTCCGGGGCAGAGGCCGTTGAATGCGCCATAAAAATGGCCCGAAAATATCATTATGAGAATAATGCTCCTGAACGTTACCGGATCATCACTTTCGAAGGCTGTTTCCATGGCCGCACCCTTGCCACCATTGCCGCCTCGGGTCAGGAAAAGCTGGTTAAAGGATTTGGCCCCATGATGGACGGTTTTGATCATGTTCCCTTTTTCCGCGATATGACAAAGGTCGAAGCGGCGATCACTCATGAAACGGCCGCCATTATGATTGAGCCTGTGCTTGGCGAAGGCGGTATCAAACCTGTCTCCAGCGACAATATGCAAATTCTGCGGGAATTATGCGACAAACATGGCATCCTGCTGATTTTTGATGAAGTGCAATGTGGTATGGGCCGGACTGAAAAATTATTTGCCTATCAGCATAGCCATATTAGCCCGGATATTCTTTGTACGGCCAAGGGTATCGGGGCCGGTTTCCCCATGGGAGCCTGTCTGACCATAGAAGAGGTGGGCCGCGCAATGACAACCGGCAGCCACGGATCAACGTTTGGCGGCAACCCTATGGCGATGGCCATTGGCAACAAGGTACTGGATATCCTATTGGCGGATGGTTTTCTGGATCATGTGGAAAAAATGTCCTATGACCTTAGAAAAGGTTTGATGACCCTTCGCAAGGAGCATCCGAAAATCATTGAACTGGTGCGCGGTGTCGGCCTTATGCTGGGCTTGAAAATTACCATTGAACCCTCTGTTTTTACGGCAAAAGCCTTGGAAGGTGGCTTATTGGTTGTTGGGGCTGCAGACAATACGGTTCGCCTTTTACCACCGCTGATTATTGAAAAAGAGCATATTGACGAAGCCCTTAAGAAAATGGCCCAGATATGCACTGAGCTAGAACAGGACTTACCTGAACAACAGGATGATGAAGCGTGACCTCAAACGCCAGAAATGAACCCTATAAAAACCTGAAAGAGCCTTACCGGCATTTCCTTGACCTCGCGGCCCTCACCAAGGCAGAGGCGCGCGATATCATTGAAAAAGCCAAGGCCCTGAAAATCACCGCAACCCAAGACGGACATGGCAAGGGATTCATCCATCCTGACCGGCCTTTGGCGGATAAAAGCCTTGCCATGGTTTTTGAGAAGCCATCAACGCGCACCAGAGTTTCTTTTGAGATGTCCATGCATCAATTGGGCGGAACATCCCTTGTCCTGCAGGGTAATGATATGCAGCTTGGACGGGGGGAAACGGTTTCCGATACGGCGCAAGTCCTGTCCGGTTTTGTTGATGCCGTAATGCTCAGGGCAGATAATCATGAATCATTACTGGAAATGGCGCAGCATGCCACCGTGCCGGTCATCAATGCCCTGACCGATTTTTCTCATCCTTGTCAGGTCATGGCGGATGTTTTAACCTTTGAAGAACATCGCGGCCCTATCAAGGGCAAGAAAATTGCCTGGTCTGGCGATGGCAATAATGTTGCTGTCTCATGGATTCACGCGGCGGTATTATTTGACTGCGAATTGGTCCTGGCCTGCCCAAAAGAATTTTGTCCTAGGGCAGAAATACTCGAATGGGCCGCGCGCAATGGCGGGAAAGTCACCCTGACCCAGGACCCAAACAAAGCCGCACGCAATGCCGACTGCATCATTACCGACACATGGGTCTCCATGGGCGATACAGATGCGCCAGAACGTATTGAAATCCTGTCCCCCTATCAAGTTAATCGCAAACTCATCCGCCAAGCAAATAAAAACAGCCTGTTCATGCATTGCCTGCCCGCCCACAGGGGCGAAGAAGTCACCGATGAAGTGATAGACGGCCCCCAATCGGTCATCTGGGACGAAGCTGAAAATCGCCTCCATATTCAGAAAAGCATTCTCATGTGGTGCTTTGGGAAATGATATGACACCTCTTTTTAATGATTGCTGTCATTTTAATGATAGTTGTTTGGCCTTTCAAATAGACGCGCAAGACATCAAAGGCCGTATTGTCCGGCTGAATAAACCCTTAAACGAAATTCTGGCTCATTATACCTGTTCAGATGATATCAAACGCGTGCTGGGGCAAACCATGGCGCTTACGGCGTTATTGGGCAGCATGATGAAATTTGACGGTATCTTCACGATGCAGATTAAAAGTGACGGCAGGGTCAAATCAATGATCAGTGACTTTGCCACAGATGGCAATGGGTCAGGCGTCATTCGCGGTTATATTAACCTTGCGGACGATGTTGCCCCAGGCGGGCCTGTTCTGGGAAATGGCCAGCTTATGATTACGATGGATCAGGGACAGCATATGGCCCGCTATCAAGGCGTCGTAGAATTGCAAAATGGTAATCTCAAGGATTCCGCAGAAGAATATTTTCAGACCTCTGAGCAATTGCCAACCCACGTTATGATAAGCTGTGATAAATCTGCCAATGGTCACTGGACTGCGGCGGCCATTATGATTCAACATCTGGCCCGGAATACACAAAGCGAAATGGCCAGTACCCGTGATGATGAAAAACAGAAAGACGACTGGAACACGGCAACTATTCTGCTGTCTACGGTAAAACCGGAAGAGCTTCTGGACAGCGGGCTTGCCTTACAAGACGTGCTTTTGCGGCTTTTTCATGAAAGCGGCGTTCGCCTGTTCTCCACCACACAGATGATGCCCGGCTGTCGTTGCTCCGAAGATAAACTGCGCGATGTTCTGGCCAGTTTCAACACACAGGAATTGCGGGATATTGCCGAGGACGGCGTGATCAGCATGACCTGCGAATTCTGCAAAACCGACCATAAATTCGAGCTGAAAAAACTGATTAATTAATGATCATTCCAGCCATCTGACATAAGGATCAGATGTTTCCCGCGGCTTGGGCCGCATTTCCCTTTTTGGATAGCCCAGATATATCAACCCAACCAATTCAGCACCGCCCTCAAAGCCCAAGGCAGAAACCGTATCCGGTGCATACATAAAGCTGCCTGTGCGCCAAAAGGCACTTAATCCCAATTCCGGCGCTGCCAGTAAAATATTCTGGCAGGCGGCGACGGCAGACGCCACATTCTCTATCATCAGTATTTTCTCACCGTCCGGCTTTGCCGCTGCCACCGCAATGATGACGGGAGAGCGAAAAGCTTTTTGGCTTAATTTCTGGCGCAGGGCAATATTCCTCGGCTCTTTTGGATCAGATATTCTTTTGTCCAAATGCTGAACCATAATATCGCTTAAAGTCTGACGCCCTGCGCCCTGAATGACCAAAAACCGCCAGGGTTTCGCGTTATGATGTACGGGCGTACAAACGGCCGCATCCAAAAGCTGTTTAATATGCGCCAGCGATACCGCCGTATCCGTCATTATACCATTGCTGCTTCTTGCTTTTATGGCGTCAATAATCGACATCACTTTGCTCCTGACAGTTTAATGACATCCCGCAACCGGCCCAAAAATTCATCACATGAATCAAGTTCCGATTGTTCTATATATTCATCTGGCTTATGGGCCTGAAGGATACTTCCCGGGCCGCAGACCACGGTCGGCACACCGCCGGTGGCCTGAAAAATTCCGGCTTCCGTGCCGTAGGACACCACATGGACATCATTCTGACTGGCCAGCGCCAACACCAGACTTTCCGCCGTTGAGCCGCTTTGCGGGAGCAAGGACGGCACCCGTGACAATAGATCCGTTTCAACCTTTGCCGTTTCTTTATCTTGCCGTATCATATCAGGAAGGATGTGGTCACGAACATAGGCGTTAAACCGCACCAATATCTCATCTTGTGCCTCCTCCATACCGGGGATTGGTCTGAAGTCCCACTCAAACTCACAATATTCCGGCGTGATATTCGCCGCTGTTCCGCCTTTGATCCGGCCCACATGAATGGTTGTATAGGGCGGGTCAAACCCTTCAACTATGGCAGTACGGCTTTTCATTTCTTCGGCCAGGTCGCTCAAGAAACTTATCATTCTTGCCGCATAGATTACCGTATTCAACCCCCGGTCCGTACTGGAATGGGCCGCAAGACCATAAATCCGGGTCAGCAAATGGAAAATGCCCTTATGGGAATTGACCACTTTCATATTGGTGGGTTCCCCAACGATACAGGCTCTGGGCTTGACCTTCATTGCGCCCACATGTTCCGCAAGGCTCATCACACCGGTACAGCCAACTTCCTCGTCATAAGACAGCGCAATATGCAGCGGTTCTTTCAGGCCCGCCGTCATAAATTTTGGCACCGCCGCCAGAACGCAGGCAATGAAGCCTTTC
This sequence comes from Emcibacter sp., assembly GCA_021647465.1. Lineage (GTDB taxonomy): Bacteria > Pseudomonadota > Alphaproteobacteria > Sphingomonadales > Emcibacteraceae > Paremcibacter. The sequence goes on along the minus strand of JAKIUQ010000005.1, from coordinate 65,492 downwards.
ATATCACAGGTTCCCCGGCCATAAAGCCGGCCATCCCTGGCCTGCATCTCAAAGGGATCAGAAGACCAGTTCTGCGCCGCCGTTGGCACCACATCCGTATGACCGGACAGCATAATGCCCGGAACATCTTCTGGTCCGATAGTGGCCAGCAAATTCGCCTTGGTCTTTTCCGCATTAAAAAATACTTTCGAGGCTACCCCAAAAGACTGCAGATATTCTATCACAAACGTGATGAGTTCAAGATTTGATTTCCAGCTGGTCGTATCAAAAGAGATGAGTTTTGACAGCATCTCATTGGTGGAATATTCCCGCATCAACAGCCCTATATAATTCGTTGGATATTTATCTCAATATGTTAATGTATTTATCAATATATTTATAAAGAAAATAAAATTAAAAGAAAGCCGGGAATTAGCATGAGCTTTAACCCCTTAAAAAAAAGAAAATACGGTTCCACCAAGGCCGTGGTCAGCGAATTATTTCGTCAGGCGGGCGGCATTCCGAAAGTGATGGAGATTCTGGAGATTGGGCGCACGCGAGCCTATGATTTCACAGACCCCAACGGCGATGCGGAACTGTCACTGGAACGGGTGGAAAAGCTGGTTCGGGAAACATCCGCGACGGTCATTTCGGAACATTTCTCCTTTCTCGCGGGCGGCGTCTTTCTGCCCATTGAAACATTGGACAATGATGTGGATTGGCATTCCATCGCCTCTCAGGCCAGTTTAAGAAATGCGACCAACATCGGCGGTATTTTAGACAGCCTCAGCCCCGTTGGCGACAGCCCCGGCTATATTGATGCTGAAGAAGCCCGCGATTTAATCAAAAAACTGGATAATCATTTTTCCCTGCTGGCGCTTCAGCGTCAGTTATTGATTGGCATCATCGAAAAAGATGCCGAACAGAAGGCCAGTGAAGAATAAGATTTTATGCCCGCCAGAATTGCGGCGAGAAAAGAATAAGAACCGCGAAAAGTTCAAGCCGTCCCATAAGCATCCCCATACTTAAAAACCATTTTGCCGTATCTGGCAAAGGCTGGAAAGTCCCCGTTGGGCCGATGATGGGGCCAAGCGCGGGGCCCACATTGGCGATAGCCGTCCCTGCGCCAGAAATCGCTGTTATAAAATCAAGCCCCGTCAGGGAAAGCCCCAAAGTCAAAATTAAAAAACACACCAAAAACAAAAACAGATAGCTTATCACCGAGCCCATGACATCATCCTTGATCGGCACATCATTATAGCGGGGTATAAAAATGCCGCTGGGCCGCAGAATATGTTTCAAATGTGCCGCCACCATACTGACCAAAATCTGAAGCCTGAATATTTTAACGCCGCAGGATGTCGAACCCGCGCAGCCGCCAATGAACATAATAAAAAAGAAAACCGTCACCGCCAGCGCCCCCCAGGTGGTATAATCCGCCGTGGTAAAGCCTGTTCCTGTAAGGATGGAAACCACATTAAAAATTGTATAGCGCAAAACCTCTAACATGCCCTGATCATTACCGCTCCAGCGCCATAAGCTTAAGAGGGCAATCAAGAGAACCAGCAGCGCCAAAAACCATCTGACTTGGGAATCCCGCCATAGAATGAGACTATGTCCCTGAACCATTTTTAAATATAGAATAAACGGCATGCTGCCAATGATCATAAACAGGACAATGATATAATCAATCAACGCACTGTCGAAATGACCAATTGATCCATCGGTGGTGGAAAAACCCCCCGTGGCAATCGTCGTGAAAGAATGGCTCACGGCCTCAAAAGCGCTCATGCCGGCGGCCCATAGAGCCACGCCGCAAATGATCGTCAACCCCACATAAATCAGAGATATGGCAATGCCAAGCTGCGCCGCACGCGGCAATACTTTCTCGGAAGTCTCAAAAGCCCCGATCTTAAACAATTGCATCCCGCCAACCCTCAGGAACGGCAGGATAATCACCGCCATAACAATGATCCCCACGCCGCCAAACCATTGCAATAATGCCCGCCAGAGAAGAATGCCGGGCGGTGCGCCATCAAGGCCGGTAATAACCGTTGAACCCGTTGTGGACAGGCCCGACATAGCCTCGAAAAAAGCATCGGTATAGCTTAAAGAAAGATCGGAAAACACAAAAGGCAAAGCCCCGAAAGTCGGAATGATCACCCAGGTGGAAACCGTCAGTATGAAGGCCTGCTGGATTGACAGCTCCTCATCCTCGCCCCGGCTGGTGAGAAACAACAGGCCGCCAATGAACATGACCAATGCAGAGCAAATGGCGAAAACCTGCCAGTCAGGATTATCCACAGCCACATCAACCAACGCAGGAAACAGCATCCCGGCCCCCAGGATGAGCAAGAATAGTCCATTGATCAAAAATATGGGCCGAAGATCAACCAACCTTTATCCGTCCCCTTCTTGTTTGTCGCTTATTTATATCAAGTATGCGGCTCAAATGTACCGACGACCGCCAGAAATTCTCTTCGTGTTTTATCGTCATTGCGAAAGGCGCCGACCATGCGGCTTGTCACCATAGATACCCCATGAGCATGAACGCCCCGCGTGGACATACATTGGTGGGTGGCCTGAATGATGACCCCAACCCCCAAGGGCTCCAAAACATCCTGAATGCAGTCTGCAATCTGGGCCGTCATTTTTTCCTGAACCTGAAGCCGCTTGGCATAGGTTTCCACAATACGCGCCAGCTTACTGATGCCAATCACTTTTTTATTGGGAAGATACCCCACATGAGCCCGGCCAATGATCGGTGCCATATGATGTTCACAGTGGGATTCAAAAGGAATATCCCGCAGTACAATCATTTCATCATAACCGCAGACTTCTTCAAAAGTACGGGATAAAATTTCCTGTGGATCCTCTGTATAACCACGAAAATATTCCCGATAAGCCTTCACCACCCGCGTTGGCGTGTCAATCAGACCCTCACGCGTTGGATCGTCACCGGCCCAGCGCAGAAGCGTCCGCACGGCCTCTTCGGCCTCTTTTTGTGATGGTGTGTCGCACCCCTGATTTTTTGTCAAAATATTTTCCCTGCTCACTTAGTTTAACGTATGGGAGCCATAGGGGCTATCCAGCGAGAAAGCCGGTATTTCCACATCGAATGAACTTCCATCATCTTTATACATTCTATAGTGACCTGCCATGAACCCTGATGACGTGCCGAGCGGCGCGCCGCTGGTATATTCAAAGATATAGCCCGGCTCAATGACAGGCTGCTCGCCGATGACGCCCTCGCCCTGCACATTTTCTGTCCGGCCCATGGAATCAGTTATCTGCCAGCGCCGGCTTTTCAATTGCAGTTTTTCTTTGCTTAAATTTTCGATTTTCACCTGATAGGCCCAAAAATAGCGTCCCTCTTCCGGATCAGACTCATCTTCCAGATAAAACGGCTGTACAGACACCTTAACCCCATGGGTCGTCGCCTCATAAGTATCCTCACTCATTTTCATAAAATTCACTATATTATCGTGCATATTATTTTACCCTAATTTTGGCTTTGGCTTCCAATATTGGCCATATGGGCCGCCTTATGCAAATCCTCTATCAAATCATCCGGATGCTCAAGGCCCACGGACAATCTGAGCAAACCTTCTGTTATGCCAAGCTCTGCCCGCGCGGCTTCCGCCACACTGGCATGGGTTGTGCTGGCCGGATGGGTCATCAGACTTTTCGCATCACCAATGTTATTGGATATATCAATAATTTCCAAGGCATTAAGAAATTTAAAGGCCTGATCCCGCCCGCCGGGCACATGCAGGGCCAGAATACTGCCGCCCATGGTCATCTGTTTCAAGGCAAGTTCATGCTGCGCAAAATCTTTTCGTCCCGGGTATTTAACAAAATCAAAAGTGTTGATTTCTGCCAAGGAATCGGCGACTTTTGCGGCATTCTGGCACATACGTTCCACACGCATATCAAGGGTCTCTAACCCTTTAAGCATCACCCAGGCATTAAAAGGACTGATATTCGGGCCGGTATTCCTCAGAAAAGGCAGGATGGTTTCCTCCATAAGCACGTCACTGCTGAGGATACAGCCGCCAAGGCATCGGCCCTGCCCGTCAATATGTTTGGTGGCGGAATAGATCACCACATCCGCGCCCATTTCCAAGGGTTTTTGCAACACCGGCGTCGCAAAAACATTATCCACCACCACAAGAGCATTATTTTCATGGGCCAAAGAAGAAACAAATTCGATATCCACCACATCAAGCGTTGGGTTGGCCGGCGTTTCCAGAAAAACCGCAACGGTATTCGGGCGAAAGGCGGCCTTCCATGCGTCATGATCCGCGCCATCGACAAGGGTAAAATCAACGCCGAATTTTGGCATTAATGTTTCAATGACATATCGGCAGGAGCCAAATAACGCGCGGCTCGACAAGACATGATCCCCCGCCTTGACGATAGACAACAGGGCCGCTGTCACGGCAGCCATACCGGTTGCGGTTGACCGCGCGGCTTCCGCCCCTTCGATCAGGGCCATTCTGTCTTCGAACATAGCCGCCGTGGGATTGCGCAGCCGTGAATAGGTATAACCCTCCTGATCGCCGGCAAAACGCGCTGCCGCATCTTCTGCGCAGTCATAGGCATAGCCGGATGTCATGAAAATGGCCTCGGATGTCTCGCCCATTTCACTGCGCCATGTGCCGCCCCTGACCAATTGGGTCTGCAGTCGCCATTTCGACGTCACGTCCCGCTTTTGCCCTGTATCCTTTTTCATATGTCCTAATCAATGCCTTCTATTAACCGTTTCTTTGTAACTTCACTATCGGGTATAGTATATTACGTCAAGAAAAGCCCCACATAAATTTGTAAAAAATAATATCTGCTGTTAATATAAAATAAGCATTTTTGCTGTTAAATGCAGATAATAAAACAGCTAAAAAAATAAAAAGAGAGAAATATGATTCCAGTTATTCTGTCCGGCGGGTCTGGCGCGCGGCTTTGGCCCTTGTCACGATCCATGTATCCCAAACAATTTCTGGCCCTGAATCTGACCATGAACAGTGACTATTCCATGTTTCAGGAAACATTGCGCCGCCTTGATGGCTTGGGTCATCAGGACCCGATCGTGATTTGCAATGCGGATCATCGCTTTCTTGCGGCAGAGAAACTGCGCGAGCTGGACGCCGCACCCCAATCCATCATATTGGAACCCATGGGCCGCAATACGGCGCCGGCTATCGCGGTTACGGCCCTTGCTGCCCTGAAAGCCTCGGATGATCCCATTTTACTTGTCCTGCCCGCAGATCATACCATCAAGGATACAGAAAAATTCCACAGCGCCATCAAAAAGGCGGAAAAGCTCGCCAAAGACGGCGCATTGGTCACCTTTGGCATCGTGCCCAACCAGCCCCATACGGGATATGGTTACATCAAGCGCGGCACAGATGAAACGGACGGCGGCTATGACGTGGCAAAGTTTGTTGAAAAACCGGATCAGGCCACCGCAGAAAAATTTCTGAAGAGCGGGGATTACCTGTGGAACAGCGGCATGTTCATGTTTCGGGCCAGTCGTTTTCTGGCTGAATTAGAGAAATTCGCGCCAGACGTCCTGCGCCATGCCCGGCTGGCCTATGAGGCCGCCGCCGCAGATTTTGACTTTACCCGGCTTGATGCTGAAAAATTTGCCAAATGCCCCAGCATCTCCATTGACTATGCGGTCATGGAACATACCAAAGATGCGCGGGTTGTCCCTCTTGACGCGGGCTGGAGCGACATTGGTTCCTGGTCATCACTATGGGATGTTTGTGTGAAAGATGATAATGGCAATAGCCTGACCGGCGATATCATCGCCAAAGACACCCGCGATTGTTATGTCATGGCAGAAAATAAACTGGTGACCACCATCGGCGTTGATAACCTGATTATTGTGGATACCAAGGACGCGCTTTTGATAGCCAGCAAGGACAGATCAGAAGATGTAAAAAAGATCGTCGATAAACTCAAAAGCCAGAACCGCCCTGAAACGGCCCTCCACCGCGAAGTCTACCGCCCATGGGGAAAATATGACAGTATCGGTTCCGGTGACCGCGATCAGGTCAAGCGAATTACCGTAAAACCCGGCGCGAAATTATCCCTTCAAATGCACCACCACCGCGCGGAACATTGGATCGTCGTCAAAGGCAGCGCAAGGGTCACCAAAGGCGAAGAGATTTTTATGGTTCATGAGAATGAATCCACCTTCATCCCCATCGGCACCGTCCATGCCCTTGAAAATCCGGGCGTTATCCCGCTCGAAATGATCGAAGTCCAATCCGGCAGCTACCTCGGCGAAGATGACATCGTAAGGCTTGAAGATAAATACGGTCGAATTTAACGTTAAGGTTTGCCGAGTTTAACGTTAAGGTTTAAGGTCGGCAGGTAGGCCACACAAAAAGGGCTCCTAGAAATACTATGATACATAAAGATTTCAGCATCAACGACCTACCCAATGACATATTGCGCAAGATATATCAATATTGGCTGGATATGAAGGGGGGCCGTTCCATGCCCGCCCGGGCTGATTTAAATCCGGCGGACATTGTAAGCCTCCTGCCCTATATAACGCTTGTCGATGTCGAAGAGCCGCCCCGGCGATATAAATTCAGATTGGTTGGCACAGAAACCGTCAAAGCCATGGGCCTTGATGTTACAGAAAAATATCTTGATCAACTCCCAAGGGTCGAACAATATCTGAAAGACAGATATGATAATCTTGTCGAAACCAAAACGCCCTATTGGCATAGCGGAAAGCTGGTATGGTCAAAAAAGTCATTCATAGACTATAGCGTTATTGGCCTGCCTTTATCCGGTGATGGCATCACTGTCGACAAACTATTATTTAGCCTCTATTACCAGTTCCCAATTGAACAACGCACAGAATTTATAAAATTGCGATCATAACTCTCTTTACAAGATCAATATCAGATAACTTTATAATATTACCCGCGCAGTAACGTTAAAATTTCCGTGGTTTTTTCTTGCATCAAGGCATCATTGCCCCGTGATTCCACATTAAGGCGAACAACAGGTTCGGTATTGGACGAACGCAGGTTAAACCGCCAATCGGCGAATTCCATGCTGATGCCATCGGTATAATCAATATTTTCCGCAGCCGCCTCATAGGCCGAAAATACGCGGTCAATGGCGACTTTTGGATTATCCAGTTTGCTGTTGATCTCCCCTGAAGACGGGAATTTTTTAATGCGTTCCGCAACCATCCGGGACAGGGGCATTTTCTTGACACAAAGCATTTCTGCCACGAGCAGCCACGGAATCATACCGCTATCGCAATAGAAAAAATCCCGGAAATAATGATGGGCGCTCATTTCGCCGCCATAAATGGCATCTTCTGTGCGCATTCTTTCCTTGATGAAAGCATGTCCGGCTTTCGTTTGTATCGGCTGTCCGCCCGAAGCCGTCACAAGATCAATGGTATTCCATGTGACCCGGGGATCATGGATGATTTTAGCCCCCTGATGTTTTTGCAAGAAGGCTTCCGCCAGCAGGCCGACGATATAATAGCCCTCAATAAATTCCCCCTTTTCATCAAACAGGAAACAACGGTCAAAATCCCCGTCCCAGGCAAGGCCCATATCTGCGCCGTGTTTTAAGACAGCGTCCCGCGTATCCTGACGATTTTCCACCAGCAAAGGATTGGGAATGCCATTGGGAAAATTGCCGTCAGGGGTATGGTGGACTTTGATCAATTCGATGGGGATCTTCTTCTCACTCAATACCTGTTCCAACGCATCCACCACGGGGCCGGCGGCCCCATTACCGGCATTAACCACCAGCTTAAGCGGCGTGAAATTCGTGGGGTCAATATAGGTCATTAAATGATCAATATAAGCCTTCATCACAGATGCGCCGGTCAAGCTGCCGCGCTTTAGGGTAGGCGGAAAATCATTCTCCTCGGCTAATTTCTGAATGTCTTTCAGGCCGGTATCGCCGCTGATGGGTTTTGAATTCTCCCGCACCAGTTTCAAGCCATTATAATCCATGGGATTGTGGCTTGCCGTGACCTCTACCCCGCCATCCATATTCAGGTAGGATGTGGCAAAATAGATTTCCTCGGTTCCGGTCATGCCAAGATCGGTGACATTCACGCCGGAATCACGCAGCCCCTCGGTCAAGGCGTTTTTTAAAGCTTCGGAGGTTAAGCGTATATCGCCGCCCACCACGATATTTTTCGGTTTTAAAAACTGACCAAATGCACGGCCAATACGATAAGCAATATCTTCATTCAGTTCCGTGCCCAATTGCCCCCGAATATCATATGCTTTGAAACAGGTAAGTTTAGTCATCCGTCAAACCCCGAATTTATGTGATTATCAGATTACTGAATAACCTAATTATGTTCGCGGATAAACTCTTTTACTTTGGGCGCGATCATATTACGCCATTTACGGCCATTAAAAATGCCGTAATGACCGACTTTCTTCTGTTCATAATGCCGTTTCATGGCATCCGGAAGATTGATGCAGAGATCATGAGCCGCCTTGGTCTGGCCGATGCCTGAGATATCGTCCAATTCTCCCTCCACCGTCATAAGCGCGGTTCTGGTGATGGCTTTTGTATCCACAGGGCGGCCATGGGACATCATTTCACCTTTGGGCAGCAGGTGCCGCTGAAACACCACATCCACCGTTTGCAGATAATATTCCGCCGGAAGATCCATCACCGACAGATATTCTTCGTAAAACAGGCGATGTTTATCCGCGTCTTCATCCGCGCCTTCCACCAGATGATCAAACATCTTGCGGTGCGCCGCCACATGATCTTCCAGATTCATATTCAGAAAAGCAGATAACTGCAGGAACCCCGGATAGACAATCCGCATACATCCCTTGTTTGGCCATGGCACCTGATAGGTGGCATGCTGCTTGAACCAGCTCAGGCTACGCTCTGCACTTAAGATATTAACCTCGGTCGGGCAATTTCGCGTATCAATCGGCCCACCCATCAGGGTCATGGAAGCCGGCACCGACGGATTATTTTCCGCCGACATGATTGATACGGCGGCAAGCACCGGTACAGAGGGCTGACAAACCGCCAGAATATGCGTTTCGGGGCCTAAAAATTCGATCATCTCAATCAGATAATCAATATAATCATCCAGATCGAACTTGCCTTCGAATAACGGCACATCCCGCGCGTCCGTCCAGTCGGTGATATAAACATTATGATCCGGCAGCATCGCCTCGACCGTCCCTCTGAGCAAGGTGGCATAATGGCCGGACAAGGGGGCCACGATAAGAAGCTTTGGATCATTATTTTCAATATCACGCTTGAAATATTTCAATTTGCAAAAAGATTTTTCAAGGACATTCCGTTCCTCAACAGCCACGATTTCACCATCAATGATGGTTTCCTTTAGCCCGAATTTTGGCTTGCCGTAGCGGCGGGTTACCTGTTCCATCACATCACAGGCCGCCGAAATATGTTTGGCACCCGGCATATAGGATAGCGGGCTAAGCGGATTTGAAAAGCTTTGTTGCGTTACATCAATTGCAAATCTTGCAGGTGCGAATAAACTGTGCTGAAATTCGTACATATGATACAGCATAATATTGTCCCTATTTGCCCCAATCTATTTTATAATCCCAGATTCTTATTAATATAGGAATAATTTATTATCTGGTTATACTAGACACAATGTTGGTTGCACTGCAACATAATAATATGTACCACTATAGATTAATGATGATAAAACAGACTAAAAAAATAGAAGAAATACCATGAAAAACACCTTCTTGACAGGCCGGACAGCCCTGATCACAGGCTCCACAAGCGGCATCGGATTGGGCATCGCAAAGGCGCTGGCAAAGGCGGGCGCGAATATTGTGTTAAATGGTTTGGGCGATTTCGCCGCGATCGAATCCCTTCGGTCTGAAATGGCGGGTCTATACGGCGTTGATGTCATCTATGACCCGGCCAACATGTTAAATCCCCTCGAAATTTCAACGATGGTTTCAGCGGCGCAGCAAAAATTTGGCACAGTGGATATTCTGGTCAATAATGCCGGCATTCAACATGTATCTGCCATTGATGAATTCCCGGACGATAAATGGCAAGCCATCATAAATATCAATCTTGTCTCCAATTTTCACACCATCAAAGCCGCCTTGCCGGCCATGAAAAAACAAAATTGGGGCCGAATCATTAACCTGTCCTCTGCTCATGGTTTGGTCGCCTCGCCCTATAAAAGTGCCTATGTTGCGGCCAAACACGGGGTATTGGGACTAACAAAAACAGTGGCTCTGGAGATCGCGCAGCAACAGGTCACCTGCAATGCTATTTGTCCCGGGTATGTCCGCACACCCCTTGTAGAGAGCCAGATAGAGGATCAGATGAAAGTTCACAATATGTCACGCGAAGATGTCATTAATGACATCATGTTAATCGCGCAGCCCAGCAAACGGTTTGTAGAGGTTGAAGAGCTTGGGCAAGTTGCTGTATTCTTATGTTCATCCGCAGCAAGTTCCATCAATGGCATCAGCCTGCCTGTGGAAGGGGGCTGGACCGCGAAATAAAATGATAAAAATTCTCAAAAAATAATGGGAATAAATAATGAGGATCAGAAATGAGCAAATTTCACCGGAATAAAAAGAACAAAAACAAAGGTCAGGACAGGCGCGCCATATGGTTATTGGTTTTTGCCGGTGTCATTGTCATTATTCTATTTGCGTCTTTTTAAATCAATTCCTTACCTGACCTCCCGCCGATTTCGGCTTTTTCTCCAAAAATATTTCAGGCCAGGGCTTCTATGGTTTTTTTATAATACTATCGCATCATATGATTTCATTTTTGCGCAGGTTATAATTAAGTAATCTCCGCTATATATAATTTGCGCGATTTTAGGCAAAATTACACTCGGCGGGCATGATTTGAATACCCAAAAAATATGACGAAGCAGGAGTGAATTTTTTATGACGATACCAGGATTGATGCAAGATAATGAGCTGATGATTTCCGCCCTGATACGCTATGCGGCGGAATATCACGGCCATATGGAGATTGTAACGCGCACGGTTGAAGGCCCCATGCATCGCTATACTTATGCCGATGCCGAGAAAAGGGCCAAACAGCTCTCAAAAGCCCTTATCAATCAATTTTGCATTCAGCAAGGTGACCGCATTGGCACGCTGGCCTGGACGACATATCGTCATTTCGAGTTATTTTACGGCGTCTCTGGCATGGGGGCCGTCCTGCATACCACCAACCCGCGCCTGTTCAATGACCAGATCAGCTATATTATTAATCATGCGGAAGACCGTGTGCTTTTCCTTGATCTGGACTTTGTGCCACTTGTGGAAAAAATCCTGCCGGAACTTAAATCCATTGAAAAATTCGTCATTCTGACCGATCGCGCTCATATGCCGCAAACCAGCCTGCCGGACGCCATATGTTATGAGGAATTACTGGCCGCAGAAACCTCAGAATATGACTGGCCTGTCTTTGATGAGAGGGCCGCCTCCTCGCTCTGCTATACCAGCGGCACTACAGGCAACCCAAAGGGCGTCTTATACAGCCACCGCTCCACCATCATCCATGCCTTGTCAGCGGCCCAGAACAGCGCGTATGCCCTGTCGGTTTATGACAGCATCATGCCCATAGCGCCCATGTATCACGCCAATGCCTGGGGGCTGCCTTATGTGGCGGCTATGCTGGGGGCAAAACTGGTGCTGCCCGGCCCCAAAATGGATGGAGAGAATATTCAGGACATAATCGAAAGCGAAGGCGTGACCTTCTCCTGCGCGGTGCCCACCGTATTTTCCATGCTGTTTCAATATCTTGAGGAAAGCGGCAAGAAAATTGATTCTCTGAAGCGGACCATGATTGGCGGCTCTGCCGTGCCCAAGGCCATGACAGAGAAATTTCTCAATACTTATGGCGTCACAGTCTTGCAATTATGGGGCATGACCGAAACCAGTCCTTTAGGCGTTGTGGCCAGTTCGACCCCGCAAACGGATGCCCTGCCGCCCAAAGAGCGGGCCGAGGTTCGCGACAAGCAAGGCCGCGTGCAATTCGGTCTGGAAATCAAGGTTCTGGATGAAGAGGGCAAGGCCATCCCCCGTGACGGCGTCGCCTTTGGTGACTTATGGGTACGCGGGCCATGGGTCACGGCCAGCTATTTCAGAAGTGAAGGCGGCGAAATTCTTGATAAAGATGGCTGGTTCCCGACCGGGGACGTGGTGACCATAGATCAATATGGTTACATAAAAATTACAGACCGAGCCAAAGATGTCATCAAATCCGGCGGCGAATGGATCAGTTCTATTGATATCGAAAATCTGGCCGTTGCTCATCCCAAGGTGATGCAGGCCGGTGTGGTGGGAATCTATCACCCCAAATGGGAAGAACGCCCCATTCTTGTCATAAAACCCGCACCAGACCAGACATTGACAGAAGAGGAAGTCCTTGATTTTCTCAAGGGCAAAATAGCCAAATGGTGGATGCCGGACGCTGTTTTCATCGTCGATGAACTGCCCCTTACCGCCACGGGAAAGATTAAAAAAACCGCGCTTCGTGATCAATATAAAGATTGCCTGAGTTCTTAAGATCAGGACCGGCAAATTTCACGCAATTCTGCCACCATAAGATTTTATTTTATTTTTTACCAAAAACTTGATATAATTATGCTATAAACTACAGAAATACGTATTCTTTTTTTAACAAAAAATAAAAAATCAATTTAAAGATACGGCGAAGATCAGGGAACCAGCTCAGGGAAACAGCCATGCAACATTCAAGTAGTTTGGATGTGTCTGAATATTACAAAATTAATGACAAAATCGCAGATACATCTCGTTTTAAGGATATAAACAGCAATATACTTGCCCCGCTGTCACGGCTTATTGGTGCAGAAACCAGCATTTTTGCCATATTAAAAAAGCATGATCTTGGCATATCAGCCCAAAATTTTATTTGCCATAATATTGATCAAAAAATCAACTCAAAATATGAAAAACAATTTCAAGGTAATGATCCTGTATTGCCTCATGCCTTTAATGCCGCAAAATCAAATCACAGTCTGGGCATCTCCAAGAGCTTTACCTTCGCATTGGATAATATCATTGATTTCCGGCAATTTTCCAGTGGTCAATATTACAATGAATTCCTGCGCCCCAATTCCATCCGGCAGGTTCTTGCGACCGGCATTCCCTCCAATACGGATAATTCACTGGTTTATATTTTAGGATTTCACAGATATTGCAACAATAGCTTTAAGGAAAAAGATGCGCAGATTTCTTCCTGTTTTGGTCCGGCACTTTATAATATTTTAAATAATCTGGAATTAAAAACCCAGATGGATGACCATAACATCATCGTCTCGCACCTCAAGCAACAGATTTCCGACACGGGGCTTGTTATCCTCGACAATAATTACCAGATTGTTTTTGCCAACCATGCCGGTCAAAGCCATTTAACACTTACCCAAAATGGCGCAAACGATTATTCAGACCTTGATAATGATCTTATGACTGTGCTGAGTGCCTATATTTCCCATATGAATCTTTCCCCGGCAAAAAAAGTTGAATTTGATCATAGAGGGATAAAAATCGTCGCCCGAATGATAACGCCCGAAATACAAAATCAGGGCAAACGCATCATTCTGAATACCCATCGTCCAACGCAGGCGAATATTAATCCGCTGGAAATAGAAAAATATAATCTGACACAGCGGGAAATTGACATTACCAGCCTGATTGTCATGGGCATGACCAGTCCACAGATTTCAGCTAAATTATGCATCAGCATTCGTACGGTTGAAAATCATCTAAGGTCTATTTACGCCAAGACGGATGTTAAAAACAGAACCAGCCTCGCCTATAAACTGGCCCCCGCGCAATATCAATAAACCTTAAAATAGGTACTTTCCGTCATAGGAATAGCGCGCAGAAGCTTTTATATTTTCTTTATTATTCAATAAAGGAAATAAGCATATGTCTGATACAGCCTTAACCATAAAAAATATTGTAAAATCCAATACGCCGGATCGTCCGGTCTTTTTTAATCCAGAGAATCTGGCCTGGAATGAATGGGTTATGCCTGGAACATATTTTAAACTCTTGAATATTAACGAGTTAACGGGTGGCTTTACCATGATTTTAAAAGTTGACCCGGGTATCACGGCCCCCGTTCATCATCATATTGGCGGCATTGAGGTCTATGTGATAGAGGGTGAATTTGGTTACGGTGACGATGATCGCGGCGGCGTTGGCAGCTATGCCATAGAATCAGGCGGCTCCATTCATGAGCCAACCTCACCCGGCGGCGTTACCATGTTTGCGGTCGTCCATGGCCCCTTGGTCGGCTACCACGAAGATGGCAGCATCGCCGTCGTTGTAGATGGCAGATTTATGTATGAAATGGCACAAAAAAATAATGCCGCAGACCATATTACCATCGTAAATACATTCAAGTAAATACATCCAAAAGGATGATTAATCGCCGTTAATATATGGGTATATATTACGATGTTCTAACCAAGAAAAGATATGCGAAAGCTGAAATATCTGCACAACATTCAGGGAAATATTTTTAAAAATATACGATTTGGAGAATGACATGACAGATACAGTTAGCAGTATTTTACTTAAAATACTCAAAAAGCACGAAATCAAGAATATTTTCTGCCTTCCCGCCGCGCAATTAAGCATGGTTATGGATGGTGCCTCGCGTGACCCGTATTTTAACTATATCACAACCCGCCATGAAGAGGCCGCGGGCCATATGGCCCACGCCATTGGAAAACTGACAAATTCCATGGGGGTGTGTTTTGGCACTGTCGGGCCGGGCGCCACCAACATGCTGCCCGGTGTGGCGGCGGCATGGGCGGATAATATCCCGCTTTTGGTTTTAACGCCTAATAATCCATCCCGTACCATTGACCCCGGCAAAGATCAGCTTCAGCAGGCGGATCATATTGCCCTCTATAAGTCGATCACCAAATGGAGCGCGACCATAAGGTATGCCGACAGGGCGGCAGAATTAATCGAACGGGCCATCCATATTGCGCGGTCAGGCCGACCCGGCCCTGTGCATTTGGATATTCCGGTCGATATTGGTGCCGGCGCTGTTGAACATATTCTCAGCAGCATCCCCTCCATTGATATTCCGCGCCCTGTCCCTGATACCGCCGCGATGAATCAGGTGGTTGACCTTCTTCTCAATGCTTCCCGTCCCGTCCTGCTTGCCGGCGGCGGTGTCGCGCGATCAGATGGTGTGGATGAATTCCGCGAATTGGTGGATATTACCGGCTTTGCAGCAACGGCGACAATGAATGGCCGGGGGATCATACCGGATGATTACAAGTCATATACGGGCTGCGGCGGTATTCTTGCTGGACGCGGTGCCCTAAAGGCCTTGCAGGAGGCCGACGTCATCCTGTCCGTAGGCTGCAAATTTTCCAGCTGGATCGCTGTGAACAAACCGCCCCTATACCCCATGATAGAGGGCCAGAAAATCATTCAGGTGGATATTGACAGTGAAACTCTGGGACGCTGCGTTCCGCTGGCAATGGGGTTGGTAGCGGATGCAAAGGAATTTTTAAAACTGCTTAATGCCGCGCTAAAAGAAAAAACCTTTAAGAACGACCAGAAATGGCTGCAGGACGTTTTATCCACTCACAGAGCATATCGCAAAGAAATCAACGATATCGCGGATCAGAATACAACTAAAGACACCAATATCCTTAATGAAGCGGCCGCAGCGCGCGCAATTTCCACGTTAATTCCAGAGGATGCCATTGTCGTTGTTGACGGCGGACAAACCATGGAATGGGGCCATAGTTTTTTTCGTTCTACACACCCCAAAAACTATCTTTTTGCGCCGGGCATGGGACATCTGGGCTTTGGTCTGCCTTTTGCCAATGCTGCCAAGCTTCTCAACCCGGATCGCCCCGTTGTTCTTGTGACGGGGGACGGCGCTATGTGCTGTACGGGTCAGGAGCTGGAAACCGCGGCACGCTGCGGCTTGAACATCATCACGATCGTCTTTAATGATTCATGCTGGGGCATGTATCGGCCATTTGGGGAAGCCTTGTTTGATAATAAGGAATTCGGTCAAACCCTAACCAATGTGAAATTCGCTGATCTGGCAAAAAGCTATGGCTGTCTCGGCGAGGAAGTGACCCTGGAGAGCCTGCCCGATGCCTTTAACCGTGCCTTGAAAGCCAACAGGCCGGTTGTGTTGGATTTGCAAGTCGACTTTACAGAGCATCCTATGGATTTTTTCTGGCTTGGTGTTGTTTTTGAAAATATCGAATTTTCACCAGTACATCCATAACCAGATATCTCGTTGTCCAGAACATCGTTGAAAGGAGATTAAATTATGACGTCCAATTTTTCAGGAAAAATAGCCATTGTGACAGGCGGCGCGTCCGGTATCGGCTGCGAGACAGCCGCCCAATTGGCAAAGGCGGGCTGTCACGTCATAGTGGCCGATATTAATTTTGATAAAGCCACAGAAGTCGCGGAAGGACTGCACACGGATTCAATCGGTTTTAAACTGGACGTCAGTTCAGAAGAAAACTGGATTGATGTCATGACCTGTGCAAAAGAAACCTTTGGTGGCCTTGATATTTTGATCAATTGTGCCGGTATTGGATTCGCGGATAATTTCGAAGATATGCCATTGGATCATTGGAACGCCATGATATCCGTGAATCTGACAGGGCCATTTCTGGGGTGCCAAAAAGCCATTAAATTGATGAAAACATCCAAAAATCCCGGGGCCATTGTCAATATTTCTTCTATTGCCGGCTTGGTCGGCGGGGAAGATATTGCGGGATATAGTGCCTCTAAAGGCGGCGTTACAATGCTGACAAAATCTTTGGCACTATATTGCGCAGGCAAGGGGTATGACATTCGCTGCAACAGCATACATCCAACCTATGTGGATACGGAAATGCTTGACCCTATTGCCGATAGCTTTGACAGCCGCCAAGTCATGCTGGACGGTATGGCAACCCAAGTGCCTATTGGCCGCGTAGCCGTACCATCCGATATTTCATCGGCCATATTATTTCTATGCTCACCCGAAGCCGCTATGATCACAGGACACCAAATGGTAATAGACGGCGGCCAGCTGGCCGGCATCCCCGCGCAACATACGGCTGAGGAAACGAATAATGAGTGAAACATATCAACGTGTTAAGGGAAAAGTCACCCTGATTACCGGCGGCGCTTCCG
The DNA here is from genome assembly GCA_021647465.1 of Emcibacter sp. Taxonomy (GTDB): domain Bacteria; phylum Pseudomonadota; class Alphaproteobacteria; order Sphingomonadales; family Emcibacteraceae; genus Paremcibacter. Next base: position 48,318 of record JAKIUQ010000005.1, on the reverse strand, counting down.
GGCTGGGTCTGGGCATTGCAAGGCGTATGGCAGAAGAAGGCGCCATCACGATTATCACGGATATTAACGATGATAAGGGTCAAGAGGCAGCTGAGGAAATCGGTGCCGAATTCATGACGCAGGATGTTGCCCGTGAAGACAGGTGGCAGGAAATAACGCGTCTCATTTATGAAAAACATGGCCGCCTTGATGTTCTGGTAAATAATGCCGGCATAAGCGGTGATGGTTTAGGCACAGACCCGGAAACAACGTCCCTTGCCGAATGGCAGAAAATTCAGAGAATCAATGGCGACAGTGTCTTTCTGGGCTGCAAATACGCCATTGACTATATGCGCAAAGGCGGCGGTGGTTCCATCATTAACATGTCATCCATTGCCGCATTGGTGGCGACCCCTTTCATCACATCTTACGGCGCGAGCAAAGCGGCCGTGCGGCAATTGACCATGTCCGTGGCCCTGCATTGCGCCGTTACCGGCTCCAAAGTGCGCTGTAACAGCGTTCACCCCGGCCAGATCAGAACCCCGATGCTCGAGAATTTATTTGTGGAAGCCTCCAACAAGATGAATGTCCCCATAGACCTTATGAAACAGGGATTTCTGGACAAAATTCCCTTAGGTGAATTTGGCGATGTGGATGACATCGCCTATATGGTTCTGTTCTTGGCCTCTGACGAAGCAAAACATATCACAGGCGGGCAGTTCGTTGTTGACGGCGGTATGCAGTTAAACGGGTAAATTCCGGTACCCGGTCAAGATTCTGGCGTCAATCGCAAGATCAACGGTGGGTCTTCGAGAAGAAGATATATGGCACCGGACGGCGATACGGTGACACTGCGTATTCTGCCAATCCCCTTTAAAATCATTTCCCGATGGACGACTTTATCACCTTCAATGACAAGGCGCCGCAAATCACGGTATTTTAAAGACGATACCAACAGGTTGTTTTGCCATTCAGGCAATGCGGCATTATTATAAAAATCAATATCCGCCACAGCAATTGACGGCGTCCAATGGATAACGGGTTGTTCCATGCCCGGTTTGGCCGTAAATTCAGAAATAGTCGTGCCGTTATAATTCACACCATAAGTGATTTCCGGCCAACCATAATTTTTGCCCGCCCGAATGTGATTTAGCTCGTCACCGCCCATAGGGCCATGTTCCGCAGACCATATATCCCCCGTTGCCGGATGAGTGGCCATCCCTTGAGGGTTGCGGTTTCCATAGCTGAAAATAGACGGCAATGCACCAGAACGCCCTGCAAACGGATTATCTTCGGGGATAGTGCCGTCTGTATTTATCCGGTGTATTTTACCATTGGGACGGGATAAATCCTGCGCCTGCTTCGGTACCCGGCGATCACCAATGGAAAAATAGAGATGACCTTTTTCATCAAATGTAAAGCGTGACCCAAAATGGCCCCGGGACTTGCTATAAAATTTTTCGTCAGCCTGAAATATAACCTGCTGATCAACCCAAAGTCCGTCCCTGATCCGTCCTCGCACAACTCGGGTCATAACTTTTGCCTTGCTTAAGATGCCATCGGCACCAAGGCCATGGCTATAAGACAGATATATCCAGCCATTATCCCCATAATCAGGATCAAGGGCCACATCAAGCAACCCGCCCTGTCCGCCCAGCGCTATATCATCTGGCGTATCTTTGATGACATCCTTTTGCACAACCCCGTTAAGCATCAGATATAATTTTCCGGATTGTTCTGTTATCAAGGCCTTATTTTCATCGATAAAGGCAATAGCCCAGGGGCTTGGAATATTGTCAGCCAGAATATCAACTTTAAAATTATAATGTTCGGTTTTGATATGACCGGGTACCTTTGGTGCGGCCAGTTCTGATTTGGCGTCCTGTTCCACAATATACGCAACTACGGCCCCGATTTGTTCATCGTTTAATGTCTCTTTGAAAGCAGGCATTTCCAGATTTGGGATGCCGAATTTGATGTTCATGCCGATCAGCTGTGGATGACTGCCGTAATTCCAGATATGATTCAGAAAACTGCTGCCAATGCCGCCCTCAAGTTTCTCGCCATGACAAGACGCACAATGCTGTTGATAGATTTTCGCGCCGTCCAGCTCATCCGCAGAAACAGCCCAGGGAACATAGAATGTTAAAGAAGCCAATATCATCGGCAACGTCAATTCTACATATTTCAGAACACTCATTTCATCCTCCATAATATTATTTATATGGTTGATATTAATCGGATATGGCGGGTTCATGCAAGGCTTTAAGGTCTTTAAGAATTGACGGCAGTTAGACAATAAGTTTAAATGGCGCAATAAAGTTTAATCAAAGGAATGCAAATGCGCAAAATACTCTTACCACCTATCATACTCGCCCTGTGCCTGATTGCCATTGTTGGGATTAATTATTTTGACCTTGCCACCAAAGTCATTTTTTCCGGGCCTGTTACATATGCGGGGTACGGTTTGGTTTTCCTGGGCGTTTTGCTGCCTATATGGGGGGCGCGCCTGTTCAAGCAGCATGAGACCAATATTCTGCCGTTTAAAGACCCCGAGAAGATTGTCACGGGCGGCCCCTTCGGCTTTTCCCGCAACCCCATGTATTTGGGTATGCTTCTGGTGACTTTGGGTTTTGCCTTTATATATGGTACGGCGCTCAGTTTTATATTCCCGCTGGCGTATTTCTGTATCGCCAACTGGTATTATATTCCTTATGAAGAAGGCCGGATGGCAGAGGTGTTTGGCGATAAATTCACCGCCTATAAGGCCAAGGTCCGGCGCTGGATATAAGGATTTTTTAATGCCTGTTCCCTTGATAATCATGTCGGCCCCCAACGGCGCACGAAGACAGAAATCTGACCATGCCAATATTCCCCTCACCCCAAGGGATATGGCAGAATGCGCCGTAGAGATCATTGATGCCGGTGCCAGCATCCTGCATCTGCATGTGCGGGATGATCAGGGGGGGCATTCCCTTGACGTTGCGCGGTATAAGGCATCTATTGCCGCCATTCGGGATGCCGCCGGCGATAATATCATCATACAGGCCACGACAGAGGCCGTTGGCCTCTATAACCGCCATGAACAGATGGCCATGGTGAAAGAATTAAAGCCACAGGCCACTTCACTCGCCCTACGCGAATTATGCCCAAGCGACGATGAAATTGGCGAGTTTTCCGCCTTTATCCAATGGATGACGCGCGAGAATATTTTCCCCCAATATATTCTGTATGATGAAGATGATTATTTGCGCTTCGAAGGTTATCGCAAACGCGGTATTTTTAACAATGATCACCCCTTCACCTTATTTGTGCTCGGCAATTATCAAGGTACTGCGCCCGAAAAAGATGTGCAGCAGCTAAAACGCCGTACCGAACAGGCCGTCTTTCCCTGGGCGGTTTGCGGTTTCGGAATCAATGAAGTTGACGCCTTGAATCATGCGCTCAACAAGAATGGTCATATCCGCGTGGGCTTTGAGAATAACATCTGGCGCAATGAAAAACAGCATTTAACCAATAATGCAGAAGTCATTCAGCTCTGCCATGATGCCGCCGTAAAGTCAGGCCGAATGGCGGCAACCGTTGATGATGTGAAAGAATTATTTTCACTTTAAATTAATGGCATCAAACAACCATAAAAGAAGGCTGACTGGATAAATCCAATCAGCCTTAATACCCCCATAAGTGAGGATCAGTTTAGCAGAACTGTCTTAGAAGGTGAAAGTACCTTTCAAGTACCATGACCCACCTTCGTAATTAGCCGCAGACCGTCGTGGGTATTGCAGGCCAACACTCAAACGGTTTGCATTTGGTGGCCCAACCTCATCAACGTAGCTGTCAAACACATTGACCGCGCCGGCAGCAAGTTTAAAGTTCTCGGTGATCTGGTAACCCAGTTCCACGTCGAAATAGATTGTTGCACCGATTTCGGCACTGGGGTTAGTTGCCGCACCGATGGTGCCGCGCTCATCATAATGTGAACCATAATAGTTGGCCCGCGCCATGAAGTTCCAGTTTTCACCAAAGAAGGTATTGGCCGTCACAACAAAACGTGTGCTGGGATAGTTGTTTTCAATGTCTTCGATTGTGGCGTCATTGATCACGCCTGCGTTTTTACTTGTCGCACTAAAGTCATTGTAACTGAAGGCAAAAGAAAGGTCGGTGCTTGTTTCAGAAGTACCCCAGTCAAAGTTGGACGTCAGAACAACGTCAACACCCTGAGATGTCGTATCCAGCGCATTGGTATAGTAAGAAATAGACACGCCAGGAGAAGGCGCAAGGTTACCAATACGGTAAATCCGGTCATCAACATCAATCCGGTAGAAATCCACGGTCAATGTTGTGCTTTCACCCAGATCGGAGGAGAAACCAATACTATAGTTGATGGATTTCTCTTCGGTCAGGGGAACCGCACCATTGGCAACGGCAACAGGATCATTCACCGCCAGAAGACCTTCTTCCACCTGTGTCCCGCCCGGGCCATCAAAAGTTGTGATGGTTGAGGTGATGTTGGATTGACCAGGTGTCGGCGCATGGAAACCCGTAGAAATGGCACCGCGTAATGTTACCGCATCAGAGACATTATAACGCGCGGCTATTTTACCATTGATCGTGCCGCCAAAGTCAGAGAAATTTTCATAACGGGCCGCATATTGTACCATGAACTCTTCAGAAATATCATGTTCAACATCGACATAGACCGCATAGTTGTCACGGTCGAAAGATCCGTCCTGATTGATACCGGCAAAACCACTGGAACCGCCGCCAACTCTGGAATTAGGCTCCCCAACCTTGGTTGAGAATGTTTCCTGACGCCATTCAGCACCAAACGCGAGGTTCAGAGTGTCAGAAATCGGATAGGAGAAATCAGCATTCAGATTGATTTCTTTCTGCTCATAACCACCCACATCAAAATCTCTTTGCGGCGCAGCGCCCCCAGGGTCCAACTGACCATTAAGCGTGTTGTTGAGGAAATAATCCAGTGAGTTTTTACCGTAAGCAACACTGAAATCATAGGTCATTTCATTGTCAAACTCACCCTTGACACCACCAACGAGGCTGATGTCTGTCTGGGCGCCATCAAGATATGGCGTAAAACCAGCCGGCAGGAAACCGGCATCCACACCAAAATCATTTTTCAGAGCAACAATGGTGGAATGATCAGGTGCCCGATAAAAGAAACGATATCTGCCATCCGTATCCGCATAGTTACTTTGGAAATAAAGCTGGGCGTTATCACTGATATCAACACCGGAATTGATGAAGAAACGCTTGGCACTTGTTTCCGGACGACCCCAGGTCTGCACAAAGGGCGCATCACCAAACGGGCTGTCGGCACCGACACCCTGCACGCCGGCATCAATAAGATCCTGAGCCACCTGACGTTGAATGCCCCGTGACAGGGCCTGATTGTCCACATATTCTGCACTGATGTTAATGAAACCGTTTTCGCCGAGACCGAAACCGGCGTTTGCGGCTATTTTATAGCTTTCTTCACCTTCATAGAATTGACCATATTGAGCCACAACAGAACCGCCTTCTGACGCGTCCTTCATTTCAAAGTTGATCACACCCGCGATCGCATCAGAACCATATTGGGCCGCCGCGCCATCGCGCAAGACTTCAACCCGTTTCAGGGCGATACTCGGGATCATGCCAATGTCCACACCGTGGGCACCGTTACCGGCAGCCGGGGCGAAGAATTGCACCAGGGCAGAGCGATGACGGCGTTTGCCGTTAACCAGAATCAATGTCTGATCCGGGGCCATACCACGCATGGATGTTGGGCGCACAAACGCACTGCCGTCACCTGTCGCTGGTGTTGCTGTGAATGATGGCACCAAAGATTTCAGGTTATCTGTAATATCGGCAGTGTTGCCGCCCGCATTAAAATCATCCGCGCTGATGACATCAATTGGCACGGGTGAGTCCGCCACAGAACGCGGTTTGTTGCTTCTGGAACCAAGCGTCACCACTTCTTCCATCACGGTTTCTTCTTCGGCCATTACAGGCGCCGCAGAAACCGCCATCAGGAAAGTCGTGCACAGGGCTGTTGTGCCCATAACTTTACTGAAAGGGGTGGATAATAATTTAGTGTGAAACATCTGTTTCTCCCTAGAAATATAATATTGTAAGATTACTATTTAAAAAAAAGCACCGCCATCAGAAAAGTTTATTCCAAGCAGGACTTCCCTTAAAGACGATGCCGCAGGACAATAGTGGAAAAAAATATAACAAAATGTTAACATGCTGTTCTAAATATTAAGGAAAACACTATGGATATACAGATACTCACAACATTCTTTATGTGGTGGACCATCATTAACGGCAGCATTTATCTCTTATGGACTATGTTTATCCTCTGTGCCCCGGATTTGATCTACGGCATACAAAATAAGTTTTTTCCATTGCCCCGTGAAACCTTCAATGCCATCATCTATGCCTTCCTCGGACTGTTTAAAATTATTTTTGTTACCTTTAATCTCGCGCCGCTCATCGCCCTGATGATCATGGGATAATGATTAGGATTATTTTTTTATGATTGTTTTTTCCACTTTTTTATACGCATATCGTCTTTACCCACGAGTAGGGTACGCATATATATGAAACAAAGACTAAAACTGATCAGTACGAATAAGGCAGCATCACAAACTGGTGGTCGGAATAATGACCATGGTGGCAGCAATTCTGAAAATAATCATGATAAGAAGACCGCCCTTCTTCACAAAGAAATAACGGCCGTTTACAAGGACTATAATGACAGCCTTGTCCGTTATCTTACCATACGATTGCGCTGCAGAACCGATGCGGTTGATGTGGCGCAAGAAGCCTATATTCGCTTGATCCGGCGGGATAATATGGATGAAATTGATTGCATCAAGTCCTTTTTATTCAGGACGGCAACCAATATATCCATCGATCTGCAAAGGCAGCGTGCACGGCATGTTAAAAATTTTTCCAAAAGCACAATGCTGTTTGGTAAAATCGACGAGATCACGCCAGAGCGCACCCTTAACGCTCAGCAAACGCTTGTCACCTTAAAAAAGGCGGTGGAAGATTTATCGCCGAAATGTCGTGAGGCATTTATTATGTATAAGTTTAAAAATATGGAACTTGTGGATATTGCCAAAAAAATGGGCCTTTCCGTTAGCTCCATAAGAAAATATATTGCCAGAGCTCTCGCATTTTGCATCAGAGAAATTGAGTGATAGATTTAGCAAAAAGAAACAGAAATATAAGAAAATGACAGATAAAAAAAATACAGAATTCATAGATGATATTGCCAATGAAGCCGCCGAATGGTTCCTGAAGCTTCAAGCCAATGATCTATCCGAAACTGAATATCTGAAATGGCAGAAATGGCACATGGAAAATGATGCCAACAAACAAGCCTTTTCCAAGGCCGAAGACTGTTGGAACGCATTGGATAATATCACTGATGTCACACTGGAAAGCCTTAAGGCTGAACAAAATATCATCCCCTTATCTTCGGCAAAGAGCGGGAGGCGACGTTTTATGCCCCATAACATTAAACGTCACATTAAATTGGCAGGGAGCATCGCAGCAGCCCTCGTCATTGCCCTGTCTATAGGCCTGTCTTATCAAGATTTTATTGCGGTTTCCCCGGATGCAACAACATATCAGACCGCACGGGCAGAGCATAAAGTCATTAATCTTGATGATGGATCAAAAATCAGCCTCGGCGCCCGGTCAATCGTCAATGTGGATTACAGCCCGATGGCCCGCCGCATCACACTTGTGCGCGGCGAGGCTGTTTTTGACGTATCCAAAGATAAAACGCGGCCCTTCATCGTCAAAACAGGTAATGGCACAGTAACGGCTATCGGTACAAAATTTAACATTCGTGCCAATGACAAGAATATCATTGTAACCGTGCTTGAAGGTGTTGTTGAGGTCAATCCTTACCTTGCAAATGATAATATTGATAGGGCGCCGCTTCCCAGAGTAGGGGCTGGCAAGGCTGTCTCTTACCGAAGTGACGGGTTTATTTCAGAAGTTGTAAAAAGCAATGTAGAAGCCGCTGTTTCATGGGAAAGAGGTCTTCTCATTCGGGTGAACACGCCTCTTGCCAATGTTATCGAAGATGTGAACAGATATTCCTCTCGCGAAATCATTATCGGCGACCCTGCCCTGAATGATATCAGGTTCACGGGAACCGTATTGAATGACGGTATTGACAATTGGCTGCGCGGCCTTTCTATCGCTTATCCCATAAAAGTCCTCGACAGCGGGCATAATGCTATATTATTATTAAAAAAAACCGAATAGCATCACACCGGAACTCTGCCCAAAACTTCACACAGAATTCTGCTAAAGGGTTATAATAATAGGACGATTTTTCATAATCGCCAACCAGAGAGGAACATATGTCAGCCAGCAGCTCGCGCCTGCCAGCTTTAAGACATCATATGGCTGTTTGGGCCATGTGCGGCGCTGTTATGACCTATGCACAGCCTCATGCTATGGCGCAAAACCAGCCTGATATTATTACTCAAAATAAGCCTGGCCCCCAGAAGCAACCCAGAAAAATCATATTTTCCATTAATGCCCAACCGTTAGAATCAGCGCTTCTGGATTTTTCAAAACAATCCGGCATTCAATTGATTTATGTCGCCAACGGCGAGAATGTCACCGATTTTACTGGACTTAACGGTGCCTATACCATCCGCGAGGCCTTGCAACATCTACTCCTTAACTCTGATCTTGAATATGAATTTTCCGAAGAAAATACCGTTACCATTCATAATATAAAAAAGAATGACCTCTCTCCTTCTCAGGGCAATAATATTCCGCCGCTCAGTCCTGACGACATAGAAGACCCGCCCGCCTCCGGCCCGAGCATCGAAGAAATTATTTCCATTGGAAGCCGCGCCAAAGGACGGACAGCCCTCAAAACCCCCGTCCCTGTTGATATTATCAATGCGCAAAATATAGCCGCCACAGGCGAGACCGAAACAGGCCGCATCCTGCAATCTCTCGCCCCCAGCTTTAATTTCTCAAGCTCCAGCATTTCTGATGGCACCGATGCCGTCAGGCCGGCAACCCTGCGCGGACTTGGCCCGGATCAAACGCTTGTGCTGATCAATGGCAAACGCCGGCACACAAGCGCTCTGATCCATGTGAATACCTCTGTTGGGCGCGGGGCAACCGGCGTTGATATGAATGCCATCCCGTCCAGCGCTATCAAGCGTATAGAAATTCTGCGGGACGGGGCCTCGGCACAATATGGCTCTGACGCCATTGCGGGGGTTATCAATATCATACTGAAAGACCAAAATGATGGTGGTGAGGTGTATGGCTCATATGGTCAGACCTATTCCGCAGATGGGGATGATTTTGTCGCAAGCGGAAGTTACGGTTTTAATTTCGCGGGCCTGGGAAGCCTTACTCTTTCCGCAGAATACAGAAATAAAGCCCATACCAACAGGGCGGGATTAACAGGCTGCCTGCAATATGATCCGGGCGGTCAAGAGGCCTGCGCGGAAGGTAACATCGCCGTTGACCCTCGTGAAGCAAGCTTCGATCGCCAAAATTTCCGTATTGGGGATTCTCAAACGGAACAAAAAACCCTCGTCGCAAATATGACGCTTCCTTATGCGCAGAAGAATAATATATATATTCTGGCAACCTATTCGGACCGCGACAATCAATCTGCCGGATTTTACCGCCGGGCGAATGAATATGACCGAACGGTTATTGACATTTACCCCGAAGGATTTTTGCCTCAGATCAATTCAAACATTAAAGACCATTCCATTATGGCGGGAACGTATTTTTCCATCGGCAATGACTGGTCCGTTGATACCAGCCTGACCACGGGCGGTAATAGTTTCCAGTTTTTAATCTCGAACTCCCTCAACGCCTCTTTTGGGGCAGACAGCCCGCGATCGGCAAATGCCGGTACCTTGAAAATCACGCAAACCACGCTTAATCTTGATGTGGCAAAATCTTTTAAATTTGCCAATATCGCCTTCGGTTCAAAATGGCGGCGGGATCATTATCAAATCATTCCCGGCGACCCAGTTTCATACGAAGATGGCGGGCAATTGAATTTTAATTGTCCCGGATGTGACATAAACCCCATCCCCTATGCGGCTGGGTTTCAGGTTTTTAGAGGATTTTCTCCTGCTAATGCAGTTGATGAAAACCGCACCAATATTGCTGTATATATGGATATTGAAGTAGCGTTATCGCCCGATATCTTCCTTAATGCCGCCGCACGGTATGAGGATTACAGCGATTTTGGCAACCGCATAAACGCAAAATTCGCCGCCCGTTATCAAATTACGCCGTCATTTGCTTTTCGCGGCTCAATCAGTTCCGGTTTTCGCGCGCCCTCCATGCAACAGAAATTCTTTAACAGCACCAGCACCCAATTCGTTGAAATTAATGGCCAATCAGTTGCGCAGGAAAGAGGAACATTTCGCAATGACAGCCCTGTTGTTCGCGCCTTGAATATTCCAGAACTCAGAAAAGAAACCTCCGTAAACTACAGTTTGGGCTTCGTTGCGACGCCCTTGAAAAACCTAACCTTCACCGCCGATTATTATCGTATCGAAATCAGTGACAGAATTGCCATAACAGGCAGCATCCCTATCAGGGACAATTTCCCGTTGGTCACTGCGGCAACCGGCGCAACAGACGGGCAGTTTTTTACCAATATGGCCAACACCATAACACAAGGCATTGACATTGTTGCAAATTATAACTTTCCAATGCCTGCCGGACAAAGCCTTAAATTTTCTTTTGCGGGCAATAAAACGGAAACCTGGATTATCGGCGCGTCCATTGCCTCCCCCCTGCCGGGCATTGGCGGTGGGGTATTATTCAGCCCTCAGGATCGTTCCATCATTGAAGACTGGCAACCCTCTTCAAGGATAAATTTTACGACAAAATATCAAAATGGAAACTGGCTTATATTATTGCGTAATAATTACTATGGGTCTTACGTGGTATGCGAGGGGGCGTGCAATATTTCATCCGGTGAAGGGCAAAATATACAAAAATTCGGTGCCAAAACCCTCACCGACTTACAGTTATCTTATCATTTTAGCGCTCTGGGGACGCGCCTTACCTTGGGGGTGAATAACCTGTTCAATGTTTTTCCTGATGTGAATAAAATCGGGCAATCACGTGCCGGTTCAATTGAGGGAATTGTATCATCCCCCGGCGTTTTCACTTATTCCCGCCGTTCGGCACCATTCGGGTTTAATGGCGGATATTATTATATTCGCATGACAAAAGAATTTTAATTTCAAACCCTATAACCCATTGCCCCAAACTCTATTGTCCCAGGGCGTCCGCAAGCAATATTTTTGCCGCCGCCTTGGCATCCATAGCAGGATTTTTTGTGATCCCCAGTTGCGCGGCCACTATTGCGCCCTCCTTTAACAGCATAAGCCTGCGTGCCAGAGCATCTGGATCTGCCGCACCTGCTCTTTGCGCTATATCACTGAAACAGCTGATCAATATAGATTTATGTTCGGCCGATTTCATATGGATAGGATCAGTTGATTTCTGATATTCTGCTGCGGCCTTCATAAACATGCATCCCTGAAAGCCTTCTTGCGCGAACCATTCTTTTAAGCCATCAAACATGGCAATCAACTGGCCGCGCGGTGTGGAGCCAAGCTGCTCCATACGGCGAAACAGCCAACTGCGAAACTGTTTATCCCGAAGGGTAAGCGCCGCACCGATCAAATCCTCCTTGGTTGAGAAATATTTATACATCGACGTTTTTGAAATGCCCGTTTCCGCAGCAAGCTTATCCATGCCTGTTGCATGAAAACCATGACGATAAAATACCATCAATGCCTTTTCTACCAATTCATCTCTTTTTGAAGGCCGCATGTCACTCTCCCTTATGTTAACTGATCAGTACACTATGCCATAGACCTGATAAATAATACTGAATATATATTTTAATATTATCAAGAACTATGTATGATCTTCCTGATAAAAAGGCATTGATTGGAGGAAATATTCGCAAATGGAACAACAAAATTTTAAAAGTCACAAGGTATGGGATCTGCCTACCCGGCTATTCCATTGGACCAATGTTCTTTGTATTATTGGCCTTATTGCGGCGGGCACGGTGATATTATGGGCCAAATCTCTGGGCATGGGCAATGATGGTAAAATCCTGATGAAAACCATCCATGTCTATATTGGCTATGTTTTTGCGGTTAATTTAACCCTTCGCTTAATTTGGGCCTTTAAGGGTAATATATTTGCCCGCTGGGGGAGTTTCCTGCCCTTTGGCAAAGGCTATGCCGGAAAATTAAAATCCTTTATGGCCTCAGAAAAATCTGGTCAGCCCCAATATTATTTGGGCCATAATCCTCTGGCAAGGATGGCTGTCACCACTATATTTTTGGCCCTCACGACCATGGCGGTCACCGGACTTGTTCTGGCCGGTACTGATATATATTTCCCGCCCTTCGGCGCTATGATACAGGAATGGGTCGCCGCCGACGGCGTTAATCCGGCTGACGTGATGCCCTATATCAAGGATAACGTTGATCCTGTGGCTTATGCTGAAATGCGGGACCTCCGCAGCCTCTTTCTAAACGTCCATTACTGGACATATTTTATCATTTTAGGCTTAATCATCATCCATATCGCCGCCGTCGTCCGCACAGAAATAAAATCTGGCGGCGGCATTATATCAGCCATGTTCACCGGCAAGAAAATCCTGCCCCGCGATCCCGAGGACCCCTAAAATATATTTTACGCAAGCGCCCAGCTTTAACAAAGAAAGTTACGCCATCTTCGAATGGATGATGATTTGACCCTATAAAAAAACTGTTATAGAAGATCACAAAAACATAATGTAAGGATATTGCATGAGTGATGTTAGCATCTATGTGGATGCGGATGCCTGTCCGGTGAAGGATGAAATTTTAAAAGTTTCTTATCGTCATCAACTGGCGGTCTATATCGTTAGCAATCAATGGATGCGAATGGACGTCGGGCCGCTGGTTCAGAAAATTGTCGTGCCGGACGGCCCGGATTTGGCCGATGACTGGATTGCCGACAATATCACCGCAGAAGGCATCGCGATAACCGCCGATATTCTGCTGGCCAAACGCTGCCTTGATGCCGGGGCCATTGTGATCGGGCCAACCGGAAAGGTCTTTTCACCGGATAATATCGGTGTGGCGGTTGCCATGCGTGACCTTAATGCTCATCTGCGCGAAACCGGCGAAAGCAAGGGGTATAACCCCAGCTTCACCAGCAGCGACAAATCACGTTTTCTTCAGGCCTTGGAAAGCGCTATTCAAACAAAGTTAAAGGCCTCTAGCCAATAGCGCCGACATAGGCCGACAAGGCTTGGGAAATTTTCCTGATTTGATCATAAGAATTTTCGATTTCGTCAAAAACCTCTTTATTCTCATATAAATAGCCATGGGTATCTTCACGCGCGAAAGTGATATTCTCTGGATTATCCGGATCGATTTCATAATCCCCTTCAAGGGGAAAAATCTCCCGAAGCAGCAGAAGTGTCGGCGATATTTGAAACCGCAATATGCGCATGATCAAATCATCAACACTCAGGCCTTTATGATCCCTGAATCTCGGAATACGGGTGATCAGCAAAAACATCCGCTGTATCAAGGCCATACGAAGCACATGAAGCAAGGTATATTGTCCGCGTTCCCGCTCGTTTAACATGAATGGCGGCTGGGCCAGGTCTTTGCCTTTCGTTGCATCCCTCAAATACATAAGGTCTTCCCGCAGCGTCAGTTCAATACGGTTCAGGCCTTCAAAAATGCCGTTCACCTTCATCATACCGGCAAGGCGCAACATCCGGTTATGGTCATGGCTTTGATCCTCATACCGCGCTGAATGCATCCAGTAACGGGGGCGAAACAATGATGTATAAGCGCCCAGAAAATCCTCGTCTGTCACATCCACCGCCGCAATGACAAGTTTCATAATATGGCGCAGGCGCGGCGACTTTTCATACATCTTCCAAAAACCATGACCATCTTGCTTCATGGCCGTGCCGACACCGCCCAGACTATTGGCCAAAAAGCCCAGTTGATGAAGCAGCATATTATTGGGAATAGCGCGAATCTGTGACAGCTTTTCCAGCGGCCTGCTCGCCACGCCCTCGTCCTGACGGATGGTCATGCGCGAGCCGGAAGGATAGGAAATTTCCGTCCCCAATACAGAAAGCAGACGCATAAAATCGGGATTTTCCGCAATGGCCCCGTAATGTCCCTTGACGGTCAGGAAGAAATCCAGCGACCAGTCTGTGTTGAGGTAAAAAGGATCCGGTGCGGGGTTCACGGGCGACAGCATATTTTCCATCACGCGGGTTAATGTGGCAAGGGCCAGATCAGGGGTATGCAGCCAAAGAAAACCATCGCCGCCCTGCAAGCTGAATTCCTGTTTATACGGAATGTCATATTTCTTAACCAGACGGCGGGCCTCGGGACTATGCATATAATCCAATCTGCCGCCAAAACCGCAGGGATGCGCCCCGCGCCCAACGGATTCGCCGCCCGTATCAAAAAACACCAATTGAACGTCTGACAAATCAAATTTAGTCCATAAGCTGGCGACCTTTATCCGCAATCTTTCGATGGCAAGTCCCGCCGCGACCTGTCCTAAATAACGTCCCGCATCGGAATATCCTGCCTGAATACAGAGCCGCCCACGTTTTTTCACATAAGCAAAATAATGGGGGTTCTCCAGCAATTCTTCGATCACCTCTGCCCCCCGAACCAAGGCTTGATCCGTCTCGAACAGGGGCGAAATATCCACCATATCCTCAACCCCGAATAATCTGGCATAACATAAGGCCGCCAAAACCGTAAAAGGCGTGTCAGATTCAGCGATCAGAAACCGAACCGGCGTGTCAGGGTCGATATATTTCAGGAATTGGGCAACAATCATAAACAACCGCTTGGCCGTTGTTTGTTCGTGAAGAATAGTCTCATAGCCCACAGTCTGCGCGTCAATACGGTCCAATAGTTTGCTTGCCGCCGCCATATAACGTCGGCGGCTGGTGGCATCATCCGGATCTTTTTCCATGGCGACCATGGGCCGGATCGCATTATGAAGCTGCACCGCATTCAACCGAAAATGCACATGGGAAAAACCGGTTCTGAAATTAGCAAAGAGAGCGCGGAATATGATCAGGTCAGCTGCTTTTTTCTCATTCTCCACCTGCGCGATCTGATGGGTCAATTCAGCCATGATTTCTGCGGACAGCGTCACTGGATTACGGCCATCACGGCGGCTATTGGCCATATGCTGCGCGAAATGCCGAACGGCTTTAATATCATCAACGCCATCATTAACGCTGGCCGGGAATGCGGCAAGGTCACCTTCAAAAACTTCTTTTAACCGGATCAGCAAATCAGTGATTTTATCATTTGCGGATAGCGCCCGCCAGCGGTCAAGATAAACGTCACATTGACTAAGGGCCATACGGCAGCGGAATTTGACACTGTCAATCCATGTAATATCATCGCGGCCATCCACATCAAACCCCACCCAACTGGCCGAAGTCACCAGTTTAAGGTCAAGCTTTCGCCAATCATCCGGATAGGCTGCGCGCGCGGCCTCCAAAGCAATCTCATACAGTTGACCAATAGCATCCTGCAGGTTCAACAGGGCGCGTTCTGACTGAATATATTCATATTCGAGCGTTAAGCCCTCATCAGGGCGATCAGAAATTTCCTTGAGTTTTTCAGCCGCCGCCGCTTGGGACATGCTGCCATCAATCAGTCCCGCCAGAATATCATATTGCCCCTTGCTGAAACCAAAAGTTGGATGACCGGTAATGACAATACCCGCCGTCTCGCGGCGCACGAAGTCCTGAAATGCCGCGAAAGTCTTGCCCTTACTGACGTCTTGAAAACAGGCCGACAGGCTTGCTTTATTCCTGGCCCTGTCGGTCGTCAATAAGTAGGCCTGCGCCCGCCTTCCCCGACTTAAAAAACTATGAACGCCCAATTCAGATACAAGGCTATCAATCTCATCTGTCGGCAGATCACCTGCCTTCATCTTTTTCAACAGGCGGTAAGACAATTGCTGATAAGGGTTGATCAGCGGTGTTTCATGAGACAGCTGGCGGCATTCTTCCAATTCAGCTGATAAGATATCCAATTTTGTGGAGGTATTTTCTGACATCACTTGCTAAAACCTTATTTTGCAACCATTCAGGTCAATTTGTATCGCATTCACCAAGATTTCGCTAATTAAATGTTCACTAATTAATATATGCACATATTAAAAATTTAATTTGACTTTCTATTCTAGAATGATAGTTTTAATTCATGGTAAGAAAAGCAGAATTTTCGGAAAATGATTTTATTCTGGCGGCAATTGACTTGATTGCCCTTGGCGGACCGGCAGCCGCAACCATGACCGCCATTGCCACCGCAGCCTCGGCGCCCACAGGCTCTATCTATCATCGGTTTAAATCCCGGACTGATCTGATCGGGGCCGCCTGGCGGCATAGCTTATCCAGCATGGCGGCGGATATATACCCCCATCTGGCGCAGGGAAATAGCGATCAGGCCATATGCGCGCTAATCGATTGGGCAAAAGCCAATCCCGCGCCGGCGCGCATCATAATGCTTTATGTTGAAAATGATCTGATCGATGGCCCATTATCTCCCCAGTTACATAAAGAATTAAACGCCCTATATCAGAAACTTGGCGCAGGATTGTCCGCTGTGATAACCTATAATCGAAAACCTCTCACGCCCGCCAATATTGCCTTGGCCAATTTTGCCATATTTGACGGCCCTATTGCCGCCATGAAGCCATATTTAAGAAATCAGTCTGGTCTGGACATGAGCCTATGCCGAAATGTCGCCCTCGCCTGCTGTAAAACAAGTCTTGAACTACTAGGGTCTGTGGACAAATGATTACCCAAACATTTAAATTTCCGACAAAGCGTATTCGCAGACATTTAGATGATTATCCTTATGGCCCCATCACCTTGCATACTCTAGAGGATTATGCCGCCATGGCGTCCATTGGCCGGGTCGCCGCAGATACCCTTGACTTTATCACGCCCCATGTAAAGCCGGGCATATCTACCGCTGAACTTGATCGACTGGTTCATAAATTCATGACGGACCATGGCGCGATCCCTGCCACCATCGGTTATCATGGCTATCAACATGCCAGCTGCATTTCCGTCAATCATGTGGCGGTTCATGGCATTCCCACCGCCGCCAAAATCTTGAAAGACGGCGATATCGTCAACATAGATGTGACACCGCGTCTGGACGGCCCCGACCATTGGCACGGCGATACCAGCCGCATGTTTAAAGTCGGCAAAGTTCCGGTAAAAGCTTCCCGCCTGATCGAAGCCACGGAGAAATCCCTTGCCGCGGGTATCGAAGCCGCACGTCCCGGAAATTTCTTAGGCGATATTGGTATTGCCTGCGGGCAAGTCGCATTGGATTATGGCTTTGCCATCGCAACAGATTTTTGCGGGCACGGCATCGGGCTGACTTTTCATGACAACCCGGAAGTCATTCATGTGGAACCTGATCAGATGGGCCCCATATTGCTGCCCGGCATGATTTTTACCATCGAACCAATCTTAAATATTGGCAAGCCCGATGTGAAAGTCCTCGCCGATGGCTGGACCGCGGTCACAAAAGACCGGAAATTAAGCGCGCAGGCCGAACATACCGTTGGCATCACAGAAGACGGTCTTCAGATTTTCACGCAGTCAAAAAATGCCTAATCAGCCTTATTAAAATTAACATTTTGCTGATTCCTGCCTTTGTTAAAAATGCGGGTGCGAATTTCACCCTTCCATGCCACATTAACGGTATTGCGCTGATCCTCAAACAAAGCCATAAAAAGCCGGTTGATGATGGTAATTTCTGCAGGGTTATTGGGAAGATCGGCCTCCTGATAGATCAGAACATTATCAATATTATATTCCATACCGATCCACGTAAGCGGCAGGCGACTGCCTTGACTGTCAAAAATGGCAAAATCCTTTTCGACGAAGCCTTTCAATATAGGCGTGATTTCTGCATTACTCAGGCCGGAAGAATTGCCCAGCTCAGCCCTGAGAAGGTCTTCAACATCATGGGTGAACAGCCTGTGCACGACCTCAATCACCTGCGTATTTTCCTGCAGGTCAATCTGCGTGAAAGCGGCATAGAAACGATGCGCATGGCCGACGGAAGCCGCAAGCATCAATATCATTATAACAAGGGCTGATCGCTTATAAAAAAATCTCATTCCCCAGATTTTTTAACCTCTTTGTCGCTTGTGAGTTTTGTCTCAAATTCTTTCATCATATCCCGTGATTTTTTGCGCTTGATAAGCTCAAAACGGGATGTTTCAATACGGCGGGGAAAGTGGTTATTATCCATATTAACATCTGCTGTTTCCCAGTAAGGGTCAACGGTAACAGACTTCACACGCTTTTCAGTGATCAGCATTCGCGTGACCTTTTTAGAATTTTTGCGCCAGATTTCTGCGTTAAGGCGTATATCTTCTATGCTGCCGTCTTCATAGGCGATTTGGAGGAATATGGGCATCACCAAACCGCCCTTGTTGCTAAAATCCATCAGATATATATTGGATTTTTCATTCAGCATTTCTTTTTCCCAGTCCTCCAACCCTTTAAGCAAGGCCGTATAGCTATTGCGCTGCTTATTGGTCACTGTGAATTTGTCATTCTCATTATAAAAATCAAGTAATTCAGGAAAGTGATCTGTCCTTTTTTCCAATGCCTTATCCGCAAGGCGGGCCGGTGTGATGCCCTTTTCATTATGTTTGCCGCGCTTGAAGGCTTCTTCGATTTCAGGATCTTTTGTATTCACATTAAAATGCCGGACATTATCCAGAGAAATGTCTACATTGTCCGTGGTATAGAACCAGCCGCGCCAAAACCAGTCCAGATCAACACCGCTGGCATCTTCCATGGTGCGAAAAAAGTCTGCCGGTGTCGGGCGTTTGAATTTCCAGCGCTGGGCATATTCGCGGAAGGCAAAGTCAAACAATTCCCGGCCCATGATGGATTCCCGCAGGATCCTGAGCGCAATAGCCGGCTTACCATAAGCATTATTGCCAAATTGCAGAATAGACTCGCTATTGGTCATAATCGGCACTTGTTTTTTACTTTTCATATAGTTGACAATTTGATACGGCTCGGCGCGGCGGGTGGGATAATCTTTTTCCCACGCCTCTTCGGCCAGACCCTGCAGAAAAGTATTTATGCCTTCGTCCATCCATGTCCATTGCCGCTCATCGGAATTGACAATCATCGGGAAATATATATGGCCAATTTCATGAATAATAACCGTGATCAACCCGTATTTTGTCCGATCACTATAGGTTTTCTTACCGGTTTTTTTATCCTTGGTGGGCCGCGGCCCGTTAAAGGTAATCATGGGATATTCCATGCCGCCCACAGGCCCGTTCACAGATTGGGCAACCGCATAGGGATAGATCAGCGCGTATCTGTTATAGACTTCCAGCGTATGGATGATGGATTGTGTTGAATATTTTTCCCAAAGCGGATTTCCTTCTTCCGGATAAAATGACATGGCCATGACGGTCTTGCCATTTTCCGGCTGATAATATCCTTGGGCATCCCACAGAAATTTACGCGATGAGGCAAAGGCAAAATCACGTATATTATCCGCTTTAAAACGCCATGTTCTGGTGGTTTTTGCGCGGCGGTCCAATTTCGCAGCAGCCTCCTCTGTTGTGATGATCATAACAGGGGTTTTGGCTGTTTGTGCCTCTTTCAGTCGCTGTTGCTGCTGTTTGGTCAGGACATCCGCAGGATTTTGCAGCGTACCGGTCGCCGAGACCACATGATCGGCAGGCACCGTGATAGATACGTCATAATCCCCAAATTCAAGGGTAAATTCACCATTCCCCAGAAACTGTTTATTGGTCCAGCCATCATAATCCGAATAGGCGGCCATGCGGGGAAACCACTGGGCGATTTCATATATATAATTGTCATCCTCTTTGAAATATTCCTTGCCGCCGCGCGCCCGAATGATCTTTGCATCCAGAATATTATAGGACCATTCAACGGTAAAGTTAAATTTCTGGCCCGGGCGCAGGGGGGCCACCAGATCAATACGCATCATGGTATCATTAATGATATATTTTAAATCCGCGCCGCCGCTGTCCGTTACAGCTGCAATGTCATAGCCCCCGGCATAGGTTTTTTCGTGCATTTTCTGACGTAATGTCCCATATCCCGCCTTTGGGGCGCTGCTGGCAAATTCTGATTTCTGTGCATTGCTGTCATGGCCATAACGGTTTTGATCAAGCTGCACCCACAGATAACGCAAGCTATCCGGGGAATTATTGTAATATTTAATCTTTGCCAACCCGATAAGCCGCTGTTTTTCATCATCAAGGGTCACATCAATTTTATAATCTGCCTGCTGCTGCCAGTATTTATGGCCCGGCGCGCCCGAAGCCGTGCGATAAACATTCGGAGTTGGCAGAACTTCATCACTTAACTGGCGAAATTTATCCTGCAGCTGCTCAGCCGTCTGTGACAGGGCGACAGAGGTAAAAAATGCGGTAAAAAAGGCGGCTAAACCGGCAAGAATGCTGATAAGAATTGATTTTTTCATGATGCAATATTCCAAACATACGTTTTACAAAAAAATATGCCGTCACCATAAAGCGCGATATGAATTTAATCAAGCGTGACAAAATGATTAAGCGGCCCCCTGCCATGACCCAGTTCCGGCGCTTCCTGAATGGCCTTATGAACATATCTGTGCGCCCTTGTCACGGCATCCTTAAGAGGCAAGCCCTGCCCTATACCCGCCGCAATGGCAGAAGCCAATGTGCAGCCGGTTCCATGGGTGCTGCGCGTGGCAATCTTAGGGCTCGTAAATTCAAACTTCCCTTCCGGCGTCATCAAAATATCCGTTAATATATCATCCGGCAGATGCCCGCCCTTAACCAAGACAGCCCGCGCGCCCAGAGAAAGTATTTTGTCACCGGCGCGCATCATGTCATCAAGGGTGACAATATTATCAAGCCCGCCTAACAGGGCGGCCTCTGCAAGGTTTGGGGTAATTAAATGCGCGCGGGGAAGAAGGTCGGAAATCAATATCTCAACACCCCTTTGGTCCAACAATTGATGGCCGCTGGTGGACAGGATAACAGGATCAATAATCAAAGGGATGTTCGGATAGCCTGAGAATATCTCATATAAAATTTTCGTGGTTTCCGCAGACGACATCATGCCGACTTTAATGGCATCGGGCAGGATATCTTCCAACACGGCCCTTACCTGCGCGGCAACCACCTCTGCCGCTACGGGGTGAACATCATAGACTTTACGAGTATTTTGCACCGTGATTGCGGTGATGGCCGCCATGGCATAACCGCCAAGGGCCGAAATGGTTTTTATATCTGCCTGAATACCCGCACCGCCGCAGGGGTCAGACCCGGCGATGGTAAGAATTTTTCCCTGCATGACATTTTTCACAATTTATGGCCACATTTAATTGCCCGCAGGCCCTTAATTGTCCCTAGGCCGATAATTTTTCAACGACGCCGACAATATCATCGACAACCAGCGTAATCAACTTATCATCCTGTCCTTCTGCCATCACCCGGATCAGGGGTTCCGTACCGGATTTACGGATCACCAGACGGCCCGTACCATCTAAACGGTCCTCGCCTTCGCTGATAACCTCTTTGACGCTGGGCACAGACAAGGGGTCTGTACCTTGAACGTAACTCACATTCTTAAGTAATTGGGGATAGGGGGTATATAGATTGCAAATCTCACTCACCTGCTTGCCGCTGGTCACAAGAACGGACAGGATTTGCAGAGCCGCAATCAGGCCATCGCCTGTCGTGGCGTGATCGCTTAAAACAATATGGCCAGACTGTTCCCCGCCAAGATTAAGGCCTTGCTGGCGCATGGCTTCCACCACATAACGGTCGCCCACCTGAGTCCTGATCAAATCAATACCGATCGTTTCCAGATATTTCTCCAGCCCAAGATTTGACATTATGGTTGTCACCATAGCATTGCCGCGCAACTGCCCGTTATTTTTCATATATGTAGCAACCGTTGCCATAAGCTGATCGCCGTCTATGATCTTGCCATGTTCATCGCACACAATAAGGCGGTCGGCATCACCGTCCAGGGCAATGCCAATGTCCGCCCCGTGAAGCACAACATTTTCACAAATTAATTCCGGATATGTCGACCCACATTTATCATTGATATTCTTGCCATTCGGACTGACGCCAACAGCGATAACCTCTGCCCCCAATTCCCATAAAACACTTGGCGCAGAGCGGTATGCCGCGCCGTTGGCACAGTCCACAACGATTTTCAAACCATCAAGGCGCTGATTTTTGGGAAAGGTGTTCTTGGCAAATTCCATGTAACGGCCCACGGCATTTTTAAGGCGTTGCGCCCGCCCCAGTTTTTCTGAAGGGACAAGGTGATCCGCATAGCCATTGTCCATACGCCGTTCGATTTCCAGCTCAATCTCGTCGGATAATTTATAGCCATCCGGGCCAAATAATTTTAAACCATTATCCTGAAAGGCATTATGTGATGCGGAAATCATAACGCCCAGATCGGCCCGAAGTGAACGGGTTAACATGGCGACCGCCGGGGTCGGCATTGGGCCAACCATGATCACATCCATGCCCATTGAGATAAAACCCGCCGTCAATGCGGGCTCTAGCATATAGCCCGAAAGCCTTGTGTCTTTTCCAATGACAACACGGTGCTGATGCTCGCCTCGCGTAAAATGTTTTGCGGCTGACATGCCCACGCGCATGGCGACCTCTGCTGTCATATGCCCCTCATTCGCCTTGCCGCGAATGCCGTCCGTACCAAAATATTTCCGTGCCATAAGTTTTCTTTTTATTATCAGGATTACTACAGGTTTATTGACCGACTTATACCATTCAAGTATTAATACATGCTGAACGGATAGTATAAACATCAAAACTATGTTTGTAATATGACAAAAAGACTAATTTAGAGATATTTATCTCGCGAGCGTTGCCCAGGCCTCTCTGGCTTGACGGCTTTCCTTTATATCATGAACCCGCAATATTTGCACCCCCTGATCATATCCCGCCTGTGCAAAAGAAAGCGAGCCTGCCAGCCGATCCGCCGCGCCTTCGCCGCCGCAAATATGACCAATGAAGCTCTTTCGGGACACGCCAAGCAATATGGGAACGCCCAGACCGTGAAACAGGGACAAATTGGCCAGCAGATCAATATTATGGTCAACTGTTTTGCCAAAGCCAATACCCGGATCAATGATTATCCTGCCGCGTTCAATATCTGAAGCCAGGCAGATTTCCACCCTGCGCTCCAGATAATCATACACATCAAGCCCCACATCATCATACCGGGGGTTATCCTGCATATTATCCGGCTGATTCTGTGCATGCATCAGGATGACCCGGCAATTCGATGCAGCAACAACAGCCAACGACTTTTCATCATGGCACAGGGCGCTCACATCATTGACAATCGTTGCCCCTGCCTTCAGCGCCGCCGCCATGACTTTTGCATTTCGCGTATCAATAGATATAGGCACAGAAATATCCGACAGGCTTTCGATAACCGGGATGACCCGGCTTAATTCCTCTTCAATGGAAATTGCCTGCGCGCCGGGCCGCGTTGACTCGCCGCCAATATCTATAATGTCTGCGCCCTCAGCGATCAATTCTCTGGCGCGGCCTGCCGCAACGGCGCGTTGATTATATTGCCCACCATCAGAAAAACTGTCCGGCGTCACATTGACAATAGCCTGCAGCAAAGGCCGCTTTTCCTGAAAGTGATGTCGTTTCTGACAAATATTCTCAAGCAGAGATAAAAGGCTATCCTGTTGAAATACCGTCAATTTACGGGCATATGCGTTAAGTTCCGCAACGGGAATTAATTCCGCCCAGACCCGCCCAGATGCCTGTATAAATGATTGGCGGCATATAATTTTGACAAAGCTAAAGGCCAGCGGCCCACCCGCCAGCCATCTGGCATGACCCGATTTTACCGCTTCAATAGCATTACAGCCCCTGAGAATTCCCAGAGGCTGCAAATAAAGCTTACCGTTATCCATATTAGGCATTGATCAATTCTCAGGCACCGGGTCGGTACCAACATTGCCGCCTTTATCATCACCCGGCGCACTTCCCTCACTTGGGCCTGCACTTGGGCCTGCACTTGGGACGGAGCCTTCATGCGGTTTATCTTTGGAATTGTCATCATCACCAGACAAATCCTTATGAATATCCTTGCCAGCGATAATATTATCAATATCTTCGCCGGTAAGTGTTTCATATTCCAGCAAAGCATTACCCAGATTATCCAATAAGTCCCGATGGTCCGTACATATTTTCTTGGCATGCTGATAGCCTTCATCAACAAGCCTGCGTATTTCTTCGTCTATTATTTTTGCCGTGGCCCCCGAAATATTTTGACTGCGTGCGACGGAATGCCCCAGAAAAACCTCTTCCTGATTTTCGCCATATTGCAGCAACCCAAGCTTTTCGCTCATGCCCCATTTTGTCACCATGTTACGGGCCAGGCTGGTCGCCATGGAAATATCACTAGAGGCACCGGAGGACACTTTATCAAAGCCGAAACAAATCTCTTCCGCGACGCGTCCACCCATTGCAACCGCAAGGTCAGCATGCATTTTTTCCCGCGCATATGAATAATTATCCCGTTCCGGCAAACGCATCACCATACCAAGGGCGCGTCCGCGAGGAATAATCGTGGCCTTGTGAATAGGATCAGAAGCCGGGCATTTTGCCGCAACCAGGGCGTGACCTGCCTCGTGAAAGGCCGTCATGCGCTTCTCTTCCTCCGTCATGACCATAGACCGCCGTTCTGCGCCCATCATGACTTTGTCTTTTGCTTCTTCAAAATCACTCATGCTGATCACCCGCTTGCCTTTTCGGGCCGCAAGAAGAGCCGCCTCATTGACAAGATTGGCGAGATCCGCCCCTGAAAAACCGGGCGTACCGCGGGCCAACGTGCGGACATTCACATCGGCGGCCAGTTTTGGGGTTTTCTTGATATGGACCTGCAAGATTTTCTCGCGGCCGGTAATATCCGGATTTGGCACCACAACCTGACGATCAAACCGGCCGGGGCGCAGCAGCGCCGGGTCCAGAACATCGGGACGGTTTGTTGCGGCGACAAGAATCACGCCTTCGTTTGCTTCAAAGCCGTCCATTTCCACAAGCAGCTGATTAAGGGTCTGTTCCCGCTCATCATTCCCGCCGCCAAGCCCTGCGCCCCTGTGCCGGCCTACGGCGTCAATTTCATCTATAAAAATGATGCAGGGCGCATTTTTTTTGGCCTGTTCAAACATATCCCTCACGCGGCTTGCACCAACACCAACAAACATCTCAACAAAGTCAGATCCTGAAATGGTAAAGAACGGCACGTTTGCTTCACCTGCGATGGCGCGGGCAAGAAGCGTTTTACCGGTGCCGGGCGGGCCCACAAGCAAGGCCCCTTTGGGAATTGTGCCGCCGAGCCGTTCAAATTTTTGCGGATCTTGCAGGAATTCAACAATTTCTTCTAATTCTTCTTTGGCTTCATCAATACCGGCCACATCATCAAATGTCACCCGTCCCTTGGTTTCCGTAAGCAGCTTCGCCTTGGATTTACCAAAACCCATAGCCTTGCCGCCGCCGCCCTGCATCTGCCGCATGAAATATATCCACACGCCAATCAGCAAAATCATGGGCAGCCAACCGAGGAATATACTTAAAAATCCACCCTGAGATTCAGGTTCAGACGTAATAATAACCCCTTTGGTCCGTAAATTTTCGACAAGATTTGGATATTCGGGCGCATAAGTATGAAACTTGCCTGTGCTGCCGGCACCATATTCACCGACGATATCCTGTCCCTTAATGGTAACTTTAATGACCTGACCTGCTTCTACCCTATCAAGGAAAGTGGAAAAATCTATTTCCGTGCTTGCCGCCTGACGTGCGCCGCCATTCAGGGCGGAATAAAGGGCCAATAGCAAAATTATTATAATCGCCCATAAAGCAATAT
This sequence comes from Emcibacter sp., assembly GCA_021647465.1. GTDB lineage: Bacteria > Pseudomonadota > Alphaproteobacteria > Sphingomonadales > Emcibacteraceae > Paremcibacter. The sequence continues at coordinate 22,277 of JAKIUQ010000005.1, read as the reverse complement.
TACGTCCCATATTTCATGTGTCTTTCAATGATCAGTCTATTATTCGCAAATTTCATTTTATATGTTAACCCCATAAATAAGGCTTTTTTACTCCCAAACAAGTTAACAATGGCTTTTTATCGCATTATTTTCACTTATCTTGCCTATTTTTAGCATTTACCCGTCACTATGCCCCGTTTTGTTCATCTCCTGACAGGAAAACAGCCTTAAATCCTTTTTCTTCAAAACCCGGTATGAAATTTGGCAATATCACATCACCATTCATCAGAATCATACAAGGCAGGCTATAAAGAATTCTTTTCGGCAGTTTCAGTTTTTTCAGATCAGCGTAATCTGAACATAACCGGCGCCATTCTGCCAATTCAAGTTTTTTTACAAGACGGCCTTCCCCAGAAGTCTCTATTTCAAAGCGCTGATCCCATAAATATGAGCCGCAATTTTCAAGATCTATCTTATGCTCAATAGCCGCAATCTCCCGGCTGATAGTAATATGATCAGTCCCTGATGCTGCCCTGATAGAGGATACAAGGCATCCCCCCAATGTCTGACCAGAGAAATCTTCCTGTTTCAGGTTATTGTATAATGCTTCCACGCGGGAAAATCGCGGGGGATATCTTCTGCCGCTAATTTTCTTGACCAATGATGACAGGCAACGCAGCGCTATTTCTTCATGGGCAGACATAAGTCTGGACATATTCACCTGCATATACCCTTCGGGATAAACCGTCACGGCTTCCTGCGTCAAACCCGCCGTCATGGCCTGCAACAAGGATTGCACGCGGCCCATTCTTGCGGCAGTTTGCGCCATTCGATGGTCATTCAATCCCTCAATTTCGCTATCCTGCAACATTTTGCGCACCTTAATACGCGTATAGCTTTCATTTTGATTGCTGGGATCTTCTATCCAGGGCTGATCCATTTGGCGCAAAGTGGCCTCCAGACGTTTTTTCGTCACGGTAAGCAAAGGGCGACATAAAAGAACATTATGGCCCGGCCCCAAGGGAACGGGGAAATCCGATATCCCGCGCATGGCAGACAGACCGTCAACGCCGCTGCCCCTGAACAGCCGAATGAGAAATGTTTCCGCCTGATCTCCTTCATGATGCGCCAGAAACAGATTATTCACATCATTATTCTGGCACCATTCTCCCATTAATTGATACCGGGCTATGCGGGCGCGGTCCTGAATATTTCGGCTTGGTTTAACCCCTTGCCAGTTCAACACCATATGACGAATATCATATTTTTTTAACCATTGCCCAACCTGCAAGGCCTCGTCCTTTGCTTCGGGCCTTAACCCATGATCAACGGTTAGGGCGGTCAGGGCAATGTCATTTGATTTGCACCATTGCCCAAGCAATAACGCCAAGGCCAGACTATCTGCGCCGCCAGAAACCGCCACCGCAATCCTGTTCCTATATTTCAGGCCAGATTTTGGGTCAGATTTCGATAATGCCCCCGGAAATACGGTACGCACCAAGTTCGAAAATTCAAGCGATTTAAGGGCATCATGCATATTTATGCGATTCTGTTTCAGGACATGTTACCACGCCCTAATTACATCCCGCGCGCTTTGCCTCGGCCGGGCGCGTTTTTTTGCTTTCAAGGCTATCCGGGAATCGGGCTTCTAATTCACGATATGCATCGCAGGCATCTTTCTTTTCCCCCATGGCATTCAGAGACATGCCGATTTTCAGTAAAAATGCCGGTGCTTTCGGGCTTTTCGGATATTCATTATAGCCTTCCAGAAAAGCGCGGGTTGCCTTGGTATACATTTTACGGACATAATAAGTCTGCCCCAGCCAATATTGAGCATTACCGGCCAATGGGGCCTCTGGATATTTTTTAATGAATTCACTCAGCGCGGCTTCGGCTTTGGCATATTGTCCCGTGGTAACCAGCTTTTGCGCATAACTGTATTTTTGCTGTTCTGTGCCTGCGGGCAGAATTTCCGCCGTTTTACTTATTGTCGTATCTTCAGCGACAACGGGCTGTCCTGCGCCGGGTTTGCCGGGCTTTAATGTTTCCAGCTCTTTAAACCGGAATTCATAATCACGAGACATGATTTCCAATTGTTGCTTCAGGTTATCCAACTGGAAGTTACCTTCTTCAACACGGCCTGTAAGCTGACGAAGCTGGGTTTCCATTTGAGAGAGCCGCGCCTCAATATCAGCGAATTTGATATTACTGCTAGAGGTTACTGATGTTGAACCGCCCGTATGACCCTCTGATTGCTGCGGGAATTTGCTGCCCGGCGTAAAAACTTTTCTTTGAACAGCTTTTAACTGTTTTTCGATGATTTCAAGTCGTTTTGACACGGTCTGCGCCTGTGCAATATCAGGGCCGCTGGCTGACGTAACAATCACCATAACCCCCATCAAACAAAGCAGCTTAAACGTTTTAAAACGCAAAAAAGTAATTTTCTTCATCAATTGCTCCAGATCATAAAGACATAAAAATACCCGCGCAGCCATATCGGCGCGCGGGTATTCCTTAAATACTTAGAATATTAATTTACGCGCGTATAACTGCGGCGGTTTTTTGACCATGATGCTTCACCGGAACCGGTTACAGCAGGACGTTCTTTGCCATAGCTCACCGTGTGAATACGTGAGGGATCAACCCCCAGCGCCACCAGATAATTCTTCACAGAATTGGCGCGCCGATCACCAAGAGCCAAGTTATATTCCCGTGTTCCGCGCTCATCACAATGGCCTTCTACGGTAATTTTTACCGCAGCATGCGTTTGCAGCCAAGCGGCCTGCGCCTGCAAAGCTGCGCGGGCATCAGAAGAAAGGTCATAACGGTCATATCCGAAATAAGCCACTGAATTACCAGATGCCATATCAAGTGATGACTGCGTCGCAGGATCTTCCATCACGGTTTCAACATCTACAGTTTCGGGCGGACTTGCCACCACGGGCTCTTCTGTTTCTACGGCAACGGGTTCCGTTGGCGTGTCAGGAACAGTACCTGTATTTGTATTTGCACAAGCACTTAATAATAAAGCCGAGCCAATCAGTGCCCAGTATTTTACGCTATTCATTTTTTCCAGCATTTAGTGGTCCTTCCACGTAACTTAATATTTTTTATCCAACCGATGAAATGCCATTCCCCTCAAGAACTGGCGAATGCATATTTCAAACAAATCGTATTTATTATGCAATCCTGCGAAACTATAACAGAATCATTTATCTAATCAAGGGGGACCATGCAGGATCTGACGCATCTAACGGCGTTATTACCTGCCTTTCGTTGTAACCCGTTAAATCCACCGTCCATAATTGTGTCTCGCCGCCGCGCCCTTTATTATCATAAGGCTGCTGCCGGAAGAACATAATCACGCGGCCATTGGGCGACCAGGTTGGCCCCTCATCTAGGAAACTCTCAGATAACAGCCGCTCCCCACTGCCGTCCGGGCGCATTACGCCGATATAAAACTTGCCCTGATATTGACGTGTGAAGGCAATGAGATCCCCTCTGGGCGACCAAACCGGCGTACTGTAACGGCCTTTTCCAAAACTGATGCGTTTAATGTTTTTTCCATTGGAATCCATGACATAGATCTGCTGGCTGCCGCCCCGGTCCGAATTAAAGGTAACATAGCGCGAATCAGGTGAATAGCTGGGCGAGGTATCAATGGCCGTATGACGGGTCAGCTGCTTGATTTTTCGGGTTCGCAGCTCCATGACATAAATATCGGAATTCCCCTTATAGGCCTGTGACATAATCACTTTGTTACCATCCGGCGAAAAACGCGGGGCAAAAGTCATGCCCGGAAAATCCCCGAGAATTTCCTGCTTGCCGCTGTCAATATTATACAGATACACGCGCGGGTCATCATTATGATAGGACAGATAGGTTATTTCCTGCGCGGTTGGTGAGAAACGCGGGGTCAGCACCAGATTTTTGCCATCGGTCAGGAAAATATGATTATGGCCATCCTGATCCATAATGGCGAGCCGCTTTACTCTTTTCGTGGCAATTCCGCTTTCTGAAATATAAACCACCCGGGTATCAAAATAACCGCTTTCCCCCGTCATCCGCTTATAAATGGCGTCTGAGATTAAATGGGCAATACGGCGCCAGTTTTTTGGTGATGTAAAATATCTCAGGCCGGTCATCTGGTTCGTACCAAGCACATCCCATAACCTGAACTCCACCTTCAGTCGGCCATCTTCCTGCAAAGAAATAGATCCATTCATCAAGGCATGGGCGCCAATGGCCTTCCAATTATCGAAGTTCGGATTTCGAAGGTTTTCCTCAATTATTCCGGATCTGATAAAGGCATCGGAATCAATGGAACGAAACAGGCCGGACCGGGTCAGATTTGCCTTAACCACAAGGGCAATACGCTGGCCATAATCCTTAACAGAACCACCAGAGATAATGTCACTTTCGCTGCCCACCAAATCCGTAACGGCAATGGGTAACGGGTCTGCATGCCCCCGATTAACATCAACCACAATCCTTGCCGCTGCCGACATTGTCACGGCGAATGTTATTAGCGTAAAACCTGCCGTCACCAATATTAATAATTTCAATAGCCTCACTTGCAACTCCATCTATATTATATTTTTAACGCTTATCCACCTATGGCATATTCCGGATCAAATACGATATCCAGTTCCCGCCATAAACTATATTGATCCTTGGGCAAAAAATCATATGGCGCGCATTTTCGAACAGCCCTGAGGGCGCTTTCCGCTGCTGTCCTGAAAAATTCCTGGCCCGGCATGCTCATACGCCGGCTTTCAAGTATTTTTGGCGACCCTATCAATTTACCATCTGAATTCAGGCGGACTTGAATGGTCACGACAAGCCCTTCGGCACCCTTGGCCCCTGCGGGGATATTCCAGCATTGATTGTTGAAAATATGCTGGCCCACGGCATCAATGATGCTCAAGGTTTGCTGGCGCACATCAACCGTACTGATCACCTTCTCCTCGCCAAATTTCTTATCCTTGAGCAGTTCAATAATATCTGGTTGGGCCTCTTCGCGTTTATCCAAAAGTGCGGATAATTTTCCGCTGTTAAATCGGCTCGGTTTTTTTTTGGGCGTAATTTTTGGCGCGCGATTTGCCATTTCCGGAGCCGTTTTTTTAGGCTCAACTTTCTTTTTTATCTTCTTTGGCTTTGCGGTCATATCCGGCAAGGGCATATTTGAAGCCAATTTAGGCGGCGGCGGCGGCATCTCTATTTTTCGCTCTGGCGCTTTCTTTTTTGGTGGTGTTTTTTTTGTCACAGGATCAGGTTTCTTTTCCTGAGCCGCAAGTTTCGTCACCTCGCCAATGCTGATCATTTCAATGGGAATGACCTTCATCTGTGTCGGCTTCTCTCGGCTAAGCATCGGCAGGCCAAGCACACCTACCGTGATAATCACCACATGAAAAACCAGAGATATGATAACCGCATCACGCAATTTACCTTATTTCTCCGTATCTGTTACGAGGGCAACGCGGGAAAATCCGGCCCCGTTCATCTGGCCCATCACTTTCATAACAACCCCGTAATCCACGGCGCTGTCCCCGTGAATGTAAATCCTGTCATCCTTGCGGCCCGAGAAAATTACGATCAGCCGCGGCACCAGTTCACTAAGTTCGATGGCCTCGTCCTGAAGATATATCTTGCCGTTCTTGTCAATGGTCAGGGACAGCGGTTTGGTGTTTTCCGGCAGGGCCTTGGCCGCTGAATTAGGTAAATCCACCGGCACCCCGACAGTCAGCAAGGGCGCGGCCACCATAAAGACCACCAGCAATACGAGCATCACATCCACAAAGGGCGTCACATTAATCTCGCTCATGGGCTTATGCCTGCGGCTAAAGGTCGAGGGTTTATTTCCGCCGTGACTTTGCATCAATGATGCTCCTCATCCAATTGGCGGGACAGGATGGTGCCAAATTCATCTGCAAAGCCTTCCAGTCTATTGGCATAGCGGCCTAAATCGTTACTGATTTTATTGTAGGCCACAACGGCCGGAATAGCGGCAACCAAACCCAGGGCGGTAGCAAATAAAGCTTCCGCGATACCAGGCGCAACAACGGCCAGCGATGAATTATGGCTAATGGCAATACTCTCAAAACTGTTCATAATCCCCCACACCGTGCCAAATAATCCAACAAAAGGTGCCGTGGAGCCCACCGTCGCCAGAAAACTCAAATAACTCTCAAGCCGTTCCATTTCACGGCTCACGGTCACCCGCATAACGCGGTAAATTCTATCCTGAAGCCCCGTACCCAGCTTAACATCATTGCCCGTTCCAACAGAACGCTGCCATTCCCGCATGGCGGCAACAAATACGGCGGCCAAAGGGTGATCCGGGTTTTTCTTTACCCGGCCATAAAGATCTTCCAGAGAATTTCCAGACCAGAATTCCGCATCAAAGCTATCGGCCTGTGACATGACGCGCCGAATACGTTTGATTTTGTCAAAAATTATGGCCCAGCACCAAAATGACGACCCCAATAATACCAGCATCACCGACTGCACAATCCAGTCAGCCTGCATAAACATGCCCCACATGGAAAAATCCGGGATATTAGACCCTAAATCCACTATATCAACGGCATTCCCAACATTTTCCTGCTGCATTCCTGTCCCTATTCCTTAATCACTACATTAATTTTGTCGCGTATTTTCGTCGAAATCCTTGCTGGCTTATTCTCTTTATTCAGGGCGGCAACCTTGATCACGCCTTTGGCCAAAACCTCATCTGACCTGCATATTTCCTGTTCCATGACAAGGCTCGCCTTGCCTAATTTGGCCACATTGGTATGAACGGTGATTTCATCATCCAGTTTGGCCGGCTTGACATAATCAACTTCCGACCGGATCACCACAAATTTAATATCATCCGGTTCCAGAAATTTTAACATTTCTTCTTGGCTTATCCCAAGACCTCTTATCATATCCGACCGTCCACGTTCCATATATTTTAAATAGTTCGCATGATAAACCACCCCGCCAACGTCCGTGTCCTCGTAATAAACACGCAGGGGCAAAACATGCTGCCTGTTCTTGATAACGCCAGAATGTGGCGAAAATTCAGCCATTTTACTCCTCAAGCAAATTCATTTGCGATTTCTGCTGTTTTTTAGTTGAATCCCGAGGTTTGGCAACCTTGATATGGTCAAACCCCTGAGGCGACAGCATGCGCCCGCGCGGGGTGCGCTGAACCAGCCCAGTCTGAATGAGATAAGGCTCAATAATTTCCTCAATAGCGTCCCTTGGCTCAGACAAGGCCGCCGCCAGTGTTTCGATACCGACCGGCCCGCCATTATAATTTACCCCGATACATTTCAGATATTTATGATCCATGGCATCAAGGCCGCGCTTGTCAACTTCGAGCATATCAAGAGCCAGATCCGCCACTTCCCGATTAACGCCGCCATCGGCCCGCACCAGCGCAAAATCCGCAACCCGCCGCAGAAGCCGCCCGGCAATACGCGGCGTTCCCCGCGCCCGCCGGGCAATTTCCAAAGCCCCGTCACTGGTCATTTCCACCTTGAGCACCCTTGCAGCGCGGCGGACAATGGTTTCCAGATCCTCGGCAGAATAAAATTCCAGTCTCGTCGGAATGCCAAACCGATCCCGAAGCGGCGTGGTCAGCAAGCCAGATCTTGTGGTTGCGCCAATCAGGGTGAAAGGCGGCAGATCAATGCGCACCGAACGCGCGGCCGGCCCCTCGCCTATAATCAGATCCAGATGATAATCCTCCATGGCGGGATAGAGGATTTCCTCTACCGCCGGACTAAGCCGGTGAATCTCGTCTATGAATAAAATGTCATTTTCTTCGAGGTTGGTCAAAAGTGCCGCCAAATCGCCCGCCTTGGAAATGACCGGCCCGGCGGTGGCCCGGAAATTCACGCCCAGTTCCCGCGCCATAATCTGTGCCAATGTGGTCTTGCCCAGCCCGGGCGGCCCGTAAAACAGCACATGATCCAGGGCATCGCCCCTTGTGCGCGCGGCCTCGATAAAAATTTGCAGGTTATCGCAAACTTTACGTTGTCCGATAAAATCATTCAGCCGCGTTGGCCGGATTGAAGCCTCGGCCTCATCGCCGCTTTTCTGATTGCCGCTGACCATGCGCCCTTCCTCATTTTCGCTCATTGGCTCAATTCCTTAAGCCCAAGGCGGATCAGATCGGGCACGCTGGCCCCCTCATGGCTGCGGGCGGCGTTTGACACGGCCATATAGGCCTCTGTCTGCCGGTACCCGAGATTAACCAACCCGGAGACAGCGTCTTGAATATCAGTTCCGCCATGGGGTTGAGCAGGTGCATCGGCAGTCTTCATACCGACCTTTGTCGGCGGCAGGGCGAATTTTGCCACTTTGTCTTTTAATTCCGTAATGATCCTTGTGGCAAGTTTCGGCCCGACACCGCTGGCGCGACCCACCACGGTCTTATCCTGCGCCGCGATGGAATTGGAGAGCTCATCAATGGCAATGGCAGATAATATGGCCAAAGCCACCTTGGCCCCAACGCCCTGCACGCTCTGCAGTAATTTAAACCAGTTTTTTTCAAGCTCCGTGGAGAAACCAAACAGATGAATATGATCTTCCCGCACGTGGGTTTCGATCATTAATATTGTCGCTTCGCCGGCCCCCGGCAAATTACCCAGCGTACGGCCCGAACAAAAAACAAGATAACCAACCCCGTTCACATCAAGGATACAGAACCCCTCCCCAACACTATCCACAAGACCTTTTAATTTGGCAATCATCAGCGGCTTCCCCGAAATATAATTTGCGCCCCGGCCTTCGGCCTGCGATCTTTCTTTAGTGCTTCATGCAGCAAACCATGCACACCGCCGTTATGGGCGTGGCAAATGGCCACCGCCAAGGCGTCCCCCGCATCTTCGCCGTTAATCACCGCCCTCGGCAATAAAATTTTCAGCATGGCCGCCACCTGTTCTTTCCCCGCATGGCCGGAACCCACAACCGTCTTTTTAATATGATTGGGGGAATATTCCGCCACCGGTATCCCCGCAAGAGACGGCACCAAAAGCGACATACCCCTTGCCTGACCAAGTTTTAAGGTTGAAGCGGGGTTTTTATTGACGAAGGTTTCTTCGACAGCCGCCGAATGCGGCGCCCAATCGGCGATCACTTGCCCCAAGCCATCAAAAAGCTGTGTCAGACGTTCCGCCAGACTATTATTATCGTCGGTATGGACAATGCCGTTAGCAATATGAATCAGGCGGGAGCCTTCCACATCGATGACCCCCCAGCCGGTTTTTCTGAGGCCCGGGTCAAATCCGATCAGTCGCTGCCTTTTATTTGTCACCCTGATATCACTCGCTGAGCTGCTCCATAATTTCATCAGAAATTTCATAGTTACCGTAAATATTCTGGACATCATCAAGATCATCCAGAACATCAATCATTTTAAGCAGTTTTCGCGCGGCTTCCAAGTCTACCTCGATGGTATTTTCCGGTTTCCAGATAAGTTTTGCCGATTTTGGCTCCGCGCCAACCGCATCGGTCAGGCTGGCCGTCACATCCTGAAGATCACCCATGGCACAATAAATTTCATGGGTTTCATCATCGGATACGACATCTTCTGCGCCGGATTCCAGCGCAATTTCGAACATATCGTCGGCTGATTTGGCAGAAGCGTCAAAAATAATCTCGCCGATTTTTTCAAATTGAAAAGCCACGCTGCCGGTTTCGCCAAGGTTGCCGCCATTCTTGGCAAAGGCCGTGCGAATATCCGAGGCCGCCCGATTGCGGTTATCCGTCAGGCTTTCCACGATAAGAGCCGTCCCGCCCGGCCCGTAACCTTCATATCTGATTTCGTCATAATTTTCCGCGTCGCCGCCCTGTGACTTGTTCACCGCCCGCAGGATATTGTCTTTTGGCATGGATTGACCGCGCGCGGTTTGCACCGCAAGGCGCAGGCGCGGATTGCTGTCCATATCCGGCCCGCCCATTTTAGCGGCCACGGTAATTTCCTTGGATAATTTACTGAAAAGAGACGACCGCTTTTTATCCTGCGCCCCCTTGCGATACATAATATTTTTAAATTTTGAATGGCCTGCCATCTGTTTTTTCCCGAAAAGCACCCCGAAAAGCCCGCTGGCGGACTTTTACGCATAAAATAAAGGTTCAAGACTGTGATAATACACTGGCCACCATTTGTGAACCATGATTTGAGTTTTTTCGGAAATAAACCAGACATGACACCTTAAACTATAGGCATATGTTCATGCAGCCTTGCGCCAAGGCGTAGGGGTTCGATGCGTTTGGCAAGACCTGTGGCATCATCTGTTTCAACAAACACGCCGCAGAGGGTGGCCGCGCCCACGGCGGGCGTAAAGCGGCCTGTGGATATTTTGCGGGTGAAGCGTTGCAGGGGTTCGGCCTTATCCATGCCGATCACACTATTAAAATCGCCGCACATGCCGGCATCGGTCTGATACGCTGTGCCGCCATCCAGAATTTGCGCGTCTGCGGTTGGCACATGGCTGTGGGTGCCAACCACCAGAGACGCCCGGCCATCACAGAAATGTCCCATGGCCATTTTTTCCGAGGTTGCTTCGCCGTGAATATCCACTAAAATAAATTTGGCCGTACTGCCCAGCGCGTGTTTTTTCAGCTCCGCGTCCACCGCCGCAAAAGGGTCATCAAGCGCATTCATAAAGATCTGCCCCATCACATTGATCACCAGCATTCCCCGCCCCCGCGCATCCTGCACCATGACGCTGCCCCGTCCGGGCGTGCCTGCGGGATAATTGATGGGCCGGATCAGGCGGCTTTCACCGGCAATATGGCTTTTGGTTTCCTTCTGATCCCAAACATGGTTGCCCGTACTGATGACATCCACGCCGGCCTCAAAAAGTTCGTCGCATATTTTGGCGGTTATGCCAAAACCGGCGGCAGAATTTTCACCGTTGATCACCACAAAATCAAGCTTAAGGCTTTCCCGAATCTGCGGAATTTTTTGGACCGCCAGCGCGCGCCCTGATCTTCCGACGATGTCCCCAAGATATAATACTCTCATGGTCTGTATACTTTCTGTTCCGTTACGATGATATCAAGGGGCTGGTCGTTGTCCCCAACCGGAATATCATTTCTGAGCTGCCCGTCATAGGCCAATCCAATAGCGGTAAATTTATGACCCCCGCGCCGATAAGATTCAAGCGTTCGGTCATAAAACCCTCCGCCATAGCCCAAACGATTACCCCGCACATCAAAGGCCAAAAGCGGCACCAGAATAATATCAGGTGTAACATTGGCCTTATGAGGGTCTGGCTCGCGGGTGCCGTAAGGGCCATCCTTCAGAGTTTCTTCCAAATCCCACTCTTTAAAGAACAGATTTTTGCCCGCCACAACCGGCAGCGCGCAGCGACACTGGATGGCGTTCAGGGCTTTTAATATAAAGAGGCAATCAACTTCGGTCTGGATCGGGTAAAAACCCGCAACCATATGCGGCTCATTCCGGCTGGCCTTAATGCCGCGCTGAACATCACCTGCGATTTCCGGCAGCCTGAGGATATTAACGGCGATCTGGCGAACCACCCTATTGTCACCCAAATCATCAAATTGGTCATCAAGAGCCTTGCGATGCGCTTTCATTTCCAGACGTAAAGCGGCTTTTTTCTGTATCAATTCAGTCAATATTCAGGGCCAGACATTCAAATTCATAACTTTGGGTTTTAAAATAAAAGTGGCGGAACCATCACTGCCGTAATTTTAGTTACATCCTCCGGAACCTATAAATATAGGTGGGCACCGCATAACCGGACCACGATCCGACCAGAGGCAGCTCCCTTCGGAATGATTATCGCCCCGGGGAAAAACAAACCACTAACAGGACAGTATCCGCCATCTCTATATGTAAGGCTCTATCGCTGTTTCAGCAATAGCAGATATGATTTTAATTTAAGATTTATGAAATTCAGAATTTATGGATTATGGCAGAATCCAGCTCGTCGCCCCTTGGGCTTTCAAACAGGGCTTCGCAGAAATCAAACATGCTCCGGTCTACATTCATGGTAAAGCTTTCGCCTTTTTCGTCGTTGCGGCCCATAACCCGCCGCCAACGCACCTCTTTATCTGCGTTAATAAGGTGAAGGCAGATGTCAAAGCCCCCCTGCTGCGCAAGGTCATAAAATTTTGTGCGATGTTCTTGCTGTAACAATCCAAGATCAAGCACGGCATCCACATCTAACGCCATCAGCTGCACAACCTGAGACCAGATGAGGCTTTCCATGCGTTCAATACGCGTCATGGCCCAGCTATATTCAATATCGCCGGTAAGGTCAGGCGTAAAAAGACTCGTCATCCAGTGATCTATGGAAAAATGAACAGCGCGTATATCCCGGCAGAGCTTGGCGGCGAAAGTGGTTTTTCCGGCCCCAACCGGCCCACATATCAAATGAATTTTCGACATAAAAAATCCTTTCTCCTCAACAAATTTAGAACCCAAAAAAAGCCGGCGGGAGTAATCCAGCCGGCTTTTATAGAATTTCTTGAACTCAAATGACCTTAGTAATTGTCATTAGGCTCTAGAATTTGGCGTCCACGATATTTTCCTGTGCTCAGGTCAATATGGTGACGACGGCGCAATTCGCCGCTTTCATTATCTTCCACATATGTGTCGACGCTCAAACTATCATGTGAACGACGATTACCGCGCCGATGCGGTGATATTTTCCTTTTAGGAACAGCCATTTTATTATCCTAACTTATACTATATATCCGGATGCATACCCTCATTTGGTACCATCTCTGCCCTTGAACAATGAAGCCCAAGGACTCTGAATCTCAAAAACAATGTCTTATCGTTAAATGGGCCCTTAATGTCAAGCACTTCTTTAGGGATAAAGCCCGTGCAATACGCTAGAACGCAAAAAAAAACAAAAAACCGGAACAGAATGATAATCTCGGCTTGCATCCTGAATAAAGACGGGTATATTGCCGCCTGAAATGAGTGATGAATTAAATGATGAATCACTTCATTTTTATGCCCGTATGATGGATACGGAGAGGTGGCCGAGTGGTTTAAGGCGCACGCTTGGAAAGCGTGTATGGCAGCGATGTTATCGAGGGTTCGAATCCCTTCCTCTCCTCCATTGACCAGCCCTTAAACACCCGGCGAGAGCATCATCCCCCCTATTTATCAAGAATTTAAAAATCTTTCCGGGGACTGAAATAATTTTATCTAAAGCGAAAAAATTTTAGGAAATTTCACTGGCTTTCTGCGGAAATTCGGTCATTTCCCCGGCCTGATCAACAAATATGGCCCGTTTCAGATTCGGATAATGCGCCCATAATGCCGAAACCTTATCAAAAGGCATCACATAAAAGGCCGTGGACAGCATATCCGCCGTTGTCGCATCCTTTGCCACCACCGATACCGCGCCATGGTGATCCGCGCTACGGCCCGTTGCCGGATCAAGAAGATGGTGCAGTTTACTCTGTTCCGAAAAAGGACTGCCGTATCCGCCAGAAGTGGCAAGAGCCTGATGATCCAATGGTAGTTTGAGAAGAATATTGTGACCCGCAAGAGGGGAGGATATGCCCGCCATCCAGGGCCGTCCGTCCCCATGTTGACCCATAGCAAAAGTTTCGCCCATATTAACCAGAATATTTGTCAGGCCTGCGCGTTTTAGAATTTTTACCACCCGGTCGGTTATATAACCTTGTGCCACACCATTGAGGGAGACCCCCATGCCGGGCTTGCCAAATGATATGCGCCGCCCATCAAGGGTTATTTTATCTGAGCCCACGAGCTTCAAAGTCTTATTGAGCGCAGCTTGAGGCGGCCCGGCGGGATCAAAGGCAGGCTGTGAAAAATGATCGGCATAAAGTTTCCATAACGGCTGTATGGTAATATCAAAAGCCCCGTCCGTCACCTGATAACAGGATAGGCATCGGGACATCAAATCCAGAAACGCCGCATCAGGATTATCCAGATAGCCCTGCCTATTCAGGCGATTTATGGCGGAATTGTCACGGTAAAGGCTGAAGATATTTTCCAACCGGTTAATCTCGCTTTGGCATTGAGCGAAAAGATTTTTGGCCTGAGCCGGGTTATCGGTGCCAAGCGTGATCTGCGCCCTTGCTCCGAGGGCCGCACCCTGCCAACGAACCATCCGGGGCTTGCCATTTACCATACCACTGGCAGGGCCACAGATGCCCATACCAACAACCGCCGCACTGATTGAGATAAATCGTCTTCTGTTAATAGTCTGCATCATCATGCTCTCCCGTATCCCCAAGAATATAGGCCGATGGAATATCATCATAAGCCACCAATTGCCCCCCATATTCAAGAATAAATTGATCGGCCTTGGCGCGATCGCGGAAAGGTATGGTTTCCTTGGCCCCCATACCGCCGCGCTTACGGCTGCCTATGACATAAAGAGCTTCTTCCGCTTTGATCCAGATACCGTCATTCTCTGGCCTGTCCCAGCTTGTGGCCTGTCCCATATCATGAACATATATGGCCAGAATATTTTGTGCCTCTCCGGGCAGAATATTATAGGCCAGACCATCCCGCACCGAGGTGAACCAGAGGGCATGGGAAACGCCCTTTTCAAAGATCTGTATTTTTGGCCCCGGATGATCAATGACAATCATATTGCAATAATTCCCAACAGCATCACGGGTTAGCGGCAGAGGGCCCGGGATATCAACCTTTTCCGAACAGGCCGCTAGAATAACGACCAACAAGCAAGTCAGGAACCTCATAATTGCCTCCGTTTAAATATGGCTATTGCCGCAACAAGCGGGGCGATGGTCCAAGACAACATTATCAGGATCAGGCTCATGTCCGAAACGCGATGCTCTGAACTTAAGCCCGCCATGCCGGACAAGAGAGCCGTATCACTGCTGGAGGTCAGGTTAAACATGCGGTAACTATCGGTAGGGTTGATCAACATCAGCCATTTCACCAGTTCGCCATTAATGCCACCATCACTTCCAGCAGCCAACAAAGCCAGAAGGCCCATATCATACAACAGCACAAATAACAGCCATATACCGATGGCGACGGCGGCGGCGGTTGTGCGTTCTTTGACCGCGACGCTGATCATATAACCAATACTTAAAAATACGGCCCCAAGCAGGACAGATGACAGCAAAAGCCGAAGAAAGCTTTCCCATTCCTGATCTGCAAAACCATATTCTCCTGCAAAAGAAATGGTCAGTCCCGCTATCCCATAACCGATCACGATGGCGATGGTCAGTAAAAAAAGGTGAGCTATAAATTTACCCAAAATCACCTCTGTCCGGCTTACCGGATAGGTTAGCAACAGGATCAATGTACCTCTTTCCGCTTCGCCGACCACGCTGTCATAAGCAAGCAGCAGAGCGATTAACGGTATAAAAAATATGCTTAAAGATGACAGGCTAACCACCGTTACGGCCAGAGGGCTGATGCTTGTCGTGCCCGTAGGCGTGCTGCCTAACAGACTTAAGGTCAGGGCAAGAAGCGTCATCACCAGCGTCAGCATAACCACCCAGCGGTTTCGGTAGCCGTCGCGGCTTTCCTTGATGACAAGGGTCCAGATTCTATTCATCTTCCGGCTCCCTCTTTCGGGCAAGCTCAAGAAAGATCTCCTCAAGACTTGGGTCATTCACTTCAATATCAGAAAGGGGAATATCCAAACCTATCAATTCTCTGAGAAAGGATATTTTTTCATTCGCGGGGCAGGAAATCCGTGCCGCCCCATTAACAAAAAACTTACCCTCAAAATGCTCTGACAAAATTTCCATGGTATCATTCGGGGCATGAATTATGATTTCTGAAGAAATGTTTATTTCACGGCGTAACTCCGCAACAGACCCCAAACCCACGATCTTTCCCCGGTTCAATACAGCCACCCGGTCAATACGGTCATCCAGTTCGGTCAGGGCATGGGATGAGATCAATATGGTCGCCCCGTTGCGCTTCATATCATTGATGATATTGTAAACATTCTGGCGGGAGGCTGGATCAAGTCCCGATGTGGGTTCATCCAATATCAAAAGCTCAGGTGAGCCTATCAGTGCCTGAGCCAGGCCCAATCTTTGGCGCATACCTTTGGAATAGGTGGAAATACGATTATTCATAGCCTCATAAAGATCTACACGGTGAAATAAACCCTCCAAATCCTTCAATGATGCCCCCTTGAGGCGCGCGTAAAACGTCAGCGTTTCCCAGCCTGTCAAATTATTTTGAAATAACACCTGCTCCGGCAGAAAACCAATTTTTTTTCTTATCCTGTTAAACGGCGCTGACATTGGGTC
This sequence comes from Emcibacter sp., assembly GCA_021647465.1. Lineage (GTDB taxonomy): Bacteria > Pseudomonadota > Alphaproteobacteria > Sphingomonadales > Emcibacteraceae > Paremcibacter. The sequence continues at coordinate 6,041 of JAKIUQ010000005.1, read as the reverse complement.
ATGCCCCATAACCACCGCCCGGCCTGACGTGGGTCTGATCAATCCAAGAACCATCTTGATCAGCGTACTTTTTCCGGCTCCGTTATGACCCACAAGGGCAAGGCAGTCGCCCGGCGCTATGGCAAGGTCAATGGCAGCCAGCGCTTCGGTTTTGCCATAGAATTTTGAGAGTGATGTCAACTCTATGTTATTCATTAATCAGCTCTCATCTTTTGCGGTATTTTCATCAGTGGCGCACTGTCAACCACGCCGCCGGGGTGCAAGGCGGGAAAGGCCGACTGCGCCCATTTTAACAATAAAACCGCGGGACTGTTCATTAATAATTTTGCTGATGGATAGCGCCATAAAAGCTGATCCGTCATATCGTTTGGCCGATAAATGTTATCGGCAATACCATCACCGTCCATGTCAAAAGCTGTGTTATCGCTCCAATAGTTTCCGCGCCCTTCTAAAGACCATTCAAGCCAGCGCGTCCCTACATATTTGACCTGCATTCTGTTGCCGACAAAAGCATTGCCGGAAATGTCATTTTTTTCTGATCCGGCGGTAAATTCTACACCAATATCACAGCCCGCCAATAGATTATCACGAATTATATTCCGGTTGGAATTATAAATGAAAATACATTTTTTCGGCCCACCGGTAACGTGATTGTCCAACAGTTTCACCCGGTTGGCATAGTTGAATAATATACCTCTCTTGCGGTCATTTATGGACCTGTTGCCGGTTATTTCCACATGAGTTGAGAACATGATGGCAAACCCAATGTCATTACCAGTGGAGATATTATTTATCACCTTGCTTTTGTTGGTATACATATAATGAACCGCAAAACGCACATTATGGATATTATTATTTCGGAAAATATTTTCCTTACTGGTGTTGACAAAAATACCGTCGCGGCCAAATTGAATATCGTTGCCTTCAACAATCGCGCCGGGTGCATTCCATATCTGAACCCCGTTGCCACGTTCATTAACCCGCATATCCTGACGACCCCGAATGATATTATTACGTACAATAGCATCCTTTGCGCCCCAGATATAAACCCCGATCAGATTATCCGCTATCATATTACCTTCAACAATCGCTCCGGTAGCTTCCCTGGATAAAAATATACCTGAATCCTGTGTTTCCAGCAGAAGCCCCGATCCCGTGACCGTCAATCCTGACAAGCTGACACCGGAAGATTTTACCGTGATTACATTGCCCAGTCCCCGGCCTTTAATAACCACCCCGCGTCCACCAATTATTTCAACTGGTTTTAAGATCAAAAGTGGCCCGGCATAGGTTCCCGCAGATAGAAAAATCCTGTCTCCGGAATCTGCTCCATCAACAGCAGACTGAAGGTTTTCTGTGATCTGAATATCCTTTGCAATCGCCCCAAGACCATTACACAGGAAAAGCAATGTGGCGAGGATAATCCCCGCCACAGCCTTAAATTTATGATTAAGCCTAAACCACATTCAGTCAGGCCTTATTTTGGCTCAACCAACATCCGGCCACGCATCTCCATATGAAGCGCATGACAGAACCACTGACAATAGAACCAATGAACCCCCGGGTCATCTGCCATAAAGGTCACACTGGCACTACCCAATGGGGGCACCTCCATGGCCACGCCGTAATTGGACAGGCAGAACCCATGGGTAAGGTCATCCACATCATCGATATTGGTGACGATGACGGTGACCTCATCACCCTGTTTGACCGTGAATTTCTCCATGGAGAAGGTCGGGGCCATTGAATACATATATACCCGAACTTTATTGCCGTCACGGATAATGCCGTCAGCTTCGTCAAGACTTTCAAAGCCATCTTTTATGGCCTGCGCTGTCAGATCAGCAAATAAAGGATCATCATGGCCATAAGAATTTTTCGGGTTAACCAGTGAGCGATGCACGATTATACAATCATGGGGTTCCGCAAAAGTTGGCCCGTCATGCACCACCTTCATCTTACTCCCTGAAATATCAATCAGCTGCTCGCTTTCCGGTTTCAATGGCCCTACATTGATATAGCGGTCCTTGGAGAATTTATTAAGAGATATCAGCCATTCACCGTCTGCGTCCTTGGTTTCACCCATTGATGTATGGTTATGACCGGGTTGATATTGAACATCAATCTTATCAAGTATTGGTTCAACATCCTTGCCCTGATATTTCTGTATGGCTTTATCAATACTCCATTTACAGATCTGACTGTCCAGAAACAAAGTCGTATAGGCATTGCCCCGATTGTCAAAGGCCGTATGAAGGGGGCCAAGACCCAGTTCAGGTTCGGCAACAATGGCATCGCGGGGCTTGATTTTGTCTTTAAAGAGGTCAGGTATCCGGCTCATTTCAATCACAGAAACAGTCGGTGACAGCTTGCCATTGATCATCATATATTTACCGTCCGGTGTCGCATTCACACCATGAGGGCTGTTGGAGATGGGAATATAGCGGGTATATCTGGATCCCTTGCGGCCATCCAATACCGGCACGTCACCATCATAGATCTTGAAATCGCCGGCTTTAACACCCGCTTCAATAGCTTTGATATCAAAAATAACCGCCCAATCCTGTTCGCTGGATGTCATCTCGGCAAGGGTGACGCCCTCTTCCGAGTTGTAGCAACTGGCGATGGCATATTTTCCCTGATAATCCGCATCCACATTATCAAGGTTCCCATCCACAATCACCTGCCAGGCAACTTTCATTTCATCGGCATCAATGGCGGAGAATACCGCATGATATTTGCTGGGGTCATCCAGAACGGAGCCATCATTGGGCAGAGGCACCCGATGTTCACCATTGGCAAAAATATAGTCGGTGCGCGGGAATTTTTGCGGACGAAGTCCGTGAATAGACGCCGCATTGGGAATGGAAATAATCTTGTCCACTTTCATAATATCACAACGGATACGAGCCACCCGGGTATTCGCCTTGTCATTAATAAAGACATAGCGACCATCATAGCTGCCGTCCGTGAAGGACATATGGGGGTGATGGGTATCACCATTCAGGGGGAAGCCACCTTTATCAGCCCAATATTTTTTTTCTTTAGGCAGCATATGTTCTGTCAGTATTTTAATGCTTTCGTTGGTCTGTCCCCAGCCCGTGGCACTACAGCGGTTAAAGACTGGTATGCGCATCAGTTCACGCATGGACGGCAAACCCAATATGCGGACTTCACCGGACTGGCCACCGCTCCAAAATCCATAATAATCATCCAGATCACCGGGAGCCACTTCATTTTTACCCTTGGCATGGACGGTTTGTGGCATCAATGTACTGCCTACAGCCATCATACCGATTCCGGCAGCCAATGCTGATCCGCCAAGCACGGAGCGTCTGGAAAACTCAGTTTTTTTAGTTTCTTCAGTCATAATTCTCTCCTGTTTTTAAAGCTTGTCCTAAAACTCAGGTTTCAGGTCTTCTTTCATTATTAGATCCCGTTGAATGAAGGCCGGATCCCATTCCTTTAACTTTGGTTCAGTCAAATATGACCGCGCCTAATTCTCTAATCTTCTATTTTGCGTGTCTGATTTAATTTACGCGACTTATGTAACCCTTCTTTCCTGACCTTGGTGAGCTTGTAAATCATCACCGGACAGACTTTTTCGTCAAAATAAGTCTCCTGACATCCCATGCAATGCAGGCACTCATTGGGATTAATATTGCCCTTGGGGTCAATGGCCTGAACCATACAATCCTGCGCGCAGATATGGCAGGGATCGCCGCAGTTGCGATATCGCTTGAGCCAGTTAAACATGGCCAGCTTGCCCGGAATAGCCAGAGCCGCCCCAAGCGGACACAGATACCGGCAGTAAAAACGCTCGATAAAAAGCCCGGCTCCGATTAAAACCGCAACAAATAACAGGTAGGGCCAACTGCGCATGAATTTTAAAACAATGGCCGTTTTAAAAGGCTCCACCTCTGCCAGATGTTCCGCCAAGCTCAGGGAATATACGGAGATCCCCAACAGCCCGAGGAAGATCATATATTTCAATGGCCAGAGCCGCTCATGCAGCCACCAGGGTACGGTGATCTGAGGCACCTTGAAATATCTGGCTATTTTGTTGGTCAGTTCCTGTAAGGCGCCAAATGGGCATAGCCAGCCACAGAAAGCACCACGCCCCCAGAAAAGCAACGAGGCCGCCACAGAACACCATAGAATGAAGATCATCGGTTCCATGAGGAAAAATTCCCACCGAAAACCGGACAAAAGGGCGTTCACAAAGACCAATATATTAACCACAGATAACTGCGCCTGCGCATAAAACCCGATATAAAACAGTGTGAATATGAGAAACCCAAGCCTCACTCTATCGGTAAGGGCCCGATATTTCACCAGTTGGTTCTGGGCAAAGAATAAAGCCGTAAGCAGGAATATCGCCAGCAACAGAATGGAAATATCTACTATTTTTGCCTGCCACATCCGCTTCCATAAAGCGTTAACCGCCTGTGCTTCTTTGGCCTCTGCGCTGATATGCACGGCAGATTTTTCGACCTTCACATATTGATCTGGAAGCTGATAACTTAGCTCATAAGAGATAAACACCTTCTCCAAAGCGCCAATGGCCCGCTGTACCAGCAATTGCAGTTGCCAGTCATCCGCCGGATTAAAGATCGCACCAGGCGGGGTATAGAACAAAGCCACTTCTTTGAAATCAGGGGCACCATCTGCCATAACCCTACCAAGATTCTTATAACCGTGGTCATTAAAGCGGAAAGCTTCTTCCCCCTGCACCACCTGTATTCGATCGAAAATGCCCCCACGCACATAACCCGACCCCCGAAAGGAATAATGCCCCTTTCCCATGACAATGAAAGCCTGCTGGCCTTCTGTGATCCGTTTTTGATAATTGCGATACTCCCATTTCCCGAGCAGGCTTCTGGCAATGGTTGGCACCGCAAGAGAGGCCACATATAAATCAATGAATATATCATCATCCGCACCATCTTCCGGTCGGGCGATCGCCCGCGGGTTTCCTTGTTTGATAAAGGCCTGATTTACCATCCCGTTTGACAGACGCAAACGGCGAACCGAGCCATCCCCCAGAAGAGTTTCCCAGTCCAATTCCTGAAGCTCGCCGGGGATCAGCATTTTGACGGCCTTGGCCGTTTGATTTTCTCTGCTTAATCCGCCAAGACCCAAAAGTCGCGCGGCCCGCACCGATGCCCGCTTAATGGTGTCGTCAATAACCATTATCGTCACCGTTGCCCCTGATACGATATCCACAGGCGGCGGCTCACCGCCCTTTTCTCTGGCCAGTTTCAATATGTCGATAGCCTGATAACCATCAATAAAATCAACAATTTTCTGCTCCGGAATACCAGCAAGGATAATGGGTTCGGAATGATCGACCAGACGGGCCCCTGAAATTCGCCCATCCCCATCCATGCCAATCAAAACCATGATCGGTTTTCCAGAATAGCCAATGGCACCGACAAAATCCGTATTTAAAAAGACATGGCCGATGACCTCGCCATCTTTCAAGACAGGTGAAATATGACCGTTCTCAATCAGAGCACCATACCCATCCGCAAGGGGGAAAATAGTTTTTGCCGGCACCTTGGATAAATATTTTTCAAGGTCGCCCGATGCCGCAAATGCTGAACAACATAATGTAACCATAAGTATGGACAATGCTTGTATAATAAACATCATAAAGGTGGTTACGTTAGACCGCATTCTAGCTTGGGCACTCCAATATTTCACTCACTTAAAGTTTAAGAAGGAATAGAATTTCTCTAACCGGGCTAAATTGACTTACGTCAATAAGATACATTTCACATGAATGTATGTAAAGTTAATAAGATATATTTCACATAAATCTATATTAAAAAGAAGTAGTTACCTTAAACTTTGAAATAACATGGAAGAGCTGACCCTGCCTTGTTAGACAGGCTCGCAGTCATGATGCTATTGAAGTGGTCCTGATTGTCTGCACAGTTTGGCAGCGAAGTTAAGGTGTATCCTGTTGTCATTTATGCTGCCTGTTTCTGTTTCACAGGGGATGGGGAATTCCCCATCCCCTGTGCTTTTGAGTAAAC
>JAKIUQ010000021.1 GCA_021647465.1 Emcibacter sp. | reverse complement strand
TTTACTCAAAAGCACAGGGGATGGGGAATTCCCCATCCCCTGTGAAACAGAAACAGGCAGCATAAATGACAACAGGATACACCTTAACTTCGCTGCCAAACTGTGCAGACAATCAGGACCACTTCAGCATATCACTGATGTCATTAATACCCGTGTTGCTAGGCCAGGGAGGCATATCAGTAGAAATCCTGTGGCTATGGTCATGTCAGGAGGGGCAGGTGGTATAACCCATGCCAACCTAACATGGGATTCATCCATCCACAATCTTCATCTACACGCCAGCACGGCACATTTCCTCAATGATTTTTTAAAATATAATAGTAAAAATGTAAAAACAACGGTTACCGTCGAGGAAATTGAAAGAAAAGACATTGAAGAACAATAAAGCAGAACAACAGCAATAGCGTGGCAATTGGTAAATAATTTATTAGAACTTATGTTTCTCTAAGCGCGCTTCAATATGATATAGTTGATTCGTAAAGGGATACACGAAAAATAGTATGACAGACTTTCCAGACATACCCATTGATGATATTATTACGCAAGATGACATTGCGCAGGATAGTAATGTTGTGGCTTATGATGCGGCAACTTTCCGGCAGTCCCCCCATAGTCTGGAGGCGGAGCAAGCTTTGCTTGGCGCTATTCTGGTTAATAACGAGGCCATGGAACGGGTACAGGATTTTTTAACTGACGAACATTTTATAAACCCTGCGCACCAGAAAATTTATACAGCAACAAAAAAACTTATTGAAAAGGGCCTCATTGCCTCCCCCGTTACGCTAAAACCTTATTTCGAGAATGAAGACAGTTTGGCAGACGTTGGCGGGGCGCAATATTTGGCCTCTCTTGCGGGTGCCGCCGTTTCCATTATCAATTCAGCCGAATATGGCCAGATTATTCAGCAAATGGCCATCAAGCGGGAATTGATTAATGTGGGGACAGACATCGTCAATGGGGCCTATGACCATACTGTTGATAATACGGCGCAAGATTTAATTGAAGAAGCTGAAAAAAACCTTTATTCCCTTGCCGAACAAGGCAGCATAGAAGGCGGCTTCAAAAGCTTTGGAAAGTCATCTGCTGACGCAGTCAGCCTCATTGAAATGGCCTTTAAAAGAGGCGGGAAGCTGGCGGGAAAAACAACCGGTTTTGACTCCATCAACAGAAAAATTGGCGGCCTGCATAAATCAGACCTTATGATACTTGCCGGCCGGCCGGCCATGGGTAAAACCGCCCTTGCCACCAACATCGCTTTTAACACGGCCAAGGCTTACCGTGATGATATGGCTCTGGGCATATCACCGGAAGACAGCAAAGGGGCTGTTGTGGCGTTCTTCTCTCTCGAAATGGCCGCAGATCAGCTCGCGGCACGCATATTGGCGGAACAGGCGGCCCTGTCTTCACAGGATTTGCGCCAGGGAAAATTAAATCAGGAACAATTTAACCAGCTTGCCCGTACAGCGCAGGAACTGGAAGAATTACCACTCTTCATTGATGATACCGCATCGCTCAGCATCGGGGCTCTGCGCACCCGCGCGCGCCGGTTAAAACGGCAACATGGTCTGGGTCTGGTCATCGTGGATTATCTTCAGTTGCTTACCGCTGCGGGGCGCAATAAAAAAGGCCCCGAAAACAGGGTGCAGGAAATTTCCGAAATCACCCGTGGCCTTAAAGGTCTCGCAAAAGAACTGCAAATTCCGGTTCTCGCCTTATCGCAGCTTAGCCGGAATGTAGAATCACGGGACAACAAGCGCCCCCTTCTGTCTGACCTGCGTGAATCCGGCTCTATTGAGCAGGATGCAGATATGGTAACCTTTGTTTATCGGCCCGAATATTATCACAATCTTGTTCAACCGGACGAAGGCACGCCAGAGCATATTATCTGGTTGGAGGAAGGGGAAAAACTCTTCGGGCTCGCGGAATTTATCATTGCCAAGCAACGCCACGGCCCCACCGGAAAAATCGATTTACAATTTGAGGCCAGCATCACCAAATTTTCTGATTTGGCTGAATCCGCTGACCGCCTGCCTGAAAGAAATGATTGATGGCATCCGGGGATTCTTTGCTGGATTATATGGCAACCCAGACCATAAATTTAGGCACCATTATTCATAATTACACAATATGCCGCCAGCTCGCAGGCGGTACAGAATGCGCAGGTCTGGTCAAAGCAGATGCTTATGGTATGGGCATAAAACATGTCGCTCCCGCTTTATTTCATGAGGCCAATTGCCGAATTTTCTTTGTGGCCAATTTTGCCGAGGCCCTAAAATTACGCCAAATACTCCCCGAAGCCGTTATATATGTTCTTAATGGTATTTTCTCGAGCCATGTAGATTTTTTTATCAGTCATAATCTTCGGCCTGTGTTAAATGATTTAGCCCAAGTCATTTTATGGCAAAGAATATCCCCTGAAAACCGTCCAGCATGCGCCATACATTTTGATACCGGCATCAATCGGTTAGGGTTAAGTCCGAAAGAAACCGCTCAGTTCATTAATGATATAAATTTAAGAAAAGGGCTTGATATTTCGCTGATTATGAGCCACCTCGCCTGCTCTGACGATCCGGAAGATCCCATGAATGCCCGGCAATTGGCTGACTTTAAAACCATCACCCGAAGTTTTCCGGATATTCCGGCCAGCCTTGCAAATTCCGGCGGCATTCTGCTGGGGCCGGATTACCATTTTGATCTGGTGCGGCCCGGGCTATTAATGTTTGGCGGCAATCCTTCAAAAGGGGCAATGCCAAAGAACATCAAGATTCCTTTTAAAATCCTTGGGAAAATATTACAAATTCGAACCATAGGCGCTGGCCAATCTGTCGGTTACGGGGCCACTTGGACGGCAAAGCAGCCGCGCCATATTGCGACCATAAATATTGGTTATGCCGATGGTTATTCGCAAATGTTCAACAATTGTGGCTGGGCCTATATTAAAGGAGTGAAGGTCCCTGTTGTGGGCCGGGTTTCCATGGATATGATTGCGGTTGATGTCACGGATGTAAACCCGCAGGAAATTGGTCCCGAATGTGACGTTGAACTTCTGGGGCCGCATATAACACTTGAAATGGCGGCGGAAGTCTCTACCTTAAGCCAATATGAAATCCTGACCGGCGTACGGGAAAGATATCAACGCATTTATATAAAAAACAGTTAGGGGCAACAATGAATTTTCTTGCCGTCATAGGACGGATTACATTCGGTTTCCTGCAAGCCGCCGGGCGGCTGGGAATTTTTGCCGCCACCACTATATCCCATATGGTTACTCCGCCGTTTTATTTCCGCTCGCTCATTCAGCAAATGATGACCATTGGCTATTATTCCCTGCCCGTTGTCGGGCTGACCGCGCTATTCACGGGGGCGGCGCTCGCCCTTAACATTTATGAGGGCGGATCACGGTTTAATGCAGAAAGCGCCTTACCTACCATCGTTGTCATCGGCATTGTTCGCGAACTGGGACCTGTGCTTTGTGGTTTGATTGTTGCGGGCCGCGTCAGTGCCTCCATGGCGGCGGAAATTGGCACCATGCGCGTGACAGAACAGATTGACGCCATGTCCACCCTGTCGACGGACCCCTTTAAATATCTGATTGCGCCGCGCGTCGTTGCCACGACACTCATGATGCCTTTCATGCTCGTAATTGTGGCTGATATCATCGGCGTCATGGGCGGTTTTTTGATTGCCACCGGAAAACTGGGGTTTAATGCCGGAAATTACATGGATCTAACCATGGACTTCCTGGAAATAAAAGATATTTATGCCAGCCTTACCAAGGCCGCTGTTTTTGGTTTTTTCATCTCCCTTATGGGTTGTTATCATGGCTATTATAGCCGGGGCGGCGCGCAGGGTGTGGGTATTGCCACCACCAATGCGGTGGTTTCTGCCTGTATGCTTATTCTTTTATCAAATTACATCGTAACGGAGATATTTTTCGCAACATGATTGATACGCCAAAAATCAGACTTAAGGGCCTTCATAAACAATTTGGCCCAAAGCTTGTCTTGGATAGCATCGACCTTGATATTATGCCCGGCGAATCCATGGTTATCATTGGGGGTTCCGGATCCGGTAAATCTGTTACCTTAAAATGTATTTTAGGACTTTTACATCCAGAAAGCGGCAGCATCAAAGTTGACGGCGAAGAAACCATTGGAATGCGCCAAAATGATCGCAAAAGGATACAAGAAAAATTTGGTATGTTATTTCAGGGCGCTGCCTTATTCGACAGTCTTCCGGTATGGGAAAATGTTACCTTTGGGCTGCTTGCCTCAGGGAAAACAAGGCGGCGTGACGCGAAAGACATCGCCATCGAGAATTTACGCAGTGTCGGCCTGAGCCCTGATGTAGCCCTGTTAAGCCCTTCGGAGCTGTCGGGCGGTATGCAAAAACGGGTGGGGCTTGCCCGGGCGATCGCCAGCAAGCCGGAAATTTTATTTTTTGACGAACCAACAACCGGCCTTGATCCCATCATGGCCGATGTAATCAATGAATTGATCACAGAGCGCGTGAAAGAAATGGGCGCAACGGCCCTGACCATTACCCATGACATGTCCAGCGTACGCAAAATTGCTGATAAAGTCGCGATGATTTATAAGGGTAATATCATCTGGTCAGGCCCGCGAAATGACATCGACAACAGTGATAATGCCTACGTAGAACAATTCATCCACGGCAGGGCCGAAGGCCCTATACAGATGGAAGTCCTAAAGACATAACTGCCGAAAGTATATTTTATGGCCAAAGAGCGCAAAATATTTGTCTGTCAATCCTGCGGTGCCACATCTGGTAAATGGGCGGGGCAATGTGAGGCCTGCAATGAATGGAACAGCATTGTTGAAGAAAAAGATATCAGCCATCCAACAGGACTGGGCAAGGGGTCAAGCAATCGCAACAAGGGTCATATCATTTCTTTAAACGACCTTGAGGGGGAAGATGCCCCGCCGCCGCGTTTAATTTCCAATATTGGCGAATTTGACCGGGCCTGCGGCGGCGGGCTTGTCCCCGGTTCTGCCATATTGATCGGCGGAGACCCCGGCATTGGGAAATCCACAATTTTACTGCAGGCCGTCGGAAAACTGGCCTCTAATAATATTAAAACTGTTTATATATCCGGCGAAGAATCCATATCACAAGTGCGTATGCGGGCCAAAAGACTGGGACTTCATAAAAGCCCCGTCAGATTAGGCGCAGAAACGAATTTGCGTGATATCCTGACCACTTTGGACAAAGAGGCCGGACTTCAGGTGGTGGTCATTGACAGTATCCAGACCATGTATGCCGATACCGTGGATAGCGCGCCCGGAACCGTGACACAGGTTCGCACCTGCGCGCAAGAGCTGATCCGATATGCCAAACGCAAAAATGTCTGCATCTTTTTGGTTGGCCATGTGACCAAGGATGGTCAAATTGCAGGCCCGCGCGTTTTAGAACATATGGTCGATACCGTACTTTATTTTGAAGGGGACAGGGGCCATCAGTTCAGAATTCTGCGGGCGGTCAAGAATCGTTTTGGCGGCACCGATGAGATTGGCGTTTTTGAAATGAGCGACCTTGGCCTGCAGGAAGTCCCGAACCCCTCCGCCCTGTTCATCGGCAACAGGTCTGGCGACATCAGCGGATCAGCGATTTTTGCCGGAATGGAAGGGTCCCGGCCTATGCTTGTGGAAATACAGGCCCTTGTGGCCCCCTCGTCCCTTGGTCAGCCCCGGCGGGCTGTTGTGGGATGGGATAATGGGCGGCTCGCCATGATTATCGCCGTACTTGATGCGCGCTGCGGCCTTGGGCTGGGGGCCTATGATATTTATCTTAATGTGGCGGGGGGGCTGCGTATTACGGAACCCGCTGCGGATATCGCCGTTGCGGCGGCTTTGATATCCTCGTTATCCGATCGTCCCATACCGGAAGAGACCATTTTATTTGGTGAAATCAGTCTGTCCGGCGAGATCAGGCCCGTATCACAAGCAGGTGCGCGGCTCAAAGAATCCGCGAAACTTGGCTTTATACAGGCTTACCTGCCCGCCAATATCAAACATAAGGGTAAAGACATGAAATTTAACGAACTTGACCAGATCAGTAAATTAGTCGATCTTATTGCCCAAGACGCATTATAAAAAGGAAAATTGATTTTGCTTACAAGCGATTTATATCAAGGATTTACCGTAAATCCACTGGATGTCGTGGTTCTTATAATTCTGGTAATTTTCGGTATTGCTTCATACGTTCGGGGCTTTACCGCGTCGGCTTTAACGCTTGCGGCTTGGGGCGGCGCTTTTATAGTGACAAGTTATTTTGCACCCGTTATCATCCCTCATATCTATAATATTATTCAGCCCGAATTAATCGCCTTTGTCATAACCTATGCGGTTATGTTTGCGCTCAGCCTGTTCATTTTGAAATTTATCGCCGGCATGATCGGCAGAATGGTTAGAAATAGCGACATTGGTTCGCTTGATAGTGCCATGGGACTGCTGTTTGGTTTATTCAGCGGAATGTTTGTTATCAGCGCAATTTATATGATCACGACCCCCTTCATATCCGGTAATAATCATCCCGCATGGTTTCAGGAGGCAAAATCCAGACCTCTTGTCCAATATGGGGCCAGCATGATTTCCGCAATGAACCCTTATTTTGACAATCTGGATCTCGAAGAAAAACGTAAAGACCTGGAAGCTCTGGAGCGCATGAAGAAAATGATTCCCTCCTTCCCGTCAAATGATAAAAAAGATCAGGATGACGAAACATATAAAAAGGAAAATCAAAAAGAAATGGACAAATTATTCGAGAAATTGTCAGAAGGCTAGAAAAAGGTTTCTTTCTGCTATGATAGACCATATAACGCCAAAAGTTACCCTATTGATGAGTTGATATATGACAGATCAAAATCGCCCGCCGCTTGCCTTGCCCCCTTTCGTCCCGCATTTGTTTTCTGAAGATAAATTTCATGATGAATGCGGGGTATTCGGCATATGCAATCATGCCGAGTCTGCGGCTCATACGGTGCTTGGCCTTCATGCCCTTCAACATAGGGGGCAAGAAGCCGCAGGTGTCGTATCCTGCCACAAGGAACAATTCCATTCCCATAAGTCATTAGGCCATGTTGCGGATAACTTTAATGCGCAGCCGGTTATAGAATCACTTCCCGGGGACAGTGCCATTGGCCATGTGCGCTATTCCACGGCTGGCGGCGCGGGCCTTCGCAATATCCAGCCTTTATTCGCTGATTTAGCCAACGGCGGCTTCGCCGTCGCCCATAACGGCAATTTAACAAACGCCCTCACCCTTCGACAATTGCTGGTCAGCAAGGGGGCTATTTTTCAATCTACATCTGATTCCGAAGTCATCATGCATCTTGTGGCAACCAGCACCTATCTGGCGCTGAAAGATCGTTTCATTGATACGTTGAGGCGGATCGAAGGGGCCTTTGCCATTGTGGCGCTAAGCAAAGACAGCCTGATTGGCGCCCGGGATCCCCTTGGCGTGCGGCCTTTGGTATTGGGAAAATTATCCGACAGCAGCTATATTTTTGCATCGGAAACCTGCGCTTTGGACATCATTGGTGCGGAATTTATTCGTGATGTCGAACCGGGCGAAGTCGTCACCATCAATGGCGATGGCATTAGTTCCGTGAAACCCTTTCCCCTACAAAAACCACGGTCCTGCCTGTTTGAGCATGTTTATTTCTCAAGGCCCGACAGCCTTACGAACGGCACAAGTGTCTATAAAGTCCGCAAGAATATCGGCAAGGAGCTGGCGAAAGAATCCAACATTAAAGCCGACTTGGTGGTTCCCGTACCGGATTCCGGAACGCCGGCGGCCATTGGTTATGCTCAGGAAGCCAAGATTCCTTTCGAACTTGGCATTATCCGCAATCATTATGTGGGCCGCACGTTCATCGAACCTTCTGACCAAATTCGCCATCTTGGGGTTAAATTAAAGCATAATGCCAACCGAGGTGAGCTTGAGGGCAAGATAGTTGTCCTTGTTGATGACAGTATCGTGCGCGGCACCACATCCACTAAAATCGTTGATATGGTTCGTCAGGCAGGGGCCAAGGAAGTCCATTTACGTATTGCCAGTCCGCCGACCACAGATCCTTGTTATTATGGCGTCGACACACCGCAAAAAGACAAATTGCTGGCGTCCAATATGACCATAGAAGAAATGACGAAATACATCGGAGCTGACAGTTTGAAGTTTATTTCCATTGATGGTCTTTACCGCGCGGTATGCAATAAAGATAGAGACAATGGGTCACCCCAATTTTGTGATGCCTGCTTCACCGGCGAATATCCAACCTCACTCACGGATAATACTCAGGAAGACACGCCTGCGCAAATTTCTTTTCTTCAGGAAATACGTAAAAAACCCTAACCAATCCCCCAGCCAAAAAGGTTCGCAAAAATGACAAAAAAACTTGACGGTAAAGTTGCCCTGATCACGGGAGCAACGCGCGGTATTGGCGCGGGGGTCGCACTGGCAATGGCCCGCGAAGGGGCGCATATCATCATGGTTGGTCGCACCACGGGTGCCCTGGAAGAAATGGATGATGCCATCGGCGAAGCTGACGGCACGGCCACTTTGGTGCCGATGAATCTCAGCGATCATGCCGCCATTGACCGGTTGGGCGGTCATGTGGCTGAAAAATGGGGCAAACTTGATATTCTGATTGGTAATGCCGGTGTGTTGGGTTCTATCACCCCCCTCGGGCATATTAAACCAAAAGATTGGGATCAGTTGATGGCGATCAATGTGACCGCCAATTACCGGCTTATTCGATCCTTCGATCCGCTCTTAAAGGCCGCTGATGCAGGAAGAGCCATTTTTGTAACATCGAGTGTTGCAGAAAGCTGCCGGCCCTTTTGGGGCGGCTATGCCACCACCAAAGCCGCGCTGAACTGCATGGTCAAAACCTATGCCAATGAAATTGTTAATACCACCAATATAAAAGCCAATATCATTAACCCCGGCCCCATCCGCACCAGCATGCGCGCCGCCGCCATGCCCGGCGAAGACCCGGACACCTTAGACACCCCGGATGATATCGCCCCCCTGTTTGTAAAAATGTCCCTGCCCGAATTTCAGGAAACTGGCGAAATTATTTCATATATAGATTATAAATCCGGTGCCTATGGCGACATGTTTTAGATATAGAGCGCTCTAGAACAGCATCATTCCCCTACCCCGCAGCAGTCAAATCATCCTTATGGGCTATGGACATGAATATCAAAAATGCGGCATTCTATTTTTCAAGCAAAAACACCACTTTTGAATGAGGTTTGACATTGTTATGGCGAAGGCTGGTTTCTTTAATTTTTAAGGATTTTTGGGCAAAATATGCCTGCCAGCCCTTTACGCTTCGGAAAGTGAAGGGAAGCGGCATACCCCAAATGCCTTTTCCCTCCAATCCCTTGACTATTTTCACCGTTCCAACCGCCATATTGGAATAAAAATCATTCCAGATGGTGAATAGCCATTGCCACGGCGTGAAATAAGTATCTTCATAAACAATGATCCCCCTGCGGGAACAGCGTATGGCTTCTGAAAATATTTTATCCTGATGTTTCACATGATGAAGCATGAACGCCATAACAATCACATCAAAACTATCATCTTCAAAGGGTAAGGAGTGGCCATCATACAGGTCTATTTGAATGTCCGAATTGGCGTAATTAACCACGTCAACACCGCGTACATCTGCCCCATATTTTTTAGCAATAGCCTCGCCAAACTTACCGTTACCGCAGCCCACATCCAAGACCTTATCACCCGCCCCGATAAAAACCCCTATATCCTCAAGCCGTCTTGATCGCTCATTCTCAGCCGATAACAGCTGCATACTTGTATATTTTTTCTTTGGAATGCAAAGATTTATAAAAAAGAGCGGAATGGATAAACTGGTATAGAAAATGGTTAAGGGTAAATATAAAATATTTCTGGCAATACTGATGTGCATCATTTCGTCCATGGTTTCTCACTTGCCGCGCCATAATAACCATCCCTTTTGTGATTTCAAGCAGAACCATAAAGTTCATCCGCGCGCTTTTCAAATGCGGCGATCATATGGCTGACCGCCTCGGTAAAGAAACCGCCGATCATTTTTTCGAAAATCTTGTTTTTAAATTCAAAGTCCACCAGAAAATCGACGTGACAGCCGCCATCCTTGTTTTCGGTGAATTGCCAGTGATTATGAAGGTATTTCAGGGGGCCTTTGATATAGTCGACCTCTATGCGATCATCCGTAAAAGTCACATGAGACGTGAAACGTTCGCGGAACATTTTAAAACCGATAATCAGATCTGCATAAAGGCTGTCGTCGGTGCGTTTATAAACCCTGACTCCCAGACACCAAGGCAGAAAGTCGGCATAACTGTCCACATCGGCGACCATTTTATACATCTGGTCTTTGCTGTAGGGGAAATCTCTGACCTCGGTAAATTTGGGCATTTAATCCTCATTAAGGGGATTTAAACGCGCCATTTCCGCAATATCTATGGGCGCGTCCAGTTTGGTCTGACTTCTCAGCAGTTTTTCTGCGCGCGCGGCTTTCAATTGATCGAAATCCTCCCCCGCATGAAAAGATGACCTTGTCAGCGGCGATGAGGCCACATGTAAAAAGCCTTTTGATTTGGCGCGGGCGGCATATTTATCGAACTGCTGCGGCGTGATAAAATCGGCCACGTCCACATGCTTCTTCGTGGGCTGAAGATATTGGCCGATGGTGATGAAATCAATATCGGCGGACCGCATGTCATTCATGACCTGCATGACCTCGTCTTCCGCTTCACCAAGGCCCACCATAATGCCGGATTTGGTAAATATGGTCGGGTCAATCTGTTTCACCCGGTCCAGCAAACGCATGGAGTGGAAATAACGCGCGCCGGGACGAATATGGTTATAAAGCCGCGGCACCGTTTCCAGATTATGATTAAACACATCCGGCTTTGCAGCCACAACTTTTTCCAGAGCCCCCGGTTTATTGCGAAAATCCGGGGTCAATATTTCAATGGTGGTATTTGGGGCATGTTCGCGAAGTTTCTGGATAACTTTAACAAATTGATCCGCGCCGCCGTCCGGCAAATCATCACGATCTACAGAGGTAATAACAATATGATTCAGGCCCATTTTACCGGCAGCGATGCCCACATTATCCGGCTCCATTGGGTCAACCGGATTGCCTTTGCCGGTCTTGATATTGCAAAACCGGCAGGCCCGCGTACAGGTATCGCCAAGAATCATGACGGTGGCGTGCTTTTTCTGCCAGCATTCGCCAATATTAGGGCAAGCGGCCTCTTCACAAACCGTATTCAGGTTTAAATCCCGCATCATTTTAAAGGTTTCCTGATAGCCTTTTGAAACGGGGGCCTTAACTCTTATCCAATCAGGTTTACGCTGGTATTTATCTGTCATTTAAAAATGTATTACCTTACCATAAGCATCCAGAACACTTTCATGCATCATTTCTGACAGTGTCGGATGGGGAAATACCGTATGCATCAATTCCGCCTCGGTGGTTTCCAGCGTGCGGGCAATGGTATAGCCTTGTATCATCTCGGTCACTTCAGCGCCCACCATATGCGCGCCCAGCAACTCGCCTGTTTTAGCATCAAATACCGTCTTTACAAGTCCTTCTGCTTCACCCAGCGCAATTGCCTTGCCATTCCCCATGAAAGGGAAACGGCCAACACGCACTTTATGACCTTTATCTCTGGCGGCTTTTTCGGTCATGCCGACGCTTGCCACTTGGGGGCGGCAATAGGTGCAGCCGGGGATATTTCCCTTGTCTATCGGATGCAAGTCTTTGATTTCCTTGTTGCCCCGGTCAAGGGCGATTTTTTCGATAACGATCACGCCTTCGTGGCTGGCCTTATGGGCAAGCCACGGCGGGCCGGTAAGGTCACCGATGGCATGAATGCCCCGGACGCCCGTATGTCCCCATTCATCCGCGATAATATGGCCGCGATCAATTTTGACGCCATTCTCTTCCAGACCAATATTTTCCACATTACCGGTGATTCCTATGGCAACAATCACCCGGTCGACTTCGATGGTTCGGGCCTTGCCTTTATTATCCTCTACCGTGCAAATAACGGTATTTTTTTTCTTGTCCAGTTTGGTCACAGATGCAGAGGTTATGATTTTCAAACCCTGTGCCTTAAAGGATTTCTGCGCGAAAGCGGAAATTTCTTCGTCTTCCACAGGCAGAACCCGGTCCATCATTTCAACAACCGTCACATCCGCGCCCAGTTCATTATAAAAGCTGGCAAATTCAATGCCAATGGCCCCGGAGCCGATAACAAGTAATTTTTTCGGCATGACATTGGGGACTAACGCATGACGGTACGTCCATATAAGGTTGCCGTCGGCTTTTAAATGGGGTAATTCCCGCGCCCGCGCGCCGGTGGCAAGGATAATATCATCGGCCATCACATCGGCGATTTTCTTGCCGTCTTTTGATACCGCAAGATGTCCGGATTTTACAAGCTTGCCTTCGCCTTCGATAACAGTGATCTTGTTTTTTTTCATCAGATGGGCAATGCCGCCGCTTAACTGCGCGGCGATGCCCCGGCTGCGCTGAACAACTTTATCCAGGTCAAACCCTAAATTTTCCGCAATGAGGCCATAATCCGCCGCATGTTTCATATTATGAAAGACTTCGGCAGATCGCAATAAAGCTTTGGTGGGAATACAGCCCCAGTTAAGACAAATACCACCCAGATTTTCCCGTTCAATCACGGCAACCTTAAACCCGAGCTGCGCCGCGCGTATGGCCGCTACATAGCCCCCCGGCCCGCCGCCCAGAACGACAATATCAAATTTTTCTTTTATCATAGTTTTATGCCTCACAATAGCATCGTTGAGGGATGTTCAAGAAATGTCTTTATCGCCCCGAGGAATTCAGCCCCCACAGCCCCGTCAATGGCGCGGTGATCACAGGCCAGATTTACCGACATGATCATAGCGGGCGTCATGACGCCGTCTTTAACCACAACCCGCTGCTCCCCGCCGCCAACCGCCAGAATTGACGCTTGCGGCGGATTAATCACCGCCTGAAACTGCTTAATCCCCATCATGCCAAGATTGGAGATGGAAAAAGTCCCGCCCGTATAATCTTCCGGCATAAGTTTGCCGTCACGGGCCTTTTTTGCCAAGGCCTTGGTTTCCTCTGAAATCTGACGCAGGCCTTTTTGTTCGGCGCCGCGTATCACCGGCGTGACCAAGCCGCCTTCTATAGCAACCGCAACGGAAACATCCGAACGGTCATAATGCCGCATGACATCGCCGCCGAACTGTACGTTCGCGGCGGGGACTTTTTTCAAAGCCAGAGCGCAAGCCCGAATGATGAAATCATTGACCGATATTTTATACTCATCCGACATACTGTTGAGTTTTTTTCGCGCCGCCATTAAATTATCAAGTTCGATATCTATGCCAAGATAAAAATGCGGCACGGTCTGTTTTGATTCTGTCAGGCGTCTGGCAATGGTTTTACGCATATTGCTCAGCTTGATTTCGGTATAAGGCGCATCACCGTCCAGTGACAGGGCAATTTGCGCTGTTTTAACCGAAGGTTTATGGCTTTCCACATCCCGTTTAATCACGCGTCCATGGGGGCCACTGCCATTTATATCGGCAATATCATAGCCCTTTTGCGCCGCAATTCTTCGGGCCAACGGGGATGAAAAAACCCGGCCACCTGTTGACGCAACAGGGCCCGCAGGGGCCGTTTCGGCAATAACAGGCGCAGTTTCGGCCTTAACCACGACCGGCGCTTCAGCTTTGCTGGTGGAAATATTTTCCAGTGCAGAGGCATCCTCACCCTCTTCCAGCAACACCGCAATCAAAGTTCCGACAGCCACATTTTCAGCTCCCTCTGCGACGATAATTTTACCCATGATACCATCGTCGATGGATTCATATTCCATGGTCGCCTTGTCGGTTTCAATTTCGGCCAATATCGTCCCGCTTTCAACAGAATCGCCTTCTTTCACGAACCATTTCACCAGATTTCCGCTTTCCATTGTCGGGGATAATGCCGGCATAAAAATTTCTATAGCCATTAGTTGTCTCCCGCTTTGTAACAGACTTTTTTCGCCGCCAAAACGATCTGATCATCGGTAACTACCGCCAGTTTCTCAAGATTTGCGGCATAGGGCATCGGCACATCCGCATTGGTGACCCGGATGACAGGCGCATCAAGATAATCAAAGGCATCTTCCATCAGGCGCGCCGAAACTTCCGAGCTTATGGAGCAGCTGACCCAGCCTTCCTCCACGCAAACGATGCGATTGGTTTTCCTGACCGAGGCAATCACCGTGGCCATATCAAGCGGCCGTAATGTGCGAAGATCGATGACTTCAGCGCTGATCCCCTCTGCCGCCAGTTTTTCCGCCGCCGCAAGGGAAAATTTCACGCCGATAGAATAAGAAACCAACGTCACATCACTGCCCTCGCGCACCACCTTGGCTTTGCCGATCGGCACCGTATAATCCGCAATATCCGGCACGTCAAAGCTCTGACCGTAAATCATTTCATTCTCAAGGAAAACAACCGGATTTGGGTTTTTAATGGCAGATTTAAGCAATCCTTTCGCATCAGCAGCTGAATAGGGCGACACCACAATCAGGCCCGGCACATGGGCATACCACGCTGCATAATTCTGACTATGCTGAGCGCCGACCCGGCTTGCCGCCCCATTAGGGCCGCGAAAAACGATGGGGCATCTTATTTGCCCGCCTGACATATAATTTGTCTTGGCCGCAGAATTGATGATATGATCTATGGCCTGCATGGCAAAATTGAACGTCATGAATTCCACAACAGGCCTTAATCCCGCCATGGAAGCCCCAACCCCAAGTCCGGCAAAGCCATGTTCGGTGATCGGCGTATCAATAACGCGCCTGTCGCCAAATTCTGCGTGCAGCCCTTGAGTGACTTTATAGGCCCCTTGATATTCAGCAACCTCTTCGCCCATGATAAAAACATCATCATCAAGGCGCATTTCTTCTGCCATCGCATCGCGCAAAGCTTCCCGCACGGTGGTTGACGTGAATGTCGTACCCTCGGGAAAGTCATCTTCTGTAACAATTTGGATTACAGGAGCAGCAATTTCTTCTATTTCAGGTTCGTTTTTGGAAGGCACAGATACAATTACAGGTGCTGCGCTAATATCTGACGCCGCCTCGCCTTCTTCCAGCAGAACGGCGATAACCGTACCCACGGCGATGCCTTCACTGGCTTCGGGGACAAATATTTTCCCGACAACACCATCTTCATCCGTTTCAAGTTCCATGGTGGCTTTATCTGTTTCAATCTCGGCCAGAACATCGCCTGCGGAAACTTTATCGCCTTCTTTAACATGCCATTTGGCAAGATTGCCCTCCGTCATGGTTGGGGACATTGCCGGAAGCAGAATTTCTATGGTCATTTTCTTAAATCCTCTATTCTGCGACTAAAACATCGGTGTAAAGTTCATGGGGTGCCGGCTCTGCACTATCCTGGGCAAATTGGGCGGCGGCGGCAACAATGGTTTTAATTTCTTTATCAATTGCTTTCATCTCTTCTTCGCTCATGATGTTACCATCCAAAAGCCGCTGCTTTACCTGATCAATTGGATCATGTTCCGCCCGCATTTTCTGGACTTCTTCTTTAGAACGGTATTTGGCCGGATCAGACATGGAATGACCCCGGTAACGATAGGTATTCATTTCAAGCAGCATGGGGCCATTCCCGGCCCGGCACCAGTCAACGGCCCGCGCCGCCGCTTCCCGAACGGCTAGAACATCCATACCATCAACCGCCTCACCCGGAATGCGAAAACTCTCCCCGCGCTTATGAAGTTCAATTTCTGATGACGCACGCCTGACGGCCGTTCCCATGGCATATTGATTATTTTCAATGACAAAAATAACCGGCAGACTCCAGAGCTCCGCCATATTAAAGGTTTCATAAATCTGCCCCTGATTAGCGGCGCCGTCGCCAAAATATACGACAGATACATTATCTGTTCCCCGGTATTTATGGGCAAAGCCAAGTCCGGCCCCAATCGGCACCTGCGCCGCAACAATGCCATGCCCGCCGTAAAAACCATGCTCAACGCTGAACATATGCATCGAGCCGCCCTTACCCTTTGATATTCCGGTTTCGCGCCCGGTCAATTCTGCCATGATGACTTTTGGATCAATTTTACAGGCCAGCATATGGGCATGATCGCGGTAGCTGGTCAAAATAGTATCGCCATATTTAAGCGTTGATTGAATGCCGGTCACCACGGCTTCCTGTCCGATGTATAAATGACAAAAACCACCAATCAGGCCCATGCCGTACATTTGCCCCGCTTTTTCTTCAAAACGGCGCATCATAAGCATCTCACGATAAAAGTCTTTCAACTCATCCGGAGTCGCTTTGAAAACCTTTGGTTTTACGGGCTTGCGCCGCGCCGCGACCTTGCCGCTTTTCGTCGTTTTTTTAAAAGTATTTTTTTTAGTAGTTGGTTTTTTAGCCATATCTGTCAGCCCATCTTGCTCATTGGAGATAATATTAATCCTATCTACTCATGCAGACTATCTATAAAATTTACTAAATAATGATGAAAAGCCTTTGAAACACAAGAAAAATTTTAAATTAACTTATTTTCGGTTAATTGAAGCTTTGCGCGTTGAAAAGAAAGTTATAATATTGACGCAGAATAATAGATATTATTATTTTCGAAGAATAATCACTTCATCTTTATGCATAAGACCAAGTATTTCTCTGGATTTCTCATCCAGAAAATCAGGATTTACATTATCTGGCTGCAAAAGTATAACATGACTTTCAATATCAATCTTACGTTCATGCACAAGATTATATTCCTGCTCCAGAGCAGAAATTTTCTCAATCAGACTTGCCTTAACCTGCATGCTGCGCATACCATAGATAAAGAAATAGACAATGATCATGGCACAAATCATCGGAATGATCATTTTTTGAAATCTATTTTGTATGTCTCTTATATTGGTCATACCCGTAGAGAATCACACCTGATTCGCCGGGTCAAGATTTTTCTTTATATTTTTTCTTTTAAAGTCAAGACGCTAACCATTCATACCATATATAGTGGTAGAATAATTCATAGCGCATAAAGATAAAGCCGCCAGAAATATGACAGCAATATAGCCGCCTTAAAAATCCTGATATCAGAATATCATTTATGCCCGCAGAATGCTTGTTCCTGCATATTTGGCCGCATCACCCAAGGCTTCTTCTATGCGGATTAACTGGTTATATTTTGCGAGCCGGTCAGAGCGCGCCAAAGAGCCCGTCTTGATCTGTCCGCAATTGGTGGCAACCGCAAGATCCGCAATGGTCGCATCCTCAGTTTCCCCGGACCTATGCGACATAACAGATGTATAGCCCGCCCTATGGGCCATTTCCACGGCATCGAAAGTTTCGCTCAAAGTACCAATTTGATTAACTTTGATCAGAATCGAGTTTGCAACACCCTTTTTAATGCCATCAGCCAGACGCACAGGGTTTGTCACAAATAAGTCATCACCAACAAGCTGCACCTTGTCACCTATCATATCCGTCAGGGTTTTCCATCCAGCCCAGTCATCTTCGTCCAGGCCGTCTTCAATGGAAAAAATTGGATATTTCGCACATAGGTCAGCATAATAAGCCGCCATTTCATCGCTATCCAATGTCCTGCCTTCACCGGACAGAATATATTTACCGTCTTTGTAAAATTCCGATGCGGCGGAATCCAGAGCCAACATAATATCTTCACCCGGCTTATAACCAGCCGTTTCAATCGCCTGCATGATAAAATCGAGCGCCTCAACCGTGCCGTTAAGGTTGGGCGCAAAACCGCCCTCGTCCCCGACCCCCGTGTTATGACCCGCATCGGATAATTTGTTTTTCAAGATATGGAAAATTTCTGCGCCCATACGAATCGCATCGCGAATATTGCCCGCAGAGATCGGCATGATCATGAATTCCTGAATATCAATAGGGTTGTCCGCATGCTCACCGCCATTAATAATATTCATCATGGGAACCGGCAGCATGCGCGCCGATGGCCCGCCAAGATAATTATAAAGCGGCAGAGCTGCCTCATCCGCCGCAGCCTTGGCCACAGCCATGCTAACGCCCAATATTGCATTGGCCCCAAGACGTGACTTATTCTCCGTGCCATCAAGGTCACGCATGACCTGATCCAAAATGATTTGATCTTCAGCATCCAGCCCGGTCAAGGCGTCATAAATTTCGCCGTTAACTGCCTCCACGGCCTTCAATACGCCTTTACCAAAATAACGCGGGCCACCATCACGAAGTTCAACGGCCTCATGCGCCCCTGTTGAGGCACCGGACGGCACCGCCGCACGGCCAAAAGCCCCGGTTTCAAGAGTAACGTCAACTTCGACGGTTGGATTGCCGCGACTGTCGAGAATTTCACGGCCAGTAATGTCAATAATTGCAGTCATATTGTACCTCTATAGATGTATTTTAAACAAGCCGGGATTGCTTAACTGCTGCCTCGATAAATGAGGCAAACAGAGGATGTGGCTCAAATGGTTTGGATTTAAGTTCCGGATGGAACTGAACGCCTATGAACCAGGGATGATCCGTAAGTTCAACGATTTCGGGCAATGCGCCATCTGGCGATAATCCGGAAAATATCAAACCTGCCTCCTCCAGCTGCTTGCGGTAATTGATATTGACCTCATACCTGTGGCGATGGCGTTCCGATATGGCTTCGCTGCCATAAATTTCACTGACCTTGCTGCCCGGCATTAATTTGGCTTTATAAGCCCCAAGACGCATGGTGCCGCCCTTGTCATCATCTTCTGTGCGGGTTTGTACTGCGCCGCCCTGCGTCCATTCCGTCATCAATCCGACAATGGGGTGGGCGCAAGGGCCAAATTCTGTCGAGCTGGCGTTCTCTAGGCCCGCCATATTTCGCGCGGCTTCAACGCAGGCCATCTGCATCCCAAAACATATGCCAAAATAGGGTATTTTCTGCTCACGCGCAAAACGTGCCGCCGCAATTTTCCCCTCTGCGCCGCGCTCGCCAAATCCGCCGGGAACCAATATCCCTTCCACATGCTCGAAATGGGCGGATAAATCCGCATCATCTTCGAAGATTTTGGCATCACACCATTCAAGGTTGACTTTAACATTATTGGCAAAACCGCCATGCACAAGCGCTTCGATCAGGGATTTATAGGCATCTTTCAGTTCGGTGTATTTTCCGACAACGGCAATGGTGACTTCTCCCTCAGGCGTACTGACATGTCCCATAATTTCATGCCAGCGCGTAAGGTCGGCATCGGTCAGTCCCGGATCAATGCCAAATGAGGATAAAACCTCAGCATCAAGTCCTTCGGCATGATAATTCAGCGGAACTTCATAAATGCTGCTGGCATCCAAAGCCTGAATAACAGCGGATTCCCGCACATTGCAGAAAAGTGCGATTTTACGGCGATCCCCGTCCTCTATTTCATGCTCAGAGCGGCAAACCAATACATCGGGCTGAATACCAATGCTTCGCAGCTCCTTGACAGAATGCTGCGTTGGCTTTGTTTTTAATTCTCCCGCTGCGGCAAGATAGGGCACAAGCGTTAAATGAATATAACAGACATTCGCTTTACCAAGATCATTACCAAGCTGGCGTATGGCCTCCATGAATGGCAGACTTTCAATGTCACCAATGGTGCCACCAATTTCACATAAAACGAAATCCGTCTCAGAATCAATGTCTGAAGTCACGAATTCCTTGATGGCATTGGTGACATGGGGAATGACCTGAACCGTTGCCCCCAAATAATCCCCGCGCCGTTCCTTGGCCAATATATCACTATATATGCGTCCGGATGAGACGCTGTCGCTTCTGCGCGAAGGTACGCCTGTAAAGCGTTCGTAATGCCCAAGGTCAAGATCGGTTTCCGCGCCATCATCGGTCACAAAAACCTCTCCATGCTGATAAGGCGACATGGTACCGGGATCAACATTCAAATAGGGGTCAAGTTTTCTGAGCCGCACTGTATAGCCGCGAGATTGGAGCAAGGCACCCAGAGCTGCGGACAGAATGCCCTTCCCCAAAGAAGAAACAACGCCGCCTGTAATAAAAATATAACGTGCCATTGGCAGATAACTATCCCGAACAAATATTAATATCTTGGGGCTTGTATAATAACAAAACAGCCCGTTTTCACATACACCAGCCTCAGCTCTTGAACGATATCCGGCGCGGCTTATAGGCTAAATTACTTTATTCAGAATCCGGAATAACAGGTTCTGTTCTGTCTTCTGGCACCGTCTGTTCAATGGTTTTTTTGTCAACATCAAACACCGAACTATCCGCAGTCTGCTGCTTCGCAATAACCGCAAGGCCCATGCTCGTAACAAAAAAACTTATGGCAACATAAGTCGTAACACGTGTCAAGAAAGTAGCCGAACTACGGCCAGCCATCATGCCGCCCTGCCCGCCGCCGCCGCCGCCAATTCCCAGCGCCCCGCCTGAGGACTTCTGAATAAGCACCAGTATCACAAGGCTAATTGTCAAAATTAAATGAACAACAAGAACAATCTCTTGCATATCTCAAACTCTTTTATTATCTGTATTAATAAGTGATTTAAATGGCTTTTACTCTAATCTGTTTCATATGGCTAGCCTAAAATGTATATTGCACAGAAAATGCTCCCCTATTGAAATTCTCCCCTATTGATAAGTGGCAATAATACCATAAAAATCTTCCGCTTTCAGGCTTGCCCCGCCAACCAACGCCCCGTTCACATTGGAAACAGACATTAACTCATGGGCATTTGACGCCTTGACAGAACCACCATATAATATGCGTACGCTCGCGCCCTCATCCCCAAAACGGTCCATCAGTAAATTCCGAATAACACTATGCACTTCTGCGACGTCATCCACCGTAGGTGTTTTTCCTGTCCCTATTGCCCAGACAGGCTCATAGGCAACCACGGTATTTTTGGCCACGGCCTCCTCTGGGATAGATTCTTTAATTTGTGATGTCACCACATCCAATGCTTCGCCGTTTTCCCGCTCGTCATCCGTTTCCCCAACGCAAATAATTGCCGTGAGCCCCTGCTCTTGCGCCGCAGCAGCCTTGGATTTCACCATATCATTTGACTCGCCGTGATCGCTGCGCCGTTCAGAATGGCCAACGATAACATAATGACAGCCAAGGTCTTTTAACATGAGCGCAGAAATATCGCCGGTATGGGCCCCGCTTACCTTCATATGGCAATCCTGAGCGCCAATCTCAATCCCGTTTCCAGACAGCAGACCAATGATTGTCGCAGGCGGACAGATTAAAACATCACAATTGGCCCCATTTTCAGAAATCATACTATTCAGTTTTTCAATTTCCTGTTTACTTGCTGTCAAACCATTCATTTTCCAGTTACCCGCAACAAGGGCTTTAGGTTCTGTCATGTAATTTCCTCAAGTTTGAATTTCAATATCATATGGTTTCACCCTGTTGATTAACAGAAACGTCCCCAAAAAGACAGTTCATTTTCATAACTTTCGATGATAGAAAACCCAAACAATTTTTTTTTAACCGCTGCGGCATATCTTTTTGGGTTGCGATGCCCCTTACAGCCCACTATCATGCGATAAATTTTTGTGATTCCGCTCAAATTATTATACTAAAATGTTATTTTGGGAATTCTACCAATAACGATAAAATACAGGTGCTTATATAAATGTTACAGTTTTTCAGAAACGGCCTTACCTCTTATTTCGCTACGGCATTACTTGGATTATTAATCGCAAGTTTTGCCCTTTGGGGTATCGGCGGCGACATTTTGGGCGGCGCGGGCAGTAAAGTTGCCGAAATCGGTGACGACAAGCTGACGCTCAATGAATATGCACGGGAATTTCAAAATAAATTTTCCGAGATTCAACAGCAATCAAATGGCGAAGTCACCCGTGAAATGGTCATTGATCAGGGCTTGTCAAGAAAATGGGTTACTGATCTGGTGCAGAGCAAAGCCTTTGCACATGCCGCACATAGCTTAGGCATTCGGGTTACCGATGCCCAACTTCGTGAATTTATTATAAGCGTTGAATCCTTTCAAGATACGCTCGGGGAATTCAGCATAGCGACTTTTGAAAGCCTCGCCGGATATCGTGGATATACATCGGGAGAATTTGAAGAAATCTTGCGCAAAGATCTGGAACGGCAGTATCTGATGGCATCTCTCATCAGCGCAGTTACCGTGCCAGATGCGGTAGAGAAAAGCTTTATAAAATTTTTAAGAGAAGAAAGAACCGCTGAAATTCTGACCATCCCGGCTTTTTCTATTGCGAATGTTCCAGAGCCAAGTGAAGCTGACCTGAAACAATATTATGATCGTAACAGGGCGAATTATATGGCCCCGGAATATCGTGATATTCGGTTTATCACATTATCCATCAAGGATTTTGTGGGCGATATAACGGTTACCGACGCTGAAATTGATGACGCCATGGGGGCCGCCGCCAAAGCCTCTGTCGAAAATGAAAAACGGGATTTCGAACAGCTTCTATTTGATGATAAGGAAGCCGCTGACAAAGCATATGCAGACTTAAAGGCCGGCAAAACATTTGATGAAATAATCGCCGCAACAGGATCAACCATCGAAGATGCCACTGTGGTCGGAAACACCCATGAGGATGCCCTTGATTCATACGGTTCCGAGGCCGCAGATAATATATTTTCCGCTAATCAGGGAACTTATACCGCCCCTGTGGAAACGGACTTTGGCTGGCGGATTTTTAACATCACAAAGGTTTCTGCCCCAACGGCCACAAAGGCCGACTTACGGCAAGAGGCTGAAGAACATTTGAAAACAGAGAAGGCGATTGACCTTCTCTATACCAAATCTGAGCTTATAAATGATGAATTGGCCGCCGGCGGTTCTTTATCTGATATTGCCGCCAATCTGAATCTTAAGCTGAATGTTGCCTTGAATATTGATGCCAAGGGCTATAATTCAAAAGGTGACCTTCTGCCCAACATTCCCAGTGACCCCATATTTCTGGCGAGTGCATTTGAAACCCTGGAGGGAGATGAGCCATTATTGGAAGAAATGGGCGACGGCGAATATTTCCTAGTTGTGGTCGATAACATAACAGAAGTGGCCTTGCGCCCCTTCGAAGAAGTTAAAACAAGCGTTCATGATATGTGGATGGCAGATACCCGTAAAAAATTGGCGCGGGAGCAAGCGAATGAAATTTTAACCAAAGCGCAGGACGGCGAGCCCCTTGCAGATCTTTCAGCCAAAGATGGCAGCATGGGCTATACTTCGGTAACTTTAGCCCGTAATGATCAAACCGGCAAAGTCACCCGGGCATTGCATGATAGTATATTTCAACTGGATATAGGCCGCGCAAGAATAATGCCCGCAGCAGATGGCAATGGCTTCGTCATCGTTAAACTGGTGTCTCGCAACCATCCAGACACCCCCATGCCACCCGCCCAGTCTGCTCAGCTAAAACAATTGTTGGCGCAGGAATATCAACAACGCATATTGTCCAATTATTGGCGATATCTGGAGACAAGCCTACCTGTAATCATCAACGAACGGGCCGTTAATGCGGTTCATAATCAGCTGGACTCTCGGGAGCAATAATGTCTGTTTCACCCGATTTCGAAACATTCAGAGCGCATTATGAAAATCATAAACCTCAGATAATATGGACAAGCTTGGTCGCCGACTTAGAGACGTCGATTTCTGCTTTTATGAAACTGAGCGCCAATGAAGAAGACTATAGCTGTTTGCTTGAATCTGTCGAGGGCGGCGCCATTCGCGGACGCTATACATTCATTGGTTTAAAACCAGACATCATATGGCGCTGCGTGGGTGATAAATCAGAAATCAACCGATCTGCCTTGACAAAGGCCCGTGACGAAACAGCCTATTATCCGCAGGATAAAGGCGCGTTGGATAATCTGGCAGATCTGCTTGAAGAATCACTTATTGACCTGCCCGCCGGCATGCCGCCGTCTGCGGCAGGCTTGATAGGTTATATGGGATATGACATTGTCCGTCTTATGGAAAAACTTGGCCCTGCAAAGCCGGATAACCTCGATATTCCGGATGCCATGTTCCTGCGGCCAACCATTATGGTGGTTTTTGATTCTGTAACCGATCTATTGACCATTGTGACACCCGTTCGCCCCAATGATAATATAACGGCAAAAGCCGCCTATGCCCGTGCTGAAATGAGGCTTGCCGAAATTGAGCATGCGCTATCTCAATCCTTGACCGGGTCAAAAAAAATATCCCATAATCTTTTGAAAATGGAAGAGCCCATATCGAATACGTCAAAAGAAACATATTTGGCCATGGTCAAAAAATCCAAAGAATACATCAAAGCCGGCGATATTTTTCAGGTCGTTCTCTCTCAACGTTTTACGGCCCCCTTTACCTTGCCGCCTTTTTCGCTTTATCGGGCGCTGAGAAGAACCAATCCTTCGCCTTTTCTGTTTTATTTAAAGTTTGGTGATTTCTCCGTCATTGGCTCCAGTCCGGAAATTCTCGTGCGCCTTCGGGACGGGGAAATCACAGTCAGGCCCATCGCAGGCACCCGCCCAAGGGGCGCAACTCCCGAAGAAGATCAGCATTTGGCACAAGACCTGCTTGCCGACCCAAAAGAGCTTGCAGAGCATCTTATGTTGCTTGATCTGGGCCGTAACGACGTGGGCAAAGTGGCAAAGACCGGAACGGTTAAGCCTACGCAAAATAAAATCATCGAATTTTATTCCCATGTAATGCATATCGTGTCAGAAGTTCGCGGTGAAATAAAACCGGAATATGGGCCGCTTCAGGCCTTTACTGCGGGTTTTCCTGCCGGAACCGTCAGCGGCGCGCCCAAAGTCCGCGCCATGGAAATCATTGATGAAATGGAAATAGACAAACGCGGCATATACGCCGGTGCTGTGGGCTATTTCTCCGCAGATGGCAGTATGGATACCTGTATTGTTCTTCGGACAGCGATCGTAAAAGACGGCGTGATGCATGTTCAGGCCGGCGCAGGTATTGTCGCCGACAGCGATCCGGAATCAGAATATGCCGAATGTCAGGCCAAGGCCCGCGCCCAATTCCGCGCCGCAGAAGAAGCCATCAGATTTTCCGGCATACCAGAAATACAATGATCATATAATGAAAATTATTTGGGGTATTTATTCTCTTTTTTTACCCTTTGCCAAAAGAATTTTATCGTATTTCTTTTTCATGATATGGGACAAAGGCACAAGGACAATGCCCTTTTCCTTTAACGTGGGCCGCCATAACGTCAAGGCTTCTATTGTTTCCTTATAGGGGTGACCAATGGCAATGGCATGCCCCCTTTTCTTCGCCATTTCCTCAAGCTTAAAGAGCTGTCCCAAGATATAATCCACATCCTGTATATTATCCAGGAAAAAGTCTCTGGTCATGTTGGGGATATTCTTATCCGATGACAGGTCAGCCAATAGGGATTTGCGCGATGTGCGCGAATCCAGCACCAGCAGCCCGCGCCTCTTCACCTCATCAAGCATGACGCTCAAGCCCGCCCTATCCTCGGTAAAGGCGCTGCCCATATGATTATTCAGTCCCACATAGCCCTCGAACTGTGACAGGTTAAAATACAGGTCTTCCAAATTTTTCCCGTCTGTCGCCGCGACACGTAAGGCATGGGGTCCGGGGTTTTTATCCCCCTGTGGTTCCATGGGCAGATGCACCATCAATTCATGACCATTGCCGGCCGCAAGCTGCGTTATTTCTCTTAAATTCTTGCCATAAGGCAAAAAAGACAACGTCAGCGGGCCTTTTAAATCGATGACCCCCAAAGTCAAATTTTTGACCACCCCCAGATCATCTATAACGATCGTAACCTGAGGTTTATCAGCCACATGACCTGTGACTTGTACCGCATTTAATTTCCATGTTTCTACGATGTCAGGGGGCGCGTTTTCTTTTGTTTCAGAGGGATAGCCTAAATCCTTTGGGATGTTGCTGGAGGTAGTGTCAGCAATTTCAACCTCGATAATATTATGGTCTTCTTCAAAAGCCAGAGACATCTCGGTTTTTGGCGGATTCTCGAAATTATTATCGTAGAAAATCCATGTGGCCCCAAAACCCATTCCCAAGAGAAAAAGACCTGCCAGCGACAGAGCCTCTTTTCTATAGGTCCAAAAAAATGCTGTCCCCGC
Source organism: Emcibacter sp. (assembly GCA_021647465.1). Lineage (GTDB taxonomy): Bacteria > Pseudomonadota > Alphaproteobacteria > Sphingomonadales > Emcibacteraceae > Paremcibacter. Next base: position 6,064 of record JAKIUQ010000021.1, on the reverse strand, counting down.
CTGCTTCATTATTTTTGGTGCCAATTATTTATCATGAACCGAGTATGCCAGTTAATTAGAAAAATACAATTTCAATCAACATCTGGATATTGTTATCTTTGACCGTATAGTGTATCCAAAAACCATTAACAATATTATTTAGAGATTCTCGCCCATATGACTGACCTTTTTGATACAACGGTTACAACGACTGATTATTCTGCAAAAGACATTGAAGTACTCGAAGGACTGGAACCCGTCCGGCTTCGCCCCGGCATGTATGTGGGCGGCACGGATGAAAGAGCGCTGCATCACCTCGTCTCCGAAGTGCTCGACAATTCCATGGATGAAGCCGTGGCCGGCCATGCCAACAGAATCGAAATCCATATGCACGGCGATGGGTCAATCACCATTTCTGATAATGGGCGGGGCATTCCCGTTGATCCCCATCCAAAATTCAAAGATCAGTCTGCGCTTGAGATTATTCTCACGACCCTGCATTCCGGCGGTAAATTCAACAGCAAGGCCTATGAAACATCTGGCGGCCTCCACGGCGTCGGCGTTTCTGTGGTCAATGCCCTGTCCGAATGGCTAACCGTTGAGGTGGCGCGGGATAAGAAAATCTGGCAACAAAGTTTTTCACGCGGAAAACCCACTTCAAAGCTTGAAAATATCGGCACGACAAATAATCGGCGCGGCACGAAGGTTACCTTCATTCCCGATCATGAAATTTTCGGCAAATCTGCCAAATTTAAGCCCGCCAGACTTTATCAACTCGCCAAATCAAAGGCCTATCTGTTCAGAGGTGTTGAAATCCGCTGGCAGTGTGACCCTGAATTAATCAAGGACGGGGACGGCCTACTGGAAAAAGACAGCTTTCATTTTCCCGGCGGCTTGAATGATTATCTGACCAGTTCCATGGAAAAAAGACCAAAGGTGACGGAAGAAAATTTTCAAGGGATATCCCCCCTCGCCGATGATATGGGCCGTGTGGAATGGGCGGTATGCTGGCCTGAATATGGTGACGGTAATATCAGATCATATTGCAATACGGTACCGACCCCCATCGGCGGCACTCATGAAGCCGGCATTCGATCCGGATTGCTGAAAGGCATAAAAGCCTACGGCGAATTGATCGGCAATAAGAAGGCCGCCAGCATCACCGGCGAAGATATTTTTATCAACAGCTGCAGCTTGATTTCTGTTTTCATTAAAAATCCACAATTTCAGGGCCAGACAAAGGACAAGCTAACCAATCCGGAAGCCGCAAAATTGGTGGAAAATGCCATTCGTGACCATTTCGACCATTGGCTTAGCGGCGCCCCAGCCATGGCAAATGATCTGTTGGCCTGGGCTTTGGAGCGCGCAGACGAACGCCAGCGACGCCGGGAAGAAAAAGACGTAAAACGCAAAACCGCCACCAATAAACGCAAATTGCGCCTGCCTGGAAAACTATCTGATTGCAGCCAGGATTCCCCCGATGGCACCGAAATTTATATTGTGGAGGGCGATTCTGCGGGCGGTTCAGCCAAACAGGCCCGCGACAGAAAAACCCAGGCCATCCTGCCCATTCGCGGCAAAATTCTTAATGTGGCCAGCGCCACCCGGGATAAAATTCGCGGCAATCAGGAAATCGCTGATATCAACCTCGCCCTTGGTTGCGGCGCGGGGGATCAATATGATGAAAATGCCCTGCGCTATGAAAAAATTATCATCATGACCGATGCGGATGTCGACGGGGCGCATATTGCCACCCTGCTGATCACCTTGTTTTATCAGGAAATGCCCGAACTTATTAAAAATGGCCATCTTTATCTGGCACAGCCGCCGCTCTACCGCATTGCTCAGGGGGGAACCGTTTTTTATGCCAGAGATGACCAGCATAAAGACGAGCTGATGGAAACAGAATTTAAAGGCCGGGGCAAGATTGAAATCAGCCGATTTAAAGGCCTTGGAGAGATGCCGGCTGCCCAGCTTAAAGAGACCACCATGAAAAAGGATAAGCGCACCCTGCTGCGCGTTATCATCCCCGAAGGCACCCGCCTCGATACCTCTGAACGTGTCGATGCCCTTATGGGCAAGAAACCCGAACTACGCTTCCAATTCATCCAGGAAAACGCCGATAAGGTTGCGGAACTGGATATATAGCAATAAAAAAGGCTGGGCGAACCCAACCTTTAAATTTTATGAACACCAATGGTATCTGTGAGCGGTTCCACAGAACTATTCTGGATGAATTTTACCGCATCACATTCAGAATGGTGCGCCCGACAGGATTCGAACCTGTGACCTACGGATTAGAAGTCCGTTGCTCTATCCAGCTGAGCTACGGGCGCCCTGTGTGTTCATGTCTTATCCTAGTCATTAGCCGCGATAGGCAAAGACATCGGCGTAGGATTTAATTTTTATTTTTCTGGCCTTTGGTTCGATCACTTCAAAATCAATATTATTTCGTTTGGCATAGGATACCGCCCCTTCTTTTGAAGTAAACGTCAATTGAATCTGGCCGTCCATATCAGATGAACTGGTCCAGCCCATCAACGGATCAATCTTTCGCGGGGATTGCGGCGCAAAGACCATGACCCAGGACCGGGTCTTGGCCATGCCCGAAGTCATGGCATTTCTGGCAGGTTTGAACAATGTTTTTTGCACTTATTGTTGAATTTATATTGTCCATTTTCAGGATTTTGTGTGCTCCGTGGCAATCGGAGCAGCGGGCTGCTTCGAGGTAGCCAAGCTGGTACACTTTGCCGTGGTAGGTTTCCATGTAGGTGTCGGCTAAATCGCCATGGCATTTCCCACACTGCATGGTTATTTCCGACATGAATTTGTCTTCGTGAACTTCGGAAATTGCATGGGCGCTGTGGCAAGTGCCACAGGTGGGATATTTTAAATCGCCTTCGTCGGGACGGTAGGCATGGTCGCTTTCAATGTATTCATCGTAAATACCTTTGTGGCAATTTCCACAGGTAGCTGCAATATTTTTGGGATTCACCGACGAACGGTCGTCGGACTCTTTTAACATGAAATGTGTGGTATGGCAATCGGTGCAAATGGCGGTTGAAAGCAGTCCTTTTTCGTTCAGGCTTTTGCCATGCACACTTGTCGAGTAATCGTGAAAAGCGTCAACTTCACCGAGGTCGGTTCCTTCAACTGCTTTGCCGTCTTTTTTATGACACTCGCCACAAAGCTCCGGAATTGCCGACCTGAAAACAGGCGATGTTTCGTCTTTTTTATATTTTACGAGATGAGTTCCATGGCAATCGGTACAGTAGGGTGCATTTTCGTGTTTACTAAAGTAAGCTTGACCGTGGCCACTCGAGAAGTAGATGTCGGCTTCTTCGGCATGGCAACTTGAGCAATCTACCGTTCCTGCCGATTTGCACGGACGATCCAGGTTTGCAGTAACATCTGAATGACATTTCACGCAGGTAATATTCTTATGAGCAGAAACAGCAAGATCGGTAACATCAACGCTTAACGAAACCTCTTCGTTATTTTTAATCATGTGAATGTTTTCATCGTCATGGCATTTTAAGCAGGTTTTGTCTGTAATGGTGGCGATAATATTTTTCATCTCAACTTTATGTGGAGGATGACAGGCGGAACAGGCAGGAATGGCTCCGGGTTTCTCTTCCCAAAGCTCCTTATTGATTACCTTAACATGCACATCTTCAATACGGGCATGGCATTTCATGCAGGTAGTGGCAATGTTCTTCTGCGAAATACTCGATTTCATATTTGTGTGTGGCAGCACAAGGTGGTTGCCGTGCAATCGTTGCAGGTAGCTGTTACAACCAAACCGCTGCTAAACAATCCTTTCCCGTGGATACCCTGACTGTAGTTTTCGAGAATATTATGCTCCGAGATATTGTATGATCTCGATACCGCTTCACCTTCTTTATGGCACGAACCACATAAAACCGGAATGTTCATTTTATATGTTTTCGAATCCGGATTACTCGATTCAATAATGTCGTGGGTGCCATGGCACTCTTTACAATCGGGAGCATTTTTATCGTTGGCTTGATAAGCCCGTCCGTGTACTCCCCTTAAAAAATTTAACTGGGCATCTTCATGGCAAATTCCACAGTCAACGGGTTTTAAGATTTCGGGGTGCGGATAATCTTCAACAACCGCATCGACATGGCACGCACCACACAAAACATTTTTATGAATTGATTTGTCGAGAGCGTGGGGTGGGATGTACCGTGAAAGTGTTCTTCCATTTCGTATGGTGTTCAAAGCAGGATCATCGTGGCACATAAAACAGTCATCGTTGTCTTGTGCCGAAGAGATTAGCGGCAGGAGCGATACTATCAGCAAAAAGAGAAACTGCTGAAATTTTGATAAATAGCTTTTGGGTTGAAAAACGGAAAAAGTTGTACGTAACATAGTTTTATCAGGTATGAAATAGTTAGCTTGTTTTCTTGTTGGCTTTTTAGTAGTGCCAGCCAGTTACAATACTTTTAAAATTGTTTATTGGCGATTTGCCAATTGTTGAAACATAAATGTGTATCAATAAAAATATGGATAGAATAAATCCGGTGGCAGCGTGGGTTAATGCTGTTAACGATATTCCACTCACCGAATAAACACTTTCAATAATTGTTTCAGGAAAAAGCAGTGCAAGCCCGGTAATAATTATTACCGGAACAAAAATATACATTATTAAAAGGTTTTTAAATTGGCTTATATCATAGGACTTATAGTTGTTGGACTTTTCTTTTTAGTTCTAAACTACTTTACAGAATTTTCTCGCTCTCAAAAAATAACTATCTCAGCAGTTTTCTTTGCCATAATTATGATGGCAATATTATTTAATTCATACAGCGAAAATAAAGATCAACACACCTTGGATATTGCTATGAAATTTAATCAAGGTAAGACTATAAAATGCGATGGAGTTGATGTAAATTCGTCACTTTACGAGTTAAGCACTGGTACTTACACTTTTATAGGTAAAGAAAATACTCCAAATTATGGAAAGATGATTAGCGCTTCTATATGCAAATAATATCTCAACTTGATTTAAGTGAGCATATAAAACTATTTAAAAGCTTCTTTTCAAGAAACACCTCTCTTTTTATGGAGGGTGACCAAAATCTACATTTTAACTATATTAAAGCACTTGACAAGCTAGAATTTAAAGCTCCACCAAAAGTCTCTGATTTTAATACTATAAAATCTCACTTAAAGAAAAAAGGTATCCTTAATTTTGAGCAAATTTTTGAAATTGTTAAAATTGTAAGATATTTTAGATATTTTAAAAATCGTGATATAGATGGACTTATCGGTGAATGGATGAATAAATTTATCTTCGATGAAAGATTTTTAGAGATTGAAAAATACTTTACCCACGATGGAAAATTTGAAGAAAACCTTGATGAAAACTTATTTGAACTTTCACAAAGAATTAGTGAACAAAAATCAAATATTTCATCATCTCTAAAAAGATTAATAGCCTCACAAAAGCTATCCTCTTACCTTATAGATACTCAACTTCACTTGATAAATGATGAAGACTGTTTGTTGGTTTGTGGTGGTTTTAACCATGTATTAAAAGGTAGCGTAGTTGGAAGAAGTTCTAGTGGTGGTTTTTTTGTAACACCAGATAGCATTATGAAAGCTAAAGAAAAAATTCGCTTTATAAATCAAGAGCGTGAAGCTATTTTTTATACTTATGTTAAAAAATTTTCGTCTTCACTTGGAGAACTTCAATCATTTATTAATTTTATTGACAAAGAGTTTACTCGTTTTGATAACTATCAAGCTAGAGTTTTATTTGCCAAAAGTAAAAGTTTACAAATAGTAAAATCTAAAAATAACAATAAAATAATTTTAAATAGTTTTATCCACCCTGCTCTTCATCATCCAAAACCAATTGATGTTGATTTTTCTAAAAATATTTTAATGGTTACTGGTGTTAATGCTGGTGGTAAAACAATGCTTTTAAAATCAATACTCGCATCTGCTTTTATGGCTAAATATATTATACCGATGAAGCTAAATGAGCAAAAATCACATATTGGGACATTTAAAAATATTTTATCTATTATAGATGACCCACAAAATGTAAAAAACG
>JAKIUQ010000004.1 GCA_021647465.1 Emcibacter sp. | reverse complement strand
TTGGCAAGACTGGACAGCCGAAACCGAACAAACATTAGGTGATCCAGATGATTTTGTAAGATGGGCAACCGCGAACGGTAAATTAGCCCCAAGGCCTCAAGACGTTAGTAAAATGCTAAGGCGTCAAGTAACTGCGGCACTTAGGAGCGTGAAACGTTATGATGAAGATGGAGCATTTGAGTATCGTGCGTTGCAAAGCGTTACTCTTTTTGATGACGGAACCTCTAGAAAACAATACTTCGATACAGACACAGGTGGAACGCAAAATCTTCGCCAAAAATCAACTAAACAAAGGCGCGATGCTATTGCTAATCATGTTTATCGCGCTCATTGTGATGTTGAAAGAATGAACAAAATGTTCCCAAAAGAGTCGCAACTAAATTTCTTTGCAGATTTCTCTGATGATATTGCAGAAAAGCGCGCTGCTGATTTAATAGCTAGAGATGCAAAAGGCGATGCGGCTTAGTCGCTTTTTTTCCAACGAGTATTAGCAGCTATTTGAGCAATTTCAGACCGCTCTTGTGGCGTAAGACTTTTGGCGCGAGCTTTGCCACCTACCTTGCCAGCCCTTGATGCCTTTTCCTGTGATGCAGTATATTCTGAATCTTCTCCCTTACCAACAGCAATATCAACAATATATTTTGCCAATTGATTAGGGTCGCGGGGTCGTTTATGTTTCTTACTCATATACTAAATATAGGGTATCACACAGTATATTACTAGATGGATTTTCAAACTGAGCCACTATCGGTTTTGGGCCCAAGTTGCGTCCGGGCTGATCTTGCTGTATGGACAGCTTTTGATGAATTTTCAGGATTTTAGACGTGACAGATTATGATGTGGTGATTGTCGGGGCGGGGGCCGCGGGGCTGATGTGCGCTATTGAGGCGGGCAAGCGGGGCCGGCGCACGCTGGTGATCGAAAGTACAGAAAATATTGCGGGAAAAATCCGGATTTCCGGCGGCGGGCGGTGTAATTTTACCAATCGGGAGACAAGCCCGGCTCATTTCCTGTCGGAAAATCCGCATTTCTGCGTCTCTGCCCTCAAACGTTTCCCGCCGAAGAATTTTATTTCCCTCGTGGAAAAATATGACATTGCCTATCATGAAAAGAAACTGGGACAGCTGTTCTGCGATGGAAAATCCACGCAGATCATTGATATGCTGGTTCGTGAATGTGATGCGGCGGGCGTTGTCATTCGCACCGGAGTGGCTATTGAAACTCTGGAAAGACAAGATGATATTTTTCATCTCTATACGTCCGGCGAGACGTTGACCTGTACGGCTTTGGTCATCGCCAGCGGCGGAAAATCCATTCCCAAAATGGGCGCCAGCAGTTTTGGCTATCAGGTTGCCCAGAAATTTGGCCATAATGTCATTAAACCCGAACCCGCTTTAGTGCCGTTCACATTTTTGAATGACCAGCTGGAAAAGCTGAAATCATTGGCGGGGGTTTCCGTGGATGCGGTGGTCAGCCATGGCAAAAATTCCTTTGCTGAGGCGGTGTTATTCACCCACCGCGGCCTGAGCGGCCCCGCCATTCTGCAAATTTCATCCTATTGGACCTTGGGCGATGAGATCAGGATTAACATGTCCCCGGCCTTGGATATTCTTGAATTCCTCAAAGACCAGAGGACGGGTCAACCAAAGCAGGAACTGCATAATATCCTGACCCAGAGATTTGCCCGGCGCCTGGCCCAATTTATCTGTGATGAGGCCGGCGTGGAGGGCCGGATGGCGGATCTTTCCAATGAGAAGCTTGGTAAAATAGCGACCTTCATCCATGACTGGCGGCCCCGCCCTAATGGTACAGAGGGTTTCCGAACTGCAGAGGTCACGCGCGGCGGTGTGGATACCCGCGAAATATCTTCTAAAACCTTTGAAAGTGAAAAAATCAATGGCCTGTATTTCATTGGTGAGGTGCTTGATGTGACCGGTCAATTGGGCGGTTATAATTTTCAGTGGGCCTGGGCATCGGGTCATGGGGCGGGTCAATATGTCTAAGGAGTTGATCTTTCCATTGTTTTTCCTTAACGTCCCGTTATGGCATTCATAGAATTATATTTGCCGCTGATTTTGCTCATGCTGGCGACCGGACTGGTTGGCGGGTTGATGGCAGGGTTGATGGGTATTGGCGGCGGCATTGTCATTGTTCCGGTGCTTGAATTTGCTTTGGGTTACATCGGGGTTGATCCCCAGATCAGGATGCATGTGGCGGTGGGCACCTCACTGGCGACAATCATTCCCACGTCGATTTCTTCTATTCGCGCCCACCGCAGACGCGGCGCGGTTGATTTTGCGCTCACCCGTCACTGGGGGGTACCCATATTTCTGGGGGCGATTCTGGGCAGCTGGATCGCCGCGCAAACAGGCAGTTCAGGCCTGACGGCTGTCTTTGGAATCGTGGCATTATTTGTGGCGGTCAAAATGATGTTGCCCATGGAAAATATTCGGCTGGCGGCGTCTGTCCCGCGCGGCATTTTGGGTCTTATGCCGCCCGCAATCATCGGGATAATTTCCACCATGATGGGCATTGGCGGCGGGGCGCTCAGTGTGACCACATTGACCCTGTTTAATGTGCCTATTCACCGTGCGGTGGGCACCTCGGCCCTGTTTGGGTTGCTGATTGTGGTGCCGGGTACTATTGGCTTTATGATTTTGGGTCAGGGCAACAGTCTTTTGCCGCCGGGCAGTGTGGGTTTTGTTAATGTGATCGGCTTTTTAATTATATCTCCGGCAACATTTCTGGCGGCCCCGCTTGGGGCCAAAATCGCCCATGCCTTGACCCAAAGACAGCTTAGTCTGACCTTTGGGGCATTTTTTCTGATTGTCGCCGTTCGAATGTTGTATCGTACATTCATGTGATTAAACGGGCATGTGATTAAACGGGGCATGTTAGAAAGGAGAGCGGAAGAATGGCGCAAATTGATAAATGTTTTAATATAGAAGATTTTCGGGCCTTGGCGAAGAAACGCCTGCCGCGCATGATATTTGATTATCTTGATGGCGGTTCTGATGATGAGGTTACGCTGGGCCGCAACAGAAGCAGCTTTTCCCAATATCAGTTGATGCCCCGCGCGCTGGTTGATGTGAGTTCTGTTGATCTTTCAACCACAATATTGGATCAGAAGATTGACTTGCCCATATTGCTCGCGCCCACAGGCCAGACCCGCATGTTTCATCATAGCGGGGAGGCGGCGGCGGTGCGCTCAGCAGCCAAGGAAAACAGCATATATGCCTTGTCGTCCCTGTCGAGCATATCCATAGAAGAAGCTGCAGCGGCGAGCACGGGGCCAAAATGGTTTCAGATTTATGTTTGGCGGGACCGGGAAATCATCAAGGAATTTATGGCCCGTTGCCGAAAAAATGGCTATCACGCTTTATGCCTGACGGTGGATTTGCCCGTGCATGGCAATCGGGAAAAGGATTTGCGCAATGTCCTGACTTTCCCCGCGTCCCTGACGGCCCGAACAATGATGGATGTCTTGCGCCATCCGGCTTGGCTCTATCATTATTTGACCGGCGAGAAAATTGAACTTGGCAATCTGGCAGGATCATCAACGGTCAAGCTTCCAGACGACGGCAACCTGATGGATTATGTGGCCAAACAGTTTGACCCTGCGGTGGACTGGGATGATGCCGCATGGATGATTGAGCAATGGGGCGGGCCATTCCTGATTAAAGGAATTGTCAACGCAGAAGACGCCAAACGCGCGGTGGACATCGGGGCCAGCGGTATTATTATTTCCAACCACGGCGGCCGGCAACTGGATTATATGCCGCCGCCCATAGAGGTTCTGCCGGAGATCGTGAAAGCGGTGGCCGGGCGGGCAGAAATATTGATCGACAGCGGCGTGCGGCGCGGCACCGATGTGATCAAGGCTCTGGCCCTTGGCGCGAATGCCGTGATGATCGGGCGGCCTTATCTTTATGCCTTGGCGGCAGGCGGCGAGGCGGGTGTGGACCGGATGTTTGCGTTGCTGCGCGCGGAGCTTGCGCGGGATATGGCCTTGCTGGGCTGCACAAAAATCTCAGACCTTAACCCGGATTTCATTCATTACCCCGGGTAATGCGCTAATCCTTTAAAAAACCAATGATTACTTCTTGCAGGTCTTTTTCATGGAGCAGGCTGATATGGCCGCCGCTTCGGGTATGAAGGCGGCATTTTGGGCCGGTGGCCTGCATTCTTTCGACCTCATGGGCGGGAACAATGGATTTCTCTCCCCGGATCAGCAGGGTTTTCGCGGTGATTTTTTCATAATGATGCCAGATGTCGAAATCCTGACCATGCAGGCTGAACTGATTGGCCAGCGCCGGATCATTCTGAAAGGTGAAATGCCCGTCATCCGTCTGCCGGCACCAGGTTTCTGCCAAATGTCGCCATCTCTTTTTGTCCAGCACCAACCCGCCTCTGGACAGCATGTCTTTAAGGTATTTCTCGAATTGGGTAAAGCTGTCAAAATGCGGCGGATCCGAAATATTTTTCATGGCCGCCTCGCGCAGCCAATCGGGAAATCCGGGGCCGACATCATCCAGAACAAGATGGCTGATAGGGCATTCGGTCATAACCGCGCCAAGGACAATGCCAAGGCCGCCGCCTTTTGATGCCCCGACCCAGCGCACCGATGTCAGACCAAGCTGAGAGACAAGATCGCGGGCAATGGTGGCATAGGCGGTAAGGCCGGGGTCATTTTTCTTGTCATGCGTCCAGTCGGACAGCCCGCAGCCAATGGAATCCGGACAGATCACATGATAATATTCGGCGAGCCGCCTCGCCAGTTCTTCATGATCTTGGCAGGTGCCCGTGACCCCATGCCAGATAATGACGGCCTCTGACTTTGGGTCACCATATTCCAGAAAATGGATATTTCGGCCCTGGCACATCAGAAATCTTGATTTTGCAGGTTCAGAAGCTATTGTCTATTCCCTTCAGAAAAGTCTATGATTTCTCCATAAAGTAAGAAAAAGATAAAAACAATGACAAAGAAGTTTAAACGGCGCAATTTAATATTGGCAGAAGCCAACAGGCTTTTTGCCGAGAAGGGCTTTTCGGATACGTCTCTTGGGGATATTGCTGAATCAGTCGGCATTAAACGGGAATCCCTCTATTATTATTACCCCAGCAGATATGACCTTCTCTATGATATTATCGCGCCGCAGATTTCCCGCGTTATGGAGAATTTTACGGCGATCATAGCGCAAGAGACAGATAGCAGAATAATCATTCGGCGCGGTATTGAAAGTCATCTCCAGCATTTTAATTCCAGTTATTTCCATATGGTCATGGCGGTTCGTAAAAACAGCAGGGGTGACGTCCAGATCAAATTCATTCAATTGCGTGATATGTTCAAATCCTATGAAAAAACGTGGCTGGAAATGATCCGTCAGGGCTGCGAAGCCGGTGAGATACGGCCAGACGCGCCGCCCGAACTTCTGGTCTATTCAATTTTGGGGTTATGCAACAGCCTGTCCAGTTGGTACCGAACGGACGGCCCATTATCCCTTGATCAAATTGGCCGATATTATGCCGATATTATTCTGGACGGTACAAGAGCCTGACGGGTAACGCATGATCAGCCTGTTTCCTTGAAATCAGCTTTGCGGCGTTCCTGAAAGGCTGAAATGCCTTCACGGGCGGCTTTTGTACAGGCGCTGTCACCAAAGGCCTCATAGCCTATGTCCAGGGCATCGGATAAAGAGGCGGCCTTTGCGGCCTGATCCACAGCTTTTTCAATGATCGTGATAATTTCGCGGCTTAATATCTGGCCCGTTGCCGAGGCGGCGTCCGATGGCTCAAAGCCGCCAATTTCCACAGGCGTATCTGTAATGGCATGGGGTTTGTTCTGTAAGGCCGCCACTTGCCGAAGGGCGGCGGGGATCAAATCTTTCGGATAGTGAACAATCTCTGAAATCATGCCGATTTCAAGCCCCGTTCTTGCGGTTAGTTTTTCTGCGCGGGTAAGCATGCCGTTGAAAATTTTTGCTGATTTGGGCCAGCGGCGATAGGGGATGACCATGGCGCCGATGCCGGGGACGATCCCAAGGGTAACTTCCGGTAATTGCATCCATGCGCTCTCCATAGCCACCAGCGCATGACAGCGGGTGGCCAGCTCCAGCCCGCCGCCGAGAGCCAGACCATTCAGCGCGGCAACAACCGGCTTGGGGCAGCTATCCAGATGAATCAGCAGACGGGAACAATCCCTGGCATATTGAATGCTTTGGTCTTTGTTGCCCAGCATGGCGGGAAATTTACCAATATCGGCACCAGCGCAGAAAGCAGATGTGCCATAGCCCGTGATGATAAAACCCGTGACGGCGGGATCATTTTCATGGGCCTTGATGACCTCAAGAATTTCGTCGGTCATCTGGTCATGAAGGGCATTCATGGCTTCTGGTCGGCGCAGGGTGATGATTTTGACGCCATTCACGTCATCAACCAGAATATAACGGTGAAAATCAAGATAGGCCGAAATCGGTTTTTTCGGCTGGGGCATATTCGGTTTATATTTGGCAAATTCGGCAAAGATACGCGCGACTTCTTGCGCCCCGAAATCTTTCATCAGTTCAAGCGGGCCTTTTTTAAAGGCAAAGGCCAAGCAGCAGCCCAGATCAAGATCCGCCGGGGAGCCGATCTGCCTGTCCAGAATATCGACGGTCTGGGAAAATAAGATACCCAGCAGACGATCCCGTATGACAGAGGCCGTTTCTGGATCCACAGGGATGGGGGATCCGGGCGGATTTGTCTCCCATTTATCAACTTCGTTAAAGATAGGGGCCGGCGTGTAATGGTCGCCTTCATCGGCGGCCTGCACCGTGTTGGTTTCAACGATGATCGGGTTGCCGTTGGCTAAATTCAGGACAAAGAATGGCCCGGCATGAACCAGTTCCATGGCCACGCTGTCGATTTCTGCGGGGCTGGCAATATCCAATAGCAAAGCGGCTTCGTTGCACCAATTATCAAATATCCGGTCGAGCATGAAACAGACCGCATCGGTGGTTAGCATGGGGACTTTTCCTGTGATGCCAAAGAACCAGCGTAAATATTCGGATAGTTCCGGCCCGGCCCCGTGCCAATCAATGATTTCAACCACAGGGTTTTGGAAGGCCGGCGCGAAAAAATGGGTGACGGTGGCCCGCTCTGGATGAACCAGATGGGAAAAAAGCCGTTCTGCGGGCAGGGAGCTGGTGTTGGAGGTAATCAGCGCGTCTGGGCGAATATGTTTTTCGATCTGCGTGAAGATTTCTCTTTTCAAATCCAGATCTTCTGTGGCCGCCTCCAAAACCCAGTCGCAATCTTTCAAGGCGGCATAGTCGGTGGATGTTATCAAATTCTGACGGACGGCAATGGCTTGAGCTTTTGTTAATTTACCGCGTTTCAATCCCTTTTCCACATAGGCATCAATGCGGTCAACTGCACAGATCAAAGCCTCAGGGTTAATGTCTATGAGGATAAGCGTCAGGTCTTTCAGGGCACTTTTCAGGTAATAGCCAATATCAGGCCCAATGGTGCCGGCCCCGATAATGGCAATGGATTTTGGTAACTTTCGGCTTGGATTTAACAGAATCGGATTATGGATTGATATGGCACTCATGATAAATTCCTTGGTTTGGCTTACCTATCCCTTTGAAAATAAATTGCTTTTAGTTCATTTTGGAGGATGGGGCTATTGTTATAATATTTATTCTACATAACTGTAGAATTTTATCAACTGTAGTCGTGAAATTACCTTGATAATTAACAGGAAAACTTTATCCTTCATAAATTAAGCAAAGCCCCCACGGATATTTATGGAAAAAGAACAAAAATCATTCATTGAACAAATGTATCAGGATAACCATGCGGGGTTTCTTAAGTTCTTGATGTATAGAACGCAGAATCAGGATGATGCCCATGATGTGCTGCAAGAAGCCTTTCAGAAGATAATCACTCTGGAGGGGCTGAGAACCATGGAAAATCCCCGCGCCTATCTTTACCGTACGGCCATTAATATTATCATTGACCGGCAGCGCAAGGGCCAGCATCATAAAAAATACATTCATGAGGTTCAGAGCGGCGTATCCATGGGGGTGGCCAGTGAGGCAGGGGCCATCCCGCCGGACAGACAAGTGGCCGCGCGGCAGGAGCTTGACGAGATTTTTCTGGCCCTGGACGACTTGCCGGCAAAATGTCGCAGGGCTTTTTTATTGCACCGGGAAAATAATTTGAAATACAGCGAAATAGCTGAAGAATTACAAGTTTCCATAAGCATGGTTGAGAAATATATCATACAGGCCCTTAAATATTTAAGGCGGAAAATGAAAAAAAACTGAGGGATCTTTAAGGAGAGCCGTTTAGATTTTGTGATACGGGATAATGGACTAAAGATGAATGAGCAGATAACAGACGATAAAATACTGGATGAGGCAACCGAATGGTTTGTGCTGATGCGCGCTGAAGATATATCGCCGGCGCGGGCGGCAGGCTTTGCGGACTGGATCAGCCAAAGTGATTTGCATCAGGCGGCCTATAGGGAAATAGGCGGGCTGTGGGATGAGCTTCCGGTCATGGTAAGCCCCGCGGCAAGTCCCGCGCGGGATAGAGCCTCTGTCACATCATTGGCGGATCATAAAATACAGAAAAAATCACATAAGCAAATCTGGTCTCCCGGAATGATCGCCGCGTCTATTGCCTTTCTTGCCATAAGTATTATGGGTTATGGCTTTTGGGGAAATAATATTTGGATGGACAGCCATTCAACCAAAATCGGCGCGCTGGCCGATGTGGTTCTGGAGGATGGTTCACGCCTTGCTCTGAATACAAATTCAGAAATCCGCGTTGACCTTCAGAAGGATAAGCGGGTTGTTTATCTGACGCGCGGGGAAGTTTTCTTTGAGGTGGCTAAAGATGTGGATCGGCCATTTTTTGTTGAAACAACAGGCGGCCTTGTGCGGGTTCTGGGGACTAAATTTAACATCCGTCAAAAAGAGTTTCATAGTGATGTGACCGTATTGGAAGGTTCTGTCGGGGTTATGGATCATGGCCGTATGACGGATAATTATGCCGCAATGCCCCTTGATGCCACTTTGACTTCGGATCAGAAATTCAGCCTTGGTAATGATGCGGTTGATAATAAAGCCATTGCGGTGGACAGTCATGCTGTCTTGTCCTGGCGTGACAGGAAACTTATTTACAACGGGGAAAGCTTCGCGGATCTGGTCGAGGATATTAACCGCTATTATAATGTGGAAATTCGTATTGGCGATCCCGCCTTGAGGGATGTCGAGGTCGTGGCCATTTTAAAAATAGAAGACCGCGCGACAACCTTAAAAGCGCTGGAGACGACGTTTAATGTAAAGGCGCGCACTATTTCCAAGGATCTCATCACCCTCTATCCCAACAAATAATAATATGGTACAAATAAACAGCCCGCAATAAATTTTGCGGGCGGTAATATGGCCGTATAAATATATAAAAAACCTAATGGGAGGATGTCTGGGGAATGCGACAAGTTTTTGTCGATATTTTTTCTGTCTTCAGCGGTGACCTGAAAAAGATATTAAGTGATGTTTCAGGGAAGTTCTTGATCCGTCTTCTGATCTTTTCGTTTGTTCTGTTATTCGGGCTGTCCTCTTATGGTCAATCGGCCAGCTTATTCAGGGAAATTAAAAAAGATTTTGATATTGAGGCCCAATCCCTGTCGACGGCATTGCTGGATTTCGGCGTGCAGGCCAATATGTCCCTGTTGGTGCGAAAGAAAGACACCGATGAAAAAACATCCAAGGCCCTCACAGGAAAGATGTATCCGAAAGAAGCTTTGACCACTCTTCTGGATGGCACGCAGCTTGGCTTTAAATATATCAACAAAAAAACCATTTCCATATCGCCCGGTTTGTTTCAAGAGCTTGATTCTGTCATATCCTCTCCCCTGCCGCATGACCATGAACGCGGTGATGTGTTTGTGGAAGAAGACTATATCAGCCCCATAGATGAAGTGGTTGTCACGTCATTGCGAAGGCGCAGCAACATGCAAAAAGTGCCTGTGGCGGTTACGGTGATCAAGCCGCCGTTCATCCGCGAGGCCCGTATTCATGATATTGAGGATGTGGGGACGCGTGTGCCGGGCCTGACCGTGTCCAGCTTCAGCATAGGGCAGCCAACCATTCATATGCGCGGGGTGGGGTCAAATGACGATGGGGCCGCCTTGGATAATTCCATTGTTATGTTCATTGATGATGTCTATGTGGGGCGGATCACCAGTATTAATATGAATTTCTATGATTTGGAACAGATTGAAGTCATACGGGGCCCGCAAGGCACTTTATACGGCAAGAATGCCATTGGCGGGGCCATCAATGTCACCAGTAAAAATCCCACAAAAGAATTATCCGGCGAAATAGAAGCCACCTTTGGCAATTATGACCGGGTTGATATTCGGGGTGTGATCAGCGGCCCGGTGATGGAAGATAAACTATTGGCCAGATTATCGCTTCATTCCCGCAAAAGAAAGGGGTGGCAGGAAAGCATATTTTTGCCGGGCATCAAGCAGAATGACGAGAATATATGGTCTGCGCGCGGCAAGCTTTTATTTATTCTGGGCGAGGATCTGCGCATGGATATAAACAGCGATTACAGCCGGGATGATTTGGAAAGTACAGGCCGTATTCCCGTGGTCGGGCGGGTGCCGGTCCGTCTGCTTGGCCCGGATGGGCAGCCCAGCGGGGCCACTGCCTTGCCAACGGATATTCTGGCAAGTCTCGGCGGGAATGCCAGAAATGCCATCAACAGTGACCGTGGCTTCACGGATCGCACCATATGGGGCCTTAGCAGCCGGATCAGCCAGAAAGGGGGTTACGGTAAAATCCTGTCCATTACGGCTTTTCGCAAAACAGAGTTCTCCTGGCTGGAAGATTCCACAGGCCTGCCGTCATCGCTGACCAACCAGAAGGTAAATTCCAATGTGAATGAGCGACATTCACAATTTTCTCAGGAGTTTCGCTGGATTTCGCCGGATGAAGCAGCCTTGAAATATGTGGCGGGATTTTATTATCTTTTTGAACATACGCACCGTATTGAGAATTTTACCTTCCCGAATTTAATCTCGACCACAGATCAGGACAATAAAACCAACAGTTACGCCGCTTTTGGAGAGGCCACATACAGTCTTGCGGACGGCATAAATTTTACGGCGGGGGCGCGCCTGACCCATGAAACCAAAAAGATGGATCAACAGAATATCACCAATGGGGACCGCACCATACTGCTCGAGGATTTCGCCCTTCGTAATGAGGGGGCCTGGACGGATTTCTCGCCAAACTTTGTTTTATCATGGCAATATAGCAATGATATCATGCTGTATGGCAGCATATCGCGCGGCTATAAAAGCGGCGGTTTTCAAGGGGCGCCGGCCACACTTGATTTGGCCGGGCGTACCATAGATCCGGAATCGGTCTGGAATTTTGAGATTGGGGTTAAGTCCCAATGGCTTGAGGACAGGATTCGTTTGAACCTGGTGGGCTTTTATTCTGATTACCGTGATTTGCAGGTCGTGCAATTTAAGACAGAAGGCAATTTCGGGGTTTTCCAGACCAGTAATGCCGCCTCGGCAAGGCTGCGTGGCCTGGAGCTTGAATTTACCGTCAAGCCCACTAAAGAGATTGAATTTTTCGGCTCTTACGCTTTTCTGGATGCGACTTATGATCAATTTAATGATTTGTCGGGCCGGGATTTTACCGGCAACAGCCTGCGGCAGGCCCCCCGGCATTCGCTTTATCTGGCTTTTTTTTATGAACGGGAATTTCGACTGGGCCGGCTCAGATTTCGCGCCGATTACCGTTATCAGGGCATGAGCTTTCGCGAGCCGGATAACAGCGTGACCATCCAGCCGGCATTTGACCTGGTGGATGCCTCCATCGCTTATGAAGCATCTGATAATGTCTGGGAAGTGACGCTCTGGGCGAAAAATTTACTGGATAAAGAATATATTTCCCACCTTTATGTGCTTGGTGGCAATGATTATGCCCTGTTTGGCACACCGCGCACCTATGGCCTGACGCTTACCTTAAATTTCTGAAAATTAATAATTTATTAATAATAACTGAGGGGTTTTCTCCGCCTGTCGTTGAATAGAGTATCGCAGCTGATGAATAGGGAATAGCTGTGAGAAATTATAATGTTTGATAAAAATATAGATATAGGAGACGACTATGAAAACATGGTTTTATGCGACGACGTCGCTATTTGCCCTTGGATTGACCGCGGCACCTTTGCTCGCCAATGCGGCAGAAGGGGAAGATAATTTATTCGCCATTGAGGAAATTACGGTAACGGCCCAGAAAAGAGCTGAGAATCTTCAACAGGCTCCCATTGCCATTTCGGCTTTTTCTGGTGACCTGCTGCGGGAAGATGATATTTCCAATTTGCAGGATATTGGTAACCGGACGCCGGGCCTTACCTTTGCGGCCTTTAGCGTCGGGCAGCCAGAAATCGCCATACGCGGTATTGGAACAAAAGAAGACGGGGCCTCTGCCAGTGACAGCGTTGTGGTCAGTGTAGATGATGTTTATATCGCCGCGAGAACCGCGCAGGTTTTTGATATATTCGATCTGGAACGGGTTGAAATTTTGCGCGGCCCGCAGGGAACTTTATACGGCAAGAACTCCATTGGTGGATCGATAAATTTTGTCACGACATTACCGGACGAAGAGACCAAAATTCGTTTCCGTCAGACGGTGGGCGATTATGGCCGTTTTGATACCGCCGGCATGCTCAGTGGTCAGATCGCGGAAAATCTATTCGGTAAGCTGTCTTTCAGCCGCCGGGAATTTAACGGTTATTACACAAATGTTCTGGTTGGCTCGGATTTGTTCGGCAAACAGCTTGGCGGCGGTGAAACTTTTGCTTATCGCGGCATGTTACGCTGGACACCAAGCGAAGACCTTGAGGTGATTTTTTCAGCCGATGGTGCTGATGATAATATGGGGGATAGTAATCGGGAGCCGGTGGGAAGCGCCGTTGGTTTCCACGGCGGTGATAATGCCTCAAATCCGATTGCGGTTAATAATGCCTTGGGCGGCGGCGGATCAGCTTTTGATTCTCTTAATGATGTGGAAGGCTATACGGACAGAACAGTCGAAGGCTACTCCCTGAAGGTTAACTGGGGTCAGGCATGGGGCACATTCTCGTCCATTTCAGCTTACCGGAAAAGCACATTTGACTGGCTCGAAGATTCAGAAGGCCTGCCGGCCTCAACCGCCTTTGTGGCTTTGAATGTTTCCGGGGCTAATTTCTTTGCGCCGGCATCGTCTGGTTTTGCCTTTGATGTGAGTGATGCGGCGATTGAAAATACCAAACAGCTGACTCAGGAATTTCGGGCAGTATCAAATGGGGAGTCGGCCTTAAACTGGGTTGTGGGCGCTTTTTACAGCCGTGAAGAAACTGACCGTGTTGAAAATTATTATTTTCCTTCAATTGGTCTGGAGGTTGGCGGGGTAAATTTTGCCAGTGATATGTCCTCTTTCCAAACCAATAAATCGGATACTTTCGCGCTCTATGCGGATGGGTCTTATGAGGTTTCGGAAGATCTTACCATTCGGGGCGGCTTGCGTTATTCCACAGAGAAAAAAGACATGACAGCAGAAGCTGTGGTTCATCAGGGTATTGGGCTTTTGCTGACCAATTTTGCAGAAGTTGGGGCCAGTGAGCGTTGGAGCAATGTTTCCTGGCGCGTGGTTGCCGACTATCAGGTCACAGAGGATGCCATGATTTATGGTAGTATCTCCACAGGCTTTAAAAGCGGCGGCTTTACCGGATCAGCCTCTACTGCAGAGCGGGCCACCACACCTTTTGATTCCGAAAAAGCCACCAATTTTGAAGTTGGGGTGAAAACGCAGTTCTGGGATAATCGGGCGCGGGTGAATATTGCCGCTTTCTATACGGATTATAACAATTTGCAAGTGACACGCTTTTTCCAGCCGGGTGTGGATGACTTTGGCCAGTTTATAACCGAAAATGCGGGTAAGGCTGAAATAAAAGGTATTGAGACTGAATTCACATTCCTTCTTACCGAAGCCCTTGAAGTGGGCGGAAGTTATGCTTATCTTGATGCAAAATATACCGAATATGCAGGATCTCCGGGTATTGACGGTTCTGCGGATTTCTCAGGGAATATTATGCGGCAATCTCCGGAACATAGCCTCAGCATGTATGGAAAATATACCCATGAGCTGGAAGATGGCAGTTCCTTGTCCGGGAAGGTCAATTACCGTTATCAGTCCCTGACCTATTATGATCCCAATAATAATGATATTACGACGATCCCGGCCTATGATTTATGGGATGGCCGTTTGGCGTGGAATTCACCGGATGGCAAATGGGAATTGGCCGGCTGGATCAAGAATATAGCCAATAAGGAATATCGAACCCATGTCTTCTCACAGCGCGGCAGCCGTATTGCCTTCGCCCTGTTTGGTGCGCCGAGAACATATGGTTTTACAGGGACATATACATTCTGATTTTGTTGAAACCTGAAAATGAAGGTCCGGTTGAAAGAGCATGTTAAATATGCAACACTGCTTTTGAAATCGGGCCTTTAATGTATCACATTTTTATAAAATATGACCCCAAAATTATCCGGAATTATAAAGAGGGGTCAAACAAAAATAATGGGAAATAAAATGTCGCCAACGGAAACTGAAAAATGTCTCAATCATCCTAAATTCAAAGAGCTTACCCGCGCACGAAGGAGGTTCGGTCTGATCTTTAGCCTGATCATTGTTGTGGGTTACGCCATTTATGTGCTGGGCATGTCTTTTGCGCCGGCGTTTATGTCGCAATCCCTTCGCGGCGGCAGTATGACATACGGCATTGTTATCGGCGTACTGGTGATTATCAGCGGCATGGTTTGCTCGGGAATTTATACCTGGTGGGCTAACCGGTATTTTGATGTGTTAAGCGGGCAATTACGCAAAGAGCTTGGCCATGAGTAAAGTGATAAAACTGTTTTTTGGATCTGTTTTGGGGTATATTTCCTTGGCCCTATATCTTTCTGGTGCGGCCCATGGGGCCGGCGGCGATATTTCGGGCGCAGTGGTCAAACAACCGCTTAATGTTTCTGCGATCATAATGTTTCTGATATTTGTTCTGGCCACCTTGGGCATCACATGGTGGGCGGCGAGCAAGACCAAAACCAAAGATGATTTTTATGCAGCGGGCGGCGGGATTACGCCGTGGCAGAATGGCACAGCCATTGCGGGTGACTTCATGTCGGCGGCGACTTTCCTTGGGATTACCGGGGCCATATATGGTTTTGGTTTTGATGCCATGATTCTGGCTGTTGGGGTTATGGCGGCATGGCCGGTGATTTTATTCCTGATGGCGGAACGTTTGCGTAATCTGGGCAGCTATACCTTCATTGATGTGGTGTCTTACCGTTTGGACAAAAAGCCAATTCGGATAATTTCTGCCATTGGGTCTTTGTCTGTGGTTATTTTTTATCTGATCGCGCAGATGGTCGGTGCCGGTAAATTGATTCAGCTTTTATTTGGTCTGGATTATATTTATGCGGTGATATTGGTCAGCTTCCTGATGATTTGCTACGTGAGCTTCGGCGGTATGCTTGCCACCACTTGGGTGCAATTGATCAAGGCCGTATTATTGTTGATTGGCGGCACGTTCATTGCCTTTATGGTGATGAAAAGCTTTAACTTCAATGTGGAAGCGATATTATCCAGTGCGGCGGATATTCATCCAAAGGGCGTGGCCATATTGGCCCCCGGGTTATGGTTGAAAGATCCCATTGCGATTATCTCCATTGCCTTGACCATGATGTTCGGTATCATGGGATTGCCTCATATATTAATGCGGCTGTTCACGGTTAAAGATGCCAAAGATGCCCGCAAATCTGTTTTTGTCGCGACAACTCTGATGGGATATTTTTATATTCTGATCATTATCATCGGTTTTGGCGCGGTGACTTTCGTGATGAATAATCCTGATTATCATGATGCGGCGGGTAACATCTTGGGCGGCGGTAATATGGTGGCTCTGCATCTGACCCAATATATGGGCGGTGATTTTATGCTTGGCTTTATGTCGGCGGTGGCTTTTGCGACCATCCTTGCGGTTGTCGCCGGACTCACCTTGGCCGGTGCGGCGACCATTGCCCATGACCTCTATTCCAAAACCTTTAAAAAGGGCTCGGTTAGCAGCGCAGAGGAAATTAAGATATCGCGCATAGCAACCTTTGCCCTTGGCGCCATTGCGGTCGTATTGGGCATTGCTTTTGAGCATCAGAATGTGGCCTTTGTGGCCTCAATGGCTCTGGCCGTCGCGGCGAGCGTAAACTTCCCGATTCTGATTATGTCCATATATTGGTCAAATATGACCACCAGAGGGGCCATCGCCGGCGGCGTTGTCGGGTTGATATTGTCCATTGGGCTGATTATCCTTGGCCCCGGTGTTTGGGTGTCTGTCCTTGGCAATGCGGAGCCGATCTTCCCGCAGGTCTATCCAACCTTCTATTCCCTGCCGCTTGCCTTTATTGCCATATGGGTTTTTTCCCTGCTGGATAAAAGCCCGCAGGCAGAGAAGGAAAAGGCGCTGTTTGATGAACAGCTTGTGCGCTCTGAAACGGGTATCGGTATTTCGGGCGCCAGCAATCATTAATAGAAAATTAGATTGTATGGCCTTTGTTCCCGTATTATGTTTAAGCTCGAAGTTTCACGGGTTGCGTAATGGGAAAGAGGATATATGCCGGATAAAATGGGAGATAAAACCCGCCTTGAAGAGGCTCATAGCCATAAAGTAAGCTGGAATCAGGCCGAGGCCCTGCAGATCATCGCACAATACGCGTCCCTGAAAGGCGGCCTGATGGAGGCTTTGCACGGCCTTCAGTATTTTTTCGGGTATATTCCGGCAGAAAGCTACGCCTTGCTTGCGGCGGGATTTAATCTATCCGAAGCAGAAGTCTACGGCGTTAAAAGTTTTTATCATGATTTTACAGCCGCGCCTAAAGGCCGCCATGTGATTCAAGTTTGTCAGGCGGAGGCCTGTCAATCACGGGGCAGCCGGGCCTTGACGCGTCATGTGCAAAATCAGCTTGGGATCACTCTGGGTCAGACCAGCCCTGATGGGCATTTCACATTAGAGGCGGTTTATTGTCTGGGGAATTGCGCCGTATCGCCAAATATTACTTTTGATGGAAGGTTACATGGCCGGGTGAGCGCGGACCATATGGATCATTTGCTTAAAAAGGTGGCCTTATGACAAATCTGGTGACCCTCTATGTGCCGCTGGAAAGCACCGCCTTGTCGCTCGGTGCTGATGAGCTTGTCCTTGCCCTCATGGAGGAGGCCGCATCGCGTGGCCATGATATCGAGATTATCCGTAATGGCTCATGGGGGATGGGCTGGCTGGAACCTTTGGTGGAGGTGGCGACGAAGCGGGGCCGGGTTGCTTATGGCAATGTGTCCCCAAGTGATGCGGCGGGATTATTTGACGCGGGATTTCTGGCGGGCGGTGATCATGCCCTGTGTCAGGGGTTGACCACCGAAATCCCTTACCTGAAAAATCAGGACAGATTGACCTTTGCCCGCTGCGGTTTGATTGATGCCCTGTCTCTGCATGATTATCAGGCGAATGGCGGTTTTGTTGGTCTTGACGTTGCGCTTAAGATGACGGCGCAGCAGATCGTTGATCAGGTGACGCAAAGCGGCCTGCGCGGGCGCGGCGGGGCGGCCTTTCCCACGGGCATTAAATGGAATACGGTGCTTAAGGCTTCTTCAGATCAGAAATATATCTGCTGCAATGCGGACGAAGGCGACAGCGGCACTTTTGCCGACCGGATTTTGATGGAGGGCGATCCCTATTCATTGATTGAAGGCATGATCATTGCGGGCCTCGCGGTTGGCGCCAATGAAGGCTATATCTATCTGCGATCGGAATATCCCTTGTGTAAAGAAATATTGGGGGAGGCTCTGATCAATGCCCGCCATCAAGGCTGGCTAGGGAAAGATATCCGGGGATCGGGCAGGGATTTTGACATTGAAATCCGCATGGGGGCGGGATCATATGTTTGCGGCGAAGAAACCGCCATGCTGGAAAGTCTGGAGGGCAAGCGCGGCATGGTGCGGGCCAAACCGCCCTTGCCCGCCATTGAAGGCTTGTTCGGCAAGCCCACCGTGGTCAATAATGTTCTGTCATTGGCCAGCGTGCCGATCATCATGGCGCGCGGCGCAGAATATTATCAGAATTTTGGCATGGGCCGTTCCCGCGGCACCATCGCCTTCCAACTGGCCGGAAATATTACGCGCGGCGGTTTGGTGGAAAAGGCATTCGGGGTCAGCCTGCGGGAATTGATTGAGAATTACGGCGGCGGCACCCTCAGTGATTTGCCGTTAAAGGCGGTGCAGGTCGGCGGGCCGCTCGGGGCGTATTTATCGGAAGATGACCTTGATTTACCGATGGATTATGAGGCCTTCTCAGAGGCTGGGGCGGTGCTGGGCCACGGCGGAATTGTGGTATTTGACCATACGGTGGATATGGCCGAGCAGGCAAAATTCGCCTTTGAATTCTGCGCCATCGAGAGCTGCGGCAAATGTACGCCCTGCCGTATTGGTTCTGTGCGCGGCGCGGAGCTTATGGGTAAAATTCAAGCCGGTGAAAAACGCGCAGAAAATCTGAATCTGATGAAAGATTTATGTGAGCTGATGGAGGCCGGGTCCTTATGCGCCATGGGCGGCATGACGCCAATTCCCGTCTTAAGTGCGTTGCGGCATTGGCCGGAAGATTTTAAAACGGAATAGAACAATGATCATTGAAAAAGATTTCGGGACACCGGAAGTCATCTCGGATACGTCCGTTACATTGGAAATTGACGGCAATCCTGTGACGGTGGCGTGCGGCACAAGTATCATGCGCGCGGCGGCAGAGCTGGACACGGATATTCCCAGCCTATGCGCTTCGGATTGTCTGGAAAGCTTTGGCTCCTGCCGCCTGTGTCTGGTGGAAATTGACGGCAGAAAAGGCGCGCCGGCGTCCTGCACGACTCCCGCCGAGGATGGTATGAGCGTCACCACCCAGTCCGAATATTTGACAAAACTGCGGCGCGGCGTGATGGATCTTTATCTGTCAGATCATCCCGAAGAAAACACACCCCTTCATGATCTGGCAAAATTGCTGGATATTCAGGAAAGCCGGTATGGCACAGAAGGCCATAATCATCTCAAATCCATCATCGATGACAGCAATCCTTATTTTAGCTTTGACCCCGGCAAATGTATTCTCTGTTCCAAATGTGTGCGGGCGTGCGAAGAGGTGCAGGGAACCTTTGCTTTAACGGTGGAGGGACGCGGATTTGACAGCCAGATCAAGGCGGGGGCGCAGAATTTTCTCGCCAGTGATTGCGTCTCTTGCGGCGCCTGCGTGTCGGCCTGTCCAACGGATAGCCTGCTGGAAAAGAATGTCATTGAGGGGGGCAAGCCGGATCACGCCGTTCTGACCACTTGCGCCTATTGCGGTGTTGGCTGCGGCTTTAAAGCGGAAATGAAGGGGGGGGATGTTGTGCGCATGACCCCGTGGAAGGACGGGCAGGCCAACCATGGCCATAGCTGCGTTAAGGGCCGCTTTGCGTGGGAATATGCTTTTCATCCGGATCGGATTACCAAACCCATGATCCGCGAAGGCATCACCGATCCATGGCAGGAAGTCAGTTGGGACGAGGCCCTTTCATATGCTGCGACGCGGATGCTGGCCATACAGAAGAAATACGGCAAAAAATCCATTGGCGGGATTTCGTCGTCGCGCTGCACCAACGAAGAAGTCTATGTGGTTCAGAAACTGATCCGCGCGGCCTTTGGCAATAATAATATTGATACCTGCGCGCGGGTATGTCACAGCCCGACAGGCTATGGCCTTAACCGGACTTTGGGCACCTCTGCGGGGACTCAGACATTTGACAGTGTGATGGATGCTGATGTGATCCTGGTCATCGGGGCCAACCCGACGGATGCCCATCCGGTTTTTGGCAGCCTGATGAAAAAGCGGTTACGGGCGGGGGCGCGCCTGATCGTCATTGATCCCCGCGCCATTGATCTGGTGAAATCACCCCATGTCAAGGCCGATTATCATCTGGCGTTATTGCCCGGAAATAATGTGGCCGTGATTAATGCCCTGGCCCATGTGATCGTCGAAGAGGGGCTTGAAGATAAGGCCTATGTGGCCGAGAGGTGTGACGATAAGGCCTATGCCGTTTGGCGGAAATTCATTCTTGATCCGGTCAATGCACCGGAAAATATTGCACCGACTGCGGGTATTTCTGCGAATGATCTGCGGGCGGCGG
This sequence comes from Emcibacter sp., assembly GCA_021647465.1. Taxonomy (GTDB): domain Bacteria; phylum Pseudomonadota; class Alphaproteobacteria; order Sphingomonadales; family Emcibacteraceae; genus Paremcibacter. The sequence goes on along the minus strand of JAKIUQ010000004.1, from coordinate 203,099 downwards.
CCCGGCTTTATGCGACCGGAAACAAAACAGGCGGCACGGGCAAATCTGCCATATTTTATGGTCTTGGCGTGACCGAACATTCCCAAGGCTCGACCGCTGTCATGGGGCTGGCCAATCTTGCCATGCTGACGGGAAACATTGGTTTTTCAGGCGTTGGGGTTAATCCGCTCAGGGGGCAGAATAATGTGCAGGGCTCCTGCGATATGGGCTCTTTCCCCCATGAATTGCCGGGCTATCGTCCGGTTGGCGATGATGACATTCGCGGCAGCTTTGAGAAAGACTGGGGGGTCACGCTTGATCCTGAACCGGGCCTTAGAATTCCCGCCATGTTTGATCAGGCGGTCGCAGGCCATTACCGGGGCATGTATATTCAGGGCGAAGATGTGGCGCAAAGCGACCCCAATACTCGCCATGTGGAAGCCGCGCTGAAAAATCTGGAATGTTTGATCGTGCAGGATTTATTCCTCAATGAAACGGCGCGTTTTGCCCATATTTTCTTGCCTGGCACCAGCTTTCTGGAGAAACATGGCACCTTTACCAATGCGGAGCGGCGCATCAGTATGGTCAATAGGGCGGCAGCGCCCATGACCGGTATGGATGAATGGGAAATCACCTGCCGTCTTGCGCGCGCCATGGGTTATGACATGTCTTATAACAGCGCGTCTGAAATTATGGATGAGATCGCCCGCCTGACCCCCAGTTTTGCCGGGGTCAGTTTTGATAAAATCACTGAAAAAGGCAGCCTGCAATGGCCCTGTAACGACGCGGCACCGGACGGCACGCCGATCATGCATGTGGGCGGATTTGTGCGCGGCATGGGTAATTTTGTCGTGACCGAATTTGTTCCTACCACAGAAAAAATCACCCGCCGCTTTCCGTTGATCCTGACCACGGGGCGTATCTTAAGCCAATATAATGTGGGCGCGCAGACGCGGCGGACGGAAAATAACATCTGGCATGATCAGGATATATTGGAAATAAATGCCAAAGATGCTGAGGACCGTAATATTCGCGGCGGCGACTGGGTCAATATTCAAAGCCGTATGGGGGACACGACGCTGCGGGCAAAAATATCAGACAGGATGCAGCCGGGGGTGGTCTATACCACGTTCCATATGCCAGAAACCGGCGTCAATGTGGTGACAACGGATAATGCCGACTGGGCGACCGATTGCCCGGAATATAAAGTGACAGCGGTCGAAGTGCGCCTCACCAATCATCCTTCCGACTGGCAGGAAAAATTTGATAATTTCTCCAAAGGCACACGTCATATTGCAAAGTAGGGCTATTTTTTCAAGCTTGCGATATAGTCGCGCAGGATATTTTCCATTTTTTCTTTGGTCATGCCCGCTTGCTTTGAATAGGCTATGGCTGCCTCCGTCTCATAGTCCATTGCGCGCACCAGATGGGCCCCGAGCCAGCTGGCTACTCTGTTGCCGCTGGAACAATGAAACAGTATTTTTTTGCCTTTATTTTCTTTAATCACCGCATGAATGGCCGCCACAGACGCATCCTGTATCTGGCCGTCTTTTAACAGCGGAATATTATAATAGGCCAGCCCGTGGCCTTCCACGATGGCCTGCTCGTCAAAATCCAATTCATCGGCGGCCCGAATATTAAGCACCACGTCAAAGCCCAGACCCTTCAGGCTGTTCAAGGTGGCTTCATCAGGCTGTCCCGCCATATAAATTGTCTTATGCAGGGAGATAACATTGGCCAAATTGCCAATGGTGGCTTCTTTTTTCAGGTCAATGACATGTTCTTTGCCCGCTTCATGAGCTTGGGCGGGCAGGGCAGCCAGAAATATTACGGACAGGGACAAAAATATTTTTCTGATCATGGTAATTCCTTGTGATGTGCAGAGATTATAATTTTCAGGATAACTATAGGGATCAAAGGATAATAATTAAAGTAAAATCAGAAAAGATAAACAGCGCGCGGCGATATTAATACATATAAAAATTGTTAAATAAAATAAATAACTTATTTTTCATGTTAAAGCTTGATTTCTCCAGATTTGTCTGTAGATATAATATATTCTACAAGCACCAACGGCCCGATAATTGCGCCAATAATTGTGAAGGACGCCTGACATCATGACCAGCCATACTCAATTGGCCCATCTTCAACGCCTTGAAGCGGAATCCATCCACATCATGCGGGAGGTTGCGGCAACCTGTGAAAATCCGGTGATGCTTTATTCCATTGGCAAGGATAGCGGTGTGATGATGCATTTGGCTTTAAAGGCTTTTTATCCTTCCAAATTACCCTTTCCGATTCTGCATGTGGATACCACATGGAAATTTCGGGAAATGATTGAATTTCGCGAAAAATTTGCGGCGGAGCATCAGCTGGACTTGATCACCCACATCAATCAAGAGGGGGTGGCTATGGGCATGGGGCCCTTCAGTCATGGATCGGCCGTGCATACCGATGTCATGAAAACCCAAGGATTAAAACAGGCGCTGGATAAATATGGTTTTGATGCGGCCTTTGGCGGCGCGCGAAGGGATGAGGAAAAATCCCGTGCCAAAGAACGGATTTTTTCCTTCCGTTCGGCCCAGCATCGCTGGGATCCCAAAAGTCAGCGGCCAGAGCTGTGGAATATTTATAACAACCGCATTCAAAAAGGCGAAAGCATGCGGGTTTTCCCCCTGTCCAATTGGACCGAGCTGGATATCTGGCAATATATTCATCAGGAAAATATCCCTATTGTGCCGTTATATCTGGCCAAAAAGCGTCCTGTGGTGGAACGTGACGGTATGCTGGTGATGGTCGATGATGACCGTATGCCCATGAAGCCCGGCGAAGAGCCGGAAATGAAAATGGTCAGATTCAGAACCCTTGGCTGTTATCCGTTAACGGGCGCTGTTGAATCCACGGCGACCACCGTGATTGAGATCATTCAGGAAATGCTGCTGACCAAAACCTCTGAACGCCAAGGCCGCGCCATAGACAAGGACAGTAATGCCTCCATGGAGCAGAAAAAACAGGAGGGCTATTTCTGATGACAACAAAATCCTATGAAGTGCAACAATCCGAACAAATCACCAATGACATCGAAGGCTACCTCCATGATCAGGAACATAAAAACTTTCTGCGGTTCATCACTTGCGGCAGTGTGGATGATGGTAAGTCAACCCTGATTGGCCGCTTGTTATATGATTCAAAATTGATTTTTGAAGATCAAATGGCCAGCCTTGAGAATGACAGCAAGAAAGTCGGCACCCAAGGCGGCGATATTGATTTTGCCCTGCTTGTGGACGGCCTTGCGGCAGAGCGGGAACAGGGCATCACCATTGATGTGGCCTACCGGTTTTTTGCCACAGACAAACGTAAATTCATTGTGGCGGATACGCCGGGTCATGAACAATATACCCGTAATATGGCGACGGGGGCTTCCTCCGCAGATGCCGCCGTTATTCTTATCGATGCGCGCAAGGGTATTTTAACCCAGACCCGTCGCCATAGCTTTATTGTCAATCTGCTGGGCATCCGTCATGCGGTGGTGGCCGTTAATAAAATGGATCTGATGGATTATTCCCAAGAAGTCTTTCAGAATATAGAGGCAGAATACCGTGAATTCGCCGAGAATCTGGATTTCTTAACCATTACTTTCGTGCCGATGTCTGCGCTTAAGGGCGATAATATCATGACGCCTAGTGACAAGATGCCCTGGCATGATGGCCCCGCATTTATGTCCGTATTAGAAAATATCGATGTTGCCAGAAAAAAAGCCGAAAAGCCGTTTCGGATGCCGGTTCAATGGGTTAATCGGCCCAATCTGGATTTTCGGGGATTCTCCGGCACGATTTCGTCAGGCACCGTCAAGCCGGGCGATACGGTCATAGTTCTGCCGAGCGGTAAAGTCAGCAACGTGAAATCCATCGTCACCTATGACGGTAATCTGGATCAGGCATCGGCGGATCAGGCCGTGACCTTGACACTGGAAGATGAAATTGATGTCTCGCGCGGGGATGTGATCGCCGAAATTAATCAGCGTCCGGAAACCACAGACCAATTTCAGGCCCATATTATCTGGATGGGGGAACAGCCGATGTTGCCGGGGCGGCCCTACCTGATTAAAACCACAAATAAAACCGTTGCCGGTGAAATTTCAGCTTTAAAACATAAAGTGAATGTCAATAGTCTGGAACATGAGGCCGGAAAAACTTTGGCATTGAACGAGGTTGGCCTCTGTAATATCAGCCTTGATGAGGCCATTGCCTTTGAGGCTTATCGGGATAATCCCGCCATGGGGGCCTTCATTGTCATTGATAAAATCAGCAACGCGACGGTCGGGGCGGGGATGATTGATTTTGGCCTGCGCCGCGCCACCAATGTTCATTGGCAGGCCGTGGATGTGGACAAAACAGCCCGCGCAGAGCAGAAACGCCAAAAACCGGTTGTGCTGTGGTTTACCGGCCTGAGCGCGTCTGGAAAATCAACCATCGCCAATCTGGTGGAAAAGAAACTGCATGCCCTCGGTAAACATACCTACCTTCTGGACGGCGATAATGTGCGTCATGGCTTAAATCGGGATTTGGGATTTGTGGATGCGGATCGGGTAGAAAATATCCGGCGCGTGGGGGAGGTATCCAAGCTTATGATTGATGCCGGATTGATTGTCCTGACCGCTTTTATATCACCGTTCCGCGCAGAACGCCGCATGGTGCGGGATATGATGGAGCCCCATGAATTTATCGAGGTTTTTGTTGATACTCCCCTTGAAATTTGTGAGAAGCGCGATCCCAAGGGCCTGTATAAAAAGGCCAGAAGCGGCGAGATCAAGAATTTCACCGGCTATGACAGCCCGTATGAGCCGCCTGAGCGGGCCGATATTCACCTGCATACCGCAGAAATGACCGCCGCCGAAGCCGCCGATGCGGTCATCGCCAAAATCGAGGAAAAATATCAGGAAGTCTAAAAGAATTTTATGGAGCGGGCGATCAGATTCGAACTGACGACCTAAACCTTGGCAAGGTTTCGCTCTACCCCTGAGCTACGCCCGCACTCCAAAAAACATACAGTCACAACAGGGACTGTGCGGCGGATAATAGCTATTACATTATCAAAATCAAGCGTAATATGAAAAAAATATCTTTTGCTTGTTATGGGGCTATTTTTCTTTAAAAATATGCTGAAAGCTGCCATTTATACAAGAGATCAAGAAAATACAGGATGAGTTTATTTTTACCGGCGAGCAAGCAGGATCTGTTTAAATATTTTCAAGGCTCGGGAATCGAGGGGGTAACATTTGGTCGCCCCCCTATGTTATATTATGCCAAATTACGGTGTCCTTCTCTTTGATAATATGTAATTTAAGGTTATAATGAAATCTCATTTTTAGAATAAGGAAAATTTATGCAGGAACTTGGCGGCCCCTCTAATGTAACAGCAGGGCCTGAGGCGCAGAATACTGGGCCATTGATTAAAGATGCCGACATGGCGAGCTTTATGGCTGATGTGATTGAAAAATCAATGTCGGTGCCGGTATTGGTCAGTTTTTATGCGGCATGGTCCGAGAATTGTAAGCAGCTGACGCCAATTTTGGAAAAAGTGGTTAATCAGGCCGGCGGCGCGGTTCACATGGTGCGTATTGATTTCGAACAGAATAAGCAGCTTGCCACCCAAATGAAAATTCAAACGGTGCCAACAGTTGTGGTTTTTTCCGAACAACGGCCCGTGGATGCTTTTACCGGCGTTAAGTCAGAAGCCGAGATTAAGCAATTTATCGCCCGTTTCGCGCCTGAAATGCAGCCGTCTCCCATTGAACAAATGATTGAACAGGCGGGTCTATTGTTTGACGCAGGAGATTATCCCGCAGCGGGCGGCCTGTATTCCGAGATACTGCAGGCAGAGCCCGACAATGCCTTGGCCATCGCGGGGCTTGCCCAGTCGTTGATTAAGATGGAAGATTTGGAAAATGCCGAAACCATCCTGAAAACGGTTCCAAAACAACATGAGAATGATGCGGCCATTTCGGCGGCGCGGGCGATGCTTGATATGGCCAACCAGTTAACGGATCTGGGTGATGCGGAGGCCCTGGAACGCGCTATTATAGACGATGAGAATGATCATCAGGCCCGGTTTGATCTGGCCTTGATTTTATGGGCGAAGGGCGAACAGGAGGTCGCGGCGGATCAACTGCTGAATATTGTCGCGCGCGATCGATCCTGGAATGAGGACGGCGCCCGCAAGCAATTGGTTAAATTCTTTGAAATCATCGGGCCGATGGAGCCTCTTACGGTAAAAATCCGTAAGAAATTATCAAGCCTGCTCTTTTCCTGATTGCCGACCCAAGATTAGAAATGTGAGATCAAAGAGAGAACCCTAAGTAAGGACGATAAGCTTTGTTTGGATTAGAGCGTTTACCAGATGTCTTGCCGGTTTTTCCATTGACCGGGGCCTTGTTGTTGCCCAAAGGCCATTTGCCGCTGAATATTTTTGAAAGCCGTTATCTTGATATGGTCTTTCACGCGCGCGAGAAAAATGGCCTTATCGGCATGGTTCAGCCGAATATATCGCCGCTTGAAAGTCAGGGCGGCAATGACCAGCATGGCACCGCGCCGCGCAACAGGCCGCTTTTTACCACAGGCTGCGTTGGGATGATTTCCGAGCTTAAGGAAAATAAAACCGGCGGGGTGATGATATTGCTCACCGGGCTGAGCCGTTTTGACATTGTTGAGGAGCTGCCCCGCGCCCAGACATTCCGGCAAGTGCGGGTTCTCTATGATAGATTTATCGAGGATTGCGCGGCGCAGCTTCGGTCGGACGATATCCCCCGGCAAAAACTGGTTTTGACCGTGGAAAAATACCTGAAACTCTATAATGTGGTGCCTGAATGGGAGGCCTTGGAGAAGGCCTGCGACGAGGAATTGATCAATGCGCTTGCCATGATATGTCCCTTTGGTATGGGGGAGAAACAGGCCTTGCTCAATGCGGCAAATATTAAAGAGCGTGCAAGCCTGATGCTTCAAATCATGGCTTTTGACCTGTCGGGCGGGCAGGCAATATTATCGGATAAATTTATACAATAAAATTTAATTAAGGATGATCCCATGTCTCAAGATAGCGAAAAGTCGCAAGAGAGCGAAAAAATAAATTATGGCAAAGTTGATCCTAAGCTACTGGAAATTCTGGCCTGCCCCCTGACCAAAACGCCGCTGCGTTATGACGAGGCCGCCGGTGAATTAATCAGCGACAAGGCCGGGCTGGCTTTCCCGATCCGCGACGGCATCCCGATCATGCTGGTCGAAGAAGCGCGTAAGATTGACCAGTGAGATAGAAAAGAGTTAAGGTTTATCACCCTTTAATAATTTGGGTAATTTTCCGACAGTGCCGCGCGCATGGCGCATGAAGAGTCTTTTTAAGGGCGGTATTTCCCCAACAATGCCAAGGCCTATTTGGCGGGCGAGACGGATGGGCGTGATGTCATTGGAGAAAAATCGCGTCAGGCCATCCATGCCAAGGGCCAGAATATTATTATCTGTCCGCCGCCAGCGCACATAACGCTCGAGAGTGAATTCTGAGCCTAAGTCGCCGCCCAGACGTTTGGCATCCACCAGAGTTTCGATCAGGACGGCAATATCGCGCAGACCCAGATTAAAGCCCTGGCCCGCGATGGGGTGTATGCCGTGTGCCGCATCGCCGATCAGACAAAAGCGCGCTGCCGTATAATCATCGGCCAACTGGGCGGTAAGCGGATAGGCCCAGCGCTGCCCCAGATGTTTTACCTCGCCCAGAAAATCCCCGAATTTTTTGCGTAATTCCGCATCAAAAGCCGCATCGGACAGGCCCATGATGGTTTTGGCCCGTTCGGGCGGCTCGCACCAGACTATGGACGCGCGGTTGTTTTTCAGGGGCAGGATGGCAAAAGGGCCGCTGGGGTAAAATCGTTCATAGGCCGTGCCGCCATGGTCAATTTCATGTTCAACGGTGGTGACGATACCGATCTGCTTGTAATCCCAGATTTTGATGTTAATACCCATCATTTCTCTTAATGGCGATTTTCGGCCCTCGGCAGAAATTAACAGAGCGCAGGATATTTTTCGCCCGCTATTGAGGGTCACGGCGCAGCTTCCCGGCGAATTTTTCACATCTATGATATGATCCGGCGTGATCAGGGTGATATTTTTCTGTTCCTGAACGGCTGCAAAAAGGCCTTGGCGTAAATGTCTTACTTCGACCATCTGGCCAAGCGGCCCCTCGCCAAGGTCATTCTCATCAAAATGTAAAAATAATGGTGAATGGCCATCGGTAATATGGATTTCATTGATCGGCTGGGCATCTTTGGCCAATTTATCCCACAGGCCCAAGGCCTGCATCATGAGATAGGGCGCATAGGATATGGCATAGGAACGGCCATCAAATTCATCGCTTAAGCTTGCGGCAATATCATTATATTCGATCAAGGCGACGTTCAGGCCATTCTGGGCCAGGCCCACGGCGAGGGTCATGCCCACGACACCGCCGCCGGATATGATCACATCATATGCTTCAGGTATATTTTTTTTCATTTCTCTTTTTACCCGCCGCAAGGGGGCGCCGCAAATGAAAAAATATGCCTAAATAACAGCCATATAGGATTAATGATCAAATATTAATCATTTTTAAGCTGTATATGATTATTGGAAATCAACAATAGTTAATAAAAAGATATATTTATCAATAGGTTATAATAAAATATTGATTCTGGCACAGCTCTTGAATGGAAGGGGGTGTTGTTAAAGGTGAAAGAGAGGAAAATCTATGAAAATGATTATGGCAATAATCAAGCCCTTCAAGCTTGATGACGTACGGCAGGCATTGAATGATGTCGGCGTGAATGGTCTTACGGTGAGTGAGGTCAAAGGCTATGGCCGCCAGAAAGGCCATTCGGAGATTTATCGCGGCGCGGAATATGAGGTGGCCTTTGTACCGAAATTGCGCCTCGAGATGGCTATTTCCGATGACATGGTGGAGGCCGTGCGTGAGGCGCTGCGTCAATCGGCTCATACGGGTGATTTTGGGGATGGCAAGATATTTGAATTTGATCTTGAGCAGGCCCTGAGAATAAGAACTGGAGAAATGGGCGCAGAGGCCCTTTAGGAATATGATGATGAATAAGAAAATTTTAAAAAACAGCCTTATGGGAACCCTGTTGGGTTTTGTCCTTACTGTGGGGCTTGTCGTGGGATTTACGGCGCCGGCTCATGCCGCGGTTGACCCCGAAGTTGGTTATATCCTGAACAGCTTGCTGTTCCTGATTGGGGGTTTCCTCGTGATGTGGATGGCGGCGGGCTTCTGTATGCTCGAAGCCGGACTGGTTCGGACCAAGAATGTGGCGACCATGTGTGTGAAGAATGTTGGCCTTTATGCCTTGGCGGGAATATTGTATTTCCTCGTGGGCTATAACCTGATGTATTCGGGTGTTGACGGCGGGTTTATTGGCTCACTTTCCTTGTGGGGCGCAAGCGAGACAGCGGCCACGGAAGTGATCAATGTGGATGGGGGCTATTCTTCGGCCTCTGACTGGTTTTTCCAGATGGTCTTTGTGGCAACAGCAGCCTCCATCGTATCGGGGACATTGGCCGAGCGTATCAAGCTCTTTCCCTTTTTTGCCTTTGTCATCATCCTGACCGGATTTATCTATCCCATTCAGGGGGCATGGACTTGGGGCGCAGGCTGGTTGAGTGAGCTGGGCTTTTCCGATTTCGCCGGATCAACGATCGTACATTCCGTTGGTGGCTGGGCGGCTTTGACCGGAGCTATCATTCTGGGCGCGCGTAAGGGAAAATATGACCTGAACGGTAATGTGCGGCCAATCCCCGGTTCGTCACTGACCTTGGCCACCTTGGGCACATTCATTCTGTGGCTTGGCTGGTTCGGTTTCAACGGCGCATCACAGCTTGCCCTTGGCAGTGCCATTGATGCGACGGCGGTCTCGCAAATCTTTGCCAATACCAATATGGCGGCGGCCGGCGGTGTTGTGACAGCCCTTGCCCTGACCAAGTTTCTTTATAAGAAGGTTGACTTGACCATGGTGCTGAACGGGGCCTTGGCCGGATTGGTGTCCATTACGGCGGACCCCCTATCCCCCACCATCGGGCAGGCGATCCTGATCGGTGCGGTTGGCGGCGCTCTGGTTGTTTTTGCGGTGCCTTTGCTGGACAAGTTTAAAATTGATGATGTGGTCGGGGCAATCCCGGTTCATCTGGTTTGCGGTATCTGGGGCACGCTTGCGGTTCCCCTGACCAATACTGATGCCACCTTTGTCAATCAGCTGATCGGTATATTGGCCATCGGGGCCTTTGTATCTGTCGCCAGCGGCATAGCATGGTACGGATTGAAATATACGGTTGGTATCCGTATGAGCGAAGAAGACGAAGCCAAAGGCGGCGATCTTGCAGAGCTGGGTATGGAAGCCTACCCTGAGTTTGGTCATGGCTCTCAGAAGATTTAAGGGTTCTCAAAAAATATAAGTGAACCGTTAAAAGACTGATCTGAAATATATTCTCCCGTCCTTATTGATTTAGGACGGGGGAATTTCTCTGCTTAAAATTTAGGCTACTGCCCAAGCAAAAGCCGCGCATTGATTAAATTTTGATCAGAGCCGTCATTTCTTCCCCCCTTAATCGCCAGAAAATATAAGAAACAGGTCGATTATGTGTTTGGCATGTTTCTTGAGTAATCAGGGAGATAATCAGGGCATTAATAATCAAGGGAAGATGTGATGGAAGAATTAAAAAGTGGCTCGGACGTTTTTTTTGTATTGATTGGGGCCATATTGGTATTTGCCATGCATGCGGGTTTTGCTTTTCTGGAAGTGGGCACGGTGCGCAAGAAAAATCAGGTTAATGCGCTGGTTAAGATTATCACCGACTTTGCCGTCTCAACCCTGTCATATTTCTTCATTGGTTACACGGTGGCTTACGGCGTTAGTTTTTTTGCCAGTGCTTCGGATATCAGCGGCGCAGGGGCAGGTTTTGAAGGCAACGGCTTTACCCTCGTGAAATTCTTCTTTCTGATGACCTTTGCGGCGGCCATTCCGGCGATTATTTCAGGCGGTATCGCCGAACGGGCAAAATTTAATCCGCAACTGGCGGCCTCTGCCGTATTTGTCGGGCTGATTTATCCTTTATTCGAAGGCATGGTCTGGGGCTCGCGTTTTGGCTTTCAGGATTTAATGACGGATATGTTTGGCGCGCCTTTTCATGACTTTGCCGGCTCCGTCGTGGTTCACGCTATGGGCGGCTGGCTCGCGCTTGGGGCCGTGATCCTTCTGGGGGCGCGGAAAGGTCATTACCGGGACAATGGCGCAGTGGTCGGTATTCCGCCGTCCAATATTCCGTTTTTGGCTCTTGGGTCATGGATTCTCTGCATTGGCTGGTTCGGATTTAATGTGATGAGCGCGCAGGAAGTCTCTGGCGCCAGCGGTCTTGTGGCGATCAATAGCCTGCTCGCCATGGTTGGCGGTTTGCTGGCGGCATCGCTTGTGGGCCGTAATGATCCGGGCTTTGTCCATAACGGGGCCTTGGCGGGTCTGGTGGCGATTTGCGCGGGATCAAATATAATGCATCCGCTCGGGGCCTTGGCAACCGGGGTTGTCGCGGGCGTGATCTTTGTGAAGTCATTCATTTACATTCAGAATAAATTAAAAGTAGATGATGTCTTGGGCGTCTGGCCTTTGCATGGTCTTTGTGGCTTGTGGGGCGGCATCGCGGCAGGCATATTTGGCATGGAAAGCCTGTGGGGTCTTGGCGGCGTATCTTTCATGTCACAATTGGTGGGGTCTTTCATTGGCGCTGGCATAGGCTGTTTGTTTGGGTTTGTAATTTATGGCATTCTCAAGAAAACTGTCGGCATTCGGCTTAGTGAAGAAGAAGAGTTTATTGGGGCCGACCTTGCCATTCATAAAATTTCAGCCTATCCCGAAGATGATCATGGCCGCAGATAAAATAGTCGCCTAAATTAATTTCCAGACTTTACAAGTCATACCATATAACGTCATAACTAAGTTATTTTATGACGTTATATGATGGAAAATCTGTGAGTTTTACCCGCTTTAAGAATCTGCCGCCGTATCCTTTTGCGCGTATGCGTGCCCTGCTTGAGGGGATCACGCCCCATGATACATCTGCGGGTCTGAATATGTCTGTGGGCGAACCAAAGCATAATGTGCCGGATTTTGTCACGAATATTCTGCATCGGGAACAGGCCAGTTATAATAAATACCCGCCAATACAAGGCACGAAGCAATGGCAGGCGGCAGTTACGGGGTGGATTAGCCGCCGCAATAACCTGATGGCCGGTATGGTTACCGCGGATCACCTTGTTCCGCTTTGCGGCAGTCGCGAAGGCTTGTTTTCCATCGGGCTTGCGGTGATTAATCGCCGCAAAAATGGCCAAATTCCTTTGGTGTTAAGTCCTAATCCCTTTTATCAGCCTTATGCGGGCGCGGCCCTTTGCGCGGGCGCGGAAACGATTTATGTGCGTTCTGATATGAACGGTATGCCGGATTATGCGGCATTGCCGGAAGAAATATTGGCAAGAACGGCCCTTGCTTTTATCTGTAATCCGTCAAATCCTGAGGGGAGGATTGCAGGCCGGAATTATTTGGCGAAAATGATACAATTGGCCAGAAAATATGACTTTATCCTTGCCTCCGATGAATGTTATTCGGAAATTTATGATGATGTGCCGCCGGTGGGTATGTTGGATGTTTGCTGCCAGATTTCGCAAGAATACAGAAACAATCCTTTCCAGAATGTGGTTGTCTTTAATTCTCTGTCAAAAAGATCAAATCTGGCGGGATTAAGATCAGGTTTTATGGCCGGCGATCCGCAGATCGTATCGGAAGTGGTTCGTATGCGGTCTTATGGTGGCGTGCCGCTGCCGCTGCCTGTTCAGGCGGCCTCTGCGGCGGCATGGCATGATGAGGCGCATGTGACATTGAACCGGAAATTATATGGCCAGAAATTTGATCTGGCCGAAAAATATTTATCCGGAAAATTTTCTTTCACGCGGCCCGCAGGGGGGTTTTGTCTGTGGTTAGAGGTGGGCTGCGGCGAGGAAGCCTGCAGAAAGCTTTGGCAAAGGGCTGGGATAAAGACATTGCCGGGGGCGTATCTTGCGCGGGATGACGAGGATGGCCGCAATGTGGGCGCGCCATATATCCGCCTTGTTCTTGTGCATGATAACGATCTTCTGGAACCTGCGCTTGAGAAGATCGCAATAACACTGTAAAATGAAGAATGCAGGGTCAGAACAGGGACATCAGATTGGCAAGCAGACGTAAAGACATAACCAAGAATAATAAACGCACCATTCTTCCGGCTGCGGTTTATATCTTTATGGTTCGCGGCAGCACACGCCTGTGGGGCCTTTTCCTTGTGGGAATTTGCCTGCTTACCCTTACCGCTCTGGCGGGATATTACAGCAATGATCCAAGCTGGCGGGTTGCCGGCGTGGAAGAGGTGAGGAATTGGCTTGGCCTGCCGGGGGCGATTGTTGCGGATTTTCTGATCCAGTCACTTGGGCTGGGGGCTATCGTGCTCGCTTTTCCTTTTGCCACGTGGGGCTGGCGTATGTTGACCCTGAAGGGTTTGCCCATTTTATGGCGTAATTTGATCATGTGGATCATTGGGGTTCTCTTGGCATCGCTTTTTTCTGCCTTTCTGCCCATTGCCGCATTTTGGTCTGAAATCTGGCATATTCAGAATTTAAAAATGGGCGGTATTGTCGGCGACAGAATATTTAACTTTCTGATACAGGCTCTGTCCAGCAGCGGTATTGGCTTTTATCCTTATTTATATGGCGGGATATTTTTGATCTTGTTTTTGGCGACAATTCCGGCTTTTCTGGGCCTTGACCGCGCAGAATGGCGGGGTATCGGGCGCGCTATTGTCTGGTGCTGCGTAAAAATCTGGCAGGGTGTGCGGTTTATTTATGTGTTTGTAAAGCGTAAAATACGCCCGCAGATTAAGGAAACAGGCGCGATCAATGTGAGGCAGAAGACCAAGCCCGCGCGCCGCGCCGAGCCTGTTATTGAAAAAAGACCCGCTGCCGTGTCGCCGAAATCAATTCCGATCATTGAAAATAAAACCAGAGCCGCCCCCAATAGCCGCCGTGAAGCCAAAGAACGCCAGCCTATGTTTAATCTAGGAGCCGGGGATGATTTTATTCTGCCCGCGCTTAATCTGTTGAGCAAACCCAAGCCGCTCGCCCCGGGTGACAAGCTCAGCAATGACGCGCTGGAACAGAATGCCCGTATGCTGGAATCCGTTCTGGATGATTTTGGCGTTAAAGGCGAAATTGTCAAAGTCCGGCCCGGCCCGGTTGTCACGCTCTATGAATTGGAGCCCGCGCCCGGCACAAAATCAACGCGGGTGATTAATCTTGCGGATGATATTGCCCGTTCCATGTGCGCGGACAGCGCCCGGGTGGCCGTGGTGCCCGGTAAAAATGCCATTGGTATTGAATTGCCCAACAGCAAACGGGAAATTGTTGTATTGCGCGAACAATTTGCGTCAAGCGCCTATGAGGAAAGCAAGGCGCGATTGCCGATCTGTATGGGGAAGGATATTGGCGGCGCGCCCGTTGTTGCGGATCTGGCCAGTATGCCCCATCTGTTGGTGGCGGGAACCACAGGATCCGGTAAATCCGTTGCGATTAACGTGATGATTCTGTCGTTGCTCTATAAATTGACCCCCGCCGAATGCCGCATGATCATGGTTGACCCAAAGATGCTGGAATTATCCGTTTATGATGATATTCCCCATCTTTTAACGCCGGTGGTCACCGACCCGCAAAGGGCGGTCGTCGCCTTGAAATGGGCTGTGCGGGAAATGGAGCAGCGCTATAAATCGCTGGCGAAATTACAGGTCAGGAATATCGCGGCCTATAATCAGCGGCTGGCAGAAGCCCGCAGCAAGGGCGAGGTTCTGGTGCATAAAGTCCAGACCGGCTTTGACCATGAAACGGGAGATCCGGTTTATGAAGAAGAAGAAATTGACCTGACACAGCTGCCGATGATTGTGGTAATTGTTGATGAAATGGCTGACCTTATGCTGGTGGCGGGCAAAGATATTGAATCGCTGATCCAGCGGCTTGCGCAGATGGCGCGGGCGGCGGGCATTCATTTGATCATGGCCACCCAAAGACCATCAGTAGATGTGATCACCGGCACCATCAAGGCCAATTTTCCCACAAGGATCAGCTTTCAGGTAACGTCAAAAATTGACAGCCGAACCATTCTGGGCGAACAGGGCGCAGAACAATTGCTGGGCATGGGGGATATGCTCTATATGGCGGGCGGGGGACGCATAAAGCGGGTTCATGGCCCGTTTGTGAGCGATAACGAGGTAGAGAGGGTGGTCAAGGAGCTTAAAAAGCAAGGCAAGCCGGATTATCTGCAAAATATTACCGAAGAGCCTGATGAAGGATTTGACAGCGCCTTTCTTCAGAATTCACAAATGAGTTCAGGCAGCGGCCAATCGTCTGGCGATGACCTGTATGATCAGGCGGTGGCCATTGTCTCGCGGGATAAAAAGGCCTCGACCAGCTATATCCAGCGTCAATTATCCATCGGCTATAATCGGGCGGCCAATATTATTGAAAAAATGGAACGGGAAGGCGTCGTCAGTGCGGCCAATCATGTGGGCAAGCGGGAAGTCCTGATCGAAGACCATAGCGGTGAATATTAACCTTTTATGAAAAACCTTCAAGCCAAAGTTTGGCCCCAATTCTCCCCTATCATTTGCGTAAATATAGACCAGAATTTAAAAAAGTAAAAATATATGAAATATTCTACGATCATCTTTTTCGCGGCTTTATTATCGTTTCCCCGGCTCGCAGCGGCGGAATATAGCCCGGTTTCCACAGATGCGCAGATGCCTGAAAAGAATATCGTCGACCGATCCGTGTTGGAGGGACAATATGGCCCCAAGGGCATAGAGGCGCAGAAGAAGAAAGACAGGGACGCGCAGACATTGCGTAAAATCGAAAAAAGCCTGAACGCGGTTCGCTCGCTTAAGGCAGATTTTGTCCAGCGGGCGCCGGATGGCTCTGTGGCGGAAGGCATCCTTTATCTGGAAAGACCGGGCAAACTCAGATTTGATTTTGGCGATGATGCGCCCTTTCTGGTGGTGAGCAATGGCAGCTTGCTTACTTTTGTGGATTATGACGTGAAACAAGTCAGCCGTTGGCCCATTAAAAAAACGCCGCTTGGGATTTTAGTGGACGAGGAAATTAAATTTGACGGTTCCGTCGAAGTCCCCGACATTATCCGTTTTGCCGGTTTGATAAAAGTCCCGGTCATTGACCCGAAACGTCAGGAATATGGCTATATTATCCTGATTTTTGAAGAAAGCACAATGGAGCTCAGGGCTTGGGAAATCGTCGACGCCCAAGGCTATACCACACGTGTTGCCCTGCTGAATCCGGAGTATAATGTGGAAATTGATGGCAAGAATTTCAAATTTAAAGATCCCAGGCCTAACAGGCATGGCCCGCGCGGCAGATAGAGCGTAAAAAATATCTATCTGCCCCTTGACGGAAAATTTACATTACCTATATCTAATGTATAGCGTGAAATGAGCGCAAGTATGACCATACCTTCCTTAGGTCGCTATCATTTCGGGCTATTGTGCAAGAGGTTTTTCCCTCCCCCTTCCTTATTGCACAAACCTGCCCGGCCAGAATTCTGGAAATATTCCAGAAATATTCTGGCCGGGCTTTTTTATATTTATCTTCTTGAGCAATCCCCTCAGAAAGCTTACTTATCTATTCTGCCTAATGAGGAATGATTATGGACGAAGATGATATTGAAATTGATGTATTGGAAGAATACCCGACGCTGGTACTGGTATCGCGCTTTACCAAATTAATACCGCGGACCAATTGGTTCCGTTATGTCGGTGAGCCACTTGAGGCCGAGGTGCTTTTAAAAGCCAGGGCATATCTGGATGCGCTCGGTTTTCCCGAAGCCATGCCCGCCGAGGTGGAAGATTGGCAGGAAGCGGCTTTTTCATTGGAAACCAACGACTGGAATAGTCCTTTTTGGGAGGTTGAACAACAGCTCATGGCCGCGCTGGCGGT
This sequence comes from Emcibacter sp., assembly GCA_021647465.1. Lineage (GTDB taxonomy): Bacteria > Pseudomonadota > Alphaproteobacteria > Sphingomonadales > Emcibacteraceae > Paremcibacter. The sequence continues at coordinate 186,020 of JAKIUQ010000004.1, read as the reverse complement.
GGAGATAACGCAAACCTTAGATCCCGAACTTCTGGAAATGGTACTGGCCCGCGTCACCAGCGCGGCGTCAGAATATGTCAGCGAAGGCGTTATTGCCGCCGCCGACCGGTATGGCATGCATGATGAAGAATTAATGAAAGCGGCCATTGGCGAAGGCGTTCAGGCCTGTTATCAGGCGGCATTGGTGATTGCGGCGGGGGTCGGTGATGATCATCCTTTTCAACTTAAATATCAGCTATATGAAACCGGATGGTGGCCGCTGGGCGTGATGGGTAATACATTCAATATTTTCTAGAATTTCTATAATAATAAGGGTGCGTAATGGCGAGAATTAAGCTGGTAACATGGAATATCAATTCAATAAGGGCGCGAATTGATCAGGTGGGTAAATTGATAGAGGGCGATAATCCCGATGTGATCTGTTTTCAGGAAACCAAAGTGCAGGACCATATGTTCCCAACCGAATATTTTGAGCAGCGGGGCTTTTGCCATCAGGCCATCGCGGGACAGAAATCTTATAACGGCGTTGCCATCATGTCGCGGATTCCCCTTGAAAATATCACCCGCCGCGATTGGTGCGCCAAGGGGGACGCCCGCCATATTGCGGCGCGGTTGCCGGGCGGCGTAACCGTGCATAATTTTTACGTGCCCGCCGGCGGAGAGGTGCCGGATGCGGACGTGAATGATAAATTCGCCCATAAACTGGATTTTTTGGATGAAATGACAGTCTGGTCGCGGGATTTGCCGAAAGACAGCAAATATATTCTGGTGGGGGATTTGAATATTGCGCCCCTGGAAAGTGATGTCTGGTCCCATAAAAAACTGCTTAAAGTGATCAGCCATACGCCGCTGGAATGTGAAAAAATGAGGGTCTTGATGCAGGCCCACGACTGGTGTGATGTGATGCGCCATTTTGTGCCGGAACCCGAACGGCTGTATAGCTGGTGGTCATACCGCGCGAAGGACTGGCGCACTTCGGATAAGGGGCGGCGGCTGGATCATATATGGGCCAGCCCTGACCTGAAGGCTCATATGGAAAATATGGCGATTCTTGAACATGCCCGGGGCTGGGAAAAACCATCGGATCATGCGCCGGTAATGGTTGAATTTACGGTTTAATTTTTTTCAGAATATCCGTTTTTTTTCAGAATATCTGCGGCGACATTGACCACATCGCCCGTGAAATTAATCATTTTCTGGCCGCCGTCCACAGGAATGGTTGTCCCGTTGAGGGAGGGGCTTGTTAAAAGCAGAAGTGCCGTTTTGGCGATATCTTCAACATCAAGGGGTTCTCCGATAAAATTCAAGTGACTGGCCAGATCAAAGTTTTCAGCCGTTTGGCTATGGCTGATCAGGGTCAGCCCCGGTGCGATGCCATTAACCCGCAGCTTGGGGCCAAAAGCCTGTGCCATGGTTTCCGTCGCGCCGAGCAGGGCGTATTTACTTAAGGTATAAGAATGAAAATCGGGGTTCAAGGCAAAAACTTTGCTGTCGATGATATTGATCACGCTGCCTTTTTCGCCGCCTGGGATCATCTTATACAGGGCGCGGGCCAATTGCATGGGGGCGCGCAGATTGATATTCTGATGAGAGGCAAAGCTCTGTTCTGTAAAATCAAAAACACGGTCATCACTGAATTGCGAGGCGTTATTGATGACATGACGCAGAGGATAGTCAGGGAGATTATGACAGTGGGATAACAAGGCCTCGGCTTCTTCATAATCTTCCAGATCGCATTGCACCAACGCGCCGGCCCCGCCATTATTCTCAATGACCTTGAGGGTATCTTCCGCATCACCTTGGGCGGTATGATAATGCAGATAGATATAATAGCCTTGTTTGGCCAACGCCCGTGCAAGGCATTTCCCAATGCGTTTGCCGGCGGCGGTGATCAGGATGGCCTGCTTCATGACGTTATATATCCAGATCGTTGATGGACATATCGGGACGCTGCCACCATGCCGCGCCAGCCTTGCCAGTTGGGTAATGATCTGTGCAGATAACATCTGCCGGATCACCGCTAAAGCTCACCATATTGGTCGGTGTCTCAATGATTTCAATTTTCCGGCAGCGAACGGCAAGGCCCTGATCAAATAATATGGCATTTATTTTGGACATAAAACAAGCCGCCAGAACCTCTGTTGTCGGATCCCCGGGTGTGATCATGATATGGGGCAAATTCTCTGGCTCGGAATTTTTAAAATAATCCAGCATCTGATCCTGACTGGATAATTGCAGGCTGTGATCCACATGGTCATCAATCCATTGATGCCAGCATTTTTTCAGCACGGCGAAGGGGGCCATCATATTAACCGCCCCGTCCAACTGGTCATGTCCCGTACTGACGAGGTAGGCTTTGACATATTCATTATGACCATGGGGGACAAAACACCGACTGTTCCTGATATTGAACAGACGATGGCTCATGCAGTATCGGCGTGTAAAACAAATCTCAAAGCTCATGCCCGCTTGATAACTCAGTCACTGCCCCAAGTCCAGAATAATGAGTCCTGTATGATTGATTAATTCCCTAAACGGTATCCCCCGCTTTGGGTTAACAGAATTGTTGCAGACGAAGGGTCAGGCTCTATTTTCTGGCGCAGGCGATATATATGTGTCTCCAGCGTATGTGTGGTGACCGCTGCATTATACCCCCAAACCTCTTCCAGTAATATATCGCGGCTTACGGGATTGCCGTCGGATCTTTTTAAAAACTTTAAAATTGCGGTTTCTTTTTCTGTCAGGCGGATAAGCTCCTGCGTGTCTCGGTTAATGAGTGATTTTTCCCCGGGTTTGAATTGATAGGGGCCGATGACAAAAGAGGCATCCTCGCTAATGGCATGCTGGCGCAACTGGGCGCGAATTCGGGCCAGAAGAATAGCAAATTTGAAAGGTTTGGTCACATAGTCGTTGGCCCCGGCGTCAAGCCCTAATATGGTGTCGCTGTCACTGTCATTGGCGGTTAACATGATGATGGGGATTTTGATATTGGCCTTGCGCATCATGCGGCAGACTTCCCGCCCGTCCAGATCGGGCAGGCCGACATCAAGAATGATGAGGTCATATGTCCCTTCTTTGGCGGCATTAAGGGCGCCCATGCCGGTCCCTGCTTCTGTGATGGTATATTCTTCATGAAAGGCAAGCTGGTCGGCGAGTATGCTCCGAAGGTCGCCATCATCATCCACCAGCAGCAGGTTATAATTGTGATCCATGACTTAATCCTGTTCTTTTTTCTCAAGCCTATTATATATAAGCTTATATAACATTATTTTAACTTTCGGCATAATGGAATTGAAAATGGCTATAGCGCCACGCCCCGCAAAAAACAAGGCCAACAAGCCATTGCTCGATCACAACATCGTGACTGTTGATCGGGCGGCGGGCGAATTGCGCCGTGGATTGCCTGTGGTTATCAGTGACGGGCAGGATGTTATCCTTATGCAATCGGCAGAATTACTGACGGATACGTGGATTGACCGATATCAAGGTCTGGCTGAAACGCCGCCAGTGATCGGTCTGACCTATCACCGCGCCAATATTTTGCGGGTCTTGCCGCGCAGCGGGGATGTGGCCCTGATAAAATTATCGGAACATATGATCGACTATGGTGGGGCGGCGATGATTCAGGCCATGGCCGATCCGGCAGATGATTTGAGGCTACCCATGAAGGGGCCATTTCAGGGGGCGGATCAAGACGCCGGAAAAATTCATGCGGCCGGATTGAAGTTATGTAAAATAGCAAAATTACTGCCCGCAGCGTTATTCTCTGGCCTTATAGCCACCGAGGATGGGCCGCAGTGGGCCGCAAAGAAGGGACTGCTGCACGCGAGCGCGTCCGATATTCTTGAATTTGATCATCGTGACGGGCAAGCCTTGCGCTTTGTTACCTCGGCCAATGTGCCTTTGGCGGGGGCGGCGAAAACCACTATGGTGGCCTTCCGTCCGGATGACGGCGGGACAGAACATTTTGCGCTGATCATTGGCGACCCGAACCGTCATGATCCGGTGCTGACGCGGGTTCATTCGGAATGTTTCACCGGTGATCTTCTCGGGTCATTGAAATGTGATTGCGGCGATCAATTGAACGGCGCAATCAAGCATATGCAAAATTCCGGCGGCGGCGTTTTGCTCTATCTGGCGCAGGAGGGACGGGGCATCGGGCTGATTAATAAACTGCGGGCCTATCAATTACAGGATCAGGGCTTTGACACGGTAGACGCCAATGAACGGCTGGGCTTTCACGCTGACGAGCGCCTGTTTGACCCGGCGGCGCAGATGTTGAAAATCTTGGGCTTTGACAAAGTCCGTCTGTTGACCAATAACCCTTTGAAAGTTGATGGTCTGGAGAAATGCGGCGTGACCGTGATAGAAAGAGTCCCGCACAGCTTTCCGTCCAACGCCCATAATGACCATTATCTGCAAACTAAAAAGAAACGCTCGGGCCATTTACTGTCCTGAGGTCATAAATTCTGACCCTAGATTGAAAACCATAAGATGAGACCTGAATTTTCCCCAAGGATATTAGCAATTCTGCTGGCGGCCCTTGTGGCGCTGACGCCGTTTTCCATTGATACCTATCTGCCTGCGTTGCCGGATATGGCCCATTATTTTGGCACCAGTGTCGGTATGGTAGAGATGACGGTCAGTGTCTTCTTTTTGGGCTATGCCATGGGACAGCTTGTGGGCGGGCCATTGTCCGATCATTTTGGCCGGCGGCGTGTCGGGGGGCCGGGGGTTGTTATCTTTTTTCTGGCAACAATTGCCATCATATTTGCCCCCAATATTGAATCTGCCATTTTGGGCCGGTTTGTTCAAGCTTTCGGCGGCGGGTTTGTTACCGTTATCGCGCCGTCTGTTGTCCGGGATCGCTTCACCGGTAAGGAAGCCGCCAAAATGTTTGCCTTGATCGGGGTTGTGATGATGCTCGCGCCTTTGGTTGCCCCGGCGGTGGGGGCGATCATATTGAAATTTTCCGACTGGCGGATGATTTTTGTTTTTCTGGCGGGGTATGCCTTGCTTTCGCTGGCGGTTATTTTTCTGTGTTTGCCAGAGCGCAAGAAGGCTCTGAGCCGTAAATTAAATTTTGCCAAAGTTTGGGATGGGTACCGCAGGGTGCTGACCCATCGCCGCGCGGTGGGATATATGATTACGCAGACCTTTAGTTCATCGGTGATGTTTTTGTTTCTGACGGGGTCTGCCTTTGCCTATATCACCTATCTTGGGGTCTCAACGGAATTTTTCCCGGTTTTATTTGGCGCGAATATTATCATCATGATGTGCTTTAATCGCTTAAATCCCTTCCTGCTGAATATCTTCAGTCCTCATCAGCTGATCGGGGCGGGGATTACCATACAGTTGCTGGCCAATGCCGTGCTCTGGGGCGGGCAGGTTGTTGATCTGGCCTTCATAGATCCGAAGAATATATATATGGTGGTGCCGATGATTATGTTATCCATTGGCGCGGCGGGGATTACCATGCCCAATACATTTGCCTGTTTTCTTGAGGATTTCGAGGATAACAGCGGATCAGCCACCGCGACCCTTGGCACGTCTCAATTTGTTATGGGGGGTATTTTAAGTGCAGCCCTTGGCCTGCTCCATAGCGATGACATTCTGCCCATGACCACGATGATGCTATTGTCCAGCATCCTGTCTGTGCTTAGTTACCGCTTTTTGATTAACCGGACATAGGTTAAAGCAAGTCATGTTTTTTTAACTGATGGCGGAGTTGATGATAGGTCAGATTTAGAAATTTTGCCGCCGCCCGCTGGTTATGTTTGTTGCTTTTTAGCGCGTCCTCCAGAAGCCCGCGTTCCATGGCGGCGAGCGTTTGGGTATAGTCGATGGGTTTGCCGTTAAAAATCCGGCGCTCCTCCTGTGGCATATTGTCTTTGGGATTATCCTTTATGCTCGCGGGTTCAATAGGGGGCATTCGCATATTGGCGCGGGGACGATAGGGCGATTCGAAAGGATCGATTTCCATGGCATCAATAGCGGTAAATTCATCCTCCGCATGGTAAACAGCGCGTTCGATAACATTTTTTAGCTCACGAATATTGCCGGGCCAGCTATGCTGCATCAGCGCATCGGCCATGTCATCGGAAAAACCGGGAAAGCTCTCCCATTTTCGTTCCTGCGCAACCCGTTGCCCAAATTGATAGGCCAGCAAGAGAATATCATCCCGCCGATGACGCAAGGGCGGCAAGGTAATGACATCAAGGGCAAGCCTGTCGAGCAGGTCATGGCGAAAATCGCCCCTGTCTGCGGCTGTTGGCAGGTCGATATTTGTTGCGCCAATGAGCCTGACATCGGTTTGGATGGTTTTATTGCTGCCGATTCTCTGAAAGGTGCCATATTCTGTCACCCGCAGCAGTTTTTCCTGCGCAGGTAAGGAAGTGGTGGCGATCTCATCAAGAAACAGGGTGCCACCATTGGCCGCCTCAAACCGGCCAATGCGCCGGACGCTGGCCCCGGTAAAGGCACCGGCCTCATGGCCAAATAATTCCGATTCCAGAAGATTTTCAGGCAGGGCGGCGCAATTGACCTGAATAAGGCTTTTGTCCCAGCGCGGGGATAAAAAATGCAGGCGGGCCGCGATTAATTCTTTGCCCGTTCCGCGTTCTCCGATCACCAAAACAGGCCGGTCGTGTTTGGCCGCCCGCGAACATTGGTCGATAATTTCCAGAAAGGACGGGCTTTCCCCGATGAGGGTCTGGTCTTGCGGTGAGTTTAGGCGCATATTATTAAACTTTATAAATTTTCACTAATTAATAGTGTATTTTACCAATTCTAAAATAGCAAGAAAAATTCAATTCACGAAGATAAATGTTATAAAACAGTGTATTAGAAGACTTTTTCAGGTTTGGCATGCATCATGCAATGTTATATTCTGCGTACCACGAGAGGGGTGCAAATTCATAAATGGAGAAAGAACATGGGCATTTTTACCCGCCTTACAGACATTGTAAATTCAAATATAAATCACATTCTGGATAAAGCCGAAGATCCGGCGAAAATGATCCGGATGATGGTTCAGGAAATGGAAGACACATTGGTCGAAGTACGATCCTCTGCCGCGCGCGTCATTGCCGACCGCAAAGAGATGGAACGTAATTTAGTGCGATTGCAAGATGCGCAGGATGAATGGTATAGTAAGGCTGAGTTGGCCTTGAATAAAAACCGCGAAGATTTGGCCAATGCGGCTTTAATTGAGCGGGCAAAAATGGCGGAACTTGCGGAAAATCTTGCCGAAGACCGCGCCCCCCTTGATGAGGCTCTGAAAAAATACGAAAGCGATATTGTCAGTCTGGAATCTAAAATAAAAGAAGCCAAGCAAAAACAGCGCTCCCTTGTTGAGCGGCAGGAAAGTGCAACAAGCCAGCTTAAAGTACGTCAAAAGCTCTATGATAACCGGATTGGTGACGTCATGGTCCGCTTTACACAGATGGAAAAACGTGTTGATGATACAGAAAGCCGCGTTGAAGCTGCGGATATGGGCAGAGATATGAGTAGGGAGAAATCGTTAAGTGAAGAATTCTCCGATCTTGAATCCCAGCAGCAGGTGGCAGATGATCTGGCGGGGCTAAAAGCCAAAATGGCCAAAGCAAAAAAGTCAGAAGCCAATAAAAAATAAATTTGCTTTCCAATGGGGATTTAGCAAGAAGAAAGGTTCAAATTATGGAAACTCTCGGCATCCTGTTTATGGTCGTTGTCGCGCCCTTGATGATTATTTTTCATTATGTAACAAAATGGAAACAATCGAGGGCATTGACATCGGAAGATGAGAAAATCCTGACGGAAATGTGGGATAGTGCGGAAAGAATAGAGCGTCGTATTCAGAATATTGAACGCATCCTGGATGCCGAATCCCCTGAGTGGAGGGATAAATCATGACGCCGCATCACCCCAGTGAAACGCCAAGATATAATAAATTATACCTTGATAAGAAAAATGGAAAAATATGCGGCGTTTGTGCCGGAATATCCGACTATACAGGTATCGACCCAACAATCATTCGTATCGTTGCTATTCTTGGTCTGCTTTCGCCGGCAAGCGGCATTGTTGTCATCGCCTATATTTTGATGTGCTGGCTTTTGGATGCGAAACCTGAGGGCCTGTTTAAAAGTAAAGAGCAGGATGAATTCTGGAAAGGTGTCCGCACCCAGCCCAAAAATACCATCCGGGATGTGCGTCATAAATTCAGAGAGATCGAGCGTCGCCTAAGGGCTGCAGAGGCCCATGTGACCTCACGGGAATATAGCCTTAATAAAGAATTTGAAGACCTGAAAAAGAAATAATTCCGGGCCATATACCTGATAGAATGAATGGAGCAAGAAAATGAGCAGATATGAAAAATACCACACAAGGAAACTTTATAAGAACAGCCGGCGCGGTAAAATCTGCGGTGTTTTCTCGGGGCTTGGGGATTATCTTGGCATTAACCCGTTAATTTTACGGATTGCAGGCATTCTAGCGCTGCTGATGACCGGGCCAATTATGATTTTGGGGTATCTTCTGGTGAGCATGCTGTTGGATGACAGCGCCCATAGTCTTTACGGCGAATGACGGCAACAATAAATATTATTTAAGAATAAACAGAGGGAAAATAAAATGCATGTATTTGAAATGGTCGTCCTAATCGTGGGAATCGTCGTGATTGGCGGGCTAATAAAAAGTTATTTCGAACGCAATAAAGTAGGCGGGGCATCTGATGCGTTTGATGATTTGATGCATGAATTTGGGTTGAGTGACTATTATTCCAAGAAAGAGGTTGATGTTTACATAAAGAAAATTGAGGCTATGGAACAGCGCATTCAGGTTCTGGAGCGCATCGCCACGGATAAAGGCCGCGATCTGGCCGATGAAATCGACAATCTGAAATACCGTCGTTAGAAAAAAGAAGGGCAGAAGATGATAAATCCGGCAAAAGAAATTATTGTGAGGGCGGCAAATGACAATCCGTCGCAAGGCACCCTGACTTTGGGGGGGAAAATCTTCCCTTGCGCCTTGGGCAAGCAAGGTGTTGCTTTGGTGAAGCATGAAGGCGATATGAAAACGCCGCAGGGTAATTTTCCCTTGCGAACAGTTTTTTATCGCTATGACAAATTATCCTCGCCAATTTATACGCAGGTGCCGATGATGGCACTTTTGGAAGAAGATGGCTGGTGCGATGATCCTGATGACCGGGCCTATAACCAATCGGTTATGTTGCCTTATCACGCCAGCGCAGAGAACCTATGGCGCGATGATGATGTTTATGATGTGATTGTGGTGCTTGGCCATAACGATAACCCAACCGAAAAAGGCAAGGGCAGCGCCATTTTCCTTCATGTAGCCAGCGAAACCAGCGAGGACATATTCAACGGAACCGAAGGCTGTATCGCCTTGAGGAAACAGGATTTATTGGAAATCCTGCCCATATTATCGCCTGAGACGACGTTAACCGTACGCGTTAATTGAATTCTAATCAGTCACTCTTGATGAATAATCAAATTGCCTGATATCTTCCGACTTCCGGCGCCCCTGACAGGGGTGCCGGTTTTTTATAAAATTAGGAAGTTAACCAAAGCCGTTAAAAAAGTTTTTTGCGTCTTAGGGCCACAAGACCAAATAACCCCAGACCAAATAATCCTATTATACCAGATTCCGGCAAAGCAACTGTGGGGGAACGTCTGGTCAGAACACGGATATAATCCCCCGGTGAACCAGCGGTGAAATTAATATTCACGCGATTAGCGAAGGTGCCATCAATCCAGGCAAGATCGCCGGCTTCTAGCCCTCTCAGGCCCGGACTGTTATAGGTAACGCTCGCATTCGCCAGGAAATCACTGGCCGCTAATTCTGCTGTTTGCGTAATAATACCATAGATATCTGAATCAAATTCCACCCAACCCGAAATGCTTGAAAATATGTCCGGATCAAAGAAAATATAATAGCTGGAGACGATATCGCCATTCACCGGATCTGCACCAATATTCACCGCAACAGTAGAGGTTAGAGTAATATTTTGAGCTTCATTAAAGGCAAAAAGGTTGGGGCTTTGTTGGTTATCATTACCTACTTGGTAATTTAGGGGGATGGGGTTTACTAATTCAAATACACCACCGGAAGTTCCCCCTGTAACATCCCCGCCGATAATTACGGCATAGGCTGAAGACGGTATCAGCAAAGACATAATTATAATAATTGTAGAAAATATATTTTTTTTACGCATTATTTTATCCATTTTTTTGTATTAAACCAATTTTCACTTCTGAATGGATGAGAAGCAATTTTTATGCCACTTTATTTAGGCCTTTAAAATGAATGTGTTAGGGAAATGCTAAAAAATAAGCATTAAGAAACTGTAAAGAAATCTTTACAGCCTGTCTCATAATGAGACAGTTTCAGGAATGGCCATGATAAATAACGCCCGCTTGGGAGCGGGCCCCAAAAATAGCGGTGCCAACACGCACAGAAGTCGCGCCGCATAGAATGGCGTCCTGATAATCATTGCTCATGCCCATGGATAATTTTTTGAGGCCATTACGCGCGGCGATCTGTTTCAGCAGGATGAAATAAGGCTTTGGGTCTTCCTCTGCAGGGGGGATGCACATCACCCCCTGAACGGGCAATTTTAATTCATCGCGGCAAAGGGTGATGAAATCATCGGCTTCATCAGGGTCAATGCCGGCCTTTTGATTTTCGCGGCCCACATTAATCTGGATATAGCAGGGAACGGATTTATTCTCCTCTGCGCTAATGCGGGCGATCGCGCGGGCCAGTTTTGCGCGATCAACGGTTTCGATAACGTCAAACAAATGGATGGCTTGCCGCACTTTGTTGCTTTGCAGAGGGCCGATAAGATGAAGCTCAATATCGTTATATTTTTCCCGAAGAGCAGGCCATTTTTCGGCGGCTTCCTGAACCTTGTTTTCGCCAAAGACGCGCTGCCCCTGATCCAGAATTGGCGTTATGGCGTCAGGAGATTTCGTTTTGGAGACCGCCACCAAGGTGATTTCTTTTGCCGCATGCTGGGCGGCTTCTGCGACATTGTGAATATTAAGCAGGACGGTCTCAAGTTTACTGGTCAAGGCTAAATTCCTGTATTATTGTGCAGTATGACAGAAAAAATATTCACATTAGCAGACATCGCAAATCGCCTCAATCAGGAATATTGGCAGGATCATAGGAACGGACAGGGATTGCCCGCGTTATTTTTTGTCACAGATCAGCAGGCAATCCCTCATCCCGAAAAAATAATATCTGAATTAAGCCAAGAGGCCGCCGTTATTTTTCGGGATTATGATCACCCTTCCAGAGCCGCGCTCTGTGCAGAATTGGCCAGGCTTTGCCGCAAGAAGAATATTCCCTTTCTGGTGGCGGGGGATATTGCTCTGGCCGAAAAACTGGGGGCATCCGGCGTGCATCTACCCGAAATTATGATGATGCAGGCCGATGATATTCGCCGAGACTATCCCCATTGGATAATCACGGCGGCGTGTCATGATCTGAATTCTGTTAGGAAAGCAGGGAATTTGCCCATTGATGCGGCCCTGATTGCGCCTATATTCCCAACGCATAGCCACGCAGAGACATTAACCGGCGAGCAGAAAACCCTTGGGCTGCGCGGGGTTCAGGCCATGGTGAAGGCGTCCAGTCTGCCGCTTTATGGGCTGGGCGGGATATCGTCAATGAACGGGCGGGAATTGATTGGTTCGGGGCTTGTGGGGCTTGCGGCAATTCGTGGATTTAAATGAACTGTCTCTTGGATTGTCTCTTGGGATATGCGGGTCAAAAATTTTAAAAAATTACAATTTTAAAAATTCACATTGGTGCCGAGGAAAAAGACCTGACTGTTTCTTAGGGCATCTAAATCATTTTCCTGACCATAGGCATAATAGGTAAAGCGACCCGTGAAACGGATATTGGAATGTATATGATAGGCCGCGCCAATTTCAAGGGCATAGACGGTATCGTAAAATTCTTCTGTTGTGGCAAAAAACAAGTCGCGTTCACGCTTATATTCCCCAATCCTGACGTCGGCACCCCATTTTCTGCTGGTATAGCCAAGCCCGATGTCGAAACCCTTCATGCCCGAATCATTATATATTTTTTCTTGACTGTAGGAGGCCCCAAATTTAAATCCAGCGTAGCCCATATCAACAGACAGGTTATAGGCCTGCCGCGTGTTGAGCCGGTCATAGCCTGAGCCATATCTTGCGCCAGCCCCCGTGCCTTCATAAAGCGGCGACATGATGGAGCTGGGGTCTACCAAAAACTGTGATCCGAATGAAATACCCAACGTACCCGAATCTTGCCCGGCGGGGGCATTACCGTATGAAAAGGTGATCTGCTGGCCAGTTGTTGTGGTGCCCAGTCCCGTGAAACCAGAGGGCCGATCCGTGGCAAGTCCTGTGTTACCCATATGGAAAATGAGCGATGACTTAACGGCGGCAGATTGTTGAATGAATAATTTATTTTTAGGCTGGCCAAATCCTGCGTTCACCCCATGTTCCGACGCACCAGATTCCGACAATGTAATATATTTGTCGGCTTTCTCCTTGGGCGGCCTTTTAAGAAGCAAGGCTTCCGGCCCCACATTTTTTTCTTTGTCGTCACGGGCAAAAAAAGAAAGAATGATGGATGTCAGACCTTTATCTTCCTGTACGGATTCCTGTGCGGAATTTTGAGAAGATTGTGAATCGGCAAAGGCAGCCGCGCCCATGGCATAGATACCAATGGTGCATATAACAGCGATGCGGCCTTTTTTATTTTTCACAGCGAATCCTCACAATTCTACTTTAAAGCAATATTATTATAATCTGGCGTATTGATTCTGACCTATTTAAAATAGCGCCACGCCTTCTGTTTTTGGTGATATCCTAGAATCACACATATATCTGAAACTATACAATGCGAAAGTGTAAAAATCAATCTGGATTCATGTATATTCCCGTTCATACGATTATGCGCCCGATAAATGACAATTTTATGTAAGAAAATCTTGTTTGACCCCTGACAAAGAGATAAACAGCTTTAAAGGTTATTCATCAATGGTTATGATGCCGCCTAAAATATTGCCTGAAATGGGAAATTGAACGAAAGAAAATTATATCGGCAGGACGTTTATGGAACCAATTGCCGATTTAGCCGTAGTTAATCAAGGCCGTATTTAATCAAGAATATATAGAAAAGGAATATATATGAAAATTTTAGCCATTATTTTGGCCATGACATTGGGCGGATGTGGAATCTTTGGCGGCGATGACGATAGCAGCACAAAAAGACTGGAAGCTGCCGAGGAAGTTTATCAGATCGGGGTCAACGCCTATTTATGGCGGGCATCTCTGGACACGTTATCCTTTATGCCTTTAAAAACGGCGGATCAAAGCGGCGGCGTTATTTTGACTGAATGGAAAGTCAACCCGGGAAATGAAAATGAACGGACAAAGGCTGACATTATTATTTTAGGCCGCAAACTTACTGCGGATTCATTAAAAGTCACGGTTCATCGCCAGATAACGGCGGAAAATGGATGGCAGGATACAGCGCCCCGGCCCGGCGCAGCCATTAAAATCACCAATGCTATTCTGATGCAGGCCAGATTGCTTCGGCGGAATAATGCCCCAATTAAGTAACCGTCAAATTTAAATTTTATTGGGTGAACCATCCGTTGGAATGGTGACTGGGTAACCCGAACTGTATGAAGATCAGGAAAAACTATGACGCGCTATAACGCCGGAATTACCGAGGCAAAATGGCAAAAAATCTGGACTGAGAGAGAGACGTTCCTTGCTGTGGAAGATAGCTCTTTGCCAAAATATTATGTGCTGGAGATGTTTCCCTACCCATCCGGGAAAATTCACATGGGCCATGTTCGTAATTATACGCAAGGCGATGTCGTGGCGCGTTACCGGCGGGCAAGGGGCTTTAATGTTTTGCACCCCATGGGCTGGGACGCCTTTGGCATGCCGGCGGAAAATGCCGCCATGGAACATAATGTTCATCCGGCAGAATGGACTTATGAAAATATTGCCCATATGCGCGGTCAATTGCAACAGATGGGTTTAAGTATTGACTGGTCAAGAGAACTTGCCACTTGTGATCCGGAATATTACGGGCAGGAACAGAAGATGTTTCTGGACTTTATGGAAGCGGGTCTGGTTTACCGCAAGGAATCATGGGTTAACTGGGACCCTGTCGATAACACGGTTCTGGCCAACGAACAGGTCATCGATGGCTGTGGCTGGCGGTCTGGCGCACCGGTTGAACGCCGGCGTTTGAGCCAGTGGTTCCTGAAAATCACCGAATATGCCGAAGAATTGAATGAGGCGCTGGATCATTTGGAGCGATGGCCGGAAAAAGTACGGACGATGCAGAAAAACTGGATCGGGCGGTCGGAAGGCTTGCGGCTGTTTTTTGAAATTGATGGTCAGGAGCCGCTGGAAGTCTATACCACGCGCCCGGATACAATATTCGGGGCCTGCGGTATGGCGATTGCGGCGGATCATCTTTTGGCGGCAAAACTGGCAGAGAATAATCCGGCGTTGCAGGAATTTATCCTTGAATGCCGCGCCGGGGCGACCACCGAAGAAGCCATGGAGAAAATGGAAAAGAAAGGCTTTGACACGGGTATTACCGCAAAATCGCCTTTCGAGGATCGTGACTTACCCGTTTTTGTCGCTAATTTTGTTCTTATGGATTATGGCACGGGCGCGATTTATATGTCGGCGGCCCATGACCAGCGTGATCTGGATTTTGCCCATAAATATAATCTTGAGGTGCGCACGGTGATCCGGCCCGCCGGCGAAGGCGCGGATTTCGCCGTGGACAAAGAGGCCTATACCGGCCCCGGAATATTATTTAATTCCGGTTTCCTCGATGGCATGACCATAGAGGATGCCAAGGCCGAAGTCGCCCGCCGGGCCGAAAAGGGGGATTTTGGCATAAAGACCATTAATTTCCGCCTGCGGGACTGGGGCGTTTCCCGTCAGCGTTATTGGGGCTGTCCCATTCCGGTCATTCATTGTGAGGGTTGCGGCATTATTCCGGTGCCAAAGGCTGATCTGCCGGTAATATTGCCGGATGACGTCAGCTTTGACAAACCGGGAAATCCGCTGTCGCATCACCCCACATGGAAGAATGTTGACTGTCCTGAATGCGGCAAACCCGCCCGGCGCGAGACGGATACTTTTGATACCTTCATTGACTCATCATGGTATTTTGCCAGATTCTGTTCGCCGAAATCAGATGATCCAGTGGATGCCGATGCGGCGAATTACTGGCTGCCGGTTGATCAATATGTCGGCGGCGTGGAACATGCCATCCTGCATCTGCTCTATTCACGTTTCTATACCCGCGCCATGAAGAAAATTGGCCTGTCATCGGTGGATGAACCCTTTGACGGCCTGTTCACGCAGGGCATGGTTTGCCATGAGACTTACGCGGATACAAAAGGCAACTGGGTTTTGCCGACAGACCTGATCAAGAATGATGACGGGGCTTTGGTTGAAAAGAACAGCGGTGATATTATCACCGTGGGCCGGTCTATCAAGATGTCAAAATCCAAGAAAAATGTGGTCGACCCCACACAAATCATTGATCAATATGGGGCCGATACCGCGCGCTGGTTTATGCTGTCCGACAGCCCGCCGGCACGGGATCTGGAATGGACGGAAGAAGGCGTCGAGGGGGCCTGGCGCTTCACGCAAAGATTATGGCGTACGGTTACCATGGGCATGGAAGGCCTTCGGGATTGTGGGGAGCCTGCTGAATTCAGCAAGGCTGCGCAGGATTTGCGCCGGATAACCCATGTCAGCATTGATTCCGTTGGCCGTGATATTGAGGATTTTCATTTTAACAATGCTGTGGCACAGATTTATAAATTTTCCAATGCTGTGAATGGCTTTAAGTCAGACGGTTCGGACGGCGATATTTACGCGCTGCGCGAAGCCCTGATCACGTTAATTCAGCTTACCGCGCCGATGATGCCCCATCTGGCAGAAGAAATGTGGCAGATGATGGGACAACAGGATATTGTTACCGATGCCGCCTGGCCGGTCGCGCAGCCGGAACTGATGCAGGAAAATACGGTAACGATCGCCATTCAGGTTAAAGGCAAGCTTCGGGATACCATAGACGTTGAAAAGGATATGGATAGCGCGGCGCTGGAAAAATTGGCCTTGGCCACCGAGAAAATAAAATCTGCCGTGGGCGAGCATGCCATACGTAAAATCATCGTGGTGCCAAACCGTATTGTCAATATTGTCATATAGGAAAGCATATGAAGCATATTTTTTGTCTGAAATATTTTAAGACCATCATGATGCTTTTGGGGCTTCCTCTCATTTTGGGCGGCTGTGGGTTCAAACCCATGTATGGTCAGTTTTCTGATGGCAAAACCGATCTTCGGGATGTTATGGCAAATATCAGAGTGGCGGATATTACGGAAGAGGGCCGGCCCTCCCGTATCGGGCAGGTTATCCGCAATAATTTGCTGGACCGCCTGACACCTTTCGGCGCAACAAAGTCAGCGGATTTTATTTTGAATGTTACTTTTCTGATTGAAGAGCATGGCTATGGTATTCGTCAGGATGAATCGGTCACGCTGCAAAATCTGAAACTGGTTGCGGCCTATCAATTGGAAGAGGTGGCAACATCAAAAGTGGTGCTGGACTCAGCGGCGCGGGGTCTTGTGACATATGACTTGGCGCAGGCGGATTATTCCAATATGATTGCCCGTAATGCGGCCCTGAAACGCCTGGCCGAAGAAGTCAGCAATCAAATGGCCACGCGTATTGGCGCTTATTTCAGCAAAACTACGGCTAAGGAGCAACTCAAGCAGTAAAGTGTTTCACAAGTCATGAAATTAAATAAAAATGACATTACGGCGCAGGTCAAAAAAGCAAATCCGGCTTACCGCGCGTTCTTGATTTATGGCCGTGATGAGGGGCTGGTGCGAGAGCGGGCAGACCTTATCGCGCGGCAATTGGTCAAGGATCTGGGGGATCCTTTTCTTGTGGCCAATATTGCGCCGGATAAACTGAAATCCGAGCCTTATCTTTTGGCGGATGAAGCGGCGGCCATATCCATGATGGGCGGACAGCGTGTGGTTCGTGTCGATGGCGCAGGTGAAAATATATCAGAGGCGGTAAAATCATTTCTGGCAAATCCCATAGGCGATGGATTGGTGATCATTACGGCGGGCGGCATTAAAACCACATCCGGATTGGTCAAGCTTTTCGAGAAAGCCAAAAATGCGGCGGCCATGGCCTGCTACGAGGATGATCAGGGTAATTTACAAAGTTTGATTTTTGAGGTGATGGGCCAGAACAACCTGAGTGTTGATCCGGCGGCGGCGGCTTACCTTCAAGGTAATTTGGGCTCGGACCGGATGGTATCCCGCGGTGAGCTTGAGAAATTGGCACTTTATATGGGTGGTACCATTGGCGGGGCGCGGCTTTCGGTTTCGCTCGAAGATGCGCGGGCCTGTGTCGGGGACAGTGGCTCACTGACCTTGGATATGATTGCCGTGGCGACAACCGGCGGTGATTTAAAGGCTCTGGATGATACTATTCACAAGGCATTCAATCGCGGCGAGAATGCGATCCCTATCCTGCGTAATCTGGCACGAAGGCTGCAGAAATTGCATCTGATACGGGGCAGTATGGATAAGGGAATATCGGCAGACAAGGCGGTTATGACCGTGGTTTATAGCCCCTATTCACCCGAAAAAAGATCGCTTATGAGCCAATTAGGAAAATGGTCCACAGCGCGGTTATCCAATGCATTGGAAATTGTTATGCAGGCCGAATCAGACTGTAAAATAACCGGATTACCCGCCGAAGCCATCTGCGCCCGCGCTTGCCTGCGCATTGCCAATGCCGCCCGCGGCTAACGCATTATTTATCCACCAAGGGATAACTGGCTCTGTGACTGGCGCTCTCTGGCCCTATAAATAATTTAGATGGTTCTCGATGGGCCATTGGTCAATTTGGTCGGGGCCAATGCGCCATTATCCTTTCCCCAAAAGTTAAGCCCCAAAAACTCAAGATACTCAAAATCGTCATGAATAGCCCGCGTTCATTCTCTTGGTGAATACTGAAAAGAAACGCTAATATGCAATCTGTAATTGTAATATATTGTCTCATGTTATTATATATATTGACCTTCTTCGTGAAATATTAACATCATTAATGTTATTTTAAGTATTATTTTATTAAAATGACTCAACATAAGGTAGTAAAAATGATGTTGTTTTTTAGGAGAATAATGTGACTTCATATGCCATGGTCAATTCTGATGATGAGATTTCCTTGACGTTAAAAACCATTATGGATTTAACGGAGGCCGAGAATTTACGCTTAACTTTTCTGGATTGTCTGACGAAGAAAAAACCTCTGAAGATTTTGGCCGGTGAGGTCGAACGCATTACGACACCCTGCCTTCAGATACTATTTTCTCTTAAAAACTGGGCCGATTATCACAATATTGATTTTTCGATTGTTGATATGCCACAAGCCTTTAAAACTGCGCTTGATGATATCGGACTTGAGGAATATTTAGCCCCCCTGGAGCAAAGAACATGAAAAAAACCGCCCTTACAATTGATGATTCAAAAACCATGCGAGATATGGTGTCATTCACTCTGAAAAATGCGGGTTATGACGTTGTCGAAGCAGAAAATGGACAGCTTGGGCTTGATAAAATAGCCGGTGCATCCTTCGATGTTATCATTACGGATGTCAATATGCCGGTGATGGATGGCATTACCTTTACCCGCGAAGCCCGTAAGCGCGCAGAGGCAAAAACAACCCCAATTCTTATTCTAACCACGGAAAGTGGTTCCGATATCAAAAATGAAGGCCGAAGCGCCGGCGCAACGGGGTGGATTGTGAAGCCTTTTAATCCAGAAAAACTACTTCAAGTTGTTGAAAAGGTCTGTGGATCTTAAAGAAGAAGATCTGAACCCATATGACGAGATACTCAATTCTAAGGAAAAATAATGTCAGACCCAATGGAGCAGTTTAAAGTAATATTCTTTGAAGAATGTTCTGACCTGTTGATCAGTCTTGAGGAAGGCCTGATGCAATTACAGGCCGGTGATTGTGATGAGGAAGTGGTTCATTCGGTTTTCCGCGCCGTTCATTCCATAAAAGGCGGCGCAGGGGCATTCGGGTTTGATCGTCTGGTGTCATTTGCCCATATTCAAGAGACATTACTGGATGACATCAGGTCAGGTGCGCTGGAGGTGGAACAGGCCTATATGACCGTATTGCTTCAGGCCTTTGATATATTAAGCGAATTGGTTGGCGCAGCGCAGCGCGATGAAGAAGTCGCAGATGATTTCGGCGGCGATGTGGCCAAGGCCATGAAAGCCATTCTGGATCAGACAGGGGTGCCTTTGGCAGAGAAAAATGCCACTAAAAAACCCGATATTGAGACGGATACAGCAGAAAAAAATGCGCGGCTTTTCAGAATTTTATTCAAGCCCTATGCAGAATTATTTCAACGGGCAAATGAGCCAATTCTATTGATTAGGGAGCTTGGAACGTTAGGTGATCTTACCGTCGCATTGGATGTCTCGGATGTTCCGGATATTGAAGAAATGGAGGCTGAGCATGCTTATTTCTCGTGGGACTTTAGCTTAATAACAGAATATGACGAAGCGGCCATTCGGGAAGTATTTGAATTTGTAGAAGATGATTGTGATTTGCAGATCACGGATCATGGGGTTTATCTGTCGCCGGAGGCTTTTGTCGAGGATGCCCAGGCCGGTTTATTCGAAGATATTGAAGATGAGCCAGATGCATCGCCAGATGTTTTAAAACCAAGAAAAGCCGTAAAACCCGCAAAATCCGGTGAAGCTGTGGTCAGCCAGTCTATTCGTGTCGAACTGGATAAGGTGGATACATTGGTAAATATGGTTGGTGAGCTTGTGATCACGCAGGCCATGCTGCGGGAGCAGGGCGGCGAACTTCTGGTGGAACAATATCCAAATCTCGTTCAGGGTATCGAAGATCTTTCCCGTCATATTCGTGATTTGCAGGACTGCGTTATGGCCATAAGGGCGCAGCCCGTGAAGTCGGTATTCTCGCGTATGCCGCGCCTTGTTCGGGAATTGACGGCCTCCCTCGGGAAAAAAGCGCGCCTTGTGATGTCTGGCGAAGACACAGAGGTGGATAAAACCGTTACCGAAAGAATTGGGGATCCCTTGATGCATATGATTCGCAACAGCGTTGATCACGGGCTGGAAATGCCGGATGTTCGGGCAAAGGCGGGCAAGAGTGAAGAGGGGGTCATAAATCTTTCTGCCTTTCATCGGGGGGGACGTATCTTCATAGAAATCGCGGATGATGGCGCCGGGATCAATAAGAAGATTGTCTTGGAAAAAGCGATCGCAAATGGCTTGGTAAGTCCGGACGCAAATCTTTCTGACGAAGAAATTAATAATCTTATTTTTATGCCGGGTTTCTCGACGGCTGAGAGTGTTACCAATGTTTCGGGCCGGGGCGTGGGCATGGATGTGGTTCGCAAGAATATTCAAAGCCTTGGCGGGCGTATATCCATTAGATCAGAGGAGGGAAAAGGCAGCAAATTTACGATGTCATTGCCCCTGACATTGGCGGTTATGGACGGCATGGTGGTGGATATTGGACCTGAGAAATATATATTGCCACTGGTTAATATTATCCAGACCCTCAGGCCCGGGAAAGAGGATGTGAACAGCCTGCCCGATGGCCGGAATGTCATGATGTTTCGGGGGGAATATATACTTCTGGTTCCCTTATATGACCTGTATCACATTGATAATGCCATTGAAAACCCCTGCGAGGGTCTTGTCGTGGTGGTCGAAGGGGACGGCGGCGTTCTCATGGGCTTTATTGTGGATGATCTTGTTAACCAGCAACAGGTTGTCATCAAAAGCCTCGAGGCAAATTATGCCTTGGTTGAGGGGGTGTCCGGCGCCACTATTCTGGGAAATGGCCGCGTGTCGTTGATTGTGGATATATCCACCATACAGGATATGTCAGCCAATCAATTAAGGAAGTTCCAATCGGCCTCGCCGGAAACAAACAAGATTTCACCACAGGCACAAATTAGCTCGGAGATACACTGATGACAACGCAAGAAAATGATGATCAAACCCTTATGGAGCAAACCAATATTGAACAGGCCAGTGATATATCTGGCCAAAAGGGGGGTATCAAACAGTATATCTCCTTTAATGTCGGCAAGGAACTCTACGCCGTTGAAATCACAACTGTACGAGAGATTAAAGGCTGGATCCCCGCGACCAGCCTGCCAAATTCACCGGATTATATGCGCGGCGTGATTAATATGCGCGGGGTGATTGTCCCGGTATTTGATCTGCGAACGCGGTTCAGCAGGGGGCATACAGAGCCCGGAAAAAGCCATGTGGTCATAATCGTAAAACTGGATGAGCGAACGATAGGTATCCTTGTGGATGCCGTCTCCGATATTCTCACCATTCCACAAGAAGATATCCTGAGCGTGCCGGATAAGGACGTTAATCCGGAATATGCCTTCATGGAAGGACTGGTGTCCGTCGAAGATAAAATGGTTGCGATCATTAAGCCCCGGATGCTTTTTGATATGAATTCAATCCCTGATTTGGGCGTCGCCGCAGCTTGAATGTGAACAAATAACAAGAAATAAACTATTGAATATTAAGGAGAATATCTGATGACCAAGAGTTCCTCAGCGCTTATGAATATAGCGCGTAACATAAAAGCCAAAACATTTGGTGTTATAATTACCGCCCTGATTATTGTATCGCTGGCCATTTTTATTGCTATGGCCGCCACAAACGGGAATTTAGCCTATCCTTTAACGGGCGGAATCTTGATGGTTGTTATTCTGATAGCTTCATGGGCTTATCATAGTAAGCAAGCCGAGGAAATGGCGATAATCCATGCGGCATTATCCCGATTGTCCGAGGGTGACGTCACATTGGATATGTCCGAAGACCCCGTCTCTGAGGATATTCAGGATATATATCGATCAATTAACGATATAAGGGGCGCGGCCATGGAATCACATCGTTTATTGGCAGAGGCGGATAGCCAGATACAGGCTATTGGCAAGGCGCAGGCGGTGATTGAATTTGATATGGAGGGTATGATTATCACCGCGAATGATAACTTTCTACGGGTCTTGGGCTATAGCCTTGATGAAGTTCAGGGCCGGCACCACAGTATGTTTGTAGAACCATCATATAAGGAAAGCTCGGAATATAGAGAATTCTGGCTAAAACTTAATCGGGGTGAATTTGAATCCAATCAATATCAGCGTCTGGGCAAAGGGGGTAAGGCGATCTGGATCGAGGCGTCTTATAATCCAATATTTGACGAAAATGGCAAGCCGGTAAAGGTTGTGAAATATGCCAGTGATATTACCGCGCAAAAGCTTTTGGCTGGTGAAAACCAGCGTATCAAGATCGCTCTGGATAATGCCAGTACCAATGTGATGGTGGCGGATGCCGATTTGAATATTGTTTATATGAACAAAACGCTGATAAAAATGATGCAGCAGTCAGAATCTGATTTAAGAAAAATTCTGCCCAATTTTAACGCCGACAAACTCATTGGGACAAATATTGATATTTTCCATAAAAACCCGGCCCACCAGCGGGGTATACTGAAAAACCTGACCAGTACGGTCAATACGAATATCAAAGTTGGCGCGTTTGATTTCAACCTGATTGTTAATCCGGTGAGTGATGCGAATGGTGAACAGTTGGGTACGGTCGTTGAATGGAAGGATATGACAGAGGAGCTGGCCATCGAAGAAGAAATCAATGTGGTGGTGAACGCGGCGGCGGCAGGTGATTTCACCAAACGGATCAGCACAGAAGATAAAGAAGGCTTCATGTTAAGCCTTGCCCATAACATAAATACCATCGGGGTGAACACGCAAGCCGCGACGGATGACCTGGTGCGGGTTCTTGGCGAACTGGCCAAGGGTAACCTGACCGAGAAGATCGAGGCCGATTATGAAGGCACCTTCGATCTGCTGAAAAACAGCTCGAATGAAACCGCATGCCAATTGATGAGTATCGTGGGGCAGGTCAACCAGTCTGCGGCAGAGGTGGCGACGGCCTCGGCCGAGCTGTCCACGGGCAGTGATGATTTGAGCCGCCGGACAGAGGCGCAGGCCTCATCTTTGGAAGAAACGGCCGCCTCTATGGAAGAGCTGGCGGTTACCGTGAAACAAAATTCAGAAAATGCCGAAGATGCCAACAAGCTGGCCGAGCAATCGCGTGAAATGGCCAATGATGGCGGTGAGATCGCCAAGCAAGCGGTCGAAGCGATGAGCGTTATTGAAAATTCCTCTCAACAGGTTTCCGATATCATCGGGGTGATTGACGATCTGGCTTTCCAAACCAATCTATTGGCCTTGAATGCCGCAGTGGAAGCCGCCCGCGCAGGCGAAGCAGGTAAAGGGTTCGCGGTTGTTGCCGAAGAAGTGCGCACATTGGCACAGCGGTCAGCACAGGCTTCCAATGAAATAAAGTCATTGATTACCAGCTCAAATACTCAGGTTAAAAACGGGGTTGAACTGGTGAATAAGGCGGGGGCTTCCTTAAGTGAAATTCGGGGGTCTATTGCCCAAGTCGCGGAAATTGTTGCTGAAATTGCCAGCGCGAGTTCAGAGCAGGCTCAGGGTATTGATGAGGTAAATGTCGCCATCGCAGAGATGGATGATATGACCCAGCAAAATTCATCGCTTGTGGAACAAAGTACGGCATCGGCCAGAGTATTGGAAGGTCAGGCAACTGAAATGCAGCGCTTGATGTCTTTCTTTAAAATTGGTGAAATGACCGAACAAATGACCGCTGCATCTACGGTGCAGGCGCAGCAAAGCAAAGTGAAAGAATATGCCGCAGAGGCGCAAATCATGACGCCTGTCATGAATAAGAAGAAGGCGGTCAACGGGGCAGGGGTGGGCTGGTCTGAATTTTAGGAGATAGGCTTATGCCGATGCCAGCGACAAAGATCCGGGAATTTGAGTGGCGAGATCAGGACTTCAAATTTTTAGCAAATCTGCTTTATGACAAAACCGGCATTGTCCTGAACGAGAAGAAAAAGGAAATGATGTATGGCCGTCTGGTGCGCCGTCTTCGGGCGCTGGACATCAAGAGTTTCGCTGACTATTGTGATTACCTTCGGGGCTCATCCGGAAATGTGGAATTGGGCTTTACATTAAATGCAATCACCACAAACACGACCAATTTTTTTCGGGAAAACCATCATTTTGATTATTTGCGGGATATAATTTTGCCGCCAGTGCGCAAGCAAATAGATCAGGATCCAGAACATCATTTTCGCATATGGTCTGCGGGATGTTCTTCGGGACAGGAACCCTATAGTATCGCCATGGTCATGCATAAAGTTTTGGGTAAAAAAGCGCAGAATAGCAAAATTCTGGCCACAGATTTAGACAGTAATGTTCTGGCTAAGGGCAAGCGCGGGCAGTATGATGCCAAATTATGTCGGGAAACCATCCCGAGGCTGTTTTTAGCCTCTCACACTAAAAAAGTAAAAAATGCCAAAGGTGATGAGCTCGTTATATCTGACGATATTAAGAATCTCATCTCATTCAAGCAATTGAACCTACTGCATGACTGGCCCATGACGGGGTCTTTTGACGCTATTTTCTGCCGAAATGTCATGATTTATTTTGATAAGGCTACTCAGAAAAATTTGGTCAGGCGCTATGCGGAATATCTTAAGCCCGGCGGCGTTCTTTATGTCGGGCATTCGGAAAGTTTACTAAGTGTATCTGATATTTTTAAAAGCCAGGGGAAAACCATATACAGGAAAATATCGTGAGAGATCCTTCTCTAGGTCTTCTGAAACGTCGGCGCGAAGGGCCATTTCCTGTTGACCGTCGCCGCCATGAAGTTCTGACCGATATTCCTGCGGGAACAAATTATTATGATTCACATTACGATACCATGGTTCACAAAATTAATGAGGGCGGCTTTTGTGTTCTCAGCCGGTCAAGTCATATCATTATGACCACGCTTGGCTCCTGCATCTCGGTTTGCATGCATGATCCAGAGGCCAGAGTGGGGGGCATGAACCATTTTCTATTACCGGAATGCCGGGGCGCCGGGGCGGGCAATAACCTGAGTATGCGATATGGGATAAATGCTATGGAAACATTATTTAATGAAGTTATCAAACGGGGCGGCAAAAAATCAAGATTGGTGGTTAAGGCCTTTGGTGCGGGCAAGGTGATAAATATTTCCAATGATATCGGCGCAAGAAACCAGCTTTTTTTAAAGCAATATATTGCCGATGAAGGCTTGAAACTTGCGCGAGAGGATTTGGGCGGAAATTTTCCGCGCAGCGTTATTTTTTATCCGTCCACGGGCAAGGCTTTCGTCAGGATATTGCGCCGGGCCAGTGATGTGAGGATTGGCGAGCAGGAAGAACGCTTCCGTAAGAAAATCAGTGATGAATTTAGCGCCAGTGATATCAAGTTATTTTAGCAGGAAGATCAAATGATAAAGAAAATTAAATTATTGATTATTGATGACTCCCTATTGATCCGGGCGATGATAAAATCGATCGTGGCTGACGATCCTTCCATTGACGTTGTCGGAGAGGCTTCGGATCCGTTTGAAGCGCGAGAGAAGATCAAACAATTAAATCCGGATGTGGTGACGCTTGATGTGGAAATGCCAAAAATGGATGGTTTGTCTTTTCTGGAAAAAATCATGTCTCTGCGACCGATGCCGGTCATTATGGTCTCTACCCTGACGCAGAAAGGGGCCGATGTAACCCTTCGGGCTTTGGAACTCGGGGCGATTGATTATGTCGCGAAACCATTGAATCAGGATTTGACTGCCATCGGACAGGAATTACTGATTAAAATCAAGGTCGCCAGCAGTGCCAGAGTCAGCTGGCAAAAACGCCTGGATCAGACGCCTAAACCAATCATAAATTCAGGGAGCTATTCTAAAAAACTTATCGCTGTCGGGTCCTCTACGGGCGGGGTGGAAGCCTTGTATGACATTATTTTGCAATTACCGATTGATTGTCCGCCCATGGTCATCGCGCAACATATCTCAAAAGGGTTTTCCGAACGTTTTGCGGAACGGGTGAATAAATGTGCCGAAATAAATGTCAAGGAGGCCGCAGACGGTGAGAAACTTATGGCCGGTACGGTTTATATCGCGCAGGGCGGCAAGCATATTTCGATAAAAAAAACGGGCCATGAGTATTTCTGCCAAATAATTGAGGATAGGGAAGGGGATAGCTTCCGGCCTTCCGTGGACAGGCTTTTTCTTTCTGTTGCCGAAGTGATTGGCCGTGATGCGGTCGGCGTTATCTTGACAGGCATGGGCAAAGACGGGGCGCTTGGCATGCTCACCATGCGCAAAAAGGGCGCAACCACATTAGGGCAGGATGAGAAAAGCAGCGTTGTTTATGGTATGCCGAGGGCCGCCATGATGGCGGGCGGCGTAGAAAAGCAGGTTTCCCTTGGCCAAATGGCGCGGCATATTATTTTGGCTTGTACCAAAACTGCGCGGTTAAAGAAAGCAGGGGCTGATGACAGGTAATTTGCCGCGAAAAAATTCCAACGACGCCTTTGATCTGGATGTAAAAGATATTCATGATATCCGGCAATTGGCCTTGGGCAATATCAGTGAAGAAATATTGGAAATTTCCAATATCGTTGAAAACAGCATTGTTGATCTGTCCGGCGAATTTCAGAAATTGGCACAATTTTCAAAGCAGCAGGCCGAAAGTATTGCGCGGGTACGTGATTTACTTAAATCAGAAAATATCGACAAAGGTCATTCAACAAATAATATGATACAGGGGATATTGGCGGAAACGGCGCAGGTTTCCGATTATCTTCAGCAAAATGTCAATAAGATGGTCTATTCAATTCAGTTTCAGGACAGAACCCGGCAACTGATGCTCGCCATATCCGCAAGCCTTAATATTATCATCAAAATATCTGCATCGGCGCATATCGCCCGGGGAAATGATCATATAAAGGGAACGGCAACGATCTCGGATGATACCAGAAATGTCTTAAATCAGCTGATCGATGATGCGGCCCATAAGGAACTTGATCAAAATTATATCCTGAGAATGTTTGTGGGCGGGCTCAAGGACAATATGCCGCCTGGTCATGAGGGACGGGCAGAATTAAATGATATTGAGTTCTTCTAAATTGAGGTTATTACAGGGAATGAAACGCTTATGATGGAAAATTTGGGTATAAAGAAATATTATGACCGGCTGTCGGATGATTTGAAGGTTGCCCAGATCATGCAAAAGGCTTTGCTGCCGCCGCGATCAAAAATTGAGGCAATATCCAGGAGCCACAAGCTCAGCATTGCCTGTCAAAGTGAATCACCGGATGAATTGGCCGGCGACTTCTGGGGGCTGGATATCGTTGATGCTGATCGATTGTTCTTTTATATGGCGGATTTTGCCGGTGACGGGCTATCGGCCGCGTTAAATACTTTCCGGCTTCATTCACTTATGTCCGTTTATGGTCATGAGCTGCGGGATAATATCCTATCGCCCGCCGATTATCTGGAGAAGTTGAACCTTGATTTATTTGCCCTATTACCAACGGAGCAATATGCCACCATGCTATGTGGGATTGTTGACCTGAGGGCGGATATTTTCACTTTCGCCGCCGCGGCCTCCCCGGCGCCCATAAAGATGACTGTGGGATTGCAGGATATGATTGCTCTGGATACCTCGGGCGTTCCCCTTGGGATGATCGAAGATGCCGCCTATGAGGTTCGGGAAATTGCGTTCAAAAAAAATCAAATGTTATTTTTCTATAGTGATGCCCTTATAGAAAGTCTGGATATGAAGGGTGATATGATTGGGGAAGATAAATTTATAGATTTTTGCTGCGAGACAAGTATGGCTGCCCGCCCGCCAGAAAAATTTCTGGATCATTTTATGGAAAAATTTAACAGTCATGTGGCAAGACCATTGAAAGACGATCTTACAGCGGTAACCTTGATCAGAAGGTAAGGCCCTTATATTTCAAATTTTGTCGACAGTACGATGGATGATGTTGTTTTCTCAATTCCGGTCATTTTTCCAATTTCATCAAGGGTTCTATCAATTTCTTCTGTGGTTTCCGCCTTGACCATGGCAATCATGTCATAGATACCGCTTACCGCATATACGGCCTTGATCAGGGGAATTTTTTTCAGATTTTGCAGAATCTGATCAGCAAATTTCGGGTTGAGCTGGATTAAAACATGAGCCGTAATCCGGCGTCTTTTATAATCTTCATTAAACCGTATGGTATAGCCCGCTATGATGCCCCTGTCTTCAAGGCGTGAAATACGATCCTGAACCGTAGAGCGCGATAAACCCAGCGTCCGCGCCAAGGCCGTGGTACTTTCCCGGCCATTGTTTTTCAGCAGGTTAATTAATTTCTGATCTGTTGCATCCATGC
This sequence comes from Emcibacter sp., assembly GCA_021647465.1. Classification (GTDB taxonomy): domain Bacteria; phylum Pseudomonadota; class Alphaproteobacteria; order Sphingomonadales; family Emcibacteraceae; genus Paremcibacter. Next base: position 157,565 of record JAKIUQ010000004.1, on the reverse strand, counting down.
CCGTAAAATGCCGGATACTCCGTTAAATCGCAAGATAAAAATGCGCAATTTGTAATTGTTATCTGGTTATATAATTGTATATTATGATACCCAATGAAAGCTAATCTTCAAGAGGAGGAATGAATAAATATTATGGTCCAACAGGATATTGCCGCTCTCGAACAGGTCACGGTGCAAAGCAGATTACAAGGACTTGATTCCACCTATGCTGTCATTCGGCGCGCCGCCCTTGAAGGGCCAGAGAAAACGGCCATATATTTTTTGAGAGAGGGCAATGCACAAGAGGCTCCGGTTATGATTTCCTACGCAAAGCTTTTCTCGCGGGTAACGCAGACGGCGAATCTGTTCCATGATTTGGGGCTTGGCACCAGGGATGTGGTTTCCTACATTCTCCCCAACCTGCCGCAAACCCATTATATTCTTTGGGGCGGCGAGGCTGCGGGCATTGCAAACCCGATAAACCCCCTGTTGGATGTGGATCATATCGCGGGTATTATGAATGCGGCGCAATCCATGATATTGGTCACTATGGGGCCAAATGCGCAGAGCGATCTATGGTCGAAAGTTAAGAATATAAAAGATCGGGTGCCCAGCTTGAAATATATCATTCAGGTCATGAGCCAGAATGACCAAAATGCACAAGAAGCTAATATCCTGCAATATGAGGACATCATAGATCAATTCAACGGAGAAACTCTGGATAGTGGCCGCATATTTGACAAGGATGATATATGTTCCCTGTTTCATACGGGCGGCACCACCGGCACCCCGAAAATGGCCCGGCACAGCCATCATAATGAGATCTCCAATAGTATGATGGTCGGGTTGGCTATGGGGGTGTCATCGGATGACGTTGGTTTCTGCGGCTTGCCCCTGTTTCATGTGAATGCCGCGATCATTACAGGACTTGCGTGCTTTTTAGAGCGGGCTGAAATTATACTTGCCACCCCCGCAGGCTTCAGGACACCGGGATCGCTCTCTAATTTCTGGCAAATCGTTGAGAAATACCGGGTTACTTTTTTCAGCGCTGTGCCTACCATCTATTCGGGCCTGCTGCAGGTGCCGGTAGGGGACGCGGATTTATCGTCACTTCGGGTGGCCATTTGCGGTGCCGCGCCGATGCCGTCGGAGCTTATCCGAAAATTTGAAAAAGCAACAGGCCTGATCCTGATCGAGGGCTATGGCATGACCGAAGGCACCTGCGTCAGCAGTTGTAACCCGCTTCATGGAGAGCGCCGGGCAGGCTCGGTTGGCTTTCGTCTGCCTTATCAGCAGTTAAAGACGATGATTTTGGATGGGGATGGTCATTATGTTCGGGACTGCAAAATTGATGAGATCGGCAGTGTGGCTATTAAAGGGCCGAATGTTTTTTCGGGTTATCTTGACCCATCAGATAATGTCGGCATCTGGGCCCAGGAGGGCTGGTTCAATAGCGGTGATATGGGCCGATTGGATGAACAGGGTTATTTATGGCTTACGGGACGAACCAAGGAATTAATCATTCGAAGCGGACATAATATTGATCCGGCGGTCATTGAAAATGCCTTAAATAAACATGATGTTGTTATGGCCGCCGCCGCTGTTGGCCGGCCCGATATCTATGCCGGAGAACTGCCGGTGGCTTATGTCGTTCTTAAGCCAGATACAACATGCGATGCGGCGGAATTGATGGATTTTGCGGCAGAAAATATTTCCGAACGGGGGGCGGTACCAAAAGAAATATATCTGGTTGACGCACTGCCCCTCACGGCTGTCGGGAAAATTTTCAAACCCGCCTTAAAGCAGGATATTATCAAGCGTGTTATTCAGGACGCCCTTGGGGACTTGGGCTTGCTTTTTACAATTTCTGTGGAACCTGATAAATCATATGGTACTGTGGCATTCATTGAGGTTGATTCCTCCGCTGGGGAAGAAAAAATTGACAGCATGAAACATATCTTGGATCAATATATATTTCATACAAAAATAAGTAAAAAAGATTTAAAAAAACAGGGATAAAATAATGCAACCAGCAAAACATGAACATTGGTCATCGGGGTTTACTTTTCTTCTGGCCGCCGTGGGGAGCGCGGTTGGTCTTGGAAATATTTGGCGGTTTCCTTATGTGGTTGCTGAAAATGGCGGCGGCGCATTTGTCCTGATCTATTTGGCTATTGTGCTGGTCTTTGGTATTCCCTTGCTTATGTCTGAACTTATGATCGGGCGCAGCACGCAAAAACCCCCCTTAATGGCGGTTCAGCAATTGGCAAAGGGCGGCAAAGCACAAAGGTTATGGGGTTTTCTTGGCTGGTCTTATTTGTTGGTTCCGCTGGGCATATTGACTTTCTATTCTGTGGTTGCGGGTTGGACGATTGATTATGCCATTGGTATGGGGCTTGGATCTTTTAATGATTTACAGGCCGGCGATTCAGCCAGAATGTTTCAGGAATTACAAGATAGTCCGGCCAAACTAATTTTCTGGATGACGTTATCCATAGGGATCACGGTGGCTATTGTGGCGCGGGGTTTGAAATCAGGCTTGGAAACAACGGTTAAAATATTAATGCCGGCCCTGTTCGCCATCTTGATCATATTGGTGTTATATGCCTCGATCACAGGTGATTTTGCCCGAAGCCTTGATTTTATGTTCACGCCGGATTTCTCAAAAATCACGCCGGAGCTTGTCTTGATGGCTGCGGGACAAGCTTTCTTTTCCTTGTCCTTGGGCAGCGGGGCGATCATGGTTTATGGCTCTTATCTGACCCGGGATATTTCCATTCCGAAAATGGCCGCAGGCGTCGCCTTTGCCGACAGTTTCGTGGCGTTGCTTGCCGGTTTTGCCATCTTTCCGATTGTCTTTGCCTTTGGGGTTGATCATGCGGCGGGGCCGGGGCTGGTTTTTGTAACCTTGCCGATTGTTTTTAATGATATGGGCGGGATTGGTCAGATATTTGGCCTGCTTTTCTTCTTGCTTCTGGCCTTTGCGGCGGTGACATCGACAATTTCATTGCTGGAGCCTATGGTGGCTCAATTCTCGGAAAGTGGTAAGTTCAAACGTGCAAGGGCGGCCATATATACGGGGGCCGGTATCTGGTTCGTGGGTATATTCGTTGCCCTGTCCAGCAATATCCTAAAAGATGTTTCCCCCCTTGGGTTTATCCCCCTGTTTGAGGGTAAAAATATTGCAGGGTTAATTGAGTTCCTTGCGGCCAATGTGTTTATGTTGCTGAATGGATTGCTGGTTGCGGTGTTTGTGGGCTGGTCTATCAAGCGGTCGGTTACTCTGGAAGAAATGGGCCTTGGCGATTCCGTGATCTTTAAAATATGGTTTATGCTGGTACGTTTTGTGGTGCCGTTGGGGGTTGCCTTTATTTTCTATGATGTTGTTATGTAGAAAAATTCGTTTATTTCAGGCGGCCAACGCAGATTTGCTTTTCTCTTAAGCCAAGGTCAAGAATATCCTGCGGCAGGGAACGGCCCATAATAAGGGCGGCGGTAATCCGGCCCATAGCGGGCGCAGTCTTTATGCCAAAACCGCCTTGGCCCGCGAGCCAGAAAAAACCGGGCTTCTCTGGGTCAAATCCCACAACCGGATGTCCGTCTGCCACATGATTACGCAGCCCGGCCCAACTATGGTCAATTTTATTGACCGTTGAATTGGTTGCTTTTTCCAGACAATGGGCGGCATGAGCAATGTCAATTTCCTCAGGCTGTGCGTCACATGGTACCGTCAGTTTTTGATCCGCTGGTGTGACGAGAATTTTCCCTGAGTCCGGTTTAAAGTAAAATTTTTCTGCGGCATCCATGACGATAGGCCAATCATTTTTGGCTGGCTGCATATCCACAGGGATGTCAATGAGTGCCATTGTCCGGCGAAGGGGTTGAATATGAATGGGCGAAATATGTGCCATTTCGGCGATTTGGTCCACCCAGGCACCCGCCGCATTAATGATGATTGGGGCGCAAAATTCACCCTGCGCCGATGTGACGCGCCACTGACCCTTCTGGCGGCACAGGCTTTTCACTTCGGCATTGCTGATAATTTGGCCGCCGCGTGATTTTATGGCCCGCAGATATCCTTCATGGAGCGCCGAGACATCAATATCGGCCACATCCTCTTCCATGAGCGCGCTATCTTGATAGTCATCTGCGATGTGGGGCAGTGCGCGTCTGGTCTCCTTATGGTCAAGCAAGGTAATGCCGACGTTTATTTCTGATAAATTATCCTGTAGCTTGCCCAGAGCCCCCGCATTTTCTTTGGTTGTAATATAGAATAAATCTCTGGGGGAAAGCAGGGGATGCGCTACAAAGTCATTGGGGGGATTGTGCAAAAAGTCTTCACTTGCCTTTATGATTGCATGAAGCACAGGGTCGCCGCCATTATATCCTTTTTGAAAAATGGCCGCCGACCGCCCTGTGGTGTGATAACCGGGCTGGCTTTCTTTTTCCAGAATGATAATTTTGCCCATGTCGCGCAGCTCATATCCTGCGGAGGCTCCGGCAATGCCGCCGCCGATGATGATAAAATCTGCTGTTTCCGGTTCAATAGTCACGGCTTGAATTATCCTTTAAATCAACAAAATATGCCAGTTTAATCTTATCGAGTGCCAACCTATTCTCATTGAAAGATAGTGACAATAAAAATTTTTAAAAATCCCTCTATGCTGTGGTGCAATAAAATAATTGTGCTTAAAAACAAATATAAGGGCATTTTTTTTCGCAGTTGCACAATTTTATTGTAGCATAAACCGCTAAATTTGATAGATTATTGGGGAATGTGAATTATCAGCCGGATAGGGAGCCAATATTTATGAGAAAAACACCCAAGGATTTTTTTAAACCATTGTCGATCGGTGCGCCATTACCAAACCGGGAAATGCCGGTTGCTTTGGAGAGGATGATTCATTTCTTTCCGCCCCAAGTTGAAAAAATGCGTAATAAAATTCCTGATATGATTGGTAAGGTTGACGTCTTGCTGGGCAATCTGGAAGACGCCATTCCGGCGGATTCCAAAGAACAGGCCCGGGCCGGCTTTATTGAAGTGGCGCAGAATAATGAATTTGATTCCACGGGATTATGGACAAGGGTGAATTGTTTAAATAGTCCGTGGTTCCTTGATGATGTGATCGAAATCGTCTCGAAAATTGGCAATAAACTGGATGTCATTATGTTGCCAAAAGTCGAAGGGCCATGGGATATTCATTATCTGGATCAACTTCTCGCCCAATTGGAATCGCGGCATAATATCCTCAAACCAATCATGATCCATGCCATTCTTGAAACGGCGCAGGGCGTGAATAATGTGGAGGAAATCGCCGCCGCCAGCCCGCGTATGCATGGTATGAGCCTTGGCCCTGCGGATCTTGCGGCATCACGCGGCATGAAAACCACACGCGTTGGCGGCGGGCATCCGTCTTATGGCATCATAGCCGATGATACAGGGGACGGCGCGCCGCGTAATTTTTATCAACAGGATTTATGGCATTTCACGGTGGCTAAAATGGTTGATGCCTGTATGGCTTATGGCTTAAAAGCTTTTTACGGTCCGTTTGGTGATTTTTCCGATGATGCGGCCTGTGAGGCCCAGTTCCGCAATGCCTTTCTTATGGGCTGCATGGGGGCGTGGTCCCTGCACCCAAAACAGATTGAGATTGCCAAAAATGTCTTTAGTCCCGATGTGGATGAGGTTATATTCGCCAGAAAAATTCTGGCCGCCATGCCGGATGGTACGGGGGCCGTCATGATTGATGGTAAAATGCAGGATGATGCCACTTGGAAGCAAGCCAAGGTGATCGTCGATCTGGCGAAAATTGTTGCCTCCAAAGATAAAGAGCTTGGGGCGAAATATGGCTTTTAATAGAGCGGGTCATTCTCTTGGGAAATGACGCGTTCTTTCGGCATTTCGATGGAAACTTCGGTACCCTTGCCGCTTTCGCTTTTTAAGCTTAATGTGCCGCCGTGCATTTCGACCAGAGCCTTTGTAAGCGGCAGGCCAAGGCCCGTTCCCTCAAAATTCCGGTTCAGGGTATTTTCAATCTGCCGGAAAGTTTTCATGGCTTCTTCAAGCTGTTCCGGTGTCATACCAATGCCGGTATCTTTGATCATTATGATTAAATTTCCTGATGGAATGATGTGAACGCTCACCGATATTTCGCCCTCTTGCGGGGTGAACTTGATGGCATTTGACATGATGTTGAGGATGGCTTGGCGTATCTTCTGTTCATCTGCAAACAGGTAATGTGACTGGGGTGATTGATAATGGATGGACATGCTTTTTTTATTGGCCTGCGGCGACATCATTTTAAGGGTGTTTTTTATCAGTCTTGATATATCAAATTCACATTCATGGACTTCCATTTCCTTGGCTTCAATTTTTGACAAATCCAGAATATCATTGATGATACTTAGTAAATGTTCTGCGGATGTATTGATATGTTCGCCGTATTCTGCGAGTGTCCTGATGTCGAGTTTATAGTCTGCAGACCTGTGGATCATATCGGAAAAGCCGATGATTGAATTGAGCGGTGTTCTTAATTCGTGGCTCATATTTGCCAGAAACTGTGATTTGGTCTGATTCGCAAGCTCGGCCTCTTCCTTGGCTTTTGTTAATTCCTTTGTTTGTATTTCCGCTTCAGAAGACATCCATTGTATGAAAGGAACCCACCGGATTAAACCAATGGCGATTAATATATATCCGATGAGGTTCCCAAGGACATTTTTTAATACAGCCTGTGTCGGTGTGGGACCAATGACCACAAATTTTGCCAGCGCATCAAATTCATCGGTAATATCAAGAAGGCTGCCCATGAGAAGAAAACAGAAACCGGCAAATATTATTTTCCAGCCTTTGCGGCGCAGGGCGATAAGACCTTTGCCAATATGCCATATATATAGGACAATAAGCAGCAGAATAGATGTGCGGATAACTTCCAGGATAATTTCTTGTGTCATTAAATTCAGGCTTAAGCTTTAATATTTCAGGTAATATAAATCATGAAGAGTTTGCAGGTCTGATAATGCTCCCGCATAAGGGGCATAAGCTTAATAGGTTAATGCGGCCTTAATAGCTAGGCAAGACTGGAAAAACTTTCCTGTTTGGCATGGGGCCAACAAGCCACTTTATGAAGCAGGGATATATCCTTGTCCAATTCACCTTTGGGCGCAATGTGCCAGTCCCAGGTATCACAGGGTTTTTGCAGTCTCTGGCAAATATTCTTTGGCAAAGCTGTTTCCCGTTTTGCGGTTTCGCCATCCACCCAATATTGCCTTTCCAGGTCACTGATTATGAGGTGCTTTGGGGCTAAATTATGCAATAAATCCAGATGGTTGCCCAGTAAAATATTTTCGAAATCATTGGGGAGCGGAATATTCTGCCGCGCCGCATATTTGATCAGATTTATCGGCAACTGGGACAATATATTGAGCGAGATGACCAAATCAATTTTAGCCAGTTTGTTTCTGACTTCTGTTGCCATAGGGCTACGGGCCCCTTCCTGCCAATCGAATAGCGGTTTGATCAGGCCGGTTACATCCTGTTCCAGAAAGGTAATTTGGTCATTCTGCGTGTATTTCCTGCGAATTTTTGCCAAATGAACAATATCCACGAGGACGATCCGGTGGCCAAGCAATAACAATTCATCAACGGGCGCATCATGGAGCGCGCCCGACCCGATGATCATGATTGTTGCCTTTTCTTTTAAGTCAGATGCGGCAGTAAGGATATGCTGCTGACATTTGTCAAGATGGCCTTTCCATGCATGGCGGCATCTTTTATAGCGTGCTTCAATGGCGATGCTTTCGCGCACAAACCCCAATGTCTTGATTTCTTTGGCGGCAGGGGTCAGGAAATGGTGTAATGCTTCAAGAATCATGGGCTGGTTTATTTGCCTTCATAAGTGGCGGTACGTTTTTCCAGAAAAGCCGCCGTGGCTTCGGCCCGGTCATCGCTTGAAAGCAAGACTTGCATGCTTTTGCGTTCCAGTCCCAGAGCGCTCTCAAGGGACATATCCGGGCCCTGCAGGATCGCATATTTAATATGCTCAAGCCCCAGCGGGGGCAAGGCGGCCAATTCGCGGGCCATTTCCATGGCACGTGTCATGACCTTGTCATCCTCAAGAACCTCACAGACCAGCCCCATGTCTTTTGCCTCATCCGCGCTGACCATCATACCGGTCAGGCACAGGCGCATGGCATTATACTTACCCACGGCGCGCACCAGACGCTGCGTTCCGCCAGCACCCGGCATTACCCCGACTTTGACTTCGGGCTGGCCAAATTTTGCGCCTTTTCCCGCGATGATGATATCTGAAATCATGGCAAGCTCCATCCCGCCGCCAAGGGCAAAACCATTGACCGCCGCAATGACGGGGCGCGGATAATCGGCAAAGGCGTTATACAGCCGCTCCACATGTGCCTTATAATAATCAATAGCGCTTAAGACGGACATTTCTTTTAAGTCCGCGCCGGCGGCAAAGGCTTTTTCATTGCCGGTGATGATCACGGCTCTGATGTCTTCGCGGGTTTTAAGGTCATTGAATTTTTCGGCAATCAAGGTGCGCGCATTGAGATTAAGCGCGTTATAGGCTTTGGGCCGATTGATGCGGACCACAGCAATATGCGTTTCGGGGAACTCAAGTATGACGTCTTGTTCGGACATGGCGTTTTCCTTAGGGCCTAAAAAGCATTCAGCCCGGTTTGCATCCGGCCCAATATTAACGCATGGACATCATGGGTGCCTTCATAGGTATTGACCGCTTCCAGATTCATGGCATGACGAATGACGTGGAATTCATCGCTGATTCCATTGCCGCCGTGCATGTCACGGGCCTGGCGCGCGATGTCCAATGCCTTGCCGCAACTGTTGCGTTTGAGCAATGAAATGGCATCCGGCGAAAGTTTGTTTTTTTCTTTCAGCCGCGTCGCATTAAGACAGGCATGAAGCCCGAGTGTTATTTCCGTTTGCATATCGGCCAATTTTTTCTGAATTAATTGTGTGGCTGCCAGAGGTTTGCCAAACTGTTTCCGGTCAAGGGTATATTGACGGGCGGCATGCCAGCAAAATTCGGCTGCCCCCAAGGCACCCCAGGCGATACCAAGGCGGGCGTTGGACAGACAGCCTAGCGGGCCTTTCATGCCTTCCACATTGGGCATCAGGTTTTCGGTGGGGACAAATACCTCATCCATGACGATTTCGCCAGTGATAGAGGCCCGCAGAGAGAATTTACCTTCGATCTTCGGGGCGCTTAAACCCGTCCAGCCTTTTTCCAGAATGAACCCGCGAACAATGCCGTCATCGCATTTGGCCCAGACCACAAAAATATCGGCAATGGGGCTATTGGTAATCCACATTTTGGCTCCGGATAGTTTATAGCCGCCGTCCACGGTTTTTGCGCGGGTTTGCATGCCGGATGGATCTGAACCGGCATTAGGCTCCGTCAATCCGAAACAGCCAACATATTCGCCGGTGGCAAGTTTGGGCAGATATTTTTCTTTCTGTGCCTTGGAACCATAGGCGTCAATGGGAAACATGACCAGAGAGCTTTGCACGGACATGGCGCTGCGATAGCCGCTGTCGACCCGTTCTACTTCGCGGGCAATAAGGCCGTAAGAGACATAACCGATACCGGCGCAGCCATAGCCTTCAATGGTTGGGCCAAGTAAGCCAAGTTCGCCCATCTTGGTCATGATGGACCGGTCAAATTTTTCATGCCGGTTGGCCTCGATGATATTCGGCATCAATTCCTTTTGGCAAAAATCATGGGCGCCGTCCCGGATCATGCGCTCTTCTTCTGTCAGAAAATCTTCCAGAAGTAATATATCTTCCCATGGGGAGGAGGGCCATTTGGGGTTTGCCATTATCTTGTTCTCCTTAAAATTAGGGCGTAAAGCCAATTTTGTATCATTACGGTATCACTGCTGTGACTTCAATTTCTATTTTCGCTTGCCGCTCTACCAGTGATGAGACACCGATGCAGGCCATGACCGGAAAATTTTTGCCAATTATTTTCTTATATATGGCCCCGAATTCCGCCAGCCGGTTCCGGTATCCTTCCATATCGGTAACATACCATGTCATGCGCGTTATATGTTCCGGCCCACTGCCGCCGGCATTCAATATAGACCGGATATTCAGCAAAGCCTGATGAAATTGATCCAATATATCATCGGATGTAAATATTTCCTGTTCATTCCATCCAACAACGCCGGCCAGAAAAAATATTTTTCCTTCCGCGATGATCCCATTTGAATATCCCTTCGGACGGGGCCAGTCCCCGGGTAATATATGCTGCATTTATATCTCCTGACCAATCAAACATGCCTAAATAAGTATTTCAATACCAAAATACAATTTTAAATAAAAAATACTTGCTAAAAAATATTTTATATCTAAAATAACTTCAATACAAGGCCTAAATGTTATCTGTCTGCTTATGCGTTGTAATATTATAGTAGTAAAATATTATAACGATTATGTCACATAAATACTGAAGGTTATCTTAAGAATTATGATATAAGACGCATGTTGATAACGGCGGCAAAAATAACATTTAAGTATAAAATAGTTTAGAATATGCCGAATCATGATATGAGGATTGGCATATGTTACCCAGAAAAACACAAGAGGATGAAATAATGAAAATAGTTGTTTTAGGCGGCGGTCCTTCGGGCGTATATCTCGCAATTTCCATGAAGTTGAAAAATCCTGACCATGATATTACGGTTTATGAAAGAAACAAGGATAATGACACCTTTGGCTGGGGCATCGTATTTTCCGATCAGACCATGGATAATTTGCGGGCCAATGATCCGGTCAGCGCGGAGGTGATGATTGCCGAGCTTATTCATTGGGAAGATGTCGCCGTTCATTATCAGGGCGAAGTGGTCCGGTCCGGCGGCCACGGCTTTATCGGTATTGGTCGATTAAGGTTGCTGGAAATCCTTTTTGCCCGGGCGCGGGAGCTTGGCGTAAAATTCCAGTTTGAAACAGAATTTGAAGTGGCGGACATTCAAACAAAGTTTTCGGATGCGGATCTCATTGTGGCCGCTGATGGTTTGAACAGCAAAGTCCGCAACCATGATCTGGAAGCTTTTGACTGCGATATTGACATGCGGCCCAATAAATTTGTCTGGCTGGGAACGAAACAACGTTTTGATGATGCCTTTACATTCATCTTTGAAAAAACCGAGCATGGCTGGATTTGGGTTCATGCCTATCAGTTTGATGATGAGACCTCCACCTTTATCGTGGAATGTGGCCCTGAAACCTATGAGGCCTTTGGTTTCGAAGACATGGATCACCTGACCAGCGCGGAGACCTGCCGTAAAATTTTCGAGAAATATCTGGGTGGTCATGACCTGATGACGAAATCCGCTCATGTGCGGGGTTCCGCATGGATTAACTTCCCGCGTGTTTTATGTCATCAATGGGTGAAGGATAACGTGGTTTTGATTGGCGATGCGGCCCATACCGCGCATTATTCAATCGGGTCGGGCACCAAGCTTGGCTTTGAAGATGCCATCAGTCTGGCGGATCATTTGAATTCCGGTGAACCAGTGAAAGACGCCTTGAAGGCCTATCAGGATGAACGGGAGTTAGAGGCCTTGAGATTGCAGAGTTCTGCGCGAAATTCCATGGGCTGGTTTGAGGAAATTGAACGTTATCTGGATTATGAGCCCACCCAGTTTGCTTATGCGCTTCTGACCAGATCGCAAAGGGTCAGCCATGAGAATCTGCGCCTGCGCGACAAAGAATGGCTGGAAAATGTGGAACGGAATTTTGCGGAGATAGCCACCGGAAAGCCGGTTGACAAGCCGATTCCGCCCATGTTTACGCCCTATAAATTACGGGATATGACCTTGGCAAACCGGGTGGTGATTTCTCCCATGTCTCTCTATTCAGCCGAGGATGGCCTGATCAATGACTTTCATTTCGTCCATTACGGCGCGCGGGCCATGGGCGGGGCGGGCCTGATGTATACGGAAATGACCGATGTCTCCGCTGATGGGCGCATAACGCCGGGCTGCGCAGGGATATATACGGACGCGCAGCAGGCGGCATGGAAACGTGTGGTGGATTATACGCACCAGTACAGCCAATGTAAGATCGCCATGCAATTGGGCCATGCGGGCCGCAAGGGATCAACGAAAGTTGGCTGGGAAGGCTATGATATGCCATTGGATTCTGGGGGGAGTGAGGGCAATTGGGAATTGATCGCCCCGTCCGCCATAAAATGGGACAAGGCCAACCAGACCCCGCGTGAAATGGCGGCAGAGGATTTTGACCGTGTGCTGAAAGATTTTATATCCGCAACCAAGCGCGCTGAGGCGGCGGGTTTTGATATGATTGAACTTCATGCGGGACATGGGTACCTCCTGTCATCCTTTATCACGCCGGTGAGCAATCATCGGACAGATGAATATGGCGGTTCTCTGGAAAACCGGCTGCGGTTCCCCTTGCAGGTCTTTAAGGCCATGCGGGATGTCTGGCCGGAAAATAAGCCTATGGCTGTTCGCATATCCTCTACAGACTGGGTGGGCGACAAGGGCGTTACGCCGCAGGAGGCCGTCTTGATTTCCAAGGCCTTTGCCGAGGCCGGCGCGGATATCATTGATGTCTCCACCGGACAGACATTGCCCATGGATCAAGTGCAGCCTGTTTTTGGCCGCATGTTCCAGACACCCATGTCGGACCGGATACGTAACGAAGCCAAAGTGGCCACCATGGCGGTGGGAAATATCTATGAAACCGACCATGTTAACAGTATACTGGCGGCGGGACGGGCGGATCTGGTGTTGCTTGCGCGCCCTCATTTGATGGATCCAAACTGGACAATCAGAAGCGCGGCGGAGCTGGAGTATCACGGGGATGCGGTTGTGGTGCCAAAGCAATATCTGACGGCTTATACGCAGTTGGAGACCAACCTGAAACGGGCCGCGGATATGGCGCTTAACGCCTGATGATGAGAGGATATGACATTGGATTTGCACGGTAAACATGCGGTTGTCACAGGCGGCTCGCGCGGGATCGGGGCCGCCATCGCAGACAGTTTAAATGCGGCAGGGGCAAAAGTGACCATCATGGGCCGCAATATGACGCCGCTTGAGGCGAAAGCCTGTGCAATGCAGGATGTTCAGGCAATCCAATGTGATGTGACGGACGAGGCATCGGTGACAAAAGCCTTTGCCTTGGCCGCCGAAGGCCATGGCCCCGTCGATATTCTGGTGAATAATGCGGGCGCGGCCATCTCGCTGCCGTTCAGAAAAATTGACAAGGCCAATTTTCAATCCATGCTGGAGGTAAATTTATTGGGGCCATTCCTGTGCATACAGGCTGTTTTGCAGGAAATGATAGACAAAGGGGCTGGCAGGATTATAAATGTTGCCAGTACCGCTGCGTTAAAAGGTTATAGCTATGTTGCGGCTTACAGCGCCGCCAAGCACGGGATTATGGGATTAACGCGGTCTTTGGCCTTGGAAGTGGCGGGCAAGGGCGTGACGGTGAATGCGGTATGCCCCGGTTTCACAGAAACGGATATTGCGCGGGATGCCATAAAAAATATTATGGCAAAAACCGGCAGAACGAAAGAGCAGGCCATCGCGGAACTGGTGGTTCATAACCCGCAAAAGCGTTTGATCCAGCCCGAGGAAGTGGCGGCAAGCGTTTTATGGTTATGCGATGATAATGCGGCGTCCATTACGGGTCAGGCCATTGCCGTTGCCGGCGGCGAGGTGATGTCATAAAAATGAGGGAATATGCCAAATAACGATAATGAAAATACTGAAAATGATGCGGATACGAAGAAATTGGGATTATGGCTTCGGCTGATCACCAATTCCAATATTGTTGAGAAAAAAATCAGAAATCTATTCCGGTCTGAATTCGGGGTGACCTTGCCGCGTTTTGACTTGATGGCGGCCTTATATCGCGAACAAGGCGGCCTGACCATGGGTGAATTATCCAGAAGACTGCTCGTATCCAACGGTAATGTAACCGGAATCGTCGGGCGGTTGCAAAAAGAGGGGATTGTGAAGCGGTGGGTGCTGCCGACAGATCGCAGAATTTACAGTGTTGGCTTGACCCCAAAAGGGCGGATAGAATTTAAGCGGATGGCCGACCGCCATAAAGAATGGATCGCCGATATTTTTAGGGATTTAAAGGATGATGAACTCGCCCAAATGATCCCGATGATGGACCGCATGAGGGAAGTTCTTAAAAATCGCTCATAAGTTTCCAGAATTTAATGATCACACAGGAAAAGCGCAAAAGGGTAAATAAAATGAAGTTAGCAGGGCTGAAACCACAGCATTTTTTATGGGAAATGAAAGGCGATGTTGCCGTCATAAAATTAAACAGGCCGGACCGGAAAAACCCGCTGACATTTGACAGCTACGCGGAACTTCGGGATACTTTTCGTGATATGGTTTATGCCGATGATGTGAAAGCGGTGGTCTTTGCCAGTAACGGCGGCAATTTCTGTTCTGGTGGTGATGTCCATGACATCATTGGCCCTCTTTTGGATATGGATATGAAGGGGCTTTTGGATTTTACCCGTATGACCGGTGATCTGGTTAAGGCGATGATCAATTGCAAGGTCCCGATCATTGCCGCAACAGATGGTATTTGCGTCGGGGCCGGTGCTATGATTTCACTGGCCTCGGACATCCGTTTTGCCACGCCGGAATGTCAGACGGCGTTTCTTTTTACCCGCGTTGGTCTTGCCGGCTGTGACATGGGGGCCTGCGCCATGTTGCCGCGCGCCATTGGACAATCCCGGGCCGCTGACCTGCTCTATACGGGCCGCGCGATGAAGGCGGATGAGGGCGAACGCTGGGGTTATTTTAATAAAATAGTCGCCGCAGATGATTTATTCGATATGGCTCTGGCCTATGCCACGCGCCTTGCCGATGGCCCTAATTTCGGTCATATGATGACCAAGACCATGCTGGTTCAGGAATGGAGTATGCCGCTTGATATGGCCATCGAAGCCGAGGCGCAGACGCAGGCGATCTGTATGCAGACAGAAGATTTCCGGCGGGCCTATGAGGCCTTTGTGGCTAAGGAAAAACCCAGGTTTAAAGGGGATTGAAATGGATCAGACTTATCTTGACTGGCCTTTTCTGAACGGGGGTCATAAAAAGCTGGCTCTGGATCTTGACGCATGGTGCGCGGAACATCTGGCCGATATTTCCCATGATCGACCAATGGCGGATGATATGTGCCGGATGCTGGTTAAAAGACTGGGGCAGGCCGGATGGTTGCGCTATGCGGTGCCAAAAGCTTATGGCGGCATATTTGAGAAGCTGGACGTGCGGTCCCTATGCCTGATACGGGAAACATTGGCCCGCTATGATGGCTTGGCCGACTTTGCCTTCGCCATGCAGGGGCTCGGCAGCGGCACCCTGTCCTTATTTGGCTCGGAAGATCAAAAAAACGCCTATTTGCCTGACGTGGGCAAGGGGATGAAAATTGCGGCCTTTGCCTTGTCCGAACCGGATGCGGGATCAGATGTGGCCGCCATGACGACCCGCTATCGCCAAGAGGGCGACGCGCTGATTCTGAATGGCTGCAAGACATGGATATCCAACGGCGGCATTGCGGATTATTATACGGTTTTTGCCAGAAAAGAAGACAGCAGCGGCACCAAAGGCATTTCGGCGATCATCGTGGATGCCAAAACCATAGGCCTTGCCATTGCGGAAAAGATCGAGGTCACCGCTCCCCATCCTCTGGCCAAAATTACCTTCACAGAATGCCGGGTGCCGAAATCGGCCTTGATCGGGGAAGAGGGACGCGGCTTTAAATATGCCATGGCGACGCTGGATGTGTTCCGCACCACCGTTGGCGCGGCATCCATGGGCTTTGCCAAGCGGGCCATGGACGAAGCCATGAGGCGGGCCACAAGCCGCAAAATGTTCGGCGGGCTGATGACAGATTTGCAGATCATTCAGAGCAAACTTGGCGATATGGCCCTGAATATTGATGCCAGCGCCTTGCTGATCTATCGGGCCGCCTGGGCCAAGGATTGCGTAGCGGATCGCGTCACCCGCGAGGCCGCCATGGCGAAACTTTACGCCACGGAAGCCGCGCAGAAAATCATTGATGATGCCATCCAGATTTTTGGCGGGCAGGGCGTGGTTTTTGGCGAGGTGGTGGAAAGACTATACCGGGAAGTCCGCAGTCTGCGCATTTATGAAGGCGCATCGGAAGTTCAGAAAATAATCATTGCAGGGCAAGCCTTAATCCCTTATCAATATAAAAATAAAGACGGGTCAATATGAAAAATAAGCCGTAAAATTACGGCAAAACGCGACGGATCAAAAACGGCAGTATCAGCAAAGAGGAAGCGTGATATATGTCTGACTTAACGGCCTATGTGGATCAATTTGCGGCGGATAATCTGCCGGATGAAAATAATTTGCCTGAATTCATCCATGATTTTCCTGAACTGCAATATCCCGGAAAATTAAATGCGGCCAGCCAATTGCTGGATAAAAATATTGCGGCGGGACGCGGTGATAAAATCGCGATCAGAACCCCCCATGAAAGCTGGACTTACCGCGAAGTTTTCGAAAAATCCAATCAGATTGCCCATGTTCTGGTAGAGGATATGGGCCTTGCCACGGGCAATCGGGTTTTATTGCGGTCCGCGAATAATCCGATGATGGTTGCCTGTTGGTTTGCGGTTTTAAAGGCTGGCGGCATTGCAGTGGCCACCATGCCTTTATTGCGGGCGCGGGATTTGATCCCTGTGATCACAAAAGCCGAAGTTTCCCATGGGTTATGTGATGTGCGTCTGGCAGAGGAACTGGAAAATGCCAAAGTGCCGTTTCTGAAACAACTGTATTATTTCAATGGCCGGGATGACAAGCTTGATAACCTCATGAAGGACAAGCCCGTGGATTTTGAACCGGTGGATACGGCGGCCAGGGATATTGCCCTGATCGCCTTTACCAGCGGCACCACGGGAAATCCAAAAGGCACCATGCATTATCATCAGGACATTATGTCCATGTGTCATTGCGTGGGGGATCGCTTGCTTGGCATTGGGGAAGATGATGTGATTATCGGCAGTCCTCCGCTGGCTTTTACCTTTGGGCTTGGGGCCTTATTGGCCTTTCCGTTTCATGCGGGGGCGAGTACGGTATTGCTGGAAATGGGCACGCCGGATGTTTATCTGAAATCCATCGAGCGTTTTCGGGCAACATGGAGCTTCACCGCGCCGACCGCTTACCGCGCGATGCTCGCCAATGCGGCAGATCATGATCTGTCATGCCTGAAGGCCTGCGTATCTGCCGGGGAACATTTGCCCTTGCCGACTTTTAACGCCTGGGAGGCGGCCACGGGTCTGCGGCTTATTGATGGTATCGGGGCCACGGAGATGATTCATATTTTCATATCGGCGGCGGGGGATGATATTCGTCCGGGGGCCACGGGCAGGCCTATTGCGGGTTATCAGGCTTGCATTATGGATCAGGATTGTAACCCCCTGCCGGCGGGCAGGGTTGGCCGGCTCGCGGTAAAAGGCCCGACGGGATGCAAATATCTGAATGATGATCGCCAGTCGGTTTATGTCAGGGACGGCTGGAATGTGACCGGTGATGCCTATAAAATGGATGAGGACGGCTATTTCTGGTTTCAGGCCCGGGATGACGATATGATCGTCTCATCGGGCTATAATATTGGCGGGCCGGAAGTCGAAGAAGCCCTGATGGATCATCCGGCAGTGGCAGAATGCGCCGTTGTCGCCGCGCCGGATGCGGATCGGGGGCAGATTGTCAAAGCTTTCATCCTTTTGACAGCCGGTTATGAGGGGGGGGATGATCTGATCAAGGAATTGCAGGCATTCGTCAAGCAGGCCATCGCGCCCTATAAATATCCGCGCGCGATTTCATTCGTTGATAATCTGCCCAAAACAGAAACCGGCAAGATCCAGAGATTCGTTCTGCGCCAAAGAGAATTGAATATTTAAGGGACTAAAGGGAAATATCTTCTGTCTCATCAAGCAAGAAGCCTTCCATTTTTGCGCGTATGTCACCGGGGATTGCGGCGGACTTGATTGTTTTATGGTTAACCCAGACAATGCTCTGGCGGGTGAGGAAGCGGATTTCATCCTTGCAGGTTGTGACGATGGACAGGTCAATGCGGCTGCGGCCAATCTTAGTGACCCCCAGAGAAAATGTCAGCCTGTCATTAAGGTAGCTTGGGTTTTTAAAGCTGCTCTCCAGATGAGCAAGCGGCACGGCCCAGCCCTCGGCGAACATTTTTGGATAGGGATAAGCCAAGGCTTCTTCAAACCAGATTTCACTTGCCTGATTGATCATTTCGTAATATCGGGGGTAATATACAATGCCGGCAGGATCAACATGATTGAAACGAACGACTATTTCTGTTGTGAAGCGTGGCATTACTCTGTAATTTCCTGCATAATAGTGTTGATTATAAAACCATAACCTTAAAGACGGTAAAGATGAAGAATATTTTCGTACAGATTAAATGTGAACTTGGCAAGGTTTATGATGTTGCTGAATGTCTAGTGGATAGCCTTGAAGAGACAGAAGAGGTTTATTCGGTTTCCGGGGCCTTTGATTTGATGATCAAGCTGCATCTGGAAGAAGACGAAGACATTGGCCGTTATATCAATGATCGGGTGCAGACCATTCCCGGTATTAAAGACACTTTCACGATGATGGCTTATAAGGCCTTTATGTAGCCCTTACCTTGAACTTGTGAAATTTCTGGGAATTTTCTTGATCTGGATCAGGGTTTTCTGCGTCAGTCGTGGCATATGGATCAGTATGACAATAAACCGTAAAAAATCACAAACTGCGAGTGCGCCCCGCCGGTTGCCGCGTTATACCAGTTATCCGACGGCACTGGAATTTGACAGCCTTGACCCGGGCCTTTATGCCCAATGGCTTAAGGACTTGCCAGAGGGGCCGCCAATCAGTCTTTATTTTCACATTCCTTTTTGTGAAAAACTCTGTTGGTTCTGTGGCTGTTTTACCAAAATTTCCAATAGCATGGAACCTGTTCAGCGATATCTGGAGATTTTGCGCAAGGAAATTCACCTGATCAGCCGTATCACCGGCCAAAAGAAAGTCAGCCATATTCATTTCGGCGGCGGCTCGCCAACCATCATTGATGCCGAATCCTTCACGCGCCTGATGGATCTGGTGCGGGAGTCGTTTGATATTCTGCCGGATGCGGAAATTGCGATTGAAATCGACCCGCGCACCTGCTCCGAAGAAAAGGTAAAGGCCTATGCAAAAAGCGGCGTTAACCGGGCAAGTTTTGGCATACAGGATTTTAATCCTCATGTTCAGGAGGCCATAAACCGGATTCAGCCCGACGCGCTTATCACGGATAATATACGCTGGTTCAGGGACGGGGGGATCACGGATATTAATTTTGACCTTATATATGGTATGCCGCGCCAGACTTTGGAGACGATTGAGGAAACCGTGGTCAAGACCAACGGATTTCGTCCCTCCCGTATTGCGCTTTTCGGGTATGCTCATGTGCCATGGATGAAAAAACATCAGCAGATGATGGACAAACATCATTTGCCAGAGCAAGGCGAACGGCAGGCCATGTTTGAACTGGCCAGCCGGAAATTACAGGAATTTGGCTATCAGGCCATCGGGCTGGATCATTTTGCCCTGCCGGAAGACAGTCTGATCACGGCCCGCGAAGAGGGGCGTATGAGGCGTAACTTTCAAGGCTATAGCGCGGATCCCGCAACGACGATGATCGGTTTTGGGGCCTCTGCCATTGGTTCCCTGCCGGAGGGCTATGTCCAGAACAGCCCTGACTTAAAGTCTTATGTGGATTCCCTTGAGAAGGATGTCCTTCCGGCGCGGCGGGGCCTGAAAGTTGATGCCATGGATATTATGTATCGGGAGGTTATATCCACCCTGATGAGCGTTTTTGCTGTTAACCCGTGGGCCATTGCCAAAAAGCATAATATTACTCATGATTTTGCAGCAGAGAAAGTCGATTTGGAGAAATTGGTCGCCGTGGGTTATCTTGACCGCGAAGGGACGACATATGGCCTGACAGAGGCTGGGCAGCCGTATCTTCGGGCTATCGCCACCCTGTTTGATCAGTATTTCCCGCAGAATTCAGACATCATTGATCGCTGCGTTCATGAAAGCGAAGGTTAAGGTTTCCCCGCGCTTACATGGCGGGTTAATTTGTCAAGAAGCTGGTCAAGCTGCGCCTGCTGCTGCTTTGTCAATATGGCCAGCAAGGAATTTTCATATTCGGTGACAAGCGGGGCGATTTTATGGAATAAATCTGTGCCTTGATCGGTAAGATTCAACACAGAGCGACGTTTGTCCTCTGCGGAAAATATTTTATGAACCAGTTTTTTTTCAGACAAGCCTTTGATGGCCCGGCTGACGGCCACTTTGTCCATGGCGGTTTTTTCGCCCGCCCCCGCCGCAGAAATATTTGGGTAACGATTAAGGATCGCCAGTATTTTCCATTCATGGGGGGTGATATCAAATTGGGTTGTATAATGCTGGGCCAATTGTTGGCTGATAATGTTGGTGAGATATGACAGCCGGTACGGTAAAAATCTTTCCAGAATCAGTGCCTTGTTTTTATTATCTGCCATATGATGCTACTCGCCTTCTATATTTAAGTTCTTAAATATCTTGAAATAGGTTTCATTTGTAACTATAAATATATTACATTAAAGCCAAATTCTAAAATAACCCTAGATTACGCTTTGTGTCACCTGATTTTTAAGTCATAATTCCACGCAGATGCGGGAAGATATTTAACGGAATGGAATAGAGATATGAAATTAGCCTCATTAAAAGACGGACGTGACGGTAAATTGGTTGTGGTTTCCAGAGACCTGAGCCGTTATGTATCCGCAGAAGCCGTCGCCCCTACGTTGCAGGCGGCCCTTGAAGGTTGGGCAGAAGCCGAACCAAAGCTGATCGCCATTTATGATGATTTGCAAGCGGGCAAACTGGAAGGCGAAGAATTTATTCCCGCCGTCTGTGATGCCCCGCTGCCGCGGTCTTATCACTGGGTTGATGGCAGCGCTTATGTGACTCATGTGGAATTGGTGCGCAAAGCGCGCGGCGCGGAATTGCCGGAAAGCTTCTGGAATGATCCCCTTGTTTATATGGGCGCGTCCGATGCCTTCATCGGCCCGCGGGATGATATTGAGGTGGAATCCGAAGCATGGGGTATAGATTTTGAGGCCGAAGTGGCCGTGATCACCGATGATGTGCCGGCTGGTGTGACCACTGAAAATGCCAAGGAACATATCAAGCTGATCGGTATTTTGAATGATGTTTCCTTGCGTAATTTAATCCCTGCGGAACTTGGCAAGCAATTTGGTTTTTATCAATCCAAACCCTGGACGGCTTTTTCACCGGTATTTGTCACCCCCGATGAATTGGGCGATGCATGGGACGGGACAAAACTGCATCTGCCGCTTCATGCGATTCTTAATGGCACCACCGTTGGCTCCCCCAATGCCGGGGTGGATATGACTTTTGATTTTGCCCAATTGATTAATCATGTGGCAAAAACGCGTTCTCTTATGGCGGGAACGGTGATCGGCGGCGGCACCGTATCCAACAAAGGTTCGGCAGACGGTTCTTGTTGTCTGGCCGAGGTGCGCTGTTTGGAGACCATTGCGGACGGCAAGCCTTCAACGCCCTTTATGAGCTTTGGCGACCGGGTGGAAATTGATATGTTCGACGCTGAGGGCAAGACCATTTTTGGCCGTATTGATCAGGTCGTCAAACAATATACGCCTTAAGGGAATCAGCATGGAACTTTATGGATATTTCAGATCTTCAACCGCCTACCGGGTGCGGATCGCCCTGAATGTCAAAGGGCTGGATTGCACGCATATCCCCCTGTCCATTCTGGCCGGGGAACATAAGGCGGCGGCATATCTGGAAAAAAATCCTCAAGGGTTTGTGCCGTATTTCACCGATGGTGATGTGGCCATGAGCCAGTCCATGGCCATGCTGGAATATCTGGAGGAAGAATACCCGCGCCCGGCCCTGCTGCCGGAAGATGCCGTGGGCCGCGCGCGGGTGCGCCAGCTTTCCGGCATCATTGCCTGTGATATTCATCCCGTGGATAATCTGCGGGTACTGAAATATATCACGGCTGAACTTGGGGTCAGTGACGCGCAGAAAACCGCTTGGTATCATCATTGGATTCTGGAAGGATTCAAGGCCTTTGAAATTCTGCTTCAGGACGGAAAATCCGGTGATTTCTGCCATGGTGATCAGGTGACTTTCGCGGATTTATGTCTGGTGCCGCAGGTTTATAATGCCCGGCGGTTTAACTGTCCTATGGGGGAATTTCCCAATATCACCCGCATTGTGGATAAGTGCAATAAGCAGGAAGCCTTCATTCAGGCCCTGCCAGAAAATCAGGAGGATGCCACATGAAAAATCTCTTCGATATTTCCGGGAAAATTGCCGTGGTCACCGGTGGATCGCGCGGCATTGGGGCCATGATTGCGGCGGGATATGTGGAAAATGGTGTTAAAACCTATATCTGTTCCCGCAATGCAGAGCAGGCAGAAGAGACCGCAAAAATATTGTCAGAAAAGGGCATATGTATCGCCCTGCAAGCCGATTTAGCCACCAGCGAAGGCATCGAAAAATTTGTCGCTGAAATTTCGATGCGCGAGGAGAAGATTGATATTCTGGTCAATAATGCCGGTGCCGTTTGGGCCGCGCCCATTGATGATTTTCCCGAAAGTGGCTGGGATAAGGTCATGGATATAAATGTGAAATCAGTCTTTTTCCTGACGCAGAAATTCTTGCCTCTGCTGCGGGCCGCAGCCACAGATGAAAATCTGGCCCGTATTATCAATATCGCCTCGGTTGACGGCCTGTCGGTGCCCCGCTTTGAAACCTATAGCTATTCCGCCAGCAAAGCGGCCGTTATCCATATGACCAAGGTTCTGGCCAAACGGTTAGCCCGTGATAAAATCACGGTAAATGCCATTGCGCCGGGGGCATTTCCCAGTGAAATGACCAAAGTGGTTTTACAAGAGCATAAACAAATGATGCTCGATCAGGTGCCTTTGGGCCGTATTGGCGAGCCAGAAGACATGGCCGCCGCCGCCATCTATCTGTCCAGCCGCGCCAGCAGTTATGTGACCGGCATTACCCTCACCGTGGACGGCGGCTGGGTCAGTGGTTTGTAGGTATGATTGTGGAGAGACATAAATTATGAAACGTTATCCCTGTTTTTTTGTGATGTTGCTGGCCGTATTTATAACAGGCTGCGATGTTGCGGAAAAATCCAAAAATGACAATCTTATTATTACAAATGTTTCCGTGATTGATTCTCGTTCCGGGGCGGTTCTGGAAAATAGGGATGTCATAGTTTTTGCCGGGAAAATTATTGAGGTAAGAGACAGCAGAGGGATAGCTACGTCCGGAAACGGAAAAGAAAAGATAATTGACGGCACGGGAAAATTCTTAACACCCGGCCTTATTGATGGTCATGTCCATACGGGAAGTATGGCAGGCATGTCATTTGCACAGGGCGAAGAGTACGGTGACCTGAGCAAGGCCTATTTTGTGCAACAGCCGAAGAGCTATCTGTATTTCGGCTTTACCACCGTGGTGGATATGAACGGCAGTCCGGATAGTTTTGAGCGGTTTGCCAGAGGAACTTTACATCCCGACCTGTTCCATTGTGGTCAGGCGTTGATACTGGAAGATGGTTATCCCGCCGTTTTTGTCCCCCGTGATGTACGCCGCTATGTTTTTCCAAACCAGCTTTATGACAACCGTAAAAAAGATCATACGCCGGGCATCAGCGCGGACCGTAATTCTGTGAAAAAGGCCGTTGCCCGAGTTAAGGATAGCGGGGCGATTTGTGTCAAAACTTTTCACGAAGACGGTTTTTCCCGTTCCCTGTGGCCCGTACCATCGGAAGACATGCTGACAGAAATCAGAGCCGAAAGTCGGCAACAGAACCTGAAATTATTGGTTCATGCCAACAGCTATGAAAGTTATCAGGCCATGATAAAAAACGGGACGGATGCCATGGCCCATGGCCTGTGGAACTGGGACCGGTTTGCCGCAGAAGATATACTGCCACCTGAACTAAAATATCTTTTGGACAAGATGATAAATCAGGGTATTGCACAATTTTCTACCCTGCAAACCATGGCGGGACTTACGGATTTATTTGACGGGAATTATCTGGATCGCAAAGCATTGGAAATGACCTTGCCGCCCGCTTATCTTGACTGGCTGAAAAGCCCGAAAGGGAGTTGGTACAAGGAAAGCCTGATTCAGGACTATCCGGCTGGGATGAGTGAAAATGATATTAGAAAACGTCTGGAAAATGTGTTGAACCGCGGCCAACAGACCCAGAAATATTTTTATGAGCGTGGCGGAATGGTCCTGTTTGGCTCGGACACACCGTCGGCACCCGTTGCCACCAATATCCCCGGATACAATGGTTATCTTGAGTTAAGGCGAATGGCAGAAACAGGGATATCGCTCCCGGACATTCTTAAAAGCGCCACCCTGAATAATGCCCGTTTTTTTGGTCTTGAAAAGAATCTTGGCACGATTGAGGCAGGGAAAACTGCCAATATGTTGTTGCTGTCGGAAAATCCCCTGCAAAGGATTGAGGCTTATAATAAAATTGATCTGGTTATTTTAAGAGGCCGCGTAATTGACCGCGAAAATCTGGCCGCTCGATAATTACAATCGGTCAATAATGGCGGTCAGGGCATCCAGACTGGAATGGCCCAGTTTGCGGCTGCGACGCGGTGACCAGCCGGTTTGCGGATTTGGCGTATCGATCGTATCTTTAAAGGGCATTTCAAGGGTCATGGAAACCGCCTGATACCGATGTGCCAGCTGATTGGTTCCTATGGCCATATTCGCGGTGCCGGCAGCGGGCTTGGGATAACCTTTCTCTGTTTGGAAATCCGGATTTACCTGCATCAAGCATTGTTGATAGTCATAGGCAAGATCAAGGCGGGCAACATCTATATCAGGTATGCCCTCAAAACAGGCGATGAAATTATAGGGCAAGTCCTCATCACCATGAACATCAAGGACAAGGTCAATCCCCGTTTCATCCATTTTGCCGCGCACGTAAAAAACTTCGGGACAATTCTCAACCGAGGGATTTTCCCACTCACGATTTAAATTTACGCCGGCCGCATTGGTGCGCAGATGGCCGCGCCGGCTGCCATCCGGATTCATATTGGGCACCACATAAAAAACCGCCTTTTCAAGAAGGCTTCGGCTGAGGGCATCGGCGTGGTCCAATAGTCTGTCAAGGAAACCCTCCACAAACCATTCGGCCATGGTCTCCCCGGGATGTTGGCGCGCGATGACCCAAATGACTTTTTTGCCGACCGCCATTTCCCCGATGGTCAGCAAATCCAAATCCTGCCCGTCGAGGGTTTCCCCAATGGCGTTAAGATGGACGCGTTCATCTTTTGCCGCCTGAGAGATTAAATCATGATGACGTTCCATGCTATAGGGCGCAAAATAGGCGTAATATACGCTGTCGCTTTCCGGAATATGTTGAATGGTAATCTCGCCGTCATGGTAAATGCTGCTGACCCGGAACCATTCTTCGCGATCATAAGAGGCGACGGCCTGATAATTTTCCCAGCCATCTGGATAGGCGGCGCCAGCGGCATTTTCAAGGGTCATGGCGCAGAGCTGGCCCTTGGCCCCGCTGAGGCGAAAATAAAACCACTGGTAAAAATCTGAATTATGATCCTTGCGAATGCGAAGCCGGATATTGCCTGTATTTTCTGCTTCGATGACATTTATATTGCCTGCATCAAAGTTGCTGCTGATTTTAACCATTACGCTATTCCTATTTTTCGGCTCAATTTTTGGCCCTATTATTTAACCCTGCAGTTTGATTTCCATTTGTATCTGGTCTTTTATATGGCGGTTTGATGATACTGTAAAATACTTTGAAAAATCATTCAGGCAGGATATCTGGCGGCAGCAAACAGAAAACATGGGAACATAGCATGAATATGATAAATAATATTTCCGTGAAGGGCGGTTCCGTAGAATATTCTGCTTTTTTTAAATGATGGCCTTAACAAAGGATGACAGATGATTTCTTTTCTGCCAGACTGCACAACTTTATAACATAATGATAAAAAAAACAGTGTGAATAGTTAAGGGGACAAAAATGTCTGATACCGCAATGGCTCCCAAGGCCGAAGAATTTCTTGGTCATCCAAAAGGGTTGTTTGTTTTATTCTTCACAGAAATGTGGGAACGTTTTAGTTACTATGGTATGCGGGGGCTGTTGATATTTTATCTGACCCAGCATTTCCTGTTTTCCGATCAAAAAAGCTACGCCATTTACGGGGCATATACCGCGCTGGTCTATCTTGCGCCTGTATTGGGCGGCGCGTTATCGGATCGCTATCTCGGGGCAAGGAAATCGGTGACCTTGGGGGCCATATTACTGGTTCTGGGCCATATTGGGATGGCGGTTGAAGGATTGCCCGCCACCATGGCCATGATTAACGGCGTTGAAACGGTCGTGCGTGATGAATTTTACCTTCAGATATTTTATCTGTCACTGGCCTTGATTATTACGGGCGTTGGCTTTTTGAAAGCGAATATATCCACTATCGTTGGGTCGCTGTATGAGAAGGATGATCCCCGGCGCGACAGCGGGTTTACCATTTTCTATATGGGCATTAATCTGGGCTCTTTTGCGGCGGCTTTGCTATGTGGTTATCTTGGTCAAACCGTTGGTTGGTGGGCCGGATTTGGCGCGGCGGGCGTTGGGATGATCTTTGGTCTGGTCGTATTCCTCAAATGGCAGGGCCTTCTTCTTGGCAAGGCAGAACCCCGTAATCCGGCGGAGCTGAAGGAAAAGATTTTTGCCGGACTGAGCCGTGAAGTCATGATTTATATTGGTGCCGCAGGTGCCGTATTGGTCTTTTGGCAACTGGTGCAGCATCAGGCGCTGGTCGGTCAATTGCTGGGGGGCTTTGGGGCTATTGTCCTGATCATCATTCTGGCCTATTCCTTCCTTAAATGCAGCCGGGAAGAACGGGATAGAATGTTCGTGGTGTCCTTCCTGATCTTCATGTCGGTCATTTTCTGGGCGCTTTTTGAGCAAGCGGGCAGTTCCTTAAATCTTTTGGCGGACAGAAGCGTTGACCGTGAAGTGCTGGGCATGACCGTACAGGCGTCACAATTGCAATCCCTGAATGCGTTATTCATCTTTACGCTGGCCCCGTTTTTCGCCATGCTCTGGGTTTATTTGGCCCGTAAGGGATGGGAGCCTAACACGCCCATGAAATTCTCTCTTGCCATTGCGCAGGTGGGGCTTGGTTTTCTGGTTCTGGTTTACGGCGCGGGTTTGGCAGACGGCGGGAAAATCGCCCTGATCTGGATTGTCTTGCTTTATTTACTGCATACAACCGGTGAATTATGTCTGTCGCCTGTTGGCTTGTCCGTGGTGACGAAACTGTCTGTTGCTAAAATGGTGGGCTTTATGATGGGCGTGTGGTTCCTTGCCTCCGCAGCGGCCAATTATATCGCCGGCATGATTGCCAAAATGACCAGTAGTGCGAATGGCGTGAGCAACGCCGAGGCGCTGTCGCTCAAGATGGATGTCTATATGAATGTTGGCCTTCTGGCCCTTGGTATTGCCTTGGCCCTTGCGGTTCTGTCGCCGCTTCTGAAAAAAGGCATGCACGGCGTTCATTAAAGCCGGAAAGTTTATTAAAATAAAAAGCCGCATAAAATCTTTATGCGGCTTTATTTATGGATCAGAATAAAATATTATCCCCTTGAAAATATTATCCCTGTATCTCTTCGCGCAATAGTTCAAGTTCCAGCCATTCTTCTTCTTTTGCGGCGAGGCCCAGTTGGGCCTGTTCCATGGCGGTATTGATTTTGTGAAAACCCTCCGGGTCTTTATTGTAAAAACCTGTTTCTGCCAGCTTTGCCTGATATTTGGCAATATTTTTTTCCAGCGCTGCAATTTCCTTGGGGATATTCTCCAGACCATGCTGATGCTTAAAGCTTAGTTTTGCAGCGCGCTTCTGAGGGGCCGCGACCTTGCCGGCTTTCTTTTGCGCGCTGGCGAGCGCTTCTTCGGTTTTGCGGTTTGCGCGCTGGCGGATATAATCTTTATAGCCGCCGGGATATTCGGTGACCTTGCCGTCGCCTTCGAGCACAAGGGAGGATGTCACAATCCGGTCGAGGAAATCCCGGTCATGGCTGACCAGAATAAGGGTGCCGTCATATTCGCCGAGCATATCCTGTAATAAATCAAGGGTATCCATATCCAGATCGTTGGTTGGCTCGTCCAGGATCAGAAAATTGGTGGGCAGGGCCAAAGATTTGGCCAGCACAAGGCGGTTTTTCTCGCCGCCGGACAGGGAGCTGACCGGACTTCTGGCTTGGCCCGCATCAAATAGAAAATCCTTGAGGTAGGATATGATATGTTTGGAATGACCGCGCACCATAAGGTGATCACCGCCGTCACTAAGGAAATCCCATAAGGTTTGTTCTTCATCAAGCGAGGTGCGCTTCTGGTCAAGGAAGGTGATTTTCAGATTGGTGCCATGGATTACAGACCCGGTATCAGTCGTCAATTGTTTGGTCAGCACTTTTAACAAGGTGGTTTTACCCACCCCGTTCGGGCCGATGATGCCAATGCGGTCGCCGCGCATGATCCGCAGGGAAAAATCATCAAATATGACGTTGTCGCCAAAGGATTTAGAAATATTTTTGGCTTCAATGACTTTTTTGCCTGCCGCCTTGCCGCTTTCCAGTCCGAGCTTTGCCTGACCGGTGACGGCAATCTGGCCCGCCCTTTGTTCCCGCAAGGCCCAAAGCGCGCGCATGCGGCCCATATTTCTTTTGCGCCGCGCCGTGATGCCTTTATGGGACCAATCGGTTTCTTTGTCGATCAGCTTGTCAAGTTTTGCCCGTTCAACCCGTTCCTGTTCAAGGATCGTTTCGGACCATTCATCGAAATGTTTAAAGCCCTTGTCCAGCCGCCGGACCCGCCCCCGGTCAAGCCAGAAAGTGGTGTTGGTCACATTGGCAAGGAAGGTACGGTCATGGCTGATGATCACAAGGCCGCCGCGAAAGTCTTTCAGGCTTGCTTCCAGCCATTCAATGGTCGCAATATCCAGATGGTTGGTTGGCTCGTCCAGTAAAAGTATATCCGCATCACTGATCAAGGCCCGCGCCAGGGCGGCTCTTCTGGCTTCCCCGCCTGACAATGTCATGGGGTCAAGATCCGGGCTTAAAAATATATCTTCCAATATAATGTCAACGCGGTAACTTTCATCTTCGGCCGCCAGGGTCAATCCGCTGGCCACATAATCATGGAGCGTCGCAAAACCAGAGAGGTCCGGTTCCTGATCCAGATAAGTCACATGACAGCCGGGCTGCAGGAATCTTTCCCCGCGATCGGCCTCTACGCTGCCGCTGATCACTTTCATCAGTGTGGATTTGCCAGAGCCATTGCGCCCGACAAGACTGATCCGGTCTCGTTCACCAATGGAAAGCTCCATGCCGTCAAACAGCGGATTTTCGCCGAATCGCAGAGCCATATCGGTTATCGTCAATAGAGGCGGCGCCATATTGTTCCTTAATATATTTATATGTCTTTATATTTTAGGCCTGTGATAGCGGATTCTCTCGTAAACGTGAAGCGCTGTTATTGGATTCTTTTGAGCATGAGCTGTATGGTTGGTAAAAGATCAAGGAACGATAGAGCCATGTTATTCAAATTTTTAAAATCATCTGATGTGAAAACCTGTGAGATCACCCCGGAAAAAACATATATGAACCGCCGTATATTCATGCAGGATAGCGCCAGAATTGGGGCGGGCGCGGCCAGTTTGGCGGCCTTTGGCGGCGGGCTCATTGGGGCATCCCCTGCCATGGCCGCAGGCCGGAAACTTGAAAATATAACGCGCAGCGGCAGATATGATACAGATGAGCGGCAAACATCATACAAGGCGGTGACGAGCTATAATAATTTTTATGAATTTGGTACGGGAAAAGAGGACCCCGCGCGCTATGCGCATCGTTTAAACGTGCGGCCATGGACGGTTAAGGTCGATGGTCATGTGGATCATCCGGGCGACTATGATCTGGATGATTTGATCCGGCCCCATGCGCTTGAGGAACGGATATACCGCATGCGCTGCGTTGAGGCATGGTCGATGGTGATCCCCTGGGTTGGTATTCCGCTATCTGATATGATCAAGCGGCTTTCCCCGACCTCAAAAGCCAAATATATCCGTTTTGAAACTCTGGTTGATAAGAAACAAATGCCCGGGCAGAAAAGACGGGTTATTGACTGGCCCTATGCTGAGGGCCTGCGCATGGATGAGGCGATGAATCCCTTAACCCTGATGGCGGTGGGATTATACGGGGAAACATTGCCCAATCAGAACGGCGCGCCGCTCAGGCTTGTGGTGCCGTGGAAATATGGCTTCAAGGGAATTAAATCCATTGTCCGCATTAGCTTTGTCTCTAGGAAACCAAACACCAGCTGGCAGGGGCTTGCGGCCCATGAATATGGTTTTTATGCCAATGTGAATCCAGCCGTAGACCATCCACGCTGGACACAGGCCAACGAACGGCGCATCGGCGAATTCCGGCGGCGGGACACCTTGATGTTCAATGGCTACGGCGATGAGGTCGCCCATATGTATGCTGGCATGAATTTGAAAAAATATTATTGATGAGAATTTTTCTGCATATATTGGCGATTTCTCCGGCCTTGTGGCTTATGTGGCAGGGCGGGCTGCTGTATGATTTTCAGGATAATATGCTGACCGCCAACCCCATTAAATATATTCATCATTATACGGGCGAATGGGCCATAAGGTTCCTTCTGCTCGGCCTTGCTATCACGCCGTTACGTCAAATCATAAAATGGCCCAATATTATAAAATATCGCCGGATGATCGGATTATATGCCTTCTTCTATGTGGTGCTGCATCTGCTGAATTTTGTGGTGCTGGATTATTATTTTGACTGGGCGACCATTTTAAAAGAGATCATCAAACGGCCCGCCATAACGTTTGGTATGGCGGCGGCGGTGTTATTATTGCCGCTGGCCCTTACATCCACCAAGGGCTGGATCAGGCGGCTGGGTAAAAAATGGCGGCGGCTTCACAGGGTGATATATGTGATTGCGCCATTGGCGGTGATCCATAATTTCATGATGGTCAAGGCGGATCTTTTTGTGCCGTTCATCCATCTGACAATCTTGATTCTATTGCTGGGATACAGGCTTGCTCCCAAGCTGGGTTTTTCCTATACTCGCGGCTAAATGATCGTTTAACGCCTAAGGAAAATACCATGGACTATACCTCGTTCACCCTTGAAATTGCCGACCATATTGCGAAGATCACCTTGAGCAATCCGCAAAAGGCCAATGCTCTGGGCGAAGATTTCTGGACTGAATTTGCTCAGGTGTTTGAGCATATCAATGACGACCCGGATGTTCGGGTGGTGGTGGTGGCGTCCATGGGCAAACATTTTACCTCAGGCATTGATCTTGGCTATTTGCAATCCACCATGCCTTCGCCGGATGTGGACCCGGCCCGCGCCATGGACAAGCTGCGCCGGCATGTGAAATTTCTGCAGGCACCATTTGTGGCCATTGATAAATGCCGGGTTCCTGTTTTGGCCGCCGTTCAGGGGGGCTGTTTCGGGGCCGGCGTTGATCTGGTATCGGCCTGTGATATTCGTTATGTGAGCGCGGAGGCGTTTTTCATCATTCAGGAAATCAATATCGGCATGGTGGCCGACCTTGGCACCCTGCAGCGTATGCCCCGTCAGATCCCCGATGGACTGATGCGGGAATTGGCCTATACGGGCCGGAAATTTCCGGCGGATGAGGCTTTTAAAAACGGCTATGTCACCCATGTGTCCCCTGACCATGACACGCTTTTGGCCCATGTCATGACCATCGCCGCGCAAATCGCCGCCCAGTCTCCCTTGGCCATATCCGGCAGCAAGGAAATGCTCAATCACACGCGGGATCATGCTGTGGCCGCTGGGCTGGATTATATTGCCTCGTGGAATGCGGGCATGCTGTCTCTGCCCGATGTCATGAAGGGGGCAACTGCCGCCCTGACCAAGGGTAAAGCCGAATTTGATGATCTGATATGATCATGCAATGCTTTTATAAAAATATAAATAAAGGGAAGAGAAAAATATGGAGCTTGTGGCAATTGTCATCGCATTGGCGTTGATGGAATATGTTTATTTTAGTTTTTCAGTCGGCATGGCCCGGGGAAAATATGGCATCGCGGCCCCCGCCGTTACGGGGGATCCGATTTTTGAGCGCTATTACCGCGTGCAGGAAAATACCCTTGAATTGTTGATTTCCTTCATTCCCGGTATGGTGATGTTTGCCTATTATGTCCGGCCTGATGTGGCCGCCGGCTTGGGGGTGATCTTCATCATTGGCCGGGCTTTGTATTTTAAAGGCTATATTGCTGATCCCAAAAAACGAACCCTTGGTTTTTTCTTTAGTTTTTTCCCGTGCCTGATCCTTCTGCTCGGTGGTTTGGCCGGGGCCATTATGCGTTTATTTTAGGCGGCGCCGGGCAATCGTCAAGCCCATCAGACCAAACCCGAGCAGGGCTAATGCGGCGGGTTCCGGCACGCTTGTCATAACGCTGGAGAATGTCTGGCCGCCATTGACACTGACCCGCAGGCTATTGGCGCCAGAGCAACAGCTTTCAAAACCAAGCAGTTGAAAGCTCCCCGTTCCGGGGCCGTCAAGAGTAAAATTGAGAACATCGGCGTTGTTCCAGCTATAGCCCCACCAGATGTCATCGGTTCGGATACTATCGCCGCCGGCCCCTCCCATAATAATACCGCCAAGGCCCCAGTCCGCGCCCAACTGGAATAAGGCCATGCCATTACCCAGAGAATAATTGACGGTATATAATGTGGCCAGGTCATCATGGGGATTTGTGCCGCAATTCTGTTTGCCGCCAATGCCGGTGAATTCCTCGATATTTACCGTGCATATTTCTGTCCCGTTGTTAAATCTTGCCAGCAGGCTGGCGGCTGTATCACCGCCATTCACGCGGATATTACCCGTGCTGCGCACTTCCATGGTAATACTGCTGAATATGATGGGGATGGCATGGGATGGTAAGGTCATTATTAAACCAAACAGGCCGATGGCAGCGGTAATTATTTTTCCAGATGATTTTACGGGCATATTCCTAAATCCTTGTATTTCCAGTAATGAAGATAACATCTGGCAATGAATATATCGTTACATCTGAAGGGTTTTCCAAGACGGCCCAAATAATAAAAACGGGCAGAAAACAACAGTTTTTTGTTACGCAACTATGACTTATTGTTAAAATTGTAAGAATTCCGGATAATTTGTCCTGAAATAGTGCGGTCTTGTATCCGTCAAGCTTTTTGCCTAAGATGACCATAGCCGCGAAAATGGCGGCGAGACTGACGGAATGACCATGTATGTGACCCTGATAAAGATTGGCCGCTTTTTTAAGAATTTAAGCCCCGTTGTCACGGCGGCGGTGGCATTTCTGTTGGCGATATCCTATTTGGCCCTGACGATGCTGGGGGTGAATGAACAATATGATCTTTATTATAAAATTCTGACGATTGTGCCGGCGGCATCCTTTCTTGTCTGGGCGGCGGCAAAATTCCTCACCCGGCGCAGCCAGTTAAAAAACAGGGATTTCAGACATATTACAAAGCTGTTTCGTACGCCGGAAGAATTCGCCCGGATTTTTGACCAATCCATAGATATTGGCAAGGGCCGCCTGAAGTTATTGAAAAAACTTGAGGAAAGGAAAAATTACAAATGGCCGGAAAATGAACGGGATATGGGAAGGGTCAGTTCCATCAACGCGGCGGCTTTCCGGGGAACGCCATGGGCCGGCGGCGCGGACGAAAAACTGACCCGGAATCTGGCCATGTGGCGTAAAAACCCCCACTCTTTCCTGATGATACTGGATGATAGTCAACCAGAGAATAAGCCGGTATTCTTCTCTCATATCCTGCCCCTGTCCGACCATGGCTATCACCATTATTTCGAAACCGCCGAATCCGGTGACAATGAATTTGACCCGGACTGGATGGCAGAGGCCGGGCAGCCGCTGAAGGGCCTTTTGCTTTTCACCATTGCCCGCGACCCGGATTACGAGACGGCTGACAAAGGCCAGTCGGAAAAACAGCTGCCCAATTATCTTTATGCGGTGGCCTATCATATTCAGGCCATATTGGATCATTATCCCGATCAGAAATATACCACCCTGTATTTTCAGAACAGCGAGAAGAAATTCAAACGTCTGGCAGGATTGTCCGGTTTTAAACAGTCACGCCTTGTCACCCATGACGAAGAAACCGTCTATGTGGTCAGCGTGGATAACTGTCTTTGCGAAAAATAAGACTTAACTTAACGCGGATGTGAATTGTTATAAACATCCATCAGATAGGCGGTATCCACTTCGGTATAATGCTGGGTCGTGGCGAGGGAGGCATGGCCGAGCAATTCCTGTATGGTGCGCAAATCCCCGCCGGCAGTCAGCAAATGGGTGGCAAAACTATGGCGCAGGGCATGGGGGGTGGCCGACGGCGGCAGGCCCAGAATTTCCCGGACTTTTTGCATGGCGAGCTGGATCATACGGGCATTTAATCTCTTGCCCCGAACGCCAATAAACAGCGGCCCCTTCATGGGCAGGCTATGGGGGCAGCTTTCCAGATAAGTCTCAATGGCGGCTCGCACCACGGGCAATAGAGGCACCAGCCTTTCTTTGTTGCGTTTGCCTATAACCCGCAGCATATCCCCGCCGGGCAAATCGGCTCTGTTCAAATTCAGGGCTTCTGATATGCGCAGGCCACCGCCATATAAAAGGGTCAAGACGGCAATATCGCGGTCTCCGATCCATGCCTCAGACGCAAAGTCCGCCACATCAATCAGGCTTTTCCTTGCCGCCTCTTCATCCAGTGGCCGGGGCAGGCGGCGCGGCAATTTTGGCGCGTTGACCGCATTAATGGCATCATTGCTCAAGATGTCATTACGCCGCAGAAATTTAAAAAATGCCCGAATGGCGCTGAGGGTTCTGGCCACAGAGGCCGCGCTCAGGCCTTGCCGCCGGCGCTGTGCCAGAAAAGACCTGAAATCAACGGGTTGCAAACCTTGAAGATCATCCTGTGACGGTGCCCTTCCTATATGCTCGGCCAGAAAAGTAAAAAAGCTGACCACATCCCGCTGGTAAGCGTTAAAAGTATGGGGCGATACGCGTTTTTCGACCTGAAGATAGTCCAGCCAGCCTTGCAGCAGGGGCAGTAACGCAGGATAATAGGGCAGATTTGCTTTGCTCATGGGCTTGAGTATATCAGGCTTGCGCCCTATGAGCCAGCTTTGGGCAGATGGTTTTTTAATTGACCCTGAAAGGCGGCGGCAAGGAAACGGAGCAGTTCGGTGCCTTGCCCCGGTGCGAAAAAATCTTCATCACGACTGCCAAAGGCCAGAATGCCCAGCGGATTATGGGCGGTTTCCTCAATGCGAATCAGGGCCTCGGCCTTAACCAGCGGCGTGGCGGGGCCATAAATTTCCATCGCGCCTTCAACGTTCCCGCGCAAGATGGCGGCTGTTTCATGACCCATGAAGTTGGTAATAATGTCTGTTTTCAAAAGCCGGATATTGTTGTTCTCCGGCAGAGCAACAGGGCCATTATCGCTGAAACAGATAATGATGCTGTCCACCTGTAAAATCTGGGACCAGTCATTGCAGACGATATGGCATAGATGGTCGTAATCTTCGGCTTCCAGCAGGCATAAAACGGCGGCATGAATACGGGCTTGTGTGGTCATATTGCTGCGGGAGGCATGGATAATCGTGCCTTGCGTGTCATTTAATGCCGCGACTTCACGCTGAAGACGTTCAAGCAATATCGCTTGAAAATCCACTATATTTTCGGCCCGTTTTGACCTTGTTGGTTTTAAAAGCGTGAGAAGATCGACGTTTAAATCGAAAAAATCAGGATTCATCATCAGATAATTCCGAACGTCATCTTCCTGTAAGGCGGGATTTTTCTTTACCGCTTTACCTATAAGGCTTTTATTCATTTTATCCGACACAACCCACATCCTCAAGATTTACAACCGCCGTGACTATACGCCGGTAAGTCTTACGAAATTATTATTAAACGATTGATTGGCCGGTTTTTTCCCAATCGGCGACAAAAGCGGCGAGGCCATTGGCGGTCAGCGGGTGATTGAAAAGCTGGCGCAATACTTTTGGCGGCAGGGTAACCACATCAGCGCCAATACGTGCGCTTTCGATGATATGGATCGGATGGCGTGTGCTGGCCACCAGAATTTGTGTGTTAAACTGATAGTTATCATAAATCAGGCGAATATCCTCGATCAATTGCATGCCATCAAAACCCACATCATCATGGCGTCCCACAAAGGGCGAAATGAATGTTGCGCCGGCTTTGGCCGCAAGCAAAGCCTGCGCGGAGGAGAAACACAATGTGACATTGACCATTTTTCCTTGATCTGTGAAATGCTTGCAGGCGCGAAGCCCGGGGGCGGTCATCGGCACTTTTAGCGCGATATTATCCGCAATGTCATAAATACGGGCGGCTTCGGCGATCATGCCGTCATAATCGGTGGCGGCAACTTCGGCGCTGACCGGGCCGTCAATCAGGTCGCAGATTTCTTTGGTCACTTCAAAATAATCCCGGCCCGATTTTAAGATAAGGGAGGGATTGGTGGTGACCCCGTCCACAAGCCCCGTTGCGGCCATTTCGCGAATGTCATTTATTTCTGCTGTATCCAAAAAGAACTTCATGGTCTAAAAACCTCTCATGATAAAAAAATATTTTCTGAAATCAGTTTTATAATATAGTGCCTTAAAAGAATAGCCTTTTTATCTTGTTCATCGCTTTTGCCAAATATTTTTGCCAAATATTTTTGAAAGATCATTTATGCGTTCAGATGCCCGCCGCATTCAGGTGTTATTGCCGCTCCCCTTATCCGGCCCGTTTGATTACCTTATTGACGGGGATATTTTTCTGGAAGAGGGCGATTTTGTCACGGTGCCTCTGGGCAACCGAAATGTGCAAGGCGTGGTGTGGAATATGGCGCCGGAAACCCATGAGGTTCCGGTTGAAAAATTAAAACCGGTCACGGCAAAGCTGGAATTGCCGGCATTGCCGCAGAGCCTGAGGGCTTTCATTGACTGGGTCGCGTCATATAGCTTATCGCCGCCGGGCGCGGTTCTCAAAATGGCGGTCAGCGTCCCGCGCGCCTTTGACAGGGCCAGGAAAAAAACCTTTTATCGCCTGTCCCCCGACCTGCCGGAAAAATTAACAGATGCGCGGCGGTTGGTGGCAAATCTTGATGTTCCCATGGGCATGCCTATGGCGCTTAAAACATGGGCTGAACTGGCGTCAGTGGGGGAAGGCGTGTTGCGCGGCATGGTCAAGGCCGGGCAGATGACCCCGGTTGAGGTCATGGGCGATGCGCCGTACCCCGAGCCTGATCCGTTTCACATAGGCCCATATTTATCCGATGAACAGGATCACGCGGCCCGTCATATGCGCGAACTTGTGGGCGCGCATCACTTTAAACCCGTGTTGCTTGAAGGCATTACAGGGTCCGGCAAGACAGAAGTATATTTTGAGGCCATCGCCGAAGCCTTGAAAACAGACGGCGGTCAGATTCTGGTATTGGTGCCTGAAATTGCCCTGACGGCCCAATGGCTGACGCGATTTGAAAAG
Source organism: Emcibacter sp. (assembly GCA_021647465.1). Taxonomy (GTDB): domain Bacteria; phylum Pseudomonadota; class Alphaproteobacteria; order Sphingomonadales; family Emcibacteraceae; genus Paremcibacter. The sequence continues at coordinate 119,802 of JAKIUQ010000004.1, read as the reverse complement.
CGATTCGGGGCCGAACCGGTGATTTGGCATTCTGAATTAACCCCGGCCCAGCGCAGGCGGGCCTGGTGGGCGACGGGTCAAAAAGACATTACAAAAAGGGCCAAAGTGGTGGTCGGGGCAAGATCGGCCTTGTTCCTGCCCTTTGTGGATTTGAAATTAATCGTGGTGGATGAAGAACATTCGCCGACGTTCAAACAAGAGGACGGCGTGATGTATCATGGCCGGGATATGGCTGTCGTGCGGGCCATGCAGGCCGATTGCCCCGTGATACTGGCCTCTGCCACGCCGTCCCTTGAAACGATACTTAATGCAGAGGCGGGGAAATATGACTGGCTTTATTTGGGTCAGCGTCACGGCACCGCTCAATTACCCCATATGACGGCCATCGACATGCGCCAGCAGAAATTGGCAGCAGGAACATGGCTTTCCGATCCTTTGCGGGCGGCACTGGCCAAAAATCTGGCGCAGGGGGAGCAGTCATTATTATATCTTAACCGGCGGGGTTATGCGCCGCTGACCCTGTGCCGGACGTGCGGCCACCGGATGGAATGCCCCCATTGTTCGGCTTGGCTGGTGGAACATCGAAAAGGCGAAAAACTCATTTGTCACCATTGCGGATTTTCCTGCGGCAAGCCAAAAGTCTGTCCGGAATGTGAAAATACAGACAGCATGGTGGCCTGCGGGCCGGGGGTGGAGCGGGTGGCGGAAGAGGTGCGGGATTTATTTCCCGATGCGCGGATCGCGGTCATGGCCAGTGATGAAATATCTTCGCCGGCCCAAATGCGCCAGATGATCACCTCTATTGAACGCCATGAGGTGGATTTTATCATTGGCACCCAGATTGTCACCAAGGGCTATCATTTCCCCATGCTGACGCTGGTTGGCGTGATTGATGCGGATTTGGGGCTGAGCGGCGGGGACCCGCGCGCGGCAGAACGCACATGGCAGCAGTTGGAGCAGGTGGCCGGACGCGCGGGACGGGCCGAGCACCCGGGCCAGGTGATTTTTCAAAGCTATGCTCCGGAACATCCCGTGATTGCGGCCTTGATTTCTGGTGATGGGCAGGCTTTTCTGGAGCAGGAAGCCTTTGACAGAGAGCAACAGATGCTGCCGCCTTTCGGCAAGCTGGCGGCGATCATTGTGTCCGGCGCGGATTTTAATGCCGTGGCCAAAACCGCCCGGCGGATTGCGGCTCTTGCCCCCAAAGACAAAGCCATCACGGTTTTAGGGCCCGTTCCGGCGCCCATGGCTTATCTGCGCGGCAAAAACCGTTTCCGCCTGTTGATCAAGGCCGAAAAACAGGTAAAGCTGCAAAAAATCATGGGCCAATGGCTGTCATCCTGCCCCCTTGAACGGGGCGTCAGCCTTCAGGTGGATATAGACCCTTATAGCTTTTTCTAGAGCTTGAAATGCCTGAACAGATATTCCAGTGTATGGATTCGGCCCAAAAGGGCCGCGTCTTTGATTTTATGGATTTTAAAATAGCGCGACATCACCGGCAGGCCATCGGGGAAAACAGGGGCTAAATATTCCGGGCTCAATGTTTTTGGTAATGTCAATTGGCCCATTCTATGCTGAATGGCATAGCTGTAACGGCGCAGGGATGGGGGTCGAAAATAAGTCAGGTTATTTTTTATTTTTATTTTTGTGGGGATTTGCCGATCAAAAGGATAGCCATAATCGGAATGATAGGCGGCAAGCGCCGGGCTGATGGCCTTGATCAGTTCCGCTTGAAAAATCCCGTGGTTCTTTAACGCCAGAGGAATGGTGAGCGCCTGTTTGGTCAGAGCATAGGACACGAAAGGGGTCAGATACGGCCCGAGCCGCGTGTTATTGTTATTATCCCGGCTGGTCCAATAGCGCAAACGGAACGCGGGATAGGCATATTCCACTTGCTGGCGGTTGAGCCTGTCTGCCTTTGCCCCCAGCGCTATTTTAAGTTTGCCGTGAAGGGCCGCGCGATAATCCTGCTCATTAAATTCATCCTGACAAAAGGCTGTTGTATAGCGCGAATAAAAGCTGTTGATCAGGTCGGTGATCGTAAAATTCCGATCAGGCAAATAAAAGAAATTGCGGAAAATCTCGCCGCCGCCGCCATTAAACACCATATGGCCGTGACCGGATCTTTTGCGCCTTGTATCCATATTGGCCCCAAAATCAAAAATGCCTTCGCCCGGCAACCCATCCAGAGCGTAGAAGTTATCCTGTATGATTTGGGCGTATCCTCCGGGGCTGGGGACGGGGTAATCTGCCTTGTTGATATGATCAAGGGGGAAGTCTTCGCCGTTTGATATTGTGCGCGCGACGGTGACATCCGGGCTGTCATTTGAGCCATAAACATAAACGCCGGGGGTGCTGCCGCACGCCTTTAACAGGGCGAGCATCAGCCGCGAATCATAACCGCCGGACAGGGCGGTGCGAATTTTATTGCCAAATATTTCTGAGACAGGCTTCACGGCATCTTGCAGCATTTGAACCGTTTGCGCGACAAGATCATCAAGGGGAGCGCTATTCTCCCGAAAATCAAAGGTCAGATTTTTATCATGGACGACGGGGCCATCTTTTGTGAATTCAAAAATTTTTAAACTATCAAGGCAGGATACTTCTTTAAACACGGTATCACGTCCGTAAGTGGTTTCCTGAAAGATATATTCATAGAGGGCCTGTTTGTTGATGGACAGGTTGTTTGTGGCTGTTGCCGCCGCCAGAAAAGAAGAAGACCAGAGGCCTTGTTGATCATTTTCATAGACCCGATTGCCGCCCAAGGGGTCGGTTAACAGATAAAGTCGATTATTCTTGCGCAGGATAACGGTGAAGATGCCGCCGTAATCTTCGGGATTATACGCCTCAATGGTGAAATCCTGTAACAGGGCGCGGAGCGCGTCTTCGCCCATGAGGGATTTATATATGAATGTGCCGGATGAGCCGCAGAAGTCGCCGTTCTCTTGCAGGGTAAAATTTTGCGCAGGGGAGATCTGTTTGGGGAAAAAAGCCACTCTATAACCATCATGCTCAACAGAAACAGGGTTTTCAGACCCTTGTTCAGCAAGGCAGGAAAAGGCATCTGCCACTTGTCGCGGTGATATTCTGTCTTTATGATAAAGGATGAAATCCCCCATATGATACCTTTCTGATGGTCAAAATCCAATATAATCCAAGTTCCAGCTTTGTCGTTTGTTATCATGCAAATGCCAAAAAAAGAACAAGTTACCCATTTGCTGTCTTGAAGTCTTAAGATCACTGTGCTAGGTATCGCCAACAAATAAATATTTAGCCAGTTTATACCGTGTTCTGCAAACGGAAAAAGGTAAAAAGTGGTTCCAAGACCAAAACAAATTCGAGGAAGACTAACTTGTCATCTGAACTGGCGTCAAATATAGTATCTGAAAATCTGACTATTTCCGGACTTGCGGGGCGGTATGCCGTGGCATTGTTTGATTTGGGCAAAGAAACAAAATCGCTGGATAACGTCGCAAAAGATATGGCAACCCTTGCGGCGTTATTGCAGGAAAGCGCGGATCTTAGGCGTCTGACGCTAAATCCCATATTTTCTTCCGAAGAAAAAGGCCGGGCCCTTGGTGCGGTGGTTGCCGCGGCGAAAATTGGCAGTTTGACGGCGAATTTTATCGGTGTTGTGGCAAAAAATGGCCGCCTGGCCCATCTTGAAAATATTATCTCGGAATTCAATAGAATCCTCCGTCACCATAATGGTGAGGTGAGTGCGTCTGTTACAACGGCACATAAGCTGACGAAAGCTCAGCTGGATGCTTTGAAAGCTAAACTTAAATCAATGGTTGGCAGTGACGTCGCTGTGGAAACTGATGTTGACGAGGGCCTCCTTGGGGGCATGATCGTCAAAATCGGCTCCTGCATGATCGATTCGTCCCTGACGACTAAACTAACTAATCTTGAAGAATCAATGAAAGAGGTTGGATAATGGACATCCGTGCAGCGGAAATATCTAAGATCCTGAAAGAGCAAATTGCCAATTTTGGTGAGGAAGCTGAAATTTCAGAAGTCGGTAAAGTTCTGTCGGTTGGCGACGGTATTGCCCGTATATATGGCCTTGATAACGTTCAGGCCGGTGAAATGGTTGAATTTCCCGGTAAGGTAATGGGCATGGCCCTGAACCTTGAATCTGATAATGTCGGGGTGGTGATTTTCGGCTCTGACCGCGAAATTAAAGAAGGTGATACGGTAAAACGTACCGGCAGCATCGTGGATGTGCCTGTTGGCAGGGGCCTCTTGGGCCGTGTTGTTGATGCGCTTGGAAATCCGATTGATGGCAAGGGGCCGCTTACGGATGTGACGCGTACCCGCGTGGAAGTGAAGGCCCCGGGAATTATCCCGCGCAAATCAGTTCATGAGCCGGTACAAACCGGCCTTAAAGCTATTGACAGTCTTGTGCCAATTGGGCGCGGACAGCGCGAATTGATCATTGGGGATCGCCAGACCGGTAAAACAGCGGTGGCGATTGATACATTCTTGAATCAGAAGCTTATCAATGCCGGTGATGATGAAAGCAAAAAGCTTTATTGCATCTATGTCGCCATCGGCCAAAAACGTTCTACGGTAGCTCAGATCGTGAAAACTCTGGAAGAACGCGGCGCGATGGAATATTCCATCGTTGTGGCGGCCACGGCTTCCGAGCCGGCACCTTTGCAGTTTTTAGCCCCCTATACCGGCACCGCAATGGGCGAGTTTTTCCGCGACGGCGGCATGCATGCCGTTATTGTGCATGATGATCTGTCCAAACAGGCGGTGGCCTATCGTCAGATGTCCCTGCTTCTTCGCCGCCCGCCGGGCCGCGAAGCTTATCCGGGCGATGTGTTTTATCTTCATTCCCGCTTGCTTGAACGGGCGGCGAAAATGAATGATGCCAACGGCAATGGTTCTTTGACGGCTTTGCCGATCATTGAAACGCAGGCCGGTGACGTGTCCGCTTATATTCCGACCAATGTGATTTCCATTACAGATGGTCAGATCTTCCTGGAAACAGAATTATTCTATCAGGGTATCCGCCCGGCCATTAACGTGGGCCTCAGTGTGTCCCGCGTGGGGTCGGCGGCGCAGGTCAAGGCCATGAAGCAGGTTTCTGGCTCCATTAAATTGGAATTGGCGCAATATCGCGAAATGGCGGCCTTTGCCCAGTTTGGTTCCGATCTTGATGCGTCAACCCAGCAATTGCTGAACCGGGGCGCGCGTTTGACGGAATTGCTTAAACAGGCGCAATATTCTCCGATGTCCGTAGCCGAGCAGGTGGTGTCCATCTTCTCAGGCGTGAATGGTTATCTTGACAAGATTGATGTCTCTGCTGTGGGACGTTTCGAAGAAACGCTGATTGCCGAAATGCATTCTCAGCATAAGGCTGTTTTGGATACGATCACCAATGAGGGTAAAGTTTCCAGCGAAACCGAATCCAAGCTGAAGGATATCCTTGGCAAGCTCGTAAAGACCTTTATTTAAGTTGGTTTTGGACCAAGTAACTTAGGAAAAGCTTAGTATGGCTAACCTTAAAGACCTCAGAAACCGGATCACAAGCGTACAATCCACGCAGAAGATTACGAAGGCCATGAAGATGGTTGCCGCCTCAAAATTGCGGCGCGCGCAGGACGCTGCCGAGGCGGCGCGGCCCTATGCCGAGCGTATGGAAAGTGTTCTGGCGTCCTTGGCGTCCAGCATGGTTGGACAAGTTGGCGGGCCAAAGCTTTTGGCGGGAACCGGTAAGGATCATGTTCATCTAGTTGTTGTCGCAACATCTGAACGCGGGCTTTGCGGGGGCTTTAATACCAATATCGTTAAAGGCGCACGCCTGAAAATTGCGCAGCTTATTGCCGAAGGAAAAGACGTCAAAATCGTGACCATCGGCAAAAAAGGCGCGGCCTCTTTACGCCGCAATTATAGCAGCCGCATGGTAAAACATTTTGATATGTCCCATGTGAAGCGGTTATCTTATGGTGATGCTGCGTCCATTACAGATTATCTGTTGTCGGCTTATGACAACGGCGAATTTGATGTATGCACCCTGTTTTACGCCAAATTCCAGTCTGCATTGACGCAGATTGTCACGGCGCAGCAGATGATTCCGGCGTCCTATAACGCGGATAATATTGTCGATCTCGGCGGCGGTGCTTATGACTATGAACCGGATGAAACAGAAATATTGGAAGCTTTGCTGCCCCGTAATCTGGGTATTCAGATTTTCCGTTCTTTACTTGAAAATGCCGCGAGTGAGCAGGGATCACGCATGACCGCCATGGACAGTGCCACCCGTAATGCCGGCGATATGATTGACGCTCTGAGGACGACGTACAACCGTACCCGTCAGGCGGTGATTACCAATGAATTGATTGAAATTATTTCAGGCGCGGAAGCGCTCTGATGAAGGTGATGTTTGGCGTCTTTGTCTGCTAAATTTATAAGATGCCAAATTAATAAGATGATATGAAAACGAGAGTAGAAATAAAATGACAGCAAAGTCTATTGGTCGTGTTAGCCAGGTGATCGGTGCCGTAGTTGACGTAAAATTCGACGGCGATTTGCCCGCTATCCTGTCTGCGCTTGAAACCGACAACAATGGCAGCCGCCTTGTTCTCGAGGTGGCGCAGCATCTTGGTGAAAATGAAGTTCGTACAATTGCGATGGACTCTACAGATGGTTTGGTTCGGGGTAATGAAGTTACAGACACCGGAAGCCAGATCCTTGTTCCTGTTGGCCCGGAAACACTGGGCCGGATCATGAATGTGATTGGGGAGCCCATTGATGAACGCGGCGCGATTGGTGAAAAACAGCGCGCGCCCATTCATGCGGATGCGCCGGCTTTTGCGGACCAGTCAACCGAGTCAGAAATTCTGGTGACAGGTATTAAAGTGGTTGACCTGCTCGCCCCCTATTCAAAGGGCGGTAAGATTGGCCTGTTCGGCGGCGCGGGCGTTGGTAAAACAGTTTTAATTATGGAATTGATCAATAATATCGCCAAAGGCCACGGGGGTTACTCTGTGTTTGCCGGTGTTGGGGAACGTACCCGTGAGGGCAACGACCTTTATCATGAAATGGTCGATTCAAATGTTATTGACCTTGAAGGCGATAAATCAAAAGTGGCCCTGGTTTACGGTCAAATGAACGAGCCGCCCGGCGCGCGTGCGCGTGTGGCCCTCACCGGACTTACCGTTGCTGAATATTTCCGCGATCAGGAAGGACAGGATGTGTTGTTCTTTGTGGATAACATCTTCCGCTTCACTCAGGCCGGTGCCGAGGTTTCCGCTCTTTTGGGCCGTATTCCTTCTGCTGTGGGCTATCAGCCAACATTGGCAACGGACATGGGGACGCTGCAGGAACGTATTACGTCAACCAACAAAGGCTCGATTACATCTGTGCAGGCCATTTACGTGCCGGCCGATGACTTGACTGATCCGGCCCCTGCGGCTTCCTTTGCCCATTTGGATGCGACGACGGTTCTTAACCGGGCCATTTCGGAAAAAGGTATTTATCCTGCGGTTGATCCGCTTGATTCAACATCGCGTATTTTGACGGCCGATGTTGTGGGTGAAGAGCATTATAATGTGGCCCGCCAAGTACAGGAAATCCTGCAGAAATATAAATCATTGCAAGACATCATTGCCATTCTGGGCATGGATGAACTGTCCGAAGACGATAAAATTGTCGTGGGCCGCGCCCGCAAGATTGAACGCTTCATGTCACAGCCTTTCCATGTGGCCGAAGTTTTCACCAACATGCCGGGTAAGTTTGTTCAATTGGAAGATACGGTCAAAAGCTTCAAGGAAATTCTTGAAGGTAAGTATGATGACCTGCCCGAAGCGGCATTCCTCATGGTTGGCGGCATTGAAGATGTTGTGGCCAAAGCCCAGAAAATGGCTGCTGACGCAGCTTAAATTTAGCTAAAGGTACCCTAATGGCAGATAAATTACATTTCGAACTCGTTTCACCGGAAAGACTTCTTATGTCCACAGATGTGGATATGGTCGTTGTGCCGGGCGTAGAAGGCGATTTTGGTGTGTTGATTAATCATGCGCCGGTCGTATCGACTTTGCGCACGGGCATTTTGGAAGTTCATAATGGCGATACGCCGGAATTGCTTTTGGTGCGCGGCGGTTTTGCCGAGGTCAATCCAGAGGGGCTTACGGTTCTCGCCGAAGAAGCCATGCTGCTGTCCGATGTTGACCGGCCCGCCCTGGAAGCCGAACTTAAAAATGCCAACGAAGATGTGGCCGATGCCAAGGATGATGTGCATTTAACCGAAGCCAACAAAACCCGCGACCGCCTCGTCGAAATCCTCGGCGTACTTGATCTGGTGGCGTAAGGCATAAATATATAATTTCTTCAAAACCCTGTGAATTATTTTTCATGGGGTTTTATGTTCTGTCCAAAATCACCCATCGTCATTCCGGCCCCCGCGCCGGAATCTATATTTGTGGAATTCTGAACAAGTTGACAAATGGACTCCGGATCAAAGTCCGGAGTGACGGAATAAGTGTGAAACCATACTCTTGCCGACCAAACCGGGTTCGCCAATAGGCAATAATTCTGACTATATCGCTAATTTATATTAAGTAGCAAAGAAGAATATAACCAAATATAGTTGTAAAAAAATATCAATTGGTCAAAATGAAATAAATTTCAATTACATTCTTTAGGAAGCCGGAATGATTCATCCAAGCTCTAAGTTTATCAGCAGCATATTTTTATATATTGCCCTCTCTCTTCCCGCTCACGCGGCGGAAATGACACTTGACTATATTGGGCAGCAGGTGATTCCGCATGACTGGGCTTATAAGGATACGGTGGTTGGGGGGTTGTCGTCACTGGATTATATTGCTGAAACGGACAGTTATGTCGCCATCAGTGATGACCGGTCGGAGAGTAATCCCGCGCGTTTCTATGAATTAAAACTTGATTTTGAGGCATCTGGTTTTAAGGCCTGGCATTTAAGCGACATGCATTTTATGAAACAACCAGACGGCAGTATGTTTCCAAAACCTGAACTCTTTGGCCAGAAGTCATCTGTGGATCCAGAGGCCCTACGCCTGTCTCCGGCGGGCAATAGTTATTTCTGGGCCAGCGAAGGCCATGCCAAGAAAGGCGTAAATCCCATCATTCGGGAAATGACGCTCAGCGGTGATTATATTCGTGATTTCACGGTGCCGCAAAAATATATGGTGGCAGAGGATAAAGGCATCCGCAACAATCTGGCCTTCGAAGCCATGGCCGTATCATCGGATCAGAAATCAATTATGGTCAGCACGGAGGGGCCATTGTTGCAGGACGGGGCAGAGGCAACCGTAAAGCACGGCGCCCCCTTGCGGTTGTTGCAACTGGATATTGCCAGCGGCCAGCCGCGCCATGAATATATCTATGAGGTGAGCCCGGTTCATGCCGAAACCTTGCCCATTGGCAATTTTTCCGTCTCAGGCGTGGTGGATATTCTGGCGCTTTCGACGGATAGATACATTGTGGTGGAAAGATCTTTTTCTTTCGGGGCCGGTTTATCAGTAAAGCTTTTTCTGGCTGACCTGTCTGAAGCCACGGATGTTTTAAATTTTGATGGTTTGAAAGAAAGGTCTTATCAGCCGGTGCAAAAAATACTGCTGGCCGATATTGGAAAATTTGGCATTGAGGTCGATAATATAGAAGGCATCAGCTTTGGCAAAACCCTGAAAGATGGCCGCCGTAGCCTGATCCTGATTTCTGATAATAATTTCCGGTCGACGCAGGTGACGCAAATTCTGGTTTTTGCTGTCAATGGTTTGCCTGCTCGCTAAATTCCGGACAGCCGCAATGGCGGTAGAAGGTAGAGGTCAAGGAACAGTATGTTGCGAGCGGCAATGACAATATAGGCGCGAATATCAGAATAAATATATACATCATATCTGAGCTTTGGGCCGTTCCCGCCAATAGATCAATGTTAAAATAATATTCTGCGGCCCACAAAAGAACGCTGTATATGGCCAATATAGGCAGGCTGCTCAGGAGCGTAGCGATCAGCATGCGAAAGGTGTTTTTACGGGTCATGAACCATGATGTGGTAAAGCGCAAAGGCTTGCCAATAGATAGAGATGAAAAGGCCAAACTGAACCTTAAGGAAATGATCAACAGGAAAAGCACCATGGCGAGCAAGCCAAAAGCATAAAGTGCATATTCCATATCGCCCATCCGGGTGATGGTCCCCATCATCTTCTCTGATCCACTAAAAATCCTGAGATATAATATGCCCCAGGTTATAGCGGCGCCGGCCACCAGAAGCAGACCAAAAAATATCAGGGAATGATTGATCAATTTTAAACTGCGGGTGATGAGCGGCCAGACTTTTCTGCGGATAAGATGCTCAGGGCCCAGCAGGTAAAGCCGCTGCCACAGAATCGTCATCGGCATCGCCCATAAGAGTGTTGTGCCAACCAGAATAGTGAAGGACAGGTTGAAACCATCTGGCATGCCTTGCGCGGAAGGGGACGCCGTAGACACGGGATCTAAAAGCCCTGACAATCCCGCGAGACAGAAGGGTAAAACCGCAAGAATGGAAATGATGACATGCTGAAATTTATAGTGCCATAAGCCCCGGTATGTTTGCTTGATGGAGGATAAAATACACAGGCTGGTACATTCTATGGTCATAAGCTATTGGGTTTCCGGGGGCTGAAAGAGGCGACAATCTGCTCATATAATGGGCGTTTGAAGGCAATAACGGACTGGGCAAGTTTGTTCATTTCCAGCCATTTCCACTCTGAAAATTCCGGGTTCGCCGTATTGATATTAATGTCACTATCCTGCCCCTGAAAACGCATAAGGTACCATTTCATTTTTTGCCCCCGGTATTTACCCCCCCAGAGTGTGCCGATAAGATGTTCGGGCAGGTCATACTGCAGCCAGCCGTCATGCTCTTGTATTATGACTGCATTGCGGGTGCCGATTTCTTCTTCCATTTCACGAAAAACAGCTTCCAGTGGGCTTTCGCCTTCATCAATACCACCTTGGGGCATTTGCCATGCATGGGCCTTTGTATCGATGCGTTTGGCGACGAACACTTTTCCCTCTGGATCAAGCATCATAAAGCCAACACAAGGGCGGTAAGGAAGGTCGGCGGAATTATTCATCATATGCGTTTGATACCAATTTAATTTGGACTCATTATAAACCGCTTTTCAATGGGGATCAAAAAAACTTTACTTGACTTGGGAACATATACAGAACATCATCTTGTTTTTATAAAATCAGGGAAAAAAGGGCAATATATATGATTTCGTTATATAAATTTGGGCCATTAAAGACAGTCAGTGACGCGAGTGGTTTTTGCGTCAAGGTCGAAGCCTATTTAAAAATGGCAGAGCTGCCCTATGAAACCCGTAGCGGTATTCAATATCTGCGCCGATCCCCAAAAGGCAAACTTCCCTTTATTAAAGATGAGGGCGAGGTCATTGCGGATTCAGCTTTTATTTTGAAGCATCTGGAGAAAAAAAATAAGACTGTTCTTGATGGTCACTTAAGTGATGAGCAAAAAGCAATTTCTCATGCTTTTGTGAGAATGCTGGATGAAAACCTCTATTGGACAGTCGTTTATTCCCGTTGGGCTCTTGATCATAACTGGGTGATTATGAAGGATATGTTTTTTGGGTCTTTGCCATTTGTTTTAAAGTCTATCGTTCCGGGGGTTGCGCGTAAAGGCGTACTCAAGGGCCTTAAGGGGCATGGTATTGGCCGTCATTCCGAGGCCGAAATCACCGAAATATGCGAAGGTGACTTACAGGCTTTATCGGATTTTCTTGGGGACAAAGAATATTTCTTTGGCGATCAGCCGAGCTGTCTTGATGCGGCCGCATTTGGTCATTTGGCGCAACTGATTTTGGTTGATGATTTCACGGGGGCAGTTTTTGACAAGGCCAGGGGTTATAAAAATCTTGTAGATTATACCAACCGGATTTCCAAAAAATATTTCCCAGAACTAAATTGATTCATTCATTCCCTCACCACAAAAGGTTAAAGGGGAGGGCAAGACAGGAGGAGCATAGCGACGACTTAGCGACCAAGCGGGAGTGCAGCCTCTAGCGGCGCTTGAGCGTCATTCAAAAATAAGAGCCCCGCGACAACCTAGCGAATAGGCTGGCGGTTGGCGATTGCGGTTATGGGCACGAGTTGAATGCCGCGCCTTTCTAATGCCTGCGCCCATTTTTCTATTTCTCGAATGGATAGGGGAAAGGCCCGTGCCACACCAACAGCGGTGCCATAGGTGCGGGCGGTATTTTCCAGCGCGGTGAGGTTCTTGGTAATTTCTGCGGTGCTGACGATATTATCAATATAAAGATTATTAAAGGCGCGGGGCATCCCGATGCGCCGCGCCAGTTTAGCCGCCGTACTGAACCGGGTTGACCTTGAATCGAGCAGCATCAGGCCCCGCGCGTTCAGGTCATCCAGAATGGGCATGACATCTTTTTCAGATGCGGTGAATCTTGATCCCATTTCATTGATCACGCCGACATAACCCGTGACCTGTGACAAGAGCCAGTCCAGTTTCTTCAGATTGTCTCTTGGGGATGCGCCGGTCATTAAGGTATGGGGGCCGGGGTCATTTTCTGGATATTTAAGTGGCTCAGTGGGGATCATCAGAAATCCCTCATGGCCGTATTCCCGTGCCATGTCCATCCAATTTTGCAGCCGCTGCCCATAGGGGGAGAAGCCAAGGTCTATCTGGCCGGGCAGATGTTTTATGGCAAATTCAGTCGTCTTTTTGCTCAGGCCAATGCCGGTGACAATGATCGCGATTTTTGGCAGATCACCCACATCCTTGGCGGGCCGGGCATATTCCTTCCAGGCCACCATGCCATCCGGCCCCAATACCGGAAGAAGGCCATTGGCCCCCGTCAAAAACAGGCCGTCAATAGGGGCCTTGACCAGACTTATCCCTTTATGTGGGGGGGCTTCTTCTATTGGTGGCGTATGAGGCTCATCATTCAGGTTTGCCGCAATATGGGAGGGGGCATTGTCTGATATGGCTATATCGGCTTCAAGGGGTTGTTCAGGACTGGCGTCAACCGAGTTATCCTCAACGGGGGCCGTATCCTCCGATAAAGACAGCCATGTGAAACCCACAACAAGTATAACAATCACAAATACCCAGGCCGCGACCAAAGGCCTTACGGTTCTGTTGCGCGTTATGCTTGTTAGCTCTGGTGTATCAACCATTTTTATTATGCCTTTAGAAGGCTTTCCCTCTTTCCGACTGTTACGGTTTTTACTCAACTGTCTTCTACCGTTATTCTACATTCCGCGCAATGGCCATGCCATGCAAAAGATTAATGGCATAATTTAATTGATAGTCGTCCTGCGCCGTTGTTAAAGCTGGTGCTTTAGGGTCTTTTTTAGTCCCGTTGTTCTTATCCTTGGCTTCTTTATCGGTGGTTTTATCCTCAGATGACTTGTCACTTTCGGTCTCTTTATCACCGGCCTTATCGTTGGGGTTTTCCAGATGACCGCGCAGATCATTTTCAGAACGACGACGTGTTTCGACTTTTTTGGAATCGTCGAAACGAATTTGTTCAATCTGAATGTCAGGCGTTATGCCTTCGCCCTGAATGGAATTGCCGGAAGGCGTGAAATAATAGGCCGTGGTCAAGCGCATGGCCCCATTTGCGCCAAGGGGAATGACGGTCTGTACGGAAGCCTTGCCAAAAGACTGGGTGCCAACCACAACCGCCCGCCGATGATCCTGAAGCGCGCCGGCAACGATTTCAGATGCGGAAGCGGAACCACCATTGATCAAAACGATGAGCGGTTTGCCTTCAATGGCATCGCCTTTGCGGGCAGGGTAACGCTGAATATGTTCATCATTTCTTGTACGGGTCGAAACAATCTCGCCCCGTTCGAGAAAGACGCTGGATACGGCAATGGATTGGTTTAACAGGCCGCCGGGATTATTCCTCATGTCAAGGATAATACCTTTAAGATCGTCGCCAAGCTCTTGTTTGATGGCATCCAGCGCATCAATCAGACCAGATTCAGTTTTCTCGGTAAAAGAAGAAATTCGGATATAACCAACGTCACCTTCAAGCCTGTGGCGGACAGATTTGATGGAAATAGTATCACGGGTCAAGGTGATCTCCAGCGGCGCACTTTCGCCCTCACGCACGACGGTTATGACAATATCTGTCCCTATTTCGCCTTTCATTTTGGTGACGGCCTCGGTCAGCGTAAGCCCCATAACCTGTTCACCGTCAAGTTTGGTAATATAGTCTCCTGCCCGTATTCCGGCGCGCGAAGCCGGGGTATCATCAATGGGGGAAACCACAAGTACAACGCCTTTGTCCAGCGTCACTTCCATGCCAAGGCCGCCATATTCGCCCTTGGTCTGAACCTGCATGTTATCAAAGTCTTTCTGGGTGAGATAACTGGAATGAGGGTCAAGAGAGACCAGCATGCCATTGATCGCGGCTTCGATCAGTTCTTCATCGGTGACCTCGCGAACATATTGCGCACGGATTTTTTCAAAAACATCTCCAAATAAATTGAGCTGTTTATAGGTGTCCGAGCTTTTGCTTTGTGATGTCGTGGCACTGACGAGTGTCACGCTGATAATGGCAACGGACACAAGCAGAGTTGCAATATATTTTTTCATTTCAAAGTACCTTTCTATCACTTGCCACAATCCAGGGCAGCGGATTAATGGGTTTCCCCTTCCGTCTTAGTTCGACATATAAGTTTTGTCCAGCGCTCATTTGTTCAGAGCTGTTCGCCGTATTTATATTAGTGGGGCTTGTCGCCATCTGTCCAATAGGTTCGCCTTTAAGTACCCATTGGCCGACTTCCGCATCAAGGCGGGTTATCCCCGCCAAAAGCGTATGATACTCCGGCCCGTGGGAGATAATCAATAATTGGCCGTAAGATCTGAATTTTCCCGCAAAAACAACGCGGCCCTCATGGGGGGAGATCACGGTTGCCTGGGGGCGGGTATGTATGGTAATGCCTTCTGAAGACTGGCCTTCTGGTGTTTTTACGCCAAATATCCGGCGAATGGAACCACGGGCGGGCAGGGGCATGGTTCCCTTGGCGGCCTGAAAGGTCGCCCGAGAGTTCATAAGGCCTTTGGGCCGCGGATCCATTTTCAATCCGGCGGTTCTCGGACGTGTTTTATTTCGGGGCTTTTCCGCTAATCTTTTGGCTGCGGCAATGGCGGCTTTTTCGCGTATGGCCGCCTCTTGTTCAATTTTTGCAATCAATTCTTGCAAAGTTTCCGCTTTGGCGGCGAATTGCTTTAATTTCTGACGTTCTTGCCGGGTCGCCTGCCGCAGATCATTTTGTTTTGAACGCCGCTTCATCAGCAATTCATTCATATCAATCTGTTCGCTTGTCAAGGCCGCAAGCAGTCCGGCCAATGCTTCTCTTTCTAAAGTTATTTTTTCCCGAACCACCAGAATTTCTGACATATCCTGCCGTATGATTTTCGCCCGTTTCTGCAATTCCGGCTGAAGGGTTTTAAGCAGGCTGGCACTGCGCAGGCTATTGACGGCTTTATCCGGGCGGTAAGCAACCAGCTCAATAGGCTGCTGGCTAAGCCGTTGCATGGCGGCGAGGGTTTTGGCCATCTGGACATGCCGGGATTTCAGGCTTGCGGCAAGATCTGTTTCCTGACTATTCAATAGATGCAAATGGTCTTCTTTGTCATTGATATTGCTTTCTGCCTGCTGGATTTTGCCAGCGGCCTGAACCAGATACTGACGCAGGCCGGTAATCTCCTGATCCAGAGCGTTGGCTTCTCTCTCATATTTCCGGGCGCGTTTGTCCGCCGCCGTGATCTTATGGCGCATGTCCTTTAACGTTTTGTCGTTTGATGCGGCATCAAAAGCCGCCGCATCCGTATGCCCCTCCGTGACGAGGAAAAGACAGGCCGCGAGCATCACCGCATGCCTTGCGGTAAATAAACGGGGCGCCGTAAATCCTAAGAAGAAATAGTTACGCAGGGGACTGGCCTCCCATCGTGAGTGGTGTTTTCTTAGTTATCAACTTCAACAGGGAATGCCCGGTCATGCTGGCGGGCTGCTTAAGTCCCATCAGGGTCAGGATCGTCGGGGCAACATCCGCCAAGCTGCCATTGTCCAGAGCAAATTCCTCCCCTTCTTTCATGGGACCGGCGGCTGCGCCATTGACAAGGATAATGGGGACAAGATTGGTGGTATGGGCCGTATGGGGCTGGCCGCTTTTCTGATCCGTCATCAATTCTATATTCCCGTGGTCGGCGGTCACAAGCATGGTGCCGCCAACGGGCAAAAGGGCATTTTGCAAGCGACCCAGACTCTTGTCCATGGTTTCAACAGCGATTTTAGCGGCGGACATAATGCCCGTATGACCGACCATATCCGGATTGGCAAAATTCACGACAATCAGGTCATATTTCTCGGATTCGATGGCTTCTACGAGCTTGTCGGTGACTTCGGGCGCGGACATTTCAGGTTTTAAATCATAGGTGGCCACATCGGGGGACGGGATCAAAATCCTGTCTTCACCGGGGTAAGTATTCTCCTTGCCGCCATTGAAGAAAAATGTGATATGGGCGTATTTCTCTGTTTCGGAAATGCGCAATTGGGTCAGGCCATTTCGGGACACAATTTCCCCCAGAGTATCCTTGATGTCTTCGGATGGAAAAAGCGGTGTCATAAATGGATTCAGGCGGGAGGAATATTCGCTCATGCCTAGCCGCGCGCAGAATTTAGGTTTTCTTCGGCGCGTAAATCCGGTGAAATCCGGATCAACCAGTGCCGTCAGAATCTCCCGCGCCCGATCAGCGCGAAAATTAGCCATGATGATTGCATCGCCGTCCTGCATGCCTTGATAATCGCCGATGATGGTCGGCAGCATGAATTCGTCGGTTATTTTATTATCATAGCTTGCCATAATGCCGTCAAAGGCATTATCTGCTGAATTTCCTGTCGCCTCGACCATGCCATTATAGGCTTTTTCCACACGATCCCAGCGGTTATCACGATCCATGGCATAATACCGCCCCGTAACCGTGGCAATTCTGGCCAGATTATAAGGGCTGATATCCTGTTCAAATTTCTGGATAAATCCTTCGGCGCTGCGGGGCGGGACATCGCGGCCATCCAGAAAGGCATGGACGGCGACCGGAATGCCGGCCTTTGACAGGACGCGGGTCAAGGCCAGCATATGATCTTGATGGCTATGGACGCCGCCCGTCGACATAAGCCCCATCAGGTGACAGGTGCCGCCCGTTGATTTCAGGCTGGCAATAGTGGATTTTAATCCGGCTATTTCGGGGAAGCTTCCGTCCTTGATGGCGGCGTCAATAAGGGGCAGGTCCTGCATGACAATCCGTCCCGCACCAAGATTGGTGTGACCCACTTCAGAATTGCCCATTTGCCCCTCAGGCAACCCCACAGCAAGCCCGGAGGTATCAAGATAAGCCATCGGGCAAGTTTTCGTCATTTTATCAAAATTTGGTGTATTCCCAAGAATAATGGCGTTATCGACAGCATCATCCCTGCTGCCCCAGCCATCAAGAATGCATAAGATAACGGGTCTTGTCGGTTTTACGGAAATGCTGGTCATGGACTATTCAAAAAACCTTTTCATAATTTGTCTGTATTATAGAGCAATATTCATATTAATAGAAGTAAGTTAATGGGCCGTAAAATCAAGCTTTGTGACCTAATCTTTATGATAGGGGTGGCCCGATAATATGCAGGATGCCCGGTAAAGCTGCTCTGATAACATGAGCCGCACCATCATATGGGGCCATGTCATGTCGCTTAAGCGCAGAAGGGTATTCGCGCGGGCCCTTACCTTTTGATCGTAACCATCCGCCCCGCCGATCAAAAATATGAGGTTAGAGACACCAATATCCTGACGTTCCTGTATCAGATGGGCAAAGCCTGTACTGCGCAGGCTTTTGCCTCTTTCATCCAGGGCAATGATATGGGCATTCTTTGGGCCAGATTTCAGGGGAAGAGCTTTCAGGATCAACTCACCTTCGCGGGCCATGCGTTCAGCCCCCTTGAAGGGCCGCTTTTCTTCAACCTCTATGATGGTGACGGCCCAGGGGCAGCGCTTGAAATAGGTTTCTATCTGTTGCTTCTCTGGCCCGTTTTTCATGCGGCCTACTGAAATGATGGTAATCTGCATCACATGTCATCCGGCTTGTGTCAGCTTTCTCGGGGTCAGTTTCCTTGGGGCTAACTTTTTAAGAGCTGATCCGGCGTGAAATCATCGGGACGGATTTCCATGGTCCACATTTTTTCCAGATTATAGAAGCTGCGTACCTCAGGCCGGAAAATATGGATGATGGCATCACCGGCGTCAATCAAGACCCAGTCGGCCTTTTCAAGCCCTTCTGTTTTGCTGTGACCATAGCCGGCATTTTTGATATTTACCGCTAAATGATCGGCGATTGCGGCCACCTGACGTGTGGAACGGCCAGACGCAATAATCATCGAATCGGCGATGCTGGTTTTTCCTTTAAGGTCTATGGTAATGATTTCTTCCGCTTTGTCGTCTTCCAGAGAGGTGATAATAACTTCTAAAAGTGTGTTCGGGCTTTGCGGTTCCATAGAGGATGAAATGTTATCCTCTGAGATATTGTTACTGGGCAATTTTGTTTGTAACCTCTTGGGTTTAAAGTTTTTTCCGTCGTATATCAGTTGATGACAACGGGTTTTTCGTGTCCCGGATGAATGTCCATGCCGGGGGTTTTAATGAGCATAACTCAGCGGCCTCTGCCGAAGGAATTTTCTTATCCAGAAAATAGGCTGCCGCATCGCTTGTCTCAACGGCGGTAGAATAGCCCGGACGATCAAAAATCGCAAATACTACTGTTTGAGCAATTTTTTTCCAGTCTTTCCAGTGTGAAAATTCTGCCAGATTATCGGCGCCCATAAGCCAGACGAATTGCGTATCCGGCAGCAGGGACGTTATTCTGGTCACGCTGTCCACCGTATATTGGACAGCCATTTTTTCCTCAAGATCAGTGACATATATTCTTGGTTCCGGGCTCATGGCGCGGGCGCTGGCCAGCCTTTCTTCAAGGCTGGCCATTCCCACATCGGATTTTAGCGGGTTTTGCGGAGAGACCAACCACCAGACCGCATCCAGTTTCAATTTTTCAAGGGCAACAAGACTTATTTCCAGATGGGCCCCATGTGCGGGATTAAAAGACCCGCCGAGCAGGCCAATCCTTTTACCGGATAAATTATTCTGCGGGAATATATTAAGGTCTGGTTTGGCCATTGCCTCTTACCTGATATTTGTAACTGGTGAGCTGTTCCAGCCCCACGGGGCCGCGCGCGTGTATTTTTCCGGTGGATATACCGATTTCCGCCCCCATGCCGAATTCCCCGCCGTCGGCAAATTGAGTGGAACTGTTATGCATGACGATAGCACTATCGACTTCGCAGAGGAATTTTTCTGCGGTTTCGGTATTCTCCGTGATGATGCAATCGGTGTGATGGGAGCCATGCCGGGCAATATGTTGAATGGCCCCGTCGACCCCATCCACCGTTTTCAGGGATAGAATAGCCTCAAGATATTCCGTATCCCAATCTTCCCCATTCGCAGGAATGATCGATTCATCCAGCGGGATGATCTTTTTATCGCCGCGCAATTCACAGCCGGAAATCTTCAAGGCATCAATAATGGCGGGGAGATGACTGTTCAGCGCGGCTTCATCGATAAGCAACGTCTCCGCCGCGCCGCAAACGCCGGTACGGCGCATTTTGGCGTTTAACGTGATAGCCAGGGCTTTTTCCAAATCGGCGTCTTTATCCACATAAACATGACAAACACCATCAAGATGAGCCATAACGGGAACGCGGCTGTCATTCTGTACCCGTTCTATCAGTGATTTTCCGCCGCGCGGGACGATGATGTCCACATAGCCCGCAAGCCCCAATAATTCCCCAACTGCGGAACGATCCTGTGTTGGAATCAGCTGAATGCAATCCGCACTGAGGCCCGCTTCTGCCAATCCCTGCGTCAGGCAGGCGTGAATGGCGCGGCTGGATTTGGCGCTCTCACTGCCGCCGCGCAGAATGGCGGCATTACCGGATTTCAGGCATAAGGCCCCCGCATCTGACGTGACGTTAGGCCGCGATTCGTAAATAATACCAATAACGCCAAGGGGAACCCTGACCCGGGAGATATTCAAGCCATTGGGGCGATCCCACTGCGCCATGACATCACCCACGGGATCCGGTAATTCTGCGATGGCCACAAGGGACGCGGCGATACCTTCTATTCTTTGGTCATCCAAAAGCAACCGATCAAGCATAGCGCCGTCAAGGCCGCGTTCCTTCGCGCTGGTCATATCTTTTTTATTGGCCGCCAGAATTGTCGCTTTATCCGCGCGCAGGGAACGGGCCGCCGCAAGCAGGGCCATATTTTTCTGTTCGGTCGACACATTGGCCAGGCTATAAGCTGCCGCCTTTGCGGCCTTGCCCATGTCCAGCATCATATCTTTCATCGTTTGCGTCATAGGAGAAATACTTTCGTTAACATTACAACTATTATTTTATGGGGCATTTTATGACAAGGTCGTTGCGGTGGATGATTTCTTCGCGGCCGGAATAGCCCAGAATTTGTTCGATTTCATGACTTTTATGTCCAATCAGCTTGCGGCACTCCTTTGCGCCATAAGCGACGAGACCCTGTCCGATGGTCGTGCCTGACATATCATTAACATGAACCGTATCGCCGCGATCAAATGATCCCTCAACCCGGACGATGCCGGCGGGCAGCAGGCTTCTTCCGGACTTTAACGCATGGGCCGCCCCATCATCAATGACCAATATCCCGGAAATATCCAGACTGGCCCCGATCCATTTTTTCTTGGAGGCCAAAGGATTGCCGGACGCATGGAACCATGTTCCCTTGGCGCCGTTCATATATTTCTGGATTGGCGCAAAGTCCGTCCCGTTGGTGATGACCATGTGACAGCCACTGGCGGCGGCAATTCTGGCGGCGGCAATTTTGGTGACCATGCCGCCGGATCCAAAACCCGTTGAAACCGGACTGCCGGCCATGGCTTCTATTTCCGGGGTGACTTCTTTTACGTTCTGGATGAATGTTGCCTCGGGGTGATGGTTGGGATCGGCGGTATAAAGCCCGTCAATATCCGATAGCAGGAAAAGGCAGTCTGCCTCACACATGCTGGCGACACGGGCGGCGAGCCGGTCATTATCGCCGTATCTGACCTCGTCCGTGGCGACCGTATCATTTTCATTAATGACAGGAACGACATTCAGGTTAAGCAGGCGGTTAATGGTATTGCGGGCATTCAGGTACCGCCGCCGTTCTTCGGTATCACCGCTGGTGAGGAGAATTTGCGCCGTTGAAATAGCACAATTACCAAAAATAGTGCGGTAAGTAGCGGCAAGCTCGATTTGCCCAACCGCAGCGGCGGCTTGGTTCTCTTCAAGTTTTTTGCTCATGGGCAACTTTAGAATTTTCCGGCCAAGCCCGATAGCACCAGACGATACGATGATCACCTGATAGCCCATATCGCGTAGAAATACGACATCATGGGCGATAGATGCTAACCATTCTGCGCGAATGCGGCCCGTTTCTGCATCGATCAGCAGGGCGGATCCAATTTTTATAATGATACGTTTCCAGTTTTCACTGTGGCGGGTGATAGGCTGGCCGTTGTCAGATGTTGTTGTCATTTTGTGGCTTTAACGATAGAATTATGGGGTTAGATTGGTGACCAGCCGCCGTCTTGAATATGTTCCTCATCTGTTTCGAAATCATCTGATTCCGGGCGTTCATTATTTATTTTTTCGAGCGGCGTATTTTCAAGATTTCTGGCGTCATCAATATTTTTTAACAGCGCCCGCAGCATAAGCGGCACGCCATAATGGGTGACCGCAGAAATGGGCACAATCGGCGATTTTGTCACGCTGCTCAGTTCATCACTTAACATTTTGATCAATTCTTCATCAAGCGCGTCGCATTTATTCAGCCCGATCACTTCGGGTTTCTCGGACAGGCCGCCGCCGTATGATTCCAGTTCATGACGGATGGTTTTATAGGCCTTGACCACATCGTCGCCGGTCGCGTCAATCATATGTAATATGGTGGCGCAACGTTCAATATGTCCCAAAAACCTGTCACCAAGGCCGTGACCCTCATGGGCCCCTTCGATCAGGCCGGGGATATCGGCAACAACAAATTCACGGTTGTCCACATGTACGACGCCCAATTGCGGTTTAAGGGTTGTGAAGGGATAATCGGCAATTTTTGGTTTCGCCCGGGATACCGCCGACAGGAAAGTAGATTTGCCCGCATTGGGCAGCCCTACAAGGCCGGCATCGGCCATCAATTTTAATCTGAGCCAAATCCACATTTCTTCTGCCGGGCCGCCGGGTGTTGTGCGGCGCGGCGACTGATTGACCGATGATTTAAAGGCCGCATTTCCGGTGCCGGGATGTCCGCCTTCAAGCATCATAACCACTTGACCTTCTTCGGTAAGGTCGGCCAGCATGACGCCGTAATCTTCATCAAAAAGCTGGGTGCCAACAGGGACTTTAAGGTAGCTGTCCGCGCCTTTTGCGCCCGTACGGTTCTTGCCCATGCCATGACCGCCGCGTCCGGCTTTGAAATGTTGACGGTAACGATAATCAATCAGGGTATTCAGACCGTTAACGGCTTCAATCAGCACATGTCCGCCGCGTCCGCCATTGCCGCCGTCAGGGCCGCCATATTCAACGCATTTTTCACGCCGAAAGCTCAGGCAGCCGTCTCCGCCGCCGCCTGATTTTATATATATTTTGCATTGGTCAAGAAATTTCATGCGTATAGTCTATCTGTAAATGTGAAAAAGGGGAATGAAAATCATTCCCCTTTTCGGATCTTTTTTCGGAATGCGAAATCGCACTGTTACCGATTATCAGGCATCGACACAGACATAGCTGCGTTTTTGTTTGCCTTTATAAAAGCGAACTTTGCCATCGGTCAGGGCAAAAAGGGTATGATCTTTACCGATACCAACATTGTCGGCCGGATAGAATTTTGTGCCGCGTTGACGCACAATGATATTGCCTGAAATTACAGTTTCCCCGGCATATTTTTTAACGCCAAGGCGCCGACCTGCTGAATCGCGGCCGTTATTGGAACTACCACCAGCTTTTTTATGTGCCATTGTTACTTCTCCTTAGTTTTCTTTGCCGCGGGCTTCTTTGCGGCAGTCTTTTTCGGGGCGGCCGCTTTTTTCGGGGCAGCTTCGGCTTTCGGTGCGGCTTTTTTTGCAGCGGGCCTTTTCGGTGCTGCTTCAGCTTTAGGCGCAGCTTTTTCTGCTTTCGCTTTTTCTGTCTTGGCCGGGGCCGCTTTTTTCGGCGCCGCTTTTTTTGCAGCCGCCTTGACGGTTTTGGGGCCGATTTCCAGAATACGTAAAACTGTCAATTCCTGACGATGACCATTTTTCCGGCGATAATTCTGCCGGCGTTTTTTCTTGAAAATGATGATTTTTGCGGCGCGGGCCTGCTCAATGATCTCGGCGGTGACGACGGTTCCTGAAATGGTTGGAGTGCCCACTTCTACGCCCTTGTCAGTGCCCACCATCAAAATATGGTCAAGGGTAACTGTAGCGCCGGCATCGCCGTCCAATTTTTCTACTTTAATAACATCACCAGCAGCAACTTTATATTGCTTTGCACCGGTTTTGACGACTGCAAACATTTTTGTTTCCTATTATATCTTCTGGTCATAGCCGGTAACTGAAATGGATCAGTATTTATGAACCGGGATATGACGAATGTCATCTTTTTAATTGCGGGACTCATGTCCCACATATGAAAGTGGCCGAAATATAACGCTAACAGGCCGACTGTCAAGGAGTTTTATGAGGTTTTCAGGATAAAGTCCTGCCGCCTTCGGCCATCGTTGACAGTCTTTCGATGTTTTTCAGAAAAACCCTGTGGGCGCCGTCCAGTTTAATGAGGCCAAGTCTGTTCAGGCTTGTGAATTGGCGGCTCACTGTTTCTACGGTCAATCCAAGATAATCCGCGATGTCGGACCGGCCCATGGGAAGATCGACTTCATCTTTGACCCTCTTTTCCAAAAGCGAAGTTTTATTTCTCATGACAAGCAGGAAGGAACAGAGTTTTTCCTTTGCGGTTTTTCGGCCCAATAATAACATTTGGGCATGGGTGGAATTTAATTCAGTCCGGGTCATGTCAAAGACGCGTTCATTAAGATCCGGAAATTCCTGAAATAGGCCAAGAATCTTTTTACGCGGGAAACGGCATATGTTGACAGGGGTAATGGCTTCTGCCGTGTAGCTATGCTGCGCCTCGCAGGATAGACCAAAAAAATCTCCGGCGAAGAGAAACCCTGTAACCTGCCGTCGGCCATCGGGCAGCATTTTGGATATTCTGACTGCGCCGCAACGTATATTAAAAAGATATTCCGCATTATCGTCTTCGCTGCAGATGATTTGTTTGGCTTTTTTATGGAGATCACTTGATAATCTGGACAGGATATCCAAACCATCATTATCCATAACATTGCATAATGATATATGTTTTGAGGCACAGCCCTCACATGTTTTTTGATTCAGATATTTATTGGCCTTGCTACGGGCATTGCCTATTTTAGAGCCCGGAATATGAACGGATGCTATATTCAAACGACTGTCTTTCCAATATTAAAGCAAAATGATCTATTTGGTAAAATACCTAATGCCATTGTTTATACGGTATTCTTTCTAAAACACATAAGAAAATGCGACATTTTCCTTCAATGATATTAAACGAAAGGCGTTGAATAATAGGGGTTTTGTTAAATACTTGACAGGCATCAAATTTGGGATCAGTCTTTCCCTTATGATGAACATATAAGTTGATGCAACCAGGAGGTAGAAAATTGTCTGAAAAACTTAAATATCTTGTTGGGTATGACGGCGGTGAACTTGGCGTGCGCGCCGCAGATCTTGCCGTTAAAAAACTTAAAGAGCGCGGCGGCGGCACCCTGCTTTTGGCTTATGTTATTGACTGGTCGGAATTCGAAGTGATGTCCGTCGAAGAGCTGGCCGTGCGCCATAGTCAGCATATGGAGCATTTGGAAAGTGCCGAAAAGGATATTATGGCACCTGCCCGCGCGAAATTATCAGCGGACGGCATTACCATCAAGACCTACGTTCAGGTGGGCAATGCCGCCGAAATTATCACGGCCCTGGCCGAGGAACATGGGGCAGATCAAATTTTCATCGGCCATCAAAGCAAAGGACTGCTGGCCAAACTTGGACTGGGCAGTGTGGCCTACGGTATTTTGCAAAAGGCCAAAGTTCCGGTCACCGTGGTTCCGTAAACTCAAAGGTTTAGTGACCGAAATTTCTTTTAAATGTGAAAGCTCTATCCTGCCAGTTTTGTCGCAATCTCTGCGACATGTTTGCCCTGAAAACGGGCAATCACAAGTTCTGCCTCACTCGGCAGGCGAGAGCCGTCACCGCCGGCGATTGTTGTCGCGCCATAAGGCGTGCCACCAGATATTTCAGCCATATTGAACATTTCAGGAATGGCATAGGGCATTCCTACGATGACCATACCATGATGCAGAAGTGTGGTATGGAATGAGGTAATCGTGGTTTCCTGTCCACCATGCTGAGAGGCCGTGGAGACAAAAACATTACCCACCTTGCCGACGAGCTTGCCTTCCTGCCAGAGCGGTCCTGTCTGATCAAGAAAATTCCGCATCTGTGCGGCCATGTTGCCAAAACGGGTTGGGGTGCCAAAAATAATGGCATCATAATCGCCAAGTTCATTGGGGTCGGCCACTGGTGCGTCCTGATCCAGTTTGGCACCGGCCTTTTCGGCGACTTCGCGGGACATCAGTTCGGGAACGCGTTTCATGGTAACGTCCGTGCCGTCAACCCCGGCGGCTCCGTCCCGCAGGGCCTTCGCCAATGTTTCGACATGGCCATAGGTGCTATAATATAAAATAAGAATTTTGGTCATTAAATCTTCCTTTCATGAATGATCGTAAGGCTGTTCCGCAAATTGAAAAATGCCTCTATAGGACCCCTACAGGATATGTCGCCAATTCAGCGGATAATCATGTAAAATTAAGTAACTTGCTTTTTAATGTAAAGTAGGTACTTTAAAGTAACTATCAGAAAAATATCTCAGAGGATCAGAAATGAACCAGAAATCACACCTTAAATGCCCTATGGATGCCTTGTTGCATTTGATTATGGGGCCCTGGACCACATATCTTCTCTGGACATTGAGTCAGAATGGCCCATTACGGTTTGGCGTGCTGAAACGCCGGTTGCCGGGCATATCTTCGCGGGTGCTCACGCAGCGTTTGCGGATGCTAGAGGCGGCAGGGGTTATTTTCCGTGACCATCGTCCAACCATTCCGCCGCAAGTGACTTATGGATTAACGCTGCGGGGGGTGGAGCTTGGGGGGGTGCTGAATGATTTGGAAGTCATTGCGCGCCGCTGGGATATGGTTAGCGAAACAGAAAATGCCCCGGTGACACAAAATGAGGCCAAGCAGCCTTCAGAGGCAGAGGTGCCAGAGAATAGGCGCTAAAATCCATAGGTGAGAGACAGCTTGATATTCCGGCCGGGCAGGGGCAACAGATCCTTCAGGAAAGACGTATGTTGCCGGCGTTCGGCATTGGTCAAATTCTTTCCCTGAAGCCTTAAGGTCAAATCCTGATCTTCGCCATAAGGACGCCAGTTCAGGCCCATGTTAACCTCGGTATATCCTTTGGTCATAAGTTCTGCTGTGGCTGTATTTGTCTGATCACTGACCAGCCTGATATTGCCGCGGACATCAAAGGTTTCCGCGCTATATTCCAAACCGACCGTTGCGCTGTTGGCCGGAATACGGGGTAGGTTGCCGTCATTGTTGGTAAATTTGGCCCGAATGATATCGCCGGAAATATTTATCATCAGACGATGTTTCTTACTTGCGTAGATTTGGGTGGTTGTTTCAAGTTCAGCGCCATAAAAGAGGGCATCTCTTTGGCGAAACTCCAGAATATTCAACCCGCCATTTTGCAGGCCTGTGAAATATTCATAAATAAAGTCATTATACCATATATGAAAGATATTCAGACGGGCAGAGAGCAGGTCTGTTTCCTGCTTCAGGGTCAGCTCGATACTGGTGGCTTTTTCTTCTGTCAGATCACTATTGCCTTTTTCAAAAGCCCCTGTGGCCAGATGCGGCCCATTGGAGAAAAGCTCTTCCGCTGTTGGCGCCCGTTCTGTGCGGCTGATGGATAAACCTATCAGGCTTGTGGATGTGGGATGGATCGCCGCCCCGGCAGAAAGACTTAAACTGTCAAAAGTACGCTTTTGGTTGAGGCTTTTATTATCCACGGACTGATGATCAAACCGCGCGCCAAACTCAAGAGTGACAGGGTCTAAGCTTACTTCCTCGACGGCAAATATTCCCCATTGCAGGGTACGGCTCGGTGGCACAAAGGCCTCATCTCCTATGGCTTCAAAATTACGACTGCGGATTTGAAGGCCCATTGAACCGTGAATGTTGCCGATGTCTTTTTGAATGAATTCGATGCGACCCTCCCAGCCTTCATTGGTAAAAACAGTGCCGATTTCAGTCCCCTCCAATTCGGTGTGCTTGTAATCGGCAAAGCCAAACCGCAGGCGCGCTTCTTCAAAAAACAAGAAAGATTTTTCCAGATTACCCTTGAGGTCAAATCGCTTTTGCTCAAGGTCGATGCGCACGGCCTGATCGCCGTGATCATGGCCGGGTACGCCGTAATTGCTGTCATTCACGCTATAGGAAACCCCAAGCATGATGCCATCTTCAATCCAGCTTATGCCAGCGCTGCCGCCTTTATTATCCACATCAGAATTTTCAACGCTGCCGAAAACCTCTTCTTCATGGCCGTCTTCTTCTTGGCTCACCTCCTGAGCATGAAAAACGCTGCTTTCCGCATATCCTGGAATATTAAAGTTGCCGGAATTTCTAAAATAACCACCCAGATGAAGTATGATTGCCTTATCATCGGTGCCGCTGACCTTGGCGGTCAAAGAGGCGCCGCCGGAATATTCATTGGCAACGCTGCCAAATCCAAGTCGCGTCCGTCCAGAAAAAGTCTCTGACGGAATAACGCTCGGGATACGTTCATCAATGATATTGACCACGCCGCCGACGGCGTTGCTGCCGTATAATAATGTGCTGGCCCCGCGCAAGACTTCTATGCGCATTGCGGTCAGAGGATCGGCGGCAACAGAATGATCCGGTGATGTGCCGGAGGCATCAATGCTGCCAATGCCATTAATTAATATGCGGATTCGGTCTCCGCCAAGGCCGCGAATAATCGGGCGGCTGGCGCCCGCGCCAAAGAAGCTGGAAGAAATGCCCGGGATGCCGCTTAGGGTTTCCCCGATGGTGGCTTCCATTCTTTGTTCCAGTTCATCAAGCCCGATCAGATTGTTGCCCTGTAAAACATCAAAGCGCGATTTGCTATGGGCCGCGCCAGTTACAAACAGCTCCTCCATTTCATGATTATGGTCATAATCATGGGGTTGATTATTCTGCACATCAGCAAGTGCGGGCGATGAAAGAGCCATGCTGAGACATAATGCCCGACTTAAGGTTGGAAAGGGGAGGGGTTTCATACTTTTTGATTCCTTAAAATAATATAATTTAAGGAATAATGTTATAACATATCAAAAAAGGCAACTGTTATTTGGATTTATCTGTTATCAGGCGGTCAATCAGGGCGTGGGCTTTGGCGGAATTCCAATGGGCCGGCCCGGTTAAAATGCCAAATTGCTTTCCGGCTTTGGTGATTAATATAGTGGTAGGGTATCCGATTGTTTTCATTTTACGGGCGAGGGTGCCTTTTTCATCATAATAGAGGTCAAGATGCTGTACGCCAATTTCATCAAGGAAGGCGCGCGAGCTTTCCAAACCGCCCCGATCCACTGAGATGGCAATCACTTTAAAGTCGTCATTGCCGCGCGCCGCTTGCAGGGCGTCAAGTTCCGGCATCTCTTCGCGGCAGGGCACGCACCATGTGGCCCAGAAATTGATCAGCAGATTTTGACCCTTAAGATCATTAAGCGTCATGATTTTTCCCGCTTCATCCGTGATTTCGGTTATGGGCAATTCTGTTTGGACGCCGTAGATATTAAACAGGGCCGTGCCATTTTTCAGGCCGCTGTCCAAGGGAAAAAATTCATCTTTTTTTGCATCAAGGCCCGTATCCGTAGGGCCAATGATATATATTGCGCCCAACAGGGCAGATACAAAGGCGACAACCAGTATCAAATTTTTATGCATCATGTTTTTTTCACTATTTTATATTTTTATGTTGTAACGACTATAGGATAAAGTTGAAACAGGAATAACTCAAGAGACGAATGAATTTGATTTTTATGGCGCTGGTTTCTTGATCTTCTGACCGATATATTATAGGGATAAAACTTGCTTAAGCCGCCGTATTGTCGTATTCCCCGCCATATTATTGTGATATATTTCAGCTCTGGAGATGAAAAAGCATGGCCTCTAAAAAAGATAACTCATCTATTCAAGAAAATATGGACAAAGAAAATATTGCGGAAAAGGGTCAGGCGAACAGCCTTTGGGGCGGGCGGTTCGGCGCAGGCCCGGCGGAAATTATGGAAAAAATCAATGCCTCTATTGATTTTGACAAGATACTCTATGCGCAGGATATCAGAGGTTCCAAAGCCCATTGCCAAATGCTGATGACGCAAGGCATTATATCTGCGGGCGACGGCGATAAGATTCTTGCCGGCCTTGATCAGGTGAAGGATGAGATCGAAGCCGGTAATTTCACCTATGATGCCAAGCTGGAAGATATTCACATGCATGTGGAATCGCGGCTGACAGAAATTATCGGGGATGCGGCGGGGCGGCTTCATACGGCGCGGTCGCGAAATGATCAGGTGGCGACAGATTTCAAGCTCTGGACGCGGGATGCCATGGATCAGCTGGACGGGGCTTTGAAAGGCCTGCAATTGGCATTGGTTGCGAAGGCACAGCAACATGCGGATGTGATTTTGCCGGGCTTCACCCATTTGCAATCGGCCCAGCCGGTCACATTTGGTCATCATCTGCTGGCCTATTTCGAAATGTTCACGCGGGACAGGGACAGGCTGCGTGATGCCAGAGGGCGGCTCAATGAATGTCCGCTTGGGGCGGCGGCTCTGGCGGGGACATCTTTTCCCATTGACCGGCGCCAGACGTCGGATAGTTTAAATTTTCGGGCCCCGACGGCCAATAGTCTGGACAGCGTATCTGATCGGGATTTCGCGCTGGAGTTTCTTTCCAGCGCGGCCATCAGCGCCATTCATATTTCCCGTTTGGCCGAAGAAATTGTCATCTGGTCTTCGGCCCAGTTTAATTTTATCAGCCTGAGCGATAAATTCACCACAGGTTCTTCCATCATGCCGCAAAAACGCAACCCGGATGCGGCGGAATTATGCCGCGCCAAGGCCGGGCGGATTATCGGGGCGCTCAACAGCCTGTTGATTGTGATGAAGGGGCTTCCGCTGGCCTATAGCAAGGATATGCAGGAAGATAAAGAAGCGACTTTTGATGCGGCCAACGCCTTTGCGCTGATTATTGCGGCCATGACCGGCATGATTGATGATATGACGGTGAATGAGAATGCCATGAAGTCATCGACCGAAAATGGCTTTATCACCGCAACCGATCTGGCCGACTGGTTGGTACGCGTGCTTGATATGCCCTTTCGCAAAGCCCATCATGTGACAGGCTCTCTTGTGGCGCTGGCGGAAAAGAAGGGCTGCGACCTTGACGGTTTGACATTGGCTGAAATGCAGGAAGTAGACGCAACAATCACCGAAGATGTCTTTTCTGTCCTTGATGTGGAAAGCTCCGTGGCGAGCCGGACAAGTTTCGGCGGAACGGCGCCGGATCAGGTGCGTATGCAAGTCAAGGCCGCCAAAGAGCGCATTGAATAATTACCCAAACAGATTTTTCTGATATGTTAAATGTGAATCAGATGAGGAGCGCGTCATGCGGAACATAATAATGGTTTTTTGTGCGGGACTTGTATGTCTTGGGCTGGCCTCTTGCGGCAAGAGGGGCGATTTATTGCCGCCGCCCGGTTACGAAAAACCACAGAGCAACACTTAAAAGAATCGAGACTATAGTTTATGGATCATTTCGATTACCAACAAGGCGAAATATATGTAGAAGGCGTGCCGGTACGCGCTATTGCAGATCAGGTCGGGACGCCGTTCTATTGTTATTCAACGGAAACACTGGTTCGGCATTATAATGTCTTTAGTGACGTTTTTAAGGATCATGACTTTTTGTTATGCTATGCGCTCAAGGCCAATAGCAATCAGGCCGTTATCAAAAGTCTGGCAAATCTGGGCTCAGGCGCGGATGTGGTGTCCGAAGGCGAACTGCGCAGGGCGCTTAAGGCCGGAATAGCGGCGGAAAAAATTGTCTTTTCGGGGGTCGCAAAAACCCAAGAGGAAATGGCTTTTGCTCTGGAAAAAGGCATCTTGCAGTTTAATATAGAGTCAGAGCCGGAATTACATCAACTGAGCCGCGTAGCAAATGAAATGGGAAAAGTTGCGGCCATTTCCTTTCGGATTAATCCGGATGTGGATGCCAAGACCCATGCCAAAATTTCCACCGGAAAGGCGGAAAATAAATTTGGTATTCCCTGGACAAAGGCCCGCGAGATATATGCCAAAGCGGCCGCCTTGCCGGGCATTCGGGTGCAGGGCGTGGATATTCATATTGGCTCGCAATTAACGGATCTTGCGCCTTTTGAAGAGGCCTTCGGGCGCATTGTTACGCTGATTGAAGACCTGCGGGCCGATGGCCATGATATCAGCGTTCTTGATCTGGGCGGGGGGCTTGGGATTCCTTATGACCCGGCTGCTGAAAAGCCGCCGTTGCCGCTGGAATATGGCGAAATGGTCAAAAGGATCGTCGGGCATTTAGGCTGCAAGATTATCATCGAACCGGGCCGGCTTTTGGTGGGAAATGCCGGGATATTAGTGTCAAAGGTCATATTTTTAAAACAAGGCGAAAAACGTAAATTCCTGATCATTGATACGGCCATGAATGATTTGATCAGGCCCAGCATGTATGATGCCTATCACGAAATTGTTGCGGTGAAAGACACTGGCGGCCCACTGTCAGCCTATGATGTGGTGGGGCCGGTTTGCGAAACAGGTGATACATTCGCCGCTCAGCGTTCCTTGCCGGAACTCGAAGCCGGAGATTTGGTGGCGATCCGGTCTGCGGGCGCTTATGGTGCGGTGATGTCATCGACCTATAATACCCGCCGGCTTATCCCGGAAATATTGGTTAAGGGCACGGAATATGCCATCGTTCGTCCGCGCCCGAGTTATGATGACATTATAGGGCAGGATAAAATGCCAAAATGGTTAGATTAAGGAACAAGGCTATATTAACAGGCTTGCTTCAAGCGGTGGCTCTGTATCTTGCGTATCTTGCCATATCGCTGGCGGAACCATGGGGTTATGCCCCGCCTTGGGTGCAGGCGGTTGTTTATGGCATATTATTTATAGTGATGATGACCTGCATCATGCGCGGCCTGATGGGCAAAATTATTTGGCCATTGAGGGCGAGCCTGAGGGCTATTGTCCTGTCAATTTTTCTGTTTGCCGCCGCGGCTGTTTTCGCGGGGCCGGATAGGGGAAGACTGATCGAAATAGCCGTCAAGCCAAGAGCTGTTTTTTCTTATCCTGTTCCCGAAATTACAATGATTGTGACCCCGCCGGCCTATAGCGGGCGTGAGAAATTTACGGAAGTCTTGAGCCTTGATGAGGCACAAACGGGTGGGCTGACCCCCATTCCGCAAGGCAGCGAGATTATGGTGCGGGTGCTGAATATAGCCCATGCGCCAACCTTGATAGCCGGTGATCAGCCCGTGGCTTTCTTACGCGGTCAGGCGGGAGGCTTTGCGGCAAAATTCATTGTGGATGATGAAATAAGCTGGGCCATCAAGGAAGGCAGCAGGAAAATCGGGGGCAAAAAAATCGGGGGCAGGAAAATTGGGGAATGGCCGTTATTAATATTGGCGGATGAAACCCCCGTCATTGAGCGGGCGGATTTTCGTGATATGATGAGTGATGACGGCTTATTCGGTCTGTCTCTTCATCTGAAGGATGATCATGGTCTTGCGGCGGTATATGTCGATATTGTTGCCTCTGATGAGGCGCAGAAACATAATATACAAAATAATATACCAAACCGTATCACGCTTCCCATTACGGATTTGAAAGAATATGAGGCAGAGACATATGTCAATTTTTCATCTTCTGATCTTGTAAGCGGGACGGTTGATCTTATGCTCGAGGTTGTGGATCAGGCAGGCCAAAGCCGCAAAAAAATCATATCCGGGATATCCTTGCCGGAAAAGAAATTCGCCAACCCTCATGCCAGAAAAATCATTGAAATCCGAGAGCAGCTTTTAACCCTGCCGGATCAACGAAAGAAATTGGCACGAAGGCTCATGGCTCTGGGGCTCGTGCCCGGTGACGGACAGACGCCGCCGGTATTTTATATGGCCTTAAGGTCGGCTTACTGGCGGTTGACCAAGCCAAAGGATGACGGGGATATTATCAGCGCAAGAGATATTCTGTGGGATATTGCCATGATGATGGAAGATGGGGATGTGGGCCAGTTTAACCGCACCATACTGGATGATCTTGCGGCCTTGAAACTGGCTATTTTTCAGAAGAGAACAGACGATGAGATAAGGCAACAGTTGCAGGATATCGATAAATCCATCATTTTGTTCCAGCGACATCAGAAGTCCGCCTTGCGGGCGGCCCCTGATATGGGGCGACATGAAGATAAATATGATATTAAAGAATTGCGCCGCCTTTACGGCAAAATTCTGTCTCATATGCATTATAAGAAATTTGAGCAGGCCATTGAACTGGTAACATTCCTTGAGCATGGGTTTATTTATCAGGGCCGTGATATGTTGTCAGCGCAAAGTTATGGGCGGTTTCAGGTGATCAGCAGCGCCCGCGATACGATCAATAATCTGGAAGATTCTCAGCGCCGGCTTTTATCCTATGTTTACAAACAATCCATCACTCTGGAAATTGCCGCTCTGGACATGACGCCGCTGAATATTACTGATGGGCTTGCTATGCCGGAACAGACACATCAGATAATGTCGCCCAATAAAAATATCAAGGACTGGATAGCCCTTCAGAAAAAATTGGCCGTGACCGTTAGTGACATGGGAATTCGCCTGCAAAGAGCCGGCATTGATGCGGCCCATTTAACCGTGGCGACAGGTGATTTAATGCGTGATGTAACCCATAGCATGGAAGCCGGTGATATGGCCGCAACCGCAGAGAGTCAGACGGCAATATTAATGCTTTTGAATAACCTGAAAAAACTATTGGACCGGAAAATACATTTTGGTTCAAAGAAACTACAGCCGAAATAGTCAGGAAGCTCAATGAAGGCTTTTCTGGCTGCTCTGGCTTTTTAAAATAGTATCGACAGTCTTGCACAGCTCATCCAGAGAGAAGGGCTTGCTGATCACATCATGGATCAAGCATTCCAGATTATGGGCGCGTTGCATTTCGTGAGAATATCCTGTCATCATCAAAATAGGCATTTTGGGATGTTCTGCGGATGCCTTCAGGGCCAGAGCAATCCCATCCATGACGGGCATAATAATATCGGTGAGCAGAAGATCAAAGGCATCTTCAGCCAAGGCTTCAACAGCGGCGCCGCCGTCTGCCACGCCAACGATGCTATGACCATGACGCTCCAGCGCCCGGCTGACAAACAACCGAACGGCCATCTCATCTTCTGCGATTAGAATATGCGCCATATTTATTCACTCCATAAAATTTGTAGAGTAAGCTTACCTTATAATTATTTACATTATATTTACGACATTTTTGGGGCAGAATATTACTTGCGGGCAAAAGTGACGCTGATGCTGGTGGCGGCATCGGGCGGATTGGCCAGCGAAGTGGCAAAAGGGACAATCTCGCCTTTTGAAATGGTGGCGGCGGATGATTTAAAGGTCCATTCCCGAATAACCTTGCCCTGATCACCTTTTAAGGAAATCCTGAGCAGGGGCAGCGGAATGGTTTTATCTGTCCGGTTTTCTATATTCCCCTCAACCGTCAAGGTTGTCACTTTGCCGGTTCGGATTTTATTCAGGACAGTATTGGTTATTTTGAATAATTCTTCGGGCGGAATTTCCATAGTGGGTTCCGGGCTGTTTTGGGCTTCATGCGTAATTTCCATACCAAGCGCCCGATATAATTTCACAGATGGCGGCCAGATTGCAGCTATGGTGCTTTGGAATATCAGGAAGCTGCTGATAATAATCGCAACGAACGCCGCAAGCCCGTACCATCCCCACAAAATGCCGCCGTGTTTATGATTTTGCAAAGCCGGCAGGTTGGATCCCTTTGGCATGGGGCGCGGGCGTTTTTTGCGCCGGGCGCGTTTTACGGCAAAATCATCTTCATCATCATCCGGCGCTGTTTCAGTGGCGGAGGACGGGGTTTCTTGCTTGGGTTCAGCAGCGGGGCTTACGGGGCCTTCTGCTTCTGAACCGTCAAGAATTGGGGTGTCAGGTTTTGGCGCCTTCCAGCTATGTTTACATTTGGCACATCTGACGACCCGACCATCCGGCATAAGGGCCTTGGGGTCGACAACGTATCTTGCGGCGCATTCGGGGCAGGTCAGGATCATATGAAGCTTGTGTTTATTGTTATATCATGGGTTTATGGCTACAGCAGAGTATAATCAGACGAAATGATTTACGCAAGAGTCCTTAAGTTGTGTAAAATGACAGAATAACATTATATTTTGAGTTTACGGCATACAAGTGAAACGCTATGGTTAATCAAACGCCAAATAATAGAATAGTAAATTTGATGATAGCAGTATGAGGCATAGT
This sequence comes from Emcibacter sp., assembly GCA_021647465.1. Lineage (GTDB taxonomy): Bacteria > Pseudomonadota > Alphaproteobacteria > Sphingomonadales > Emcibacteraceae > Paremcibacter. The sequence continues at coordinate 83,891 of JAKIUQ010000004.1, read as the reverse complement.
GAGTGATCCATTTTGATAATATCGGGATGAGATATGGAATGGGGTCGGAAGTGTTAAAGGATATCTCCTTTAATCTTAAGCCGGGATCGTTGCATTTTTTGACTGGGCCCAGCGGCGCTGGCAAGACAAGTCTTCTGAAACTGATGTATCTGGCCCAGCGTCCATCGCGGGGTAAGATAACCATGTTCAATGAGGATGTGACAGCCGCAAAGCGCGAGAATTTACCAAAATTACGCCGCAGAATTGGTGTCGTGTTTCAGGATTTCAGGTTGCTGGATCATCTGACCGCTGTTGAAAATGTCGCTTTGCCCTTGCGTATATCAGGGGGAAAAGGGGCTGAAATTGAAGAGCATGTGGAAGAACTTCTGACTTGGGTCGGCTTGAAGGGCCGGATGAAGTCGCGGCCTCCGACCCTGTCCGGCGGGGAAAAGCAGCGGGTTGCCATTGCCCGCGCCGTCATCAAACGGCCCGATATTTTGCTGGCTGATGAACCAACGGGAAATGTGGATCCGGCCATTGCCAAAAGAATAATGCATCTGTTTGTTGAATTAAACAAATTGGGCACCACAACGGTTATTGCCACCCATGACATGAGTTTGGTGGAAGAGATTGGCTCTGATCGCCTGCATCTTCAGGAGGGCCGGTTACATATGATCAGAGCCGGTGAGAATGTCTCAAATCTGCCAAATCTTAATGAAGAAAAATTTGATTCCTTAGAGTTTGATTCCGGGAAATTGGACCAAAATGAATTTGGTCCTAAACCCATTGCCGGGGATGACATGTTATGACCAAGGCCATTCATTTCCTGCCGGATGAAAAAAATCACGAAGCCACACGCCTTTTGCCCTATGTTATGGCTGTTATGGTTTATTTGAGCGCCTTGGCGCTCATGGGCAGTATGATGCTTCATAAGGGATTTGGTGATTGGACGCAAAGCCTGAGCAATCGGCTCACCGTCCAAGTCACAACGGCCGATCAGGAGACGCGAGAGACACAAGTACGGCAGGTTATGCAGCTTTTGCGCAATACGCCCGGCATTGAACATGTGCGCAAACTTAACGAGGTTGAGATTGAACAGCTGCTGGAACCTTGGCTCGGGGCGGGCAATGTGACAAGCGACCTGCCCGTGCCGGATATTCTTGATGTTACGGTCAGCCGCGCCCTTAAAATCAATCTGGATGCCCTGAACGCTCAAATATCGAAAATATCAGGTAATATTCATCTGGATGATCACCAGCAATGGCTGGGACGTTTTCTGCGGTTGATGGATATGGTGGAATATACCGCGCTGGGTATTTTACTGCTGGTGGTGATGGCGACCATTTGTATGGTTATTTTCGGCACCAAGGCCGGCATGGCGGAAAACCGTGAGACCATTGCGATCATGCATCATTTGGGGGCGCAGGACAGCATGGTTGCCCGGGCTTACCAGAATCGTTTTATGGTCTATGGTTTGAAAGGCGGCGTCATTGGCCTTCTTTTGGCTTTCGTGACCTTGATATCCCTGATATATTTATCACGTGATTTGGCTTCGGGTTTGGTTAAAGTCCCGGAATTACCAATGTTTGAAGTCGGAATATTGTTGGTGGTGCCCATCATTGCGGCCGCAATCTCGATGCTTACGGCGCGTATTACCGTCATGCGGGATTTGAGACGAATGGTTTAAAAGACGTCGCGAAGAGAGAACCATATGAAATATATATTTTATCTGATAGCGGGCTTGGCGCTTATTTGGGTGGGGGGATTATTTTATTTCATCCATGATTTGTCTCAGGCCCAGCCGCCCACAGATGAGAAAACTGACGGCATCGTGGCGCTTACCGGGGGCAATAGCCGCCTTCAGGAAGCGGTTGACCTTCTGGAACAGGGATTGGCCGGTAAATTATTCATATCAGGGGTGAATGCAGATGTGACCGATGAAGAATTGCATGCTGTCCTTGGCAGCCCTCAAAATCTGATAGATTGCTGCATTGAAAGCGGAACCATGGCGCAGAATACGGTTGGCAATGCAGAGGAAATAGCCCTTTGGGTGGACAGAAGCCACATGTCATCCATAAGGGTTGTCACATCGCTTGAACATATGCCCCGCGCCTTGATCGAAATGCGCAGGTTCATGCCAAATACAAAAATGATCGCGCATCCCGTGGGCCAATGGCGCCCTGAAAATATCCGCCTGATATCATTGATCCGTGAGTATAGTAAATTTCTGGTAAGCTTATTCCGAAATACTCTACTTGATTTGGGGCCAAATGAGTCCCATATGGAAAATGCGGCGGTCGAAGAAAATAAATAAAAAGGGTCAAGGAATAGTGTTACGTTTGCGGTCTTCTATTTTCAGGGCATGTTTTTATGGCTGGACGGGACTTTGTTGCCTTTTATGGTCGCCTTTGCTTTATATTCCGGCTGTGCCGAGGTCTTGGCACGCGGCCTTTCAAACCAGATGGTCTCACAGCGTGCGCTTTTGGCTGCGGCTGGTTCAAAATTTGACAATGGAGGTGCGGGGGGGGGAATTTATCTCCAAAACGCCGGTGATCTATGCCATGAAACATCAATCGATGCTGGATACTTTCGTTATGCATTCAATCCTTGATGATCCGTCATTCATCATGAAAGAAGAGATTTTGAATGTGCCGCTTTATGGCCGCGTTTGCCGTAAAGTGGGTAACATTATCATTGATCGCGACACGGGCATGAAATCCATGAAAAAAATGTTGACGCTGTCCCGCAGTGAAACAGATAAGGGCCGGTCTGTGATCATATTCCCCGAAGGCTCACGGGCAGAGCCCGGCGCGAAGCATCCTTATATGTCGGGCATTTTTGGTATTTACAAATATCTTAAAATTCCGGTGGTGCCGATTGCGGTCAATACCGGGGTTTATTGGCCCCGAAAAGGTCCAATGAAATCCGGCAATTTTATTATTGAGTTCCTGCCGCCCATTGAAGCTGGCCTTCAGAAGGAAGACTTTATGGGCAGGCTTGAAAATGTCATTGAAACCGCCAGTCAGAAATTACTGGAGACAGATTAGGCAAATTTCGGGATAGACCCCATGTCCTGCGCACTCTATATTGCCAAAGAGTGAGCTGTTATCTTTAATTCTCTGGACAATAATATGCGTTTGAAACTTTTGGCATCTGCCGTTCTTCTTCTGGTCTTGGGCTATGTTTTTTTCTGGCATTATATGGCGGGGGCAATCGAAGAAAAATTCGGCATTTGGGTCAGTCAGCAAAAATCAAAAGGCGTGAGCATAAAATATAAGGATCTTGAAATTTCAGGTTTTCCTTATCGGATGGAACTGTCGTTAAATAATCTGAGGATTGTCAAAACAGCAGAGGATAAAGCGCCAATATCCTTATTATCCCCTCATGTCATATTGGTGGCATTCCCGTGGAATATAAATCACGGCGTTATTTTCAGTGACGGGGCAATCGTGCATATTGGCAGCAGTAGAAACCCGGCCCTGTCCCTGACTATTGGGAAAACCCGTGCTTCCGCGAAAATTGATATCTTGAAGCGAAAATTCCAAACGGCTTCTTTTGTCATGGAGGATGTATCATGGGGCGGCGGAAAATCCGTAAAACGCTCGGCTGCTGAGGAGGTGAAGCTCCATATCATGCAGCCCGAAACCCCTGAGGCTTCTTTGCCATTCAATGATATGGAACTTCCCATTCTGATGAAAGTCTATCTGGAGGCCACAGATGTGGTGGTTCAGGAAATCCCCGTGGGTATTTTTGGCAAAAAGGCGGATCAGGTTAAAATTGATCTACAGTTTCATGGGGAAAAATTTCCGAGCTTTTCCAAGGAAAGCCTGAGTATCTGGCGGGATTCCGGCGGCACAGTCGATGTGAAAAGTCTTTCTGTTTCATCAGGAAATATGGATATGATACTTGATGGGGAGGCCACATTGGATCAGGATTTGAAGCCGCTGGGCGCTTTTGCCGCCAAAATTCATGGCATTGATCATATTGTGACTATTCTTTCTGGACATTCGGCCTTTCAACAGGCCCCCGGGGCCATGATTTTGCAGGAATTACGCCGGATGAGTAAAAAAAATGGCGCGGGAGCGAATCCAGAAGAGAAGCAAAGGGAAGATACCCTCGATTTAGCCATCAGCCTGCAGGGGGGACTCTTGTTTTTAGGCCCGATTCCGGTTTATGAACTTGCCCCTGTGGTGGATTGAAAGCCTATTTTTCGTCTTTATGACGGCCAAAGTCGGCGATATCCTGCTCTTGCCCTGCCTCGATGATTTCTTTGCGAATGCGGCGGGTACGGTCAAATAATTCAAATAATTTATCGCCTTCATCATAACGGATGGCGCGTTGCAATGCGGTCAGATCTTCGCTGAAACGCCCCAGCATTTCCAGAACCGCCTCTTTATTATTCAGGAAAACATCGCGCCACATGGTTGGGTCTGATGCGGCAATGCGGGTAAAATCCCTGAAGCCGCCAGCGGAATATTTGATGACTTCTGACTTGGTGACCTCTTCGAGGTGTCGGGCCGTGCCAACGATATTATAGGCGATCAAATGGGGCAGATGACTGGTAATAGCCAGAACCATATCATGATGATCCGGTGTCATAAGTTCGACTTTGCTGCCCAAAGCCTGCCAGAATTTCTCGAGCTTATCCACCCTGTCATCAGGGGTATCCTCAAGAGGGGTCAGGATGCACCAACGCCCCTCAAACAGGGCGGCAAAGCCCGCCTCAGGCCCGGATTGTTCGGTTCCCGCCACAGGGTGCCCTGGGATGAGGTGGCAATCCGCATCCATGAGCGGCGATAAGGCTTTTACCACGCTGCCTTTCACCGAACCGACATCGGTCAGGATGGCACCGCTTTTCATTTCGGGGCAGATGATTTTGCCCAGATCACCGTAAGTGCCAACAGGCGTCGCCAATATGACAAGGTCACTGCCCTGAACCGCCTCTTGCGGATGGGAAGTGACGTGATTGGCCAGTTTTAAATCACGGGATATCTGGCAATGTTCTTCGTTATTGTCACAGGCGATCAATCGGTCTGCAGCCCCCGCTTTCACGATGGCCCGCGCAATAGAGGAGCCAATCAGGCCCATACCGATAATGGTGATTTGAGAGAATAAGGCCATGTTTAATGCTCCATAAATTCTTTAAGCCGCTGGATCACCGCGCGGTTTTGCGTCTCTGTTCCAATGGTCAGCCGCAGGCAATGCTGCAATTTCTGGCCCGGAAGCCAACGCAGAATGAACCCCTGTTTCAGGAGATATTCATTGGCATTCTCTGCGGTTTTTCCCGTTTTGTCCGGGAATTTTATCAAGATAAAATTGGTCACACTCGGTATGGGCTCAAGGCCCATTGCGATCAGCTCGCCCCTTAAAATGCCGAGCCATTTGCTGTTATGGGCGCGGGCTTTATTTTCAAAATTGGTATCCGCCAAGGCGGCAATCCCGGCGACCTGCGCTGGTGCCGGCACGTTGAAGGGATCGCGAATACGGTCTAATATGGAGGCCACGTCAGGGCAGGCATAGCCCCAGCCGAGCCTGAGGGCGGCCAGTCCGTATAATTTTGAAAAAGTACGGGTCATTAAAACATTTCTGGATTTTTGAACCAGTTCAATGCCGGCCTGATAATCGTCTTTTTCGACAAAATCGGCGTAGGCACTATCCAGAATCAGCAGGATATTATCCGGGATATTTTTCCAAAGCCGTTCAACCTCTTTTGCTGAAATATAGGTGCCTGTCGGGTTGTTGGGATTGGCCAGAAAGATGATGCGGGTGCGATCCGTGACAGCGGCCAGAATATTATCCACATTGGCGGTATAGTCTGTATCATCAACTTCGATGGGCACCCCGCCAAAGCTTGCGGCGGCGATGGGATACATCATGAAACTATGTTTGGGAAATATGACCTCATCCCCCGGGGCAATATACGCCCGGCAGGCAAGTTTCAGAATTTCGTCCGAGCCGATACCACAAATGATCTGGCCTGCTTCGATGGTATATTTTTCCGCGAGGGCCGCGCGCAGATCATGGTAAGAGGCATCCGGGTAACGATGTAATTTTTCCGCCTCTTCAAGGTAAGCTGTGATGGCCTTTGGACTTGCGCCCAGTGCGCTTTCATTGGACGATAATTTTACGGTCGTTTCCGCGCCTTCTGCATGGGACTTTCCCCCTACATAGACGTCAAGCTGCTTTATCCACGGACGTGGTTCCGGTCCAGTCATCGGGTTTCCTGATATTATTTTGTTATGGCGTGTTATTTATTATGGTTCGTTAATGGCATTATATTCATCTGGCGCAAAATTCAACTGTTCTTTTGCCAGATAATGATTATGTTGTTTTTTATGACGAAGGATACAATAGAGAAAATAGACGATGATGGCTATGCAGAAGTGGTGACATTTGGGCAGAACCATCCGCTCATGCTTGATTCCGGAGAACAGATTGCGTCTTTTGACATAGCGTATAAATCCTGGGGAAAGTTAAATCATGACAAAAGCAATGTGGTTCTTATTTGTCATGCCTTGACGGGCGACCAATATGTCAGGGGCCTTAATCCGATCACAGGCAAGCGGGGCTGGTGGGAAAATATGGTTGGCCCCGGCAAGCCTGTTGATACGGACTCTTATTATGTGATTTGCATAAATGTTCTGGGGTCTTGCGCCGGAACGACGGGCCCCGCATCGATAAATTCAATCACGGGAAAAACATATGGCATAGATTTTCCGGTGATTACCATAGGCGACATGGTTCGGGCGCAGGCCATGCTTCTGGATCATTTAGAAATTGACCAGCTTTTCTCGATCATCGGCGGCTCCATGGGCGGTATGCAGGCTTTGCAATGGGCCGTGGATTATCCGTATAGGGCGAAAACAGTTATTTCCATTGCCGCAACATGGCGCCACTCTGCCCAGAATATTGCCTTTCACGAGGTGGGCCGCCAAGCGATCATGGCCGACTCCAACTGGGCGGGCGGGCGTTATCTTGATTATGATCAAGGCCCGCATTCCGGCCTTGCAGTGGCCCGTATGGCGGCCCATATAACCTATATGTCTGAAGCCGGCCTGACCAATCGTTTTGGCCGCGCACTTCAGGATCGGGACAAGCTGGCGTTTGGCTTTGACGCGGATTTTCAGATTGAAAGTTACCTGCGTCATCAGGGGCTGTCTTTTGTCGACAGATTCGATGCCAATAGTTATTTGTATATTACCCGCGCCATGGATTATTATGATCTGGGCGCGGGTCATGACGGCGTTTTAGCCGAGGCCTTTCGCGGCACGAAAACCAGATTCTGCATCTTGTCATTCACGTCCGACTGGCTATATCCAACATCGGAAAGCCGTTATATCTCGCGCGCGCTTAATGCGGTCGGTGCAAGGGTTAGTTTCGCCGACATTGAAATGAGCAAAGGGCATGACAGTTTTCTGCTTGATTGCCCGGAGATGTTCAACATTGTACGGGGCTTCCTTAGATCGGAAATGGATGCCGCCGGAGTATTGATGTCATGACAGAACAAGAATCAAGAGCATCAGATATTCGGGTCGATCTTTTGGAAATCGCGCGGCTTATTGAACCCGGCGCGACGGTACTTGATGTAGGCTGCGGGGACGGCAGCCTTCTGGATTATCTGGTGCGGCTGAAACAAGTTGATGGCCGGGGTATTGAGCTGAGTTCCGAAGGGGTCAATCAATCCATTGCCAAGGGACTTTCCGTTATTCAGGGCAATGCGGAAGAAGATATTGCCTTTTATCCAGATGATTGTTTTGATTATGTGATCTTAAGCCAGACTTTGCAGGCCATGAGAAGGCCCGATAAAATGCTTGAACAATTGCTGCGTGTCGGGCGTAAGGCAATCGTGTCTTTTCCAAATTTTGCTCATTGGAAAGTGCGGGTAAGTCTTGGACTGCGCGGAAGTATGCCGGTGAATAATACTTTGGAACATCCGTGGTATTCAACGCCAAATATTCATTTTTGCACCATTCGGGATTTTGTAAATCTGTGCGAACAGCAGGATATTCATCTGGAACAATCCATGGCGATTAATGCCAGAGGATACCGGATGCCGTTTCATAATTTGTTTCTGGCAAATTTTATGGCAACACAAGGCATGTATGTTATTACCAGAAAATAAAGGAAAATCATATGACAAAAAAAGACAAAACTGCCGCCAACCAAACCAATCAAAAGGCTGGCCAACAGGAACAAAACTTTCCGGTTTTATATAATCAGATTGTACCATTATTGAAAAATTTGCATAAAGACTTGAAATTGCAAAATAATCAAAAATTTGATTTTGCGGCCAATATGAATGCTGTGCCGATTGTGATGCAGGAACTGCCGATGGCTGCAAAATTCTTCCCGATTGTTTTCACAGCAGATGAGCCAATTACGATGTTGGCGGTGCTGGGCATTCGAAAAGAGCAGAATCTTTTTGTCGATGAAAATGGTGATTGGCAGGCAAATAGCTATGTTCCAACTTACATCAGGCGTTATCCTTTTTTCATTGCCAAACCGGATGAAAATTCTGAGCCGATCATCTGTATTGATGATACATCGCCGTTTTTTTCGCCGGATGGTGACGTCGCGCTTTTTAAAGATGGAACCCCCACGGACGAATTAAACCGCATTATGGATTTTGCGCGTAACTATGAACAGCAATTAAAGTGGACAAATGAATTTGTTCAGGCCCTGAGCGAAAAGGATATGTTGGAAAATCAGCGCGCATCCTTCAAAGAGGGCGAGGATGTGAAAGCCAATGTGGATGGCTTCAAAGCCATTAGCCGGCCAAAGTTTGATGATCTGGATGGGGAGACATTGAAAGAATGGCTTGGCAAAAACTGGCTTGATGCCAGCATTCTACATCAGGCATCGGGGAGTAATTTTGATTCATTGTGGCGCATGGATCGTAAACGGAATGGCTAGATGATTGTTATAGAGAAAGCCGCGCTCTCATTCAGGGGCGCGGCTTTTTCATGCTTAACCATCTTTAAATCATATATTTAGAAATCATAGAGTAGGCCTGCACGCGCCACAGTATCAGTTTTGCGGCGTCCGAGCGGGGCATCCTTATCATACAGGACGTCATATGAAAATTTGCTGCTCAATGCCCCATTGATTTTCACCTTAAGGGCTGTTTTGCTCTCAATGATATTTTTATTTCCAAAATACAGAACGGTGGTATTGGTCAGGTTGCTACGGTCATTAATTGTCCAGTCGAAAATGCTGCTGGCAAAGACATTGAAACTGCTGTTATACCCATCCCCGGGCAAATCTCTGGTAAATAGAAGGCTTGGGCCCCCTTCAATTTTCCAGCTATAGCTGTCATTGTCAATCACCGGATAACCAATACCGAGGGAGGTTGTAATTCGCTCCCTGAATGTGCCGAATTGATCATTTTCATAACCGGTGAAGCTGACGAGATAGAGTTTTTCAGATAAATCATAATCCAGTTTGTAAGACAGCCCCCAACGTTGTTTATCTTTGGTGCCGGAGTTTTTGTTCAAGTCGAAAAAGCTATCGATTGTATGGTGAAATCTTTCTGTCTCACGCTTTAATGTTCCGCCCAGCCCCAATGATTCTTGACTTGTATTACCGCTGGACCGCAGGAAATTAAGTTCTATCTCGCCATCCCAGCCACGAAAATCGAAAAAGCCGGGTTCTTCCTCGATAATTTCCGCGTTGACGGCGGGTTTCTTCTCAACCATTTCCGGGGCTTCGTTGGCGATGATTTGCGGGCCGGGTTCAGTTTCGGATTCCGCCACAATAATTTCTGGTTCGGGCAGGTTTTTTTTCAGGCTTAAAACAAGGTCCCGAATATCTTTTTCAGCTTTCGGATTGGCTGAAATGGCAAGTTCCGCCACTATATCAAGGTTTTTTCCGCCGTCTTTTCCTGATGCAATGATAAGTAAATTCATAATATCCGGTGATACCCGGTCGGCGGCATGGGGTGAGACGAATGTTATCCCGGCGAATATAATCGCTGTAAGGGCTGTTTTAAAGGTGAAAGACATGGAATAGGCTCTTTAATTACGGGGTCTGGTTGAAACTCAGGCGAAAGCTAATCGGAACACTGCTGCTGATCGACGGCAGATTTGCCAGTTTTTTTAACCTCTCCAGACCGGGAAGTAAATTAAATTTTTCCACATCAAGGAAAATAATTTCATCGGGGATCACAACGACGCTTTTGTCACTTAACCGCAAGACCACAAGCTGGGCATCAAATGTTTGCTGAAGGCCGTGAAAATCAAGGTCAAAGCTTATCTCAACGGATTTCTGTCCGCCGATTTCGAGGCTTTCAAATTGCGCCATATCAATTTGACCGTTTAATTCAGCCATGGGAAATTTATACGTTTCAAAGAAAAACTCTTTCATGCGGGCATTGCGAATATCAACCCATGTTTCCACACTGGTCAGGTCAATGAGCAGGGTGATATCCCCCCCCGCCGTGATCCGGCCATCCAGACGGTAAAAGCTGTTGCTTTCACCAATAGAGTTTTTCTTGATTGACCCAAAAGACAGGCTGGAATTTTCCTGATCCAATATCCAGTCGGCGCGGGCCGGATTTATGATCAATCCCATGGTCAGAAGAAGCAAAGCAAAGATGGTACTTGATTTTTTGACGGTCACTGTTTTTTCCCTGAGTGATTTTCTTGGAATAAAAAGATAGCAGAACGAAACACAAAGATAAACCAGTGCAACAATATCGCCTGTCGATAGGGCCTGAATACTGTCGGAATATTTTACACATTGTCAGGATATTTTACAATAATCAGAGAATATGCGTTAAGAAATATTGGGAGAATTTATTAACGCATTGTAATAAAAGAAATTTTTTTATTGGCGCGTAACTTGCGTTATATATCACTTGCATTATGCATCATCAGAGTAACCAGTTGTAAATCAGATAAAATAATTAATAAGGAGATTTAAAGATGTATAATTACGTTCGACATGCGTTGGTAGCATGCTTTTTTATATTTTCAGCCCAGGTGGCTTCTGCCGCAATTATTCAGGCGGATTTTGGCGAGGAGCTGGATCTTGAGGTGTTTGGTTCTGGCCCCCGTGTGTTTTTTTACCGATGATCGGGCTATTGGCGCCGGTTCAGAGCTGACCATTGCCGATCAAACGGCTAATCCAAGTGGCTGGAACGGCTATCTGGATGTTGATATGTCCGGATATCTACTCACAATTACTCATATGGAGGATGCCACAGATTATCAAACGGCCTCAATTACGCTGACGGATATATTGTTTGATCTTGTTGGGGAGATGATTATCGATGTTACTTTAATTACCGATTCAATTATCGATTTTGCTGGATCTGCCCCCTATACAGAAGAGATATTATTCACGAATAATTCCATTATCCTGAATTTTTTCGTTAATGATATTCCGGGACAAGACATATTCAATTTTATTGACGGCGGTACGGCAACCTATCAGATCACAACCCGGACGGTCAGTGTGAATGCGCCTGCATCACTGGGCCTGATGTTCCTTGGACTGGCAGGCTTTGCGTTGAGACGCCGTTTTGTAAAATAGCCGGTTTCTCTTGTCATTCAATGCTTTACAAGGCCCGCTTTGGCGGGCCTTGTTGTTTTATAGCGTCAGCTATAGAATTTTTCATCCTTGGCGGCTTTATCGCGCAGCATTTTGGGGACGGAGAATCCGGCGCCATATTTCTGGGCAAGGCTGTCGCATTCGGCGGCGAATTTTTTCACACCGATGGTATCAACCATACTGAGCGGCCCGCCGGTCCATGGGGCAAAACCCCACCCGAATATGGCGCCGATATCGGCGTCCTCGGGGGCTGTCAGCACGCCTTCTTCATAGCAGCGAATAACTTCGATGGCTTGACGATACAAGAGCCGGTTCGTGACTTCTTCTGCGGTGGGCTGAGTGTCCGCAAGCGGGAAATGCTTGCCAAGGCCGGGCCATAGATGTTTGGTGCCGCCCTCGGGATATTCATACCAGCCTTTGCCGTTTTTCTTACCTTTGCGGCCCAGCTCAAGATACATTTTTTCAATGACCGCATCCGCAGGCTGGGCCATATAGGCATCGCCCATACCCTTTTTGGTGGCTTGTCCCACATGATAGCTCAGTTCGATACTGACCTCGTCCCCGACCGCAAAAGGCCCGACGGCCATGCCGGAGAAGATGCCGCAATTTTCAATGAGCGCAGGGGAGACACCTTCGGCCAGCATATTAACCGCTTCGGTGATATAGGTACCAAAACAGCGGCTGGTGTAAAAACCACGGCTGTCATTGACGACAATAGGGGTTTTTCTGATCTGGGCCACATAATCAAGCGCTTTGGCCAAGGCAAGATCGCCGGTTTTCTCGCCCATGATAATCTCAACCAGCGGCATTTTATCCACAGGCGAGAAGAAATGAATGCCGATAAACTGGCTCTCATCGCGAGAGGCTTTGGCAAGGCCCGTGATGGGCAATGTAGAGGTATTGGAGGCGTAAATACAGTCTGTCCCGACCACAGCTTCGACCTTTGCGGTCACATCCGCCTTGACCTTGACGTCTTCCAATACGGCCTCAATGATCAGATCGCAACCGGCAAGATCAGCATAATCGGTGGTGGGCGTGATCAATGACAGAATACCATCGGCTTTCTCCTGAGTCATTTTCTTGCGTTTCACCCGCTTGGCCAGAAGACCTTCGGAATAGGATTTGCCCTTTTCGGCATATTCCTGTTCCCGGTCGAGCAGAATAACCTCAATGCCGGCCATGGCAGAAACAAACGCAATACCGGCCCCCATCATGCCTGCGCCGAGCATGCCCAGTTTTTTGGTTTTCATGGGCGGGACATTTTTTGGACGGCGAATGCCTTTTTCTGCGGCCTGCTTGTTCACAAACAGCGTGCGGATCATATTGGGGGCGACGTCGCCTTTCAATAAGGTGGCAAAATATTTGCTTTCAATTCTTACGGCAGTGTCCATGGGCAGTTGATGGCCCTCATAAACGCAGGAAAGTATGGCCACGGCGGCGGGATAATTGCCCTTGGTTTCTTTTTGAACCATGGCCTGCGCGCCCATGAAAGTCTGGGAAATGCCGGGGTTAAAGGCCCCCTGACCGCCCGGAACTTTGAAACGTTTTTCATCCCAGGGCTGAATGGCCTTGCCGCCGCCTGTAATCCATGCGCGGGCTTTGGCGATAATATCTTCCAAAGGGGCTATTTCATGGACAACATTGTTGGCCAAGGCATTTTTCGGGTTCATATTCTTGCCCTGCAGCAGGAAGGGCAGGGCCGGCTGCACGCCCATCAGGCGCGGCAGACGCTGCGTGCCGCCTGCACCGGGCAGCAAGCCAACCATGACTTCAGGAAAGCCAAGATTGATTTTTGGATTGTCGGCAACAACCCTGTAATGACAGGCAAGGCAAATTTCCAGCCCGCCGCCAAGGGCCAAGCCATTGATGGCCGCTGCAAAGGGTTTGCCGCTGGTTTCCATGGCACGCAGAATGCCGTTCATTCGATAAGCCGCAGCATAGATTTCCTCAGGCGGCTTGTCGGCTATATTGTCGGTCATGCCGAGCAACATATCCAGATCAGCGCCGGCAACGAAAGAGCCTTTTTTACCAGAGGTAATCACGGCTCCTTTAATGTCGTCATCCTTGGCAATTTTTTCCACCAGACTTTCCAGCTCGTCCAGCAACTGTGCCGAGATGATATTCATGGATTTGCCCGGCAGGTCGATGGTCAATAAGGCTATGCCATCCTGATCAAGCTCATATTTGATAATTTCAGTCATTTTTATATTCCTTCTTATACGCGCTCTATGATGGTTGCTGTGGCCATGCCGCCGCCAACGCATAAAGAGGCAAGGGCGGTGGATTTATCGGACCGTTCCATCTCTTCAAGTGCGGTACCCAGTATCATGACCCCGGTTGCGCCCAGTGGATGACCCATGGCGATGGAGCCGCCATTGACGTTGACATAGGATTGATCCAGATCCAGTTCCTGTATGAAGCGCAAGGCGACGGCGGCAAAGGCTTCGTTGATTTCCCAGACATCAATGTCTTTTGTGGTCATGCCGGCCCGTTTCAGGGCTTTTTTGGCGGAGCGTCCCGGCCCGTCCAGCATAACAACAGGTTCGGAACCTATATCTGCAAAGCCGATGAATTTGGCCCGGGGTTTCAGGCCAAGACTATCGCCCATTTCCTTTGTACCGATCAGAAATCCGGCGGCCCCGTCCACAATGCCGCTGGCATTTCCGGCGTGATGGATATGGGTGATTTTTTCCACATGGGGGTATCTTTTCAGCGCGATGCTGTCAAAACCGAATTCGCCCATATCGGCAAAGGATGGTTTTAATCCGGCGAGGGCTTCCATGGTGGCTTCTGGCCGCATATGCTCGTCATGGTCAAGAACGGTCATGCCGAGCTTGTCTTTGATGGCCACAAGGGATTTGTCAAAATGCCCCTTGTCCCACGCCGCCTTGGCCCGTTGCTGGCTTTGCACGGCAAAGGCGTCACAATCTTCGCGGCTGAAACCATAAAGATTGCCCATCAGGTCCGCGCCGATGCCTTGCGGGGCAAAGCCGATCTGATAGGATGTTTGCGGGTCAACGGCCCAAGCGCCGCCGTCCGATCCCATGGGCACCCGTGACATGGCCTCTGCGCCGCTGCCGATGATCAGGTCTGATTGACCTGCCATGACGCGGGCAGCGGCATAGTTGGTGGCCACAAGGCCCGATGAGCAGAAACGGTCAATCTGCATGCCCGGCACATGATGGCCGTAACCGGCCATAATGCCGGCAAATCGCGGCATCACGGATCCTTGTTCCGCAACCGGAGATACGGTTCCTGTGATGATATCATCGACAAGTTCAGGATCGAAATCACTGCGATCTTTTAAGGCTTTAAGAATTTGTGTCAAGAGATCAATGGGCGTCACCTCATGAAGGCTGCCATTCTTTTTCCCCCGCCCGCGCGGCGTCTTTACATAATCATAAATATAGGCTTCAGTCATTTTTAAATTCCTTTGAATTTTTGGCCATTTAGAATGAGTGGGCATCCAGACCCATAACGCTTGTTGCGCCGGCTTCTATTTTGGCTTTCAAGGCCGCGGTTTCCGGCAACATATGACCATAGAAAAAGTCTGCGGTGATGAGTTTATTTTCCAGAAACTCTTTATCGCCTTCGCCTGCGGCAATCATCTCATGCGCCTTTTTGGCCATATCGGCCCAAAAATAGGCCATGGTCACAAGGGCCAGAAGATTTAAGTAATAATGGGCGCCGGCGCCGGCATTATTGGGGTTTGACATGCCATTTTGCATCAGCCACATACTGGCCGCCTGCAAGCGGCCATTGGCCTTTTCCAGTCCCGGCATATAATTGCTTAGGGCGTCATTGGTTTTATTGTCATCAATGAAGGTCTGAACCATCTCGAAATAGGCCCGGATCGCCGCGCCGCCATTGGCGGGCAGTTTGCGGCCAATCAGGTCCATGGCTTGTATGCCGTTGGTGCCTTCATATATGGGGGCGATACGGCTGTCGCGCAGAAATTGCTCCATGCCCCATTCGCGGATATAGCCGTGGCCGCCAAAACATTGCAATGCGCGGCTGGCGGCTTCTACGCCCTGATCGGTCAGATAAGATTTCAGAACAGGCGTGATCAGGGCCAAAAGCTCTTCGGCTTTTTCCCTTTCGGCTTCATCGGGATGCTCGCGGGTGGTGTCGACCAATATGCCCGCCCAAACCGTCATGGCCCGGCTGCCTTCGATGAAGGCGCGGTTGGTCATCAACATGCGGCGCACATCGGGATGAACCATGATCGGGTCGGCTTTGGCATCCGGATTCTGCGGGCCGGTCAGGGCCCGGCCCTGAAGCCGGTCATTGGCATAAGCAACGGCATTTTGCTGGGCGACCTCGGCAATGGCCAGTCCCTGAATGGCGACCCCGAGACGGGCTTCATTCATCATGGTAAACATGGCCTTCATACCTTTATGTTTGTCGCCGAGCAGATAGCCTGTGGCTTCGTCATAATTCATCACGCAGGTGGCATTGGAATGGATGCCCATTTTCTCTTCCAGAGAGCCACAGGATACGCCGTTATTGGCGCCGACAGAACCATCGTCATTTATGATGTCGCGCGGAACGATGAAAAGGCTGATGCCTTTGACACCGTCCGGCCCGCCCGGAATTTTTGCCAGAACAAGATGGATGATATTTTCCGTCAGGTCGTGATCCCCGGCGGAAATGAAAATCTTGGTGCCGGTGATTTTATAGCTGCCATCGTCTTGCGGCACGGCTTTTGTGGTCAATAGCCCCAAATCCGTCCCGCAATGAGGTTCGGTCAAATTCATGGTGCCGGCCCATTCCGCAGAATACATTTTGGGCAGATATTTTTCTTTTTGTTCGTCTGTGCCCCAGGCATAGATGGATTCTGTTGCGCCTTTGGTCAGGCCGGGATACATGGCAAAGCCCCAATTGGCGGATACCATAATCTCATTGAGCAGTAATCCCAATGTCTGCGGTAATCCCTGTCCGCCGTATTTGACATCCCCGGTCATGCCCTGCCAGCCGCCTTCAAGATATTGGGCATAGGCTTCCTTGAAACCGTCCGGTGTGATGACCTTGCCATCTTCCAGGCGGCATCCCTGTCCATCGCCGGAAAGATTTAAGGGTTGAAAGACATTCTCGTTTATTTTTGCCGCTTCGTCCAGAATAGCGTCCAGAAGATCGGGTGTTGCTTCTGCAAAGGCTGGTATATGCTCAAGTTTTTGCAGATTGAAATAATCATGCAGGAGAAATTTTATGTCTTTAACGGGGGCTGAATAAGTTGGCATTGGTTATGTCTCCGATTTTTATAAAATGTTATCTTCTGGATAGTTTTCTGCCATAAAAATTGTCATTGTATCGACCAGATTTGACAATTCTTCCAGGGTTTCATCAATGTCTTTTTTTTGTTGTTCCAGGCTTTTGATTCTATTGTTGCAGGCTGTGATGGTGACGCGGCATTGTTCTTCCTTGCCGCCCTCGCCGTAATGCATGTTGAGAACTTCACGAATATCCGTGATTGAAAACCCCACCCGTTTTCCGCGCAGAATCCAGATCAGGCGGGCGCGGTCACTGGTGGAATAAATTCTGGCCTGTCCTTCGCGTTTTGGCGCGATGAGAGCTTCATCCTCATAATAGCGCAAAGTTCGGGGGGTAATGCCGAATTCTTCCGAGAGTTCTGAAATGCTGTAGGTTCTTTTTGTCATTTTATTTCGTTTAGATAAGCTGTTAAAATTGGAAAGATGTTTTTAAAACTTACTGTCACGCAGCAATAAATATAATAATAGAATCGATGACCTATCTTAGTTACCCTTTACGTAAAGGTCAACCAAGAATGAACGGATGTTTTAGAAGACAATTAATAACGCAAGTTGCCGCCATATTTTTCAGCCCTATTATTTCAGCTGAATTTTCTATATTGATGCTAAAAACAGTATCATTTTTGGGTTGTTTTGTATAGGATTGATTTAGGATCCAAGGGTTGGGTCGGCTTGCTCAGGGCCTGTTATCAACATAAGACTGAAGAACTATAAACATGCAGATTTACCTGCCTATTGCTGAAATGTCGATTAACATCTTTTTGCTGTTGTTTATGGGCGGCGGCGTTGGTTTTTTATCGGGTATGTTTGGTGTTGGCGGCGGCTTTCTGATGACCCCCTTGTTGATTTTTATTGGCGTGCCGCCTGCTGTTGCGGTGGCGACAGAGGCCAATCAGATTACCGCAGCATCGGTCTCCGGGGCCTTGGCTCATGGGCGCAGGGGCGGTATTGACTACAAGATGGGCGGTGTTCTTATTGTCGGCGGGGCGGTTGGCTCGTATTTTGGGTCTATGTTATTTACCATATTAAAGGCGACGGGTCAGGTTGATTTGATGATTTCCCTGTCCTATGTGGTGTTCCTTGGGGGTATTGGCGGCATGATGTTTGTGGAAAGCGTGCGCAGTATTTTACGCAACAGGCGCGGTGACAAACCCGTAACTGGCCGGCGATCCCGCACTTGGGTGGATGCGCTGCCGTTTAAAATGAGATTTCGGGCGTCAAAAATGTATATCAGCGCCATTCTTCCGCTGGCCATTGGCGCGCTCGTTGGCGTTCTGGCGGCGATTATGGGGGTCGGCGGCGGTTTTATCATGGTTCCCGCGATGATTTATTTGTTAAATATGCCGATCAATGTGGTCATTGGCACCTCTCTTTTTCAAATTACTTTTGTGACAGCAAGTGTTACTTTTCTGCATTCCGTTAACACGCAGACCGTTGATGTTATGCTGGCGCTTATCCTGCTTACAGGCGCGGTCATTGGCGCGCAGGTCGGGGCGCGGGTTGGTTTGAAATTAAAGGGTGAACAGCTTAGAATTCTTTTGGCGATACTTGTGCTGGTGGTGTGCGGTAAAATGGCGGTGGATCTGGTGAGCAAGCCGGATGAGGTTTATTCTATCACCCCGGTGGGGAGAAGCCATTGAGGTCTGTGATAATTCATATATTCCGGTTATTGTTGTGTGGCGGGCTGTTCTTTAGCCATCAGGCCAGGGCGGAGCGTATGGTTACGGATCTGTCCAGCCATGCTATTGAAATCACCTCTCAATTTTCCGGAACTGAGTTAATGATCTTTGGGGCCATAGAGCGGGCCATTACCAGAAGCCGTGGACAGAATATTGTTGTCGAAGGCATTGATTATGACATTATCGTTGTGGTGGAAAGTGGCCGTAATGACTTGGTCGTTCGGCGCAAGGAACTGATTGGCCCCATATGGGCCAATAAGAGTTTTCGAACGCTTGAAAATGTACCGGGCTATTACGCGGTGACAACAACGCGGCCCATTAACCAGATTCTGACACCTGAACAGCAACGATTGCTGGGAGCTGGTATTGATCGGCTAAAGATTGATTTTAAGGAGCCAGTATCAAAAGAAGAAGAAAAAAACTTCCGCGCGGGCTTTATTCGAAATATGAAGGCTAAAAAACTTTACAGCCAGCAAGAAGGCACCATTTCTGTTCTGGATGATATATTATTTCGCGCCATCTTGTATTTTCCGGCCAATATGCCTGTTGGGGGTTATCAGGTTGAGGTGCATCTGGTGCGCGACGGGGAAGTTATCCTCAGCGTAGAGTCTCCCCTCGAAGTGGGTAAAAAAGGTCTGGAAAGGCTGATCTATAATTTTGCCCATGACTCTCCGGCATATTATGGCATCATGGCCATTATTCTCGCCCTGTCCGCAGGCTGGCTTGGCGGCTTTGTCACCAGAAAAATGCAATGATACACCTAGTGTGATCCATTCCCCATCCATGATGCAAGCTTGAAGGGGAAGGCTAGACAGGAGGAGCGTAGCGACGACTTAGCGACCAAGCGGGAGCGCAGCCATAAGCGGCGCCTGAGCGTAATCTAGAAAATCAGAAGCCTGAGCGGAATCCCAAAAAAATCTAGCGGCGCCTCTGCGTGATTTAAAAAAATTTAATCTCGCAGGAGTTTATTTCTCTTGCGATTTCTGGCGACCTCTTTAAAAAGGCCATCATGGAAAATATCGAAATCCCTTATTTGATTGCTTTGATCGGCGGCATGTTCAGTTTTTTATCACCCTGCGTATTGCCGTTGGTGCCCGCCTATATTTGTTTTATTACCGGTAATAGTTATCAAGATTTGCGTGACGGCGATAAAATTGACAAATGGGCCATGCTATGGCCGGCTATTGCCTTTGTGCTTGGTTTCTCTACGGTATTTATCGCCCTTGGGGCTGGGGCCTCTGCAGTTCAGGGCATTTTGCTGGAATATAAAGAGATTTTTTCTCAAATTTCAGGGGCTATGATCATTATTCTCGGGATACATTTTACGGGTCTGATCAAAATACCTTTTTTATATAGGGAAGCCCGTTTTCAGACGGGTAATGAGCAAAGAGGCCTGATTGGGGCTTACGTTATCGGGCTGGCTTTTGCCTTCGGCTGGACGCCTTGTATCGGGCCTATTCTCGCGACCATTTTGACCCTTGCCGCAACGCAGGAACATTTTTCTCATGGGGTCGCCCTGCTTGGGGTCTATTCAATGGGGCTGGGGATACCCTTTATCATTGCTTCCGTTGGTATTAACAGATTTCTTCGGGCATCCGGGCGCATTAAAAAGCATATGCGGGTTATCGAGCTGACCATCGGTCTGCTTTTGATTGTAACAGGGATTGCCATTTTTACAGGCTCGTTGCAAAATTTGGGCTTCTATTTAATTGAGGCCATGCCCTGGTTGGCACAAATTGGCTAGAATATTTCTGTTTGAAGGCTTTAAAAAAAAGCCCCGAGGAAGCTTATGAGCTAAATCGGGGCAGTCAAGGCAGATGAAAGATCAGGCAAGATCTTTCAAGGGATAGTTGGGACTATGCAACCTATGGGTTTATTATGCAACTTAAATGGTTAATAAACAACTAATAAGTTAGTGAATAGTCGTGCAGGTTGGGGATGAGGCAATATTCAGAAGTTTTTGAAGTGCCGTCCAGAGAAATATTCCGCCAAAATCCTGTGCTTCTGTCACTTGATTTAGCATCATTTCCACATAAATATGACCATCTGCACCAAAGCGGTTCACGATATCCTTCGCGGCGATTTCAAGCAGGGGCTGGGGGCTGACGCCAAGAAGTTTCATTTCTGCAATGAGCTCTATGATGGAATAACCCGCGTAGTTGTCTTTATGCGGGTTTATGGTGTTTTTCAGAATAACCTCACTCATGACTTTCTCCTTATGCCAATTGATATGCAAAAGTCGCGCCATATGGCAGAGGTCAGGTCAGGGCTGAGTTTCTGTTTTTTTAGCTCATAATGTGGCTCGGCAGAATATGCAGCTTCTGGAAAAATATTCCGGCAGCATGACCTTAAATGACGAGGTTGGAGATTTCCGTGGTCTGATCATGCCGTTTAATGGCCCTTATGGGAATATTCGGGATGATCTTTGTGAAGTCCTGAAGGACGTCTTCAATGTTTATATAGCTTTGCGGCGATTCGGAAATAATAAGTCCCGCCACATCTATACCGCGTTGATCAAGGCAGGAGAGGGCCGTTAAGCTATGGCTGATTGTCCCAAGGGCGGAACCGGCCACCAGAAGACATGAGCCGCCGAGACGGACCATAAGATCCAGCGTCGTATGGTGATAATTCAGCGGAACCATAATGCCGCCCGCCCCTTCGATCAGCAGAAAATCAAGGTCATTTGTGGCCTGCTTTTGGCAAAAAAGCGTGACCTCTTCAAAGTTGATTGTTTCGCCTATTTGCCGGGCGGCGATATGGGGGGGCAGCGGCGGCGCATAACGCCAGGGCGAAATCATGCGGGCATTATCCAATGTGGGCGCCCTGTCCATGGCCTTAAGCAGCAGGCCGGTATCGGTCTGATCAAGGGCATCAACGTCAAAGCCGCTGATGACCGGTTTGATGGCGCGCGCTTTATAGCCCTGCTTTCGCAATTGACGCAATAGCAGGCAGGTCACATAGGTCTTGCCAATATCTGTGCCTGTCGCGCCAATGAAAATGACTTTGGTCATGCTATATTTCCTGTCTTTAAGATATTATGCCTTTTAAGGGACGCAACCAATGCGTGAATTTGCTTTTGACTATGGCGGGCAGAAAAAGTAAAGCGCAGCCTGCCCGTACCCTCGGCGACGGTTGGCGGGCGAATGCCGGTCACCAGAAAGCCATCTTCTTCCAGCGCGGCGGCATAGGCCATGGTTTGCGCCGTATCGCCGACGATAATCGGCACAATAGGGCTTTGCGCGTCCGGCAGGCCAAGGGCTTTGGTGAAGAAGAGCGCATTATCCATGGGTCGGCGGCAATAGTCGGGGTCGCTCTCAATGATATCAAGGGCGGCAAGCGCCGCCGCCGCACTGGCCGGCGGCAAAGCCGTGGTATAAATCAGGCTTCTTGCCCGGGTTTTAATCAAGTCTATCACTGGCTTGCTGGCACAAAGATAACCGCCAAAACTGCCCATGGCTTTGGATAATGTGCCCATTTGCAGGGCAATGTCGGGCAGCGGGTCAAAAATATGCCGGCTGCCCTTGCCGCCGCCGACGACGCCTAAACCATGGGCATCATCACTCATTAACCAGCAATCATATTTTTTCGCCAAACAGCTTAGCCTGCCTAACGGGGCGATGTCGCCGTCCATGCTGAAAACGCCGTCCGTGAGAATAAGGGCTTTTTGATATTTTGGTCTATACTGATCCATAAGCGCCTGCAAATGGGTCATATCATTATGGTGAAAAAACATCATATGGGCGCCGGACATTTCACCGCCCGCCCGCAGGCAGGCATGACTTAGCTCATCAATGAAAATGATATCCTGTTCATTGGCGAGGGCGGGAATGATACCGATGTTGGCCATATATCCTGCGGTGAATATACAGGCGTCTTCACTGCCTTTCAGCCGCGCCAGCCGTTGTTCCAACTGGCTGATTAACGGGTGGTTTCCGGTAATAAGCCGTGAGGCCCCCGCGCCCGTACCATATTGTTCGATGGCCTTAATGGCCGCGCGCTTGATCTTTGGGTGATGGTTGAAATTCAGATAGTCATTGCAGCAGAATGAGATTAACTTCCGCCCCTTGCGCAGGACACCGCCATCCTTGGTGCGGTCTGTATCCAGAATGTTGCGTTTCAATCCCTTAACGCTAAGGGCGGCAAGTTTTTTTTTGGCAAAGGCATCAAGGGATTTCATAGGGCTCACCTGAAAAAAATTCTATTGGCTTTGCCTTATGATATCGTGACGCTTCTGTCAATCAAAGAGCAAAAAACTTGACTCTTCGGTAACCTTCGGGGAAAGTGGGCAAAATAAGCTGAATACTGATAAATGGAGTGACGATGTCCCTGAATAATGCCTCACAAGAGAATTCTGTTTCCACAATGGAAACCCCCTCTACGAAAGCCATATGGCCGGATGGTTTGCGTCACAATTGGACCCGTAGGGAAATATTGGCCTATTTCGATTTGCCGATGATGGATTTGTTGTTTCAGGCACAGACCATGCACCGTAAATATTTTGATCCCAATAAAGTTCAGCTCTCCCAATTATGCAGCATCAAGACGGGGGGCTGCCCCGAAGATTGTAAATATTGCCCGCAATCCGCCCGCTATCAAACCAGTGTGGATGCGGAGCGACTGATGGCCGTCGAAAAAGTTATGGAAGGCGCGCGCAATGCCAAGGCCAACGGCGCGACCCGCTATTGTATGGGGGCGGCATGGCGCAGCCCGAAAGACCGGGATATGGAGGCGGTCTGCGACATGATCAAGGGGGTTAAGGCATTGGGCCTTGAATCCTGTATGACCCTTGGTATGCTGGACGGGGATCAGGCGGCGCAGTTAAAACAGGCCGGGCTTGATTATTATAACCATAATGTGGACAGCTCGCCGGAATATTATAAAGAGATTATCACAACCCGCACTTATGAAGACCGCTTGGATACGTTGGAAAATGTGCGCGCTGCCGGAATTAATGTCTGCAGCGGCGGTATCGTCGGCATGGGCGAAAGCCGGGAAGACCGCGCGGGCATGTTGCAGACTCTGGCAAATCTGCCGCAGCATCCGGGAAGTGTGCCGATCAATATGCTGGTGCAAGTGGAAGGCACGCCGCTTTTCGGTGAAGGCCAGATGGATCCCTTTGACTTTATCCGCACTATTGCGGCGGCGCGGCTGATCATGCCGGCCTCCTACGTGCGGCTGTCAGCAGGAAGGGAGGCCATGAATGATGAGATGCAGGCCTTATGTTTTATGGCCGGTGCCAATAGTATTTTCTATGGCGAGAAGCTTTTGACCACGGCAAATCCGTTGCAAAATACGGATTTGGAACTTTTTGGGCGGCTTGGGATTACGCCCGAAGGTCAATGATGAAAAAAGATTTGCCCGATTGGTTCGTCGGGGGCTATGGTAATGTCTGGCTGCCCTATACCCAGATGCAAACCGCAGATGATGCCCTGCCGGTTGTCGCGACGGATGGCGTTACCCTTGAGCTCGCCGATGGTCGCAGGTTAATTGATGGCATTGCCTCTTGGTGGACAGCCTGCCATGGCTATAATAATCCGCAGATGCAGGAAAAAATGATCGCTCAGGTCAAGAATATGTCCCATGTGATGCTGGGCGGCCTTGTTCATGAGGGGGCGGCGACCTTGGCCCGGCGGCTGGCGGACTTATTGCCGGGTGATTTAAATTATGTATTTTTTTCTGAGAGTGGCTCGGTATCCGTTGAAGTCGCCTTGAAGATGGCCGTGCAATATTGGGCCAATCTGGGCGAGCAGGGCCATAATCGCTTTGTCTGTTTTCAGTCTGGTTATCACGGCGATACCACAGCCGCCATGTCGGTTGGGGATAATGTCAGTAATGATTCTGGCGGCATGCATAAGGCCTTCAGTGGTTTTTTGCAGCAGCAATTTATGCGTCCCTTTCCTAGAACCAAGTCGGAACTGAAAGAATTCAGTGATTTCTTAAGGGAAAACAGAGGGGAAATTGCCGGCGTGATTATGGAGCCATTGGTTCAGGGCGCCGGCGGCATGAAATTCCATGGCGCGGATATTCTGGCGTCTATTTCAGCGGCCTGCGCAGAAAATGATGTTCTGTTGATCCTGGATGAGATATTCACCGGTTTTGGCCGTACAGGCACTATGTTTGCCTGCGAGCAAGCGGGGATCACGCCGGATATTATCTGTCTGGGCAAAGCCTTGACCGCCGGCACGGTGGCCATGGCCGCCACGGTTGCAACGGACAGGGTTTACGGGGCTTTCCTGTCTGATGATCCGGCCAAGGCCTTCATGCATGGCCCGACCTATATGGCCAATCCTTTGGCCTGTGCCGCCGCCAATGCGTCGCTTGATATTTTCCGTGATGAACCTGTTCTGGATCGGGTGAAACGTATCGAGGGTCACCTGAGCCAGTCTCTGGAACAGTTTCGCGGCCATCCTGATGTGGTCGATGTGCGGGTCAAGGGGGCTATTGGGGTCATTCAGATGAAGAATATCCGTGATCCCGCCAAATTGCGGGCTAAATTTGCCGATGAGGGGGTCTGGATACGCCCTTTTGGGGATATTATTTATCTGACACCGTCTTTTTCCATGGCAAGTCATGAGCTTGCGGCATTGACACAGGCCATCGATAAAGTGCTTAATAACAATAATTTAAAATGATTCTTTGTAAAATAATACTTTAATAAGCTGATGCTGGGGTAAAAAAATAATGCTGGATCGATTATTGGCGCTGCGGCAAAGTCTGCGGGGGCTGGGTCTGAATGGTTTTATTATTCCCCATGCCGATGAACATCAATGTGAATATGCCCCTGCGCGGGCGAAAAGACTGGAATGGCTCACGGGCTTTGCCGGCTCTGCCGGCTTGGCCGTTGTCACGCTGGAGCGGGCGGCCATATATGTGGATGGCCGATATACATTGCAGGTGCGCCATCAGGTTGACACAAAACTTTATGAGCCTTTAAAACTTCATGAGGATAAATTAGAGAATTGGGTCTTATCTCACCTTAAGAAGGGCGACCGGATTGGCTATGATCCGGCCCTTCATACGCGGGCCTGGATTCAGAAAATATTCATGGCTTCTGCGAAAAAGGACATTGAGCTTGTGGCCGTGGAGGCCAATCCAATTGATGAAATATGGACAGATCGTCCGGATGCGCCCAAGGGTTTAGTGGTGCCTCATCCGCTTGAATTTTCCGGCGAAACATCACAGCATAAACGCCAGCGTATCGGCGCGGATTTAAAGGCCGATGATCTGCAGGCCGCTATTTTGACCAGCCTTGATTCTATTGCGTGGCTGCTGAATATCCGGGGCCGCGATGTGGCGCATACCCCCTTGGTTCTCGGGTATCTCATACTGAAAAATTCTGGTAAGGCGACGTTGTTTATTGATGAGAATAAAATATCCGATGACCTGCGAAATCATTTGGGCGACGGGGTAACCATCAAGCCTTATGGTCATTTCTTGGCCGCTCTTACAAAGCTGGGCCATAAAACGGACAATGGTGAAAAATGTATCTTGGTGGATCCCAAACGAACCCATGCCATAATTTTTGACAGACTTGAGCAGGGCGGCGCCAAGGTCATTGAAAAGGATGACCCCTGTTTGTTGCCAAAAGCCTGTAAAAATGATGTGGAATTATCCGGCACCCGCGCCGCGCATATACGGGATGCGGTCGCCATGTGTAAATTTCTATATTGGCTTGAGGGCGCAGTTGCAGAAGGGGTGGTTGATGAATTATCTGCGACCGAAAAATTGCTGGATTTCCGCCGGGAGCAAAAATATTTCCAAAGCTTAAGCTTTGATACCATTTCCGGCGCGGGGCCAAATGGGGCCATTGTGCATTATCGCTCAAGCCCTGAGACCAATCGCCCGCTCACCGGAAATATGTTGTATCTTCTGGATTCAGGCGGGCAATATTTAGACGGGACGACGGATATTACCAGAACCATCGCCATTGGCAAGGCGACGGAGGAACAGCGGGATCGTTATACGCGTGTCTTGAAAGGACATATTGCCATGGCTCAGGCACGCTTCCCTGTGGGGCGCAGCGGGGCGCATCTTGATAGTCTGGCCCGAAAATCCTTATGGGATGTGGGGCTTGATTATGATCATGGCACGGGGCATGGGGTTGGCTGTTATCTTGGTGTGCATGAGGGACCGCAGTCCATATCTCAGAAGGGGATGGGCGTGCCGTTAATGCCCGGCATGATTTTGTCAAATGAACCGGGCTATTACAAAGCGCAGGAATATGGCATCCGTATCGAAAATCTGATGATCGTTCGGCCCAGTCATTTTGACGACGAAGAACGACCCATGAATATCTTCGAAACGATCACCTTTGTCCCTATAGACACAAGCCTGATTAACGCCCACATGATGACCAGTGCCGAGATCACCTGGCTGAATATATATCATGCGCAGGTTCGGGAAAGAATTTCACCGTTTCTGGCGGATGCTGAATTGGCATGGCTGGTCAAAGCGACCCAATCGATTATTGTGCTTTAAGATATCAGGTCGGGCGGGAAAAATAATTTCCGGCCAGAAACATCAGGGGGGAAATGTCATCCCGTGATATGACTTTTGTTACTTTTCCTATGAAAATTGTGTGGCTGCCATAATCATGTTGGTCGTCAAGGTCGCAAAATATGGACGATTGGGCATTGGCAAGATAAGGGATATTCTCATCGCCCGTTTGCCAGTCACCAAGGCTGAATTTGTCTTTTGCTTCATTTCTTCGCGCGCAGTTATCCGATATTTCCTGTTGATCACTGAATAGAATATTGACACAAAAACCATGACCTTTGGACAGGGCATGATGCAGGCCGTTAATTCTGTTGACACAGATGAGCAATGCCGGCGGCTCAAGCGAAAGCGAGGTCACGGCCGTTGCCGTCATGGCGTATCGTTGTTCATGATCATTACTGGTCACCACTGTTACCGACGCGCCAAGCCGTCTCATGGCCTGTTTCATTTGGCGTTCTAGTGCTTGGGAGGGGGCGGACATGTGAATACTCCAGTGATTTATTCTAGGGTTAGCTATAGCGATAACTGTTGAAAAATACCATTTAAATTAACGTCATTCGTTCAATTTTATATATGGCCCAGCATGTTATTATGCTGATTTTTTAACAGCTCTGTCAAAAATCGGCAAACGGCATCGACGCGCGCCACATGCCGCAAATCCTCATGAACCACGAGCCAATACTCCCGATCTATATAAATTTTCTCAGGCAAAACGGGGGTTAACCCGCTGTTCTGATCAGCCATAAAGCAGTGGATTACAGACAGGCCAATACCGCCCAGAGTAGCGTTATATTGTGCCATAACATTGGTGCTGCGAAAGACCACATGGGGTTTTTTTATGATCTGATCCAAAAATCGCAATTCCGGAAGTTGGATAAGGTCATCAATATAACTGATGAAATCATGGTCATTCAAATCGTCCAGTTTTGTGATGGCCGGGCGGCGGCTTAAGTAATGATCAGCGCCGTAAAGCCTGAGCCGGTAATCGCATAATTTCCAGGCAAACACGCGGCCAGTATCGGGCCGGGCCAAAGTTATGGCGATATCCGCTTCTCGTTTAGATAGGCTTGTTCGGCGGGACTCGGCCATAAGTTCCAGTTCAATATCGGGATGTATGTCGCGGAATTTTCCGATATTATGGGCAATGATATGGGCGCTTAACCCTTCCGGTGCAGCCAGACGAACCGTACCGGAGAGCCGGGCATCCTTGCCGGATATCTCCTGATATAGTTGATTTGACTGGGCCTCTATTTGTTCCGCCAAAGGCAGCAGTCTCAGGCCAGCATCGGTAAGTTTATAGCCGCTTGGTGATTTGTCGAACAGGCGGGCGTTCATCTTATCTTCCAGGGCGGCGATACGTCTGCTGACCGTGGTATGATCCACATGGAGCTTTCGGGCGGCACTGATCAGCCGTCCGCGCCGGG
The DNA here is from genome assembly GCA_021647465.1 of Emcibacter sp. Lineage (GTDB taxonomy): Bacteria > Pseudomonadota > Alphaproteobacteria > Sphingomonadales > Emcibacteraceae > Paremcibacter. The sequence goes on along the minus strand of JAKIUQ010000004.1, from coordinate 55,493 downwards.
ATAATTCCAGAAAAAAGCGTAAGTCGTTCCAATTGTACATGACAGACCTTTATGTGTATTTTTGCAGATTGAATGTGAATATTTTAGTATAGTAATGCAATTTTATCCCAAGTAAACTACAGAATATGAAATTCTTAATTTTTCTTGAAACCTGAGGAATTTAACCATGAAACAATATACTCATTTTATCGGCGGCGAACATCACAGTGGCATAAGTGGCCGCATGAGTGATGTGTTTAACCCTTCTACGGGTGCCAAGTCCGGGCAAGTACCGCTCGCCAGCAAGTCTGAAGTTGAAAATGCCATTGGGGTGGCCGAGGCGGCCTTTCCCGCATGGTCGGCAACTTCCGTGCTTCAGCGTTCGCGCATCATGACAAAATTTACCGCCCTGCTGTATCAACATCAGCCAGAGCTGGCAAAGCTTGTATCATTGGAACATGGCAAGGTTATTGAAGATGCCATGGGGTCTGTTCTGCGCGGTATCGAGGTCGCGGAATTTTCTTGCGGCATCCCCCATCTGCAAAAAGGCGAATTTTCGGATAATGTCGCCGGCGGCATTGATATTTATTCCATGCGCAAGCCCTTGGGTGTTGTGGCCGGTATTACGCCGTTTAACTTTCCGGCGATGATCCCTTTATGGATGGCCTGCATGGCGATGGTGACCGGCAATACGGTGGTTTTAAAGCCTTCGGAAAAAGATCCGGGCTGTCCGATGCGTCTTGCGGAACTTTTTGTCGAGGCTGGCGGCCCGGCGGGGGTATTCAATGTGGTTAATGGTGATAAAGTCGCCGTTGATACGTTGTTGCATGACAGCCGGATCAAGGCGGTGAGCTTTGTTGGCTCCACCCCGATTGCGCAATATGTTTATGAGACGGCCACCAAAAATGGCAAACGTTGTCAGGCCATGGGCGGGGCCAAGAACCATATGCTGATCTTACCCGATGCGGATCTGGACTCTGTTGCCAACGCCCTGATGGGCGCTGCCTTTGGCTCGGCTGGCGAGCGTTGCATGGCCATAGCTGTGGGCGTCTGCGTTGGCGATGAGGTCGCGGATAAATTGGTTGAAATGCTTACCCCTCGTATTAAGGCGTTAAAAATTGGCACGAGCCTTGAAAAGAATTTGGAAATGGGGCCGCTTGTGACCAAAGAACATCGTCTCAAAGTCATGGATTATATCCAGATGGGCGTTGATGAGGGGGCCGACCTTGTGGTTGATGGCCGTGATTTTGTTCTGGAAGGCAGCGAAGAAGGCTATTTCCTTGGCGGTTCTTTATTTGATAATGTCAAAAAAGATATGAGGTCTTACGAAGAAGAAATTTTTGGCCCGGTTTTACAATTGGTGCGGGTTCAGAATTTTGAAGAGGGCATGGCGCTGGCTTCGGATCATCAATATGGTAACGGCACCTCAATTTTCACCCGCAATGGCGCGGCGGCCCGAACCTATGCCGACCGTGTAGAGGTTGGCATGGTTGGCATTAATGTGCCCATTCCCGTACCCTTGGCATTTTATAGTTTTGGCGGCTGGAAAGCCTCTGCTTTTGGCGACCATAACCAGTTTGGCGCAGAGGCCGTACGCTTTTACACCAAGGTGAAGACGGTGACCTCCCGCTGGCCGGAAAGCACAATTGCGGCAGATTTTTCTATCCCTACCTTGAAATAATGTCCTAGAGTATCTTTGAGATAGGAGCCTGACGATGGATTTTAGCTTTAATGAAGATCAGCGGGCCATACAGGATATGGCCCGCAGTTTTGCGGAAAAAGAATTCGCGCCCCATGCAGAAGTCTGGGATCAGGATCATATTTTCCCGGAGGAGGCTTTGCGCAAAGCCGCCGCCCTTGGCCTTGCCGGTATATATGCCCGCGAAGATGTGGGCGGCTCGGCCTTGACCCGCCTTGATGCGGCGATAGTTTTTGAGGAATTATCCAAGGGCTGTACGTCAACGTCGGCCTATCTTTCCATTCATAATATGGCCACATGGATGATTGATCATTTTGGGGATGATGCCCTGCGCCAGAAATATTGCCCCAGCCTAACATCAATGGATTATTTCGCCAGCTATTGCCTGACAGAACCCGGGGCCGGGTCGGACGCGGCATCTTTAACCACGAGAGCTGTGCGCGATGGGGATGATTATATCATCAATGGGGCAAAGGCCTTTATATCCGGCGGCGGGCGGTCTGAAATCTATGTCGTGATGGTGCGTACTGGCGGCGCCGGCCCCAAAGGCATCAGCGCGATTGTCGTTGAAAAAGGCACGAAGGGCTTAAGTTTCGGGGCGCAGGAAAAGAAAATGGGCTGGCATAGTCAGCCCACCTGCACCGTTAATTTCGAAGATTGCCGTGTGCCGACCTCAAACCTCGTCGGGGCAGAAGGCGAGGGCTTTAAAATTGCCATGAAGGGGCTTGATGGCGGACGATTAAATATTGGGGCTTGCTCGCTTGGCGCGGCGCAGGCTTGTCTTGATTTGACGGTGCAATATATGTCTGAGCGCAAACAATTCGGCAAAAAATTGAATGAATTTCAGGCGCTGAAATTTCGTATAGCCGATATGGCGACAGAATTGGAAGCCGCGCGGTTGCTGCTGCATAAGGCGGCGTCAAAAGTCGATGCAAAGGCCCCGGATGCCAGCCATTTTGCCGCTATGGCCAAGCGGCTCGCCACGGACACCGGCTTTAATATTGTCAATGAGACCCTGCAGCTTCACGGCGGATATGGCTATATGCAGGATTACCCTATTGAGAGATACCTGCGCGATGTCAGGGTGCATCAGATATTGGAAGGCACCAATGAAATCATGCGATTGATTATCTCGCGAAAAATTTTGGAGACATGACCATGGAAGAAGATATTTTATTTGAAGAGCGGGGTTGTCTGGGCATTATTACCTTGAACAGGCCAAAGGCGCTGAATTCGCTCAGCACTAATATGTGCCGGCTTATGGATCAGAAATTACTTAAATGGGCCGATGATGATGCGGTGAAGGCCGTGATCATTCAGGGGGCGGGCGAAAAGGCTTTCTGTGCGGGCGGCGATGTTAAGACATTGGCCGAGAACAGCCCGGAAGATCATCACATGGCGACCGAATTTTTTGCCACGGAATATGTGATGAACAGCCGGATATATCATTTTCCGAAACCCTATATTGCGTTATTGGACGGCATTACGATGGGCGGCGGCGTTGGCGTATCGGTTCATGGATCGCACCGGATTATCACGGAAAAAACCCTGTTTGCCATGCCGGAATCGGCCATTGGACTGATCCCGGATGTGGGCGGCAGCTATTTCATGCCGCGGCTTCCGGGCAAGCTTGGCTTGTATCTGGGGTTAACCGGCGCGCGCCTGCGCGGGGCGGATATCCTTTATGCCGGTATTGGCACCTCTTATATGCCATCTGAAAAAATCGATGCTTTTGTTGCAAGTCTGGCCGAAGCGGATATAGCGGATGCCATTGATGTGGACCGGATCATTGCAGATTTTGCCGACGATCCGGGGGACGCGCCTCTGGATGAATATCGCGATTTGATTGATGCGGCCTTTGGGGAAGAAACAATCGAGGGTATCATGGATCATCTTGATGCCATTGACCATGACTGGGCGGCAAAAACCTTGTCAAAACTTGAAAAAATGTCACCGATCAGCATGAAAGTCATCATTGAGCAGATATTACGCGGCGGGGCAATGGCCTTTAATGACGCCATGAAAATGGAATATCGTATCGTCAGCCATATTGTGTCTTACCAGAGCGATTTTTACGAGGGGGTGCGGGCGGTTCTGATTGACAAGGATCAAAACCCCACATGGAATCCGGCGACAATTGACGCCGTAACGGATGATATGGTCACGGCGCATTTTGAGCATTTAGGCGATAAAGAACTGGTTTTATAGGAAAAGGATAAGCAGATGGCAAAAGTTGGTTTCATTGGTTTGGGTAATATGGGCGGCGGTATGGCCCGTAATATTTTAAAGGCCGGCCATAAGCTGAAGGCCTTTGACCTGAATGAACAGGTGATCGCAGATATTTGCGCCGAGGGGGCAAGTGCCGCCACCAGTGCCGTGGATGCCGCCGCGAATGTTGATGCGGTGATCACCATGCTGCCGGCGGGCCGGCATGTGAAATCTGTTTATCTTGGGCCGGAAGGTTTAATCGCCGCCGCGTCGCCCGGGACCATCATGATGGATTGTTCAACCATTGATGTGGATAGCGCGCGCGAGGTCACCGTTGCTGCGACAAACGCAGGTATGGCAATGGTCGATGCGCCCGTGTCCGGCGGGGTTGCCGCTGCTGCTGCGGGCAGCTTGACTTTCATGGTTGGCGGAACAGAGGAGGGTTTTGCCGCCGCAGAAAATTATCTGAATTCTATGGGGGGCAATATTATTCATGCGGGCAAGGCCGGTTCGGGGCAGGCGGCCAAAATTTGTAACAATATGATGTTGGGTATACAGATGATTTCCGTCGCCGAAGCTTTTGTTCTGGCCGAAAAACTGGGGCTTGAGGCGGAAAAACTATTTGCTATTTCATCGAAAGCATCCGGTCAATGCTGGTCACTGACCTCCTATTGCCCTGTGCCGGGCCCGGTGCCCACATCACCGGCCAATAATGATTATAAGGCGGGGTTTGCCGCCGCTATGATGCTGAAAGATCTGCGGCTCTCTCAGGAAGCGGCCGCCTCAGCCGGCGCGGTGACGCCGCTGGGCGCTTGTTCGCGTGATTTATATGAAAAATTCACAGAAATGAGCGCGGATGATATGGATTTTTCCGGCATTATCAATATGTTACGGAAGTAATGCCCCAATATGAACGGCGGCCTGATTTTATATTCAGGAATGATTAAGACGGTTTTCCATATTCTGTTTCTATTCTCATTGAAAGAAAAGGAACCGTATAATGAAACAGACCATAAAAGCCGTGATGATAGGAGGGATGTTATTTGGGACGGCAGCCTTTGGATCAGATGCTGCCCTGGCTCATTCAGAAAAGCATAACCAGAAACATTATAACAGGCATGACAATGATCATAACCGTTATAATTATAACAATAATCGCGGGCATGAGCATGCCTATGGCCGTAAACACAAGCGCGCGCATAAATATTATAGAAAACATGAACATTACCGGGGCCATGACATCCGTTATTGGCCCCATAAATCCCATAAAAGAATGGCAAGAAGATATGATATGAGCCCGGCCTTCTATATCACCCCCCATGGTACCGTGGTTTATCTGATCCCGGATGATCGATATTCTCACCATGGTAAGCGCAGGCATCATAAAGGACATGGCTGGCGGTAAATGGCTTAGCCCTCTTCCGGAACCGTAACAATCATACCGTCCAGTTGATCCGTAATTTCGACCTGACAACTAAGGCGGCTGTTTTTTTGTCGATTGTCCAGAAAGTCCAACAAATATTGCTCGTCTTCATCCATGGCGGGGATCAAGCTTTTAAAGTTGTCCGGAATAAGAATATGGCAGGTGGCACAGGCGCAGCCCCCCTGACAATCCGCATCAATGCCGGGCACGTCATTCTCAACAGCCGCTTCCATTAAGTTTTTTCCGGCCTCTGTTTTAACGATGGTTTTTTGTTCATTGGGGGAAATAAAAGTAATTGTCGTCATGGTTTCGGGTTTACTCATTAAAGGGACATAGGGGGACATTTGGGTCAGAATTTGGAATATCGACGGCGCTTGTATCTTTGACTTCTTCCATGACCACATAAGTATGGGTCGTGCTGATATCAGACAAGGTGGATAGCTTTTCGCCGAGGAATTTTCGGTAATGAGCCATATCACGTGTTCTGACCTTAACCAGATAATCAAAGCCACCAGCAACCATATGGCATTCCTGAACTTCAGGCATTGCCAATATTTCTTTGCGGAAAGTCTCAAGGGCTTTTGTGGTTGTTCTATCCAGCGATACTTCGATAAATGACACCAGTGCCGCGCCCAGCATTTCCGCATTCAAAAGGGCAACATAATCTTTAATGTATCCTTGCTTCTCTAATCTTTTGACCCGTTCGAGACAGGGTGTCGGGCTTAAATTGATGGCCCCTGCCAATTTGACATTGGATATTCGGCCATCTCCCTGAAGAATATTCAGGATTTTCTGATCGATCTTGTCGAGGGAAAATTGCTTTTCGGTGTATTTTTCAATCGGCATAGAATTTTATTCTGTTTTTTTCGGGGTTATCTAGGTTTTATATTAAATATAATGGGAATATAGCAGCACATTCTGCTTATGAAAAGCTATTCTGGCGATAGGGCATAGACAAGTTTGATATGCAACGGTTTGGTTCTCGCGTGCTTGTGATTTGGGTAGGTCGGCGTGGCTTTTCCGGCGATCGAAAAAGTTATCGGGTATGATTTCCCTTCTTCATACTGTTGTGGCCCTAAAGTGATGACTTTTCCATTGTGGTTTATGAGGGCGCGAGACCATTTTTTCTGGGGGAAATACAGGCAAAACCTCCCCCCGGATCGAAAAAGTGACTTAGTCATTGACAAAGTTATGGGGGAGGCTTAAATGATGCCCAAGTTCAGAATATTCACTGGTCAAGCGGGTATGGCTGGCTTAAAATAGCCACAATTTAGGGTGATGCTATTAAGGTTAATAGTACGCTTTATTTATAGTGAGTGAAAGAGCAGGTAAATAGTATGGCTGATGAAACGGTTGAAGCATTGGCAAGACAGCTGATCCGGCGTTTGGGACGGTCACAGGCAATGAAAATATGTCAAACTAACAAATGGTTTCGCGTGCTTGATCATATCAAGTCCGTTGATAAAGGCGCGAATATCAAATAAAAGAGTTTGAAAGAGCTTATGTTGAGCTTCATGGATTTTTCTAGGGGAGTCTGACTTGTGTTCTTTAGTGTTTTTGACCTTTTTAAGATCGGCATCGGCCCCTCCAGCTCACATACTGTAGGCCCCATGATTGCGGCGCGCCGTTTTCTGCTTTCGATGGAAGATGCCGGATTATTTCCTGAAATTAATATTATTCACATTAATGTTTATGGCTCTCTTGCCTTGACAGGTCACGGGCATGGTACGGATGGCGCCCTTTTGCTTGGCTTGATGGGCCATGCGCCGGAGAGGATTGATTGCGCCATTGTGAAAGATACGGTGGCAAAAATTCGCGCTGAAAAAAAACTTAACTTGTTGGGTAAAAAGTCGATTGCCTTTGACGAGTCCTCCCATATGATTTTTCGGATGGAAGATGTTCTTCCTCATCATACCAATGGTCTTGCTTTTCAAGCCTTTGACGCGGGCGGAAATTTACTGGCGCGGGATAATTTTTATTCTGTTGGCGGGGGATTTGTATTATCTGAAGCGCAAATGGGTAAAAACAGTCCGAAGCCAGAACAGACGCCTGTGCCTTACCCCTTTGGAACAGGGGATGAGCTTCTTGAAATTTGTGAAAGCAATAACCTGAGTGTTGCAGAATTAATGTGGGCCAATGAAACGGCTTTGGCCCGGCCGCAGGATTTGCGGGCCGGTATGGATAATATCTGGCAGGCTATGGAGGATTGCATTGATCGGGGCTGTCACGTGCGCGGCAGTTTGCCCGGGGGCTTGAAAGTCGATCGGCGCGCGGCCCAGCATTATGAAGATTTGCGTTCAAGTCAGGAGCGCCAGCTTTGTGATCCGGCGGTGATCCTCGACTGGATAAACCTATGGGCCCTGGCGGTGAATGAGGAAAATGCCGATGGCGGGCGCGTTGTGACCGCCCCAACCAACGGCGCCGCCGGGATTATTCCGGCTGTCATGCGCTATTTTGACCGGTTTTATAACAGGCAGGGCAAGCAGGGGATTTATGACTTTCTGCTGACGGCGGCGGCCATCGGCTCACTTTATAAAAAAAATGCCTCTATATCCGGGGCCGAAGTCGGGTGTCAGGGCGAAGTGGGCGTGGCTTGTTCCATGGCGGCGGGCGCATTGACGGCGGTTATGGGCGGAACGGTAGAGCAGGTGGAAAATGCCGCAGAAATTGGCATGGAGCATAATTTAGGGTTGACGTGTGATCCCATCGGTGGCTTGGTGCAGATTCCCTGTATTGAACGTAATGCCATGGGCGCGGTCAAGGCCATTGACGCGAGCCGTCTGGCCATGCGCGGCGACGGCAAACATATGGTGTCGCTGGATAAGGTTATCGAGACCATGCGCCAAACAGGTCAGGATATGAAGGATATTTACAAAGAAACCTCCCAAGGCGGCCTTGCCGTGAATTTGGTGGCTTGTTAAAGAGTCACCTTTTTTAAAATAGCATAATAAACTATATTTATAACGTTTTAATAGATAAAATATTGAATATTCCGCGAGAATGGCAGGATATATCACTGCATATACGGTATGCTCCCTATATTATGAGTTTAATTGATGATGGGAGTTATAATGTATTCTTTGGCAGAAAAGGCACAGGACAGGCCGGAAAATCTTGACGAAATTCGCGGCATACTGCGGGCGGCGACCCACGCAGACGAAGAGCTCTGTATCGCCAACCTGCTGGAAAGCTCAAGCTTGTCCGCTGCAGCGCAGCAAAGAATTGTTGACGCCTCCCGCGAACTGGTGGCCTTATCCCGCCTGAAAAGCGACGAGCAAGGTACCATGGATTATTTTCTTCAGGAGTTTGGTCTGTCAAATCGCGAGGGCGTGGCATTGATGTGTCTGGCAGAGGCTTTGCTGCGCGTGCCGGACGGTTTAACCGCAGATAAGCTGATTGCAGAAAAAATTCAATCCGGGGACTGGTCTGATCATAAAGGGAAATCGGACTCGTTGTTCGTAAATGCCTCCACATGGGGGTTAATGATGACAGGCGGCGTCGTCAATTTAGGGGATGACGTCACAGAGAATTTTTCCGGCTGGATGAAAAGGCTGATTGCCAAATCGGGCGAGCCGATCATACGCGGGGCAGTGATGCAGGCCATGCGGATCATGGGCGGGCAATATGTTCTGGGCCGCACGATCGGGGAGGCGGCAAAGCGGGGCCAAAAAGAAAATAGGCCGGACACGCGGTTTTCTTTTGATATGCTGGGCGAAGGGGCGCGAACGCTGGAAGATGCCGCGCAGTATTTTTCCGCTTACAGGCAGGCTATCGAGAAAATTGGCAAGGATAATGCGGCGGAAAATATTTATGAGGCCCCCGGTATTTCCGTAAAATTTTCGGCCCTGCATCCCCGCTATGAATTTGCTCAGGCGGAAATTGTTATGGGCGAGATATATCCGAAAATCCGCAGGCTTGCGCTGGCGGCCAAAAAATATGGCCTTGGCTTTACGATTGACGCGGAAGAGGCCGACCGGCTTGACATATCGCTTGATATTTTTGAGAATTTGGCCCGTGACCCTGAGCTTGGCCCGTGGGATGGTCTGGGGATTGTGGTGCAGGCCTATCAAAAACGCGCGCCTTATGTGCTGGATTGGCTGATAAGTCTGGGCCGCGAATTGTCCAAGAAATCAACTCGTAAGTTTATGATACGCTTGGTTAAAGGCGCCTATTGGGACAGCGAGATCAAGCATGCGCAGGAAATGGGTTTGGCCGATTATCCGGTTTATACCCGCAAGCCGACAACAGACCTTAGTTATCAGATTTGCGCCGAGCGCATGATGCGGGCGCAGGATGTGATTTATGGACAATTTGCGACCCATAATGCCTATAGCGTTGCTCTGATATTGGAGCTTGCCGGTGATCGCCGTGATTTTGAATTCCAGCGGCTTCACGGCATGGGGCAGCTGCTTTATGACCAGCTTCAGGATAATATATCACCCAAGGTGAATATGCGGGTCTATGCGCCGGTTGGTGCCCATAAGGATTTGCTGCCCTATCTGGTGCGCAGGCTGCTTGAAAACGGGGCCAATAGCTCCTTTGTCAATCGCTTCATGGATAAAAATATCACCGTAGAGAATTTGATGCAGGATGTCAGTGATCTGGTCAGGGCAGCCAACCCCCGCCGTCACGGGTTAATTCCGCTGCCCGTTGATATTCTGTCGGCCTCGGGACGGGAAGCGGCTCCCCGCAAAAATGCTATGGGGCTTGACCTGTCGAGCCCCATAGAGATGGCCGATCTGACAGAGGAAATGACGCGGGCCACGGAAAAACCCTTTAAGATTGGCCCGATTGTGGGCGGGAAACTTTTGGCCCGCCGGACAGAGAATATTGTCAATCCGTCCAATAGGGATGAGGTCATTGCCGCCGTGGGCATTCCGGAAGATTCGGATATTGATCAGGCGCTTGAAATGTCCGTTTCAGCCTTCAAAGCCTGGGATAATTTGGGCGGAAAGGCCCGCGCAGCTATCCTTAACAAGGCCGCTGACCTGATGGAAATGCGAATGCGGCCCCTCATGGGAATCATTTCCAAGGAAGCTGGCCGAACCATCGCAGATGCTCTGTCAGAAGTGCGTGAGGCCGTAGATTTTCTGCGGTATTATGCGATGCAGGCCGAGGCCGAGTTTGAGACCCCCCTGTCATTGCCCGGCTGCACAGGCGAGCGCAACAGGCTTTCGCTTCATGGGCGGGGGGTGTTTCTCTGTATCAGCCCGTGGAATTTCCCCTTGGCCATTTTTGTGGGCCAACTGGCCGCCGCCTTGGCCGCCGGGAATGCGGTGATTGCCAAACCTGCCGAACAAACACCGATCATCGCGGGCGAGGCCGTGAAAATCCTTCATGAAGCCGGCGTTCCCGGTGATATTTTACATATGTTCCCCGGCGCGGGCGCAGGTATAGGCGGCAGGCTGGTGGCGGATGAACGGATTAGCGGCGTGGCCTTTACCGGCTCCACGGATACCGCCAAGGTCATCAACAAAAGTCTGGCGAACCGGGCGGGGGCTATTGTGCCGCTGATTGCGGAAACGGGCGGGCAGAATGTGATGATCGTTGACAGTACGGCTTTGCCGGAACAGGTGGTGGATGATGTCATATCCTCGGCCTTTCAGTCTGCGGGGCAACGTTGTTCTGCGCTTAGGGTATTGTATCTGCAAGAGGAGGTGGCGGATAAGATCATCGATATGTTGAAAGGGGCGCTCGCCTGCCTTAAAATGGGCGATCCTATGGTGCTGTCCACCGATGTGGGGCCGGTGATTGATGACCGCGCCCGGGGGATGTTGCGGGATCATGTTGCTGTCATGGATAAGATAGCGACGTTGCTGGCTGTGGTTGAAATGCCGGAGGGCTGCGCGAACGGCACATTCTTTGCCCCGCGTATTTATGAAATTACGTCACTGGATCAATTGACCAAAGAAGTCTTCGGGCCGGTGCTGCATATCATTCGTTATAAGGCAAAAGATATGGACAGGGTTCTGGATCAGGTGCGCGCTACAGGATTTGGCTTGACCCTTGGCATCCATAGCCGGATCGAGAGGACGGCAGAGGAGATTTATCAAAAGCTTGATGTGGGAAATACTTATGTTAACCGCAATATTGTCGGCGCCGTTGTCGGCGTACAGCCTTTTGGCGGCATGGGCCTGTCCGGCACCGGCCCCAAGGCCGGCGGCCCCCGCTATCTATATCGCTTCGCCACCGAAAAAACCCTGACCATCAACACCGTCGCCACCGGCGGCAATACAGATCTTTTCTGTCTGGAGTAGACAAATGTTTCCTATGGGACAATAGTGCTTTATAAATTATATCCGTAACGTATTAGAGAAGTTATCATGGTCACAAAAGAAACCAGAGGTTGGGACAATTATTGGAAAAGAGGCGCGCTTCATAGCTGCGTTTCGGCCTCGGACAAGCAAAAACAACAGGAAATCAATGATTTCTGGAGGGGAATTTATGCGCAATTCCCCGATGATATTGCCAGCCTTGATATTGGCACCGGTAATGGTCTGTTGCCGTCCCTTGCGGTGACTTATGCCAATGAGCAGGAATATGACTGGGAAATTCACGGTGTTGATCTGGCAGATATTGATCCGGTGCGTGATGTGCCGGCGGCGCAGGATATTTTGGATCAGGTTAATTTTCAGGGAAGGGTTGCGGCGGAAGACTTGCCTTTTAAGGCGGGCTATTTTGATCTGGTGACCTCCCAATATGCTATTGAATATAGCGATATGGCCCGGTCAATTCCCGAAATGGTGCGGGTATTGAGAAAGGGGGGGATATTCTGTGCCATTCTTCACAGTCACAATAGTATCGTTGTCGCGCAAAATAATGAAAATGCGCAGGAAGCTGACTATTTGCTGAAAAGTGACATTTTTACGGAATGTAAAGATTTATTGTCCCTTATGTTGTCAAGAAAAGAGGCAGAGGGCGGCATTTACAATCAATATGTGGAAAATCTGGTTCGGCTTTCAGAATCCTACCCTTCGCCGTTATCCATGAATATCATTCCGGTCATGCAGAATTCATTGATGGAAATTATGAAACTCAGCCGGAAATATCACCCGCAGCAAGTGTTGGAAATGGTTGACAATGCTCGGCGCCGACTATCAGAACAGCGGGACCTGTTACGCGACCTTGTGAGTTCTGCCCTTGATGAGGTGAAATTAGAAGAATTATTGGTACAATTAAAATCTTTAAATTTTGAACTTATCCATGAAGAAAAATTTTCTATAGGGCAAGAAAATGTGATGCTTGGGCATTATATTCAATTAAAGAAGCGGTGAATTTTAACCGTGTGAATTATAAAAAAAACGGCGGCTATGGAATTCATAGCCGCCGTTTCTATTTTATGATTGATGTTAACTAAATCCTAGAATTTAGCCGTTGCACCAAAGTAAAAGTAAGTGCCGATAACATCATACACATTCGGGAATGTGTTGCCCTGCTGCTGGCTACTACCCACGAATTGTGGCTTTGTGTTCAGCAGATTATTGATACCACCATATATGGAATAGCTCTCCGTGATGTCATAATTTGCTGTCAGATCAAAGTAGTTTTTGGCTGTCAGACGCGCTACGGCAAAATCCGCAATAATAGGATCGCTGCCATTGACAATATCACCATGATCTACTGCACCGAGATATGTCCATTTGATGGATGCGGAAAGTGGACCGCTTTCATAGGTCATACGTGTGGTGAAGCGGAATTCCGGATCAGGTGTTCCACAAACGCCGGCAAAAGTACCGCCACAATTGAGGAATACAGTATCTGGATCATCATCAGGCAGGAAGTCATTATTGATGACATATGTGCCCAGCCAATTAAGGCTGATTGTTGAAGCATTATCAAACAGGCCGGAATCAAAGTCGATACTGTAATTGACTTGAACGTCAATACCTGCTGTTTCCAGCTTGGCGTTATTGGCATTCAGCGCAGAAACAGTATCAACATTACCATCAGAACGACGGGTAATGGCTTGACATAAAGGATTGCTTGCGTCCAGTTTGGTATAACAGCCTTTGAGAATGTTATTCACGCCGCCTCCAAAGACACCAATAACATCAGCAATTTTGATGTTGTAATAATCGATGGTTATTGAGAAATTCTCAATCTGTGCCGGCTGAATAACCGCACCAATAGTATAGGTGTCTGAAGTTTCCTCAAACAGGTCAGGGTTGCCACCGAAGATACCTTCGATCTGGGTATTGGACTGTGCAAAGAGGCCAGTCTGACCAGCTGGGACACCTGTTGCTTCACAAATAGCTGCGATTGCGGCAGCACCGCCAAAATCGGCAACATGATTGGAAGCACAAGGGTCATCCGCCCGTGGGAAGCCATTGGCTGAGCCCAGGAAGAGTTCCGAAACATTCGGCGCGCGTACCGCACGCTGGTACTGACCGCGAACCATAAGGCCTTCAACCGGTGTCCAGTCAAGTCCTGCCGCATAGGCCCATACACCGCCCGCAGTGGAATAATCGGAATAACGCGCCGCACCGGTAAAGTTCAATGATTCGGCAAATTCAACATCGGCCAGTAATGGGACAAAGACCTCGGCATAGATATCATAGACATCATATGAACCAATGGTTGGTTGACCAGCGTTAAAGCCAAGAACATCACCTGCTGACAGGAATTCATCAGGACGGAAGCTGCTTGAGTCAGCGCGATATTCTGCACCAACGGAAAGGCCGATATCACCGGCACCCAAGTCACCCAGAGTACCTGTAACGTTACCTGCGAGAACCTGCTGGGTAATGTTGGTTACATTGGCAGCGCCCACATTGACGAAGTCAACGGCAGCCTGTGAAATATTGCCTTCACCGAAGATATTCATCGGCACGCAACCACCTGATGTGTCCGTACAAACCAGTACGCCGTCATCATTAAGTTCAGTACGCAAAGATTGACGGAAACGTGAATCAGACACATCATTATTTAGCAGTTGGGTACGGTCCACACGAGCATAGCTGTAATAGGTGTCATATGACCAATTATCGTCAATGTCACCTTTAAAGCCGGTTGTGATCTGGTAACCGTTGCGGGTGTTGATGCCCTGACGGGAACCATTTTCAACCATCCGGCGGCCAATGAATGGCAGAGCGAAGAAACCATCACCATCTGTGTCAAGACCGGCCAGAATAGCCTGCGTATCAGCCGCAAAAAACGGGCTGTCAACATCTACTTCCAAACCACCAAGGAAGGCAGGTGTTGGGGCCAGTTCGGTATCACTGCGGTTTTGTGTGAAGATTGCACTGGAATAGAAAGTGATATTGTCGTTAATGTCATAATGTGCCTGAGCAGAAACCAGCCAGCGATCTTGTGGCAGCTGGATGAAGTTATCCGGGGCATAATTGAAGCGGTCATTGACATCATCCCAAGGCAGTGCTTCGCCATTGGGACCAAAACGACCAATAGCGCCTACGCCAAATACGCGCGTTCCGGGAATGCCAGAACTACCTGACTTTACATAGCCGATAGTGCCAGTTGAACAGTTGGCGGCACTTAACCCAAGAGCAGGGTCTATAAGTGGAGCTGGGGTGGAATTACCGAAGTTTGGATCCTGAGTCCCTGGTTCAATACAGCTGTCGCCCAAGGCGAGGAATGAGAAATCACGGGCGTCGGCAAAAGTTGCTTCACGACGGGCGAAACTGGTATGCAGAACTACATTACCGCGTCCATCAGCAAAGTTTCCGCCGATTGTGGCATCCACATTCCATTTACTTGCGTCACCTTTGGAGGAGGTACCATATTGGGCGTTCAGTTCAACACCTTCAAAATCATCAATCAATACGAAGTTGACAACACCAGCAAGGGCGTCGGAACCATACACAGCGGAAGCGCCGCCGGTCAGAACCTCAACCTGTTTGATCAGGGCGGATGGAATGGTGTTCAGGTCAACGGTGTTGCCCTGCGAGCTTTGCAGGTACCGCTTGCCATTTACCAGAACCAGAGTACGGCTTGCACCAAGGCCGCGCAAGTCAACAGTTGCGGTACCATTACCGGGGTTGTTGGAATTGCCGGTTAATCCGGGAACGGTTTGTGGCAGAGCATTAAGAACCTGCTCAACGTTAATGGTTCCGGAAAATTTAAATTCGTCGGCATTAACAACGGCAATAGGGCTTGCGGATGTCAGGTCTTTACGCTTAATGCGTGACCCTGTGACAGTTACTTCTTCCAGTATTAGGTCTTCTTCTGCTGCGGCGTCTTCGGCAGCGTAGGATGCCTGGATACTTAGGGGTAGCATGGCGGCGATAGCAAATGCTGACACACCATATTTGAGACGCGAGGTAAATTCGCTCTTCATATTAATTCCTCCGTAGATGTTAAAAAATTGTGGGACAGTTCTGTTTTTATCTTTTGGCTCACAATCATTGCCACTTTATATTTATAAAGTGGTGTAAAAAACAGCTGGTTTAAGCAGGCCTCCTTTATGATCTTATGCTGCAATTTCCGTCCCATTCTATATTTAAAGTACAATTTATATTGGTGATTTTTTATCTTCAGTAAAAAACCAATTTGTACATCACTTATCTGTTCCAGCCCAAACGGGCCCACACAATATGAACATATAAATAACCAAGTGAAACTATCACCAGTCAGAATCGGGGTCAATTTCTTTAATAACGCGACTGTGGCATTTATATCACAGGAGGGGCGTGCATTTATGTCACAGGTCACTTTTGGGTTATTTATGAGTAAAAAAAGACCTGTAACAAAATAAAATTTTGATTAACAGGTAAAAAAATACCATTTATTCGGACTAAAATAATGTTTATATTCATCAGATAGACCATGCGCAGCGTAAATTTTCATAAAGCAGAAATATTTTCTTGAAATTATATTTCCTCTTTTGTTGGCTGAGAGGAATAATCTTGCGATAGGGGCGAATCAATTTCACTCTGGCTGGCTAAATGTATGGCGGATCAAAAATTCCTGTGAAATATTCTGTGAAATAATGGGGGAATAAATCAATGCCAAAAGATAAACTCAAGGCGATTCAAAGGGGGACGATATCGCAGGGCGCTGTCATGCGAATATCTTCGGATTGAAAGGCATTGGTGCCATGCCACATATAGGACGGGAAAAATACCTGCAGGCCCGCTTGCGGTTTTATTATTCTTTCAGGCTTTTTGCTCATCTCCGGCCCATAACAGCTGGCCCCGAAATTCACCCATCCGGGTTTTTCACCATCTGCTGTACTTTCATTGACTTCTTTGGGAAGCTTGACGTAATAAGGCCCGCTTATCCAGCCTTTGGAATGATAATGGTTGACATGAAACCCGTTGCTTTTGAGTCTGACAGACCATGCGCCGGAAAATCTTATCATATCTGTTTTCCGCCGAAGATGAGGATGGGTTTCATCATCTGGCAAGGCATTTATATAACGTTGTGCGGCGTCCAGAACGGCTATTCTTAATTTTTGTATGACCGGACTATGGTTAAGGTAAAGATCGCCAATGGTTTGTGTGCCGCCAATTAATGTCTGATCCCTTGGGTTCACATCTGTAATATGAAGCTTGGTAAGTTCCTGCGCCAACGCCTGATTAAAGTCATCAAGATTTGCAAAACCATCCGGCACTTTAATTTCCATTGGCTGGACAAGATTTTCATAATCGCAGAGCCAGTGATATCTTTCGTCCCCCTTCAAACGCCAGCAGTCCCCGCGTATGGACCAGGCCTTTTGAAAGTCGGGATTGATTTTTTCGGCGAGGGCAATTTGCTCCAGAGCATAATCATAGTCACCTTCTTCGAGCAACAACTCGGCAAAATCCGTATAATATTCATCATTATCCGTGACGATTTCAAGGGTTTTCTCCATCAGATGCCGGGCCTTTTCCAAATCACCGGACTTTAACCTTAACTGGGCCAGACGGTGGAATAATTCAGGATGGCTTCCTTGTCTTTTTATGGCCTCTTCAACCACCTCAATGGCTTGGTCCTGCGCCCCGCTGATGGCCAGTTCGTCGGCATAAGCCGCGACAAGAGACTGGCTTTCCGGGTGGCTTTGTATCGCAAAAACATAAGAATTCAGAAAGCCGTCATGACGTCCGGTTTCCCACATCATGTTATTCAAGACCCGATGAATTTTCAGGTTTTGCGGCTCCAGAGCCAATAGTTTGTGATACGCCACAATTGACCGGTCAAAATCTTCGGTATTTTGATGAAGCGAGCCCAGGGCTTCCCATGTTTCCACCTGATCCGGTTTGTTATTCAATACGAAGTTGAAACAGTTTTTCGCATCCTCATATTGTTCATTCTCCCGGTAAGCCGTCCCCAGATTATGGATAGCTTTTAAATAGTTCGGTTGAATTTTGATTGCTGTTTCGAACGCTTTTATCGCGCCGGAATAATCTTTCTTATGTTTATAAAAAAGTCCCAGAAGATTATGGTATTTTGCCTGTTTAGGGTTATATTTAAGGGCCTTTTTGACATGTGCCATACCTTCGTCCGGCTTTTCCTGTTTCTCCAGTGCGATGGCCCAGTTAAACCAGGCGTCGGCATAATCTTCCTTTAGGTTTGTGGCCTTTTTGTAGGACTCTATGGCCTCTTGCAAATTATCAAGTTCGTAATAAAGATTGCCTAAATTATTATATACATGGGGCTGGCGGGCATTTTCCTTGAGCGAGGCCCGCAAAAATTTCTCCGCCGCTTTAAAATCTCCCTTTGCCTTCATAAAGGCCCCCAGCAGTTGCAGCGTGTTGGGTTCCGCAGGAGACTGGGTCAAAATATTCTTGCATATTTCGATGGCACCATCCGTATGACCTGATTGATGCAGCGAAAGTGATTCTTGCAGTTTTTGTTGAATATCGTTTAACATCCGCGCAGTATAACAGAAATATTAATCCTCGAAATAGCAAAAACGCCAAGTTATAACTTAAAGACTAAATAATGAAAGTTTGCCGATTATGAACCAACAGCCCCAACCCAAGCCTCAATCCCAGGCCGGTTTATTTTCCGGGGCTATATGGAGCAGTGCTTTTCGGCCTTTTTATCTGGTTGGGGTGGTTTATGGCCTGGGGATTATGGCGGTTTGGGTTTTGACGACATTTGGGGGTATGGATTTTCCGCCTGCGGGATATGATATGGCACTTTGGCATGGTCATGAAATGGTTTTTGGATTTTCCGGGGCCGTGGTTGCGGGCTTTGTCTTAACGGCCTTGCCGGGCTGGGCCGGGACGACAGAAATTGATCGGGGGCGGCTTGCCTTATTGGTGGGGTTATGGTTTTTGGGCCGGGTTGCAGTCTATAGCGGCGGATGGATGCTGCCTTATATGGTGATGGCGCTCGACTGCAGCCTGTTTTTAGTGGCCATGATAATGGTTCTGCCCGGCTTGCTTCGGGCAGAAAACAAGTATTTTCTGCTGCTGATCCCCATATTGCTTTTGCTCTTTACCGGCAATATGGTGTTTCATTTGGCGCTGATGGGCGGGGATATGGTGTGGGCGTCATGGGGCATTCGCCTTGGGCTCATGGGGATCGTGGTTAAATTTATCATTGCCGGCGGGTTTTTGACCACTGTTTTTACCCAAAATGCCTTGAAGCAAAAAGGACAGGCCGCGCTTCGTCACAACGTGCCGCTCGAATATGCCTCGGCAATTTCGCTTGGATTGTTTATTTATGGTGCTTTGGCCGATGTCTCTGGCATTCTTTCGGCCGGACTGGCTTTCATTGCCGCCGCCGTTCAGTTCTTGCGTTTCCTGCGCTGGCGAATCCTGCGTATCCTTGATGAGCCCCTGATTTTGATCATGCATCTGTCATATTTATGGTTCATCGCCGCATTGATTTTGTTCGGCATGGCAGAATTTATGCCGGAAATATCCCCGAATGTCTGGCTGCATGCTTTTACCGTCGGGGCGTTAAGCATGATGATGCTATCCTTGATTACGCGGGTTGCGCTGCGCCATACGGGGCGGCGACTCGTGCCGGCAAAGGCCATGATTGCCGCATTTGCGATGATGTTTTTAGCGGCGATTGTAAGGGTGGCGGTCGCATTGGGCCTGCTGCCGGGGGACTGGTTGCTCGTTTCGGCATTAATCTGGTGGGGGTCTTTCTTGCTTTACCTGATTTTTCACGGGGCCTTCCTGCTTTCCCCCAGCTTGCCCAGAAAGGCTTTAACGGTTGGCGCCGGGAAGCCATAAGATATCATCCGCGCCATTATTATTGAGCGCGCGGCTCATGACAAAGGCGTGGTCGGACAGGCGGTTGAGATACCGAATGACAACGGGATTAATCTCCTCTGTCTCGGCAACATTAACCAATAACCGTTCAGCACGCCGCACGATGGTTCTGCAAAGGTGAAGATAGGCCGCCGCCGCGCTGCCGCCGGGCAGTGTGAAGGAATTTAACGGGGCTAAATCCTCATTCATTTGATCGATTTCCTGCTCAAGGCGCAAGACCTGCGTGTCAACTATCCTTAATTCATATTCGGCTTTAACGGATCCGAAAGGCGTTGACACATCAGCGCCTGCGTCAAACAGGTCATTCTGAATGCGAAGCAGCATATCATCATGCTGCGCCGTATTTTGGCCCGTGGTATGAAGCCGCGCAAGACCATAAGCCGCGTTGGCCTCATCAATGGTGCCGTAAGCTTCGATGCGCGGGGCATATTTGGGTTGCCGGCTGCCGTCGGTTAATGACGTCTGGCCCTTGTCGCCGCCGCGCGTATAAATCTTTGTTAATTTAACCATGATCGGCCCCTTAAACGTAAAGATAAAGATACAGCACGACCAAGGCCAATGTGACAAATTGCGCCACAACTCTTGCCTGCATTAATTTAT
The DNA here is from genome assembly GCA_021647465.1 of Emcibacter sp. GTDB lineage: Bacteria > Pseudomonadota > Alphaproteobacteria > Sphingomonadales > Emcibacteraceae > Paremcibacter. The sequence continues at coordinate 35,416 of JAKIUQ010000004.1, read as the reverse complement.
TGCCGTTTTTCCGGTTAAAATCGCCGCCTTTGCTCATAGAGGCAACGCCCGTGATCATAATGCCGCCGGTAATAAAGATACCAATAATAATCAGAATCAGAAGCCAGTTCATAAGAAAAATTCCTTTAAGCTCTAGAGTTTCAGAATAATGGCAGTAAAAAACATGATTTAAATGTATTTTATTTTGCCGCCAAAGACGTATAAATGATTTGCATGGTAAATATCATATAAGATTATAGTATTATTTATCAAAGAGACAATATGTCACTAGGAAATAGTTTTTCGAGGGAGCGAAATATGCGATCAATTCGTCTGACGGCTGTTGTTGCCAGCGCCGTAATCATGTTATCCAGCCTTATATTTATTGCCAATGCCGGCGGCGAAAAGGGCGGCAGTGACAGGGCCTTTTTATGGCTGGAAGAGGTTGAGGGCGAAAAGGCACTGGATTGGGTGCGCGCGCAGAATAAAACGACCCTGGATGAGCTAACCGCAGACCCGCTTTACGAAGATTTTAAAAAGCAGGCTTTTGATATTCTGACCGCTTCTGATCGTATTACGTCGGGCAATATTCGCGGCGGATATGTCTATAATTTTTGGCGGGATCAGCAACATATACGCGGCATTTGGCGCAGAACAGCTGTTGATAGCTATAAAGCCGGCTCCTCCCAATGGGAAACCCTGCTTGATATTGATAAACTGGCTGCTGATGAGGATGAAAACTGGGTTTATAAAGGGGCTGATTGCCTCGCGCCCGAATATAACCGTTGCCTGATCAGCCTTTCGCCGGGCGGCACAGATGCGACCACATATCGTGAATTTGACATTTCAGACAAGGCTTTTGTTTCGGATGGATTTCAGGTGCCTTTGTCCAAGACCTATCTTGGCTGGGAAAATAAGGACAGTTTGTTCATTGCGACCGATTGGGGCCCGGATGCATCGGGTGCCTCGGCCATGAATACATCCGGTTATCCCCGCATTATGAAGCGCTGGGCGCGGGGCAGTGACCTTGCGTCGGCCAAAATGCTGCTAGAGATGGATAAGGCAGAGACATTTGCTTTCCCCGTGACCTTTACCCGGCCCGAAGGCAAAGCCAATTTTATTCTGCGCGGCCATGATTTTTATCATTTTACCTATTATGCGGTGGATCAGGATGGCGGCTTGAAAAAGTTACCGCTGCCGAAAAAAATAAATCTGGCGGGTATGTATAAGGGCCAAATTCTGGTCAGCTTGAAAGAAGACTGGCAAGGCTATAAGGCCGGTAGTCTGGTGAGTCTTTCGCTGGATGATTTTATGGATAGCGGCAAAATTACCAAGATCAATCCGGTCTATGATCCCGGCCTGAACGGCACCATAGAAAATATTTTGGTGGCAAAGGATAAAGTCTATATCATGGGCCTGGAGCATGTTTCAAGCCGTATCCGCGCCGCCTCTTTTGAGGGATCGCGCTGGTCAAGCAAGAAAGTCAATATTGACGGCGATGATGTTATCTCCATAGGTTCCGCGAGCGCAGATAGTAATGATATGCTCATGATGCGCAATGGCTTGCTCAGTCCCAGCAGCCTGTATTTTGTGAATTTTGAGACGGGCATCGAAATAAAATTACAATCTTTGCCGCATCGCTTTGATACCACGGATCTGATCGTGGATAAACGCTTTGCCACCAGCAGGGATGGCACCAGAATTCCTTATTTCATCGTCTATAAAAAAGGCACGAAGCTGAACAGGAAAACGCCGGTTCTGCAATATGGTTATGGCGGGTTTGAAATATCTATCCTGCCGCGTTATAACGCGCTTCGGGGGAAACTGTGGATGGAAAAGGGCGGGGCTTATGTCATTGCCAATATTCGCGGCGGCGGGGAATATGGCCCGCGCTGGCATCAAGCCGCCCTTCATGAAAATCGCCAGCGCGCCTTTGATGATTTTTTCGCCGTCGCCGAAGATGTGCAGAATAGCGGCCTCAGTTCGCCGGTACATTACGGCGCAGACGGGCGCAGCAACGGCGGGCTTCTTATGGGGGTCAGTTTCACCCAGAGGCCGGATCTGTTTAATGCCATCATTTGCGGGGTGCCATTGCTTGATATGAAACGCTATAATAAATTGCTGGCCGGTGCCAGCTGGATGGCGGAATATGGTAATCCCGATACGGAGGACTGGGACTATATCAAGAAATATTCGCCGCTGCAGAATTTAAACAAGGATGCAAAATATCCCAAGGTTTATTTCTTTACCTCAACCAAAGATGACCGGGTTCATCCGGCCCATGCCAGAAAAATGGCCGCAAAAATGGCGGCTCAGGGCCATGAATTCTATTATTACGAAAATATCGAAGGCGGCCATAAAGGCAACGCCAATTACGATCAGGAAGCCGGCATGCGCGCCCTTGAATATGTTTATCTCTGGCGGCAGCTCGGCCCTGAAAACTAAAATAAAAAACTAAAAAAATGGCCGCGCAATATTGTAAAATATTGGCGGCCAAGTTAGTTGTCAGAACATGAGTTCTGACGGGGATAACATTAATATCAGCAGATTATACTTTTATAGCCATAATTGCAAAATATTATTTCGTATTTTTGCAAAAAAATAAGGCAAAAGTCGGCATCATTTAATTCGACGACAAAAGTCGGCATCATTTAATTCGACGACAAAAGTCGGCATCATTTAATTCGACGACAAAAGTCGGCATCATTTAATTCGACGACAAAAGTCGGCATCATTTAATTCGACGACAAAAGTCGCCATCATTTAATTCGACGACAAAAGTCGCCATCATTTAATTCGACGACAAAAGTCGTCGGGCAATAACATCCGCCTGAATTTCTGCGGCGCCCTCGAAAATATTTAAAATTCTGGCATCGCAAAGAACGCGGCTGATTTGATATTCCAGGGCATAACCATTGCCGCCGTGGATTTGCAGGGCATTATCCGCCGTGCTCCATGCCACCCGCGCGCCGAGCAATTTTGCCATGCCGGCTTCAAGGTCGCAGCGTTTGTCCTCGTCCTTTTGGCGCGCCGCGAAATAGGTTAATTGGCGGGTCATCATAATTTCCACAGCGGCGAGGGCTATTTTGCCGTGAACCCGGGGGAAGTTAAATATGGGCTGGCCAAATTGCACCCGCTCTGTGGCATATCTCAGGCCCAGCTCCATGGCATTCTGGGCGACCCCCAAGGCGCGGGCGGCGGTTTGAATACGGGCGCTTTCAAAGGTGGTCATCAATTGCTTGAAACCATTGCCTTCTTCGCCGCCCAGAAGATTTTCCGCCTTGACCTCAAAATTATCGAAGCCCAGTTCAAATTCTTTCATGCCCCGGTAGCCCAGAACTTCGATTTCGCCGCCGGTCATGCCGTCCGTGGGGAAGGGGTTATCCTCTGTCCCGCGCTGTTTTTCGGCCAGAAACATGCTGAGGCCTTTATAGCCCGGCTGATCTGGATTGGTGCGCACGAGCAGCGTCATGACGTCAGCGCGAGCCGCATGGGTGATCCATGTTTTATTGCCGGTGATGCGGTATTTATCGCCGTCCTTTATGGCGCGGGTTTTAAGGGAGCCAAGATCGGAACCAACATTGGGTTCGGTAAAAACCGCCGTGGGCAGAATTTCGCCCATGGCAATTTTCGGCAACCATTTCTTTTTCTGTGCCTCGGTTCCGCCGCCCATGATCAATTCAGCGGCAATTTCGGAACGGGTGCCGAGCGAGCCAACGCCGATATAGCCGCGCGCGAGTTCTTCGGAAACAATGCACATGCTGGTTTTCCCAAGGCCTGAACCGCCCAGATCTTCGGGGATGGTCAAGCCAAAGACGCCCATCTCGCTCATTTTATCAATGATATCCATGGGGATATAGTCATCATTCAAATGCCATTCATGGGCATGGGGGCTGACTTCTTCATTGGCAAACCGCCGGAACTGTTCCCGGATCATGTCATACATGTCGTCCAGTCCGAGGTTACCAAAAGCCCCCGTATCAAGGCTGTGCTCAATCAGGCGGGCCAGCTTTTCGCGATTGCCGGGATTATTGCCGTCATTGATCAGTTGGCTCACTTCTGGCGTATGGAAGGCCTGAACATCATCGTCGCCGACCCACATATCCGCCGGGCGGATGATCTCGCCCTGACTCATGGGAATGCCGCCCAGAATTTGCGATAAATACTCGCCAAACCCAATGCGCACAATCAATTCTTCGAGCGCGGTAAATTTACCTTCGGACTCAAGAGCCATCGCCCAATTCAAGGTCTGGCGCAAGGCCTCGACATAGGTGGAGAGCCAGGAAAAACCATGGCAGGCATATTGATGTTTTTCCATGAGCTGGCGGTCAAGCCTGCCGTCCTTCATCAGATGCTTTTTAAGGCTGTCCCGCGCGGCATCCGCATAATTGCCCGCCGCATTCACAGCGGCGGTGCAATTTTGAAATAAAAGGCTGCTCATCAGTTGTTTCCGGCTTCGACACAATCTTCGAAAGTGCGAAGGCCGGGCCGTTTTGCGCTGACCAGAACGGCCATATTGCCGGGTTTATGCTGGTTTTTCCACATTTTCGTATGGGCTCTTGGGATATCCTCCCATGAAAAAACCTCTGACATGCAAGGATCAACGCGTCGCTCAATCACCAGATCATTGGCAAGAGAAGCTTGTTTCAGATTGGCGAAATGGCTGCCCTGGATTCGTTTTTGGCGCATCCAGACAAAACGGGCATCAAAGGTCAGGTTAAAGCCCGTGGTGCCGGCGCAAAAAACCACCATGCCGCCGCGTTTGACCACAAAACAGGATACCGGGAAGGTGGCTTCGCCGGGATGCTCAAAGACAAAATCCACATCATTGCCCTTGCCGGTAATATTCCAGATCGCCTTGCCAAATTCACGGGCTTTCTTATTATAAGCCGAATAAACTTTCGTATCACTCACCGGCGGCAGTTGCCCCCAACAGTCAAAATCATTGCGGTTGATGACCCCTTTGGCCCCAAGTGACATGACAAAATCCCGTTTGCTTTCATCGGAAATCACGCCGATGGCATGGGCCCCCGCCGCCGCAATTAATTGAACGGCCATGGAACCAAGTCCGCCGGACGCGCCCCAAACAAGCACATTATGACCCGGCCTCAATATATGGGGACGATGACCAAATAGCATACGGTAAGCTGTGGCAAGCGTCAGCGTATAACAGGCGCTCTCTTCCCATGTCAGATGTTTTGGCCGATGCATGAGCTGACGGGCCTGTATATTGGTAAATTGGGCGAATGAGCCGTTCGGTGTTTCATAACCCCATATTTTCTGAGAGGGGCTGTTCATGGGATCGCCGCCGTTGCATTCTTCGTCATCGCCGTCGTCCTGATTGCAATGGACGATAACTTCATCACCAACCTTAAAGCGTTTCACCCGCCGGCCTACTTTATAAACGATGCCCGAGGCATCGGAGCCCGGAATATGATAGTCTGCGCCGTGAACGTCAAACATGGATATGGGAACGCCAAGGCCCGTCCAGATGCCGTTATAATTAACGCCGGCGGCCATGACCAAAATGAGAACTTCGTCAGATTCAATTTCCGGAACGTCGACAATTTCCTGCAGCATGGAGTCTTCGGGCGGGCCCTGTCGGTCCCGGCGAATGGCCCAGGCATGCATTTTTTTAGGGACATGACCAAGGGGCGGAATTTCGCCCAGATCATATAGATCCTTGATTTCAAAATTACCTTCGAGTGAATTTAGTTCTGTCTGTTGATTATCAATTGTTTCTGTCATGTTAATTCTCGATTTCCCTAAAACTTATAGTGTATGTTAATATTACAACATATTGTGATTTAAGCCGTACCGTTAAATGAACTAGAAATATATTCTTAAACTATTTTCTATCAGGTCGCGTTAATATTATGTTGCGCCGCAACAATAATTATATTATTTCTTATAAAAGGTCTAGAGGGTAATTATATTTTATTTTTCTGGCTATAATTAACTATTGCGAGATGCTAAGACTATTGTGGTTTAAAGCGTTATGTTGCAGGAGCGAATATCATGTCTCAAAAAGAACCAGAAAAAGGCACGGCACCACCAGAAAAAAACAAGCCCCCAAAGGACAGGCCGTGGCTTTTCCGTACCTATTCCGGCCATTCTTCGGCGGCCGCGTCTAATGCCCTTTACCGGACTAACCTTAAAAAAGGCCAAACGGGACTTTCGGTCGCTTTCGATCTTCCGACCCAGACAGGATATGACAGCGACCATATATTAGCAAGAGGCGAAGTGGGAAAGGTTGGCGTACCCATATGTCATTTGGGCGACATGCAGACTTTGTTTGAGAATATTCCGCTGGAACAAATGAATACCTCTATGACCATCAATGCGCCGGCGCCGTGGTTGCTGGCACTTTATGTGGCGGCGGCAGAAGAACAGGGTGTCGACAGGGCAAAGCTTTCCGGCACTGTACAGAATGATATTATCAAGGAATATCTCAGCCGGGGCACCTATATTTTTCCGCCGGCACCAAGCATGCGGCTGATTACCGATGTGATCAGCTTTACCTATAAAGAGATACCGCGCTGGAATCCGACCAATGTTTGCAGCTATCATCTGCAGGAAGCGGGGGCGACGCCAACGCAGGAATTGGCCTTTGCGCTGGCAACCTCAATCGCGGTGCTGGATGCCCTGAAAGCGGGCGGTCAGGTGAGCGCGGAAGATTTTCCGGCCGTTGTGGGCCGAATCAGTTTTTTTGTTAACGCGGGGCTGCGCTTTGTCACGGAAATTGCCAAAATGCGGGCCTTTGTTGATTTGTGGGATGAAATCACGCGCGAGAGATACGGCGTTGAAAATCCAAAATACCGCCGGTTTCGCTATGGCGTACAGGTCAATTCACTGGGCCTTACGGAACAGCAGCCGGAAAATAATGTCTACCGCATCATGATCGAAATGCTGGCGGTGGTGCTCAGCAAAAAAGCCCGTGCCCGCGCCGTGCAATTACCCGCATGGAACGAAGCCCTGGGCCTGCCGCGCCCGTGGGATCAGCAATGGTCACTGAGGCTGCAACAGATTATGGCCATGGAAACCGATCTGCTGGAATATGGTGATTTATTTGATGGTTCCATAGTGATGGATGAAAAGGTTGAGGCTTTAAAGGCTGAAACGCGCGCGGAACTTGCCCGTATCGAGGAAATGGGCGGGGCCATCGCCGCGGTGGAAAGTGCCTATATGAAGAATCTGCTGGTCTCATCCAATAGTCAGCGCATTCAAGCCATTGAAAGCGGCGAGCAGACGGTGATCGGGGTTAATAAATTCACCGAAACGGCGCCGTCGCCGCTTATGGCTGATGGGGACGGCGGTATCATGACCGTCGATCCCAAGGCCGAAGCGGAGCAAATCGCGCGGTTGGTGCATTGGCGCGCAGAACGGGATGATAAGGCGGTACATCAAGCCATTGCTGATTTAAAAGCGGCGGCTGTATCAGGAAAAAATATCATGGAACCCAGCATCGCCGCCGCCAAAGCGGGGGTCACTACGGGCGAATGGGGGCAGGCTTTACGGGATGTCTTTGGAGAATATCGCGCCCCGACAGGTGTGGGCAGCCAGTCAGGGGATGAGGAAAAATTTGCGGAGATTCGCCAGAAAGTGAAACAGGTTTCAAAAATATTGGGCGCTGACATACGCTTTCTGGTGGGCAAGCCCGGCCTTGACGGCCATTCCAACGGCGCAGAGCAGATCGCCGTTCGTGCGGCGGAAGCAGGGATGGAGGTTTTTTATGACGGGATACGACTAACCCCGGATGAGATTGTGTCATCTGCCCTTGAGCATAAAGTGCATGGGGTGGGCTTGTCGATCCTGTCCGGATCGCATATTCCGCTGGTGAAAGAGGTGATGGCTCTTATGGAAAAAGCCGGCCTCGGGGCGGTTCCCGTGGTCGTCGGCGGTATCATACCAAAGGAAGACGAACAGATCCTGTTGGATATGGGCGTGACCCGCATCTATACCCCGAAAGATTATCAGATGACTCATATCATGGAAGACATCACCGCCATCATTGGTCGCCGCCATAACAGCTATCCTTATTAAGACTACCCATCATCGAGAGGGATAAACAATGCATAATAAAGTGGTTTGGATTACGGGGGCGTCAGCGGGTATTGGAGAGGCCGTGGCTTATGAGATGGCTGCGGCCGGGGCAAGGCTGGCCCTGTCTGCTCGCCGCACGTTGGAACTTGAACGGGTGGCTGATGCGGCAAAGGCTTATGGGGCCGGGGATATTTTGATTATACCCTTTGATATTACGGATGAGGCGAAATTACCTGATATGGTTCGCCGGGTGATGGATCATTATGGCCGTATTGATATGCTTGTTAACAATGCAGGCATAAGTCAGCGGGCTTATTGTATTGATACGGACATGCATGTATATCGCAAAATATTTGATATCGATGTTTTTGGTCAGATTGCTCTGACGAAACGAGTGCTTCCCATAATGATCACGCAAAAACAAGGCCATATCGCGGTCACAGCTAGCGTCGCGGGGAAAATAGGTGTGGCATCAAGAACAGCCTACTGCGCGGCAAAGCATGCCATGATGGGTTTTTTCGACGCGCTTCGGGCAGAGGTTCACCAGCATAATATTAAAGTCACTTGCATCACACCGGGGTTCATAAAAACCGCAGTTTCTGAAAATGCCCTGAAGGGGGATGGCAGCCGTTATGCGGTCATGGATGATGATATTAAGTCAGGCATGGATGTAACCAAAGCGGCAAAAATCATAATGCGGGGACTGGCCCGGGGCAAAAAAGAAATCGTGGTGTCCCAATTGCCGGAACAGGCCGCCCTGTTTATCAAGCGGTTTATCCCCGGATTATTATTTCGGGTTATGGAAAAAAAGGCGGAACAGGAGACTTTCAAATGAAAAATACGGCAAATGAAAAAAAATGGCCTATTTTGCGCCGCCGGGATATTGCTGCCCTGAATAAAGCCAGATTTTGACCTCTGGTCGTCTGTAGGTAAACCTAGGCCTTTATAATAATATGTCAGACAATAGCGTCAAGGGATTGACGTCTGTGTCTCGCATAAATTTCAGGGTTTTGCTCTTGTCGCGTTTGGCATAGCGCCGACCATTTTCATCACTCAGAAGATCATGATGCAGATATATGGGGGTTTCATACCCTAGCAGGAATTGCAGCAAGCGATGCAGATGGGTTGCGGTAAAAAGATCTTTGCCGCGAATGATATGGCTGATTTCCTGCAAATGATCGTCAACCACCACCGACAGATGATAACTGGTGGGAATATCTTTACGGGCGAGGACGACATCTCCGATTATATCCTCTAGTTCTTTTGAATTTGTGACTTGCTCCCCGGCCTCCAGATCAGCCCACGCAAGCCCGGTATCTTTTGCCAGCTCAAGCGCCTTTGTCATATCAAGGCGCAGGGCATATGGGACGTTATTACTTAAACGGCTTTGGCGTTCTGCTGCAGTCAAATTCCGGCAAATTCCGGGGTAAGGCGGCCCTTCTGAATGTAAATCATGGGGCGCACCGCCACTTTCTTTAATCTCCCGGCGGATGTCCTTGCGGGTGCAAAAACACGGGAACAGCAATTTCTGCTTGTCCAGAATATCCAGAGCCTGGCGGTAATCGCTCATATGATCGGACTGGCGCCGTACGGGCGTCTCCCACGTCAAGCCGATCCATTTCAGGTCTTCATATATGGCCGTTTCATATTCCATTTTGCAACGCCCGCGATCAATATCTTCGATTCGAAGCAAAAATTTCCCGCCACGCTCATGGGCGAAGTCATAAGCCAGCTTTGCAGAATAGGCATGGCCAAGGTGAAGATAACCCGTCGGGCTGGGCGCAAAGCGGGTGATGATGGGCGTTTGATATTCCATAAGGCCTATTGTTAAATTTGAGACGGGGTTGGTCAAGGTGAAGTTGAAAACAACATCATAAATATAAATTATATAGAATTAACCCCAAAGATGTTATGCTGCGAGAAGGAGAGACAATACAGGAGAATGAATTGCCCTTGTCTCATGACGCGGATGTTAAAAATAGGTCGCTGGATGCCTGTCCGGCTTTGGTGTTGAATGCGGATTTTAAACCGCTCAGCTATTTTCCCTTGTCGCTCTGGTCATGGCAGGATGTGATCAAGGCGGTCTATCTTGATCGGGTGATCGTGGTTGAGGAATATGACAGAGTGGTTCATTCCACGACATCACAAATCAGGCTGCCAAGCGTCATATCATTGAAAGAATATATTTCTCCTGGCGCTCACCCGAGTTTTACCCGATTTAACCTGTTTTTACGCGATCGCTTTACCTGTCAATATTGTGGCTTCATGGCGGGGAATGGCCGGGAATTGACCTTTGATCATGTTATTCCAAGGCGACTTGGCGGCCGAACCAGCTGGCAGAATATAACGGCGGCCTGCCCGGCTTGTAACCTTAAGAAAGGCGGGCGCACACCGCAAGAGGCCCATATGCGCCTGCGCACAAAACCTTATCGTCCCACCCTGTATGATTTGCAGAATATCGGGCGATCTTATCCGCCAAATTATCTGCATGAGAGCTGGCGCGATTTTCTTTATTGGGATAGTGAACTGGACAGGTGATCAGACACGCTCGGCAATTTTGATGACGGTCTTGCAGCCAAACTGGATGAGCCCGGATAGCAGACTGTACCCCGGGGCCTGATGCGCCCCGTTTTCAATGGCGATATCCCGATGTTCAATCTCTTCTAGGCGAAATTTCTCAAGCTCCTCTGCCAAGCTCTGTTCGTCTTCGCCCCATTCTTCAATCAAGACTTCGATCTGGGCGGCATAATGTTCGTCAATAACGGTTTCAACGGCCTCCGTACAAACCATGGCGGCTTTTTCGCCCAGCAGAGCCGTGCCTGCGCCAAGGGCAAAGCCCGCCGCATGCCAAAGCGGCGTCAATAATGTCGGACGCGCGCCGCGCTGGCGGATTAATTCATTAAAACGTTCCAGATGGACGTCTTCCTGACTTTTCATATGTTTGATGGTATCGCTCATGGGATGTTTATCCCCAAAGACAGCCAGCTGGCCCTGATAAATTCGCACGGCGCCATATTCGCCGGCATGATCAACCCGAAGCAAGCGGTCTATCATCTGTTTTTTGTTCAAAGACGTTGGCTGCGGTGGTTTCTGATCAGGTCGTGCGGACATGTTTTTTCCTCAGGTTGAAGACCACGGCGAAAGTGACAAACTGGGCCACGATGAAGGAAATCAGAAAATTATACCCTGCCATGGATATGCCAAACATTTCCCATGGAATCTCGTCGCATAACACGAGATTGCTTTCCATCATACTATCGAACAGGGATTCCATATCTGCGCTGGCGTTAATGCTGCCGGAGGTGCAGGTTGTTGGCCCCGCCCACCATTTTTGTTCGATCCCTGCATGATAGCCGGCGGCGACAATGCTCACATCAAGGGCGATGATTACCGCCCAGGCATAAAGATTTTGCAAAGGCCGGTCATATTTTTTCAACAGCAAACCAGCCCCGGACAAACCAAGGATCACCATATGGGCATAACGCTGCGTCCAGCAAAGATCACAAGGGGCCAGCCCCCCAATATATTGAAAGCCATATGCCCCGGCCAAAAGAGATGCCGACATGACAAAAGCCAACATCAATGGATTGTACCAGAAATAGCAGATCAACTGTGCTAACGGGTTTCTATTATTTGACATGTTTTCTATACTTGCTTTTTATTTTATGTCAGGATAGGGGCTGAAAAAAATAGATCAACAGGAAAACGACTATTAATGGAAAATATGCTGAATGACCGTCTGAATTGGGATTTAATCAAGGAACAACTTGAATTACATAATCATTATGTCGCCCCAGACATATTGAAAGAGGATATTGCAGAAAAAATAACGGATTGTATGCAATCCAAGGTGCCATGGCAAATCGCATTCAGGCAGGGCAATAAAGATGTTACGGTGACTCAAACGGAATTACGTAACTGGACTCCTGAACAAAATGCCGCCTTTCATAAGTCTTTAATCAGTCAGGCACAAAAAGAATATCAATTCTATTATAATCGTTACCCCATGATTGACGCTTATATACAGGGGCGGGACCCCGGTTTATATCTCCATAAATTCACAGATTTTCTGAATGGGGAAGATTTCCTGAAATTTGCCCGCTATATTACCGGTGATATGGAAATTCGTAAATCTGAACCCCACGCAGCTTGTTATATCCCGGGAAATTTCCTGAAACTTCATGATGATTTCAGTACAAAAAAAATGGACCGCAGGTATGCTTTGGTGTTTAATATGTCCAAACGATGGATTTCAGACTGGGGCGGATTGTTGCAGTTGGTCGATGACAACAGGGTGATTGAAACCGTGGTGCCAAGCTTTAATAGTGTATCCATCCTGCGGTTGCCGCAAAAACATCAGGTTTCCTATGTGGCCCCCTATGCCACGGAAAGCCGGTTTACCATTACGGTCTGGCTGCGGGCGGATTAAGGCGATAGCCTTAGGGTCAGGACCCTAAATATATTTTAACGCGATGAAACTGCCCAGTAATAATACGCAGAAAATCAACGCCAATAGTCCCAGCCTTTTTTCGATGAAATTGCGGATCGGGACACCAAACTTCCAGAGCAGAAACGCCACAAGGAAAAAACGCGCGGAACGGGACAGGGCGCTGGCGATGATGAAGGTGGTGAGCGACATCTCGGTCATGCCGCTGGCGATGGTAACAACTTTGTAAGGGACTGGCGAGAAACCCGCTATGCTGACGATCCATGCGCCCCATTCATTATATTTTGCCTGAAACCACAAAAATTTATCCTGCATATGGTAAAAATCAATAATCGGCTGCCCAATAACATCAAACAGGGCATAGCCGATGAAATAGCCGAATATGCCGCCCAAAACCGACGCGATGGAACAGACAAAGGCGATGCGCCATGCCCGCGCCTGTGCCGCGAGAACCATGGGAATCAGCAAAATATCCGGCGGAATGGGAAAAAATGAACTTTCGGTGAAGGATAGAATCGCCAAAATCCACAAGGCCTTTGGGTGTTCCGCTTTGTCCAATGTCCAATCATACAGGCTTCTTATCATGGGTCCCTCATGTGATTTTTTATAAATTTTTCCGTATGCTTTATGCTCGTGAGTATCTCTTTACAGTATTTTTATTTAAGAAAAAGTTATTTATGAGGCATTTTGTTCGTAAGCAGGGATCATTGCTTGATTAAAAATTTCCAGGGCGACGATTCTGCGCCTCTGTCCTGCATCACTTCGATAAGAACAGGCTCATTAAGGGCAATCGCCTTTTCCAGAACAGGTTTCAGTTGCTGCGGGCTATTTGCGTGATATCCGGCGACACCGAAACTTTCCGCCAGCTTGACAAAATCAGGGTTATTCAGGTCCGATCCGATAAGGTGGCCATTATATTGCATTTTCTGATCGCGCCGGACATTGCCATAAGATGAATTGTTAAAAATGATAACCACGACGGGGATATTATATTGCGCAGCCGTGGCCAATTCCGAAGCGCAAAACATAAAGCCGCCGTCGCCATTGATGGAGATAACAGCCTTGCCCGGGTTGGCGATTTTTACCCCTAACGCTGTTGGGAAACCAAAGCCAAGATTCCCCTGATAGCCGCAGCTGACAAAAGTTCGCGGCGCATAAACAGGAAAGCCGTAGGCGGCGGCAAACCCTGTCTGGCAGACTTCATCCACAAGAAATCCATCGCGCGGCAGAATATCCCGAATGACTTTTAAGTAAGCCAATTGTGGTTGTATTTCCTGAACCTCATGATGGGAGGCGGCTTTTGCTGCGGTAATTTTTTCGCGCCGGCCAGACCCGGAAACAGAGGCGCGGGCCAGGGCAAGATCCAAAGCAGATGCGCCGTCTTTGGCATCCCCGAGAAGGGCAACATCATTATCCAGTCGATCCATTTCAAGGGCATCAATATCCAGCCGCACTAATTTTTTGCCTGGCAGGCGGCGCTTATATTCCATAAAACTTCCCCAGCGCATATAGGGAATTTCAAGGCGGCTTCCAATGCCAATGATCACATCTGTTTCGGGCCATAACTTATAGGCGGCGGCAATATTGAGGCCCATTTCCTGATCATCGCCGATGATGCCGCGCCCGCCGCGGAACCCTATAACGGGGGCCTCAAGGCGATCGGCCAATGCTCTGATTTCATCGCCGGCATGCTGCGCGCCGCTGCCAACAAAAATCATTGGGGCCTTGGCGTCTTTTAAAAGCTTTACGGCGCGGTCTATTTCATCAGCATTCACCGCAGGCGGCGGGATAACAGGGGCAGAAGGTAAGGACGTCACCTCGGTTGGCCGTCCAAAGTCATCCCAGCAGAGCTGTAAGGAAACAGGCCCCTGGCGGCCTGATGTGGCTTGACTGATCGCTTCATTCAATAAGCCGGGCGTGTCAGCCGGGTCATCCACATGGGCGGCCCATTTTGTTAATCCTTTCAGAATTGAAAGCTGATCCGGCAATTCATGGAGGTGGCCGCGGCCAGACCCCTTGAAACTGGTTGGCACCTCTCCTGTCAGGCATAAAACGGGCGTGCAGGTGCCGTATGCTGTACATAAAGCCGCTGTTGTATTCAGTACGCCCGGCCCCGGCACCGGCGAAAACACCCCAAGCCTGCCCGTGGATTTCGCATAGCCATAAGCCATATAGGCCAATCCCTGCTCATGACGTGCGCCAATGACGCGAATGTCATCGCTTTTTTCATAGAGCGCGTCAAAAAGATCATACATCTGCGCGCCGGGAAGGCCGAAGACCGTATCGACATCATTATTTATCAAGCCTTCTACTATGGCTATGCTGGCAGTCATTTGTTTCATCGTGTTTACATTCGCTCTGTTCAAAAAAAGGCCCCGCCGAAATATAGCCATCCTATAACCAGCAGGCGTATGTGGTTCTTATGGTAATTTAATGCAAATACTTTCAAAATGAAAGCATTTATTGTCTTTCAGGGCATTAGGGCATCAGGTCGCATGACGACTTATCAATTCAGAATCACCCTTAAACAGCAGTTTTCGTGATGTAGAATATATTGCGCGGCTCCCTATATCGCAAGGCATGATTGTAACTTGTTGTTTTTAATGAGTTTTAAATTTATATATTTTTATTGTTGACCTGTATCGAGATAGTGTACTATCAATGTAGCACACCAAGTCGCTAAAACAGATTAACAGCGCAAAGATTGCAGAGAAATACAGTATTAAAATTTTAAAACCCAATTTAGGAGAATAGTTATGAACAGCATTTTAACCAACGATATGGACGCCAACAGCTTTTTGGGCCTTGTGACCAACATACAGAAAAACAACAGCCACAAGATTTCAGGCCGCAAGGCTTTTGTAAAAATTGAAAGCAAAGAAGTTTTGACGAATATGGCCCTTGCCACGGTCATTATTGTCATGGGATTGACCATGGGGTCAGTATTTCAAAATAAAATGGAACTTTCCCAATATGCGTCCCTTACGCAGAAAGCTGATGTTTAAATTTTATTTTATGTCCACACGAGCCTAGGGCGCGTTAACACGCCCTAGATCACGCCTCTGCGCATTTGATCCAGCTCTATGGATTCAAACAGGGCTTTGAAATTGCCCTCGCCAAAACCATTATTGCCTTTGCGCTGGATAATTTCATAGAAAATCGGGCCAATAACGGTATCGGTGAAGATTTGCAACAAGATACCCTCTTTCTCAGAGCCATCAATCAGGATGCGCCGTTTGCGCAGTTCTTCGACATTTTCATCATGGTGATCAATCCGGCTGTCAATCAAGTCAAAATAGGTATCAATGGTGTCCTGAAGAACAACATCATTGGCCCGAAGCTGATCGACGGTTTTATAGATGTCCTTGGTGCCAAAGGCCACATGCTGGATGCCTTCGCCGCGATATTCCACCAGATATTCCACGATTTGTGATTTGCCGTCTTTGGATTCATTGAGCGGAATATGAATTTTGCCGCAAGGGCTGGTCATGGCTTTGCTGGTCAGGCCCGTTTTAACGCCGTCAATATCGAAATATTTCAGTTCACGGAAGTTAAAGATATTTTCGTAAAATTCCGCCCAGTAAGACATGCGGCCCTGATAAACATTATGGGTCAGGTGATCAATCATCAGTAAACCACAATCCTGAACCTCTGCGTCTGCCGGGTCGGTAAAGGGCACAAAGTCAACGTCATAAATCGTCTGGCTGCCGTAACGGTCAACCAGATATAACCGGCTGCCGCCAATACCTTCGATGGCTGGAATGTTAAGCTCCATGGGGCCGGCATCACTTGGCACCGCCTGTCCGCCATTGGCGAGGGCATGTTTGTAGGCCACTTTTGCATCCTTCACGCGAAAGGCCATGGAACAAATGCTGGGGCCATGGGCAAAGGCATAGCGCTGTGCGAAGCTGCCGGGTTCCGCATTGATCAGGAAATTCACATCTCCCTGCCGGTACAGGGTCACATCCTTGGACCGGTGACGGGCCACGGCTTTAAAGCCAAGCTTGCGGAACAGGCTGCGCAATTCTTCTGGATTGGGCGAGGCATATTCGATAAATTCGAAACCATCCACCCCCATTGGGTTATCTTCGGGCGCATATTTAACCATTTAATTTCTCCGGCATGAGTTATTTAGGATATGAAAGAGCATATTTTACACCTGAATTCCGGGAATATTGTTTTTATTTTTAGCTTATTTGGGTTAATACTGAATTTTAAAACCATAAATAAGGAAAAAATGGAATGGCTATTTCTCTTGATGCTTCGGATAAGAAAATTCTAAATCTTATTCAAAAGGATGCCACGCTAACCCATCAGGATATTGCGGCGCAAACCGGTGTGTCGACAACATCCGTTTGGCGGCGCATCAAAAACCTTGAAGAGGTTGGGGTCATCAAGGGGCAGGTCGCTTTGCTCGACCCCAAAAAAATTGGCATGCAGGTCTGCGCCCTGATCAGCTTGCGGCTGGTGCGTCATGGGGAGGATACGCGGGTGGAGTTTGAGGGTTTTATTGCTTCGCGGCCAGAGGTTATGGAATGTTACGCGGTGGTGGGTAATTATGATTATATGCTGGTGGTGCAAGTGCCATCGGTTGAAGCTTACGAGGTTTTCCTGTCCCGCCATTTGCTCAGTCACTCTCTGGTGGCATCCAGCAATTCAAGTTTTACCTTGCGGCGGGTAAAATATACCACGGCACATTCCCTGAATATGTGATAGGTTTCTGTTAAAACAGCGCAGGAATATAGCACAGGAATATTATGTTTATTGGTCATTATGCGGCAGCTTTTGCCTTGAAATCTGTCGAGAAGAAAGCCTCTCTCGGTATGTTGTTCATTGCGGTGCAATTGGTAGATTATCTGTTTTTTGCTTTTGTGCCTTTTGGAATTGAGAAATTCAGGTTGGTTGAGAATTATACGGCCATCAATCATTTCGACCTGTATTTTTATCCCTATACCCATGGATTATTAGCCTCTTTTCTATGGGCGGGGTTGATATATGTCATGTGGGCCAGCCTGCCCATATTTAAAAATATGGGCAATGGCCGGGTGGCTCTTGCCATGGCCTTGGCTGTCCTGTCCCACTGGTTTGTGGATTTAATCGTCCATACGCCGGACTTGCCTTTGCTTGGGGATAACAGTCCCAAGGTTGGTCTTGGCCTATGGCATAGTTTTATGGGAACTATACTGCTGGAGGTCGCCTTGCTGATCGGCGGCTTGCTGCTTTATTTGCGGGCGACGAAGGGGACGGCGGCCATGGGAAAATACGCCATGATCATATTCGTCGTCATTATGATCTGTCTTTATATGATGGTGGTGACCGCGCCGTTTGACCCCAATGCCACGGCGACCACGATGTCTGTGACCTCAATTGCGGTTTTTTCTATTTTCGCGGCGGCCGCATTTTGGCTGGACAGATATCGGACTTAAGCGAAGAATTCTGCCATCGCGGTGAGCAAGGCTTCGTTTTCACTGTCGGTGCCAATGGTAATGCGCAGCGCCCCGGCCAGATCATAATTTCCCACAGGCCGGACAATGATGCCTTTGGACCGCAGAAATTTATCGGTGGCAACAGATTGTTCTGCCCCGCCCGGAAAATGGACCAAAATAAAATTGCCCTGACTTGGCGTAACACTCAGCCCGAGACTTTCCAATGCGCGGGACATCTTTGGCCGCCATTTCAAATTATGGGCTTTGGCGCGGGCCATGTGATCATTATCCAGAACAGCCGCTGTGGCGGCGGCTTGCGCGGCAGAGGTCACATTAAAGGTTCCCCTGATCCGGTTCAAAATATCCAGAATGGACGCCGGGCCATAAGCCCAGCCAACACGCGTCCCTGCAAGGCCATAAATTTTGGAGAAAGTGCGGGTGACGATAGTATTTTCAAGGCCATTATCCACCAGATCCATTCCGGCGTCATAATCGGGTTGATCAACATATTCCGCATAGGCCGCATCAAGCACCAGTATAATATCATCGCGCAAACCATTGCGAAGCCGCAGGACTTCGGATTTGGCAAGATAAGTCCCGGTCGGATTGTTGGGATTGGCCAGATTAACAATTCTTGTCTTCGCTGTGACGGCGGCTAAAATAGCCTCCACATTGGCGGTGTAATCTTTTTCCTGAACCATGACGGGGGTTGCGCCGACCGCATGGATGGTGATGGGATAGGCGATGAAGCCATATTGGCAATAGATAATTTCGTCGCCGTCCGTCGCATAGGCTTTTGCCAGAAGATGAAGCAATTCCTCAGAGCCATTTGAACAAATGATCTGTTCCGGATTCAGCCCATGAACCTGTCCAATGGCAGCGCGAAGCGCAGAACAGGAAGGGTCTGGATATAGCTGTAGCCCCGAATCAATGGCTTTTTTCGCGGCGGTTACGGCCTTGGGGCTTGGCCCCATGGGGCTTTCATTGGACGCCAGCTTAATCACCTTGCCGAAACCTTCGATCTTGGCATCCCCGGCCTTATAGGGGATGATATTCAATATGCCATTGCGCGGTTTTATGGGGGGCATTTTTTCGTCCTTTTGACTATTATTAATTATTCCGGTACTGTTATAGGCTTATCGCCTGAATGATATTCTTGCAATAGGCGCCGGGTATTTTTTATTGAAATTTCAACGGATTTTTCTTTGATATGGCCGAAACCCCTTATCTCAGAAGGGATTTCGGCAAGTGCAACAGCGGCAAGGAAATTTTCTTTGGACAGGGTTTTAGCAAAATTATCAAGCAGAATTTCATAATCACGAATTAATTTCCGTTCCATCTTGCGTTCTGCGCTTTTGCCAAAAATATCAAAAATGCTGCCGCGAAACCCGCGCATCTTTGCGACTATTTTAAGCATGTTAAACATCCAGCCGCCAAATTCCATTTTTCTTAAGTGGCCCTTATTATCTTTGCGCGCCAGAAGCGGCGGTGCCATATGGAAATGGATTTTGAAATCGCCGTCAAACTGTTGATTTATTTTTCGCTCAAAGTCCCCGTTGGTATAAAGCCGCGCCACTTCATATTCATCCTTGATTGCCAGAAGTTTGAAATAATTCCGGGCCACAGCCTTTGATAAATCATCACCGGAAATGCCCAGTTTCTTCTCCAGATCATGGACTTTATTGACCGCCGCAAGATAGCGATCGGCGAGGGCCTGGTCCTGATAATCTTTCAGATAATCCGCGCGATACTTCATAATATCGGCCAGCGCGGTCAACGGCGCCTCATTTTTAAGCGGATGGGGCAGGGATTGTTCAATCAAGGCCATGTCCGCGGCGGCAATCCGCCCCCAGCTAAAGCTTTGCTTGTTGCTGTCCACGGCGGCAGCATTCAGTTCAATGGCGCGAAAGATCGCGGCCAGTGACAAGGGAATCTTGCCCTTTTGCCAGGCATAACCGAACAGAAACATATTGGTGGCAATGCTGTCGCCCATAAGGGCTGTAGCCATCTTGGCGGCATTGACTTTATCCAGCGCATTTTCCCCGACGATGCTGCGGAGATTCTGGCTGATCAGATCATCATGAATGTCCGAATCCCGGTTCAGCACGAACCTAGCGGTCTGGTTTTTCTGGGTGTTCATGATGACCGATGTTTTCCCCCTGGCCAGCGTGCGTAATGATTCTCTGGAGCCGGCAACCACCATATCGCAGCCCAGCAAAAGATCAGCAGCCCCTGTGCCAATACGTACCGCTTTTAAATCCTCGGCGCTTTTCGCCAGCCGCAGATAGCTGATGACGGAGCCGCCTTTTTGGGCAAATCCTGTGAAATCCAGAACGCTGGCGCCTTTGCCCTCCAAATGGGCGGCCATAACCATGATCTGGCCGATGGTGACAATGCCGGTGCCGCCAATGCCGGTGATCATGATGTCATAACCGCCGTTGATCTGGGCGGGTGCGGGCATGGAGATTTGATTGATTAATTCTGCCGGGTTTACGCGGCTGCCTTTTTTGACGCTGCCGCCGTGAATAGTGACAAAGGACGGGCAGAAACCATTGACGCAGGAATAATCCTTGTTGCAGCTTGACTGGTCGATGGCCCGTTTTCGGCCAAGCTCGGTTTCTTTTGGCACGATAGATACGCAGTTGGAGGCGACCGAGCAATCGCCGCAGGCCTCGCAGACAAGATCATTGATAAAGGCCCGTTTCGGCGGATCGGGGAAGTCATTCTTTTTGCGGCGGCGACGTTTTTCGGAGGCGCAGGTCTGATCATAAATCAAGGCCGTCACGCCGGGTATTTCCCGCAATTCGCGTTGAATTTCATCAAGTTTGTCCCGGTGATGGATGGTGACGTCTGCGGCAAATTTATCAGGGCTTGTATATTTATCAGGCTCGTCCGTCACCACATAGACCGCTTTGACCCCTTCGGCATGAATTTGGTGACTGATTTGCTCGACGGTCAAACTGCCTTCCAGAGGCTGGCCGCCGGTCATGGCAATGGCGTCATTATAGAGGATTTTATAGGTGATATTGCTCTTGGAAGCGATGGATTGACGGATGGCGAGCAAGCCGGAATGATAATAGGTGCCGTCGCCCAGATTTTGAAAGATATGCTTTTCGCTGGTGAAATTGCTCTGGCCGATCCAGTTGACCCCTTCGCCGCCCATCTGGGTGAGGTTGGCCGTATTGCGATCCATACCGCCGGCCATGAAATGACAGCCGATGCCCAGCATGGCGCGACTGCCTTCCGGCAGTTTGGTGGAACTGCTATGAGGACAGCCGGAACAGAAATAAGGTGTGCGGAAATCTTTATTTTCGAGGGACTTTATATCATCGAGTTTCGCGCTTGCCTGCTGATTTATCTGAGCCAGATTTCCGCCCAAGCCAATTTCAGCCAGCAGCGGCGTTAAGGCCCTGAGCACATCTTCCGGCGATATCTCGCCCACTGAATTTAATATTTGTGCGCCGGTTTCATCCGTTTTGCCAAGGATCACCGGACGTTGATCCTGCGGCATATTGTAAAAAATATCCCGTATTTGATTTTCAACGAAACTGCGCTTTTCCTCGACGACGATGATTTTCTCAAACTGGCGCGCGAAATTTGTGATACCCACGGGTTCTATAGGCCATGTCAGGCCGATTTTATAGATGGAAACTCCGGCTTTTTCCGCCATCTTCTGATCAATGCCTGCATTGGCAAAGGCCTGCATCAGGTCTAAATAACCCTTGCCGCAAGTCACAATGCCAAGAGGGGCTTTTTGTTTGATGGATGGGCTATCGTTCGCTACACGCTCACTACTTGAGCCCCCCCGCTCGCGTGGCTCGCTCCCCCCCGGGGTGTTCTTTTCGAAAAAGGCATTTGTGCAGTCCCAAATCAGTCTGTCAATGGGGTTGGCGCGGACGAAGGCATGGACGGCTTTTAATTTATGGTCAACAAGGCGGCCTTCGACCAGGGGGAAGGGATCGGGCCAGCGGTAATGGAGCGCGCCGCTGTCATAGCCTTCATGGGCGGGCGTGATGAATTTATCCTGCACAAAATCCATATCGACCGTGGCCGCGCTTTCCAGAATTTCGCTTGTGGCAATAAAGCCCGACCAGCAGCCGCTGTAACGGCTTAATGCTATGCCATAAAGGCCGAAATTCAGGTAATCAAGCAAGTTTGACGGAGCCAGAACCGGCATCATCCATGATTGCATGATTTGTTCGCTCTGATGGTTCATGCTGCTGGAAACCGCGCCGTGGTCATCGCCGGCAATAACCAATACGCCGCCATTGGGGGAGGCCCCAAAACTGTTGCCGTGTTTCAAGGCATCACTGGCCCGGTCAACGCCCGGCCCCTTGCCGTACCAGATGCCAAATACGCCGTCATAGTCGGCATGACCTGAGCTTTCAACCTGTTGACTGCCAACCACGGCGGTGGCGGCCAGTTCTTCGTTAATGCCGGGTTTGAATTTGATGTTATGGCGTTCCAGAAGGGGGGCGGCCTGCCAAAGTTCGCGGTCATAATTGCCCAGCGGCGAACCCCGGTAGCCTGAAATAAACCCGGCGGTGTTGAGGCCAAGTTTCTTATCCGCAGCCGCTTGCAGCAGGGGAATACGCACCAAAGCCTGTGTTCCTGTCAGGAATATCTGGCCAGACGTTCGGTCATACCGGTCATCCAATTGATAGCCGTCCAATTCTTCGGGATATGTTTTCGATGCGGTTGTTTTCATTGCGGCGCCCTATTTATAATATTTTCTTTAATATATTAAATGGATAATACGACCAATTTACAGGGTATGTCCTTGCGATTTCGGCCAATATATGCCAATAAGGCGCAAGAGAATTTCAAGGAAATAGTATTTTGTAGAAGGAATGTGCTTTGGTTAAGCTGGATCAGATAGATTTTAATATTTTAAGACTCATGCAGGAAAATGGCCGCCTGTCCAATCATGATCTGGCCAAACAGGTGGGCCTGTCGCCGTCGCCTTGCTGGCGGCGGGTGCGGCGACTGGAAGACGAAGGCATCATCGATCATTATGCGGCCATCCTTGATGGTGAAAAGGCCGGATTTCACCTGATTGCCTTTGCCCATGTGATGCTGGAAAAACATCAGATGGAAATGCTCGAGCAGTTTGATGCAGCCATCTGCGAACGGCCAGAGGTATTGGAATATTATTCCATGAGCGGCGATTGTGATTTCCTCATGAAAGTGATCGCCCGCAACATCAAGGAATACGAAGAATTCCAGACCGGCTTCCTCATGCATCTGCCCATGGTGCGCTCCGTCAGCACCAGCTTTGTCCTCAAACAAATGAAACACACGACACGTTTGCCGCTAAAATTATTGGAGGAGGGTTAGGGCTCCCTTCTGTCCTCACGGTTAATGGTATACTGTTGTCTAATTGAATTTTCTTTTTCTCCGGTGTTTTTCCGTTTTTTCCGCTTGTTATGGTTGTCTACGAGGTCGGCAGAACGGCTTTGGGGCGTTGGGTTCTGCGCCTCAGGATAGCGGCCAAAGTTGGAATGGATGCCTCTTTGTCCCCAACGTTATCCCTATGGCAGCGACAGTATACACGAGGTCATCCTTTGCCGGGCAAAAGCGCAAGCGGGCAGGCTTTAAGCTTTTTGCCAGACAAAATCCTGTTCGCTGATCCATAGTCTGTGCATCAGGATCGCCAGTTTGCGAGCGCCCGCGACCCGGGCGAGCTTTGCCCCTTTCTGTTCGGCCAGTCTTTGACCCCATGCCTTAAGGGGACAGTTTCTTTTCACCCGCCCCAAAACACTGTTGGCCGCTTCATAAAGAGCACGCCTTAACAGGTGATCTCCCCGTTTGGAGATATGACCTGACCGGCCATATCCCCGGACTGGAAACGCCTCGGTGTCAGCCCGGCGTAGGCCCCCACATCGCGCGAATGTTTAAACCTCGCCGGATCTTCAATGCTGGCCTTGAACGTCAGGGCAACGATCGGCCCCACCCCCGGAATGGTCATCAGCCGACGACAGACCGGGTCGGTGGCACAAACCCCCTGCCAGCGAAGCTTTCCTGTCCCGTCAATAAGGCAAATATGAGTTTTCTTGTCAGATACATCCAGTCCGGCGTATATAAATCCATGGGTCATTCTCCTGTCATTGGGGCAGCTTTGCTCATCAAAACCGACCCCGTTATATCATATGGAGAATGGCTCTGTTTCAATTACGCTATGTCCCCAGATTTCCCAGATTTCCACGCACCAAAGGTCAACAACGCTTCAGAAAATAAGGACGCAGAATTTCTGCGCCCTATATTTAAGTGATTAAATTTTAATCCCCATGTTTTTCTTTAAAAATTAAAGGATAATGTCGCACCAAATTCGCGAGTAGGACCAAACCAGACCACGGCAACGCCCATGGAGGCAAGTGAATCCTGACCATAAACGCGATAAACTTCATCAGTAAGGTTTTTGCCATAGAAGGTTAATTTCCATTTTTCGTCATCAGGCCCCACTATCAAGCGGGCATTCAATAGGCCATAACCATCTTCTTCCACGGTGGCTGTCTGGTTGCTTGCCTGATGGTCATAACGACTGCGATATGAATAATCGATCCCAACCATTCCTATCATATCATTACCAACTTCAAAATCGTAATTTCCGCCAAAGCTTAATGTCCATTCTGACGCACCCGGCAGGTTACCGCCTGTACTGGTATCAAAATCAAAACCTTCCAGAGGACTTACGTTCCCGTTATCTGCATATCCCACTGATCCATATATGAATAAATCCTCCGTAGGCCTGGCCTGCAACTCAGCCTCAATACCGTATATTTCTGCTTTACCGGCATTGGCCGTTAATACGATAAACTGTCCCTGTTCATTTAATGTGGTCGCGGTCAATTGAATGTCTTTATAATCCGTATAGAAACCGGCTATATTAAGCCGTACTCTCTTTTCCATCATATCCGCTTTAACACCAATTTCATAAGCCGTTGTTGTTTCTTCATTAAACGGCGTTACATCATTTGGCGAGAATGGGCGGCCATTAAATCCGCCAGAACGGAAACCACGGGAAACAGACGCATAAACAAGCAAATCATCTGATGCCTGATAATCAATGCTTACCTTAGGTGAAAAGGCCTCAAACTTATTGCTTTCCTGTGCATCAACAAGCTGAAAGGGCCCAAAGAAAGTATCTATATCAATCGCCTTGGTTTCGCTGGTCCAGCGTATACCGCCGGTCACGCTCAACTTATCGGAAAGCTGATATGTTCCCTGAACAAAGGCCGCGTAGGATTCTGTTTCGCTGTTTGTGAAAATATCAATGGGAACCCCGGTCAAGACAATATCGGAATCAAACTGTCCGTTTTCCTTGAAATAATAAGCCCCAACGAGCCATTCCAGTTTATCATTCAGGCTCGTGCCGGTAAATTGAATTTCCTGACTAAGCTGATCCTGCGTACTTGTGATAAACTGGTCCAGAATTTGCTCTGATCCACCATCAAAATCTTGCCCGGACTGGCCGGATTGTTCACGATAAGCGGTGATTAATTTCAAATTCACCTCTCCCATGCCAATTTCTGTCGTCAGGGCAAAACCCGTAACATCAAGATCATCCTGTATTGGCGCACTTAAGCGCACAAGATCCGGGTCATCGTTGGGAAGTAAAGAAATATCCCCGGGAATGGTTGAGGCCGGCCGGCCATGGGGCATGACCGTTCCCCGCCGACGTGTGTGATCTGCGGAGAATAAAAAGGACACATTTTCTTTTGGGGTAAATAATAATTGCACCCGCCCGGCTATGTCATTCTCGACGGCCAGATTTCCGCCATCGCCAGCGGGGTCTGAATCAAATCCATAGCCATCACTGTTTTTTGATAAAAAGGAAACCCTGCCGGACAGAACATCATCCATAATCGGGAAATCAACAGAAAACCGGCCATTAAAACGATTGTTATTTCCCAAGGTCAGCTGTGCGTTACCGTTAAAATCGCCTGAGGGTTT
The DNA here is from genome assembly GCA_021647465.1 of Emcibacter sp. GTDB lineage: Bacteria > Pseudomonadota > Alphaproteobacteria > Sphingomonadales > Emcibacteraceae > Paremcibacter. Next base: position 9,568 of record JAKIUQ010000004.1, on the reverse strand, counting down.
TTTTGTGATGACATTTATGGCCCCCCCGATTGTATTGCGGCCAAAGAGTGTGCCCTGCGGCCCGCGAAGAACTTCAACGCGCTCAATATCAGCCAGATCAAGAGCGGCCCCGGTTACCCGCGCAAGATAAACCCCGTCAAGATAAACCCCGACACCGGGTTCTGTTGTCGTGATGAAATCGCTCTGGCCGATACCACGCAGAGCTATAGACGAGGCCCCCACCGTTCCAGAAGCCGCAGCGGAAAATTGCATATTGGGAACAAAGTTGGTGATATCATTGATATTTACAGCGCCTCTGTTCTCTAGCGCCTGTGCATTAAATGCAGATATTGCTATTGGTGTGGATTGCAGGCTTTCTGAACGCTTACGGGCAGTAACAATAATTTCCTCAAGACTAAACGTGTCCTCCGCCTGCTCTTCTTGTGAAAATGCAGCCGGTGCAAATGCTGTAATAGCTGCAAGGCAGGTCGTGAACGCCAATGTATTTTTAAGTAATATAGACATTTTACTTCTCCCTATGTAATAGCAATCCAAAAATCAGGATGGCTATTTATTAATTTAACTCTGTAATATTTTGTATTTCGATAAACCTGTTTGCAAATGGTAATGATGATAGATCATGATAAAAAGAAGTAGGCGCAGATTTTATACAGGACATCCATAACGCTACTAATCCTAGTAGTTCCTGAAGATATATATATGTAACAAATACAGATGTTTCTCCTCACAACAAACCAGGCGCTATCTCCAATGCTGAGCCATTAAAAACCTACGATTAGCTTGTCTCGTGGCGGCGCATACGTTTTCTTGCTATGCCTTAAGCCTGTTTTTGCGAAGGCTACGGCGGTCATGACCGTCAGCGGTATCGGATCAATCACAGGAATATCCAAACCATTGGATTCAAGGAGTTCTGTTATTTTCTCAGCACATCCGAGAAAGCCTGTGCATCCCAAAATAATAACATCTGCCCCATCGTCCTTTATTGCCGCAAGCGATGCTTGAGCCAACATTATCTGTGCCTTTTCAAAATTTTTCTCAATCTCCAGAACGGGCAAGTTGATGACTCGCATAGAAATCATTTTCTCCGCTGTTCCATATATTTTTGCCAGATTATGAAGCATTGGCACCACACCGTCCAGAACAGTTACAACCGTGAAAGTTCGCCCCATCATCGCGGCGGCATGCATGCTCGTTTCCGCAGGACCAAGTACCGGGATGGATACCACTTCACGCACGGCCTTAAGCCCGGGATCACCCATGCAATCTATGACAATTGCATCAGCCCCCGCCTTTTCTGCCTCTATGGCTTTCTGAATTGTGTCGGGGACAGCAAGGGCCTCATCATATTCAGATTCGATGGATGAAGGGCCTTTGTCGAGCAAAGAGTGTCGAAATTCAACATCACCACTGGCATATTCGGCGATATCATCAAGCGTACGGATACCTTTTGTAATGATGGGCGTTATGAGGTGGATCACAATTGACATAAGAATTATTTCCTTCCAATTTTCTTATAATACTTGCAAGTATATTGACAGGTTCACTGTTCGGAAACAAAGCGTATGGGAAGTAGGAACGATAAATATTGAGTAGCGATAAGCTTACCCTGAACGGTAGCCATGACTACTCAAATGAATAGTATTTTGCCGTTTAAAATGAGTGTTATTTTTTAGATACTATTTTTGATAATGCAAAGTTCTTTGGCTCTGTTAACGGCCTGAATCCGGTTTTTTGCCTTGGTTTTTACATAGATTTTTTTAAGGTGATAACGTACGGCATGCGGTGTAACTCCCAAGTTCAGCGCAATCATTTTATCCTGCAGGCCCTGATTAAGCCCTTGCAATATTTCAATCTCTTTTTGGCTAAATATGATTTCTGGCATATCAGAATTCTGAGCATGTCGAAACTGAGAGATGATCTTATCGGCCTGAAATATCAGCTCCCTATCATTGCTCTCTATATTTTTAAACCCCATAAGAAGATTTTTTATTTGTTCCCCACCACGGATGAATGGCCTGATATAATCATTTTGAAGGGACTGTTTTAAGGCCTTCTCTAAATAAGAATTAGCCAGAGCATTATCATTGGCACTATTCTCCAACCTTGCGGCAAAGACTAGACAACGAATAAGAGAACGAACAAGGTTTCTTTTCTCAGAAAAAGCCAGAAATGTAGACAGAACTGTTCGCGCTTCATCAAAAGCAGATGTCGTCATCTTGATCAAAATAAAACAAAACGAATATATTTCCACTTCTCTCCAGGAATTATTTTCAAGATTAAAAATTTTGTCTATGGTCTTTGGAATGTCAGACTTGTCATAAAGCAATTGCGCCTTATCATTCTGCCCATCAGTAATAAGGATATGAACCTGCAAGGCCACGAGGAAATCAATCAGTTTTGAAAGGCCTTTTTCTTCGGCACGCTCTATGGCATCCCTCAAGAATTCTTCTGTATCCTTAACGCCCTGTTCTTTGATTATTTCCACAGCAACACTATAGGCGGCAGCATAAATATCAAACCATGCCTCACTTTCGTACAAACGCTTGGTGATATCTTCAAATTTTCCGCTCAATTTTTTTATATCATTTTTTTCAAGCTTTAATTCCGCCGTTAATATTTCTCCAATTAAGCGGGGCTCTTTATCTGTTGGAAAGAAACGATGTGCATTTCTTGAAGCCCTTGAAATATAGTCAAAGGCCTCAGAGGCTTTCCCCTGCGCCATGGCAATGGCACCAAAGTGAAAATCAATGAATATATTACCATATTCAGAGCCTATTTTTTTATAATAACTTGCAGATTCCTGCCCGTGATACCAAGCTTCGGAAAAATCAGCCCGTTGATATTTAGCAAGGCAAAGCATGTTATTATAAAAGCCAATCATACTGGATTCAACATCCTCAATATTATTAATTTCATTAGATACCAAAGAAATCACCTCGCTGCTTAATGGCAAACCGGCATAGGCGGCCAGCATGGAACGAATTACCGTATGATCCATATATAAAGAGCTATCATCCCCGCCTATTCTGTCCTTTTGAAAACCTGAAGTTTCCTTCTCTATATGATTATAGAGAGCCTGAGCGGCCTTAATATGGCCTGTTTTTATCAGAACGATACAACGCAATAATCCAAGCCTTGGGAAATAACTGATTATTTCGTCATCAATCAGCTGATTTGCCGGGATGATACGTGTCATCCCCTCCCTGACCCATAGTTTTATGCCCCCGGCCTGTTCAAGTATTTCACCGATCAGTATTTTATCCCCCGCGTGGGTGGCATGACGTAAGGCGGTCAATAACCGGTTTCTTTTTGCCAGAACATAAGCGGCCTTGCGATGGAGATTGAGAAACCGATCCGGTTTTTTGGCTTTATATAAATCAAATAAGAAATCTTTGAATAAAGCATGTAATCTGTAGGTGTCACCCTTCCCTTCCAAAGGCACTATAATACCTTCCAAATGCAATATTTCATTTAAAATATAGCTGGCATTGGTTGTTTCTCTTACGGCATCGATCAGGGGTGCTTCGAGCCATTCCAAGATTGAAATATCCAGCAGAAAAGTCTTTTCTTCCTCAGTCAGGCGTATAAATAATTGTTCATTGAAATATTCAGAGACTAATCCTCTCCCGCCGGAAAAATGCTGAATTTTATCTATATAATCCCAATTATTATCAATTTCCTTTTTTATCAAACGCAGGGCAACTGGCCAGCCTTCTGAACGCTCATGAATAGTTTCCATATCCCGTTTTGACAGACGGCCCTCAAAAAAATTATCAATTTCATCGTAAGAAAAACGCAAATCAAAAGCCGTCAGCCTTATGGCGGTACCATCAAGCAAAAGATTGCTCAAAGCAATGCCGGGATTGTGTCTATAGGCGATGGCAATATGAAGATTATCCGGCGCATGACGGATGATCATATTTAATATTTTCAGGGCTTCCTGATCAATCACACGATCAACATCATCCAGCATAAGAACAATTTTTTTATCAACATTCTGGAGGAAGCTAATCAGAATATTTAACTGATGAAGCGGGTCCAGGCGCTCAGAACCACTGTCTAACAGAAGGTTAGACTGGTCCATATTCAAACCGGATGTCTGAAATGCATAGGTAAAATAAGTTATGAGTGTATTTGCCGTATCTTCGGCGTCAAACGTAACCCATGCAACAATCTGCCCCATATCCAACAGCTTAATACGCCATAAAGAGAGCAATGTTGTTTTGCCAAATCCCCCTGTCGCTTCCAATATTGTAACGGAGGGTTCCTGATTGTGGAGCAATATATCAAGAGCAGATTTACGTTCAGCCAAAGTGATATGGTGTTTGGGCGGCATAACTTTGGCCGTAACCAGCCAAGAACTTAAACTTGAATCTCCTATCTGACTATCTTCGTTCATATAATCAGTATAACAAGGTGATTTCACCAGTCAATTTCCTTAACCTGCCTGTTATGAAGAAATGTCTTCAATGGGGATATAGTCCTCCTCAAAACCAAAAGCACGCGGCCCAAATATCTTTATGGCTTCGGGGGTGCGCATTACCGGGGGGACACTGGCGCCAATAACTTTAACCCGCTGTCCATACCGGAGCGCCTCCACGGGGATGGGTTCTGCTGTTTCCCTGTCAACAACACATATTAAATCCGGAACCATGGCGATGAGTTTATCATTAATTTTGGCGACGAGATTCTCATTCTGGAAAATTATCTCGACGCTATCCCCCTCGCCGGACAAGGGGGCGATACGGCAGTGTCCTACGGAAAAACCCTTGATTGTGTCCCTTTTAATATCAACAATTTTCCCGTCAAACAAAATTTTACAATGCTTGTAATATTCCGTAGAGCCCAAATACGACAGCAAGCTGGCGACCGGTTCACCTTGCGCGCGCCCATGGTGAATGGCGCGCCCGATTTCAAGCGCTAGGGTCAGGGTATGTTTAACCGCATATTTTTTAACCACTGCGCCAGATACGGGATAATTAGCTGTCATAACACTAAGCCCCATCTGAATAGCAACGGAGCGGACTAAATCCTCCGCTGTTTTGGCATTCTCTGCATCAATAACAACCGCATTCAGATGCTCGTCAACGACCGATAACGGTGTCGGGGGATAGCCATATACATTGAAAGTCACCATCTGTATTTCAGGAAAAGCCCGGCCCATACCATCCGCATTAACCAACGGTATTCCGCTCCTTGCGGAGGCGACAATTGGTATGGTAGAATTAATGCCGCCGATTTCTATGGGGATCAAAGCATCCGGCCTGCGACCCAGCCGTTCAGAAAGCTTGTCTATGGCCAAATCAATATCGTCGCCGCAAGCGGCCTTCTCCACTAAAACCGTTGGCGCCCCCAACATGGCTATGGCAAAAACAAGAGCATCATTGGCCAAATCTTCCGGTTCAATTATTACAGGATTGCCATATTCCTTAATGGCATGCTTTGCCAGCAGCCGCCCGATGTAGGGGTCGCCCCCGCCGCCCGTCCCAAGAAACGCGGCCCCCCGGGCAAAATCCTCAAGGTCATTTAATTCTATTTTCATTTTCCTGCCCTCGCAATATTATCTAAATTCAGATCCCCTGCTACTTTAATACGCAAGCGAACAGAGCCACCCGGCACATATGATAAGGGGATTTCTTCAATATCGACCACCTGAACGCTACCCGGTTCTGCTCCTGCGGTTATTGCAGCTTCTATGGCTTCTTCTTTTGCTTCAGCCAGAGCTTGCTCTCTTCCCAATGCGTCATAGGAGACAACACGGTCAATATCACCGCCCACCTGTGCAATCGAAGCCCCAATGGCATTGGCAACCCCGCCATGCTCATGGGTAATAACCTCAGACGTTCCGGGAATGTCCCGATCAATCAATACCGCGCCGCCGCCCACAAGAATAAGGGGAACAGGGTCTGCATTGGTTTTCATTTTGTCTATGCCCTCCGTGACAATCTCATGGATGCGTCTAACAGCATCGGAGACAATCTTTGGCGAAAGTCCTTTAACCAAGGCCGGATCACCAAAGTCTGCGTAACCGGCGGCAACGGCGATATCACTTGCGGTTAATATTTTGCCCCCAAAGACCATGGCATCGTCCATCAATTTATAGCCGACGGACTGTGGGCCAACACGCAAGGCTCTGTCAGTATTAACAATTGATCCCCCACCCAGCCCAATGGCCAGAATATCCGGCATACGGAAATTTGTTCGAACCCCGCCGATATCGACCGTAAGCGACGATTCTCGGGGAAAGCCATTCATTAACATTCCAATATCTGTGGTCGTGCCACCAATATCAGCAACCAAAGCATTCTCTATGCCCGACAAATATGCCGCGCCCCGCATGCTGTTTGTTGGCCCTGATGCAAAGGTTAGAACAGGATATTTCTCGACAAATTCCGCTTTCATCAAGGTGCCATCATTCTGGCTGATATAAAAAGGCGCCGTGATGCCAAGATCACCGAGAGCCCGTCGAAAGGATGAGACAATTTTTACAGAAAGCTCTGCGAGACTGGCATTCATAATGGCCGCATTTTCCCGCTCTATAAGGCCAATCCTTCCAATTCTTGATGACAGGGTTACAATGCTGTCAGGAATCTCATTCAGAATGATTTCTTCGGCCCGCTCTTCCATGGCACTGTTAATAGGGGAAAAAAGACCCGATATGGCTATGGCCTTTATTCCCTTTGCCTTCAATTGACGTGCAGCCGCCAGAATTCCTTTTTCATCAAGTTCGCTATTTATGCGGCCATCATATTGATATCCCCCCCTGATCATATGCATGTTATCACCGATAACGGCCCGGATATCATCGGGCCAGTCTGTAAGGGGTGGAATACCCCGTGATGCCGGCAAGCTAAGGCGAATGACACCAACCCCCACCAAATTGCGCCGTTCTACGAATGCATTCGTAAATTGAGTTGTCCCAATCATCACGCATTGTATCTTTTCCGAAGGTGTCGCGGACTGCACGAGTACAGAGGTAATAGCATCAACAATACCATCACTAACATTTTCTGTTGTCGGGGCCTTCCTGGTTGCAATAACGTCACGACCATCCATTAATACCGCATCGGTATTTGTACCGCCTACATCAACGCCAATTCTCATTTTCAGCACTCCCATACTTCAAAGTTTAATCTAAGAAGCATTATGACGAGACGCGGCTCGGAAGAGCAAAACTAATAATAGGTAGGAATGCTAAATTGTTGGGAGGGCCAACAATATTTGACTAATCGCTCATACTGCTAATAATAGTAGTTGGTTTGTTTTCAACGTTATATAATTTATGTGACCTGCCCCCTGTTATCAACTGTATTCTACATCACCTAAAATACAGGGGAGGGGCAATTCAGGCCGTGCTTAAACCCACCTTCGCAGAGTAATTTGTCTATATAAGAAAAAAAGCCTTTGGAACACCAGAAATATCCTTACCCTTCAAGGTCCTAGATACCAATTATACATCTAATTTTATGATGGCGCGCTCGGGAAGATTCGAACTCCCGACCCCTAGATTCGTAGTTTAAAATAATGCGTTTTCAGGGGTTTTCAGCTTTTTTCAGGTATCAAAAATAACTCTTTATTTATCAAGAGGTTACTTCATTTTTTCTTTCATCCCATTTCATTATAATTCACCCAGACCCGTGATATGATTAGTCACTGGCTAGTAATTTTTAGGCTAGTGACTAGAAATGAGCGGTGTGAAGAATGGCAAAGGTAAAATTAACCGACCCCCTTATCAGGAAAACAAAATCCCCTGAAAAAGGATATTCGGAATTAGGTGACACAATTGTTAAAGGCTTGATTCTCAGGATCACGGTAAAAAATACAAGGTCGTGGGATTTGCGCTACAGCACAAAAGGCAAGCAGTGGCGTTTCAATATTGGTGGTTATCCTGCTTTGTCTCTTTCTAAGGCCCGAAAAGAGGCCCGGCGTCTATTGGGAGAAATCAGCTTGGGGAGCAACCCGCAGGCTGAAAAGAATATTGAACGGCAAAATATGCCGGAAATGGTGAAAGAAGCCGTTGCCCGATTTATTGAAACATATGCCCGGCCAAAAAATAGGGAGAGCAGTGTTACACAAGCAGAATGGGCATTGGGAAAACACCTTATTCCCAAAATAGGGAATTGTTTGGTGAAGGATGTAACCAAGGCAGATATTATATGCCTGATTGATAGACTGGCGGCAAAGCCGCGATCCGGCGTTAATCTTATTTTTCGGCATTGGCGGCGGTTTTTCAATTGGGCGGTGGAAAAAGATATTATCCCTCACAGCCCGATGGCGGGGATCAAGCAACCCCTGAAAGAAAAGAGTCGGGACAGGGTATTGAGTGACCCGGAAATAAGGCTGGTATGGCAGGCTATCGAAAAACAGCCTTACCCGATGAACGCATTTTACAAACTGTTATTCCTCACGGGTCAAAGGCGTTGCGAAGTGGCAACCTTGAAGTGGTCACATATTGAAAATGGTATATGGACGATTCCGGCGGACATAGCCAAAAACGGACGGGTGCATGATATTCCCCTATCTGGAATGGCCCTTGAGATACTGGACAGCATCCCTCACCAAAAATCAGCTTATTTATTTACCAGCACCGCCGGGCGTACAAATGACAAGGGAGAGGATTTGTCCAGCCCAATTTCCGGCTTTTCAAAGGCAAAAAGGCGATTGGATGCAGAAGTTGCCAAGGAACGGGAAAAGCACGGCATGGAAGAAATAGCCCCGTGGCGCGTCCATGACATCCGGCGCACAGTGGCGACACAGTTGGCAAAGATGGGCTTCCCCATTCATGTGGTGGAAAAGATATTAAACCATTCCAGCGGCACCATTTCAGGCGTGGCGGCGGTATATAATCGCCATGATTATGCAGATGAGAAGAAAGCGGCCCTTGATGCGTGGGATCGGCGGTTGAGGGAGATAATGGCCGGGAAGAAATATCCAGAAAATATTGTGCAGTTGCACGGATAGATATGGCTAGGGTAGCTCCCGAAAAGCGGATTTCCTGATCCGCCTGCCATATTTCAATAATCAGGCACATTACAGGAAGTGTATTATGTCCGAATATAATTATATTTTTGATGGAAACCGCCCCCCGAATGGTTTTGTTCTGGTCGCAGAGGCATACCACCGTGCGGGTAAGGAAATTTATCCTGAGCAATGGGGTAATTTAATATTACATTTCACAGAGGAAGGTGCGGTATTTTTCAAAGGAGCCACATTCAAAAATCTAATGAATAGTATTTTTTTGGGTATTGATGAGTTGGGCAAAAAAAATTTATGGGATAATGATACGGCCAAATTAACCTTTACGGCTGTTGTACGCGAAGGCATCAAAAGTGGAACGGTGAAAAGAGCATTAGACAAATTTGAATTACTTATTCAAAAGTATCCAGACATTAATAGAAAGCAGGCAAGATGGGAATTCTTGGCTGCTCAGTGTAATAATGGTGAAGTGGTCCTGATTGTCTGCACAGTTTGGCAGCGAAGTTAAGGTGTATCCTGTTGTCATTTATGCTGCCTGTTTCTGTTTCACAGGGGATGGGGAATTCCCCATCCCCTGTGCTTTTGAGTAAAC
>JAKIUQ010000011.1 GCA_021647465.1 Emcibacter sp. | reverse complement strand
ATTAATCATGAGAGTTACCTCTTTAAAGTTTTAATGTTGAATAAGCACCAACATCAAAACCGGTAACTCTCATCCTTGCAACCCTTTTCGATCGCAACGACTGTCAGATCTAATCTGAACTAATACAGTTAAAGGTTCGAGCAATATATAAAAATTAAGCCGCTGAACTTCAATCGATCAGTGGCTTAATATTTTTCTGCAAACCCATATTTCCTACAAATCCAGACGCGTATCGCTGCTAAGGCGCGGTTCCCCGAACAAGAACCCCTGACCATAGTCCATGCCATAGTCCAATACATCAATGATGGTCTGGTCGCTTTCAATCTTCTCGATGATCAAATCAAGGTCATAACGGCTGAAGGCTTCCTTTAAGTCATCAGGATGTATATCGGCCTCCTGATCAAGCACCAGTGAAGCCCCAATCTTGACATAACGGAAATAGCGGGAGGAAAGATCGGCCAGATCCATATTAAGATCAATGATCTGATCCATTGAAAACCGAAAGCCCCGCCGGCCCAATGTGGCCAGACTACGCCCGACTGACGGCGATTGACGCATGACGTCTTTTTGTGAGAATTCAAAAACCAATCGATCTGATAGTTCATTATTTTCCAACATGAAATCGATGAATTGTGGAAAAAATTCCTTGTCATTTAAAGACACCGAGGAAATATTACAGAAAAATCGAAGGTCTGGCCGCCGGGGGCCTAACCGGCGAATGACCTGAATACATCTGAAGAGTAATAAGTTATCCAATGTGCCGACCAATCCGCTATCCTCGGCCAATTTCAGATATTGCGATGGAAAAATAACGTTATCGCTATCATCGCGCACCCGGCTATAGGATTCATAATGTACAACCCGCCGGGAAGGCAGCGCCACAATCGGCTGAAGATAAAGGTCTACTCTGTTTCCCTCCAATGCGTGATGCATGATATTCAGCACCTCACCATCGCTGCGGTCAATCTTTTTCAAATCAGCCTGTAATTTTTTATCGCGGGAACCCGGGGTTTTCGTCGATTTTTTATCCCCTTTGGTTCTTTTCTCCAGAGACTCTCCGGATTTCTCTATGACTTGATTCAGCAAGGTCTGCAAAACATGCATTTCAGAAATTATTTCTGTATTCTGCCTATTGTCGACTTTATATATTTTTTCGCGAAGCGCCACCAGCTCAGCATTATTCTCCTCCAGCTTATCAAGGCTGACCTGATAGTCCTGATGCAGGGCCAGCAGCCGGTTTACCGTGTCTTCTTTACCAAACCGCCAGATATACATTGTGTGAAACTGCACCCCAATGAAGAATAATATCGCCCCAATGATCTGGGCAGATGTTTTGTCGACCGATTCAAATTGAAGAGGAAGCGCAAAAGCCACTAAAACAGCGATGAGTGCATAGGTCGCAGCAATTAATATATGTGTAAGTAACGTCATAAACTACCCCGCGTTTCCCATCTTGAAATTCATAGCAAATTCTCACCGCTCTCTAGCCACTTTCTCCGGTCAAAGAATGAGGTATCGTCCTTTCGCAGAGGTGACTACGATAGTGTAGTATAAAAAAACACACAAGCCCTCTGGATAAATATAGTCATAAAAAAAAGGATGCAAATATTCTTTTATCCCCATATTTAAACAAAAAAACAGGACGAAAATCCTTTCGCCCTGTTTCCATATCAATTTCAAACAGCTTTATCGCAAGCAGAAAGACAAATACTCTGGTGATTAACCGAGAAATTCTTTGATCTGCTTCAAACGCTCTTTTTCCTTACTCAAATAAGCAATCCATTTTTTGGCCTGCTTACGACTTCTTTTGTCTTTAGTCGCCATTTCAAAAGCTTTTTTAGCATTATCCAGCTCGCCCAGATTGAAATGGCACATGCCTTTATAGATCGCAACGGAATCAGGACGCTTTAATCCGCCTTTTTTTAGCGCCAGACCAAAATATTTGGCCCCGTTTTTATAATCGTCAAGCTGCATATAAACCTGACCCAGCTTTTTATAAAGTTCGCCATCATCAGACATTTCCGCAGCAATACGTAATGGCTCCAATGATTGGCGCATATCCTGAGCATTAATCCGGGCCTGAGCAAGACTCTCATAGTTTTTCTTGGTCTTTTCTATTATGCCGGCCTTAATCCCTTTGGCGATAACATCAGAAGCCCAGTAGGGCGCTTCGTGATACATATAAAGCTGAGACATATTGATAAGCTCACTGCCCTTTTCAAGATAACCTTGACGGTAAGCCGTTTCATAGGTTGCCAACTGCTTTTTTTCCAGAGCTAATCTGGCTTCTTCAGTCGTGGCATCAGAACTCATCTCGCCATACATACCAGCAAGCTGCAACCAATATTCCTTCTTCGGCCATGTGTTGACCAATAATTCCAGAATATCGACAACTTTCTGATTTTGTTTCATCTCAAAATACATCACCCGAAGCAACAGGTACCAATTCTCTTTTGGTTGCTTATCCGAGGCTTTATATAGATCAATCGCCTGCAGGATTAACGGGATAGCCTTATTGAAATATTCCGCAGAGGCGGCTGGTGCAATACCCTCAGCCGTCCCAAGAGAATAATAGGCCTGTGCCAGCAATATCAACGGCTGGGCCGTCGGCGCGGGCTGAAATTCAAGCCAGCGCAACATCATTTTAATCGAATTATTATAATCCTCTTTGATGAAATAGAGCTGGGCCATGGTATAAACCGTGGTATCTTCCATGGCAGCCGGAAGATTTTCCTGACGCAGCACATTTTCATATGCTTTTAAGGCCTCACCGTATTTTTCCTGACTATAGTATAGAAAGCCCTTGAAATTATAATATTGGGCCCGCTCATAACTATTCAGCTTTTCAAGTTTATGGCCAAGCCCATCTTCAAGAACCTGCAAGGCGCAAGGATAGTCATTAAGATCGGCACATTCCTGCGCTTTACCAAGAACCTTGTAGATTTTCTCACTCAGGGCCGGAGTCCTGCGCGTTTTTCTATCTTCGAATTTGCGGTCTTCTTTCTTGGTCGCCGCCTGCGCCTGACCCGAGATGCCGACAACAGCCGGCAGAGCCGTGGCGAACGCCATAACCCCGCATAATGCCGTTGCGGATACGAGGGCCCTGGTAATTTTGGTAAATTTATTCATACGCTAGCTCCTCTATTTATCTTCCATCTCAAAACTGATCTTATGCAATACGCCGGCGACATCAATCGGTTCACCATCAACCACTTTGGGTTTATATTTAAACTTCAGCGCCGCTTTAATGGCCGCACGATTAAATACTGAATTGGTGCTTTCGATAACCTTGGCATCAACCACGGTCCCCAGTTTGGTCACTGTGAATTCCACAATAACATAACCGGAAAGGCCACGTTCAGCCGCGCGCCGGGGATAGATCGGTGCCACTTTCACAATGGGCAGATAATCCCCGTCACTGGCGGCAAACCCGCCGGTTCCGCCGACACTAACGACGGCAGCCACAGGGGCCATACCAATTTCAATACCGGTATTAACGTTATCAACGCTGGTATCCATATCCATTTCGGGTGTGTCCGGGGGCGTGTCTGCGTCCTCGGGCTTGTCGGGTTTGCGGATCTTCTGCTCAAGGTCTTGAGCTTGCCGCACTTCGCCTATCTCTACCTTCCGGCCTTGAATGCTGCCGTCTGTCGGGTTTGCGCCGGTGGCAATAAGATATTGCATACCCCAGAACAACGTAAAGGTAATCAAGAGGGCGAATATGGTTGCTAATATATAACGTGCAATCATTTTTCTGTCGTCGCCACTACATAGTCTTGAACGCCGGCCTTACGGACGGCATCGACGACTTCCATCACAACGCCGGATTTTGAATCAACATCCGCCTGGATCACAACAGAACCTTCAGGGTTTTCCGCGCGCAGTCGTTCCACATTGGCCCGAACAGCCCGCACATCAACCCGGCGTTTTTCCATCCAGACTTCGTCTTTGTCACTTATGGCGATCATTATATTTGCCTTGTCCGCTTTCACCGCAGTGGAAGCATCAGGGCGGTTAATTTCGATACCGGCTTCTTTAAGGAAGGAAGCGGTAACGATGAAGAAGATCAGCATGATGAACACGATGTCAAGCATCGGTGTCATATCAATTTCTGCATCTCCGTCACTGGTTTTTGAAGCGTGTCTACGCATATTTACTCTCTCAATGGTCTTTGGTTAAGTGGTCTTCAAGCAATTCGGCTTCCTTATTCATCCGGCCTTCCAGATAGGAAGAGGCGAACACACCGGAAAGTGCGCCGACCATTCCGGCCATCGTCGGAATTGTGGCCTTAGAAACGCCGGCCGCCATGGCCTTTACGTTACTACTGCCAAGGATTGCCATTACATCGAAAACCTCAATCATACCCCATACGGTTCCAAGAAGCCCCATAAGGGGGGCAATAGCCACTAACGTCTTAATAAGCGGCATATTACTTCTCAGATCCATGGTCACCTGACTGATCATGGCCCGGCGAATTTGGCGGGCATGCCAGGACGTCCGCTCAGCGCGGGCCTCCCAGCTAGCCATAACCTCATTCACTTGTTTACGGTGTCCGGTTTTAAAATACATCATCCGTTCGAACACCAAAGCCCAGAGCAGAAAGATAATGATGAAGATCGCATTCAGGACAGGCCCCCCCTTCTCCATGAAATCACGAACAGTTTCAAACAAATCTATCAGCTCATACATGATCAGGCTCCTTTTTGACCCTGTTCCGCATGGACGGCAACAATTCCGGCACTCTGCTCTTCAAGAGTATGGACAATATCCTTACTCCATCCGGCAACAATTGAATGCAGGAACAATGTTGGCAAGGCCACCACAATACCCAAAACAGTCGTTACAAGTGCTTGTGAAATACCACCAGCCATCAGCTTCGGATCACCAGTACCAAATAATGTCATGGACTGGAAGGTGTTGATCATGCCGGTAACGGTTCCCAGAAGACCCATGAGCGGTGAAATCGCGGCGATCACCTTAATCATGGTCAGGAAGCGTTCAAGAGCCGGGATTTCTTTCAGAATTGCTTCATCAAGTTTTAGCTCAAGCGTTTCAACATCAACAGCCTTGGACGGGTCATAAACACCCAGAACGCGGCCTAGCGGATTATTGTCATTCGGCTCATCACTGCGGATTTGCGCTTTAACCTTACCGCGCGTTACCACCAATCGCAGACCGGAAAAGATAATCAGCAACAGGCTGAGAGGTCCCAAACCATAAATGATGATATAACCAATGATGCCGCCCTGATCAATACGTTCCTTGATGCTTGGGTCTTGAATGAGCAAGCTCAAAATAGCCCCGCGTGAGACGTCAAGCGCAAATGGCGTAATGCCTGACTCTGCATCTTGCAATCCTTGAGCTGTTTCCAGAAAACGTGACTTTGGCTGACGCGGCAATTCGGACACATTCTGATATTTAGAGCGCCATTCCAGATATTTGCCGTCTGAAACCAGGTTGAATGTTCCCACACGGACAATTTCCTTATTAACAATTTCCCCATTTGGGAATTGCACATCTCTGACGAATTTGACAATTTTGCCTGATTCAGTCATTTCGCGCTGTACCTCAAACCAAAGACGTCCAATTTCTTCGATGGTTGGCAGCTCGGAACTGGATGCCTTCGCAATAAGCTCGTCAAGATAAGCTTCGCGGCCGGGGAACTGGGCAGAGATGATTGAATCTCTGAAAACTGCCTTGGTATCACCGGAAACCTGCTGAAGAACACCGAAAAGCTCTTTCAATGCGCCCAATTCATGGGACAGCTCTTCTTCCAGCTTGCTGATCTTACCTTCGTTCGCTTTAAACTCAGCTTCCAGACGATCAGAGCGACGCTCTTCTCTTTTTTGATCATTCCGTGCGCCAGCCAATAGAGACTGTTGCTTGGATTTTTGCTGAATAAACTCTCTCTCACGACGCTTATTTTCCTGGTTCTCTTTATAAGCGCCCTGCCTTACCAATTCCAGCAGCTCATCAAGACTTTTGACTTCTGGCGCTGCTTGTGCATAGGCAGAAGACGAAAAGCTCAAACCGAAACCTATCATGGCGACAGCAATTATTACATTAATAAATTTTCTCATTGTGCTGTCTCCATTTTACCAGCAATCGGTGCTGTAAGCGGCAACCTCAGGAGGGTATCAGCAGCGGCCTGTTTATTTGCCACGGCCAATGCGTTCTTAATAGGCTTGCGATAAGATTCTTCTAGCTCAACCCATGAACCTGATGCAACGTCCCACATGCCGGATTGTTTGCCGTCACGGGTTTGATACACAAGTGCAATACGACCAATATGAAGCATGTCAACTTCCAGCTCATTACCGCCGACAATAATTCTATCGGTATAGGCCTGAACCGCGCGTCCATATTCACTTTCAATCTGATATAATTCAAATACGCTGCGGAATTTCTCAGACGCATCCACATTTGGATTATCCATCAATTCTCTAAGGCGTTCAATGCCCGCAAGACGCTCTTCACGCTTGATAGGAAGATCATATTCAATAAAATCACCCAGGGCTGCGACCATATCCATCATCAATGGCGTAATTTGACGCTTGATATACGTCACACCTTTAATGGAATTACTTAATTTTCCCATTTCAACCACTTGAAGGTCGATCTGACGCTGAAGCTGTGCGTTATAAATACGCAAGCCTTCAACAGTCCTCAGAACCGCCTTGTAATCACCAATAATTTTATCGGTTTGATCAACTGTTTTGTTGATTTTTTCTTGTGATTGTTGTGCCATCTGGTTTGCTTTAATTCCAACTTCCAGAATTTCATTCAAATCAGTGGCACCCGCGCTACCTGCGCCCCATACAAGGGAGGTGGCAGCAACGGCGGAAAGAACGGCTGTTCTAACTCGATGCATATTCATTCTTCTTCCTACAGCTTTTTTAAGTGAGTTGTTAAAGTTCTTACCATTTAAAATGGTAAGTAATATACGAAGAGAAGGTAAGGATAATTGATGATGAAAACAGGATAACGAAACAAAGATATTACTCTTTATGCCCAATATTCTTTTCTTCATCTTTACATTACTCCCCTCAGAGTATTTTACTGCTTTACATTTTCGTAAGCTAAATGCGTTCCCCACTCAAAGGTAAGGATTATTATTGGTGCATTCATGCAAACGATTTCCCTGTCCGTCCCAATCCTAATATTCAAAATTATAGAATCCGAATAGCTAGACTGTAGGCACACTATCCTAATTTCCTTGTGCTTTACAAGGCCTCCTTAGAGTCAAAATTAAAAAAACTTTACCTTGACAAGAAATTTTATCGACATTCCATTATGAAATAACATTACATCAAAGTGAAAAACCAAATTATTACTTTGGTTTAGGCAACCAATGTTACTGACCGGTTACAAAAAAAATGAATTTCCTTGCCGTGGTATTTTCTGAGGTTTTCTTTAATTTAGCAAAAGATATATGCCGTTCAGTCCCAAAATTTGAAATAAATTCATGGTTAACGACATAACTTGAGTCGGGCAAGCTATAGGGAGGTAATAAAAATCAGACCCATTTACAGATATGGGAATAAGGGGCATATCCTCAAGGGAAACACCCTATTCAAACAGCCGAACTTATTGGATTAAAAAGTGAGGCTGATAGAATTGAGAAATGAAGCTTATTAAAAAATGTTAATGAGCCCTGACAGAATCAACTGCCTTTAAGACCTCATCCCATTTATTTTCTATGCATGTCTGCCGGGCAGCCGTCATACCAAATCGCTTCACAAGCTGGAAAGCCAGCTCTTTTTTATATTCAAAATTATTTGAAAGCCGTGTTGTATTGTTCATTTTTTCTGAATGCGCCATAAATCTTCTCCTTACGGTAACCCTGCTATCCCTTACAAACACTATAATAAGGACCAGAGGCTTTGCGTCCCGCTGTTACCGGCGGTTTGCCATTGTCACAGAATAATCATACTTGCTAATCACTCTACTTGACCCAACTTTACCGCTGACATATGAAAATCCTGTAAAGAATTGCATAAAAATTTATTCATTATAAGAAAAAAACTTTCCGCCTATATTGCGCGCGCCAACGCAGCTCATTTATATATTTTGGCCGCTTTTAACTGAGCCGCCGTACGATTTACGGCTTCCCAGGTTC
The DNA here is from genome assembly GCA_021647465.1 of Emcibacter sp. Taxonomy (GTDB): domain Bacteria; phylum Pseudomonadota; class Alphaproteobacteria; order Sphingomonadales; family Emcibacteraceae; genus Paremcibacter. The sequence continues at coordinate 98,850 of JAKIUQ010000011.1, read as the reverse complement.
GCAGCAGATTTTCACCCCATATTTTGGTAATATCTTCTTGCGAATATCCCCGGGCCATAAGTTCACGGGTAATATTCAAACTTTCCGAAGCATCCTTCCAGCCAATGATTTCTCCCCCGCCATCGAAATCAGAGCTTATGCCCACGTGATCAACGCCGATAAGCTTTACCGCATAATCAATATGATCGACAAAATCCTTGACCGTGGCTAGGGGAAAATTCTCATCAATTGCTTGTCGGCCCTTTTGCCATTCCTCTGTTTGCTCGATATTTTCATAATCATCCAAAGAAAAACCATGACGCGCCGCGACAGATTCTGCGAGAGCATCAATGGCATCGCTTCGCGCCGTATCAATTTTCAAAAAACCCGAATAGGCCACCAATTGCATGACCCCGCCCCTTTGCGCCAGCAGTATCATCTGCGCGTCCGTCAGATTGCGCGGATGATCGGCCAAGGCCCGAACCCCGGAATGAGACGCAATGGCCGGGGCCTTGGACATATTTACCGCCTGCGTCATACAATCCATTGACACATGCGAAATATCCACCATCATACCAAGCCGGTTCATTTCACCGATGACCTGCGTGCCAAATTCACTTACCCCCCCATGTTCTGCCGGTATATCGCCCAGTTTTTCCTTGGGCTGGGCGCTGTCACATATGTCGTTATGTCCATTATGGGCCAAGGTCATATATCGGGCACCCCGGTTATAATAATCTTCGACCAGCGCAATGTCCCTGCCGATAGCATAGCCGTTCTCTATGCCAATAATGGCGACCTTTTTACCCTCTTTATATATATGCCTAACCTCAGCCGGACTGTAAGCCAATCCGATTTGATCAGGATAAAGCTCATCGGTCATCCTATGAATTCCCTCAAACTTACGCAGAGCATCCTGTTTAACCGTCACGTAATTTTCTTCTGTTCGCGCGGTTTGGCCCACATAAACCACAAAAAAGGCCGCGTCCAGACCGCCCGCCGTCATTTTGGGAATATCGACTTTCATATCCGTCAATTTTCCCGGATCAAAAGCAGGCTTATAAGTATAATCAGAAGAAATATCCACGTGACTATCCAAAGTAAGGATATCTTCATGAACTTGCAGAACATGGCTATCGCCCGCATCCCGGTCACAGGCTGCCAAGCTTATCACGCTCAAGCCTAAAGCGGCCCGAAAAGCCAACTGGATTCGGGCTGATAAAATATTTAATGTGCAAATTTCTTTGATGGTTTCATATGTCACTTTATTGCTTTCCCTATTAAATATTCTAAAAATAACACCTCTGAATTTCAGATTTACCATATCTCTTTAAATTCACGCCCTCAAGTTATTCTCTCTATGTTGCTTATGTAAAAAATCGTGATTTTTTTCTAGAATACAGATTATAGTGATTTTTTGTTGACCTGCATCAATGATTGGTCGATATGAATAGCTTAATCGTTCAATTTACAATAAAATATAACTGTTCAGTATATTTAGTAACATGTAAATTGACACCAGGTTATCGAATAGAAAGAATATTCAACATTTAAAATTCAGGTTATTAAAATGACAAACCTCAGCCCCCCCCCAACCGTCAATAGTCTGGCAAAAGGATTAACCTCTCTGAGCCTTGGCATCGGTGTTTTGATGGCACTTTTCATCATTGCCAAAACCAGCTCAGCGCCCATGGCGTTTCATGGATACATCATGATCCTTGCCTTTGCCCTTGGCATCTTCGCAGTTATAAAATTCGGGAACCCCGATAATGGCAGGATCGCGGCCGAGAAATCACCGGCTGGCGTTTTTTATAATGACGGGGTGATCAAGGCCGGGGCTATTGCCGCCGTCTTTTGGGGCGTTATCGGTTTTCTGGTTGGGGATATTATTGCCTGGCAGCTGGCCTTTCCCGCTTTGAATTTTGATCTCGAATGGACCAATTTCGGGCGCCTGCGGCCCCTGCATACCTCTGCTGTGGTTTTTGCCTTTGGCGGCAATGTCTTGATCGCCACGTCATTTTATGTGGTGCAAAGAACCAGCAAAGCCAGACTGGCCGGCGAAATTGCCCCATGGTTTGTTTTCTGGGGGTATCAGCTGTTTATCGTTCTTGCCGCCACAGGTTATGTTCTTGGCATCACCCAAGGCAAGGAATATGCTGAGCCAGAATGGTATGTTGACATTTGGCTGACCATCGTTTGGGTTGCCTATCTGCTGGTTTTCCTTATCACACTACGCCGCCGGCAAGAGCCGCATATTTTTGTGGCAAACTGGTTTTACCTTGCGTTTATTGCCACCGTTGCCGTGTTACATCTGGTCAATAATATGTCCATACCGATCTCCTTTGTTGAGCCAAAAAGCTATTCGCTATTCGCCGGGGTTCAGGGGGCCTTGACCCAATGGTGGTACGGTCATAATGCCGTTGGTTTCTTTCTGACCGCCGGTTTTCTGGGCATTATGTATTATTTCGTCCCAAAACGCGCCGAACGCCCGATATATTCATATCGCTTGTCCATCATTCACTTCTGGTCCTTGATTTTCCTATATATCTGGGCCGGCCCGCATCACCTTCATTATACCGCATTGCCTGACTGGGCACAGACTTTGGGCATGACTTTCTCCATCATTCTATGGATGCCATCCTGGGGGGGCATGATCAACGGCCTGATGACCCTGAGCGGGGCATGGGATAAATTACGCACTGATCCGGTTCTGAAGATGATGGTTGTTTCCCTTGCCTTTTATGGCATGAGCACTTTTGAAGGGCCCTTAATGTCCATTAAAGCGGTGAATGGCCTGAGCCATTATACCGACTGGACCGTGGGCCATGTGCATTCCGGCGCTCTTGGCTGGGTCGCCTATATCAGCTTTGGCGCGCTATATTGCCTGTTCCCGTGGCTCTGGAAACGTAAAGGTCTTTATTCCCTGAAATTGGTGAATATGCATTTCTGGATATCAACGATCGGCATCGTGCTTTACATCTGTTCCATGTGGGTATCTGGTATTATGGAGGGCCTGATGTGGCGGTCTTATGATGCCCTTGGGTTTTTGGAATATTCCTTTGTGGAAACAGTTGCTGCTAAATTTATCCCCAATATTATCCGGGCCGTCGGGGGATTAATGTTCGTTATCGGTAGTCTGATCATGGCCTATAACCTCTGGAGAACAGTACGCGGCGAAGGCGATGCTGTTCCAGAGACATCAGAGACACCAGAAATATCAGAGACAGCCCCCAAAACTGTCCCTGCTGAATAAGCCACCAGAACGAATAAGGAAAAGAAAAATGTCATTAGAAAAGAAACCAAAAAAGAAAATGTCATTCTCACATGCCATATTTGAGAAAAACCCTATCATTCTTCTGGTTGGTATTTTAATCACGGTTTCTATTGGTGGTCTGGTGGAAATAGCCCCGCTGTTCTATCTGGAAAACACCATAGAAAAAGTAAAAGGCATGCGGCCCTATACCCCATTGGAACTGGCGGGCCGCAATGTCTATATCCGCGAAGGCTGTTACAATTGCCATTCCCAGATGATCCGGTCAACGCGGGATGAAGTGGAAAGATATGGCCATTATTCCCTGGCCGCCGAAAGCATGTATGACCACCCCTTCCAATGGGGATCAAAAAGAACCGGCCCTGATCTTGCCCGCGTCGGCAATAAATATTCAGACGAGTGGCATCGGGAACATATGAATGATCCAAGGGCCGTTGTGCCTGAATCCATCATGCCGGGCTATCCCTTTCTGGCAAAGGCCGATCTGGATTTTAACCTGATCAGCTATGACCTGAAAGCCAATCAGATGGTTGGCGTGCCTTACAGCGAAGCTCAAATTACCTATGCCATTGAGGATCTAAAAGCACAGCTTGATGAGGATTCTGATGATTATGACGCCTTCATGGAACGCTATCCCACGGCTCAGGTGCGTGATTTTGACGGCAATCCAAATAAAATCAGCGAATTAGATGCCTTGATTGCCTATATGCAGATGCTCGGCACCTTGGTTGATTTTTCAATCTATAATGCAAAAGAAAATAACCGGTAGGAATAAGATAATGACACATCTGGAAGTTGCTAATTTTGCCGAAACCTGGGGACTGCTGTTTCTCTTCGGCATGTTCGTTACGGCTATTGTATATGCCCTGTGGCCGGCCAATAATGAAACATTCTCCGAGGCGGCCAATCGCCCCCTAGATGACGAATAAGGGACGGATAAGGAATAATATATGTCAAACGAACCAGAATATGATGAAATTACCGACACCTATACAACTGGCCATGAGTGGGACGGTGTTAAAGAATTAGACACCCCGATGCCGCGCTGGTGGTTATGGACTTTATATGCCACAATTATCTGGGCCGTAGGATACTGGATTGCCATGCCCACATGGCCATTGATCAGCGATTATTCCAAAGGCGTTTTAGGCTATTCCCAGCGTGACGTGGTCGCCGCGCAATTAAATGAAGCGAAAGAAGCCCGCAAGGTTTATTCTGAGAAGCTTTTATCCGCAGACCTTGCAACCATTGAGAATAGTCAGGATTTGCTAGAGTTCTCGATGGCGTCCGGCAAGGCTGTCTTCGGCGACAATTGCGCGGGCTGTCATGGGTCGGGCGCATCAGGTGCCAAAGGCTATCCGAACCTGAATGATGATGACTGGCTCTGGGGCGGCTCTCTGGATGAAATTCATGAAACCATTACAGTGGGTATTCGCGGCGTACATGAGGACACCCGCCTCAGCGATATGCCAGCCTTCTTGACAGATGAATTTCTGGACGAAGGCCAGATAAAAGATGTGGCCGCCTATGTCATCGCCTTGTCCGATAAATCTGTAACCCCGCCAGCGGGATCATCGGAAATATATCAGGAGAATTGCGCGGCCTGCCACGGCGAAGATGCGACGGGGAACAAAGATTTTGGCGCACCTAATCTGGCTGACAGCATATGGCTTTTCGGGGCTGACCAGCAGACTTTGATCTCCACCATTTCTTATAGCCGCAAAGGGGTTATGCCCTCTTGGGCGGGCCGCCTTGATCCGGCAACGATCAAGGCTCTTGCCGTTTATGTTCACACCTTGGGCGGGGGTGAGTGATTTAAAATACGAAACTATTCCGGCGCTGTCCTTGCGGGGAGGCAAGCCAGGGCCGGAATGATTATCTAATAAACAGGGTATGACAATTATGGCAAAAAAGCCGCAAAATTTTGAACCTCCCCAACAGGCCGCGAAGCCAATCGTGCCCCACGCCGATGTCGAGCGTGCGGCCGTTGACGCCGTAAATAAATCAGAATACCGCTCTTTATACGCCGCCCAGAAGAAAATCCATCCCAAGCGTGCCAAGGGGACTTTTCGAACCATTAAATGGTGGGTGATGATTGTCACACTGGGCATCTATTATCTCTCCCCCTGGATCAGATGGGATCGGGGGCCGGGGATTCCGGATCAGGCTATTCTGGTCGATATAACCAACAGCCGTTTCTATTTTTTCTTTATCGAAATATGGCCTCAGGAAGTCTATTATATCACCGGCCTGTTAATATTGGCCGCAATTGCACTTTTTCTTGTGACCAGCACCGCAGGGCGCATATGGTGCGGCTATACCTGCCCGCAAACTGTCTGGGTTGACCTGTTTTTAGTGGTGGAACGTTTCATAGAAGGCGAGCGCAATGCCCGCATCAAGCTGGACAAAGCCCCCTGGTCCTGGTCCAAATTAGCCAAAAGAACCATAAAACATATCATCTGGCTCGTCATTTCCGTTCTCACGGGCGGGGCATGGGTTTTTTATATGAATGATGCCCCGACGTTAATGGCCGAACTTATCGCCTTTGACGCCCCGCTCACCACCTATTTCTGGATTGCTCTGCTCACTTTTACCACATATATTCTGGGCGGTTTCGCCCGCGAGCAGGTTTGTACATACATGTGTCCCTGGCCCCGTATTCAGGGGGTCATGATGGATAATGACACCCTTTCCGTCATGTATAAAGAAGACAGGGGGGAGCCGCGCGCCCCTCACAAAAAAGGCGATAGCTGGGAAGGCCGGGGCGATTGCGTACAATGCCGTCAATGTGTGGTGGTTTGTCCCATGGGGATTGATATTCGTGACGGAATGCAGCTTGAATGTATTCAATGCTCTTTATGCATTGATGCCTGCGACGAAGTTATGGAGAAAATTGGCCGGCCAAAAGGATTGATTGCCTATGACAGTCTGGCAAATTTTGACCGGCGCGCCAATAATGAGCCGGAGAAAATCCAGATCATTCGCCCGCGAACTTTATTCTATACTCTGCTCATCATCATCGTGGGCGGCGGCATATTTTATGGTTTGATGAACAGGGCCGACCTCGATGTGAATGTTTTGCGGGATCGAAATCCCTTGTATGTTCATTTATCATCCGGTGATATCCGCAATGGTTATACCGTCAAGATTTTAAACAAATCCCATGATATTAGAACATTTTCCCTGAGCATTTCCGGGTTGCAACATTATAAAATGAACGTCGTCGGTATTCAGGAAAAGACCGCCGAAGGCCTGCCCGTGATAGAAGTGGGCCGCGACCGGCTCAGGTCGGTAAAAATCTACCTGACCGTACCCAAGGAAGATTTAACAAGTGACAGCATTAACTTCACCATCACGGTCAAAGACTTGGGCAGTGACAGCATCAGTGAAAATGTAACGAGTTTCAAAGGACCAAAAACATGAGCTCTGAGAATGAAAAATCTCAAAATACCCAACAATTTACCGGCAACAGATTTACGGGCAAAAAAGCTTTGATGTGGATTGTCGGATTTTTTCTGGTTATCTTTACCGTCAATGGCATTATGGCCTATTTTGCGCTGGGAACCTGGGGCGGACTTGAAACGGAAAATTCTTACCGTAAGGGCATCCATTATAACGAGCAGATCACAGCTGCAGAAAAACAGGCGGAATCTGGCTGGGAAATTTATTTACGGCATTCTCCCGAAATAATCACCGCAGAAGCCGGTGAAACGGGTCGGTTGGATATAGAGGTTATCTGGCCAGAGAATGATTTGCCGCCGGCCAAGGTTACAGCCCTGATAACCCGCGCCGTAACCAACATCTATGATCAGGAAGTCATCCTGACCAAAAGCCGTGACAATCTTTACACGGCCCCTCTGTCCCTGCCACTTGCCGGGCAGTGGAATGTGGAAATTCTAGTAAAACGACCGAATGGCGACCTATATAAACTCAAACAAAAAATATCGGTAGCAGCGGCCTCAAAGGAAATATAATGACGTCTTTAGACTCAAGAAATGCATTTGAGGGCAGCGCCGTGCCTTTGGAGCATTTCGTGGTGGAAGGTTTGCATTGTCCCTCATGCATTCGGGAAATCGAAGGCACATTACAAAAGAAACCCATCATAAAAAATGCCCGCCTGAATCTCACCACCCAGCGGCTGGCGGTGGAATGGGCCGGGAATAACCCGGATACCACCGCCAATAATGATGAGGTCATCGATACCCTGAAAGAATTGGGTTTTAAAGGATATATGTTTAAAGACAGCCCTTCTGAGGCCTCGGATGACAAAGAGGGGCGCTGGCTGCTGATCTGTATGGCTATTGCCGGATTTGCCATGATGAACATCATGTTATTCTCCGTTTCCGAATGGGCCGGAACAGATATGGGACATGAAACGCGCGGTTTTTTCCATTGGATGTCAGCGCTGATCGCCCTGCCCGCCGCGGCTATCGCGGGAATGCCTTTTTATAAATCTGCGTGGGGCGCGGTTAAAGCCCGCAGACTTAATATGGATGTGCCGATTTCTCTGGCGGTCATTCTGTCTTTGGGCCTGAGCGTCATGCAAACGATTATGCGCACCGGTGATACCTATTATGATGCGGCCGTGATGTTGCTGTTTTTCTTGTTGATTGGGCGTTATCTGGATCGAAAAATGCGCAATCATGCCCGCGCCACGGCCCATAACCTGATGAGCTATCGTCCGGGCAAAGCCACCATCGTCACAAAAACAGGCGAGAGCGAGAGCTGCGTCATTGATATGTTGCGCCCGGGGATGGTTGTTCGGGTTGCGCCGGGGGAACGCATTCCCGTGGACGGCGTGATCATTCGCGGCATCTCCGAAGTGGACACCAGTCTTGTTACCGGCGAAACCCTGCCCGTATCAGCGGGCCTGGACGACAAGGTTTTTGCCGGCACCATAAATATCAGCGGCGTCCTTGATATCCGCATCACGGCCCTTTCCGGCAAAACCCTGCTGGATGAAATTATCGGCCTGATGGAAATTGCCGAGCAAGGCCGGGCCAAATATGTCCGGCTCGCCGACAGAGCGGCCCAGATTTATGCTCCCGCTGTTCATCTGCTGGCGCTGCTCACTTTTATCGGCTGGATGGGGTTTAGTGATGTTGGTTGGCAACAATCCCTGATTACCGCCATTGCGGTTTTGATCATCACCTGCCCCTGCGCGTTGGGGCTCGCCGTGCCTGTGGTACAGGTTATTGCCGCAAGCCGCCTGTTTAAAAATGGCATATTGGTCAAGGCCCCGGACGGGCTTGAACGGCTTGCCGAGATTGATGTGGTTGCCTTTGACAAAACCGGCACCTTAACGCGAGGTCAGCCGGAGATAACGAACGGGGATAGCCTTGATCCCGCCATGCTTGCGCTGGCCGCCAGTCTGGCCAAGGCCTCTAGCCACCCGTTATGCCGGGCGTTAATTGTGGCCTGCCTTGAGCGCGATATTTCCACCGTCGCAACCTCCAGTCCGCTTCATGAAGAACCGGGTATGGGCCTGAAAGCCACCATCAATGGCACGGAAGTCCGCCTTGGCAATCGTGACTGGTGCCATGTCAGCACAGATGTTCAGCATAATAACCGCTTTAGCGAACTCTGGCTGAAAGCCGGCGATCAGGAGCCGGCCCTTTTTACCTTTCAGGATCGCTTGCGTAAGGATGCTGTCCAGGTGGTGAACTGGTTCCAGAAAAAGGGCTTCGAAGTCTTGCTGTTGTCCGGCGACCGGCTGGATGTGGTCAAGGATGTCGCCGAAGAGCTTGGCATAACCAATTACCACGGCGGGGCCAAACCGCAGGATAAAATTGATCGTCTGGAAGAGCTTAAAGCACAGGGCAAGAAAATTTTGATGGTCGGTGACGGGCTGAATGATGCCCCGGCGCTCAGCGCGGCCTATGTGTCCATATCCCCCTCAACAGCCGCAGATGTCAGCCAGAATGCCGCAGATTTCATATTTCAATCGCAAACATTGTCTTCTGTTGTACGCGCCTATCAGATATCAAAATCCAGCCGAAAGCTGGTCTTTAGCAATTTTGGCCTTGCCGCCCTTTATAATCTGATTGCCATACCTTTTGCGGCCGCCGGATTTTTGACCCCGCTCATCTGCGCCTTGGCCATGTCAGGCTCTTCAATGGTGGTGACCGCCAATGCTTTCCGGCTTAACCTGATTCCGCTTTTTTCCCCTAAAGAAATAAGGAGCAAATAATGGAAGGCCTTCTTTTCCTTATCCCTATCGCCTTGTTTCTGGGGCTGGTGGGTCTGGCCGGCTTCCTCTGGTCCATGCGCTCCGGCCAATATGATGATCTTGAGGGCGCTTCCTACCGCGCCCTGTTTGAAGAAGATGACATCAAGAAACACGAAAAGTAAATTTTCCTGTTGCGCGGCTTTCCATATGACCTCTAATTGTTTACAAAGATGGTAATGCATAGGGAGAATATCATGACCAAAGTAAAAATTGGGGTTGTTGGCTGCGGCGGACGTATGGGACAAATGCTGGTCGGGGCCATCCTGGATCAGGAAACAGCCACATTATCCGGCGGCACCGAACGTCATGACAGCCCTTATATCGGCCAAGCCATCCGGCATCCGGCAAGTGGCCTTGATACCAGCCTTAAAATCACGCCTGATGCGGAGACTCTCTTCAAGAATTCAGATGTGATCATTGATTTTACCTGTCCAACCGCAACGGTTCTGCATGCAAACCATGCGGCGAAATATGGCACCATTCATATTATCGGCACCACGGGCATGACGCCAGAAGACGAAAAATCTTTGTATAAGGCCGCAAAATCCGTGGCCGTGGTTTATGCGTCCAATTTTTCACTTGGGGTTAATTTACTATTTTACCTGACCCGCAAGGCCGCCAGTATGCTGAATGCGGATTATGATATTGAAATCCTCGAAATGCATCACCGGCATAAGGTTGATGCCCCGTCCGGAACGGCGCTCAGCCTTGGCATGGAAGCCGCAAAAGGCCGGGCCGTTGACCTTGATCAGGTGGCCGATAAAAATCGCGATGGCATCACGGGCGCGCGGAGGCGCGGTGATATTGGCTTTGCCGTCTTGCGCGGCGGCAATGTGGCCGGCGAACATGTGGTGAGCTTTAATGCCGATGATGAACGTATCGAATTGACCCATAAGGCCGGCGATAGAGTGATCTTCGCCCGCGGGGCTGTGAAGGCCGCGCTCTGGGCCGCAAAACAGAAGCCGGGCTTTTATGATATGGCCGATGTTTTAGGACTGCCCAAAGAATGAAGAAAAAGAATATATGGGAATTCTTCCGCCGGCTTCGGGAACGTGACCCTGAGCCGCAGGGTGAACTTGATTATACCAACCCCTACACATTATTAGTCGCCGTGGCCTTATCGGCGCAGGCCACGGACATTGGCGTTAACAAGGCCACAAAAGCATTATTCAAGATCGTCAGAACCCCGCAGGATATGCTGGATTTAGGAGAAGAACGCCTGAAAGATCATATCAAAACCATCGGGCTGTTTAACACCAAGGCCAAAAATATCATCAAGGCGGCAGAAAGGCTCGTCGCGGAATTTGACGGTATCGTTCCTGAAAACCGTGAAGATCTTGAGACACTGGCCGGCGTAGGCCGAAAAACGGCAAATGTGGTATTGAATATCGCCTTTGGCCATGCGACCATTGCGGTCGATACCCATCTGTTTCGAGTCGGAAACAGAACAAAAATGGCCGTAGGCAAAACGCCGCTCGCCGTTGAGAAGAAACTGGAAAAAGCCATACCGGCTGAATTTGCGCGCCATGCCCATCACTGGCTGATCCTCCATGGGCGTTATATCTGCAAGGCAAGACGCCCTAGTTGTCCGACATGTCCGGTAGAGGATCTATGCCCATACCGGGATAAGACGGTTCTTGATCCAATTCAGGGATGATAAGATCCGGCAATTGTTTTTCCGGGATCACAAGACTATTCAGGCAGGCATTGGGCGATACCGTGGGATTTTCTGCGGCGGGATCTGCCGCTGCGGCCGCCACATAATCCAGCCGGAAATCACCGTTATCATCGGGATAATAATAAAGATGAAGCCGACATTCTGAATTTCCGTAAAGCCAGACCTCTGCCTCACGCTCATGCCGCCTTAACGATGGTTCCCCCAGAATATTAAGCAACGTATCCGGGGTCAGGCCCATGATATTCTCCATGATAAAACGCGGCCTGGGCGGGGTAATGACGATTGGTTCTTCAGGGGCTTCTTCCGCCGCCGCTATTGGCGGGGGCGCTTGCTCAATTGGTTTTTCAGGGGTTTGACATCCGGCGAGAAAAATCGTCAATATGCCTAATATTATAATCCGCATCATACGTCCTGTTCCTCTGACCGGATCGTCAGATGGAATATATGAGCCAGAATCGCGGCCCCTAAAATCGGGGCGGTCAGGTTAATCACGGGAAGAGTATACAGCAGGGTAATCATAAAGCCGCCGCCAAGGACTTGTCCGCGAATGGATTTACGGTGCTGTCCGGCCGCCTTGATTCCCAAATGACGCACGGCGACCATTTCATAATAGCCCCAGCCCAGCAAATAAGAATTCAGCGTATAAAAAATAATCAACGGCACAAAAGGCAGCCAGAAAAAGAAGATGTAAAGCGGGATCACAATGATATTCAAGAGGATAATCATAAAGGCCAGCCGCAGGGCCAGATAAGCCAGATGCGCAACCCCCAGTCTTTTGCCCGCCTTATGATCCGGATAATATTTATCTTCCACCGCATCAACAACATCATCCAGATAAAGCGACATGAAAATGGTCGCGACAGGCGGGAAAAATACGCCCATCAGAAAGAAAAAGATAATGTTGAAAATCCAGTCAATATCAAGCAACCATTGGAAAAAGCTGTTCACCCACTGCCAGTCAAACCGGGTGAGGATAAATTGATCTTTCAGGTAATTTGCCAGAAACCATGTGATAACCATGGCGGCAATCGTGGTCAGAATACCCAATATAAAGACTTTGAGGAAGGCGGTGTCGAAGACTTGAGCCAAAGTCCGCGTTACGGCACTCATGATATTTTTCACGTTTTTTATCCTTACAGATATCGACCCTTAACCACCCTTACAGGAAAATATGGGCTTATTATATCAAAAGGCAAGAAAGATTTTGTTAAATCTGATTTTTTACGCTTGCATGCCCCATGGCTCATCTTATACTCCCCCATAATTCAAGGTTACTAATGTGAGAAAATATGACGCATAAATTTGATGTATTGGGTATCGGAAATGCCATTGTTGATATTCTGGTTCAGATAGAGGATGACTTTCTTGTCGATCATAACATCCCCAGAGGCAGCATGCAGCTTGTCGATGAAGAAACATCTGAAAAGATCTATGGCGAGCTGGGTACCGCCATTGAATGTTCCGGCGGGTCCGCCGCCAATACCATCGCCGGACTTGCCTCTATGGGCAGTCAGGCGGCCTATATTGGCAAAACCAGAAATGACCAGATGGGTCATGTTTTTGACCATGACATCAAATCTCTTGGCATTGACTATACCACGACAAAGGACGAAAGCGGGGCCGCGACGGCCCGGTGCCTTGTCATGGTAAGCCCCGATGCCGAACGCACCATGTGCACCTATCTTGGAGCCTGCGTTAATCTGATGGAAGCGGATATTGATGAGGCGCAAGTGGCCAGTGCCTTCGTGACCTATATGGAAGGATATCTTTGGGATCCCGAAAATGCCAAGGCCGCCTTTCGAAAGGCCATGACCCTCGCCCATAAGGCCGGGCGCAAAACATCCATCAGCCTGTCGGACAGTTTCTGTGTGGGCCGCCATAAACAGGAATTCCTGCATCTTGCCGAACATGAAATTGATATTCTGTTTGCCAATGAGGAAGAGCTGTTGATGCTGTATGATACGCGGGATTTGAACGACGCGATTAACGCCGTCCAGCAACATTGCGAGGTGGCCGCCATTACCCGCAGCGCAGAAGGCTGCATCATTGTCAGTGCGGGTGAAGTCATTAATGTGAAGGGATATCCCGTGAGAAACTTGGTCGATACCACTGGTGCCGGTGATATGTTTGCGGCAGGTTTTCTTCACGGCTATACGCGCGGCCTTGACCTTGGGGTTTGCGGGCGCATGGGCAATCTTGTGGCCAGCGAAGTCATCACCCATTTGGGCGCAAGGCCAGATATTGATCTTAAAGAATATATCGCCAATAAATTATAGCGCAGAAGCCGCCCTTTAAGGGCGCAATATAATATCTGACCAAATTTATACTTGACCTAAGATGGTTTCTCGGCGAAAATTACTAAAATATCATCTACGATAACGAGGAATTTCATGGCTGCCATTCGTAAATTTATAACTTCTGCATTAATTTTATTTGCCCTGATATTTACTCTGGGCAGCTCTGCATATGCGGTAACCTCTTGTCGCCCGCCCTTGGCGCCGGTCATCCCGGATGGCGCAACGGCCCCTAAAGAGGATATTTTAGCGGCTCTGAAAACCATAAAAAATGATTTTCAGCCCGCCATCGTGAATTTCCAGAATTGTATCGCCACGGAAAAAACAGCGATAGGAGATGTGGCAACAGAGCAACAAATTTCCGAATGGGATCAGTTGTTTGATTACGCCTATGCTCTTGAAACCCAGGTTGCCGATCAAATGAACAAGGCCATTCGGGCCTATAAGGCACGCACAGCCAAAGAAACAGCGGAATAAGACCGCTATTTACCCGTGTCGTAAAATTGGTCAATGCCATACATAATCATATTGACATTCCCCGCCTCATCCCCGAGCGGCAATCCAAGGACATGGTATTTTTGAAAGCTCCTGTTCAGCCAATCCAGTTGTGACGACACATAATAGGTGGTTTTTTGCCGGATAAGCCACGACAGGCGGTCATGTACGGCCGAATCGGATGACAGTTCATCCAGATATTTTCCGGTCGCATCCTGCCCCATAACCCTGACCACATCCGTACCAACGAGCCTGAAGCGAAAGCGTTGCGGCTCATACTCCACATCGATCAGGATAATTTTGGGCAACAGATCAATGATCTCCGTGGGGCATATATCCAGGCGGGACGGCATCTTGCGATCGCCTTTCTTGCCCTGCCAATATTCGTATAAATCCCGCAAAAGAGAAACGGGAATATCCTGCGGCTGGTTTACAGCCATAAGCTGCGATTGAGCCACATAGTCAGAAGTCGACATTTTCTTTTTTTCCTTGTCAAAAAAGAGGGCGACTCCCCGCACCCGCTTTTACAAATTAACCATAAGTTGGCTCTCATATGGTAAAAGAAAGAGCAGAGTCAAGGGAAAATACAACTAATATTACTTTTTCCTAATTTACCATAGTATTTATGCGGCGAGCATAGGCCCAAGTCGCTTGCCGCCAAAGATATGGACATGCAAATGGGGCACTTCCTGATGGGCATCATCGCCCGCATTGGCTAATATTCTATAACCCGGATCTTCCAGATCGCCTTCACGGGCCACCTGCCCCACCGCACGGAAAAACCCAGCGATCAAATCTGACGGCGCATTGGCCGTAAAATCGGCCATGCTGACATATTCGCCCTTGGGAATGACCAATATATGAACAGGGGCCTGCGGATTAATATCATGAAAAGCCAGCGAAAATTCATCCTCATAAACCTTGTCACAAGGAATCTCCCCCCGCAAAATCTTCGCAAAAATATTGTCTGAATCATAGGTCATATATTGATCCTGTTTTTTCAAGTAAAAATTAATTTTCTCGGGCGTAATTTATCACTTTTCTATTTCTAAATAAACGAAAAACCACTCCTGCCTGCAAACACCGCAATCAGGCCAAGTTATTTTCCTTCACGCCAATCTATACTAGCTCTGCACTATTTCGTCATTCCATCAGAAGCATGAAATCCCGTTTCTCTGAAAATTCTGGATCCCCGACTTTGCGGCATTAAAGACTAAGGGGGAATAGAAGCTTATGATCCGTAAAATAAGTAATTTCCTCTATATGGTATTTTGACATGGCCGCCTAAATTAGATGTCATAAACAAAATCAGGCAAAATATGTCGTTGCCTTATTATTAGAGAGAGGTTGTGAATGGGATCAGATAAAAATAAGCTTTTGGATGCATACCGCCGTATGAAATCCATACGAGAGTTTGAGGAACGTATTCATGTTGAGAATACAACGGGTGAGATACCCGGTTTCGTACATCTGTATGCCGGTCAGGAGGCCATCGCAACAGCAGTTTGCAAGCACCTCAAGGATAGTGACTATATCGGAAGCACGCACAGGGGCCACGGGCATAGTATCGCCAAAGGCTGTGATATTAACGGTATGATGGCCGAAATTTATGGTAAAAAAAATGGTCTTTGTGCCGGCAAAGGTGGATCAATGCATATTGCAGACTTTGAGAAAGGCATGCTTGGGGCGAATGCCATTGTGGGCGGTAATCCACCGTTGGTCATTGGCGCGGCGCTGACAGCAAAAGTACAGGGAACGGATGGGGTCGCGGTTTCTTTTTCCGGTGATGGGGCCTCAAATCAGGGGACAACTTTTGAATCCATGAATATGGCCGTTGTTTTACAATTGCCGGTTGTTTTCATCTTTGAAAATAATGGCTATGGCGAAGGAACCGGATGCGATTATGCGGTGGGGGCAGAAAGCATAGCCCAACGCGCCGAGGGATTCGGACTGCCCGCAGTCCAAGTGGACGGCACTGACTTCTTTGCGGTCGAAGCGGCCGCGAAAGAAGCCATTAATCGGGCCAGAACGGGGCAAGGGCCCAGTGCGATTGAAGCCGTCGCCATGCGTTTTTACGGTCATTTTGAAGGGGATCCACAGGCCTACCGTTCCGCAGAAGAACTCACGCAGTTAAGGGAGACCGGTGACTGCCTTAAAATTTTCCGTGATAAAGTTGAAGCCGGTAAACATGTCACAAAGGCAGACCTTGATCAAATTGATCAAGAGGTGAAGTCTGTGATAGACAGTGCCGTTAAGGCCGCTCGCGAGGCCGACTTTCCCACCAAAGACGATCTGTTGACAGATGTTTACGTCTCATATTAATTTCTGGAGTAGCTAAAAATGACTCAAAAAACCATTCGGGAAGCGTTGAATGATGCGCTGCGGCAAGAGATGCGACGTGATAATAATGTGATCATACTCGGTGAGGATGTCGCGGGCGGACACGGCGGCACGGGCGTCATTGATGCTTATGGTGGCCCGCTTGGCGTGACCAAAGGGTTGATCGGCGAATTCGGGGCAAATCGTGTGATCGATACGCCGATAACGGAATCCGCCATTATGGGGGCCGCCGCAGGGGCCGCCGCGACCGGGCTGCGGCCCATTGCTGAACTCATGTTTGTTGATTTTATGGGCGTCTGTTTCGACCAGATATTTAATCAGGCCGCCAAATTCCGATATATGTTTGGCGGCAAAACCAGAACACCCATGGTCATTCGCACAACCATTGGGGCGGGCATGCGCACAGCCGCGCAGCATTCTCAATGTCTTTACCATATGTTCACATCCGTCCCGGGGCTTAAATGTGTCATGCCATCCAATGCCTATGACGCCAAGGGCCTGTTGATCGAAGCGATACGTGACGACGACCCTGTGATATTCTTTGAAAATAAGCTGCTTTATGATCATGCCTGTGATGTGCCGGATGAATCCTATGCCATTCCGTTTGGAGAGGCCAATGTGGTGCGTGAAGGCCATGACATTACGATTGTTGCTTTCTCGAGAATGGTTCATATTGCCGAAGAAGCCGCGAAAACTCTGGCTTCTGAAGGCATATCGGTCGAGGTGATCGATCCACGAACCACATCACCGCTGGATGAGGAAACCATTCTGGAATCAGTCGAAAAAACAGGTCGGTTAGTGGTCGTTGACGAATCCGCAGCGCGTTGCGGCATGGCTGCCGACATTGCCGGGCTGGTTGCTGAAAAAGGCTTTTCATCCTTAAAAGGCCCGATAATTCAAATTACCCCCCCGCATACGCCGGTGCCTTTTTCACCCCCTCTTGAAGATGCCTTTATCCCGTCCGCAGCCACCGTTGTGGCGGGCGTTCACAGACTGTTAAAGTAAAGTATAAAAAACATGACAATAAAAGCAATTACCGTTCCCAAATGGGGCCTGTCAATGGATGAAGGCGAGTTAATAGAATGGCATATCTCGCCGGGGGACGAGATAAATATCGGCCAGGAAATTGCCGAAATTGAAACAAGTAAAATAGCCGGCGCCGTCGAGGCCGCAGTATCCGGAAAAGTCCGGCGACTGATCGCAGAAGAAGGCGAGATGCTGCCTGTGGGAGCCCTGATGGCCGTATTGGCCGATGACACTCAAAATGATGAAGCTATTGACGCCTTTATCGCAACATTTAAAGTTGAAGATCCAGATGATCCCGCCTTGGAAACGGCAGGAATGCCCAATATTCTCAGTGCGAAACTGGGGGATATGGATATTTCCTATCTAGAAACCATGCCCCATGAGCCGGCAAATATTCCGGACAATGGCCAAAAGTCAGGAGAAATACCCGTGATTTTAATTCACGGTTACGGCGGCGATTGCAATAACTGGTTATTTAATCAGGGGAAGCTTGGCGAAACACACCGGGTCATTGCCCTTGATTTACCCGGGCATGGCCGCTCGACAAAATATGTCAAGGATGGTTCGGTCAAGGGATTGGCCCGTGTGGTCGACGGTTTTCTTGACAGGCTTGCGATTGAAAAGGCCCATCTCATCGGCCATTCAATGGGCGCGGCCATTGCGCTGCAATGCGCGTTGAATGATCCACGTCGCGTGACCAGCCTGTCACTGATTTGCCCGGCATTGGTTGGCCGACCGGTGAATTCTGATTATATTACAAATTTTATGCAGGCCCGGACCCGAAAACAACTGAAACCTGTATTGCAGCAGCTGTTCTCTGATGAGAAGCTTGTGACGGCCGACTTGATAGATGATGTTTTAAAATATAAACGCCTTGACGGTGTCGATGAGGCTTTGAAGGTCATAGCCGACGCCGGTTTGACAACAGAACAATCCGCCTTTAATGATAATGAAATTGCGGGCTTGCGCATGCCGGTATCCATAATATGGGGCGAGAATGATAAAATCATCTCTGGAACAGGGGCGCATATTCTGACGGGAAAAAATATAAGAAGTCATCAGGTCAAAGATTCCGGCCATATGCCACATATGGAGAATGCCGGGGCCGTCAATGAAATTTTAATGGAAAATTTATAACGCTAAATTTATAACGCTGGCGATACTATCGGAAAAATCCCTGAGAAAGTACATTCGTCAGGCTTGTACGGTTTTGTACCTTCACTTTGGCATAAATCGCACAGAGATGATTTTCCACAGTACGTATGCTGATCCCCAGCTTTTCCGCAATTTGTATATTGGTAAGTCCAAGCGTGATTTGACAGGCGATATCTTTTTGCCGCTCCGTTAAATGGCTCCGTTCCATAACCTTCTCATTCACCTTGAAGCGATTTTTTTCTGAACTATAGATAATGAAGCGTAACCCGTTATCCGCAGTAATTGCTTTAATATTACAGGTCAGGTTATTGCCCTTAAAAAATATCTTTTGATGAAGGCTATGTTCATTCATCTGGCGGTTTTGAGCGGCAATCTTTGAAAACTCATTTTTCATTTTCTGGCAGGCTTGAAAAATCTGCGGCGGCAGACTGGCTGAGGAAATATCTTGACCTTTCTGTCCAAAATGATGCCTGAACAGAGTTGATTGATGCAAGATATCCATTCTGTCATTCACTATCATCAATCCACAGTCATGCATATCTTCGCCCAGACTTTGGATAATTGTCTGGCGCTCATGCAACAGCGCGCGGGAGGTCAAATTACCCATGGCCCCCGTTAAGGTGGGGATCAATAATTTTGCCTTAGCCAGATCTTTTTCGGAAAAAGATCCCTTTTTTTCGGGGCGATGAATGCCGATGAGCAGGTCGTTATCCTCATCCGGCCTTAACGCTATTTTCATGAGTATAAGGTGATGAATATCCAGCGGACGCAGGAATGCATTATAAAAGAAACCTGCCGTAAAGTGATCATAATCGACATGATTTTCCAGTGATATTACTTTAGAGCTGTTAGGGCAATCAAGATAATATTTGGACTGTGTATCGAACAACAAAGCCACTGCAGGGTCTTTCTCAAAAAATCCATTGACGTAATCCTTATGCATTTTTGAAGAAACCCCATAAGAACAATTAAAGCCAATATTCATCTTTTCACGCGTGGAAAAAGTCAATAATGTCCCCGTCTCTGCTCCGAGAAAGCGGGTGATATCCCCTAAAAGCTCATCTCTGAACAAATCCAGATCGCGGCAAGAAGCAAGCTTGTCGCCCAAGTCTATAACCTGCTGAATATCATGTGCATTTAGCATGTTATACTGGTTCAAAATAATCACCCTTTCTGGTTGTAAAGGACCAATTTTCAACTGTTCTGAAACGGCTAATTTAAACGGCAAAGCCTGCCTAACATAGCCAACCTTATGCCAAAGATGGAATAGTATTTTCTTCTATTTAGCAGCCTCACCAATTAGTTTATACTATTATTAATCATAAAAAACCAGCCTATTCAACATTGTGGCAGACTGTCAATGTCTATACAAAAAATAAATCTCACCGCGCGATAACAAAAAACAGCAAGAATCATATTTTGAAAGCCCGCTGTTTAAGTGAAGCAGCTTTTTTATTTATTAATCTCTGGTATTAATCTCTTCTTAAGGTGGCTTTTCTATTATCTACTTCCCTTAAAACGATAGTGATTAATATTTGGAAATGAGGTTTTGAGTATGCCCTCCCCAAAGTTGCGGGTCCTGATTGTTGAAGATAGCAAATTCTTTGCGGTTGCCATTCGCCATCGTTTAAAAGTATTTGAAAATCTTGAGTGCGTTTTTATAGAAAATTATGCAGACGCAAAAAAATTGTTAAAACAACAGGGTAGTGAATATTTTGTGGCTCTTCTTGATCTATGCCTTCCTGATGCACGTGAGGGCGAGATCGTCGAGCTTATGAATAAATACGACATTCCCTCTATTATTTTCAGCAGTAATTTTGATCGGGAGTCTCTTAACCGTTATTATGCCATGGGGGTTATTGATTGCGTCCCCAAAGATTCGCCGGCCAGTCTTGACTATTTCATTTATCTTGTTAACCGCCTCATGCTTAACCGCAAGATTAATATATTGGTGGTTGAAGATTCGGTTACCGCCCGGAAAATACTTTGTACGCAATTAATCCGGCAACAAATCAATGTGGTTGAAGCCCGCGATGGTAAAGAAGCTCTGGAATTGATGGAAACACACCATCCTATTCACCTTGTGCTTACCGATTATAATATGCCGAATATGGATGGTTTTGAATTGACGCGTA
Source organism: Emcibacter sp. (assembly GCA_021647465.1). Lineage (GTDB taxonomy): Bacteria > Pseudomonadota > Alphaproteobacteria > Sphingomonadales > Emcibacteraceae > Paremcibacter. The sequence goes on along the minus strand of JAKIUQ010000011.1, from coordinate 78,248 downwards.
AATTGCGCAGTAAATATTCCAAGGATCAACTGCCTATCATTGGCATGAGCAGCCATGCCGAAGGTGAATATGTGGTACAGTTTCTGAAACTTGGGGCCAATGACTTCATTCATAAACCATTTAGTTATGAAGAGCTCCTGTGCCGCGTATCGCAGAATTTAGACATTTACTGTTTGATCGAGGAATTAAAGAAGAGCGTCTATATCGACGCCTTAACCGGATTGAATAACCGGCGGTTTTTATTGGAATATGGTGATGAGCTTTTTAGTGATAAAGACAATAAGGCAGAAGGCCTGACGGTCGCGATGGTGGATATAGATCATTTCAAGAATATTAATGATACTTATGGCCATCATATGGGGGATGATGTTCTGGCCAGGGTATCAGAAAACCTGCAACGTCACCTTGTGGATAAAGATTTGGTGGCGCGTATTGGCGGGGAAGAGTTCTGCGTGATATTACATGATAAAAATGCCGATGAGGCCATGGGTATTCTGGAAAAAATCCGCATGAGCGTTGCACAAGACAGCGTTAGTATCAGCGAAAAAGAAATCAAGGTAACGGTCAGCATCGGTATGTGTAACCACGCTGAAGAAGACTTTAGAGCCATGCTGAAGATCGCAGACGAGGCCTTATATAACGCCAAAGATCATGGCCGGAACTGCCTGAGGGTTGCGTGATTACGCTCATAAAAAAATAACGCGATAATATTTAGCCGGAAACATTTAAGTTGGCAGCAGGTCATTCTGTTCCAGAATATGGCCCGCAAGATATAATGACCCACAGATCAGAGTGCGAACGGCCCGGCCTTGTGAATGAGTTTTAATCTTTTGCAGCGCATTTTCCACAGAGCTTGCCTCATGTGAGACCATGCCGGCCTGCTGCGCTATTTCGGTAATGTTGCTTGCGGAATGGCAGTCTTCGCCAATAACCGTGACGCCGTAAAATTTAACCGCAAAAGGGCTTAACGGCTTTAGGAAACCCGCCGCATCCTTGGCCGCCATCATACCGCAAATTACATAAAGCGGCGTATCAATATCTTTTGAGAAATGATCGGCGAGAATTTCCCCGGCGGCCGGGTTATGACCGCCATCAAGCCAAAGCTGGCTGCCTTTGGGCAATAGGCGGCCATAAGGGCTTTGGGAGATATCCTGAAGCCGCGCGGGCCAATAGGCCGAGGTAATTCCCTTTTTGATATGATCAATGCTGATGGTAAATTTATCCTGATGGCGCAAACAGCCAATGGCCAGCCCCGCATTGGCAATTTGATGAGGGCCATGCAGATTTGGTAGCGGAAGTGAAATGACCCCCTTCTCGTCCTGATAATCAAACCCGTTTCCGGTTTCTGTTATCGTCCAGTCGCCATAACAAACGGGCTTCGCGCCGATGCTCTTGCCATGGGTTAAAATGGCCGCCTTGGCCGCCGGCAACTGATCTGCCATGATTAAGAGAACGCCTGATTTGGCAATGCCGGCTTTTTCATGGGCGATGGCGCTGATCGTGTTCCCTAAAAATTGCTGATGATCCATGGATATGGGCGTGATAATTGTGGACAGGGGGTGATCAACCACATTAGTGGCATCTAATCGCCCGCCAAGCCCGACTTCTAACAACAATATATCAGCAGCGCTCTCGGCAAAAGACTTAAGGGCGATGGCCGTGGTAATCTCAAAATAGGTGATCGGGCGGCCCCCATTCACTTTTTCGCAATCCAGTAAAATCCTTAACAGATGATCTTCGTCTATTAATTTTCCGCCAAGCCGAATGCGTTCGGCAAAACGCACCAGATGCGGCGAGGTATAGACATGAACGCAGAGGCCGGCGGCCTCCAGAATCGCCCGCAGATAGGCGATGGTTGACCCCTTGCCATTGGTGCCGGCAATATGAATGACCGGCGGCAGTTTTCGTTCAGGATGATCAAGTCTGGCCAGCAGATCATGCATACGGTTCAGGCTAAGGTCGATCTTTTTCGGGTGGTGCTTTTGCAGCCGCGCGAGGATCTGATCCGTATGATGTTTCATGGGCGACTTACGCTGCCTTGGTTTGCTTCATTAACAAACCAAGAAGCTGTATCAGGTTATCGCGCATTTCATGACGATGAACAATCATATCGACCATGCCATGATCCAGCAGATATTCTGATCGTTGAAAGCCTTCGGGTAATTCTTCGCGGATTGTATCCTTGATGACCCGTGGCCCGGCAAAACAGATCAGCGCGTTGGGTTCTGCAATCTGAACATCCCCCAGCATGGCATAAGAGGCGGTCACGCCGCCCGTGGTGGGATCGGTGAGGACGACAATATAAGGCAGTCCGGCATCCTTAACCATTTCAACGGCCACCGTTGTGCGGGGCATTTGCATGAGCGAGAGGATACCCTCCTGCATTCGCGCCCCGCCGGCGGCGGAAAAAAGCACGAGCGGCGCCTTTTTTGCCACGGCATGTTCGGCAGCGGCAATGATACCATTGCCCACACCCATACCCATGGAGCCGCCCATGAACAGGAAATTCTGCACCGCAATCACGGCATTCATATTACCGATTTGACCGTAGGCGACCGAGATGGCATCTTTAGATTCACTTTTGGCGCGCGCGGCCTTCAGGCGATCGGTATATTTTTTTTGATCTTTAAATTTTAAGGGATCTTCATTGGCTTTCGGCAGGTCAATCAGGGCATGTTCACCCTTGTTGAATAAATGCTTGAAGCGGGTTTTCGGATCAATGCGGCCATGGAAACCACAATTGGGGCAGACCGACTGGACTTCCAGATAATCTTTTAAATAGAGCAGTTGGCCGCAGCCACTGCATTTATGCCACAGGTTGTCGGGCGTATCTTTTTTATTTTCAAGAACCGCCTGAATTTTTGGACGGACAAAATTGGTAATCCAGTTCATTCTTCACCTTTTGATCTTTTTGCTTCACGCACACCGGCCTTAAGCATCTTAACAAAGTCAAGGACTCTAGCTTCTAGCGCGGGATTTGCAAGTCCTTCTTGATCAATATTATCCGCAATAATGTTAACAATTGCCGAACCGACAACAACCGCATCAGAAAAATCCGCAAAAACACGGGCATTTTCCGGTGTTTTTATGCCAAAGCCGACGGCAATGGGCAGGTCGGTTTGCGTGCGAATCATCTCAATGGCAGCGCGGACTGAACCAATATCCGGTTCCTGCGTGCCGGTAATTCCGGCAATGGAAACATAATAAAGAAAGCCGGACGCATTTTTTAAGATGTTTGTCAGCCGCGCCGGATCGGTTGTCGGGGTTGCCAAATGAATGCAGCCCATTTGGGCGACTTTGGCGGGAATGGCCAGTTCGCTGTCTTCTTCGGGCGGCAGGTCAACAATGATCAAGCCATCCACACCGGCTTTCAGGGCATCTTCAAGAAATTTATCAACGCCGTAAATATAGATCGGATTATAATAACCCATCAGGATAATCGGGGTTTCCGCATCTGTTTTTCGAAATTCCGCAACCATCTTCAAGAGTTTCCGGCTGGTCATGCCGCCTTTTAAAGCGCGAATGCTGCCGGCCTGAATGGCGGGGCCATCGGCCATGGGGTCGGAAAATGGCATGCCAAGTTCGATAATATCAGCCCCCGCCGCCGGCAGAGCTTTCAGAATATTCAGCGCCGTATCATAATCCGGATCGCCCGCCGTTGTGAAGGTCACAAGGGCGCAGCGGCCCTGTTTTTTCAATTGGGCAAATTTTTGATCAATGCGGGAAACCGCCATTTTTATCTCCTAAATTTTTGCACCAAGGGCGTCCGCGACTGTGAAAATATCCTTATCACCGCGCCCGCTTAAATTCATCACCATAAGATGATCCTTTGGTAATGTCGGGGCAAATTTTAAGACATAAGCGATGGCATGGGCGCTTTCCAGCGCGGGAATGATCCCTTCATATTGGGTGCAGATCTGGAAGGCTTCGAGCGCTTCCTGATCTGTGACGGGAACATATTTTACCCTTTTCATTTCATGAAGCCAGCTATGCTCCGGACCAATGCCGGGGTAATCCAGCCCGGCGGAAATGGAATGGGCTTCTTCGATCTGGCCATCATCATCCATCAGAAGATAGGTGCGGTTGCCATGCAAAACCCCGGGTTTGCCGCCGGCGAGAGACGCGGCATGCTTGTCCGTATCAAGGCCATGCCCCGCCGCTTCGACCCCATACATATCAATATCATCATCTAAAAAAGGATGAAACAGACCAATAGCGTTGGATCCGCCGCCAACGCAGGCCACAAGACTGTCGGGCAGGCGGCCTTCTTTGGCAAGGATTTGTTCGCGGCTCTCAACGCCAATCACAGACTGGAAATCACGGACCAGTTCCGGATAGGGGTGCGGGCCTGCGGCCGTGCCGATGATATAAAAAGTATCCGCCACATTGGCCACCCAGTCGCGCATGGCTTCATTCATGGCATCTTTCAGGCTTTGGGAACCGCAAGTGACCGGAATGACTTCCGCGCCCAGTAATTTCATGCGGAACACATTGGGCTTTTGCCGTTCAATATCCTTTTCCCCCATATAAATCACGCATTTCATGCCAAAGCGCGCGCAGACGGTGGCGGTGGCAACCCCATGTTGTCCGGCGCCGGTTTCGGCAATGATTCGGTTTTTCCCCATACGCCGGGCGAGCAGTATTTGCCCGATGCAATTGTTGATTTTATGGGCGCCGGTATGGTTCAGCTCTTCCCGCTTGAAATAAATTTTTGCGCCGCCGAGATATTCCGTCAAACGTTCCGCATAATACAGCGGGCTGGGCCGGCCAACAAATTCCGCCAGCAAGCCGTCAAATTCAGCCTTGAAATCCGGATCATTTTTTGAGTCCCGGTAGGCCTCTTCCAGGTCAAGAATTAACGGCATCAGGGTTTCGGCGACGAACCGGCCGCCGAATTTGCCAAAACGACCCTCATTATCCGGCCCGGCCCTATATGTATTTTTATCTGCTTTCATATCCGGGCTCATTTATTGTCCTTATTGATTATCGCCATGAAGGCGTTTATTTTTGGGATGCTTTTTGCGCCGGGATGATTTTCAATGCCGCTGGATACATCAAAGATGGCCGCGCCGCTAATGGCTATGGCAGTTTCGAGGTTACCCGCATCAAGTCCGCCGGATAACATCCACGGTATATGCCATTGATGAGCTTTCATGAGCTGCCAGTCAAATCGCAGGCCATTGCCGCCGGGCAGGGAATTTTTTTGATCTGCCGCTGGTCTGGCATCGAAAAGCAGCATATCAGCCGTATTTTCATAGGCCTTGGCCGCTGTGATATCCTGCGCCGTCGTGACGGCAATGGCCTTCATCACCGGACGCTGGAAGTGATTTTTAATCTCTTGGCACCGCCGGGGGCTTTCTGCGCCATGCAATTGAATAAGGTCAAGAGGCAGATGAGCCAGCGTGGAGGCAAGCTGTTCATCCGACGGATTGACAAAAACGCCGCATAGGGTCACGGAGGCCGGAATATGGGCCGCCAGTTCAGCCGCCCACTCCGGTGAGATGTTTCGCGGTGACTTTTCGTAGAAAACAAACCCAATATAGGCTGCCCCCGCAGCGGCGGCAGCCCGGATAGTCTCCGGGGTGGTTAATCCACATATTTTGGCTTTGAGAGGCATTTTCGTCACTCCAGTCCCCGGGCAATATCCTGTGCGGCCTTGATGGGGTCATCGGCCTCTGTTATGGGCCGGCCAATGACGATATAATCTGCGCCGCGCGCAATGGCTTCCCGGGGCGTCATGGTGCGTTTCTGATCACCTTTGCTGCTGCCAACGGGCCGGATGCCGGGGACAATAAGTTTGAAATCAGGGCCGCATGCCGCGCGTATGGCGATAATTTCGAAGGGCGAACAGACGACGCCGTCCAGCCCGCTGGCCTGTGCCAGACGGGCCATGCGCACCACTTGGGATTCTATGGGGGGGGACAAGCCAATATCCTGCAAGTCACTTTCATCCATGCTGGTTAAGATGGTCACGCCGACAATGATCGGGCGCTTGCAACCGACATTCTGTGCAGCCTCTGTTGCCGCCTTTGCCGCCGCCGTCATCATGGCAGCCCCGCCGCTGGTATGGATGGTCATGATAAGCGGGTTTAGCGGCATTACCGCGCTTATGGCCTTGGCCACGGTATTGGGAATGTCATGCAGCTTCAGATCCAGAAAAATGGGCATGCCCGATTGGGCAACATGATTAAATCCCGTTGGGCCGCAAGCGCCAAAATACTCAAGGCCAAGCTTTACGCCGCCCACATGATCCCGCAGTTTTTCAGCCAGATCAAAAGCCGCTTGTGGATCTGTGGTATCCAAAGCGCATAATATGCGTTGTGACGGGGTTAAATCGTTCATAAGAATCATCCTCACTATAGGGCTGTTTTTTCTCACGTACCGAAGGAGATGACAAGGTATTTTATCTGGATTTCAAGAAATCTGTTTTTGATCTTGTGGTATTTCATTTGCGTCCACGGCGGGGGGGATATCTTTTTTCTGGTCTTTTATCTGCTTTTCCAATTCCCGGATGATTTTTGTTTGCTGGCGATTATGACGGGCGTGCCGGACAGATTTTGCGATAACAACCAATGATCCGGCCCCAAGGCCAATGAAAATTCCGGCAAAAAGAAGAATATATAACGGCAGATCCCAGGCAAAAGGCAGGGGGGCCAGACTGAAGGTCACATCCACCCTGTTGGCCACAGCCACAATGATACAAAAGGCCGTGAAGATGATAAAAGCTGCGAGGGAAATAATTCGCATAATAGATTCATTTCAGATTTGGGTCAGATTTGGGTCAGATTTGGGTCAGATTTGGGTCAGATTTGGGGCAAACTTAGGGCAAAACGGGGAGGGAATTAAGATTTAAACGGGGGGTTACTTTTTATTGAGCCGTTCCCGAAGGTCTTTACCGGTTTTAAAATAGGGCACAAATTTTTCCGGCACATCAACCGTATCCCCGGTGCGCGGATTGCGCCCGATTCTGCTGGGGCGGTGCTTTACCGAGAAAGCGCCAAAGCCCCGAAGTTCAACCCGGTTTCCCGCCGCAAGGGCATTGGTAATTTCTTCAAAGATAGTATTCACGATCCGTTCAACGTCACGCTGATAGAGATGTGGGTTGGCTTCGACCAACCGTGAAATCAGCTCTGATTTTATCATCACATTATTCCCTATTATATTTCGGCTAAGTTTTTTCTCATGACAGGGTGCCAGAGAGTTTTTGTCCCGTCAAGGTTAAGTCCCTAAAAAAAAGGCATTTTTTGTGATTTAAGGCCTTTTTATGAGGATTTTGTATAAAAAACCCGTCTGGCAGACCAGACGGGTTTGTAAAATTGGCTATAATCCGAAGCTATCCGGCTTATTTTTCGTCTTTCTTTGCCGCCAAAGCCGCGCCGAGAATATCCCCGAGGCTCGCGCCGCTGTCAGAAGAGCCATACTGTTTAACAGCTTCTTTTTCTTCTGTGATTTCCAGAACCTTGATGCTCAAGGTAACTTTACGGGTTTTCTTGTCGAAGTTGGTGACCATAGCGTCAATTTTGTCACCGACAGAGAAACGCTCAGGACGTTGTTCGGAACGATCACGGCTAAGGTCGGCCCGACGGATAAAGGCTTCCATCGGTTTGTCATCTTCGCCGATCGTAACTTCAAGACCATTTTCGGTAACATTGGTGATTGTACAAGTGACCGTGCCCCCTTTTTTCAGACCTTCAACACTGGTAATCGGATCAGATGTCAATTGCTTGATTCCAAGGGAAATACGTTCTTTCTCAATATCAATATCCAAAATAACCGCTTTGGTCATATCACCTTTTTTATATTCTGCAAGGGCAACATCACCGGATTTATTCCAATCCAGATCAGACAAATGAACCATGCCATCAACATCACCATCGGCAAGTCCGATGAACATACCAAATTCAGTGATATTTTTGATTTCGCCTTCGATTTCAGAGCCGATTGGGAATTTCTCGGCAAAGGCATCCCAAGGATTATCAAGACATTGTTTCAGGCCAAGGCTGATACGGCGTTTTTCAGGGTCAATTTCCAGCACCATAACTTCAACTTCCTGGCTGGTGGAAACGATTTTACCCGGATGGATGTTTTTCTTAACCCAGCTCATTTCGGAAACATGAACCAGACCTTCGATGCCTTCTTCAAGTTCAACAAAAGCACCATAATCGGTAATATTGGTAATACGACCTTTAAGTTTGGTGTTGATGGGGAATTTCTGTTCAACAACGGTCCAGGGGTCTTCGAGCAATTGTTTCATGCCAAGGGAAATACGTTGTGTTTCAGGATTCAGGCGAATGACCTGAACATTGATGGTATCTCCGATATTCAGGACTTCGGACGGATGGTTGATACGTTTCCACGAAATGTCGGTAACATGCAACAAGCCGTCAATACCGCCCAGGTCAACAAAGGCGCCGTAATCGGTGATATTTTTAACAATACCTTCGACAACCTGACCATCGGCCAGTGACGTGATCAGTTCAGCACGTTGCTCGGCGCGGGTTTCTTCAAGAATGGCGCGGCGTGAAACAACGATGTTGCCGCGCTTGCGATCCATTTTGAGGATTTGGAAAGGCTGTGATATATTCATCAAGGGCGTGACGTCGCGTATGGGGCGAACGTCAACCTGAGATCCGGGCAGGAAGGCAACAGCACCATTCAAATCAACGGTGAAACCACCTTTGACGCGGCCAAAAATCACGCCTTCAACACGTTCTTCGGCTTCATAAGATTTTTCCAGAAGCGTCCATGATTCTTCCCGGCGGGCTTTTTCTCTGGACAGGATTGCTTCGCCAGTGGCGTTTTCGATGCGTTCGACAAAAATGTCTACTTTATCACCGACAGCAAGCTCTGCAGGCTGGCCGGGGGTGCCAAATTCTTTTAATAAGACCCGGCCTTCAGCTTTCAGGCCAATGTCAATTGTCGCCGCTTCTTTATCGATTGCGATGATGGTTCCGGTAACAACTTTACCGTCAAATTTTTCGTTTTCACCAAAAACTTCGTTCAGCATTGCTTCGAAATCTTCGGTACTTGGTGCCGTTTGTTCAATGTTCATTTAATATTTTCTCTTTCAATTCATAATGTTTTATCAGGCCAGCCGGTTGTCTCCGGCGGTCTTTCGGTAACGCAAAACAGGTTAATAGAATGCAGAATGCCTGACTTTTTTATAACTTAAATTAAGTCAGGCTTTTGCCATTCTGTTCGAAAAAAGCGCTAAAGCCTGTTCGAACACGGCCTCTATATCCGAATTTGTTGTATCAAGCAAGTGCGCGTTTTTGGCGGCTTTCAACGGGGATGAGGCGCGGTTTGTGTCACGGCTGTCCCTTTGGATCAGATCATCCAGAATGGCTTGAAATTCAAGGTCACTGGCCCCTGTACCATATTGCTCTAGAACCCGCCGTTTTGCACGGGTTTCCACGTCGGCAATGATGAATAATTTTAAGGTTGCGTCCGGGCAGACGACGGTGCCAATATCCCGGCCATCCAATATTGCCCCGGCCTTTGCGCCGGGCGGGTTTCTGGCAAAATTCCGCTGAAAATCCAGGAGGCAGGCCCGAACGGACGGAATGGCGGCAACTTTTGAGGCAAGCCCCCCTGTCGATTCGCTTTTAAGTTCGGGATCGCTCAAATCAATATCCGGCAATTTTTCGGCAGCCTTCAAGGCATCCTGTTCATTTTCAGGATCGCCGCCCGCCCGAAATACCTGCAGGCCCACGGCCCGATATAAAGAACCGGTATCAAGATAAGCATAGTCAAGATGGGCCGCCAGCTTGCGGGCTAAAGTGCCCTTGCCCGAAGCCGCCGGGCCATCAACGGCAATAATAACAGGGGCGTTCATTGTTGACATTATGGTTTGTCCTTCATATCAGCACCCGGTTTTATATTAGCACCAAGCCCATTCATCAGCGTGCGAAAGCCGGGAAAGCTTGTTTCGATCACCGTGCCGTCATCGACTTCAACCGGTTTTTCCGTTGCCATGCCAAGAATAAGAAACGCCATGGCGATTCGATGATCAAGATGGGTATTGACCGCCGCCCCGCCCCCGATCTGAGCTTTGCCGGTGACGGTCATACCGTCATCAAATTCGGTGACAAGGCAACCATTGGCTTTCAGGCCGGCCACCATCGCACTGATTCGGTCGCTTTCTTTTACGCGCAGCTCGTCAATGCCGCGCATGACCGTATCCCCTTCGGCAAAGCTCGCCGCAACGCATAATATGGGATATTCATCAATCATGGACGGGGCGCGGGATTTTGGCACGGTGATGCCGCTGAGCCTGCTGTATTTCACCTGAATATCCGCGACTAATTCGCCGCATTCCTGCCGTTTGTTAATAAAACTTATGTCTGCGCCCATTTCTTGTAATGTGGTAAAAATACCGGTGCGCGAGGGGTTCATACCGACATTTTCAATGATAATATCAGAACCCGGGGTAATCAGGGCGGCGACGGCAGGGAAAGCCGCAGAAGACGGGTCTGTGGGGACAAACATCTCTTTTGCCGCAAGCTCCGGCTGTCCGGTCACCGTAATCGCAGTACCATCGGGGCCCTCCTGAATGTCTATTTCGACACCAAAATGTTTGAACATGCGCTCGGTATGATCGCGGGTCGGGGTTTTTTCAATAACAGTGGTCTTGCCGGGCGTATTAAGCGCCGCCAGTAGAATCGCTGATTTCACCTGGGCAGAGGCCACAGGGACTTCATAGTCAATAGGCATCGGGTCCATAATGCCAATTGCCATCAACGGCAGGGTCATGCCCTCTGATCCATCAAATGCCGCGCCGAATTTCTCCAGCGGGTCTGTCACCCGTTTCATGGGCCGCGATGACAGGGACGCATCGCCGGTGAAATGCGTGCTAAAGGGATAAGTGGCTACCAAGCCCATAATCAGGCGCGCGCCGGTACCGCTATTACCCATTTCAAGGGATTTTTCCGGCGGGCATAATCCGCCAATACCGACACCATATACCAGCCAATCGCCATTTTCCGCGCGGGAAATATCAGCCCCCATAGCCGTCATGGCATGGGCGGTATTCAGGACATCTTCGCCTTCAAGCAGTCCTGAGATCCTGCTCTGGCCGATGGCTAAAGTCCCCATAATCAGGGCGCGGTGAGAGATGGATTTATCGCCGGGAACTTTCAGAGTTCCGGTCAGGGCGGTTGCTTTTTGGGAAATCAGGTGAGTCATGGACAGAGTTTCAAATTGTTGATTGTTTCATATTTTGAATTCAGATAGCATGATTTAAGGCCATGCGGCCAGAAAATACCAGAAAATATTATGTATTTTTGGTCTTTTGGGGCATAAAAAAACCCGATCTGCTAATAAGCTTTGACAGAGGGGCTTATCCGTGGCAAATGCTTTCCTCTCAAGAATGAGCTTAATGAACATGGTTTAAGGAGAATTACGTTGGCTAATCCTGAATGGGGAACCAAACGCCAGTGCCCAAAATGCGGCACAAGATTTTATGATCTGGGCAATGATGACCCGATTGTATGTATCGACTGTGGGAAAAAATTTAAGCCAGAGGTCATTTTGAAAAGTAAAATGTCCCCGCTTGAATTGACAACAGAAAATAAAGAAGATGATGTCGAAGAAGAGCTTCTGGAAGTTGAAAGCGCTATTGATGATGTCGAAGTCGACGCTGATGACAACACAATTGTTTTGAGCGATGACGATGATACAAATGTGGCGGATGTTGTGGTAAAAACAAAGCCAACGTCACCGGATGAATAATTTTTATTTTTCCACTTGATTATCAAGGGCAGGATGCGTAAATTCTGCCCACTGATTCACATATTGGAATTTAGGATGTGGATGAGGGGCTATAGCTCAGTTGGGAGAGCGCTTCGCTGGCAGTGAAGAGGTCAGCGGTTCGAACCCGCTTAGCTCCACCATTCTTTTCAAGAACTTAGGTTATTTTTTAGAGCTATTCTAATTATATTTTTTCCTCATAAGTGAAATGTAAGTGCAAGTTGAAATAAATATATATTGCATTTCATGCCGCAACAAATAATATCAATCACTTGCTAAACACGATATCTGGGGCAAAAGATAGATAAGGATTCCTTATATATTTTCGAAGCTATTCAATATATATTGAAAGCTAAAAAGAATATAATCATTGATAGCAACCAATTTGCTAAAGCATCAGAAAAGATAAAAAAACTTTATAAACCATCCCAGAATAAATCCTATGCTGTACAGACTGCCGGTTTAATCTTGCCAATACTGATAATAATCAGTTCGTAATCCCGGCTTTGAATCCGGCACCAGCATTTATGTGGATGGTGTATACGCAGGGCGACCACAATCATCTAGCCTGAATTTGCAAAATATTGATCGGGTTGAAGTATTGAAAGGCCCCCAAGGAACATTATTCGGGAAAAATACCATTGCCGGGGCGGTTAACATCATTACCAAAAAAACCGGAGAAGAGCTTGAAGGTAAGCTCAGTCTGAATGTTGGCAACCTCAATAAACTTGATTTTAGAGCGCTCTAGTGGTTATGCCAGTGGACCTTTAGTGGAGGACAAGGCATTTATTGGTGCCTCATTCCATAGAAACAAGCGGGACGGAACCGTATTAAATCTTTTTAACAACACTAAATTGAGGAATGAGAATAATTATGGCGGCGATTTAAAGTTACGACTCTTGCCAAGTGATACTTTGGAAGTTAATTTCCGGGCACATTATAACAAGGATGACACTCTTTTCATTTTCCCTGAATATATCGATGGCGCAGGCCGGACAAGTCCAACAGTCTTCGCCCCCGGCATTCGAACCACCAAGCTTGATGTGCCACCCATAGATATAACGGAAACTTACGGCGTGTCTATGATGGTGGATTACCAACTCGCCAATGAACATGTTCTCAGCAGCATTACAGCTACAAAGGTAGTTTTTTACGGACAGTGCCAATGACCCGACAGTCAAGGTTGAGGGCCATAGCCTCCTTGGTGGACAGATTGGCTTCATCACAGCTGATGATAAGTGGGAGGCCTTCCTCTGGATGCGTACCATCACCGGCAGTAACGCTATAAATTCCAAATGGGGTTTGATTGGAAGACCAACTCTAAATTCGCCATAAAAGCCTTTACTGATCAGAATTTATATCCTGCTGTAAGGGTAACCGTCCGTGGATTGCCGTAGAATGCGGTCAGCGTCCCTTCTGTCCCCAGCGTCGGAGTGGTTGAGCCATCACCCCCTATGGCGACAAAATTATACCCGGCGACAATATAGCGTTTATCTGTAATATTTTTGGCATGCAGCCCGACAGACAGCTTCCCATCTTCCGAATTCCACACGAGGCTGGCGTCCCAAAGTGTGAAGCCGGGCTGATCAAGGAATGGGTTGGGGGTTTCAAACTGACTGGCGGCACTGCGGTGCGCAAGGGAAGTAATCAACGAGATCGCACCATCGCTGGCCCCCAGAGACAATGGCCGAGTGTAATTCAGCGAGCCACTGGCTGTCCATTTTGGCGTATTCTGGAATACACGCTCATCCGCCACATCTACACCAAAGGCGTCAATGAACTCATTGAACGTGGCATCAAGATAACCCACCGCCCATGTTGCCGTCAATGCGTCGTCATTACCGGACATGTCGGCAGCCAGAAGCGCCCGGCCTTCAACTTCAATACCATTCACATCCGCATCACCCGCATTCGAGGTGACCCCGGTAAAGAGACCATCAGGTGTACCGACGGACCCGGGGATCTGAATATTTGTATAGTTGGACAGGAATCCGGCGACGCTGATGTCCATACGATTGTCAAAGAGTGTCGCTTTCCAGCCCAACTCAAACGTTTTGACGGTTTCAGGTTCAAACGACATGAAATTGAAGATATCTTCATCATCGACATCGCCGTCGCCATCTATGTCTGGAGCGCCCGTTGTCTGGGCGCGCGGGTCAAAACCTCCGCCTTTGAAGCCTTCGCTATAGCTGAGATAGATGTTATGATCATTATTGGGTTTCCAGCTCAGCGATGCGCGCGGTGTAAATTTGGTGAATTTTGCTTTGCCTTCAAAGTCAGACGTGGTGGAAATTACGATGGCATCGCCACCGAAACGCTCGGACGTGCCGCCAATAAAGGTGCGCCTGAGAACGCGCGCGGAACGTTTGTCGCTTGTATAACGCCCACCGACGGACAGGCTGATCTGCTCGGTCGCATCATAGGTAAAGTCACCGAACACAGACCAGGTTTTGGTGTCAACATCACCAAACGTGTTAGCGTTGAGCCCCGGCAGACCGATAATGTCACCTAATGGCCCCAGAATCACATCAAATTCGTTAAACGCGTTGGCGTCAAGATAATAGAATCCGGCGACCCCGTTCAGCTTCTCGCCTTGATATAGAATCTGGAACTCTTCCGAAAATTGTTGGTTCTCATAATCAACCGGCACATCGAGATCATCTATCAGCAGGCTGTCGAAATCGATAGGGCTTCTGGATTTATCATCACGGTAGGCCATGATATTTTTAACCATCACGGTATCTGTGACCTGCCATTCTACCAGAGAAGAAACCCCAAATGCCTCTACAGTTTGCTTGGGGTTGTTGAGGCCGGCACGGGTGTCAAAGACATTATCCAGCACCGGATCGCCCGATGTGCTCGGGATCAGACGGTGTCCCTGACGTGGGTCAGAATCATCTTTCACATAGTCAGCTGCAATTCTTATGAAGACATCATCCGAAGGTAGAAACTCAATGGAAGCCCGCCCCGCCAATACCTGTTTATTATAGTTGTCGATGCCATCAAGGTTCAGATTTTCACCAAAACCATCACGGTTGAGTGTGGCAAACGAGCCACCGACCCGAACTTTGTCCGAGATAGGAGCGCTGCCTGATATAACCAGATCAAGCTGTTTGTAGCTCCCGACCGAGCCTCTGACCTTCAAACTAGGGTCTTCCCCCAGGCGCTTAGAGACATATTTAATCGCGCCCCCGATGGTGTTCCGGCCATAAAGTGTTCCCTGTGGTCCACGCAATACTTCAATGCGTTCTACGTCATAGACGTCAAGTACGGATGCCTGCGGGCGATTGAGATAGACATCATCCACATACAGTCCGACCCCGGCCTCAAAACCGGCTACGGGATCCTGCTGCCCGATACCACGAATGAAAGCCGTCAGTGTCGTGTTGGTGCCGCGGGATACTTCAAGGGTCAGGTTCGGCGTGAATTTCGCCACCTCCACAATATCCTGAATTCCCTGATTTTCAAGCATCCTGGCACCAAAGGCGGAAACAGCGATAGGCACATCCTGCAATGATTCCGCCCGTCGGCGGGCGGTTACAATGACTTCTTCCATAATGGCCTCGCCCTGCGCAGCAAAAGCCGTATGACCAACCCCTGTTGTCATCAAGATAGCGCCAAGTGATATAGAGGATAATAATTTATGTGACAGGTGCTTTTTCAACAATCTTCTCCCAGAATTTTTTATTAACAATATATATTCGTAAGCATAGAAAGCATTCATTCCGCATAACCTAGCACACTCCCCCGCCCATGTGACCATAGACCATGGTCCATATAGCTTAATCTCCACAGAACCCGTCATTATGTCCTGTAATTACAGGTATTTTTTGGTTGCTACTTTGGTTACTACGTTGAAATTTATGGATTATTTGGGAACAACATGATTGAAACTTTAAGTATGATTGGCCTGATAGGTGGGTTGTCATTGCTCATATTCCTCACTATTCGTGGCATGAATGTGATGATTGCAGGACCATTATCAGCTCTTTTTGTCGCTCTGATGAGCGACCTTGCCCTGTTTCCCCAGCTTGCGGAACCGGGACAGGCCGATTATGTGGTCAGCTATATGGAAGGCTTTTCCGGTTTTATTTTTTCATGGTTCCCGATCTTCATTCTGGGGGCCATTTTTGGCAAGGTTATGGAGGACTGCGGGGCGGCAGACAGTATTTCCCACTGGATCGTCGGCAAGCTGGGCCTGAAACATGCGGTCCTTGCCATTGTTGCCGCCTGTGCGGTGATGACCTATGGCGGGGTCAGCCTGTTTGTGGTGGCCTTTTCTGTCTATCCCATGGCGCTCAGCCTGTTTAAACAGGCTAATCTGCCACGTCGTTTTATTCCGGCGGCACTGGCATTCGGGTCCGTGACTTTCACCATGACATCGGCCGGGTCGCCGGAAATACAGAATGTCATTCCCATTAAATTCCTCGGCACCACGCTGTATTCGGGCTGGCAGGTCAGCATCGTCGTGGCCGTATTTATGGCAAGCTTCGGCTTCTGGTGGCTCCGGCGCATGATCGCCAAAGCGGTTGCCAACGGAGAATGTTATGATGACCGGGCGGGTGATCCGGTGATTGAGCACAATCGCAATCTACCCAATCCTTTCCTGAGCATGTTACCACTTGTACTGGTTCTCGGTGTTTCTTTTGCTTTCCATGACAGCCTGAAACAATCTGCCCTTCTGATTGCACTCACCTGTGGGGTGATCAGCACCATTCTCCTCAACTGGAAGGCCTTTAAAAATCTGGAGGGCGCGTTATCGGCGGGCACTGCCGGGGCATTGATTGCCATTGGCAATACCGCTGCCGTAGTCGGTTTTGGTACTGTGGCCAAAGCGTCCCCGGCGTTTGCGGTTGTGGTTGATGCCATGACCAGCCTGCCGGGTCATGAATTGATCGGGGCCGCCGTTGCGGTCAGTGTGATTGCGGGCCTGACAGGGTCCGCATCGGGCGGACAGTCCATAGCCCTGCCTGTGCTGGCCCCACATTATCTGGAACTGGGCGTTGATCCGGACGCGCTGCACCGGGTAGTTGCCATTTCATCAGGCGCACTGGATAGCCTGCCCCATAATGGCTATGTGGTTACCACCATCAGGGCAATTTGCGGCGAAAAACATAAAGATGCCTACGGCCCCCTTGCAGTACTGACCGTAATTGTGCCAGTGTTAGGGGTTATCATGGCCATTGGACTGTTTATGATATAAGGAATTCATATACCGAAGACCGTAATGGTCTGAGGCAAGTGCCCATTGTTAGATTATAGGGCCGCCCGAGTTAATACGAGGCGGGGGAGTTATCCCCCCATTAACCAAATGAGAAAGATATGATTAAGATTCCTCTTTTAACTTCCACTACCCTTATGGGGCTTGCCCTTGGCGCTTGTGGCATGAATGGCAATGATCGCGTACAGGCACCGGATTTCCTTGTGGGAGAGATAGTCCGGGTCCAGTATGATGACCTGCTTACTGGCGGGCTTGGTATAGAGGGACTGCAGTCACCAACGCCGCCGGCTTTCAAGGATGCGGGCAGGCCGACCCCGACAGAACTGCGGACCTATGCCATCTATACCAATTACCGGGCCCTGAGCGATGTCACGACGGCGGGGGGATTTGGCCGCCTCTATGGCCCCGGGCATGACAATATTGCCGGGGTTGAATATCTCAGCTTCATGAAACTTGATGCTGATCATCAGAATGTGACCCTGATGGTTCAGATTCCCAACAGCTTTGATGCGAATAACCCCTGCCTGATCACCGGGCCGTCATCGGGATCGCGGGGCATCTACGGTGCCATCGGCACCGTCGGAGAATGGGCCTTGAACAAGGGCTGTGCCATCACCTATACTGACAAAGGCACCGGAACCGGATTTCATTATCTTACCCAGGGCAAGGTCTTTGACCTGCAGGGGCAACTAATTGATGCCGTGACAGCAGGCGAACGTTCCAGTTTCACCCTAGCCCTCACCCCTGAATTAAAAAGCTATAACGAGAAATACCCCCACCGGGTCGCCGTACAGCATGCCCATTCCGGCCTGAATGATGAAAAAAACTGGGGGCAATATGTCCTGTCCTCCATAAAATTCGCCTTTTATGTGATGAACAGAGAACTGGCGGGCGGGGACGTTAAATTTACCCCGGAAAATACGCTGGTTATTGGTTCCAGCATTTCACAGGGAGGCCATAGCTCACTTCTGGCCGCCGAACAGGACAGGCAAGGTCTGATTGATGCCGTTGTGGTGGCAGAACCCAATATCCCACTGCCCCGGAATAGAGAATTTGCCATTCAGATGGGAGAGGCGGCACCGATCACCAACCATAGCATGAATATATATGATTACAGCAGCCTGCTAAATCTGTATCAGCCCTGCGCGGTCCTTAGTGATAAGGCCCTGAAAGCGCCCTTTGGGGCCGGGGCCAATCCGGCAGCAAAGCAACTTCTTAACGCCCATTGCGGCCTGTTATATGCAAGAGGCCTGTTAACGGCAGAGACCATAGAGGGACAAATAGAACAATCCGTCACAAAAATCCGTGACATGGGAATTCTTGATGAAACGCTCATTTTGGGGCCGGTGAATGTGGCGATTAATCTATGGGCAACCATCACCGTGAATTACGCCAACGCTTACGGGCGCTTTTCGGTGACCGACAATCTCTGCGGCCTGAGTTATGCCGCTCTTGATGCCACCGGACAGGCCAGGGCCCAGACAGAGGCGGAAATGGCGGTGACTTTCTCATTGTCAGGCGGCGTTGCCCCGGTCGCCGGGCTTGCCTTTGCCCCGACAGAACTGAAACTGCCCATTGATTACGCCATTTGTCTTCGGGATCTGATGACCGGGACAACAGATCAGGCCAGACGGGTTCAGAGGGGTATTGAACAGACCTTTCATACCGCTGATCTGCAGGGAAAACCGACGATCATTGTCCACGGCCAGTCCGACGGGCTGGTTCATGTGAACCACAGCTCACGGGCTTATCTGGGCCTGAACCATCTGGTCGAAGGGGAAAACAGCAGGCTGCATTATTATGAAATCAGCAATGCCCATCATTTTGATGCTTTCAATGCCCTGCCCGGATTTAACAGTCGCTTTGTCCCGCTCCATCATTATTTAATGACCGCCCTTGATCTGATGTATGATCATATGACAACAGGGGCGAACCTGCCCGACAGTCAACTTGTCTGGACCACACCCCGAAAAATAGATCAAAATGGCAAGCTGGAAGATTTAAGCGAAAAACATCTGCCCGGAATTTTGCAGACTCCTGAACGGGCCCGTATTAAGATTGAACAGGGAATCGTAAAAATTCCTGTAAAATAGGAATTAATATGCTCCAGGACTGGATCATCATTACCGTATCATTGGGCTATGTTGGTTTGTTATTTGCCATCGCCTATTATGGTGATAAACGTTCGGCAGAACAGCCCCAGACCAAATACAGAGCCGTAATCTACAGCCTGACGCTGGCGGTATATTGCACATCATGGGCCTTTTACGGCACATCGGGTCAGACCGCGGCCACGGGCTGGATCATGGCCCCCACCTATCTGGGAACAATATTGGTGCTCATATTGGGCTGGTCTTTCCTGATAAAACTGATCACCGTTTCCAAGAAGCAGAATATCACCTCTGTTGCGGATTTTCTCTCGTCCCGTTACGGCAAATCGCAGCAGCTGGCCATACTTGTCACTTTTGTTGCCGCTATGGGGGTTGTGCCCTATATCGCATTGCAGTTAAAAGCGGTTTCCACCAGTTACAACGTGCTGACGGGCAAGGCCGTTCAGGGTTTTGGCAATATTTCCCTATGGGAGGATACCGCCATTTTTGTCGCCGCCCTTATGGCGCTTTTCACCATTCTGTTTGGCACAAGGAATATCAAGCCCAACGAACATCACGAAGGCATGATGCTGGCCATCGCCTTTGAATCCATCGTCAAGCTGGCGGCCTTCACCATCGTCGGCCTTTATATTACTTACGGCCTGTTCAGCGGCTTTGGTGACATATCAGCCCGGATAGCGCAGGATGCTGACATTCAGGAAATTTTCAAAACCGGAAGTCAGAATAACAGCTTCATGACCTCGGTGGTTTTGGGTATGGCAGCCATTTTCTGCCTGCCGCGCCAATTCCACGTTCTGGTTGTGGAAAATTCGGAACCGGACGATATTCGCCTCACCCGCTGGTTATTCCCCGTCTATCTTTTGGGTATGAGTCTGTTTATTTTTCCGGTGGCCGCCGCGGGATTGCTGACCCCCAGCGCGGGCTCGAACCCGGATTTTTATATCCTGACCCTGCCGCTGACCGTGGGCCGGACTGATCTGGCCCTTCTGGCCTTTATCGGCGGGCTGTCTGCCGCCACCAGCATGGTGATTGTCGGCGCGGTGGCACTGAGCACCATGGTGTCCAATGATGTGATCATGCCCATCTTCCTACGTATGAAATGGTTAAGGCTGGATGAGCGCAAAGACATCAGCTGGATGTTATTGATGATCCGGCGGATCACAATCATCGCCATTATGTTTCTGGCCTATTTCTATTACCGCATGCTGGTGAGTTTTGATGCGCTGGCCTCTATCGGCCTTCTGTCCATGGTGCTGGCGGCCCAGTTCGCCCCCTCCATTGTCGGCGGGCTTTACTGGAAAGAGGCGACCCATAAAGGCGCCATGACCGGACTTTGCGCCGGATTTCTGGTCTGGTGCTATACCCTGCTTGTTCCGCTTATTGTCCGCGCGGGCTGGATACCCTCGGCTATTCTGGATAATGGTCCTTTCGGCATCTCCTTTCTGCGACCGGAAAGCCTGTTTGGTCTTACGGGTTTTAGTCATGTCAGCCATGGCCTGATCTGGAGTCTGGGTTTTAACCTGCTGTGTTTTATCATCATATCCCGGCTCAGCCGTCATAGCCTGATCGAGCATATTCAGGCGGCAACCTATGTGGAAAGTGATTTGGGCGACAAAAGAGAACAAAGCCTGCTGATCCGTTCCTCTGCCAAGACATCAGATCTAATGGCACTGGGGGAAAGATTTGTCGGCACGGAGCAGGCCCGTCAGGCATTTTCGAATTTTGCCGCTGAGCGAAATGAGACCCTGTCCCCCAACAGTCTGGCCCATGATGAACTTATCATATTTACCGAGCATCTTCTGGCCGGTGTCATTGGCTCGGCCACCGCACGGGTGGTGATCAATACCAGCCTGCAAGGGCAGGATATGAAGCTGGATGATTTTGTCTCTATCGTGGACGAGGCCTCCGAGGTCTTCCGCTCCAACCGGACACTGCTGCAAAAATCGCTGGAAAACATCAATGTGGGCATCAGTGTGGTGGACAGAGATCTGCATCTGGTGGCCTGGAACCGGCGTTATCTGGAAATGTTTGATTACCCGGAAGGGCTTGTTTATGCCGGGCGTTTCATTGGCGATATACTGAAATATAACGCGGAACAGGGGTATTTCGGCGATCAGGATATAGAGCGGCAAGTCCAAAAACGGCTTGACCATTTAAGCCGGGGCACCAAATACAGCTATGAACGGACTCTGCCCGGTGGGTCAGTCGTTGAAATTCACGGCCACCCGCTGCCCGGTGGTGGTTTTGTCACCAGCTACAGCGATATTACCACCCATAAACAAGCCGCAGAAGCCCTGCTCAGGGCCAATGAGATTCTGGAACGGCGGGTCAGGGAACGCACCCGGGAGCTGGAAACCGCCAAGGCCGAAGCCGAAAAGGCCAATATCAGCAAAACCCGCTTTCTGGCCGCCGCAAGCCATGACCTTCTGCAGCCCCTGAACGCCGCCCGGCTTTTTACCTCTGCCCTGTCGGAAAAAAATGCAGATGGCGATATGTCGCCGCTCATAGATCATCTGGGCAGCAGCCTGAATGCGGTTGAAGGACTGCTTGAGGGCCTGCTGGAAATTTCGCGCCTGGATGCAGGGGTTCTGCAGCCGCAATTGTCAGATTTCGCTATTGATACCCTGCTGCACGAACTGGGGCTTGAATTTGATGCCATTGCCCAGGACCGGGACATTGATTTCAAGATGATCCCGTCCAGCTCAATCGTCCATAGCGATCCGAAACTGCTGAGGAGGATATTACAGAATTTTATCAGCAACGCTATTCGTTATACGGATGAAGGCCGGGTTCTGCTGGGCTGTCGCAGACGCAGGGGCAACCAATTGGAAATACAGGTATGGGACACGGGATGTGGTATTTCTGAAAATAAAATTGAAGAGATATTCATTGAATTCAAGCAGTTAAATAATGTTTCTGATAACAAGGAACAGGGATTGGGACTTGGGCTTGCCATCGTGGAGCGCATCTGCCGTTTACTCGGTTATGACCTGAAAGTAAATTCCACGCCGGGAAAGGGATCTGTTTTCAATGTCACTTTACCTCTTGGCAAACAGGATCATAAAACAGCGCAACCCATTGCCAGCCCGGAAGCGCCGCCCAAATATAAACTCGATTTTTTAAATCTTAAGGTTTTATGCATTGATAATGATTCTGATATTTTAACAGGTATGGAAATTTTACTGTCCGGTTGGGGGTGTTCGGTTGTCTGTTGCCGCTCAATAGCTGACGTCGATCTCAAATCCAACGGGTTTATACCCGATATTATTCTGGCTGATTATCACCTTGATAATACGGAAACCGGTATAAATACTTTAAATAGCCTGCGGTCCAGATTTAATCCTGCACCTCCGGGAATAATCATTTCCGCAGATCATACAGAAAAAGTAAAAAATCAGGCCAAAACGAACGGTTATAAATTCCTGCGCAAGCCTGTGAAGTCGGCCGCTCTGCGCGCCGTTATCAGCAGTCAGTTACGCTACCGTAAATAATGTTCATACGGGAAGTTCATCTGCTTGCAGTTTCTGGGCAGCGATGATCAGGTGGCCGCGGTTATAGGTGCCAAATTTTTTCAGAATGCCCGTAACATGAGCCTTAACGGTTCCTTCCGCAACATCCATTTCAAAGGCGATCTGCTTATTCAACATACCCTCAGACAGGAGGGTAAAGACCCTGAATTGTTGGGGAGTCAGAGAGGTCACTGTCTCTGCAATGGATATTTCCTCATCGCCAATATCCTGTCGTACCGCAGAAAAACCCGGGGGCACCCAAAAAGCACCGCCAATAATTATTTTTATTGCCTTTGCCATTTCCGGCAGGTCTGTTGATTTGGGAATAAAACCTGATGCCCCATGGTTCATGGCTTTGGCTATGATTTTATCTTGGTCATTTCCCGAAACCACCACCACCGGCACCTCAGGATATTGGCCACGCAGATAGATCAGCCCTGAGAAACCGTTCGCGCCGGGCATTTGCAGGTCAAGCAGAAGAAGATCGTAGGGCGCCCCCTTCCCCATAAGCTTCATGATTTCATCTACTGATCCAGCCTCGTCTATCAGAGCATCTTCAAAGGCATTCATTGTCGCTTGTTTCAAGGCAATCCGAAATAAAGGATGATCATCTGCAATAAGTATCTTAGGTTGTATCGTCATAAACAATATCTATTCTTCACCATTTTATTATGAGTTTACACCTTAATTATCCTCTCGGATAATTCTTTTTTGGGATTGCCCTAGATACAGAGCTACATGGTCCTGCTTTGTTGGACAGATTTGCGGCGATGTTAAGCTTTGTTATGTTGTTTAATGTTATGCCGCTCTTTTCCTTACATCAGGGCCATGGCCCTGATTTTCAATTTTCTGAGTATAGACCTCATCGGGGGTTTGTACCCCAAGGGCAGGCGATGCGCTCCATGAAAAGTGGAATGAGGTCGGGTCTGATTATAATAGGTCAACCAAGAGCCAATGCTCTGCCGAGCCTGCAGGCCATTGTCAAAGGCGTTCAGATAAACACATTCATATTTCAAACTGCGCCACAGCCGTTCGATAAAGACATTGTCCATCCCCCAATTTTGGCACACGATCCTTGCCGTCCATGGAAATTTTGATGCCCTTGTCCTTTAGCACAGAGGTAAAATCAAAGGAGGTAAATTGTGGTCCCTAATCCGTGTTAAATATTTCCGACTGGCCATAGCGGCTGAAAGCCTCTTCCTGTGCCTCCAGGCAACCCTACCTCCATGCTGTTTGATAAACGCCAGCTCAGCACTTTACGGCTATACCAGTCCATGATGGCTACCAAGTAAAGAAAGCCCCGTTTTATGGGGAGTGGCGTAAAAGGCACCGAAGTGCCTCTCCTCCCCGAACCGTACGTGCACCTTTCAGCACATACGGCTCTCCATTCAAGCCTGGCCCAAGGCCATTGCAACATCATGATAGCGTGAAGTGATGATGTTTCGGATTTCTTCCCGTTTGATATAGGGGGTTCTTTCCGGGTTCGGCAAGCCACGTCCGGTTCGTAATGAGCCGGAGCAAACGATCAAACCGACGAGTTTGATCATTCTCCGCCCATGTTGCGAGCTTATGCTGCATTTCACTGATTATCAAAGGTCTTCACCTCTCTCGGTCAGATAGTTTGCACTTTCAGTAACTTGAACTGCTCCCATTAGGAGCCCCTTCCCTCAAGCAATATTTTTGGCGTTTGACATTGCTCCCAATATAGAACCACCAGAGTTGGGGGCAATGCCATATATGAGAATTTTCACAACCTAAATGGCCCAATTTTCTGGTAAAACTTAAACTTTATAGGCAAAGATTTTTAATTTTTTCAGCTTCAGACACCGCCTTCTTCCATGCAAAATCATCATTGTCACTGAAATAATAATAGACCATGTCATGGGGCAGCAGGGCCACCGTAATACCGCCATAACCGGACATGAAGGGTATCCATATGGGAAATTTACAGCCGAGGGTTTTCTGGAAATTGCTGGCCCAAAACCCATTCTGGTATTTTACCGTCTTGCCAAAAGCCACTATGCCCCGTGCAGCACGATTACGTTGCATTGCCTTGTCAAATTCATCTTTGTCAAAGAAATCAGCTGCCAAACCCTTATCAGAATTCAGAAAAGCCACAAGGCGCACCAGATCATCCCGGTGATAGGTAAGGCCATATCCGACAAAGGGCTGGGCGCGTTTGTCCGGCGTTCTGCGGGTCGTATTCAGGGCAGGGCTAAGCCCCAATTCAGCCCATAAGGGTTTTTTGAGAATATCAGCATAAAGATCGCCTTTTCCCGCCAGATAATTCTGCATGGCCGTACCCAGAATATAGGTATCCGACGTATGATAGACCCATTTCTTGCCAGGGCGGGATTTTCGTTTAAAGGCCCCGCACGCGGCCTTTATTTTATCCCTGTGGCTGACCGCATCAAAGAAACGGATCATTTTCTGGCCGCCCTCATCCGCCATATATTTATCAGTGGTATAATTACCCGTAGTCATATTCAGGGCATTCTGAAAAGTAACATCTGACCAGTTGCCGGACTTTTTACAGGCCGGGATATAGTCCGCTATTTTCTCCTGGCCAACGCCCGGATACAGCTTCTCCATCCGCATCAGCGCAAGCCCGGCAAACAGGGATTTGGCCGTGGAATAGGACGGCAGGTCCAGCACATCACAATAAGGATAAACGCCATGTCTTGTCTCACAGCCACCCACATAATGGATGCCATCAACCAACAGGCCATAGACGCTCATATCATCTGGATTAACCTCTGCCGCCGAGCCAAAATTATCGGGATTAACCCCCGGATAATCCTGCGCCAGACTACGAATTGGTTTGACAGGCAGACGGGCGGCTTTCTCCCGCGCATAAGCCTCTATAACCCCTGCGCTGCTCGTAACGGATGCGGGGCTATATGTGGCCGTGCTGTAGCCCCATAGATCAAACTTGAAATAGAGACAGGTCTCACTGCTGATTTGAACCGCGACCCGAGACGTTATGCCTTTTTTATCATATAAAAAGGTCATGACGCCATTATGGGTGCAATTGGCGTTTTTCTCCTGCAGGGCAAACGGAATAGCCGCCCGGCTGAAATCTGTCTCTCCGGCCTCCCGCCATATTTTTCCCGGCTCCAGAATAATATCCCACTGTGGGTCGCGGCTCAGGATCAACCCCCGCCGCACGGGGATCAGATCAGAACCGGAGGAGACAAAGTCCACAGCAAAAGCCGGCATACTCCCGACCTTCCCCCGACCATAGGTATCCTTCAGGGCCTCGAAACCCTTTATGCGCCCCCCGTCAAAGGTTATTTTTCCCTCAAAAGATGATGCCATTACCGCATTTACAGGGGCAAAAGACCTCATGTCCACCGGGCGATCATAGGCCGTGCCATTCCGCAGAGCCTGAGCCGGAAAAGCATGGGGTTTGTCTGCCCCTACCCGGATTTTCCGGCCCGTAACCCGCACATTGTCCAGCCAGCATATGTCATTGTTTTTATTGCCGGTAATCCGTACCCGGATATAGACTTTGGCCTTGTCATTCAGATCTTTCGAGGACACCGACCCCATATGAAGGGAGATGGCATCATCCTGCCCGTCGCCCACTTTGTTGATCTCATGCCAGCTCTCTCCCTTGTCTCCGGACACTTCAGCGATACAATATTCCCCTTCTTCGAGGGATTTTGCGGCAAAGGACAGGGCAACCGCGACTTTGTCATAGCCCTTTGTCGAAAACATCGTCACCACCATGACACTTTGTGACAGATAAAGTGATATATTTTTCTTATATTCAGTCAGCCATACATCACCCTTTCCCAAGGCCTGCCAACCATCGGATTTGCCGTCCTGAAAGTCATCCATCAAGATAATATCTGCCATAACCGGGCGGGATAAAATCAGAAGGAATATGGTAACTGCACTTAAAAAATATCTCATGGATGCCTCACCTGCCGGGCTTTTTTAATGGCCCCAAGCTGTTTAAATAATCTGTTTTATTACCCCCGCCCTGATATATGGGATAGCTTATATCGCTGTCCCGAAAGCTTTTCAGGGTCTGGCCCGTGCCGTGCCAGCCACGCTCACGCACCTGCCGCACATGATCCAGATCCACGTCAATGAGGATAACCTCCCGTCCGCAGCCCGCTTCATGGATAACCTCTCCGCCCGGCCCGCAAACAATGGACCGGCCCACGCCGTAATCCCCGGCCACATTAATATCCATAAAATAACATTGATTCATGGCCGCATTGGCGCGGGCGATGGCAAGTTCAGCATCCCGGTCAACGGTATTGGTCATGGTGGGGTGCAGGATAAATTCCGCCCCCTCACTCACCAGACTACGGGTCGTTTCCGGAAACCACATGTCATAGCATATGAGCACCCCGAAACGGCCCACATCCGGCACATCAAAGGTAACAAATTCAGTGCCCGGCGTAATCCCCTCTTCATAGGGGCAAAAGGGAAACATTTTCCGGTAACGCCGAACTATTTCACCCGCCGGATTAATGACGGGTGTCATATTATATATCTTGCCCCCGTCCTGCTCAAAAAACGATCCGGGGATCAACCACATCTCATTTTCCCGGGCAATATCACAGAGCGCCTGTTCCACTTCACCGCCCAAGGCCGCTGCATGCTTGAGGCTTGGCCCAAACAGGCTCAATTCCCCCAGCATAACCATCTGAACCGCCGGCATACGCCGCTTCAGGCCGCTGACCTCCCGCCGGATCACCTCAAGATTATTATCCCCGCTCAGCACCAATTGCAAACCGGCCACTGTAAAATATGTCATTACACGATCCCTTTCTTATTGTTGTTTTTGCGGTCCAACATCAGGACCGGCCCCAAAACCGCCAACAGGCAAATTACCATGGCGATGATGGACAGATTAATAATCAAACCGTAATCCCCTGCACCAACAACCCATGCGGCCACCAATGGCCCAGACGCAAGGCCCATTTTCGAAAAGAACCCCGCCAGTGCCGTGAGCTGCCCCTGAATATCAAACTCGGAGCATAGACCCAAAAGATAAGGAATGATGAAGGCCCAAGTGATTCCCGTCACCACATTGGCCCAAAAGAATACGGCCTCACTTTCAGAATAGTGAAAAGCTGCCATACCAAGAATTGTCACCAAAAGCCCAGCCGTTACTGGCCACAGCCGACCATATTTAAGGCCAACCACATAGACCAGCGCGGCCCCCGACATGGCAATCCAGTTGGCGATACCCAAAGTGGTACTGATAGAATTCGTGGTCAGGCCTTCCCCTTTGCCAAGCTCAATAATATAGGCGGCTAGCCCCATATTACCTGCCTGAAAGAAAAAGACAGAAAAGAGAGCCGCCCCCAGCGGCACCAACAAAATTTTGGCTTTACCAGAGCTATTCTCTTGAACAGCGGGTTTTTCCTTTGGCGGATAAGCGGGCAGAAAAGGCAATGACATCAAGGTCACAAGGCTGAACCCGACAAGGGTCATGAATATAATGGGCATGCCATATAAAGGCACCAGCTTTGGCAAAAACATCAGGCCGACACCTCCCAGCCCATATTGCACAAATAACAGCATGGCAAAGGTCCGGTCCGGCACCGCTGTGCGAGAAATCACCGAAAAACCAATCCCGATCAAGGTTCCGCCAGTCAAACCATGCAGGAAACGGACAACCATCAGACTGTCCCCGCTGGTCATAAATATGGACAAAACATCCCATCCCATAAGCATAACCAGCAATAGGGCTGAAGCCGGACGCCACGAAATACGCTTGATGGCAAAAATCACCAGAAAGGCCCCAATCGATGTCCCATATCCATTAGCAGCGGCAATATATCCAGCGGTTGCCTTGCTGAGTGAGAGGGCTTCGATCAATCCCGTCACCATGGCCGAGGTAATCAGGATAAAATACAACCCCGCCGTGGTCAGCAGAGACAGGAGAATATTCGCCACCAGACCATTGGGGGCCACATGTTTTACCTTGCTCATCATAATTCTGCCGAAGCTTTCTTTATTTTAAAGCCCGCCGCCTCAAGGGCCTGTTTCAGGGGCTGTAATTCGTTGGTATAGGCCCGCCATTTTTCCACGGAGTCCCGATTAATGGGTCGGCGCACCTGAGCGGCACTGGCCGTTGCGGTGGGGCTTTTGTTGAGGTGAAAGTCAAGGCATTCAGCCTGCCAGTCAAACCCGCAATGGGTCACAATATTACGGCTGACCTGTTCCGGGTTTTGTACCAGATTTTCATAATCAATATCATAGACACGGCCCGGCAACATAGCCTGCCAATGACGCATCAAAGCATCATATGCCTCATAATAACGTGCCAAATTGTCAAGGCTGTAGGAGAAAGGATAACCCATACGAAACAAAGTCTTATACATAGCATAGCAGCTATCCATTGGATTACGGCGCATATGCAGTATTTTGGCATTGGGAAGTGCCTTGGCGATCAGGCCAATATAGAGGAAATTGGCCGGGGTCTTGTCAATCAGATAAGCGGCATTGCCATTTCGGGCCTGGATGCTGCTTAAATATTTCGCGCCTAATTTCTCAAAATCCATATGGGCTGATTTGGCAATCAAATCCAATTTACCTTTTGAGGGGCCGATTTCGCCCATCAGAGACAGGGCAAAATCATTGATTTCACCCAGACTGTCCACCGCACTATGGGAGGATACGATCCTGTCCACCAAAGTGGTGCCGCTTCGGGGCAAGCCCATGATGAAAATCGGGCCCGGGTCGTCATCCACAATGACGCCGTCCTCAAAGAAGTTATCTGACATGACTTCCTTTATGGCGGCCATGGCATCCACATCCTCGGCCACATCATATTGAAGCATACTGTTACGCCGGTCCGCGCCTTTGGTCAGGCTGGCAAAGGATTTTTTATGCTCGCCAATATCTTCATATACCTTGGCCAGCGCATAATAGACCTGAACCTCGCCCGCAGGATTTCTGATCCCGTCCTTGATACAGGACAGCAATTCTTCAATATGGTTATTCTCCGCCGTCTGCTTGCGCAGGGTGGCCCGGTTGTAATAAGCATCATAATCATGGGGGTCCATGTCCAGAACCTGATTAAATAAATCCTCTGCCTCATCCAGCTTGCCAAGGGCAATGGCGGATGCGGCGCAGTTATATAGTAGTTTGGGTTCCGTAGGCCATAATTCCCGGGTGCGCTGATAACATCGCCCGGCGGCCTCAAACTGTCCCGCGTGGGTATAGAAATCTGCCAGTTGATTTAACGTCTGCACATCGTCTTTTGATCTTTTTTCCTGTGCGGCTATTTTAAGCACGGCCTCATCCGCCCGGCCCCCGTGGATAAGGGCGTCTATTTCCTGCAGATAACCCGCCGGTGCGTCCGGCATTATGGCAATCACCCGACGGGCGCATTCCAGCATGCCGTCGAAGTCGCAATTTATCTGACGGATCTGCCCGAGCCGAAACCAGCCGGTGGCATTTTTCGGGTAAGCCGCAATAAATTGATCACACAGGCCCGCCGCCTCGCCAAGCTGGCGGCGTTGTATCAGGCTGTTTATCTCGTTGATCAGGCTGTTCATGGGGGCAAGCTTTTTAATCCTTTTGGGCAACAGAGGCAGTATGCGACAAAAAAGGGCCGGGAATCAAATCCCCGGCCCCTGTCTCACTTTCCTAGAAACTATAGGATGCAGAAATTCCAACGGTTCTGGGCAGAGCGATAACATTTTTTGCCCCACTGCCGAAATAATTGACCGAGGGCCGCGTACCCATATAGGCTTCCTTGTAAACACCCGTAATCCCGTCTGAATTAAACAGGTTTTTAATCCATAAGGTCACATTAAGCGTGTCAAACATCACGGTTGCCGAAGTGTTCCATATGCTGAATCCGTCAATGGTCTGACCAAAGAAACCGGATGAGGCATTGATCGAATTCTCGGTAGAGGATTGGTAATATCCATTCACCCGAAAAATTAAATCCATATCCGCCGTTAACTGCGTGGTATAATCCAGATTAAGATTGAGCATATGTTCCGGCACACCGGGCAGGACACTGCCTTTTGGTGCAATCAATGTGGCCGCAGCGGTTGGAGCTAACAGATCCGCACCTAACTTGGCATCAACGTAAGCATAGCCAAAGTTATAATGCAATTTTTCACTAAGTTGACCATCCAGTTCCAGCTCAAAACCCTTTGTTCTGGCCTGACCGCCATTTTGTACGGCGAAAAAGCCAAAGTTTGTGGTTGAGGTATTTAACTGGGCATCCTTCCAGTCCATATAGAAGAAACTGGCCACATAGCGTATATTCTCATGACTGCCTTTGATGCCGATTTCATAGCTGTCCACCCGGTCAGAGCCATAGGTAAGCCAGCCGGGATCTTCGGCAAAATTACCACTTAAAGGCACCGCATTGGTGCCGCCCCGCCGATAGCCTTGGGAGAATGTGGCATAAACCTTATCATCTTCCGAGAAATCCCAGGAGATATTCCCCTTAAACAAGGTGCCGGATTCATCCTGTTTGTCGGTACTGCTAACCGGCGCAGCAAAACCAATGAACAGAGGCAGCTCCATACGAACATCTGATGTCACGTCAGAATTAAACTGCCGGATACCACCTGTGAAATGCACATCATCGCTCAGGTCATAGGTAATTTCGCCAAAAAAGGCTAATTCCTTGGCATTGGTCAGTGCATTATAATCAAAATCCTGATTTGATGGATTAAGGAAGGAGGAAAAACCAAACAAAGCATTCACATATTCTTTAAATCCGCGCAAAAAGCTCTGTTGGGTGGACCGCTTGTCCTGATCCTGATAATAAACACCGGCCACATAATTAAACGGCCCCTCATTGTCAGAGGCAAGGCGGACTTCCTGTACGAAGCCTTTGTCCTGATAGCCCCGGTTCGCCACCGCCATTGGCCGGGCGTAATTGTAATAGAAGGCTGAAAGCCAGCCCACCTGCGCATAAAAACCGGTATTCTCACTGGTGCTGCTGCCCTGATGGTCATAATAGGATGTTGAAGACGTCAGGGTCGCGAAGCCCATATCCACATTAACTTCCAAAGCCACCATTTCCACATCGGCCTGAGATGGCTCAAGCTGAATGGACCCGGCCTCATATTTTCCATATATATTGCCAAAACCATCCTGAAAACCCTCGGCAGAAGCCCGGCGGCCACCGGTGCGATCAGACTGGCGGGTATAGGTTATGGTCGCGTCCGCATCCTCACCAAGATTGGCCAGCAAAGTACCCCGGAAGAACCATGACTTATAGGTATCGGCATCTTTTTTGGTTTCAAATGCGGCATCCGGCGACAATATCCCGTTGGGGGCCACCGGCGTTCCGGTGTTATCCAGCGTGTAAAGAGAAACATAATCGGTCAGGCCTGCATAATCAGCCCGGCTACCCACCGCCCGAAAGGCAATATTTTCAGAAATGGGAATGTTGACTGTAATATCCCCCAGAAAGCTGACGCCGTCAGAACCATCCGTATTGCTGGCGGACCCCTGTACCCAAACGCTGAATTCATCCAGTTTTGGTTTGGCGGCAATATAACGCACCGCACCACCCAATGCGCCGGAACCGTAGAGTGTTCCCTGCGGTCCGCGCAGAACCTCAACCCGTTCCAGATCTTTCAGCATCACATTGGCAAAAAGCGGTGTTTCATTGATATAGGTCGCTACAGTCGGGGCGGACAATACCGCCACATCACCGTTCAGAGAGCTATCCACATTCAAACCACGAATACGGATATTATTGATCACGCCAGCATTACGTGGTCCCCGATCCGTAACGGCCACACCCGGAATGGAGCGCAATAATTCCGCCGCATCCAGCATCTTGGAATTTTCAATCTGAAGCCCGGATACGGCTGAAATATTATAGGGGACATCCTGTATAGTTGTAGAACGACGGGTTGCTGTTACCATAATTTCATCTATGACAATGGCGTCGTCCTTGGCCGCATCATCTTCTGCAGCAAGGGCGGGGCTGATCATTGAAAGGGCGGTTGTCGAAAGCAGGGTGTAAAAAGTTTTTTTTCCGATAGCTGACATATTTGTTTCCTCCATATATTTTAAGCTACCTTAAAAATATGTCATACTTTTATTTTATAGTCAACTATATCTTTTGCTCATACTATAATTTTACTTTGCGTCTAAAATATTATTGCACCCTTATCCCGTCCAATATAAAGGCCACATCCTTTTTTATGACAGCCCGCAATTCATCACGGGTAAAATCGTCAAGATAAATATAAGTCAGGAAATGTATACGTTCGATGCGTGTGAACAAATAAGCCACATAATGGCAATCCGTATCAGACTTAAAAATACCCTCTTTTACGAAATGTGCCAACACTTTCTCAATGGCCTTGGCTAGACCGTCCACAATTGTATCAAGATATTTCGGAGCCACGGTCGGGTCCGGTGTTGTAGCGATAAAAGCCACCACATGCCCCCATAATTCCCGTGACAATGCAGACAAAGTATCATCCACATTAGACATGATCACATCTGTTAACAGATCGGTTGGTTTTACCGTACCCGCCAAGGCAAGAAAGCCATCCAGCTTTTCCTTGATACCCACTTCACCCCGCGCCACAAGGGCCAGCAACAATTCGCCCTTGGATCCATAATAATTATAGACCGTTGCCGGAGACACCAGAGCGCGCTCGGCTATGGCCTCTATCGTGGTATCATCAAAACCTTTTTCGACAAATAATTCACCCGCCGCCACCTCAATCAGATTACGCCGCTGTGCTTTTTGTTTTTCTCGTAAACTCGCCATTTCATTCCCTTGCGCGGCCTTGTTGGCCACCTATTCTAAATTTATACTAAACTATAACTTTATAGTTCTATATATATTTATAACAGTTTAGGGAATAAAAAAATATTTTTTTAAAAACTACCGGTTGTCCAATATCTGTATCAGACAGCTTGATAAAATCTCCATGCCCTCGGCAAGAAGGTCATCACTGATGGTCAGCGGGGCAAGGAAGCGAATTACATTTCCCCGTGTTCCGCAAGACAACAGGATAAGCCCGGCCTTGGCCGCCGCCTGAACCAACGCCTTGGCCAGATCTGCATCGGCCTGCATGGGATCATTATCCTTAATCAGTTCCAACGCCACCATGGCCCCCAATTGACGGACTTCACCAATGCAGTTCAGGTCAGACAGCTGCTTTAAATGCCCGACAATCATTTCACCCAGAACATGTGATCGCTCAACAAGTTTTTCCTGTTCAATAACGTCCAGCACCGCCAGCGCCGCCGCAATAGCAATCGGTGACCCCGCATAGGTGCCGCCCAAGCCGCCCGGTTTGGCCGATTGCATAACATCCTTCCGACCCGTCACCGCCGATAAGGGGAAGCCCCCGGCAAGACTTTTGGCCAGAGTTATCATGTCCGGTTCAATTCCGGCATATTCGGTGGCAAACATCCTGCCGGCTCTGGCGAAACCAGTTTGAATTTCGTCCATAATCAGCAAAATACCATGCTGATCACATTTTTGCCGCAAAGCCTGAAGGAAGCGCGGCGATGCGATATTAAAACCGCCCTCCCCCTGCACAGGCTCAATAATCATGGCCGCCACCCGCGCCGGGTCAATATCGCTGGCAAAGATACCGTCCAGCGCCGCCAGAGCCTGACCCTCGCCATAGCCCAGATATTCATTAGGAAACGGGGCATGAAAAACGTCGGACGGAAATGGGCCGAAACCCACTTTATAGGGCACCACCTTGCCGGTCAGCGCCATACCCATCATGGTCCGGCCATGAAAGCCGCCGGAAAAGGCAATGATACCGGGCTGTCCGGTATAGGCGCGGGCAATCTTGATGGCATTTTCCACCGCTTCCGCTCCCGTGGTCAGGAAAATAGTCTGTTTTGGACTATCGCCCGGCACAAGATCATTCAATTTTTCCGCCAGTTCAATATAGTTGGCATAGGGCGTAATCTGAAAACAGGTATGACTGAAATTATCAAGCTGCGCCTTCACAGCGTCCGTAATTTTAGGATGATTATGGCCTGTATTGACCACGGCAATGCCCCCGGCAAAGTCAATATAACGCTTGCCTTCCACATCCCAAATTTCCGCATTTTTGGCCTTGGCCGCAAAAATGGGTAGCATTGTCGCCACCCCGGCCGGAACCGCATGCTCCCGCCGGGCCTGTAACTCTGCATTCTTTAACATCATATCAACTCACGTTAGTCCGCCAAGGCAGATATATTTAATTTCAAGATAATCATCGAGCCCATATTTAGAGCCCTCGCGGCCAATGCCGGACTGCTTGACGCCGCCGAACGGGGCCGCTTCGTTGGAGATTATCCCCTCATTCACCCCGACCATGCCATAGTCCAGAGCCTCCGATACCCGCCATATACGGCCAAGGTTGCTGCTATAGAAATAGGCCGCAAGGCCATAAATGGTATCATTGGCCATTTCCACAGCCTCCTCCTCTGTGGCAAAACGATAGAGCGGCGCCACCGGACCAAATATTTCCGCCTCGAAAATCGCCATATCCCGGCGCACATCGGTCAGGATTGTCGGCTGATAATATTGCGCGCCCTTCTCATGCACCGCGCCGCCGATCAGAATTTTCGCGCCCTTTGAGGTCGCCTCCTGAACCAGCCGCTCAACCTTGGCCATGGCCGCACCGTTGATCAATGGTCCATTGGTTACGCCATCCTCGTCATAGCCCCCCACTTTCAGACCCGATACCGCCTGTTTCAATCGCGCGGCAAAGGCATCATAGATACCATCCTGCACAAGGATACGATTGGCACAGACACAGGTCTGACCACTATTGCGGTATTTTGACGACATGACGCCGGACACGGCCTGATCAATATCCGCATCATCAAAGACAATGAACGGCGCATTACCGCCCAGTTCCATAGACACCTTCTTGACCGTATCCGCACATTGCCTAATCAGCATCTTGCCCACATTGGTCGAACCGGTGAACGACAGCTTGCGCACCACCGGGCTTTCCGTCAGCATCCCGCCAACGATCGCCGCATCTGTGGTCGTGATCACATTGAATATGCCCGCCGGAAAACCCGCACGCGCCCCAAGTTCCGCCAGTGCCAGCGCGGATAGCGGTGTTTCCTCGCTGGGTTTGACAATAACCGTACAACCCGCCGCCAGAGCCGGGGCCACTTTACGGGTGATCATGGCGTTGGGAAAATTCCACGGCGTAATTGCCGCCACGACGCCCACCGGCTGTTTCAAAACCAAAACCCTCTTGTCAGAGGCTGGAGCTGGAATAATATCACCGTAGACCCGCTTGGCTTCCTCCGCATACCATTCGATATAAGACGCCCCATAAGAAATTTCCCCAAGTGATTCTGCCAGCGGCTTGCCCTGTTCCTCGCTCATCAAAACGGCAAGGTCTTGTTTGTTGGCCAAAATCAGGTTATGCCATTTGCGAAGAATGGCCGCCCGTTCCTTCGCCGTTTTTGTTACCCAAGGGCCCATGGCCTTATCCGCCGCCACAATGGCTGCCGCCGTTTCTTCTGAACCCATATTGGCCACGGATGCCAGAAGCGCACCCGTGGCCGGGTTGGTGACATCAAAGGTCTTGCCATCTTTTGCGGACCGCCATTCACCGTCCATGAAGGCCTGATCATGCAATAAGGATTGATCATTCAGTTTCATCATTTCAAACTCCAGAATATTAGATTGGATGATTTTACACCGCCCCGGCCCATATATCCATATATCCAAAGTTATAGGGATTATTGGTGATAGGCGATCAGGGGGTCCTCCGACCCGTCCCCGGTCATATGGGCCAATGCGCCGATGAACAGGGAAAAAAGTTCGGTCTGTGAACTAATATCAAGTTTGGCATAAATATTATTACGGTGAACTTTGACCGTCCCCGGCGAAATACCCATACGGGCCGCCGTGGATTTTGCCGAATGACCCATCAAGAGCAAATGCAGGACTTCACTTTCCTTGGCTGACAGACATGACGTGCCAAAATTATCCAATGCCTGAATGAAGCGGATATTGTCCTGCTCCGCTTTGGCCTCGGTATTTTGCCATTGCCGCCGGCATATAGAATTCAGAACCGGCATCATATCCTGCAACATGGTAAGTTCTTTCTTGCCAAAACCCCGCCTTCCCGCCTTGCGCCCCAAAGCCAGCGCAATTGCAGATTGGTCGGACAGGGGGATATAGATATTAACCTCATCCCGCAGGCCGGAAAATTTATAATAGCTCCGGTAATAATCACTTTTCAGAAAATGGTCCGGGGCGATGTCCTGCAAGCTCAAGAGCCCCTGAATGTTCCCCTCGGCAAAATTCTGATAGAAAGGGTCCAGAAGATAAGGCCCCTCCAGATAACTTTTTAGATTTTTCTGGTGGTCCATATTATTTAGATTTTCATATAATATTTTCGGAATCCCTGCCTTGTGATACTGAAAAACGATAAAACTTTCTATGAGGACCCGTGAAGATATAACCTTGAACAGATTTTCCGAAACCGCACGATTACCGGACGCTTCAAACAGCGCCGTAATTCCTTCGTTCCAGTCATAAAAGTCTGATGTCACCGTCATTCTACAAT
This sequence comes from Emcibacter sp., assembly GCA_021647465.1. Lineage (GTDB taxonomy): Bacteria > Pseudomonadota > Alphaproteobacteria > Sphingomonadales > Emcibacteraceae > Paremcibacter. Next base: position 41,143 of record JAKIUQ010000011.1, on the reverse strand, counting down.
ATCCCTAATCCTGTTTAACGGGATAACGGCATGGAAATCATACTGTAGTCCAAAAAAAGATTTTTCTGACCGTTTTAACTTGTCAGAACATAATATAGGGCCGTCTGTTTCCCACTAGATAATCATATCTGCATTTCATATGGCAATCAAGCATAGACAACTCATCCAGATATTTCCCGGTGACGGGCTTATCACATAAACTTTTTCTTAATTCTATGTTATAAGATGCCGATGAAAAAAATATCATATCACCGTCATCGCTTCCCCCCTGAAATCATCAAACAAGCTATTTGGCTTTATTTCCGATTTACCATGAGTTATCGGGACGTTGAAGAATTATTAGCCGAAAGGGGCATTGATGTCAGCTATGAGACTGTTCGTCGATGGGCTCTTAAGTTTGGAATTGACTATGCTCGGCGTATTAAGAAACGTAGGCCTCACCCCCACACAGAATGGTTTTTAGACGAAGTATTCGTCAAGATTGGCGGTAAACCCATGTATCTATGGCGCGCCGTTGACGCAGAAGGCTAAATTCTGGATGTCTTGGTGCAAAAACGCAGAAACAAAAGAGTCGCGCTGAAAATCTTCAGAAAATTACTTCAAAATCAAGGTATCTCACCAACCAAAATCGTTACTGATAAACTGAGCTCCTACGGTGCAGCACTTCGAAAATTAGAAATAGAACATTTGCATGATACAACCAATAGACTGAACAATAGAGAAGAAAGTTCCCCTTTAACATCGAGAAGTACCAGACATTAATAAAGGTGAGAAAATATGGATAGTTTATTGATATTTTAAGGTTTAAGGTAAATAGATGGTAATCCCGCCCATGAGATTTAAATTAAGGGTTTTTGTGGGGGATTGCCGGAGACAATCTTTAGGCGAGGAATATATGATAGAAGATAAAGAAGTAAATGCGATGGCAAATAAAATTATTGAGGAGCATGGAAATGATGCTCCAGATTATGTCAGGCATAAAATAAATCTATTGTTAGAGGAAAAAGATACAAAAAAACTGGATACGTGGCGACGGGTTCATAGAGTCATTATGTAATTTTTGATGTGATAATATAGGTTCAATGAGTCGAATTTATTTAAAGGGTTGGGGCTGTAAAATGCCCTCCATAAAACCAGTTTATTGATTATAAAAAAGGTTAATAATTGTCAGGAAAAGAAAAAACAGTTGGTCGCCTGATGTTTAGAGCGGCTGTGATGCGCAATGTTTCTTTCATTGTGGCAATGGCCGTATCTTTTATTACAATGCCTATGATTATCAATCTTTTGGGGGATAACTGGTATGGAATATGGGTGATTGTCGGTACATTCATGGGCTACTTCGGCATAATTGATTTTGGATTATCCAGTGCTACAACACGATATTTAGCCTTGCATTGGACAGAAAAAAAAGAATCTGAGATTGGCAAAACGATCACCACGTCCTTTGTTGGGTTTTGTGTGCTTTCCATCATTGTAATCATACTGAGCTTGATCGCCATATGGCTTGCTCCGGAATTTCTGGATGATAAATCCTTTGCCCCTGTATTGAGAGTGGTTCTTTTGATTTTAGCCATTGATATGGCCATGACATTCCCAATTTCTGTATATCAGGCCGTTTTGGTTGTCCAGATGAGAAATGATCTGGTTGCCATTGTTAAAATGATTCAGGCTGTGATTAGGCTGGCTTTGGTGATTTGGATTGTACAGAGTGAAGGGACAATCATTCAGATTGCCCTAATGACGCTGGGCCTTAATATTTTAATGCGGGTTTTTCTTGTTATTGCCGCTAATGGTTATTTGCCTGACAAGACATTGCGCGCAAAATATTTTTGCAAACAAGCTTTGAAGGAATATTTCCATTTTGGCAAATTTACTTTTTTAGGCCAAATCGGGGATTTGGTCCGCTTTCGTTTGGATGTAATGGTGATTGCGGGCTTTATGGGGAGTGCTCTGGTTGTCCCCTATGAGATAGCCCTCCAACTTCTCAGAATATCCAGTGAGGCTGCCAGTAATGTTATCGCGGGGACGCAACCGGTTTTCACCAAGTATTTTTCCGAAGATCGAATGGATCAGATACAGGAAAAGCTGTTATTCCTGACCCGAATAAATGCGGGGGTTGCGACCATATTATCCTGCTCATTAATACTTATTGCTCAGCCTTTGATTACCATTTGGGTGGGTCCGGAATATTTATCTGCATTTGGCCCTTTTTTAATATTGGCCGCCCTTGCGCCGTTGGGTATCGGGCAGAATGCGGCCATTCAGATATTTTATGCCATGTCGAAACATAAATATTACGCTTATATCAATATATGTGAGGCAGGGGCCAATTTGATCCTTAGTCTCCTTCTCGTACAAAAATATGGTATTGTTGGTGTCGCACTCGGTACGGCGATTCCGTTCCTTATTTCAAAAAGTATTTTTGTGCCTTATTATATCTGTAAATTTACAGATATATCTTTAGGGGATTATTATCTCAACCTTTTCAAACCGGTTGGTTTAATTCTGGCTATGGAGGCCGTATGTCTCGGACTTATCTTATATTACCAGATAGATAATTTCTGGATCATCTTCCCGATGGTCGCCATGTGGCAAATCATGCTTATCATTATTCTGTTAAAGTTTTTTGCCCCAAAAGAAGACTACGCCTATATTGCAAATACGGCACCTATTGTTAGAAAAATATTGAATAGAGAATATTAATCGATGAATAAATCAGTAATTCAACAGCTTTTTATGAAATACATCCGCATATTATGCAATAAATCAAGACTTCGCAAAAAGAGAACTGTTGTTTTTTCTGCGCCAACGGATTTCCACTTTCAACATTTATTGCCGATAATCAGGGAAGTAGAAAAATATTTGCAACTGTCGCTGATAGTCGTGGAAGCTCCGGACTGGGATAAACGGCCTGAATTAAAGGATGTGGAGTTTATTTCTGCAGATGATTTTCATAAGGCCCGGTGGCGGTTGTTTGATCTAATTGTGGCAACGGAATTCTCCGCCATACCCTGGTGGTTTAAAAGCGGGCTTCGCCTTGCCTCCTTCCACGGGGCTGGTCCCAAGATGGGGTATCTTGACCGGTTGGCAGAAAATTATTTTGATGTTGTCTTTGCACCGGGGCCTTTGACCTTGCGGATTCAGGAAGCCATTATCAAGAATAGCGCGGGGAAAAATACCAATCTACTGCCTGTTGGTTTGCCAGCTATTGATAAATTATATCACAAGGCACAGACGGAAGAAAAACCCGTCTGCCCAAAGCCTGTCGTGCTTTATGCCCCATCCTGGCATATTGACCCTTCGCTTGTTGCCATGGATGAGCCTTTCCTTAAAGCGTTATCGGACCTTGAAGACTATCATGTGATTATTCGCCCTCACCCGAATCTTCTTCTGCCGGAAAGATGCGGGGGCATGGATTGGGAGGAAGTCATGCGCCCCTATGAGGGGGAAGATTTTGAAATATCACTGGAGGGTTCCATTTATGACCAGTTGCATCGCGCCGATGCCATTATTAGTGATTACAGCTCTGTTTTGTATGAATATCTGGTTTTTGACCGACCCGGTTTTCTTTATGTATCGGAAGCCCTACTGAGAGAAAATATTTATAATGATGCCATTGCCCCCCTTCTGGTAACATTTGATATGATCGCCGCCCCGCAAAGTCTGTCCGCTGTTTTGGATAAAGGGATGGCGGAAACTGCAAATAAAAGTGAGGACCGGAAGGATTTGTTAAATAACAGCTTTTATAATGTTGGTTCTGCGACGCAAAAGGCCTGTGATGAGATTATTCATTTAATGCGCTTATAGTTTAAGTATATATGCGGAAGGGAAGAGATTAATGCTTTTAAAAACGTTGGCCTGGTGGGACTCTGATAATTTTGGGGATGCTTTAAATCCCTATATTTTCCGGGCTTTTGGGGTGAAGGTTTCGTATCAACAGGCAAATGTTGCTGACTTTTTGGCCCTCGGTTCTGTACTGGAAAGAATATTTATCGGCGCTCATACCCGACATGAGACGTATTTCAGTCCGGAGCCCATAGAAGTCTGGGGATCAGGCGTTCATTTTGATGTGGGCCGACATATTGAACAGCCTCATATCAAAATCCCCGAAAAATTTATCCGGGATGTGAATTTTCGAGCTGTCAGAGGCAAAATTACAAAACAAAGAGTGGAGGCGATATTGGGCAGGCCGTTGCCGGAGGATCTTGCCTTGGGGGATCCGGGATTGCTCATGAACCGTATCGTTAAAGGGAGCCGTACAAAAAAATATAAACTTGGCATTGTGCCTCATTTTCATGATGCGGGATCTCATTTATTTAAAGATATTCAGAAGAGAATCCCCGGGAGTATTATTATTAATGTTAAATCTGATCCCGTGGCGTTCATTAAAGAAATGACCTGTTGTGACGCCGTTATCAGTACGGCTATGCACCCCCTCATTGTGGCGGATTCATACGGCATTCCCAATTTATGGATTACAACGGCAAATGACAAAATATCATCATATAAATATCAGGATTATTATTCAATCTATGATATTAATCCGGTGACGGCTTTTGATATCGGCGAGAAAATATTCACGCTGGAAGATGTGGAAAAATTGATTGAGACTTACGCCATCACAAAAGAACAAGTGTTTTCTTTACAGGAAAAACTGATTGAATCTTTTCCTGTGTCACAGAAAAACAAAGAAAACTTTGGCTATTTAAGCCTGTTGGATAAGGTGCAGCTAAGATGGCACGTTATAAACCGGGACAGTGGTGATGCAGGTTATTTGGAGAAGCTTTTGAGATTATTAAAATATCATTTGAAATTAATTTTGCGTCAATAACAGGAAAATAATGTGAAAAACAAAGATAAAAAATACACAGTTCACGGAGTAATACTTTCCGGTGGCAGCGGGTCCCGCTTTGCGGCGGATTTGCCGAAACAATATGTCAAGCTTGCGGGTAAAACCATATTGGAACATACCATTGATGCCTTCGAAGCACATTCAGGCATTGATTCTATCATCATTGTGGTGGCGGCACGGTTTAAACATCTGGTCGAGGACATCATTCTGCGTAATTCATATGTCAAGATTAGCAAAATATTAATTGGCGGCGATACGCGTATGGATAGTTCCTATGCGGCGATCAATTCAATATCTAATGACGACGATATCATATTATTTCATGACGCGGTTCGGCCTCTGGTGTCTCGAAAAACCATATCTGATTGTATTGTGGCGGTCAAAAAATATCAGGCCGTTGATGTGGTTATCCCCTGCACAGACACCATAGTAGAGACAGCGGATGGTGAATTTATATCCCAAATTCCCGACAGAGCCAATCTCCGGCGGGGATTAACGCCTCAGGGGTTTAAGGCCGGCCTGATCCGTAAAGCGCACCTGTTAATGAAAGAAAATAATGATACCGACTTTACCGATGACTGCGGGATTGTCCTGAAATATAATTTATCCGATGTTTTTTTGGTTACCGGAACCGTGGAAAATATTAAGATTACATATCCTGAAGATATTTTTATAGCTGACAAGCTTTTTCAAACCCGGTCGCGAAATTCTCCCGAGGGTAATCTGGCGGAGCTGAAAGATAAGACGGTGGTTGTTTTCGGCGGAACAAAAGGCATCGGGGAAAGTATTATTGATCTGGCCAACAGGAACGGCGCAAGGACATATGCCTTTTCCCGCAGCAATGGGGTGAATATTGCCGACCCTGCCTCTGTGGAAAACGCCCTTTCTTCTGTTGCTGATGACTGTGGTAAAATTGATTTTATCATCTGTACATCTGCCGTCCTGAAAACCGGAAAACTTACGGAACGATCAATCGAAAGCCTGAAGGAGGAAGTTGACATAAATTATTTCGGATCACTTTACGTGGTTAAATTCGGTACAGCTCACCTCGCGGAAACCCATGGTGCTTTTGCGCTCTTTACCTCCAGTTCATATACAAGGGGCCGGGCGTTATATGCCTCCTATTCTTCCATTAAGGCGGCAATTGTTAATCTTACTCAGGCGGTGGCGGAAGAACTCAGCAGTGACAATATTCGTATTAATGCCATAAACCCGGAACGCACGGCAACACCTATGAGAACGGAAAATTTTGGTGCAGAGGCCCCCGAAACATTGATGACGGCAGATAAGGTTGCCGAGGAAACTTTGAAAACATTACTGTCTTCTCTTACGGGGCAGGTTATTAATGTCAATAAAGTAGAAAAATAATCACGCAGGTCTTTCTGTATGTAACGCCTGAAGAAGTGACTGGCAATTTTCTATAACGTCGTGCCCGTACCCTAAGTCATATTTTAATTTGTGAAACAAAATAAGATGGATACTGACGAGGTCTGTAAAATGCTGCTGATCGATGCGGAGCGTGTTAACGACAGGGGTCAGAATATGGCAATGTCCTTCATCGCCTGAATAAATGTCATTGATAATACCTGTCAATTTATATTTATTAAACTGGCATCCTGAAACCAGCAGAACACATAAATCAAAGCCGGGAATTGTTACGTATCCATAATCCTCCCAGTCAAAAATAACAAGGCCGTTATCAGTTTTCCCAATATTATTTATGGCAAGGTCACCATGCTGGGGGATAGCGGGTAGCTTTCTCAGAAATTCTCCCCATTTCCGGTCCGTCATGACCTTTTTATATTTCTGACATAACTCGCGGGGCAGCATCTCAATGGCAGTTTCCAGAACCTCTGTGAAAGAACGGAGGGCAATTCCTTCATCAGGTAAAATCCTGTCTTCACCGCATAAGAATTTCTGCATTAGGTCACGCTGTGTGCCCGATACAGACAGTATTTCATCTAAAGTTATACTGCTGATTATCATGCCCTCCGTGACCATGATTGTAAATTCCCGGCCCTCCTCCAAAGCAATTCCATGGGGCAGTAATTCACGATAGCGGGGATGATTTTCCTGCAATGCACCATATTCTTTTATCAATGATTTTGCGCAGTCAGATTTACTATCGGCAACCTTTACCGCCAGCGATTTCCCTTTGGGGAGAAAAAAATGAAAGAAATTGTTCCGTCCCATAAAAATATTTACATCATAATTATAATCATCTGGCAAGAGGCCTTTCTCTGTTAGATATCCGGTAATGGTTGTAATCATTTCCTGCCCCAGAATAAATGAGTTGGCACCAGCCAGCTATCCACACCCAGCGAGACAAACAGCCATTTTGGCCATTCTTTTGGATTTTTTGGAAAAGCACGGGTAAAACCACGGGACTTTCTCATAAAGGCTAATGTTGCCCTTCTATTATCCGAGATGAGGTGATTGAAGTTTTCAATGTCCGGAATGAGATGAAAGCGTTTAATATGAGAACAGCCAATGGCTTTTATTTGTGTGGCGTAATATCTTGAAAAAGGAGATGTATTCCTTCTCAACAGAGCATTAAACAATGAATTTATGCAAGTGATCGGCCTGCGTAAATTTAATTTATTATCAGCAAGGCATATGACCTGACCGTGGCTGGCGAGGCTTTTTTTTATCAGTTCCCCAAGATTCTCCCAGCGTAAAAATGTTGGAAAGTCTCTTGGTATTTTATTGCTTTTATCCCGTAGGCGATCCAGAATGACGAGGTCATAGCTTTCTTCCTGAACATAACCTTTTAGCAGGCTAATAGCGTTAGTCTGTTCGAGATTAACATGTGAGATCAATTTTTCGGAACAGCTTTCCAAACATACATTAAAAGCCGCATCATTCCCTGAAATGATTAATATGCGAGAAGCGGTATGGCCAAATAATTGAATTATTTTCAGAAAATAATTTTCCAAGACTTTTCCTTTAGAACTAATCAGGGCGTATTATGTTCTTTAATTTACGGACGAACGTCAAAATATTTTTCCCTAGATATGCTTGGAGAAGCCATAAATACATTCGAAGAGATTTAGGATTATGTTTAATAGCCAGTGCTATATATCTCCTTGCTTTCTTTAATTCTAACTGGCCAAGATACACCCCGCCAAATCCACGATATGCCCTGAAATATGCCTCATTGGTCAACGCACCTTCATTGGCGACAATATCCTTATATTGCGCGTGATTATGGCGAATGGCTTTCAATCTGTTCTCTATCATCCAGTCAATATTCTGACTCATATTACTGTCATGTTGGCGGTAATAGGCGAGTTCTTCATCAATAAAATCAATTTGATGCTCACGGGAAATTCTGGTCCAGAGTTCCCAGTTCTCGCAGGCCCGAAGATAGGGGGTAAATGTTCCGACTTTATCAAGAACGGCTTTTCTTACCATAACGGATGAGCCGATAATATCATTGTTCAGAAATAGTGTTTCAAAGCAATTCCCGGTGAATTCCTTTGAGCAATTGAACGCATTTAATTTGTTTCCCTTTTCATCAATGGTCATGCCCTCTGTATAAATCATACTAATTTCAGGGTGGTCAGAAAAATATTGAACCTGACGTTCTATTTTATTCTCTGCCCAAATATCATCTGCATCCATAAAGGCTACGAAAGCCCCACTCGTTGCAGCGATAGAAGCATTTCTGGCAATAGATTGCCCCATGTTTTTTTGATGGATTATTTTAATGATATTTGGATGTTGTTCAGAAAAACGATCTAATATCCGTGGTGTGTTATCCGTTGAACCATCATTGGTGATAATGATTTCTTTGTAGGGATAGGTTTGAGCGAGCAAACTTTCAACGGTTTCCGCTATTGTCTTTTCTGCGTTGTAAGCAGCCATTATAATTGAAACTAATTGCATTTTTTCTCTATATTTTTAATTTTATAAAATTTTTCTGGCTGCATCTTATATTTTTATATTTAATAATATACTGTTAAACGCAGGATTTAAAAAAATGTAATTATTAATATGTTTAGGAAAATGTGATGGTCACTCTAATATATATACACAAAATAATTTGTATTCCACTTATTATTTTTTTAGGCATATCGTTATCCCATGCGGAACAGGGGCGTAAAACACCTAGCCGTGATGGTGTACTATCAGCAGGCCCGTATTACAATCCCACATCAAAAAGTTATTTTGAATTAGTTAGAATGCAATCTGGTTCAGGGCATTCAAGGTGGCGGCACGTGAACTCATCTGCACAAAAAAGATTTTTTAAAAATGTTCCAGGACATTTGGCTACAGTAAAAAACCTTGCGACCCATCAATTTATATTGCGCCACTTTGTTTCTCCTGAGCCATTTTGGATAGGGTTACGTTTTTTTTGTGGTTCTGGGGCCTTGCAATGGGTAGATGGAACTGATGCCTCACAATCAAAATTTAGTGCCTGGGCTACTAAGTGGGCGAGGAGGGATGACATAACTTGTTCAACCCAAAGAATTGAATATATGCCTGTTTCTTATACAACAAAAACACCTACAAAATCTCTTAAGTGGCAAGCAACGGGGCCTGAAAAAGGATACGTATATTATTTGGTTGAATACTCTACCGGCAAAGAATAAGCATATCTTACACTATGGGGGATAGTGTAAGATATGAAGCATGAAATGAAACTATTCAACATAGAAGGCAAGCGGCTGTATCCAGCCTTGGCTTTGTCACGTTAACTTTCTCAGCGCGAAGAGGTTTCAATGGAGGCTTGGGTCAAACCACCCGGCGGCCCGCGATCGATTTTTCATGAAGATCTGGCCTCCGGGGCGTTCCGCATTTTCCCGGCAAAACTAAAGATAGCACCCTGGTCATCGTCGGTGCTCTATACCGAGGAAGCCCGGCATTCACCAATTGTCATAGCCTTTCAACAGGAAATAAAAGCCCTGTCCGAATTGCCGGCCGCTCGTTTGGTTTGAAATTCTCTTTTGGCTTGAAATTGATGTATTAGCCAACGGTTCTTTTCCGGCCTAGCCAATAGGGTGCCCGCAGACCTTTCTTCAGAACCTTGCCGGCAGCATTGCGGGGCAGCTCTTTTATGAAGTCTATGGTTTTGGGTATCTTGAAATGGGCAATTTGATTTCGCAACCAGTCGATGATCTGGGCATCTTTGGCGGCGGCGATAAATTCGTCCATTTTTTCAGCAGACACCAAGGCATAATCCGGGGCGATACAAATTTGTCCGGCATTAAGTGTTTTGGCGTGACGCGTCCCTTCGACAATGAGCAGCAGATCGGCCATCAGACTCAGGCTTTCGGAACGGCAGGTAAAATCTTCCCGATACTGATAGATCATTTTCTTCAGACGGTCCAATCGATCGAGACGGGTCGCCAGACTGGTCAGCCCTTCTTTCCGGGCCGCAGCCTTCTGACTGGAAAGAATTTCCGTGATATCAGTTTGCGGATTTGAAATGTGATTCATAACCCTTATTTCCCTTCACTGGACAATTTTCTGCTCCATCATTCTGCTAATCTCTTCATTGTCCATACCGAGCGCCGACAGAATTTCCTGACTATGCTGTCCCTCGGTCACAGGGCCCCATTTCACCTGTCCCCCAGTCCGGCTGAAACGCGGTGCCGGTGCCGGTTGATTAATACCCTCTACATCAATAAAACTGTTGCGGGCGATATTATGTCGATGATCTTTTGCCTGCCAAAAGGGCAATACAGGCGCAAAGCAGGCGTCTGTCCCCTCCAGAAGATCACACCATTCCTGCTGACGGCGTTCCATGAATAAAGCCGCCATTATTTTTTTGCGCGCCGGCCATTCACGTGTATTCATGTGGCTTTCCAACCAATGGGTTGGCAGGCCCGCCTTGTCAACCAACTGTCCCATGAAGGGCAGCTCAATCGCCCCAATGGAAATATATAAACCATCCCGGCATTGATAACAATCATAGAAGGGTGCCGCGCCGTCCAGCAGATTTGCCTGGCGCTCGGGCTGCCACATGCCGCTTGCCTTCAGGGAATGAAACAGGGTCATCAGCAAGGATGATCCCTCAACCATTGACGCATCAACCACTTGACCTGTACCGCTTTTCTGCGCTTCCAGAAGGGCGCACAGCAGGCCGAAAGCCAACATCATGGCTCCGCCGCCGTAATCCCCCACCAGATTAAGCGGCACCATAGGCGGCTGGTCTTTGTGGCCCATAGCGTGAAGGGCACCGGACAGGGCAATATAATTCAGGTCATGGCCCGCCGCCTGGGCCAATGGGCCATGCTGGCCCCAACCCGTCATCCGGCCGTAAACCAATTTGGGGTTATGAACAGCACAGTCATCCGGCCCAAGGCCCAGTTTTTCCATCACCCCTGGCCGAAACCCCTCAATCAAACCATCGGCTGTGCGACAGAGTTTAAAGAATATCTCCCGTCCCTCGCCAGATTTTAAATCAAGGATAATCGATTTTTTACCGCGCCGGTTTAAATCCACGGCAAGACGCGGAGCCGCCCCGCGTTCAAGCCGGTCAATGGCAATCACTTCCGCCCCCATATCGGCCAGCATCATACCGGCAAAGGGGCCGGGCCCCAGTCCAACCAACTCAATTATTTTGATCCCGTCAAGGGCACCCATTTAACACCTCATTCATTCATATTCTTTCAGAATCGCCCGGGAGATAATCTCCTGCATGATTTCAGAAGTTCCCGCAAAAATGCGATGAACCCGGCAATCTGTGTAAAGCTGACTTATGGGATATTCTGCCATATAACCCGCCCCGCCGTGCAATTGGACGCCTTGGTCTGTGACCCTGCCCACCAGCTCGCTGGTCATCAGCTTGCCCTCTGCCGCCATTACAGAATCCAGCAGACCGTCATTATGCAGTTCAACCATACGGTCGACGAACACCTGCGCCACATCCAGTTCCGTCTTGAGCCGGGCCAGAATGAAGCGACTATTCTGAAAATCTGCAATCCGTTTGCCAAAGGCCTTGCGCTCGGTCACATAATCACAGGTCAGCTTGAACGCCTGCTGGGCCATGGCCAGACTGACAACCGAAGAAATCAATCGTTCTTCTGCCAGCCCTTTCATCATATGATAAAAACCCCGTGCCGGGTCTCCAAGGAGATTTTCTTTCGGCAGTTTGACATTATCAAAATATAATTCCGCCGTATCCTGACTGTGCATACCCATTTTGCGCAACTTATTTCCCCGGCTGAAGCCCGGCATATGGCCCTCGATGATAAACAGGCCGATGGCATGTTGTACCGTGGGATCGGTTTTGGCCGCGACGATAAAAACATCGCCCAATATGCCGTTTGAGATATAGGTTTTCTGGCCATTAAGCAGCCAATGATCCCCTTTGTCCTCAGCCCGTGCCTTGATTCCTGCGAGATCAGACCCGGCCCCCGGTTCGGTCATGGCGATACCGAATATGGTCTCGCCGCGAATGGCAGGCGGTAAAAAGCGTTGTTTTTGTTCTTCAGTGCCAAAATGGTCAAAATAAGAGGCCACCAATCGGCTATGGAGCGTCAAAAGCAGGCCAGTTTCCATAATCCGGTTTTGCTCCTCGATCAAAATCTGCTCAAAGCGGAAATCCCTGATCCCGAGGCCGCCATATTTTTCATCGGCCCACATGAGCAGAAAGCCCTGTTCCCCGGCTTTGCGGTAGGCCTCTCGGTCAACGATGCCATTTTTCAGCCATGTTTCCCGATGAGGGGCAATTTCCCGTTCCAAGAATTTTCGCACCGCATCACGGAACAGGGTTAATTCTTCATCCAGAGGCTTGCGCAGCGGGCTTGTGGTATAATCCATTTAAAGCACTTCCTTAAAAATTACATTTGGCCGACATGATATCACATAAATATTCTGCGGCGGGCAGGGTTGAGATATTAGACGAGAAAATCACGCCTTGCTTCAGAGCCGCTTCGGTTTTGCGGGAGAGCGTGCCTTTGCGTTTTTCACCTTCATATACGGCCTCAATAAAAAAGTCAGAGAAAAGCCTAGCTTGTCATGAGAAGATAAAACAGGACCCAAACTGTCAACCTATTGACATTTTCTTACAAGATTAGGGGAGTCAGTTGAGAAATTCCGCGCGATAGGTGGCGGGCGGCTGACCTGTCCATTGGCGAAATGCCCGATTGAAAGCGCTGAGTTCGGAGAAGCCTAATTTCAAGGAAATTTCATCAAGGCTGACCTGATTCTGGGCCAGCATTTTTAAAGCATAATCCAGAAGGAAATCATTGCGAATATTACGAAATGACTGGTTTTCCAACTGAAGTTTTCGCCGCAGAGTTTGTTCTGTAAGGCCCAGCTCCGCAGCCACATCAGGCAGTTTGGGAATATCTTGACTGGTCAGGCGAAGAATATTTTTTACCCGCAAATAATAACTGCCATCCATGGGGGAATGCTGTAAAAGACCCAGCGGCGCTGTCTTAACGATTTCTGTCACCTCATGACGGCGTCTTGACGTCATTTTATCCAAAAATCCGACATCGAAGTCTAAAGAGCTTTCATGGCTGGAAAATTCAATGGGAGCCCGGAACATACGAGGATATTCATCGCTATGCTGCGGTGCTTCGCGTCCCAGCCGCACCAGCAACAAGGGCAGATGCGCCCCAATCAGCCAACCGGCCAAACGATGTAATGTGGTCAGCATGGTTTCCTGAATAAACAGGCCAACAGGGTCATCTATATTTCCCGTATTGATACGCAATGTTGCGCGCGATTCATTCTGAACAAGCTCAAAATCAATACCACAGTCCAATATGGCGAATAATTGCTCAGCGCGTTTTAAGGCATCCTCAAGATTTATTCCGTTTGCCATCCATTGGGTAAGAAGGGCAAAGGTTCCGGGCTTCAGTGGCCGGTTCAAAGCCCCGAAGGCCTCATCCTGCAATTGACGGATTGCTTGGGAGAACAAGCGCGAAAAGGCCTTGGCATTGCATCTTGCCCGATCTTCGGTCATGATTTTCGGCATAACACCGGCGCGGTCAAAGATGATCTTTGGGTCATGACCCGCCCTCTCCAGTGCCAAATGAATAGCCCGCACCATCGGTATGCTCACTGTTTGCAGGTCATATTGCGCGGAAAAAGCGGCTTTTGCACGGTCTTTATTCATGATGATCAATTCAATAAATTAGAATTCCCCCTCAACTATACAAACATATAGAAAATTTTCTAGGGTATTACTAACTATTCCGGCGGTGATGCGTGTTCGGCTCACTCATCGCATAACCTGCTGGATGAACTTGAAGATGCGGGGGTCTGCGTACGTAGTATTTCTTTGACCCCATGAATATTTTTTCCTAACTTGTCCGGGATATTATAGTCATATCAACTGCTTCAAGGATATATTGGTTCATCTAAAAAAACTGAGAAACAGATAGGTGGCGAGAATAACGGCAACCCACATAACCATGCTGCCAACAGGATGATTGCGTGACAGCAAACCACTGAGCCTTTCATGTCTTACAGCAAGATTATCCAGCCGCTTTTCCAGTCGCACAAGGAAAGCCCGTCTTAAACCGTTATCGGCCTTATGTATGACCGAGAACAGATTTTGAAATACAGTTGGAAACATCCGGCGATATAGCCAGTCTGCATCCAAAACAACAGACCGTAATTCAGGGGGATACATGCCTTTGAGGTTAAGCCAGACAAAGGCCAGTGCAGAAAAGAACAGCAATTGAGTCTGCGCCAGAACGTGGGTTGCATCATAAGGATTGTAACCTGTATCATAAGGCAACAGGGCGTAAAGCACTGAAGGATAGACACCAATACCAATACATAGACAAGCCGCTATCAACATGGCGATTAACATATTGGCGGGGGGATCACTTGCGCGAATTCCTGAATCATGGGCAAAGAAAGCAAAATAGGGAATTTTAATGCCTGCGTGGTGGAAAACACCGGCGGAGGCAAAAAGCAACATGAGCCATATCCAGTCAAACCCATTTTCCAGAGCCGCGGACATCACCATAGACTTGCTGACAAACCCGCTGAATAAAGGGAAAGCCGAAATAGACGCCGCACCCACAATGCACAGCACCGTCGTTTTAGGCATGGTTTTATATAAGCCCCCCAGATCAGAACCATTGATCCGCCCCGTCATGTGAAGCACCGCCCCCATGGACATAAACAACAGGCCCTTGAAAATAACATCGTTAAAAGCATGGGCAATGGCCCCGTTAATGGCAAGCGCCGTACCAATGCCGATGCCGACAACCATAAAACCCACCTGATTTATCAGGCTATAGGCCAATACCCGGCGCAGATCATTTTCAATCACGGCGAAAAATATCGGGAAGCAAGTCATGGCGGCCCCGATATATACCAGTAACTCTGTGCCGGGATAGCCCCGGGCCAAAGCATAAACAGCAACTTTAGTGGTAAATGCGCTGAGAAAAACGGTGCCGGTAACCGTGGCCTCTGGATAGGCATCTGTGAGCCAGTTGTGAAGTATGGGAAAGGCACATTTGATACCAAAGGCAATGAAAATCAGCCATCCTGCCATACCCTCCAGACCAATTTTACCAAACTCCAGGCTGCCGTTCTCCGCGCCGTAAAATAAGGCCCCCGCCAGCAGAATAACCCCCGATAAAACCTGAATGATCAGATAACGCATCCCCGCTGCATAGGAACGCTCTGTTCTGCGCGCCCAGATAAGAAATACCGAGGTAAAAGCCAGAAGCTCCCAAAAAACAAACAGGGTCAGTAAATCACCGGCGAATACGGCCCCCAGAGCACTGCCGGCATATAACATTGCCGCCACTTGCTGCATGGTATCACGGATATGCAGAGAATAGACAATGGCAATGAAAGCGGCGATGTGAAACACATAACCAAACATCAGGCTCAATTTATCAACCCGGTAGGGCATCAACTGATAATCAAGGAAAGACAGCTGAAAAGACAAGCCGTCCGGCACCATCCATAGATGAATGGCCCCCACCACCGGAATGGCAATCATGATGGCACTACGCAATATCCCGCGGGTAAACAGGATAACGACGGCACCAATGAAAAAGGGGACAAAGGGTGGTATCTCAAACATCCACATCATGGCCTCCTGTTTTCAATTTATCCTTCTCTTCCTCACTGTCATAATAATCCTCCGGGCGCATAAGGAAATGACGCATCCACGTCGCAACCAGCACCAGAACAACACAGCCAACAAAGCCATAAATCGGGTAGAACCCCCATATATTCTCCCAGCTGTGATATATATGGCGGTTAATGACAAAATCCAGACCAAACAGGATCAGACAGCACCCGTAGAGCGCATATAAAACACGCTTTATATTTTGCGGGTTATCGAACAGGTATTTTTTGTCATCATTTATTTTTTTATTATTCATGGGCTGTTCCCGGAATCTCCAGTATGGCCGCCGCCAATTCATATAATGGTTGAGGATAGACAAAGAGGATCAGACAGCCTGTCGCCGTAATGCAGATCGCAATTAATGACGCCGTTGGCGCTTCCTTAATGCCGGCCTGATCCACCGCCTGGCCTTTTCCCGGGAAAAAGGCCCGGTAAGGTATGGGCAAGAGGTAGGCAATACTCAGTAACGAGCTGATCATCAGAACAACCATAAGCCCCCATTGGGCTGTCTCTAACGTTCCCATAAGCAAGAACCACTTGCTCCAGGTGCCGCCTGTGGGCGGGACCCCAATAATGCTGAGACTGGCAATGAAAAATGCCGCCATGGTAATGGGCATCTGTCGGCCTATGCCCCGCATGTCACTGATATTTGATTTATGGGCCGCGACCAAAATCGCCCCGGCACAGAAAAACAACGTGATTTTACCGAAAGCATGCATGGCAATATGCATCGAACCCCCAATAATTCCGGCGGATGAGGCCAGCAGCGCCCCAATGGTGATATAGCCCAATTGGCTCACTGTAGAATAAGCCAGCCGGGCTTTTAAGTTATCCTGCCGCATGGCGACAAGCGAGGCCAGCAATACGGTGGCCCCCGCCAAATAAAGCAAAAACTGGGTGCTTGGCAATTCCTGCAACAAATCAATACCAAAAATAAATATACAGACTTTTAACACCGTGAATACACCGGCTTTCACCACGGCGACGGCATGCAACAGGGCGCTCACCGGTGTTGGCGCCACCATGGCGGCGGGCAGCCATCGATGGAAGGGCATGATGGCCGCTTTGCTGATCCCGAAAACAAACAGCACAAGTATAATAGCCGCCACCGTTGTATTGACGCTGGCATCAAAGACGCCGCCGGGGGTAAATTCCAGCGTTCCAGCAACAAACCAGGTGGCTATGATAGCCAACAGGAAAAAAGCGATTGATGTGCTGAGCAATATGCCCAGATAAACCCGCCCGCCTTTTTTTGCTTTTTCCGTTCCCGCGTGGGTGACCAATGGATAAGTGGACAGGGTCAGTGCCTCGTAAAAGATAAAGAGGGTGAACAGGTTACCTGAAAAGGCAATCCCCATAACACCACTGATGGCAATGGCAAAACAGATATAAAAACGCGTTTGATTTTTTTCATTATGCGCCCGCATATAGCCAATGGAATAGACCGTTGTAATCAGCCAGAGGAAGCTGGCAATTAACGCGAATATCATGCCAAGTGGCTCAATGGTAAAACTGAACCCTAATCCCGGTATAATTTCCCACCATTGCACGGCAATGATTTCCCCGCCCTTGAGGCCAAGGTAAAGCTCAATAACAAGATAAAAAACCACCAAGCTTGTCGTGAGGGAGATCCCTTCGCGCAGATTGGGGTTTCGGCCCGTAACCGCGATACCCACAGCCGCCAGCAACGGCAGGATAATACACAGCTGCAACATAGTCTCAAGAGAGATACTCATGGGCTAACTCCAAACAGACTCCGGGCAGCAGCTTGTGCCATATCAACACTGAAACGTGTATCCACGCCGAAATAAATATTTGCCCCCACCAGCAACCACACGGGCATCAAAAGGGCCATTGGGGCTTCCCTGACCCCATCAGTACCCGCCACCGGCTCCTTGAAATAGGCAACTTCAACGATCCGCCAAACATATATTATCGCCAGTAACGAGCCAAGCAGGATAAGAACAGCGACAGGCCACCAGCCATTTTCTATGGCCGCCAGAACCAGATACCATTTACTGACAAAGCCCACCGTCAATGGCACACCAATTAAACTTAATCCCCCCGCTACGATGGCGGCCATAGTGAAGGGCATTTGGCGGCCCAGACCATGAAAACTGCTCAGTTGAACACTGCCAATGCGGTACATCACCGCCCCTAACGCCAGAAACAGGGCACTTTTCATCAAGGCGTGATTAAACAAATGCAATAATGTGGCCATCAACCCCATTGTCGTCCCAATACTGTAACCGACGATCATATAGCCCACCTGAGCTATGCTGGAATAGGCAAACAGATGCTTCACATTTTTCTGATATATGGCCGCCGTCGAGGCCACAAATATTCCAATCAGACCAAGGATCACGAACAGGGTTTGCAGCGGCAGGGCGGTGAAGGAAAAAGAAAGATCAAAAACAGAGAAGGTAAAGCGAATAAGCAAATATACGGCAACTTTAGTCGCCGTGGCCGCCAAAAAGGCCGTCACGATTGACGGGGCATAAGCATAGGCATTGGGCAACCACAGATGAAGGGGAAACAGGGCAAGTTTCAGGCAGACACCAACAATGAAAAAGGCAAAAGCCGCAAAGACAGTTCGCGTTTGTGCCACCTCTGGCAGACGTCTGGCCAGATCATCCATATTCAGGGTACCGGTCATCTGATACATAAGGCCAATACCGATCAGAATAAAAGTGGCCCCGATCGTCCCCATAATCAAATATTGATAAGCGGCCCAGAGGGCACGCCTGTCCTTGCCCAGAGCAATCAGCGCATAAGCGGACAGGGACGATATTTCCAGAAAAACAAAAACATTAAAGACATCCCCTGTTGAGACGATTCCCAACATGCCGGTGAAGGAAAACAGATACAGAATATAAAAATATATCTGGCGGTTTTCGGGAATTTCTTTCTGTATGCTGGTCTGGGCCGCAAGTAATATTACGGTGCTCATTGCCGTGATAATCAGCAACAGGAATGCGCTGAGCTTGTCAATGCGGTACTCAATGCCCCAGGGGCCACTCCAGCCGCCCATCTCGTAAACAAGCGTTCCCGAGACCATCACCTGCTGAAGCAGGGAAATGCTGATCAGAAAGGCCAGACCACTGACGATCAGCGTGAATATCCATACCAGATATGGTCGCCTCAGAAACAAACACAAAGGGGCGGCCATCAACGGCAAAAGTACTTGTAGAACGGGGAGGTGCGCTAACACTCTTGATCATCCTTCATTTGAATTTTTTCTTCTTCTATGCTCCCATAAGCCTCTTTTATGCGCACAACCAGCGCAAGCCCCAAAGCCGTGGTTGCAAGACTAACCACAATGGCGGTAAGAATTAATACATGGGGCAAAGGGTTCGAGTATAGGCTTATGCCCTCTGCAAGTATGGGGGCTGTGCCACCGTCAACTTTGCTTAAACTGATATAAAAAATAAAAACCGATGTTTGGAAAATATTCAGTCCAACAATTTTTTTCACCAGATTGCCCTGGGCAATAACGATGTATAGGCCGATCATCATCAGCGCCACCACTATCCAGTAATTATAGAGTCCCAATATCATCATATTTTCTTATCAGCCTTATGTTTTGAAATATCTATGCGGTCTGCAAAATTAAAAAAGATGATGATCACGACCATTGCAACGGCGATGCCAACCCCCAGTTCTATTATAAGAATACCCAGATGTTGCCCCGCAACAGGGTCTTCGGATAAAACATTGTAATCAAGAAAATTACCCCCGTTCAACATGGAAGCCACACCCACCATGCCATAAAGCAAAACGCCCACAGCCGCAAATAATTGAACAAAGGTCTGGTTGATGGCCCGGCGCGCCACGCCCATACCGAACAGCATGGCATAAAGGATTATGGCGGCGGCAAATATGACACCTGCCTGAAAACCACCCCCAGGCCCGAAGTCTCCGTGAAACTGCACATAAAGGGCAAACAGCAGGATAAAGGGAATCAGTATTTTACTGACAATGCGCACGATCATATTCTGTTCATGCATTGAAATATTATCGGAACTTATTTCAGCGTCGTCTTCGGGACGGCGCGTAAACGACAATAACGCCAGCACCCCGATCCCGGCGGTGAAAATAACAACGACTTCACCAAAAGTATCGAACGCCCTGTAGCTTGCAAGTACTGAGGTAACAATATTATCGACACCAATTTCCCGCATTGAATCCTGAATATAGCGCGGCGCAACATGAAGGTTGGCCGGGGCCAGGACATCGCCAAAATATGGCATGTCCAGCGTGGCATATATCAACAGGGCGCCTGTGACAAAAACAACGAGCAAGGCCAACAGGGGCTTGTGACGCACATAATGTTCAGTACGACCGGTCATGGCAACCGTCGTCAGCATAAGCAATGTGGATATGCCGGCCCCTACGGATGCTTCGGTGAAAGCCACATCCACAGCATCCATAGTGATAAAAAGGCTGGCGGAAAGCAGACCATAAATACCCGATAGCATCGCCACAGCAAACAGGTCTTTCACCCGAACAATAGCAACAGCGACGCATATCAGGAAGGTCAATAAAACAATGTCAACCAGAACTACGATGATTCTACTCCATCTTTATTTTCTTTTTTATCAAGCAACGGCTGAAGGCCACTATTCATCGCCGCTTTGGCCATGGCATGGCTTGTTGTCGGGCTGATGAACAGGGTCATCAATAATATCATCACCAGTTTTAATATGACGATCGCATCCGGGTTTTGCAGCATCAGACCAATTAAAATCATGCTTGCCGCCAATGTATCGGTCACACCAGCCGCATGCATCCGGGTATAAAAATCAGGAAACCGAATAATACCGACCCCGCCTGACAGGCAGAGAAAACTTCCCAGAAACAGGCATAATGCGCTACTAATATTAAGGGCTATATCCATCATGAATCCTTCCCCCCTGACACTTTCTTCTGATGAGGTTGCTTAAACCCAAAGGAGTCAGAAAAACGCAGCACGCCGATCACACTGATAAAATTAATCAGGGCATAGACGATGGCAATATCCAGAAATTCCGGACGCCCCATCACAAAGCCTAACAGGGAAATGAGCAGTACGGTCTTGGTTCCAAACATATTGACGGCGAGAATCCGGTCATATAGCGTCGGCCCCATACATCCACGAATAATTGTCAAAGCCATAACAACAAGAATGGCTATGGTTGCAGCTATCAGCATGAATTCTCCAATCGGCTTACCCGGCGATCCATTTCACCGGCCTCCAGAAGTTGAATATTTTCCCCCATCAAGGCGTGTACTATTATCTGATCAGCAACAAGATTCACCGTTACTGTTCCCGGTGTCAGCGTGATCGAATTTGCATATATGACTTTCCCCATATCCGTCTTCTGACTGATGTTAATCGTTGTTAAGACGGGGGAAATTGCATCCTTACCAAGCCAGATTTTCTTTACGACATCAATATTGGCCAGAATAATCTCTTTGCCAAGCCAGACATAATAAAATAATATTTTACCTGAAAGACCCAGTGGTTGTGACTCGTGATCCACCACATCCATTCTATGCACTATATACACAACAATAATGATGGAAACTAACCCAAGTCCTAAAATAAGCGGGGTATAATAGCCCGAATTCAGGAGCCAAAATGCCGCCAAGGCCAGTGATAAACTGATAGTATGTCGCATTAGATTACCTTTTAAACCTGCCCTATCTTAAGTTCCAGAGAACGGCTTGCCCTATGGATTGCCCGGTCAATTACATAAAAAAGATCTAATTGCACATCCTCTATTATAACGTCTTCAAACTCGGCACTGGAAATCTGTATCAGACAACGTTTATCACCCCCCTCCTTCACCCCATCCACATCAGAAATAATTATTGAAATTCCTGTGATATGCGACTCCATTCGAGATAAAGCTATCTGAAGTTTTCTTTGAATATGGGTTTCCACTGCCTTGCCAAGTTCAACATCATGAGATTGAATATCTATTTGCATTTTTTAGTCATTTTTCTTTAACTGAAACAGAAGAACATGTGGTTTGCAGTGCGTTTAATATCTGATCATTCATTATTTAAATGTCATAATATCCATTGTCTATGATTTTTTAAATTTGAACATCTTAATAAGCCATAATTTATTTTAGGTATATTCGTTTAAATCTTTTTATACAATCGAATAAATCGATCATATGTTTATTCCTTTATATTTTTGGTTAGAATATTTTTCTTATAAGGCCTTATAAATAAAGAATTACAAAGGATACATAAGCAATATTGCTGATATATGATATTTTATTATCACCTTGTATGCATCGATAATATCGAATATAATTCATTATTTCTCTAAATATTCGAAAGATAACTATTATGACCCCTCTAAATTTCAATCATCTGTATTATTTTTATATTGTCGCTACTGAGGGGAGCATCACCAAAGCCAGTGCAAGGCTTAGCCTGACCCCGCAGACCATCAGTGGCCAAATTACTTTTTTTGAATCACACATTGGTGTTGCATTATTTGATCGCAAAGGAAAAAAATTATTTCTTTCTGAAATGGGGCGCCTGATTTACAGCTATGCGGAAGATATTTTCCAGTTGGGAGATGAAATAAATAATGTGCTGAAAACACGAGAACCCACCTATTGGTTAACTTTCACTGTAGGTATAACCGGCGTAATCCCAAAAGTTCTGGCAAAGCAGCTCCTCACTCCGGTATTAAATATGCCTGAGTCAATCCGATTAATATGTATTGAGGGTGATCAGGATAGTTTGCTGGCAGAATTAGCCATAAGCAAGCTGGATCTGGTCTTAACAGACCGGCCACTTGAGCAGGGTAGCCACATAAAAGCCTATAACCACTATCTTATGGAAAGCGGGTTCAGCTTTTTTGCTACTGAACATAAGGCCACTTTATATAAAAAAGGGTTTCCGCAATCTTTATCAGGGCAGAATTTTCTTATGCCGGGCAAGAAGTCTGCGGCCAGACAAAGACTTTCTTCATGGCTGGAAAAATATGATATTGCCCCAAATATTGTTGCCGAATTTGATGACAGCGCCTTGATGAAATCATTTGGACAGGAGGGGCGTGGGGTGTTTACCGCGCCAACGCTTATTGAGAAAATAATTAAGGATCAATATAATGTCAAGATTATTGGCCGCACAGAAGAAATCAAAGAACATTATTATGCGATCTCTGCCGAACGTCAACTTAAACATCCTGCAATCCTTGAAATAGTGAATGCCGTTGCCAGATAACCAGCAAATTCTCAAAAACTTCCCGGTGGCAACCCGAAGCGATAATAATTCTGCGCTATTCAAATCATAATACCACGCATGACCTGTTGTTCAAGCTGGAAGATCAGAAACAGGCCTTAAGGGACTTTCTGGATTGACCCGCGCCGCAAGCTTCTCCCATTTCTTTGTAGAGTCCTGCCAATAAGCATTTAAAACTGACCCGGTATTGGCATTTAAATTTGACCCCCCTGTTCAGCAGCAAGGCCAACATGATATCTGCCCATATATAGCGAGGTATCCTGTTGGCCTTGCGCGCACTCAGGCTGGTTTTATTTGTCTGTTTTTGCTTTGTGCAAAGCGGAAGGAGTTCAGAGAGGACTTAAAACTCGAAAGATCACGGTTGATTATTGACGTTTTCTTTCCATCTTCGACGCGCTTCACCCGCCATTTTTCAACATCAAGGGGGCGGATTTCATTCATAGGTGTTTTGAAGAAATTGGAGAAATTCTTCTTGATCCGTGAAATGATCTCATCAGCGGATTTCATATTGACTTTTGCATAAGACGCATAATGTTGCTCCAGAAACTCACCGTAATTTGTTGCAGTTTTTTTCTTCCGTTTTGCAATGGGGTCTTCACCGACAAAAGCTTCAGATAAAATTGCCTTGGCTTCCTGTCGGGCCCGATGGGGAGAGACGGCATCCACCCGGCCAATGCGAATTCTTTTACCGCGAAGATATTCACAATTAATAGGTCATGACCCCACTGGGCTGCACCCGAACCATGAACCCTTTCAGGCTATTATCACGATATTCATACGGTTTTTCATCTGGTTTCAGACGATTGAGTAAACTACTGCCAATTCTTGAACTCATGACCCACAAAACCCCTCCTAAGTGAGACAGAGATTCCATCTCGTAAGTGAAATGTAAGTGCAAAGTGAGGAAATAACGAAACATTTCAACACATCACTTTACACAGTAAGTGTTTCTATTATACTATATATTACAATAATTTACCTATATATTTTGGAGTATTAAGCTGTATTGGGAAATAGGCATTTTTACCGCTGGCAGTGAAGAGGTCAGCGGTTCGAACCCGCTTGGCTCCACCACCCTCCATTTTTTATGACGAGCAGCTGATGCTCAAATGGCGGGCCCATTCGGGAGCTTCTGCGGCGTAACCTTCGAATGCCGGCTGTTCATCGAAGGGATATGCAAGCAGTTTCATCAGGCGGTCAACCTCTGAAAAATCCCCTTGCTCTGCCTGAAGAATAGCCTTTTGCGCCAGATAATTCCTTAGGATATATTTCGGGTTTATGGCCTGCATATTCTTCCGGCGCTGCTTAGGCGTATTATTTTCCAGTTCCCGGCGCTTGTCATAGGCTTGAAACCAGTTTGTAAATGCCGCGCCATATTTTGCTAAAGCGTCAATATTTCCAAGATCACGGAAGAAAATTGTATAGTCAATTTTATGCTCTGCCATCAGGGACAGCAAGTCTGCAACCAATTGACTGTCGCCTTCTATTGGATTACCCAAGCCCAGTTTCTGGTTCATCAAGAGATTATAACGGGCGGAAAAAACGTGATGATAATGATCGCGCACCGGTTCTGTCATGTCAGAAGAGGTGATTGGCTTCAAAGCATGGCAGAGGGCGAGGCAATTCCACAGACCAATATGGGGCTGCTGATTGAAAGCATAACGGCCTGTATCATCGGAATGATTACAGATATAACTTGGGTCAAAAGCTTCCATAAAGCCGTAGGGACCATAATCGAAAGTCTGGCCAAGGATTGACATATTGTCCGTATTCATCACCCCGTGGGCAAAGCCAAAAGCCTGCCAATGGGCGATCATATCTGCGGTTCGCGCTGTAATTTCCAGCAGCATACTGTCAAAAGGCAAGGGACTTTTCCGCAGTTCGGGAAAATGAATATCCAATACATAATCCGCCAGTTTCCTTAATTCATCATGCTGCTGCGTATAGAAAAAATACTCGAAGGAGCCAAAGCGGATATGACTTTCACTTACGCGTAATAATCCGGCGGCGGTTTCCATTGTTTCGCGCCGCACCGGTTCATCACTGCTGATCAAACATAAGGCGCGGCTGGTGGGAATGCCCAAATGGTGCAAGGCTTCGCTGGCAAGATATTCCCGAATGCTTGACCGCAAAACGGCGCGCCCGTCGCCCATGCGGGAAAAGGGCGTCAGGCCCGCGCCTTTTAAATGCAAGTCCCAGAGAATATTTTTCGCGCCGCACACCTGCCCCAAAAGCAGGCCCCGGCCATCGCCAAGGCGCGGACTATAGCCGCCGAACTGATGACCGGAATAGACCATGGCCAAAGGGGCCGCACCGGAAATCATCTCAGCGCCGCTGAAAAATTTCAACGCAATGTCGCCGGATAGCTCAGCCGGTTCAAGATCAATTAATTCTGCTGCGGCCGCATTAAAACTGGCCATGCGGGGATTTGGCAGGGGGCGCGGGGCCATGGAAACTGAAAATTTATCCCCCAATTTGGCAAATTGGTTGTCAAAATTCAGTTTCATAAAGAAGAGTCTGGGGCGTGATCTATTTCCCGTTGCTGCGCCTTTTTCAGATATTTATCGGCGCGGCGTTTTTCAATGACTTTCGCCGCATCCTCTCCGATATGGGGCAGGCCTTTTTTCCGCGCGAGGGTAACTTGTTTTTCCCGTTCCAGATGACGTTGTTTCTGCGCATTGCTATGGCTGTCATAACAATGCGGGCAGCTCACGCCGCGCCGGTAACTTTCGGCCTGTTTTTCCATTTCCGTGATGGGCATGCGGCAGGCAAAACACTGATCATAACTGCCTTCTGCCAGATTATGTTTCACAGATACCCGGCTGTCAAAAACAAAACATTCGCCCTGCCAAAGGGAATTCTCTTCGGGTATTTCTTCGAGATATTTCAGGATGCCGCCTTCCAGATGATACACCTCGTCAAAGCCCTGCTGTTTCAGATAGGCGGTTGATTTTTCGCAGCGAATGCCGCCCGTACAATACATCGCAACTTTTTTACCTTCCTTGCCGCAAAGCTGATCCTTGACAAAAGCGGGGAATTCCCGAAAGGTTCCGGTTTGCGGATTTATCGCCCCTTTGAACGTGCCAATGCCGACCTCATAATCATTGCGGGTATCGACCACGACCACATCGGGATCCGCAATCAGATCATTCCAGTCCGCCGGTTTAACATAGGTGCCGACAATATGGCGCGGGTCAATATTTTCGACGCCCATGGTGACGATTTCCTTTTTCAGGCGCACCTTGGTACGGTGAAAAGGCATCTCGGCGGCGGCAGATTCTTTGGTGACGATATTTTGCAGCCTCTTGTCCGACCGGATAAATTCATGAAGCGCTTTTATGGCGTCCGCCGTGCCGGCAACCGTGCCATTGATGCCTTCCCGTGCCAAAAGCAAAGTGCCGCGAATGTGATGTTTAGTGAGAAATTCATGGTATTTTGGGCGTAATTCCTGATAATCGGCAAGCTCTGTAAAATGATAGAGGGCCGATACGACATAGTTGGTCATCGTCTTCCTTTCAGCGGGCCGAATCGTAAATCCGGAGCGTAATGATGTGTTTCAATCAATATATAAAATAAAAGATGCCGTTTCAAGGTCTGGTGCGAATATCATGCCTGATCATGGTGATAATCTCATCAAGGTGACGTAAGCGTTTAATTTTTTCGAACAGGATTTGGGCTTCTGGATAGTGCCGTTTCAGATAGCTGAACCATTGTTTGATACGGCTGGGCAAATAGCCGCGCTGAGAGGCCGCCCGCGCGAAATTGGCATAAAAGATCAATGTCTCGCAGACTTCTTTCCAGGGCATCGGCGCCGCACCCACTTTGATCACCGACACCAGATTGGGCAGGCATAAGGCACCGCGCCCGATCATAATATCCTCGCAGCCGGAAAGACGGCGGCATCTTTCCGCATCGGCGCGCGACCAGATATCCCCATTTGCCACAACGGGGATGCTGATATGGCGGCGAATATCATTGATGATATGCCAATGGGCCGGGGGCTTGTACCCTTCCATTTTGGTGCGGGCATGAACGGTGAGCATATTCGCGCCGCCGCTTTCAATGGCATGGGCGCAGTCAAGGGCAAGGTCGGCGGTCGCATATCCCAGACGCATTTTGGCGCTTACCGGCTGATGATCGGGCACGGCTTCGCGTACGGCCTTGACGATTTTATATAAAGTTTCAGGTTCCTGCAGCAAAACCGCCCCGCCCCGGTGCCGGTTGACGGTTTTGGCCGGACAGCCGAAATTTATATCAACGCCGCGAGAGCCAAGATGGGCGGCGACGGCGGCATTTTCTGCCATCCAGTCCGCATGCTGGCCAAGCAATTGCACCCGCACCGGCGTGCCGGAACGGGTCATGCCGCCCTGATCCAGTTCAGGGCATATTTTGCGAAAAAAGGCGGGCCGATAGACCTGATTAACTACGCGGACAAATTCAGTAATGCACAGATCATAATGCCCCGATCGGGTCAGCAATTCCCGCATGGCATAATCGACCACGCCCTCCATAGGGGCCAAAATAATTTTCATGAGCGGCGCGGATTTTCTATTCTGGATGTGTTTTGGCGATAAAATTCTGCCAGTTTGGTTCAGAGCGATCAGTCACTTGGCAAGCCCTTCCAGGACAGCCTTATGTTCTTCCATGAAATGATCAAGGTCTTTTTCAAATTCATCCGTGACCTCCCCACCGTTAGCATATTTCTGTTTTTTGAATTGCTCATATTCGGCGAAGGATGCCGCAGAGATAAGCACAACACTTTCCCGCCCGTTACTGGTTATTTTAACCGGCTCGCGCTGGGCGGCTTCCTTGAAAGTTCCGAAATTTTTCTGAAATTCAGAAGCGGTAACTGTGGTCATGGTCAATTCTCCTTAATATATATTGCGCATAATACATAAATTACGTAATATGCGCAATATTTTATTAAGGAGAGCCGGTTTTCATAAGCTGCTTTATCATGAATTAGGACTTTTCTTACAAAATAAACTTTGACAAGTCAGATGTGTCGGACAGGTCGCCGATATGTTTGGTGACATAGGCGGCGTCGATGACGACTTCTGCGCCGGATTTGTCGGTGGCTTCGAAACTGATATTATCCAAGACCCGCTCCAAAACCGTATGCAATCGCCGCGCGCCGATATTTTCAACGCTGCGGTTGATTTCTGCGGACAGCTTGGCGATGGCGCCAATGCCATCATCGGTGAAATTTAAGGTCACTTCTTCGGTGGCGAGCAGGGCGACATATTGTTTGATCAGGCTGAAATCAGGCTCGGTCAGAATATGTTTGAAGTCTTCTTCGGTCAGGGCGCGCAGCTCAACCCGGATGGGCAGGCGGCCTTGTAATTCCGGCAGCAGATCCGATGGTTTGGACATGCTGAAAGCGCCGGAAGCGATGAATAAAATATGGTCGGTTTTGACGGGGCCATATTTGGTGGAAACGATGCAGCCTTCGATCAAAGGCAGCAGGTCGCGCTGAACCCCTTCGCGGCTGACTTCGCCGCCGCTACGGCCTTCGCGTCCGGCGATCTTGTCAATTTCATCAAGGAAGACAATGCCCGATTGTTCGGTGATATGCAGCGCCTCTTTGATCAAACTGTCTTCATCGATGAGCTTGTCTCTTTCATCGGATTCCAGAATTTTAAAAGCGTCTTTCACGGACATTTTCTTTTTTTCCGTTTTGGGGCCCATGGCCTTACCCATGATATCACCAAGGTTAATCATACCCATGCTGGCCCCGGGCATGCCCGGAATATCAAAGGATGGCATGCCGGATGCTGAATTTTCCGTCACATCGACTTCGATTTCCTTGTTATCCATCTGGCCTTCCCGCAGCATTTTACGGAATTTCTGGCGTGTCTCTGCGGTGGCCGTTGGGCCAACCAGCGCGTCCAGAATACGTTCTTCCGCGCCAAGTTCTGCCTTGGCGGTCACTTGAGTGCGTTTCTTTTCGCGCACAATGCCGATGGCAATTTCCACAAGGTCGCGGACGATTTGCTCTACATCGCGGCCCACATAGCCGACCTCGGTAAATTTGGTGGCTTCCACCTTGACAAAGGGTGCATTGGCGAGCTTGGCCAGTCGCCTAGAAATTTCTGTTTTACCGACACCTGTGGGGCCGATCATCAGAATATTCTTTGGCAGGACTTCTTCTTTCATCTGGTCTTCCAGCTGGTGACGGCGCCAACGATTACGCAGGGCAATGGCGACCGCCCGCTTGGCATCTTTTTGGCCGATAATATAACGATCCAGTTCGGAGACGATTTCACGAGGGGAAAAGGCGGTCATAGGGCTTCCAGTATTTCAACAGTAAGATTATTATTGGTATAAACGCAGATATCTGCGGCGATGCTCATGGCTTGGCGCGCCACTTGTTCGGCATCAAGATCCTGATCCATCAGGGCGCGGGCGGCGGCCAGCGCATAATTGCCGCCGGAACCAATGGCGAGAATGCCATCGGCCGATTCCAGCACGTCACCATTGCCGGTCAGCACGAGGCTGACTTCCTTGTCAACCACGATCATCATGGCCTCCAATCGGCGCAGATAACGATCCGTGCGCCAATCCTTGGCCATTTCAACACAGGCCCGCAGCAATTGGCCATTGTAACGTTCCAGCTTGCCTTCGAGCCGTTCAAACAAGGCAAAGGCATCAGCGGTGGAGCCGGCAAAGCCCGCCACCACGCTGCCATCGCCCAATTGGCGCACTTTACGGGCATTGGCCTTGATCACGGTATCACCAAGGGATACCTGCCCGTCGCCCGCAATGACAACCTTGTCGCCCTTGCGCACGCTTATGATTGTGGTGCCGCGCCATCCCGATCCGTTGTTGGCTTTTGTGGTTTGTGTCATAGGGTATGCCTTTTCTATATATTGTGTCTCTCATTTGGGGAATTATAGAGTAAGGGTCAAGAGGAAAGGAGAAAAATATTCATTTATCTCACCTTCTCATAAGGCTGGCATCATTTTATTGCGATGAAAATTTCATTGCTTTGTTGGTTTTTTAATGAGCTGCTGCTATATGTTGCCCTAAAGTGAATTATGGGCCAACAATTAACGGAGAATATGATGCGCCGTGCCACTTGCAAACGCGCCACCAAAGAAACAGAAATAAGTGTTTCCGTCAATCTGGATGGGCAGGGTATCTATGATGTGGAAACAGGGATTGGATTCCTTGATCATATGATGGAACAATTGTCCCGTCACAGCCTGATTGATATGACCATCCGGGCCAAGGGCGATTTGCATATTGACTATCATCATACCGTTGAAGATGTGGGCATTATTCTGGGTCAAACGATGAAAGAGGCCATGGGCGAAATGCGGGGCATTACCCGTTACGGCAATGCCATCATTCCCATGGATGAATGCCTGACCCGGGCCGCTGTGGATATTTCGGGACGCCCGTTTCTGGTTTGGCGGGTGGATTTCAGCCGTGACAAGCTGGGCGATATGGATACAGAATTATTTCAGGAATGGTTTCGGGCCTTTGCCTTTGGCGCGGGTATTACGCTGCATATGGAAAATATATACGGCGAGAATAATCACCATATCATTGAATCCAGTTATAAGGCTCTGGCCCGTGCATTGCGCGAGGCGCTTGAGATTGACCCACGCAAAGCCGATGCTATCCCCTCTACCAAAGGGGTGATTGGCGATAAAACGGATTTGTCATAGGGGACAATATGTCTGTCGCTATCATTGATTACGGATCAGGAAATTTAAGATCCGCGGAAAAGGCCGCCCAAAGATGCGCGCAGGATCGCGGGTTGGATGTGACGGTACAGATAACCTCTTGCCCGGATCAAATAGCCCGCGCGGATCATATCATCTTGCCCGGCGTTGGCGCTTTTGGCGATTGCATGTCGGGGCTTGGGGCGCTGGACGGCATGGTGGAGGCCCTGGAACAGGCGGTCATAAAACAAGGCCGGCCTTTTCTGGGTATCTGCGTAGGGATGCAATTGATGGCAACGGTTGGTCATGAGCATGGTGATCATGGGGGGCTGGACTGGATCAAAGGCCATGTTAAACCGTTAAATATCGCCGAAGATCAAAAACTGAAAATACCGCATATGGGCTGGAACCAGTTGGAAATTGCAGAGCCGCATAGATCGCATCCGGTTCTTAAGGGAATTTCGGACGGTGATCATGTATATTTTGTCCATAGTTACCAATATGAAACCTGTGATTTGAATGATGTCATGATGTGGTCAGAATATGGCGGGGCTATTCCGGCCATGATCGGGCGGGATAATATTGTCGGCACCCAGTTCCACCCGGAAAAAAGTCAGGAGGTTGGCCTGCGGTTAATAGGGAATTTCTTGCAATGGCATCCGTAAAGATAAATATTGCAGCGATAGGATAACGACCATGTCTGATGACCAGATAAAGGACGACACATTTGGCCAGCAGGCTCCAAGGCTCGAAGTGGATCTTGTGGAAAGCCTGAGCAATGTGGATTTGATGCAGCTTTGCGACGTCACGCGCGAAGCCATTTCTGTTGGCGAAAGTTTTAACTGGCTCTCGGCCCCCGAAGAAAAAGCGTTGGAGAATTATTGGAAAGGCGTGATTTTGATGCGGGAGAGAACGCTGTTTCTGCCTAAAATGGATGGGCAGATTTCCGGCTCCTGCCAACTGCTTCGCCCCCCCGCCAGCAACGAAGTCGGGGCCTTTCGGGGCGAAATAGTCAATTTCTTCTTGGCGCCCTGGGCCAGAAATTACGGCCTGGCCAAGGAAATGATCAGCCGTGTGCAGGATTACGCCATCATTCACGGGTGCCGGTCACTTGAAATATCTGTCCGGTCTGATCAGCGCGCGGCCATATCGATTTGTGAATGGTTTGGCATGGAAAAATGGGGCACGAAGAAACGTTTTGCCTATGTGAATAATCAATTTTTAGAAGGCTATTATTACGCCAAGGATTTGGATTAGATGTTATTATTTCCGGCCATAGACTTAAAAGACGGCCAATGCGTACGCTTGTTTAAAGGGGACATGGCTAAGGTCACGGTCTTTAATGACAGCCCGGCAGATCAGGCCCTGCAATTCCAGAATGCCGGATGCGCA
This sequence comes from Emcibacter sp., assembly GCA_021647465.1. Lineage (GTDB taxonomy): Bacteria > Pseudomonadota > Alphaproteobacteria > Sphingomonadales > Emcibacteraceae > Paremcibacter. The sequence continues at coordinate 8,922 of JAKIUQ010000011.1, read as the reverse complement.
TGGCTGCATCTGGTGGATCTGAACGGCGCTTTCGCGGGCCAGCCGGTCAACGGCGCTGCGGTGGATGACATATTGGCAAAGATTGATGTGCCCGTGCAGCTTGGCGGCGGCATCAGAGACCTTGAAACCATTGAGGCATGGATAGATAAAGGCATCAGCCGCGTTATTCTGGGCACGGCGGCGCTGCGTAATCCCAAATTGGTCTTTGAGGCGGCAAAGGAATTCGCCGGCCATGTAGCGGTCGGCATTGATGCCCGCGCCGGCATGGTTGCCGTTGAAGGCTGGGCAGAGACATCGGATATGACGGCGGTTGATCTGGGCCGGAAATTTGAAGACGCCGGGATCTCGGCAATCATCTATACCGATATTGATCGGGACGGCACCATGGAAGGGGTCAATGTGACCGGCACCGTTGATCTGGCCCGCGCCTTGTCTATTCCGGTGATTGCGTCCGGCGGCGTGTCCAGCCTTGATGATCTGGCAAAGCTGAAACAGGCCGCAGATCAGCAGAGCGTTAAACTCGAAGGCGCCATATCCGGGCGGGCCTTATATGACGGCAGTCTGGATATTGCCGAGGCCATTGCGCTCTTGAAAGGCCCGCGCGATGCTTAAAACGCGGATCATACCCTGCCTTGATGTGAAGGATGGCCGTGTGGTCAAGGGGGTTAATTTTGTGGGCCTTAAAGATGCGGGCGATCCTGTTGAACAGGCCATTCTTTATGATCAGGCGGGCGCGGACGAACTTTGTTTTCTGGATATCACCGCCTCAAGCGATGATCGGGGGATTATCCTTGATGTGGTGCGGCAAACCGCCGAGAAATGTTTCATGCCGCTCACCGTCGGCGGCGGGGTGCGCAGCGCGGATGATGTTCGGGCCTTGCTTTTGGCAGGAGCCGACAAAGTCTCGGTCATGACGGCGGCGGTGAAACGGCCAGAGCTTGTGCGGGAGCTGGCGGAAAAATTCGGCGCCCAATGTATTGTGGTGGCCATTGATGCCAAGTCGGTTGGCCCTAATAGTTACGAAGTCTTCACCCACGGCGGCAGAGAGGCCACGGGCATTGACGCGGTGGCCTATGCGCGGCAGGTCGCCGAATATGGCGCGGGCGAGATTTTACTGACCTCCATGGATCGGGATGGGACAAAGGCGGGATTTAACATTGAACTGACCCGGGCCATCGCCGATAGTGTATCCATTCCCGTGATTGCATCCGGAGGGGTCGGCACCCTGGAACATCTGGTGGAGGGCGTGCGGGACGGCCATGCCAGCGCGGTTCTGGCGGCGTCGATCTTTCACTTTGGCGAATATACCATTGCAGAGGCGAAACAATATATGAACAAGGTCAATATACCAGTAAGGTTGTAGATATGGATAATGCAAAAATTTTAAGTCGGCTATCTAAAGTCATCGCCGCCCGCAAAGGCGCAGATGCCAGCAAAAGCTATGTGGCCAGCCTATTCCAGAAAGGCCGCAAAAAAATCGCCCAAAAGGTTGGCGAAGAAGGCGTCGAACTCTCCCTCGCCGCCGTGATGGATGACCGGGAAGATGCAATTTCCGAATCCGCCGATCTGCTGTTCCACATGATGATCCTCTGGGCAGACATGGACATCAGCCCTGACGATATTTTCGAAAAGCTTGCAAAACGCGAAGGCATTTCAGGGATAGATGAAAAGAACGCCAGATAGAAAAAAGAAAACCAACAATACTATACTGTTGTCTAATTGAATTTTAGATTTCTCCGGCATTATTTATTTTTTTGCGCCACTTTTATGGTTGTCTTCGAGGTCGATAGAACGGCTTTGGGGCCTTGGGTTCTGCGCCTCAGGATAGCGGCCAAAGTTGGAATGGATGCCTCTTTGTCCCCAACGCTCACGAGGTCATCCTTTGCCGGGCAAAAGCGGAAGCGGGCAGGCTTTAAGCTTTTTGCCAGACAAAATCCTGTTCGCTGATCCATAGTTTGTGCATCAGGATCGCCAGTTTGCGGGCGACCGCGACCCGGGCGCGTTTGGGACCTTTCTGTTCGGCCAGTCTTTGACCCCATGTTTTGAGGGCGCAATCTTTCTTTAATCGCCCCAAAACACTGTTCGCCGCCTCATAAAGAGCACGCCTTAACAGGTGATCTCCCCGTTTGGAGATATGACCCGACACGTCCATATCCCCGGACTGGAAACGTTTCGGTGTCAGCCCCGCGTAGGCTCCCACATCGCGCGAATGTTTAAATCTCGCCGGGTCTTCGATGCTGGCCTTGAACGTCAGGGCAACGACCGGTCCCACCCCCGGAATGGTCATCAGCCGGCGACAGACCGGGTCGGTGGCGGCTCGTTTCTTCATCTGTTTGTTCAGAGCTTGCAGATTTCCTGTTCAAGGGCGCCCAGGGCGGTGATCAGGGGAACAAGCATTGGTTCTAGAGCCGGTTCCTGCCTAAACAGATAAAACAGCCGCTTGTGCCTCTTGCCCGGCGTCGTCACTTGCCCCAGCTTCAGGCCAAACAGTTTCAAGAGCCCGCGCAACTGGTTGACCATATCTGAATGGCTTTTCACCAGTTGATGGCGCACCCGCAGAAATGTCCGGTCCAGATGGGTGTTCCTGTCCTTGATATGAACCGTCTTGTACCAGCCCGTACGGGCCAGTAGCCCCTCTGCATCATTCACATCACTCTTGTTAAGCCGGGTCGACAGAACCCCTTTGGCATGACGGGCACAGATACAACTGACCGGAAGACCCCGCCGAAGCAGGCCATGATACAAAAAGCAGGATAAGGCACCGGTTTCAAAAATCACCTTGCCCAGAACCGGAGCATGTTTCTTTAACAGGCGGCTTAAAGCTTCCGGGGATGTGGCACAAACCCCCTGCCAGCGAAGCTTGCCAGCAAACTTTTCCTGTCCCGTCAACAAGGCAAATATGAGTTTTCTTGTCAGATACATCAAGTCCGGCGTATAATAAATCCATGGGTCATTCTCCTATCATTGGGGCAGCTTTGTTCATCAAAACCGACCCCGTTATATCATACGGAGAATGATCCTACTTCAATTACGCTATGTCCCCAGAATTACTGCTCCCGAGTTTTGATCTTTATAGTTCTTCTACTATTGGAGAACCAAATGCCAAAATATCGATACATTGCTCATCCGTGATTATGCGATAATGAAATATTTCATTATCGCCGGTAAAGTCCCGGTATTGACCAGCTTCCTGCAAAAACCATTTTTTGAAGGCTGATTGAGGCAGTTTAAAAATATTACCACCTACATTGCTGGGAACTGCTTCTTCTGTTAATAGGTCCGGGTCCATTGACCTATATGAGAATACATCATTAAATTTAATTCGTATTTTTCCAATTGATTTTTCTTGTGCACTACAGATAATTCGAAACCCTTCCCAATCATCTATAATAGCATCAATCTCAAACAGAGGAGCTTTAACCCTAATAATTGCATTACTCATAGCCATTATTTCTTCTTCATTTCGAAACGAATTTTTTGTTTAATTCTTGAACCTGCCTTAGTTATTTCCACAGTAACTTGCCCATTGCCTTTTACTCTTACTGTTGCCGTCCCTCCATTTGCTAAAGATTTAGTAAAACCTGTAACTATCTTTGACCGTATCTTTTTTGATGTGCTCGACGGTTTTAATTTATTAAATTCATTCTTGGCAGCAGCCGTTCTTGAACGCCCTTTGTCAACCTGGAAAGTGTTTACTTTATTTTTTCCTTTTGCTCCTTTTGTTGTTTTACTTAGCAATTTTTTTACAGCATTAGAGGCTTTTTTAGCCCGAATGATTTGTATCGATTTAGCACCTACTTTAATAGCAGCTCCGGTTGGAATAGCATAGCTTGCGATCTCCAACTGAGTTGAGGCTATATCAAGAGCTTCCGATTTAGATAAATCAAGTTTAGGTTCCACGGATGCCTCGAAAATAGCATCTGCAGCGCACATACCACATAATCCGCTCGGGTCATTCTTATTGAGTGGATCGTTTTGGACATAAGCGTACCAGTTGAGGCCATCGCCGTAACCTATGGGGTCGGTCTGTAAAAATCTCCCTATTGCCGGACTGTAATATCTGGCTCTATAGTAATATAATCCGGTCTCTTCGTCCAGTCGTCTTCCGGTGTATCTGAACGGATTGCCGGTGAGGTCATCGGAGTTGCCGTAGCTGTCGTAAGAATGCTGTTCCGTCACCGTGCCGCTGCCGTCACTCATGGCGATGATTGAGCCTTGATGATTGGCGTGGAAATAGGACTTGTTGGCGGTGCCGGTGCCGGTATACATCACCAGATATTCATCAACGCCCGGGCCATGGACATAGCGTCTCAGCAATGTGCCGGAACTGTTGTAATCCGCAATCTCCTCAACCCCATCATGAAGGAAGCTGGTGAGGACTGTATCCACCGTCTTCGCAGACCTGCGTCCCAGAGGATCATAGAGATAACTTGCCGACACCCCCGGCTTCGAGGCATTCAGCAGCATATTCTCCACATCATAAACATAAGACCACACCCCGTCGCCGGTCAGGTTGCCACTGGCATCATAACTCAGGCTCGTGCCCGCAACGTCAGAATATTGGTTCAGACCGTTGGACGTATAGGCGTCATTCTTTGTGCTCTGCGGCCCCCATTTATAGAAAGCGAGATTGGCTCCCCCACCCATGATCTTATCGGTCAGCTGATTGACTTTGTTAAAGCCGTAAGTCCAGTCCACATCATCAGCACCGCCCGTCATATTGTGAGACAGCGTGTTCAGCGCATCGTCATCGTGATAGCTGTAGCTGGTGATCGTCCCATTGCCCAGCATGATGCTCATTCGACGCCCGGAGGTATCATAGGCATAGCTGGCAAGGGTTGCCACATTGTTTTCCTTGACCGTGCTGACCCGGTTCAGATTATCATAGGCATAGTCGGCGGAATAACCGTCCGGCCATTGAACCTTCGTCCGGTTGATCCTGTCACCGTAAGCATAGGTGAGCGTTCGGCCATTATCGTTGGTGGCGGTAAGCTGCCCGGCTTTGTTGTAAGTGTGGCTGACATAATGACCGCCGCTGACGAAGCGCACGTCAATCTGACGGTCGGCCAGATCATAGTCATAGCTGACATCCGTCTCTATAGTGCCGCTCTTGCTGCCCTGACGGGTGGTTTTCTGAATGATACGGCCCAGAGCGTCATACTGACTGTTGATCCAGTCGCCCCGCCGGGTCTGCTTCCAGATTATCTGACCGTTATTGTCATATTCATAAGTCTCAAAGTCGCTGCCGTCGGGCAGGTTGGGGATAAAAAATAGTAAACTGTCCCCATTTTCCTGTCCCCATTTTCCGAAAAAATAGTATACTGTCCCCATTTTCCGGCTTTTCCGATGAACTGGATTATAGACTCTTGCCCGACGTTGCTACACTCAAAAACGGCCTGTCAGATGTCTTTGACGTATTGCTCGGAATGTTCACCGACACCCGCCTTGAAGATGACACGCAGGGCCTACTATGGAGTTTTGTCAATGGCTTTCACAGGAAGGTCGAACGCATCCAGAAAGACCTTGACCAGAACGAAGACGCACAGAAAAGAAGCCAACGCGAACAGGATGGGTCAGAAGTAAAATCCGTGGAATTGGAAGACCTGATTACAGAAGGGCAAACCTTGCTTGAACAACGGGCAAGTTTTGAACTGATGCGCGATTATGGCGGGGAACTTTTTGAAGCAAAAACAGGCAGCCTGTGGCGTCCTTTGTCCGGTTCAAAAATCAATCACAAGACCATGACCGCATCCATGATTGACAGCCGCGATTATATCAAGGCAAAGCAAAGAGCGGAGACTCGCGCTTTCATTCCAGAAGGTACTTTAATAGCTTTCACAGGTGGCGTTGATTATCAGGATTATCAGAAAATATGGGACGTACTGGACCAGACAAAAGCCAAGCATAGTGACATGATTTTAGTCCACGGCGGCGGCACTAAAGGCGCGGAACTTATAGCCGCCAAATGGGCAAAGGCGCGAGGGCTTGCGACTGTTATTTTCCGGCCCGACTGGAAGAAATATAACCGCGCCGCACCGTTCAAACGCAACGACCAAATGCTGGCAGAAAATCCCGCAGGTGTTATTGTCTTTCCCGGTTCCGGCATCACAGAAAATCTTGCCGATAAAGCAAAACAAATGGGTATAAAAGTCTATCGCCCCATCCCGAAAACTTGACTTAAAAAAATCATTCCCAACAGGAAAGGGACGGCTCGCGCCGTCCCTTTTTTTATGGTTGAGACTGAAAAGATAGCCCGATTATTTCGATCCCGCCGCCATAAGTTCACGGTAACGGTCGGACCCTTTCGGAAGCCTTGCCGCATCCAACAAAACGCCTTTCAAAAATGCGCTGTCATGGTCTTCAAGACCTGCCTTTCGGATGATCAAACCGAGTGCATGTACATGCTTGCGATCTGCTTCTGCAATGCGCTCGTCCAGGCTCTTGCGTTGGGCTTTCAGTTTGGCCAAAAGTGAGCTTGGCCCTTGGGTAGTTTGTGACATATCTGTCTCCGTCTTTATGGGCGCGCGGACGGTCCGCAGATCGTACCATATGAGCAAATGAAAGTCACATATTGCCCGCCAGTCGGCGAAAAAAGATGTCACACCATATGCACCAAGGATGCGGACCGAAAGAGACTTAGAATCATAGGGTTAGAGAAAATGGGGGAGGCACCAAATATTCACGGTCAGGCACCAAACAGGCTCAAAAGAGGAGTAAGCATCTGTAATGATGGGGTTTTCAGGAAGGCACCAAATGGACGCGAAGAGTGGCGTCGAATTGGTTGGATCGAGAATCACGGTTGCTGTCACCGTAATTGTAATATATTATTTTCTATCTATTTTAAACTCAACCGGGCCTGATTGTATTATTTCTCCATACTCCACCCATAAAGGGTAAATATCTCTGAGACTTTCTTTATACAAGGATAAATTTCCAACCGGTTTAAGGTTCTCAAAATCTTTCAAAGAGTAGGGGAATGGCATAGCAATTTTTTCTAGATCAAAAGCTCTGCATTTTATTACAGGTAACCGATATGATATTATATATCTACCAACCTTTAGATTATAAAGTTCCTCTAGATTGTAGACTTCTTTCAGACTTGTTTTTGGTGGGATTACACGGACAAAAGTAGGACTCTCCTCGCTACCTAGATAGGCTATTCTGCCAATATAGCGAACTGCTTCTCCATCTTTATTTTTAATCATAAAAATATCCGTATATACACTACTGCCGGAAAAATCCGCCGCTCGGATGCAAATTGCAGAAGCTGAATTATTCTGGAAACGCATTTCCAGTTGAACTTTTAACTGGGGGCTATGAAAAACCTTGACATCAGCAGAAATAATATTGGGTAAACTGGAAATTTCTCCAGCAGTTCCTATATTGATCATCATACTGCTAAACGTTAGCAAAGAGAAAATTACATTTCTTAAAACCATTACCTTTCTCCTTGATCAATAGCCACATACAGTGGGATATAGCGTACAAGCATAACTATCTGCATTGTTGTACATATTATAACCTCGACTTATTCCCTGCAATATCCCTCGTTTCCTATAAAAATCACCTGATGCCCCACTCAAGTGAGCCCCTTCATGCGCAATATACATTTGACGTACATCGTTTCTTTTATCCTTCAGATGAGCATTATTTAAGTAAATTGCATTTTTATACCCACCCCTTCCGTTACCTACAACATAGGCAGCTATACCCTCTCTATTATCACCTTTCATTAGTCGCACACTAAATGGATCATTCCTCTCGCCTATTCGGCCTGCTATATTCCCAAGTCTGTTGGCAATTTTTGTGAGACCTTTTGCAGATCCAAATTTATTCCCAAATTTATCTTTAACGGCATCAACGATCGTTTGCTGTGCATCTGTTAATGAATCGGCGCCATTCTCTTTAATCTGTGTTGCAATTTCTTTAAGAAGATTTTCAACCTCCTCCAGGTCATCACGTGCTTGATCAGCATCATCTAATGCATCTTCACATTCCTGCCCCTCAAGGTCACCACATTTAGCAAGCCCCATAGGATCATTCAGGTTAACCGGATCATTGCCCACATAAGCATACCAATTCAACCCATCGCCATACCCAATCGGATCAGTCTGTAAAAATCTCCCTATTGCCGGACTGTAATATCTGGCTCTATAGTAATATAATCCGGTCTCGGCGTCCAGTCTTCTGCCGGTGTAGCGGAACGGGTTGCCGGTGAGGTCATCACTGTTGCCGTAGCTGTCGTAAGAATGCTGCTCGGTGACTGTGCCGCTGCCGTCACTCATGGCAACAATACTGCCCTGATGATTGGCGTGGAAGTAGGATTTGTTGGCCGTACCGGTTCCGGTATACATCACCAGATATTCATCAACGCCCGGGCCATGGACATAGCGTCTCAGCAATGTGCCGGAACTGTTGTAATCCGCAACTTCTTCCACCCCGTCATGAAGGAAGGTGGTGAGGACTGTATCCACCGTCTTCGCAGACCTGCGTCCCAGAGGATCATAGAGATAACTCGCCGACACCCCCGGCTTCGAGGCATTCAGCAGCATATTCTCCACATCATAAACATAAAACCAAGTCCCATCCCCGGTCAGGTTGCCACTGGCATCATAACTCAGGCTCGTGCCCGCAACGTTAGAATATTGGTTCAGGCCGTTGGACGTATAGGCGTCATTCTTTGTGCTCTGCGGCCCCCATTTATAGAAAGCGAGATTGGCTCCCCCACCCATGGCTTTGCTGATCAGTTGATTGACTTTGTTAAAACCATAGGTCCAGTCCACATCATCGGCCGTGCCCGTCATATTGTGAGACAGCGTGTTCAGCGCATCGTCATCGTGATAGCTGTAGCTGGTGATCGTCCCATTGCCCAGCATGATGCTCATTCGACGCCCGGAGGTATCATAGGCATAGCTGGCAAGG
>JAKIUQ010000020.1 GCA_021647465.1 Emcibacter sp. | reverse complement strand
TTTACTCAAAAGCACAGGGGATGGGGAATTCCCCATCCCCTGTGAAACAGAAACAGGCAGCATAAATGACAACAGGATACACCTTAACTTCGCTGCCAAACTGTGCAGACAATCAGGACCACTTCATACCTCATATAATTTTACGCCCAACTTAAACCCCGACAATATCATCTTTAAGGCTGAGCACGAAAGCAACCACATCGTTACATTCTGCTTCTGGTACGCCAAGGGCTTCCATGGTGGCACCGGCATGGCCAAGAAAAATCGTCCAGTCATCCTCGCTGATATTCATGCCTTTATGGGATTTAAGCATGTCACGGCCCGTGTAATAAACCGGCCCCCCGGCATTTTCACAGATATAATTGATCAGAAGCTGTTTTTCTCTTTCAATACCGTCAGAGCCACGATTTTGCCAGAAACGGCCCAGAATATCGTCGCCCTGCAATCGGGGCAGAAGGTCATTACAAAAACCCGTTATGCCATCATAACCGCCCAAACGTTCATAAAGTGACTTATTGCTCATGTGTTTTCTCCTGTTATCTATTCGGAAAGGGAATATGATTTAGATTTCAACGTTATTATGAGCCTACTCCATAAACAAACGACTTGTCTACATGGTCTCGCCAAACAGTTCCCGTCCGATGAGCATGCGGCGGATTTCGCTGGTGCCGGCGCCGATTTCATAGAGTTTCGCATCACGCAGCAACCTTCCGGCCGGAAATTCATTGATATAGCCATTGCCGCCAAGGGCCTGAATGGCTTGCAGGGCCATTTGGGTGGCTTTTTCTGCGGAATATAATATGCAGCCTGCGGCATCTTTGCGGGTGGTTTCGCCCCGATCGCAGGCGGCGGCCACCGCATAAACATAGGCCCGGCAAGCGGCAAGTTCGGTATACATATCAGCAATCTTGCCCTGCATCAGCTGAAATTCACCGATGGGGGTGCCAAATTGCTTGCGATCATGGATATAGGGCAGCACCACATCAAGGCAGGCCTGCATAATCCCAAGAGGCCCGCCGGACAAAACAACCCGTTCATAATCAAGGCCGGACATTAAAACCCGCACGCCCCCGTCAATTTTCCCCAGAATATTTGTCCCAGGAACCTCGCAATCCTCAAACACCAGCTCGCAGGTGTTAGAGCCGCGCATGCCAAGTTTATCAAGCTTCTGCGCCGTGGAAAACCCTTTAAAGTTTTTCTCGACAATAAAGGCCGTGATGCCGCGCGGCCCAGCGGCCATATCGGTCTTGGCATAGACCACCAATGTCTCTGCATCAGGCCCGTTGGTGATCCACATTTTCGTGCCATTCAGGATATAGCGATCGCCCTGCTTTTCCGCCCGCAGTTTCATGCTGACCACATCTGATCCGGCCCCGGACTCGCTCATGGCAAGGGCCCCCACATGTTCGCCGCTGATGAGTTTTGGCAGATATTTTTTCTTTTGCTCTTCATTGCCATTGCGCTTGATTTGATTGACACAGAGATTGGAATGGGCGCCGTAGCTCAGACCAACACTGGCCGATGCACGGGAGATTTCTTCCATACAGATGGTATGGGCAAGATACCCCATGCCCGCGCCGCCATAGTCTTCGCCCACGGTCACGCCCAATATGCCAAGGTCACCCATCTTGCGCCAGAAACCCGCCGGAAATTCATTGCTGCTATCGATTTCTCCGGCGATCGGGGCTAATTCTCTGGCCGCAAAGCTTGCGACCGTATCCCGCAGCATGTCAATATCTTCGCCCAGATTAAAATTCAATGTTGGATAGGAAACCATTGCAAGTCCTTTATGTGTTTTTTTGTAAAGCCACCGCGACTTTTGAGGCGGGCGGGCGGCCCAGAAAATCTGATATATACCATGCGGCCTCAATGATTTTATCAAGGTCAACACCGGTCTTTACCCCCATGCCATTCAGCATATAAAGCACGTCTTCGGTTGCCACATTTCCCGAGGCACCAGAAGCATAGGGGCAGCCACCAAGCCCCCCGACCGCACTATCAATCACTGATATGCCCATCTCAATGCCGGCCAGAATATTGGCCAGAGCCTGACCATAGGTATCATGACAATGCAGGGCCAGTTTTGATATCGGCACGCGGGCCGTCACTGCCTTTAACATCTGCCGGATATCTCTTGGCGTGCCCGTCCCGATGGTATCCCCGAGCGAAATTTCATAACAGCCCATCTGGATCATTTTCGCCGCAACATCCGCGACAATCTGTGGATCAATCGCCCCCTCATACGGACAGGAGATCACGCAGGAAACATAACCGCGCACGGCAATATTTTCGGCCTTTGCCCGATCCATGACAGCTTCAAAACGCTCAAGGCTTTCTGAAATGGAACAGTTGATATTCTTCTGGCTGAAACTTTCAGAGGCCGCGCCAAAAATGGCCACTTCCTTTACGCCCGCAGATGCCGCCGCCTCATAGCCTGTCAAATTTGGCGTCAAAACGGAAAAATCAACACCGGAAAAACTGGAAATTCCCGCCATAACCTGCGCATTATCCGCCATTTGCGGCACCCATTTGGGGGAGACAAAGCTGGTGGCTTCAATTTTGCGAAGGCCCGCCGCGGTTAGCATTTCAATCAGCTTGATTTTAACCTCTGACGGCACGAATATTTTTTCATTTTGCAGGCCATCCCGCGGCCCCACCTCATAAAGGCGGATATGCGAGGGGGCCGTCATTCCTGATCCTCAATAATGCGGATTAAAATTTCGCCGTCCGAGACCTGATCGCCAACATTCAGGCTAAACCCTTCTATTCTGCCCGTTACCTGCGCCTTGATAGTATGTTCCATTTTCATGGCTTCGAGGGTCATAAGCGGTTGTCCGCGCGCCGCATGATCGCCGTCATTAATCATGATTTGCGTCACCTTGCCCGGCATTGGGGTGACAATAACGCCGCTGCCGCCGGTTTCATCTTCGCCCTCTGCGCCGGCCAGAAAATGATGGAGATAAGATACCGTGCCATTGTAAAACAGGGTTAAATCCTGACCATCCTGAATGACTTTGGCCGAGATCTTTTGACCATCCACCGCAATATCCAGCTGGGCATCCGTGCGCTGCAATATTTTCACGGCAAGGCTTTTACCCTCGATCATCAAGCAAAATGCGTCCGGACTATAAGCGACCATCACATCTCGTTTTTCATCATGGTCGATGAATGTCAATGTCGTTTTCAGGTCAAGATTCATGCGCCAGCCATCGGTAAAATCCCATGGATCCCCGCCTGCCTTATGGGGATTCAGTTCCGCCATGGCCGCAAGGGCCAGAATATTATGATCGGCCTTTTTATCTTCGGGCAGTAAATCTTGCCTGAAACGCTCGATAAAACCCGTGTCCAGATCCGCCGCCGCGAAGGCCGGGTGGCGGATAATATTACCCAGAAATTCAAGATTACACTTCAGACCGGATACCGCCGTATGTTCCAAGGCACGGCGCATCTGGCGAAGGGCACCATCCCGATCGCGATCCCAAACAATAAGTTTTGCGATCATCGGGTCATAATAGATGCTGACCTCGTCCCCCTCTTCAACGCCCGTATCCATGCGAAAATGCGCATCCTGCGGCGGGCTGGAGAAATGCGTGATTTTACCGGTTTGCGGCAGGAAGTTATTTTCCGGATCTTCGGCATAAAGCCGCACCTCAAAGGCATGACCTATGAGCGGGATATCTTCTTGTTTGAGCGGGATAGGCTCGCCCACTGCAATACGCAATTGCCAATCCACAAGATCCTGCCCGGTGATCAATTCTGTCACCGGGTGCTCCACTTGCAATCTGGTGTTCATTTCCATGAAATAAAAGGGCGCATCCTCAAGCCCATTCTGCACATCGACAATGAATTCTATGGTTCCGGCACCGGCGTAGCCGATGGCTTTGGCCGCCTTGACCGCCGCATCACCCATGGCGCGGCGCATTTTATCCGACATGCCGGGGGCGGGGGCTTCCTCGACCACTTTTTGATGACGGCGCTGAAGAGAACAGTCCCTCTCATGCAGGTAAACCGCATCGCCGTGGTTATCACCAAAAACCTGCAGTTCAATATGGCGCGGCTTGGTTAAATATTTTTCAATCAAGACATGGGCATTGCCAAAGGATGCCGCCGCTTCGCGCTGGCAGCTTTCCAATGCGGCAATAAAGTCGGCAGATTTTTCCACCAGCCGCATGCCCTTTCCGCCGCCGCCTGCAACCGCCTTGATCAATACCGGATAGCCGATTTTATCCGCATGTTTTTTTAATTTGGGCGGGCTTTGATCTTCGCCTTGATATCCCGGCACCACGGGGACGCCTGCGCGGCTCATAATGTCCTTGGCTTTATCTTTCAGGCCCATGGACCGGATACTGTCTGCGCTTGGGCCGATAAAAATAATGCCCGCTTTTGCGCAGGCATCTGAAAATTCCGCATTTTCGGATAAAAAACCATACCCCGGATGAATGGCCTCTGCCCCCGCATGCCGGGCCACATCCAGAATGGCGTCCCCGCGAAGATAACTGTCCGTTGCCGGAGCGCCGCCAATATGATGGGCCTCATCCGCAAGGCGCACATGACGGGCCGTGCTGTCCGCATCAGAATAGACCGCGATGGTATGAATGCCGTTTTTTTGCGCGGTTTCAATCACCCGGCAGGCAATCTCGCCCCTGTTGGCTATGAGTATTTTACTAAACATCAGGCGCTGTCCTCACCAGTTTCATTGTTGCGGGATATCCAACCCGCTTTTCTTTTCTCTAAAAAGGCCTTCAGGCCTTCTTTCGCTTCGGCCCGGGAACGTATGGCGGCAATACGTTCGGCTGAATCCGCCATGATAGCCGAGCTTAAAGGCTGCCCGGCAAAATCCATAATCAGCCGCTTGGCCTCGCGCATGGCAAGAGGCCCGTTCGTATGCACATGACCCAGCATGACATTTAATTGCGCCGCCATTTCGTCCTCGGATGTGGTTAATTCATGAACAAGGCCCAATTCATAAGCCCTCCGGCCTTTAAATTTCTCGCCCGTTTGGAAATATCGCCGCGCATTTCGCGCGCCCATGGCCGATAAGACATAAGGCGAGATCGTCGCAGGGATCAGGCCAATTTTTACCTCTGACAGGGCAAAAGTGGTGTTGATGTCCGCAATAACCAAATCACAGCAGGACACAAGCCCGATGCCGCCGCCCATAGCCGCCCCCTGAACGCAGGCGATGGTCAATTTATTCAGGCTATACAGGCTGTTGAGCATGGCCGCCAGATATTCCGCATCGGCCAGATTTTGATTGTGGGAGAAATCCGCCGCCCGTTTCATCCAATCAAGGTCAGCGCCCGCCGAAAAGCTTTTACCCGCCCCGCGCAAAACCACCGCCCGGCAATGATTATCCTGTTCCAGCTCATAAAAAATCTCGCGAAGCCGGGCAATCATCATTTCATCAAAGGCATTATGCACCTCTGGCCGGTTTAAGGTGACCCAGGCAATACCATCATCACCCTGCTTTAGAATCACTGTTGTATTTGTCATCTGATTTCCTTTAGTCGCGAAGGCCTACATTCTGAAGACACCATAAGTGGTTGACCCAAATGGGGCATTCAAACTTGCCGATAAGCCAAGGCCCAGAACGCGGCGGGTATCCACAGGGTCAATCACCCCGTCATCCCACAGCCGTGCCGAGGCATAATAAGGATGACCTTGATGTTCATATTGTTCTTCGATGGGCTGCTTAAACGCCTTTTCTTCTGCCGCGCTCCAGGTTTCGCCCTGCCGTTCGATGCCGTCCCGCTTGACCGTAGATAAAACATTGGCCGCCTGCGTCCCGCCCATAACCGATACCCGCGCATTGGGCCACATCCACAGGAAACGCGGATTAAACGCCCGCCCGCACATGCCATAATTTCCAGCCCCAAAAGAGCCGCCAATGATAATGGTAAATTTTGGCACCTGCGCGCAGGAAACCGCGGTGACCAATTTTGCGCCGTCCCGGGCAATGCCGCCGGATTCATATTTCTGGCCCACCATAAAACCCGTGACATTCTGCAGGAAAATCAAGGGGATACCCCGGTGATTGCAAAGCTCAACAAAATGCGCACCTTTCAAGGCCGATTCAGAAAAAATCACGCCATTATTGGCCACAATCCCGACGGGCATACCGTAAATATGCGCGAAGCCACAAACGATTGTCGTGCCGTAGCGTTTTTTGAATTCATCAAATTCGCTGCCATCAACGATACGGGCGATAACCTCACGCACATCATAAGGCGTTTTCAAATCAGGCGGAACAATGCCGTGCAATTCGGACGGATCATAAGCCGGATCCCGGCTTTCTTTCAGGGCCAACGGGTTGTTTTTTTTGCGATTAAGGTTACCAACAATTCTTCTGGCAATTTCAAGCCCGTGATTATCATCCTGCGCCAGATGATCGACCACACCGGAAATGCGGGTATGAACATCGCCGCCGCCCAAATCTTCTGCCGATACCACTTCGCCGGTCGCCGCCTTGACCAAGGGGGGGCCAGCCAGAAAAATTGTACCCTGCTCCTTTACAATGACATTTTCATCGCTCATGGCCGGCACGTAAGCACCGCCCGCCGTGCATGACCCCATGACCACCGAAATTTGGGGAATGCCTTTGGCCGACATGTTGGCCTGATTATAGAAAATCCGGCCAAAGTGGTTCTTATCGGGAAAGACCTCATCCTGATTCGGCAAATTGGCCCCGCCGCTATCGACCAGATAAATACAGGGCAGGTTATTTTGTTCGGCAACCTCTTGCGCGCGAAGATGTTTTTTGACGGTCATGGGGAAATAACTCCCCCCCTTAACCGTCGCATCATTGCAAATAATGACGCATTCCTGACCGCTAACCCGGCCAATGCCTGTGATAATCCCGGCGGCGGCGACATCTTTGCTATACATGTCAAAGGCCGCAAGCTGGGAGAATTCCAGAAAGGCCGAGCCTTTATCCAATAATCGATTGACGCGGTCGCGGGGCAGAAGTTTACCCCGATCCAGATGGCGCTGGCAATATTTCGCGCCGCCGCCGCCTTCGATCATCGCCAGTTTATTTCTCAAATCGCCGACAATTTCCGCCATGGCCTTTTGATTGGATAAATATTCTGGAGACTTGCCGTCAATAGCAGATTGAATGATCGTCATCTATTTCTCACATCCTTATGTCAATTCGATCTAGTGTATATCAATATTTCACATAGATAAAATCACTAATATTTATCCCTCCCATAGATATTTTCTATTATCAAGGGTGTAAAAGCCATTATGTGGCCGACCTGCCGTCTAGCCATTTTGTTCTGGAGGCAAATGTCGCGGTAATCGCCTTCTGCTCTGCTTCCGTTAAATCCGGATGCCAGACCTCAAAAATCAGAACGATACGCACCGCCTTGCTTGGGTTACCCGCTTCATGGTCATAGCTATCGTCAAAAGCCAGTATTTCGCCCTCTTTCTGCATCAAAACATGATCTTCCACCCGCAAGCTGCATCCCTCTGGTACCACCAATGGGAAATGAACGGTTAAAACACTATTGGCAACCCCAAAATGCGGCGGAATTTTTGTTTCAGGCTGCAATATGGAAATGAATATTTCAGACGGATTTCCGCCAAGAATACATAACGGGACTTTACTGAGAATTTTATTCAGTTTCGGAAATTTGGCAATGACCTCTGCATTCGGTTGGCCCTGCTTATAAAGATGAACAGACCCCCAGGTCATCTTGCCTTTAATTTTATCCCAATCTTCCCCAACGAGGGGCATTTCGGGGTCTAAATATGGCTGCCCGTCACCTTCTATATCCAGATTTTCCATGACTTCTTGCTTAATCTCGTCAAAATTTGACTCAATGGCCCCGGCCCAGCCAAGACCTTCCCTTTCAAAATAGGGGGTTGCCTGCAAATCTGGAATATAAAACAAAAAAGGCTTCTGCGCCTCCTGAGCATATTCAAAATTTCTCACATCAATTTGGGGCCAAACGGCATCATATATTCTTTTGAGGTCTCCCCCCTGATCCATTTTTCGAATGGTCTCTAAATGAAGATCGGTGAGTATTTCATGCATCACTTGCCGCGCAATCTTTGACCGGCGACTTATTATTTCGCCCATTTGCGGGTTTAGATGGGCCTGAAGAATATTTTCATCAATATCTTCCGCCAAAGAAAATATCTCGGCGGCTTTGTTTTTATCCTCTTTCAAGAAATGCAAATGGCCAATATAAAGTAATATAACCGCATTTTCAGGATAGAGCGCGTAACAGGCAAGATATGTTGCCAGAGCCTGATCAAGCTTGTTTTGTTTCTCCTGGACATAGCCAAGTTTCGTCATAAAAATTGCATTTTCAGGGTAAGACTTACTCAAAACTGCTAAATACTTCTCCGCGTCTGAAAAATTCTCTTGGGCCATCTCATATTGAGACAGCGCGTCAAGGGCATGGTCATGACGGGGGTTCTCTTTTAAAATTTCATGGCAAACCTGCATTGTTTTTTCCATATCACCTTGCGTAAGAAAATTTTGTGCCTTTTGTTCAAGTTCCACAAGCGTTGTCATTTATAAAGCCTTTATCCTGATAATAATTTTAGGTGTTTGATATAATGTTATTTAAAAATCTATTTTAATATTGAAAACCAGATTTATTCTTTGTTTCGAAGACGAATTAACCAGCACCTCATGCAAGAGGTAACTTGGGAACAACAGCAATAATCCATCCACAGGTTCCACTGTAAAAGACTGACCAAAAGGCAGGCCTTTGACAATTTGCTGATTTAAATAAGGGCCGCTGTAAAACCCGATTTTTCCAGTATCGCGCCCCTGCACATAATAGACGCCAGACCAATGCCATTTAGAATGTGTGTGAATTATATTACTGCTGCCCGGATCATTCACATTGGTCCAAAGTTCAAAATCAAATTTATCATGGGGCATATCTTCCAGAGACGCGCAGGGAGCGCCAATACCGATATAATGTTTGTGAACCAGTTTGAGTTTATGAATGACAAAATCACGGATATAGTGCCAATCCTGATATTCCCGATATCCCCGCCAGCACCCGGGGTTGGAAAATTTATCTGTTTCTGGCACTTCTGCTTTATGATCCGCGATTTCTTTGAGAAGCCGCTCATTTATACGTTCAAATTCTGGCAACATACTCCACCAGAAATCTGTGTGAAGTATGCCACCCCGGCCCATATTGGGGACACTATTAAATTTAAATTTTTGACTATTTTTTTTCATCCCGTGACTATTCCACATATGTCAGAATTTAAGAAGCAGATTCATACCGCCTGAGGTCATCCATATTATCGGCAAGCTTTTCAAAAGCAGACAGCACATCGTCAATATCACTTTCGGCCAAAGAAGGCTGCATATATTCATGGGTGATGATGCTGGCATGGGCCTTTTCGGTTTCGGGGCAGATTCCTGCGCTATAATTCACCTCACCCTTATAATGGGGGCATTTAAAAGGGCAGCCAAGCTCGCCGTAAGCAATCTGTTTCTGAAACATCGGATACAGATATACGGGCTGCACATAACCGCCGCCAATGAGCGGGCCGTGGCCTTTACGCATTTTGGTTTCCGGCAATTCCGCATGCAGGGCTTTGATCAATAAGGCGCGGGAAATTCCCGCCTCCTCTGCCTTAAAATTAAAGACCCCCGCATAATAAGAATGTTCCACATAATCCGCAGCGGGTGAAATGCTCAAGCCGGCGACCTCAGGCAGGTTACGGTTAAAATAATCCATATTTTTCCGGCGGCGGCTCACAAGATCCGGTGCCTTGGAGAGCTGAATGCGCGCGATACCGGATTCAAGTTCACCAAGACGGAAATTAAAACCGACCATATTGACCAGACTGTCAACCTCGCGGCCATTCACCACGGCTTCGGCATGATTGCGGATCAAGGCCAGACGATCGGCCAGATTGTCGTCATTGGTGACGATGATGCCGCCTTCCCCCGAATGAATATGTTTATGATAATTAAGGGAAAAAACCCCCATATGGCCAAGGGTTCCCACAGGGCGCCCTTTATATGTTGCGCAAGGGGCCTGCGCGCAATCCTCGATCACCGTGATATTATGCGATGCGGCAATCTCCATAATTTCATCCATATCCGCCGGATGACCAAACAGATGCACCACAATGATCGCCTTCGTCCGTTCCGTAATTTTCGCACGAATACTTTGCGGATTCAGGCAAAAATTCTTTGGATCAATATCGGCAAATACCGGCACGGCATTAAACGCCACCGCCGCCGTCACCGAGGCGGCCATGGTATAGGGCGAGACGATAACCTCATCCCCGGGGCCAACGCCCGCAGCCCCCACCGCCGCATAGAGGCCGCTCGTACAGCTGTTAACCGAGATGCCATGCTTTGCCTGATAGCTTTGCGCCCATTCCTGCTCGAACGCCCGAACCTCGTCCCCGCCGTAAAAATCATCATGCCATACCCCCAGAAAACGGGACAATACGCCGCTGTCCATGATCTCCATAACTTTTTTCTTTTCCGCATCGCCGATGAAGTTATGGGCAGGGAATTCTTCGCTTCGGACGGGATTTCCGCCCAATAAAGCCAGTTTTGTCATATTATTAACGAGCACCTCTGTGAAATTTCTTTAGCAGAAGTTTATCATTATTCACCAGATGTTTACAGATAATATTAATGGCGTATAATCCGGTCATAAACCCATGAACAAGCGGAGCCCGAAACGGTGAATAAAAGCTTTCAGATCGGCGGCACTATTATCGGGGCGGGCCAGCCGCCTTATATCATTGCGGAAATGTCCGGAAATCATAACAATGACTTAAGCCGCGCCCTGCGGATCATTGATGCGGCCAAAGATGCCGGCGTTCATGCGGTAAAGATTCAGACCTATACGGCAGATACCATCACCATTGATCATGACGGCGATGAATTCCTGATCAAGGAGGGGCTTTGGGCGGGACGCAATCTGTATGAACTTTATGAAGAAGCCCATACGCCTTGGGATTGGCATAAGGCGATGTTCGACCATGCGGCAAAACAAAATATCACCCTGTTCAGCTCGCCTTTTGATAAGACGGCCATTGATTTTCTGGAAGATTTAAACGCACCGGCCTATAAAATCGCCTCTTTTGAGCTGATTGACCTGCCGCTCATTCGCTATGCTGCGGCAACGGGAAAGCCGATCATTATGTCCACGGGCCTTGCCACCAAAGATGAGATATCCGAAGCCATCGAAGCCGTTCGGGAAAACGGCAATCAAAATCTTGTGGTGCTTCATTGCGTCAGCGGTTATCCGAGCGATCCTGCCGAGGCCAACCTCAAGACCATGCGGGATATTGCCAAAGGATTTGATGTTCTCAGCGGCCTGTCCGACCATAGTCACGGCATTGCCGTTCCGGTTGCCGCCGTGGCCCTTGACGCAGCCGTCATTGAAAAACATATCACGCTTTGCCGCGCGGACGGCGGCGTGGACAGCGCCTTTTCCCTTGAGCCACAAGAATTTTCCGACCTTGTTTCCGCCAGCAGAATCGCCCATTCGGCCCTGGGACAGATTAATTATGACCTGAAAGACAGCGAAGTTGAAAATCAACAATTCCGCCGCAGTCTTTATGTGGTTGCCGATATTGCCAAGGGCGCGAAATTAACCACAGAAAACATCCGCTCCATCCGGCCCGGCCTTGGCCTTAAGCCAAAATATTACGAAGATGTGATGGGAAAAATTGCCGCTCAGAATATCTCAAGGGGCAGCCCGTTATCATGGGACATGCTGGAATAGAAGGGATATTTCTTTGGATTCAGAAAAAGATGCGGCTGATAAATCTGACCCAATAAGGCTGTTCATTCGCCTTGATGCGGGTCATCATACGGGGCTTGGCCATGCGGCCCGGGTTTCTGAAATGTTGCGCCATATCACAGGCCCTCTGGATATTCACATTTGCGGAGCCGGGGCGCAATTAAGTTTATTCTTTACCCATAATGTCACATTTCATTTTTTGGCGGAAAGTGCCTCGGAAGAACAGAAATGCGCAAATTTTTTGAATTTAGCCAAAAAACACAAGGCTGACCTGCTGTTGATTGATCAGCCGGGCCAGACGGCGAAAACCTGGCAAGCTTACCACAATAGTGCCTTTCCCGTAATTGCCATTGATGATTACGGCGGCGCGGTTCAGGCAGATATGATTTTCAATGGGACAATCTTGAATGAGTATCATCATTATCCTTTAATGCCCGAAAATGACGGGCTGTATTGCGGCGGGGAATATGCCTTGCTTAATCCGGTATTTGGCGCGGTAAATTGGACAGAGCCCACAAGCAAGAGTCTGCTGATCGTCATTGGCGGCGGCGACCGGGCGGCCGGATGGGCTGCCGCCTTAACCGGGGATCAAAGCCCGTTTTTATCGCCGTTATATCCCAAAATCACCATGGTCGTGGGCGGCGCGTTCCCTGAAACAGAAGCCCTAAAGCTTGCCTGTGAAAAACTTGGCATTAGTCTGCGGCAGAATATTCCCCAAAGCCAGTTGGCGCATTTGCTCGGGCAGAATTCCTGCGCATTGATCACCGGCGGCATGATTGTTTATGAGGCCCTGGCCAGCGGTTGTCCGGCGATTATATTTCCTCAGGAAGAAAATTTAATCCGCGAGACCGATTGGTTTGCAGCCCATAAAATGGCCCTTAACCTTGGTTATGAAGGCGGCATGGATATGAATTTGGTTGGCAAGATGATCGCCCTATCTTATAATAATCCCACCTGTAAAACCCAAAATATTATAGATGGCAAAGGCATCATTCGGGCGGCCAGAATAATAGATGAATTTTGTGCAACCATAAATCAAGGATCATAAAACCATATGAGAATATGCGCTCACCAGCCGGTTTATCTGCCGAGCATTCATCTGCTCAATAAAATCTCGCTGACCGATGGCGTCGTCCTGCTGAACCATTGCCAATTTGTCAAACGGAGCTGGCATATCCGAAATCAGGTGAGATCCGGCACCGATAAAATCTTTCTAACCGTGCCTGTTCAAAACAGTCATAAATATGGCCAGAGCCTGGAGGATACCCTGATATTCGATGACCGCTGGAAGCCTAAACATCTGAAAACCCTGCAGGTGAATTATAGCAAGCGGCCTTATTTTAAGGATTATTATCCGGAAATTGAGCGTTTGATCAATCTGCCGAACAAAAATCTCATCACCTTAAATAACATGTTGTTATGTCAGATTATGTCCTGGCTTGACTTGTCCCCCAAGATTTTTCACAGCGAAGAATATAATATTCAAACCCAAAAATCCGCCATGCTGATTGATTTATGCAAGGCGGCCCGCGCCGATCAATATGTCTCGAACGAAGGGTCGCGAACCTATATTGATGAGGCGGCCTTCAAAGAAAATAATATTCAGCATTTCTGGCAGGAATTCACCCACCCCATCTATGATCAGGGCCGGGATTTCATCCCCAACCTCAGCGTCATTGATCTGTTATTCAATATGGGCCCCGCCAGCGGTGGTCTGGTGAAAAATGCCGGACATCTGGTGGCCAGTTGATAAAGGATTCTTTTGGATTACGCTCAGGCGCCGCTAAAGGCTGCACTCCCGGTCGGTCGTTAAGTCGCGCTGCTCCTGTTGTCTCGCCCGCCCCCACAGCCTCATGTTATGGAGCGGGGAATGGGTCACTTGCGAGATCAAACGCCTTGCTCTGACATGGTTAATAGATATAATCTATTAATGTTTTTACATTAATAGGCGCGATCTATGCTTGAATTTTATCAGTTAAAATATTTTCTGGCTGTTGTGGAGACAGGCAGTTTTACCAAGGCGGCAGAGCGGGTTTATGTGACCCAGCCGACGTTATCTGCGGGCATCAAAAAGCTTGAGACGACCCTTGGCACCCGGCTTTTTGATCGATCGGCAAAGCGTGTTTTCCTGACCGAGAATGGCACAAGATTTGTCGAGAGGGCCAAAGCGGTCTTGCATCAGCTCAATCTGGCCGAAGCCGCCATGAAGACGGAAGATAGCCCAAAATTACTCAGGCTCGGCATATTGATGACCATCCCGTCCCAGACTATTCGCCAGATTTTGCAGCCTTTTCAGCGTCAGGAAGCCGGATTGATCACGGAATTATTCGAAGGCACTGAACAGGAAATCCAGAACCGCATGGATGAGGGGCGCATCGACCTGGCCCTGACCATCATAAGATCAGGCAATAGAACCAAACACAAAAGCCATAAACGGGACAAAAAGAACATCCCCCTATATCGCGAGCCTTACGCCTTGGCCATCGCCAATCACCATCCCTTAGCCCGAAAAAAATCCATAAAACCAATCGATCTTGCCAATGAGCCGGCCATTGTACGCAGCCGCTGTGAATTGTTAAGCGAAACCAGCCGTTTTTTCACCGATCATAATGTACGGCCAAGATTGGTTTATCAAACCGCGCAGGACGAGCGGGCCTTGACTATGGTTGCGGCGGGCGTTGGTTTTACCACCATGCCGGCCCATTATCACGCCGATGGGGTTAGCCGCCGGCCCATGGAAGGCTATAATTTTGACCGCGAGATTGGTTTTATCCTCAGCAGCCATCAGCAAAGCCCCGAAAAATCAGATCTCTTAAACCGCCTGATCACCATGACCCAAAACATCATCCCCGACATGACCTACCAAAAACCAGGAACATGATTCGGCGCGTGATCCATCAGGGCGGCTATTTTAATTCAGATGTTTCTTGAGAAATTTATCCACTTCTGTCAGAAAAACAAGCTGGCTTTTCTCAAGTTCCATAAAGTGATTTTCGTCCTCCATCTTGATAAATTTAATATCTTTCCCGGCTTTTTTCATTTTTTTGTAAAAATTGGGGCCTTGCTTGAATGGCACGCGCACGTCCAGCGTGCCGTGCATCAACAGAACGGGCGCCTTTATTTTATCAATATTATGGGCAGGAGAAATATCCGTCAAACTGTGGTTTGGATTCTTGATAAATTTCATAATGACATCGTCATTGGTAAACCGGCTGGCATCCCTCTGAAAAAGCCTCATATCACCAATGCCCGCAAATGAGACCGCACATTTATACAGGTCAGGTTCGCGGGCAATGCCGTTCAAGGCGGAATAGCCGCCGTAACTGGCCCCCATGATGCAGATTCTATCCGGATCACTATAACCCTGCTTAATCATCCATTTTGTGCCGTCGGTGATGTCATCCTGCATGGCGCGCCCCCATTGCTGAATGCCCATGTCCTGAAAATCCGAACCATAACCGTATGATCCACGGTAATTCATTTGCAACACAGCATACCCCCGGCTGGTGAGAAACTGTACCCAGGTATCAAACCCGCGTGTGTCACGGGCCACCGGCCCGCCGTGGGGTAATATGACAGTGGGCAGGTTTTTTGCTTCCCGATCCGGTGGCAACGACAGGTAGGATGGAATTTCCAGACCGTCCCGCGCCGGATAGGAAACCGGCACCATATCTGATAAATCTTCGAAATTGATATTCTCGTAAAGCTCGGAAATCACCATCATCTGTTTGGTTTTAATATCAAAGAACATCAATTCTCCGGCATATTGCGGGCCACCGATGAATATTATAAAACGGGTTTTATCCCGGTTATATGATGTGATGAAATTATTGGTATCGGGGAATTGTTTATCAAGAAATTTTTGAATGGCCCGCAGCCGCTTATTGACATAATGGGCCTTTTCCTCATGTTCGGTATAGAGATAGCCGTCAATTTCACCGGTATAGGAATCGATTAGCATGCCGGTTGCCTGAATATCATCCTTGCCAAACAGTTTTTCGCCAAATTCCCGTTTTATCAAATCATACTTGTAATAAGAATAGGGGCTGTCCCCCAGCTCAGTACCAACATAGATAATATTCTCTTCCGGGGAAAAACCCTGAACATTATATTGGGCCCGGCCAGTGATGGTGTCATAACGGTCAAGCGTTTTCCAGCCACCGCCAGCTTTCCCGCGCATCATAACCCTTACCAATGTGCCAACACTGCTAAAGCCGAGCCGGACATTGCCTTCGTGATCGGCATACCAGCCTCCGCCTGTATTGCTGCCGCTTAACAGTTTGCCTCTTCTGCCTGTATAGATGTTAACTTTATATACCCTGCCGCCAATTTGTATTATGGCATGTTTGTCATCATCGGGCAAAAGTGACTTTATGTCAGATACATTTGCCTGCGCCCCGCCGCCGTCTTTATCCTTGGCAATATTAACAACATTCTTCCCGTCCTTATCCACCGCGACCAATCTCCATTCACGGTAGGGTACGCCGCGATGAACCTTGTTATAATAGACCGATACCGCCAGCCGGTCATTATTAAGCCAGCGATAACTGCTCACCGTTGCCTTCGGCGGATTAAAAACGGCTGTCTGTTTTTTCAAGGTTGGATCGATACTTTCAATGATTAAATATTTCCGCCCCTTCACCGGACGCAGAGAAGCAATATAATTGCCATCGGGCGATATGGTCACTCCTGAAAATTTACGGATCTTGGCCAGTGTTTCGGCCGGAATTTCCTTTGCGGACAGGCTTGTCACAGGAAAGGCAATAATCATCGCCAGTCCCGCCAGAATAATGGCGGGTATTTTTTTGATATTACACATAATATCCCCTCTTTTATTTTTTGATCAATTACCCCTACGCAATTGATTGTTTATGGCCTCAAATATAATTTTTCTATTTTAATGCCACAAACATATTGCCGATTTAACAGCCCTATGTCCATAGTCAATTTATTGTGACAGGCTGATTTTTCAGTTATAATCAGCTATATGATAAACCCTGTCATTCTCGCCCTTTCATATGAAGCCGGTGTTTATTACGGGGTCGGACTATGAATGAGGAATACAGGCAGGCCATAAAAACACTCGAAAGTTTATATTATCATTTGCTGATAATTAATCTTGCATAAAGGTCGTGCATGCTTTATCAGCGGGCATAATCAAGGGGCCCGAATCTAATATGGATACGGGTCTTTTTTTATCTGATGCGAAAAAAAGCACCATGAAAAATAATCCGGCTTGCCTTAATTTTGCGACAAGTCACAAAATCAGGGTAAATGATGATGAATCATCCGGTAAACAAGCCACAAACCAGAGCCGCAAAATGGCGGGAAGAATTTGGTCTAACGTCTTTTGGCCGTTTCAGGATCGAAAGCTTTTCAGGCCTGACCGTGGCCTTGGCCCTTGTGCCAGAGGCGGTGGCTTTTGCCTTTGTGGCGCAGGTTAATCCGCTTGTCGGGCTTTATGCGGCCTTCATTGTTGGTCTGATCACCGCGTTATTTGGCGGGCGGCCCGGCATGATATCCGGCGCGACCGGTGCCCTGGCTGTGGTGATGGTCAGCCTTGTGGTTAATCACGGCGTTGAATATCTGTTTGGCACTGTGGTGCTTATGGGCATCATTCAAATCATTGCCGGCATTACCCATCTGGGCAAGTTTATTCGCATGGTGCCCCATCCTGTCATGCTCGGCTTTGTCAATGGTCTGGCCATCGTGATTTTCCTTGCCCAACTGGGACAATTCAAGGACAGCAGCGGCGAATGGCTCGTCGGTTTGTCTCTGTACCTGATGCTTGGGCTGGTCTTTTTGACCATGGCGGTGATCTATATTATGCCAAAAATTACCAAGGTGATCCCCAGCCCACTGGCGGCAATCCTTGTGGTGACATTTCTGGTGATCGGCCTGAATCTGGATAGCCCGCGCGTGGGGGACTTAGCCTCGATCGCCGGCGGGTTGCCACAGTTTCATATACCGGACATGCCCTTCACATGGGAAAGCCTGATGATCATATTACCCTATGCCATCATTCTGTCCGCCATTGGATTGATTGAATCTTTATTGACCTTGAATCTGGTCTGCGAAATGACCGATACCCACGGCGGGGCAAGCCGTGAATGTACGGCGCAGGGGGCGGCTAATCTGGTCACGGGTTTCTTTGGCGGTATGGGCGGCTGCGCCATGATTGGCCAGAGCATGATCAATGTAAAGTCGGGCGGACGGACAAGGCTTAGCGGTATTGTTGCCGCCTTAAGTCTGCTGGCCTTTATCCTCTTTGCGTCCGGTCTGATTGAACAAATACCCCTGGCCGCCCTGATCGGGGTAATGTTCATGGTGGTGATTGGCACCTTCGCCTGGAACAGCTTTAAACTTATGGGTAAAATTCCGCGCCATGATATTTTCGTCATTATTTTTGTGACCGGCATTACGGTGGCCTTTGATTTGGCGGTGGCCGTGGTGGCCGGCGTGATCATCTCGGCTCTGGTTTTCGCGTGGGAAACCGCAAAGCGAACCCATGCCACCAAAAGCATCGATGAGAATGGCACTAAAATATACAAGCTTTCCGGCCCGCTGTTCTTTGGTTCCGTGGCGAGCTTTTCCGAATTATTTGATCCAAAGAATGACCCCGATGACGTGATCGTTGATTTTATTGACTCTCGCGTATTGGATCATTCCGGCCTGCAGGCCATTGATGCGTTGGCGGTAAGATATGAAGCCGCAGGTAAAAAACTCCATCTGCGCCATCTTAGCGCCGATTGCCGCCGCCTGTTGAACAAGGCCCGCAAGATTGTCGAAGTCTCTGTCCTGACAGACCCGGCCTACGGCGTGGCGGTGGATTATGACGGCAATTATGTGGTTATGAATACCGCAAAAAAGGCCCTGCCCGAAGTAGAATGAAAGCCCGCAGTATAATTGCTAAATTCATCATTCCCACGCAAGCGGAAATCTATTAAGATACCGGCAGGTGAATGGTTAAGAGACGGGATGAATGACACAGCTTGAAAATCTTAAAGACGGTATTCTGGACGGACAGAGGCGGGCCCTGGCCAAGGCCATCACCCTGATTGAAAGCAGCCGCGCGGATCATCAGGCTGACGCGCAAGAGCTTTTGGCCCTGCTTTTGCCCCATACGGGAAAATCGATCCGTCTGGGTTTTACCGGAACGCCGGGCGTTGGAAAATCCACTTTCATTGAGGCCTTTGGCCTGCAATTAACGGCCTTGGGGCATCGGGTGGCGGTCTTGGCCATTGATCCGTCTTCCACACGCACCGGCGGCTCCATATTGGGCGATAAGACCCGCATGGAACTATTGTCCAAAGACAAGAATGCCTTCATCCGGCCAACGCCTTCGGGCGGGACGCTTGGCGGCGTGGCGCGGCGCACGCGGGAGGCGATGCTGCTTTGTGAGGCCGCGGGTTATGATGTGGTGCTTATTGAGACTGTGGGCGTCGGCCAATCGGAGATTGCCGTGGCAGATATGGTCGATATGTTCCTGCTTATGTTATCACCGGGCGGCGGCGATGACCTGCAGGGGATCAAACGCGGCATTATGGAGCTTGCCGATCTGGTAATCATTAACAAGGCGGACGGGGATTTTAAAAAAGCCGCCATGCGCGCCGCAGGAGATTATAAATCGGCACTTCACCTGATGCGGCCTAAACATACCTGCTGGACAGCAGATGTGCTCTTGGCTTCGGCGCTCAAAATGCGCGGCCTGACGGAAATCTGGGAGAAAATTCAAGCTTTTGAAAAGGTCATGAAGGACAGCGGCCAATTGGAAGACATGCGCGCGCAGCAGGCAAAGGCCTGGATGTGGTCCGAAATTCATGATCAATTATCCGAGGCCTTTAAAGCCAGCCACTCCTCAAAAGTCAAAGATATGGAACAGCAGGTATTGGCCGGGAAAACCCCGCCCACAGCAGCGGCGCGGCGCCTCCTGAAAGACTTTCTGAATTAAATCTCGCCAATAACCCATTCCCTGCCCCATAACGCAAGGTTGAAAGAGGGAACGAAACAGAAGGAGCCACAGCGACGACTTAGCGACCGACCGGGAGCGCAGCCTTTAGCGGCGCTTGAGCGAAATCCAAAGAGATATATCCCATGAAAACCCTTTAAAGAGCTTGACCTCTTCCCATCAATGCCATATATACCGCTTTCATATTTCAAGGGTCATCATGCTGATTCTAAAGTCATCCTGATAATGGGCCAAACAAACAAATAGACGTTAAAAGATTTAAGGACAAGATTATGTCACGCGTATGTGAATTGAGCGGTAAAGCCGTAATGAGCGGGAACAATGTAAGCCACGCCATGAACAAAACCCGCCGGGTATTTCGCCCTAATCTGATTAAAGCCACCTTGCTTAGCGATATACTTGGTCAATCCGTTGCCATGAGAATCTCAACGAGTGCCTTGCGTACGGTTGAGCATAATGGAGGATTGGATAATTTTCTGGTCAAAGCAAAAGATGTTAACCTGTCGTTGAAGGCCCGGCGCCTGAAAAAACTGGTTAAAAAGAAATTGGCGGATCTTGCCGCTTAATTACTTCCTGCCAGAATTCGATTAAGGCCGTTGATTTTTTCAGCGGCTTTTTTTATGGGCGTGTCCATTTTAAACATCATGAGAATATTTCGCTGCAGGCGATTATAATTATTATCGGACATGATATATATGATCGTTTCACCCCTGTCATTCTGCCGAACGGCCAAGGCTTCCATATTATCCAGATTAAACGGGAAGGCCAGATCAGCGATGATTTTTCCTTTGACCGACTGCCCGGCCTTGATCGACATGGCGGGCAGTCTGGTGAGCCGCGCCGCCATGCCTTTGGCCAATGAGAAATGTCGCTCAAGCACCAGAATATCACCATTTGGCAAGGTCGCCATATCTGTTGGCCTATAAGAACTGCTGGTCTCATATCTTAAAGATTCAATCTTGCCATGTCCGATGATCCACCCTTTTGCCTGCTCAATTTCCCTGTTGGTTGTTGTCTCTTCCGAGAAGGCCAGCATGCGGCCATCAGACAGCGTGGTCAACGCCTCAATCCCTAAGTTTCCAGGCAGAGACGCATATGTGCGGGGCAGCTCCGGTGCAAAATTGACTTTCTGGGCAACCGCCGAAAATAAACTGTTATATTCGAAGGGACGGCTGGCTTGAAAATAACGCAGCGTGTGAGGGCTTTCAAAAGAAACCACAAAACCCGCCCCGTCAACGGCGGTTATGGCCTCGGCATCCAGCGCATTTGATTTTTGAGCGCCATCAAGATTTTTTATCGGCGCCATATGGGCATTTTTGATGTCAATTAAATGGTTTTTATTATTGTATATCATGTCAGCAACAAACCATCTGCTGCTGTCAGAAACCCCCAAAATCTGCCCGCCATCGGGGCTCACGACAAAACTCGAAATGCCGCCAAACTGACGGTTGGAGCTGGTGATTTTTAGCCCGCCTAAATAGTGCAAGCTGCCAACGGTCGTGATGGCGGCGTCTTGGTGATTTAAGGGAATGAGTGTGGCCGATAAAGAAATAGCCGAGTCACGTTGGCTTTTATCCTGCACGGGCTTTACAGAATCCGCATGGGCCGCCATCATGGCGGATATTACAAAAAGGATCACAATTCCATAAAAATTGATCTGTTTTTTATATAGCCTTGCCATATCTTCTTAAACTTTCCGTATATAAATCAAGGGCTTCCGCATATGAATCATATGAATATATTTTCAGTTTTATAGAGTTTTTCATAAGAGTATGTTAAGAATAAGATGGCATTATACACATTCAAAAAAAATCAACCATAACAAGAAGAAAAAAATTGCTCGCAGAAAAAACAGGCCGTTCAGATACGGGGTCAGATATCGCGCAAGGTGACGATGCCGTCGCATATGATGATGAGCAACAGAAATTTATTTTGGTGCAGGTGGCCCAGCGGTTATTTCATGAAAAGGGTTTCTCCAAGACCAGCCTTTCCCATATTGCCAGGGGCGCGGGCATGTCCCATAAAATGGCGCAGAATTATTTTTCGTCCACCAAAGAAATCTGCCATCAGGTCATTGATGTTTATCTGAAAAACCAGAATGACCAATTTGAAAAGATTAATCAAAATAGTAATGCGCGGCAGCGGTTGAGCCTTTATCTGGATCAGTTTGCAGAAGATTCGGACAGTCTTGTGACGCGGGGTTGCCCGTTAACCAACCTGTATTTTGATGTGAAGCGCGAGGATGAAGCCCTTGCGGATCATGCGGCTAAGCTTCTGCAAAATCGTCTGGACTGGATCAAAGAACAATTTGTCATGGTCATGCGGGTGGAGGGGGTCACGGATCTTCCCGAACGTCTGGCCAGTGCCATTCAAGGCATCGTCATAATGGCGCAGGTGACCGGCAATGACCGCCTGATCGGCCATCAGGTCAATCAACTCAAGTCCTGGATTCGCTCTATGTAGGGTTTCGCCATTGCCCTTAAACTTATCCTTTTTTACGGATTTTCTCGTCAAATAAATCAGATAATTGTTCCGTGATGGCGCCCCCCAATTGGTCGGCATCCATGACGGTAATGGCATTCTGGTAATAGCGGGTTACGTCATGACCGATGCCAATGGCCAATAATTCTACGGGTGAGCGTTTTTCAATCCAGTCAATCACCCCGCGCAAATGGTCTTCCAGATAATTGGCGTTGTTGGTGGACAGGGTGCTGTCATCCACCGGCGCCCCGTCGGAAATGACCATCAGAATACGCCGCTCTTCGGTTCTGTTCATGAGCCGGCTATGGGCCCAGAGCAAGGACTCGCCGTCAATATTTTCTTTCAACAGGCCTTCTTTGAGCATCAGGCCCAGATTATTGCGCGTTCGCCGCCATGGGCTATCGGCAGTTTTATAGATGATATGCCGCAGGTCATTCAATCTGCCCGGCTTTACCGGCTTGTCATTCTCAAGCCATTTAAGACGGCTTTTCCCGCCTTTCCAGGCTTTGGTGGTGAAGCCTAATATTTCAACCTTAACGCCGCAGCGCTCCAGCGTGCGCGCCAGAATATCGGCGCACATGGCCGCAATGGTGATGGGCCGGCCCCGCATGGAACCTGAATTATCGATCAGCAAAGTAACCACGGTATCCTTGAAATCGGTTTCATTTTCGACCTTGAAAGACAAGGCATGCAAAGGATTGGTCACCACCCGGGTCAGGCGGGCGGTGTCCAGCATCCCCTCTTCCAGGTCAAAATCCCAGGATCGCCTCTGCTGGGCCATGAGCATTCTCTGCAGGCGATTGGCCAATTTGGAAATCATGCCATGAAGCCCGCTAAGCTGTTGATCCAGATTGCGCCGCAGGAAGGCCAGCTCTTCGCTATCACAAAGCTCTTCGGCGGGGATTGTCTCGTCATGGGCGGTGGTATAGATCGAATATTGCGGCCCCTGTGCCTGATTTGTCTCAAGATCATTGGGATTGAAGCGGGCCATTGCCTTGGCCTCTTCGGCCATCATGTCATTGATCATATCTTCGGTAAGCTCGGCCCCCATATCGCCGGCCTCAGATAACCCACCCTCGTCACTTTCTTCGCTTTCATCGCCTTGGGCATCACCTTGGGCATCACCTTGGGCATCATCGTCTGCGCCGTCTTTTTCTTCGCCCTCGTCCTGATCTTCCGGGTTGTCTCCTGAATTGGACGCGGCGCTTTTATCATCAGCCTCAATATCATTGGCCAGGTTAAGATCGGCAATTATTTTGCGGCTGATGCGGCTGAAAGCTTCCTGATCTGATATATTATTGATGAGTTCATCAAGATGAAGAGCGGCCCGCGATTCAATTTGGGTGCGGAACTGATTGACCACTTCACTGGTGAATTCCGGCGGATGGGCATGGGTTAATCTTTCCCGCACCAGAAGCCGCAGAATATCCGACAGCGGCGGCTCTTGCGCTTCTTCGGGCAGAGTGAGGCGGTTTTGGGCATAATGCGCGTCAAGTGTCGCCGCCAGATTTTGCGCGACGCCGGGCATTTTGGACGCACCGATGGCCTCGACACGGGCCTGTTCCATGGCCTCATAAACCCCGCGCGCCACAAGCAGGTCGGGGGCAAATTTTTCATGGACTTTTGAATTATGATACCGAAATCTCAAGGCATAGGAATCGGCCATACCGCGGGCCTTGGCGACCTCGGCGGCGGTTAAATCAATGGATATGAGGGGCAAACGGCCTGACGTGCCGGAAATATCAATATTTTCGGCCCCGAAACTTATCGCAAGATCAGCTTTATCTGCCATGGCGCGTACGGTGGCTTCCACGGCATGTTTGAATTGATCCAGTTTATGGGCGACTTTTTTTGGCATTTATATGCTTGCTGATCATTCCGGTTGAACTATTGGCGACAGGACAGATTCCGGCAATTCCACGCCAAAGCAGCGTTGATAATATTCCGCCACCACGGGCCGTTCCAATTCATCACATTTGTTAAGAAAAGTCACCCTGAAGGCAAAATCCACATCCTTGAAAATCTCGGCATTTTCCGCCCAGGTCAGCACGGTGCGCGGGGACATTACCGTTGAAATATCACCATTGATAAAGCCGCTGCGGCTTAAGTCAGCCACTTGCACCATCTGTTTGATCAACTCGCGGCCCTTTTTATCCTGAAGGGCGGGTAATTTGGCAAGAACGATATTTTCTTCAACCTTATGGGAAAGATAATTAAGCGTGGTGACAATATTCCACCGATCCATCTGGCCCTGATTGATCTGCTGCGTACCGTGATACAGGCCGGAAGTATCGCCAAGGCCAATGGTGTTGGTGGTGGAAAACAGCCGGAATGACGGATGGGGATGAATGACTTTATTTTGATCCAGAAGGGTCATTTTTCCGGCCACTTCCAAAACCCGCTGAATGACAAACATCACATCCGGACGCCCCGCATCATATTCATCAAAAACCAGAGCCGTGGGCGACTGCAAAGCCCATGGCAGAATGCCCTCCTGAAATTCGGTGACCTGCACGCCGTCCTTAAGCACGATGGCATCCTTACCCACCAGATCAATACGGCTGATATGGCTGTCCAGATTAACCCGCACGCAGGGCCAGTTAAGTCGGGCGGCGATCTGTTCAATATGGGTTGATTTTCCGGTGCCGTGATAGCCCTGAACCATGACGCGGCGGTTAAAGGCAAAACCGGCTAAAATGGCCAAGGTCGTATCATGGTCAAAGATATAGCTCGTGTCTATTTCCGGCACATGTTCATTGGCCTCGGAAAAGCCGGGAGCCTCGATGTCACTGTCAATGCCGAAAACCTGACGGACATTGATTTTCATATCAGGCAGGCCTGCTTTAGAATTTATCGCTGATGCAGAGGTCATATTGTGAATCCATTTTTACTTATATGCTTTCTTTATGTCGTTCATTGTGGCAGTTTCGTCAAGTCCTATGGGAAATTTTATACCCATAAAAATTCTTAGGAAAGTATAATTAATGAGCGTTTCAGAAATAATTGAGCAGAAATTACGGGCAGGATTGAATATCACGTCGATCACGGTGATTGACGAGTCTCATAAACATGCCGGCCATGCCGGCGCGCGCGAAGGCGGCGAAAGCCATTTTCAGCTGGCCATCGTCTCCCCGGATTTCACCGGCAAAAGCCGCGTGGCCCGACAGCGGGATATATACCGGATTTTAAAAGAGGAAATGGCCGGGCCCATTCATGCCCTGTCCATTGACGCAAGGTCGCCCGAAGAATAAGAACAGCAGAAGAGTAAAAACCATGTTAAAAGTCAAAATTATCCCCGTCACCCCCTTTCAGCAAAACTGCACCCTTGTCTGGTGCGATGAAACCATGAAAGGGGCGGTCATTGATGCGGGCGGCGATGTGGATCACATCCTTGCGGCCATCAAACAACAGGGCGTTGACGTGGAGAAAATCCTGATCACCCATGGCCATCTGGATCATGCGGGCGGCGCGGCGGAACTTGCTGAAAAATTAAATATTCCGATCATTGGGCCGCAAAAGGAAGATAAATTCTGGATTGATCAAATCCCGGAAAACTGCCGTAATTATGGCCTGCCCGAAGGAAGATCGTTCGATCCCGATCAATGGCTTGAAGGCGGAGATAAAATATCCTTTGGCAACATCACTCTGGACGTATATTTCTGCCCCGGCCATACGCCGGGCCATGTGATTTTCCATGAAAAAAATGCGGGCTATGCCTTTGTCGGGGATGTGTTGTTCCAAGGCTCCATTGGCCGCACAGATTTCCCGCGCGGCGATCATGCGACGCTGATTAAATCCATCAAGGAACAGCTCTGGCCGCTGGGCAATGACACTAAATTCATCTCCGGCCACGGTGCCATCTCCACCTTCGGCGCAGAACGCGCCAACAATCCCTTTGTCGGGGATCAGGTTTAAAGTGACTTGTTAATCTTGTGCTGTTTTTTTTGTCCCCGGGCGTTAAGTATGTAAAGAATCCTGACAAAGAGTCAGGATTCTTTACATACTTAACCGCAAACTTAAAAGTAAATATCACATAAATCACTGTTTAAAAACAATTTTAATTATTGGCATGTATCTTGCTTGGCATTTAGCAGTGTAATGATTTGCTTTAAACGAATTTTCTTGGAAGGATCAAAAATGTTAAAAAAATCTTTTTTAGTCATGATTTTTATGATTTTGAGTTTTGCAGGTTTGCAAAATTCGCATGCAGGGGTCATCGTCGTTGTTGGTGATGTAAATGCAACCGGACCCGGCAATATGCCTTTATATGACAATGTATTAGGGGCCGGCACGAATGTATTATTTACTCGGGGCGTTGGGCAGCAAGCTGGCTTATTCAATTATTATAATTCACTAGCTGGCGTAACGGCAACGTCAACAATAGCGCCAATAACAAATGCTCTGTTAGCTGGTGTCGATTTGATTACCATTGCCGGTAGCTTTCAACAGGTTCTGGATTATACCACTGCTGAAATGAATGTTATAATGAACTTCCTAACATCCGGGGGGTCTTTATTAATGCTTACAGAAGCCGCTAATGTGACCAGCTATAATGAATTTCTTTCCACGATTGGCAGTAACATTCAATATACGGGGCAAAGATTTGTTGTATTAGATGTCGTTAATCCTGTTGAAGTGACGTCAATAACTGGCGGGGTTTCTCAGTTCACTGCGGATGCTTATAATACCTTGTCTGGCGGAACTGCGGTTGCAATTACCCCAAATGGTACGGTTGTGGCGTTTGAGAATACGACAACGACTGTACCTCTTCCCGAGCCTGCACCCTTAGCGTTATTGGGCCTTGGTCTTATGGGACTTGTTATAGCCCGGCGCCGGCGCGCACAATAATTTTATAATTGAGATAATTTTCTATGCGGCTTCCCTGTATCAGGGCGGCCGCTTTTTATCATTTTAAGCGATGGTATTAAAATATTTTAAAGCCGGTTAAATATAAAAAACCCCCCTCAGTTTGACCAGAGGAGGCTTTTCTATTTGATATATTAATATCCTAATTCTTGGCTTTATCCACCAGTTGGTTTTCTTTGAGCCAGGGCATCATGGCGCGCAGGTTTTTGCCGACTTCTTCGATCGGGTGGGCGGCACCTTTGGCGCGGGCGGCTTTTAATTTCACTTGGCCAACTTTATTATCCAGCATGAAATCATTGACGAAACGACCTTCCTGAATATCCGCCAGAATGCGTTTCATTTCCGCTTTGGTTTCCGAGGTGATGATCCGTGATCCGGTCATATAATCCCCGTATTCCGCCGTGTTTGATATGGAATAGCGCATATTGGCAATGCCGCCTTCATACATCAAATCAACGATCAGTTTCAGTTCATGCAGGCATTCAAAATACGCCATTTCCGGGGCGTAACCCGCTTCGGTCAAGACCTCGAATCCGCATTGAACCAAGGCCGATGCGCCGCCGCAAAGCACGGCCTGCTCGCCGAACAAGTCAGTCTCGCATTCTTCCTTGAAGGTCGTTTCAATGATGCCGGCACGCCCGCCACCATTGGCAGAGGCATAGGAAAGGCCAATTTCCTGCGCATTACCGGACGAATCCTGATGCACGGCAATCAAGGTCGGGACGCCGCCGCCTTTCAGATATTCGCTGCGCACCGTATGGCCGGGGCCTTTTGGCGCAATCATAAACACGTCAAGATCGGCGCGTGGCTCAATCAATTTAAAATGGATATTCAACCCATGGGCAAAAACCAGTGACGCGCCCTGTTTCATATTATCCGCCAGATCATCTTTATAAAGATCGGCCTGTAATTCATCGGGCACAAGAACCATGATAACATCGCCCCATGCCGCCGCCTCGGCCGCCGTCATGACCTTAAAGCCTGCGGCCTCGGCCTTGGCGCGGCTTGTGGAGTCTTCCCGAAGCGCAACCGTGATATCCTTCACGCCGCTATCCTTTAAATTGGCCGCATGAGCGTGGCCTTGGCTGCCGTAGCCCACGATAACAACTTTTTTACCTTTGATCAGATTTACATCAGCATCGCGGTCATAATATACGCGCATTTTAATTTCCTTTTAGTTTTTCAATAGTGTTTTTAACGATTTAAGCCATCAGGCCTATTATTTAATAATTCTATAAACCCTCTGAACCACGTGTCAGAGCCGCAACGCCTGTGCGCACGGCTTCGACCAATCCGGCGTCTTCCATCAATTTGATAAAAGCTCTTATTTTTTCGGTTTTTCCGGTCACTTCGAAGATATAACTGTCAAAGCTGCTGTCGACGGTCTTTGCGCGAAAGGCTTCGGCAATCCGCAAAGCCGCCTGTTGCTCCCCATTATTGCAATGCACCTTAATCAGCGCCAGTTCCCGTTCCACATGGGGGCCACTTTCTGTCAGGTCAGCAACGCGATGCACTGGAACAAGGCGGTCTAACTGCGCCTTGATCTGCTCAATCACATGGGGCGTGCCCACCGTGACCACCGTAATGCGGGATTCTTTGCCGCTCAGGTCAACAGGGGCCACGGTCAGATGTTCAATATTATAACCGCGTCCGGAAAACAGGCCAATCACCCGCGCCAGAACGCCGGCCTCATTATCCACAATGATGGACAGGGTATGACGTTCGGCAAGTTCAATTTCTTTATGGGTATGATACATTGTTTTTCTCCTGCGGCGGGTTATACCAATGCCGCGCCCCCTTTAAATTCCTGTTTATTTTCATTTCCGGCTTCATCATCATCGGGTAAAATCATTTCATTATGGGCCGCGCCGCTGGGCACCATCGGGAAACAATTGGCCAGTTTTTCAACCCGGCAATCTACAATAACCAGCCCCTTTGTCTCAATCATTTCTTTAATGGCGGCATCAACATCAGCCGGCTTGTCAACAAGAATGCCATGTCCGCCATAAGATTTTGCCAGCGCAATGAAATCCGGCAGGCTATCCGAATAGGACTGAGAATACCGCCCGCCGTGATTTAATTCCTGCCACTGGCGCACCATGCCCATATATTCATTATTCAGGATAAAGATTTTCACCGGCAGACCATATTGAATGGCCGTACCCAACTCCTGAATATTCATCTGGATCGAGGCTTCGCCCGCCACATCAATGACCAAGGCGTCCGGATGCGCGATCTGCACCCCGATCGCCGCCGGAAAACCATATCCCATGGTGCCAAGGCCGCCCGATGTCATCCAGCGGTTTGGGTCTTCAAATTTCAGGAATTGCGCCGCCCACATCTGATGCTGGCCGACCTCTGTCGTGAAATACACATCTTTGTCTTTGGTCAATTCCTGCAAACGCTCCAGGGCGTATTGCGGCATGATCACGTCATCAGACGTGCGGTATTTCAGGCAATCCCGTTCGCGCCATCCTTCAATCTGTGCCCACCAATCATCATAAGACTGGCTGGCATTTTCAAGAATAGTCGCCTTCCAGATCTTCAGCATATCTTCCAGAACATGGGCCACATCACCGACAATCGGCACGTCTACCCGCACCGTTTTATTAATAGATGAGCGATCAATATCAATGTGAATTTTCCTGGAATTCGGCGAAAAGGCCTCCAGACGTCCGGTCACCCGATCATCAAAGCGCGCGCCGACACAGATCATGACATCGCAGTCATGCATGGCATGGTTTGCTTCATAGGTGCCGTGCATGCCGAGCATACCCAGAAATTGCCTGTCCGATGCAGGATAGGCCCCAAGCCCCATCAGGGTGCTGGTAATGGGCGCACCGGTTAACTGAACAATCTCGCGCAGCAATTGTGCCGCCGCCGGGCCTGAATTTATAACGCCGCCACCCGTATAGAAAATCGGTTTCTTTGCGCCAACCATAAGGCTGACCGCTTGCCGAATACTGTCAATATCGCCTTTGACTTCCGGCTGATAACTTCTGTGTTTGATTGCGCCGCTATGGCTAATGCTGCTGGTGAAAATCTGAATATCTTTTGGGATATCAATAACCACGGGGCCGGGGCGACCGCTGGTGGCCACATAATAGGCCTCATGAACAATCCGGGACAGCTGATCCACATCACGAACCAGATAATTATGTTTTGTGCAGTGGCGGGTAATGCCGACGGTATCGGCCTCCTGAAACGCATCGCTGCCGATCAGATGTGACGGCACCTGACCCGTCAGGCAAATAACCGGAATGGAATCCAGCATGGCATCGGTCAGGCCGGTTACCGCATTGGTCGCGCCCGGCCCTGATGTCACCAGAACCACACCCGGCTTTCCGGTAGACCGCGCATACCCCTCTGCCGCATGGACGGCGGCCTGCTCATGACGCACCAGAATATGGCGAATTTTATCTTGACCATAAAGCGCGTCATACAGCGGAAGCACAGCACCACCCGGATAGCCGAAAATAACTTCGACACCCAAATCCACAAGTGAATTTATGATGATTTCTGCACCGCTGAACTCTTTACCGGACATAACGACCCTTCCTTGATTCTATTCTTTATATTCTATTCTCTTAATTTTTCGCCGAAAAAAGTTCCTTTAATTTCCGAAGAAAATCGTTAAAATCACCTCGATAACAAAATCTTATTTCAATTTATGCACGCATAAGAAAAGAAAGCAACATATAGCCGTTTCTTCTGCCAATGGCAAATAAAAGGTCACAGGCAATATTTCCGACGCGGCGGACAATAATATTATTTAATTTCCTAGTCAAGCCATATTTTTGTAATTATAGTACAATATTAATGTAAATGCTATATTAATATTACAAAGATATCTGATTCCAATGGCCGCATTGATTGCGAAACCATGTCATTTGTCTTTTGGCGAATTGGCGCGTTGCTATTTGGCTTAAGGTAATGGCTTCCTCCAGCGATATTTCTTCGCGCAGATAGCGGGTGATCTGCGGCACCCCCAAAGATTTCATCACGGGCAATGTCGGGGCATAATTCAACGACAGCAAGTCCCGAACCTCGGCAAGGGCATTGCCTTCTTCAATCATAAGGCGAAGCCGCCTGTTGCATCTTTCATATAATTTTGCGCGGTCCATGACCGTGACATTCTGTTCGATGGTCACATCATCACGATTGCCAAGCCCGCCGGTGGGGGGAATATCCTGCCAGTATTTTAAAGATTTTCCGGTGGATAACATCACTTCCAATGCGCGGCAAACCCGCTGTGTATCTCCGGGCGGCAGAATGTCTGCCATGACCGGATCAACCTGTTTCAATCGCTCATGCCCATGAGCAGCACTATCACGCACGGCTGCCGCCCGGACTTCCTGCCGGATTTCCGGGTCAATCTCCGGCACCGCCGACAAGCCCTGGATCAGGCTCTTAAAATATAGACCTGTTCCGCCCACCACAATGGGAACCGCGCCGCGCTGCCAGATATCCTCAATCACGGCCCGGGCCATATCGCGCCATAATTCAGCCGAACAGGGGGGATCGCCCTTTAACGTGCCATAAAGATGATGGGGGCAGAGGCCCTCCTCTTCTGCGGTGGGCCGTGCCGATAGATGGGAAAGTTCGCCATAGATCTGCATGCTGTCGGCATTGACAATTTCGCCGCCATAGTCTTTCGCCCAGCTCAGCGCCGTTGCAGATTTACCGCTTGCCGTTGGCCCGGCCAGTAAAATTATTTTTTTTGTTTTTTGGCTTACTGTCATGCATTTTCTCATAGCGTTGGTTGCTTACTCTATATATAACATTATTTTTTCAGGGTGCAAAAACAGGTTGCGATATTATGAAAAACCTTCTGACATTAATTTCAAATCCGGCAGAACCTGCATTAACAGATGAGCTGGCATCCTTTTATGCCTCAAAACTCAGCGGCGTCACCGCCGTATCATGGCTGTCAGAAGGCCTCGCCGTTGACATTCTCTTTGACGGCGATCTCGAAAAAGCAAAAAAAATACTCACGCCTGAACTGCTCACCGAGAATTTCGATTTTGGGTTTCAGCAAACAAACCAGCGGCAAAAAAAACTGTTGGTTGCCGATATGGACAGCACCATCATCCAATGCGAATGTATTGACGAATTGGCCGACTATGCTGGCCTGAAGGAAAAAATATCTGCGATTACCGAGGCGGCCATGCAGGGCGAGCTTGATTTTGAACAGGCGCTCAGGGAACGCGTGGCCCTGCTGGCGGGCATGGATTCTGCCGCGCTGGAGACTGTTTACCGGGAACGGGTTAAATTAATGCCGGGGGCCAGGGCGCTGATTAAAACCATGAATGCCAGCGGCGCCAAGACGGTATTGGTCTCCGGAGGCTTTACCTATTTTACGTCAAAGGTTGCTGAGGTGACCGGATTTCAGGTTAATCGCGGCAATAATCTGGAGATCAAAGACCGCCGCTTAACGGGCCATGTGTTGCCCCCTGTTGTCGATAGCACCACCAAATTGAACAGCCTGATCGAATTCAGGGATAAGCTTAGCCCCCATGAGGTTATGGCCGTTGGCGACGGGGCCAATGATATCCCCATGATCAAGGAAGCCGGGCTTGGCATCGCCTATCACCCCAAACCCGCCGCCGCTGACGCTGCCGACATCATCATCCGCCACGGCGACCTGACAGCATTGTTATATTTACAGGGCTATTCGGAAAAAGAGTTTGTGGTGGAGTAAGGCGCAAACTGTTACCCAAAACAATCCCCCATAACTTGATTTATATTCAGGATTTATGCCTAGGGGTTGCATAATGACAATCCAAAGAAGATGTGGCAGAAAGACATGTTGCTTTTGCTATTTTAAATGGAGCCATCAATATGAACTTTAAATCAATTTTCTTAACTGGTGTATTATTTACTCTTGCAGCATGTGAAGATGAACAACAAGGCCAGATCCCTCTAAATGGTTTTTTTGATTTGCTAGGAACGCCTGTTGGCTCAGTGGATTTTCCTGTTATTTGTAACACAAAGGCTTCCTCACTTTCTGAGCGCGGCGTCGCCCTTTTACATCACATGATGTATGATGAGGCAAATTTAGTATTTGGCATAGCGGCTGAGGCGGATCCAAATTGTGCCATGGCTTATTGGGGGCAGTCGATGACCATTATTCACCCCCTTTGGCCCGATCGGCCCTCGTCTTCTGAATTGGATCGCGGAGCCCGGCTTGTGGAAAAGGCTTTGCTGATTGGCGGTAATTCACCAAGAGAAAGTGGCTATCTGGGGACAACCCACGCTTATTTCCAAGATGCTGTATCATACAGCGAACAGCAGCGCCTTCAAAAATTTGAGGCCGCGTGGAAAGGCCTGAGCGATGCCTATCCTGACGATATGGACGCCCGCGCCTTTTATGCTTTAATCCATATTTCTACGGCAGACTCCAGCGATACAACATACCGGCAACAAAGAAAATCCGGCCAAATCACCGATGAAATATTACGCAAGAGCCCAAATCACCCGGGGGCGCATCATTACAGCATTCATGCGAATGACTGGCCGGGCCTCTGAAGTGGTCCTGATTGTCTGCACAGTTTGGCAGCGAAGTTAAGGTGTATCCTGTTGTCATTTATGCTGCCTGTTTCTGTTTCACAGGGGATGGGGAATTCCCCATCCCCTGTGCTTTTGAGTAAA
>JAKIUQ010000019.1 GCA_021647465.1 Emcibacter sp. | reverse complement strand
ACCCGAACACACTGCTATCATGTTTGATGAGCAAGTCAAACACGCCTATCAAAACACTGGTGGCCATTTGGCCCCAACCGTTCGCGTTCGCCGCAATCGCGGCGTTAAAACTTTTCAGTTTCCAAAAATGGGTTCTGGAATGGCGCAGCGCCGGAGCCAGCAATCTTTCCGCAAACTTATGAATGTTGTTCATACAAAAGTCCAGGCGATTGGCGTGGAGTGGGAAGCGGCGGAATTTACGGATATTTTTGATGATGCACAGGTACATATCAGCGAACAAAAAGAGCTGGCTATGGTTGTTTCGAATGCTGTCAACCGGCGGGAAGATCAGACTATTATTGATAGCTGGGATGCGTCTGGAACAACAAACTCTGTTGCAAAATCTGTTGGCGGGGCGGACACAAGCCTTAATATTCCCAAGCTTATTGAGGCGCGCCGCTTGCTTGGGGTAAAAAACATTCCAAAGTCAGACCAGTTTTTTGCTGGTCATGAAAATAGTCTTGCTGGCTTGCTTGCACAAACTGAGGCGACAAGTATAGATTATAATTCAGTGAAGGCGCTTGTGAACGGCGATATTGATACTTTCATGGGCTTTAAATTTATATGGTTCGGCGATCTTGATGAGGGTGGCTTTGGATTGGCCGCCAACACACGCACACAATATGCATATCATGGGGGGGCAATGGGCTCAACAGGGCTTGGCGTCATCATGAAGGATGCTGTGAACACCACATATGAAAATCTTGTTGGCTCGTGGTTAACGGTTCAGGACTTTATTGCTGGTGCCGTGGCCATCGATGCCGATGGTATCGTGGAGGTTCTGACGCACGAGGCT
The DNA here is from genome assembly GCA_021647465.1 of Emcibacter sp. Lineage (GTDB taxonomy): Bacteria > Pseudomonadota > Alphaproteobacteria > Sphingomonadales > Emcibacteraceae > Paremcibacter. The sequence goes on along the minus strand of JAKIUQ010000019.1, from coordinate 34,615 downwards.
TAAAATTAACAGGTGGCCCGGTTATTTAGCGCCGGACCATCTTCACTTTAATTTAAAACAGGAGAAGTCAAAATGGCTTTTGATATTAAACAATTTGATCATTCTGGCGGGGGTTTTAATGCTTCGCCAAAAATTGGATCATATAAAACCACTGACAACAAGGCTGCTGTTCAGGGTGCTGGTTATTTCAATAATGCAGCCGATGCGTTAAAGACTGGCGATTTATTGTATGTTGCTATGGCTGATGACAATAAGTTGTATTGGGTTACGGTGGCGGCAGGCGTTGTTACGCTGTCACAGCAAATTGATTTCGCCGCTGTCGCTTAATCCAACAATGAAAGGCGCGGGTGCCATTATCAAGTCTATGGTGCCCGCACTCACATCATGGCTAGTTCAGATATAGATATTTGCAAACAGGCACTCATCCTTCTGGGTGAAGTACCTATTCAATCATTTGATGATGAGGGCGATATTGCTCGTATTTGTGCGGAAAGCTATCCTGATTTCAGAAGAGGTTTGTTGACTGTTCATCCATGGCATTTCACCATGTTCCAACGGCAGCTTGCTCTTCGTGCGGATCTTGACCCAATTGGGTGGGATTATGCACATACTCTTCCCTCTGATCGGCTATCAGCCCCCCGTGCTTTATTTTCTGATGAAGATGGCTTTCTTGAAAAAACCTATGAAGTTGTTGAGGAAGATGTTTATAGCAATTCTGAAAACTTATGGGCCTTATATTCCCGTGATGTAGTTGAGGCCAAATGGGATCCTGTGTTTACACAATTTGCCATTCATGCCTATGCGGCCAATATTGCCATGGCCGTGACAGAAAAAACAAAAAAAGAAGATCAATTGATCCGTAAAGCTTGGGGTGATGTTGCCCGCCGTGATGGCGGATGGTATGCGCGGGCAAAAAATATTGACAGTCAGCGTCAAGGGCAACGCAGTATTATCGAAGATCAAGGACCCTTCATTGCGGCGCGGAGCAGTCGTTCAAACACAAATGGATTTTTCAGACGGTGACAAGATTAGATCACACAATTCAAGCGGCATTTACAAATGGTGAGCTTAATGAAGAGCTTACTTTTCGTGAAGATATTGAAGTATATTATAAGGGCGCTGCTGAAATGACGAATGTGTATCTGTTAACCCCCGGTGGTTTTCGTCGTCGTCCTGCCCTTAGCTTTGATGCCCGTCTTCGTAACCAATTAGATAGCATTTCCCTATCCGGCGCTACGATCACAACGCCAAATGGCGGCACGGCGGCCAACCTTATTGATGGTGATGTTGATACCTTATCCACGACGACAACCAATGTTGGTGTTATTGATCCTTATGTGGTTTTTCATATTGATTTACTGGCGGGCACTGTTGTTGATTTTGTGGATGTTGAAGGCTTTAAATTGTCTTCAGGTGCGCTTGATGATGAGTTTCGTATGCAGTCGTCTGTTGATGGCGCGGTATGGGTTGATTTTGGCGGCACATTTAATATGGCGGATACGGCTCGGAATCGTCGGCGATCCATTGGCGCTGGCAGCGCTGTTACGGCGCGGTATTGGCGTTTTGTTCGTATTGGATCCACGGCTATTGCCACCACGGTTGATGTTGGTGAGGTTTCATTCTTTGTTGAAAATGCCGCCCTTGCCACGATTGAACTATTGTCTTTCGTCCAGAGTGATGAGGCACAATATATTATGGCTGTAACCGATCAAAATATTGATGTATTTAAAGCGGGGATTTATGTTGGTTCAGCGCGGGTGCCTCATGGTGATGCTGTAATTTCAACAGTTAGCTGGACGCAAAGTCTGGATACGCTTTTATTGTTCCATAAACTTCATGCGCCTTTCCGCCTGTTTCGCCAGGGCTCAGATGATGAATGGGATTTCAGGGATCAGACTTTTAAGAATATCCCTCAATTTGATTATGGTGATACGATTGGCGGGACTAATGAGGTTCAAATAATCCGCTTTTTCGATTATGTTGCGGGCGAAACATTCAATATATTTTTAGATACTGAGCGCACCAGTAGCATCACTTTTGCCGCGTCGATTACTACAACTGCATCAAGTATTCAGGCCGCATTGCGGGCTTTGCCGAATACATCCGCCACCGGAATATCTTGTGTTGGATCAGGCGCGGAAGTCACCGTGACATTTGCGGGTGATGATGGAAAAACAAATTGGCCGGAAATACTTGCGGCTATTTTGACGACTGTGGCGGGCGTTGTTTTGGTTTCCACGGTTACAGAAGGTAAAGAGCCGGGTGAAGATATTATCTCAACGGCGCGGGGCTGGCCGCGCTGCGGAACTTTTCATGATCAGCGTTTGTGGATGGCGGGCTTTGGGTCATTGCCAAGCCATTTAATGTATTCAAAGGCGGGTAAATTCTTTGATTTTAATGATAAGACCACAAGGGATGATAATGCTGCTGTTTTCACGGCTGATACAAATAAAGCTTCCGTTATATATCAACTTTTCCCCGCACAGCATTTGCAGATATTTACCAGCTCAATAGAATTTTATTCTCCTATTCAGCCGATAACCCCGCTGACGACTTCAGCAAAAAAAGCCACGGCTCATGGCATTCCTGAGGGTGTTCGCGCGCTTGATCTTGAGGGGGCAACCCTGTTTTTACAGAAAGACGGGGGTACGGTGCGCGAATATTTATTTGATGATGGCCAACAAAATTATAAGGCCCCGCCCGTGTCATTGCTTGCAAGTCATATGATCAAGAATATCACTGGCACCGCGTCCCAGTCCGGGCGGGAAACCACCGACACGGATCTGGTCGCGTTTGTTAATGGAACAGATGAATTGACTTTGTTATCTTCCATGCGCTCTCAAAATATTACCGCCTTTGTCCGTGCGCGCACCAAGGGCAAATTTTTATCTGCTGCCGCTGAGGATATCGGTGACTTATATGTTGCTGTGGAGCGTGTGGTGAATGGGGCCCCCGTTCGATATTTGGAACATTTTTCTGAAGGTCGCTTTCTTGATAGTTCTATTGTTGTCGCGGCGGCACCTGACACAACCATTATAGCTGGACTTGAACATCTTGAAGGGCTTGTTGTTGATATAATTATTGATCGTTCTTATGAGGGCCAAGTCACGGTTTTAGCCGGACAAATTACCTTACCAGTTGCGGCTCAGGAAACGGTTGAGGTCGGGCTGAATTACCGCCCCCGCGTCAAGCTGATGCCGGTTAGAAATAAACTGCCGGATGGTACGAGTATTGGGCGGAAAAAACGAATTGTGAAGGTTATCACCGCCTTAAAAGAAACGTCCAGCCTGACGGTAGCGGTTAATGGCGGGCCTGCACAGAATATTATATTTAGGGAGTTCGGCGACAATCTATTAGATGTACCCCAGTTTGATCAGGCGTTTACGGGTATTAAGGAAACCGCTGGCGGGCTTGGCTGGAAAGAAGAAGTTGAAGTGATATTTGAACAAATAGACCCCGGACCAATGACGGTTCTTGGCGTAACGCAAAGGGTGGCAGTCTAATGGCGGCAACATTACCATTAATCGTCGGCGGGTTAAGTACCCTTGGTGGCGGCGCAGCGGCCGCAGGACTTAGCGCAGGCACTATATCCGCCGTTTCTGGCGGATTAACGGTGTTCTCGGCCTTGGGATCCATTGCCAAGGGTAATGCCAAGGCGGCGCAGCTTAAAACTGAGGCAAAACATGAATTATTTCGTGCGGATGATGAGCGCATTAAAGGAATGCGAGAGGCTAATAAGTTAACAGATGAACTATTTGATGTGCTAGGCAGCCAGCGCACAGCGACGATTGCCAGCGGCATTGATGTTTCAAGTCCAGTGGCGAAACAAGCAAGGGCGGATGCTGTTAAAAAAGGAGAAAGAGAAGTTAAGTTTTCTCAGGCCGAAAGCATCAAGGCAGATCAGGCGCGCAGAGGGCGTTCACGGAGCTTGCTTTCACAATCAAGGGCCGCTCGCCTTGGCGGTATTTTTGGAGCTGCCAAAACCGTCGTGAAAGGATTTATTTAATAATGGCTTTGGTTCCAACATTTAAAAGTCGTGCGCGTTCTCGGGGGGCTGTTGCATCTTCCGGGGCTGGCGGCGAAGCCTTCGAGGCTGTGGCGGGATTTACTGACGCAGCGGATAGTATAAACGCATCGCTTATGCAGCGGCGGGATGCTATTTTTATTCGTGACGCTAAAGAAGCGGGTGCACGGGCCGGGCGGCAGGGTAAGCCAGAGTTGCAGCGTGATGTTTCGGCGCAGGCTGAGGCTTTTAACGCGGCGGCATTGGAAACATACTCTGTCCGGACTGAGAGTGATATTCGCCGCAAGCTTTTTGACGCATATAATGCCAATAAAAACAATCCCGGTGCCGTTGAAAGTTCTTTTGAAGCGATCCGTAAAGATGCAAAAAAGGGTGTATTGCCTGAATTACACACAGGAATTGATCGTTTAATCAATACTGAATTACTTACCGGGCTGGAAGCGTCAGGCCGAATACAGGAGAAACGTATTCTTGATAGTGCCCGTGCCTCTGCTGCCGATGTGACGGCTGATCAGCTTGATAGTATTGAGCGCCATTCTTTTTCAATTGCGGATTCTGCCCGAAATGCCGCAATTGTTTCTGGGGAAATGGAAGCGCTTGAAGGGATATTACTGCGGCATGGCCCAAAGGGTGAGTTTAAATTTAATGGTAAAACGCTGCCGGATGATCCAAATCGGACCGGAGCCTATAGCGTACAAGATATTGGGCGTATTCTTGAACAAGCACAGGACCGCGCGGCGGTTGGGCGGGTTATGGGTGAATTTGATCGTTCTGAAAAACTGCAAGATAAAATGGCGTTGCGGGATGATCTTCGGCCCGCTTGGGAGGCAGGCAAGCTTAAAATAACTGAGGGACAAGTTCGGGCGTTGGAAAATAGAATGGACGCGGATATTCGCCGTTCTCAAGTCGAAAATAATGCCTCTGTTTCAAAATTAAGTCGTGAAATTAGAGATGTGAATAAACATATTGAAGGTGGATTTCAAGTTTCGGCACAGGATATGGACGGGCTGCAAGCGCGGGTTTCCGCCACGGGCAACGGGGCTTTGGCTGAAAATCTTGATGCGCTGCGGCGCAAGGCGACTTTACAGCAACGGCTACGTATTATGACCCCATCCAGCCTTGAGCTGGTAATTAATGATATTGAGGGCCAAATTGCCGATGCGGATGGTGTTGCAACATTTGAGCAGGCCGAAAATCTTGGCATGGCCCGCACCCTTCAATCAGAAATGAGCAGGGAAGTAAAACGTGATCCTTTATCATGGGCGAACCGTGTTGGGGTTGCGGAAGTTGATCCAATCTTTTTTCAGGACACGCCAACAGATGATGCCCCCGATGGTGAACCGGGCAGTGCAATTAATAGTATGCAGCGCCGCCAAGCCCAGGCGGAGGCGGTTGCTGAATTTTATGGTATCCCCCCGAAATATTTGACCGATGAAGAGGCCGCGCAAATAAGCGGGCTTTTGCCCACGGCGGATGTTGCTGATCAGCTTGATATGGTTGAGCGTATTAATGCGGGTTTTGGTGAAGAGGCTTCCAAGGCGGTTTTGGCCCGTCTTTCTTCAGACAATCCGATGTTTGCTCATGCGGGCGGTATCATGGCCGATGGCCTACCGGGATCCCGCGCCATTGCCGGGGAAATTCTGGCGGGTGTGCTTGCTCAAAAAGAAGGTAATAAAGTCAGTATTGATGCTATCGTCGCTCCTTCGATTTTTGCCGATATGGAAGGTGGCTCGCTTGCTTTTTCTGTTGAGGCAAGGGGCAATATACTCAAGGCGGCTGAAAATATTTATACTACCCGCGCCCTACAGGCGGGCACCAGTGATGTTTTCGATCAGGATATATGGGAAGCGTCCCTGGATGCGGCTGTTGGCGGGGTTATCATTGATGGTGAAAAGTTCGGGGGTTTTGGTGATTTTAATGGTGAGGCCGCTGTTCTGCCCACCGGATTTAGTCAAGATGCCTTTGATGATATTTTTGATCGTGATATGGGTCCGTGGTTGCTTAATGAGGGTGTGCGTCACGGGGATGGTACGGCTTTAACTGCTGATGAATTTGAAGATGCGCGGCTGCTGAATGTTGGTGAGGGTTTGTATATGATTGACCTTAGTGAAGATGGCACCCGTATTATGTCTGGTGTGCTGCCCGGCCAGCCGTTTATTCTTGATGCCCGTCAGTTAAGTGAGGATCCGCGCCCATGACTGTGTTTCATCAAAATGTTCAAGATGTTCCTGTAACGATCGCCAATATATCAAAGGCCCCTGAAACCGGGCTTGTTGAGAATACGGTTGCGGCATGGCAGGATATTAGGCAATCGGAGCTACCATTTTCACAGCGGTTTAATATGGTTAATGCTTACGATGATTATATTGATGAAATTTTTGTTGCCAGTGGTCAAAAGCTCAAGAACCCTTTTCTGAACTTTGCTGAGTTCCAAAACCTGAACTTTATTCTATCCTCAACAATTACTCCTCGTTTGTTTACGTCGGAAGAGAGAGAGGCCGTTTTTTTTGAGGAAGCTTCAAAAATTCATGGATTAAATCCTAATTTTGAATTGAAAGATAAAAATAACATTCGAGCGAAAATATCCGAAGAAAGCCACCTATTGCGGGAAAGGCATAAAGATATATCTTTGCGTCAATCTAGCCTTGGTGCTGTTGGTGAGTTTGTTGGGTCGGCTGGTGCTACTATTAGTGATCCTCTTATCGCTGGATCAATGCTTGTCGGGGCACCAGTTGCGGCGGGTATCGTTAGAACGATGATCGTTGAAGGGTTGATTGCGGGCGGTGTCGAAGCGGTAACACAGCCTGCCATTCAAAAATATCGCGCTGAATTGGGTTTTGAAGATGCGGGTTTTGAAGCCGGGGCGCGGAATGTTGCCTTTGCTACCATTGGCGGCGCAGCTTTCGCGGGCATGATTAAGGGCTTTGGCCGGATGGCTGGATGGAGTGGATCAAAAGTAAAGCGGGTATTTGCTGATGTGGTCAAAAACCCTCGTCCTGAAGTGCGCGGGGCTATGTCGATATTTAATCGCAGCCAAGAAATGGGGGAAGATAATCCTATGGCCCCTTCACCTGTTGGCGATAAAGAGCATATAGCACGTACTGACGCCTCGCTTGAGGCCGCTGTGGATGCTGCACCCTCAAATATCCCTGATAAGCCCTCAGCCCCCGTTAAAACGGATCCTGTGGTATCTTCGGATGGTGTTGTAGGTCGTTTTGATCCCAGAAATATTATTGTTGATGCCAAAAGATTTCAATTTAAAGCGGGTGGTGATGTTGCTGGCGTGACGGAGCGGCTTAAAGGTGTTGAGGTTTGGGACGATACAAAGGCAGGGCTCACGCTTTTGTTTGAGGATGCTGATGGCAAGCTTCTGGTTGCCGACGGTCATCAACGTATTGGCCTGGCACGGCGGTTACTTGATAAAGATCCTGATGCTGATATTCAGGTCAATGCGCTTGTCCTTCGCGCCTCTGATGGGTTGACGGATACGGATGTGCGCACGATTGCGGCGGCAAAGAATATTGCGGAAGGTGCGGGATCCGCCATCGATGCGGCCAAGATTTTACGTGAGGGCGGCACCGGGTTAAATCTGCCGCCGCGATCCGCCCTGGTGCGGCAAGCTCAGGATCTTACGCGCCTCAGTGACGATGGTTTTGGTTTGGTTGTTAATGAAATTGTTCCTGCGCATTATGCGGCCCTTGTTGGCAAGCTTATTGATGATCCTGATCTGCACCGGACCATTATGGAAGTGCTTGCCAAGGCGGAGCCTGCTAATCTTGTGCAGGCTGAGGCTATCATCCGGCAGGCGAAAAATGCCGGTGCGACTAAGGAAGTGCAAGTTAGCTTGTTTGGAGAAGAGGAATTGACCACATCCCTTTTTGTTGACAGGGCGCGGATATTAGACAAAGGTTTGAATATTCTGAAGCGGGATAAAAAAGTATTCAAAACGCTGGTTGATGAAGAAAATAAAATTGTTGGTCAGGGCGCAAACCGTCTTGACGCTGACACAAACATAAAACAGGAGACTATCAATGGCCGGGCTATCGAAGTTGTTCAAAGGCTTGCTCACTCCAAGGGCGTTGTTTCGGACGCGCTCAACCTCGCCGCAAGGCGGGCAAGGAAAGACGGGCGAGACACTGGCGCGGTCAATGACTTCGTTAACACAATTAGAAACATCGCGGGCGGATCTGATCAGCCAAGGGGCCGAATTGGCGGGCGTGGACGCGGTATTGAAGCTGAAAGCCAAGCTGGCCCAACACCAATAGACGAAACGCTTGATGAGTTTGGTGATCCGACTGGCGCGGGTGCCAAGGCCCAGGAAGAGGCAATGGTTGCTGAATTGTTGGATGGGCCGGATGAGGGTGATGTTTCCTTAGGTCTTTTTGTTGATGATGGCAATGAAGTGCTTGCCCGGACCATGACACGTAAACAAATGAAAGTTGAAATTAAAGATGATGAGAGTTTTATTAAAACAATAGAAGGGTGCTTGAAATGACTTTTGAAAATTGTTTACGTACCAAAGTCCGGGCGAAGCTGGCGGAAGAAGGCCGGGGAAAAGACGCCCTGGATATGTTTGATCAATTTGATACTGAGGCACGGTTGAATATGTCGCCCGATGCAGCAGCTCGTCATGCAGCAGAAGAAACGGTTAGGGTGTTGAAATATCAAGCGGCTGAAAAGCGGCGGTTTATGGCTTTGTCTTCTGCGGCGCAAGGCCGTATTGATAAAAATATGAAGCGTTATAAAGATAGTTCTGGTGAACAAAATATCCCTGCGGCCGCTCAGGCGGTTTTTGATCGTGATGAATATGCCCGTTATTCAAATGTGACAGCACGTATTGATGAGGTTCGTGGTACGGCTCACTCTCTCATGGTTGATGTTTTAGCCACATTTAGGCGGCGCATGACGGGGCAAGTGCGTGCGCCTGCTCGTCTGAAAAATATGGTTAAGGCGGCTTTTGGTGAAAATACCGATGATATGGCGGCGCGGCAACTTTCCGATGCGTGGTCAGATGCTAATCAATATTTAAGAATGCGCTTTAATAGAGCGGGGGGCCGAATTGCCAATAATAAAAATTGGGGCCTGCCCCAGATCCATGATCCCCATAAGGTTCGTGGGGCTACTTTTGAAGAATGGCGTGCGGATCTTGATCTTGACCGCAGTAAAATGGTTGATGAGTTAACACAAGCGCCCATTACAAAAGAGCGTTTGGAACTGGCTCTCGTTGATGTTTACGATACAATCCGTACAGATGGGGGTAACAAGATAACCCCGTCAGGCCGCGCCACAGGAAAGGCCATTGCAAATCGGCATTTGGATCATCGTTTTCTTGTTTTTAAAGATGCGGATGCGTGGTTAAAATATAATGATAAATTCGGGCAGTCGGACCCTTTCAGTACCATGATGGGTTATGTTGATACGATGGCGCGTGATATTGGTCTAATGGAAGTTTTAGGGCCAAATCCAAATGCTACAAAAGTTTGGCTTGAGCAGACTATTACCAAGGATGCCAAGCTTAAAGGCCGGACAGAGGTAGGTGATAGGGCTGTAAGCAGGGCTGAAAAGGCTATCAAAAACATTAATGGTATGTACCGGCTGATTACGGGCGAGACAACTATGCCTGTTGATGGGTTAATGTCCAATGTCTTAGCAGGCACCCGTCAATTTTTGGTTGCGGCGCAGCTCGGGTCTGCTTTTCTGTCTGCCCTGTCTGATGTCAGTTTTCAGCGTCAGGCGGCAAAATATGCCGGGCTTCGTCAAACGGGTGTTTTGAAAAATCTTCTCAAACAATTTTCGCCCGGGCGGCTTGAAGATAAAAAGCTTGCTGTCAGGCTGGGGCTGATTGCAGAAAACTGGTCAACACGGGCCATCGCCCAGTCGCGTTACACTGGTGATGTTGCTTTTGGTGAAATTGGATCCCGCCTTTCAGACTTTGTTCTTCGCGCCTCATTGCTATCCTCATGGACGCAGGCAGGCCGCCACGCCTTCGGAATGGAATTTATGGGGGCTATGGCCGATTTTGCGCCAAAGGGCTTTGATGAGCTTCCTGAGGCCTTTGCCAAGACACTTAAACGCTATGGCATTTTTGAACAACAATGGAACCAGATCCGGGCGACTAAGCCTATCAATCATAGTGGCGCGGATTTCTTTGATGCCGCCGCTCTTCGTGCCCGTGAGGATCTGCTGCCCGGTGAAGCTGAAGATTTATCGCGCCGAGTGCTTGAAATGGTGCGTACTGAAACTGAATTTGCTGTTCCGTCAAGCTCTATGCGCGGGCGTGTGGCTTTGTTGGGGGATACCCGACCCGGTACAGTACAGGGCGAATTGATCAGATCCTTTGCGATGTATAAGAATTTTGCGGCCACTATATATTTTACTCATATTCGTCGGGGGCTTGCTCAAGAAGGCTTGAAAAAAAAGGGTATTTACCTTGGTGAATTGGCCATTGCTACCACATTGATGGGGGCGTTGGCCATTCAGGCAAAGCAGATTGTTGGTGGCAAGGATCCGCGTCCCATGACAGATGCGAAGTTTTGGGGTGCGGCCACTGTGCAGGGCGGCGGGCTTGGTATATTCGGGGATTTTTTATCCTCAAGTGAAAATCGTTATGGGGGCGGTATTGGACAGACAATTGCCGGGCCTGTTGCGGGTGTTGGTCAAGACGTTCTTGCGCTCACCTTTGGTAATATATCCGCTGCGGCCCAGGGTAAGGATCCTGAACTTGGTAAAGATGCTGTTGGTTTTTTGCGGCGCTATACACCGGGGGGGTCAATATGGTACGCTCGCCTTGCTTATGATCGTCTGATCCTTGACCAATTGCAGGAAAAACTTGATCCCAAGGCAATGCGGGCTTTCCGCGCCAAGGAGAAAAAGACAAGGCGGCAATTTGGACAAGGATATTGGTGGCGACCAGGCAAGACTTTACCAGACAGGGCTCCTGAGCTTGAAAATGTATTAGAAGAAAGGAAATAGAAATGGCTTTCATAGAAGACGTTCCAACACGAAATCAATATGTGGCTGCTGCGGGACAGACGATTTTCGATTATGATTTTCCGATTTTTGATCAGGATGACATTCAGGTTCAGGTTAATGGTGCTGAACAAAGCATCGGAACCAATTATACCGTTTCTGGTGTTGGGGCTCAAAATGGCGGGGCCATTACCTTGATTGTTCCTGCGGCTTTAAATGATATAATCACATTAGAGCGGGAAGTTAGTAAAAAACGTATCACTGATTATTCAACGCGTGGTTCTTTTAGTTCAAAAACCGTAAATCTAGAGTTTGATCGTATTGTGCAAATGATACAGGATGAAGCCCGTAAGCTGACGGGAACTGTACGGGCCCCAAGTTCTGATCAAAATTACCCACTGCTTGATATGCCTGATGAGGCTGCTCGTGCTGGTAATGTTTTGGGATTTGATCTTGTTTCTTCTCAGCCTGTTGTGGGGGCTTCATTGGCTGTTCTTGACACTTTAATAACCAATGGACTATCAGGCATTTTACCAGATCCTGGAATAGCAGTTAATAATTTCAGTACGGCGCGCGCCTTAGATAGTAGTTCTTTTGTTTCTGGGGAGAATATTCTTATCACGGACATAAAACGCGGTGGTGAGTTTGTTGTGGTGGCGGGTTCTGCTGTTGATAATGATGGCACTATTCTTGAGTTCGATGTAGATAACGGTTTTCATCTTCAAAGACAAAATGTTGGTAGAGATTTTCAAGGTTTATGGTTTGGCATTAAAGTCGATGGTGTTACCGATGATACTACGGCTTGGCAGAATGCTATAGATTTCGTAAATTCTCTTTATTTAGGTGGGTCTTTTGGTGGTGGTGCCGGAAGAGTAATACTCCCCCCTGGAAACATAGTTTATACTGGCGTTATAATTAAGCAGGGGGTGGACATAATTGGTGCTGGTATAGGTAATACAAATCTGTTTCTTAGTGGTGTATCGTCTACTGGTATTAAAGGTCCGGCGGCAGATACACAATTAAGTGCCGACACGCTTTCTTTTGGTGTATTTGATGGTTTCTCTATGTGGTCAAATGAGGCCGCGCCCGTTTCACAAATTCAATGGAATATTACAGGTTTCACTAGGTGGACTACGCGCAATGTATTTATCAGCTGGTTCGGCGGATGTACTGGTATTCAAATGACGGGCGCAACTCTTGCCAGCTCAGGCGGGCCAGCGCACTGGTATAACAATTTTTATGATGTTTTCTTATTAAGGGCCGCTTCCTTGCCTGTTGGCGGTGTTGGCTGGCTTCTTGGTGATTTGGCTGCTGATAAAGAGCAAATAACAACATGGGGTATTTTTGGCGGGCGCACTTCTGGTTCTGGTAGCGGTACTGGTTTAAATGTCCAAAGCTGTAACTCACTCAATTTTTATAATCATGTTATTGAAGGCTGTAACGTTGATATTGGAAGCCCAGCGGGGCCTCGTTTAGCTGTCGGGGTAAGATTTTATCCCGCTTATTTTGAAGGTTCTGAAACTCTAACAACCCATCCTACAGCGCAGGGCACCGCCTTTCATGGGGAATTTATAACAGGCTATACGGTAATTGATACTGGTGTTGACACGATGCAATTTTCACCGGGTGCTTTCAAAACCACTTCTGGGTCCAGTGGTGCTCGGAAATGGGAAGTGAATATAGAAAATGGAGGGGTGCGTAGGCCTGAGTTTATTGGCAGTACACTTCCTGGTATTGATTTAATCAATAGTGTTGGCACTGATGTTACTTTCCAAAATTCGTCTGCTTCAGGCTCCGCCACTAAGTTTTTTAGGTTCTTATCGTTTGACCTTTCGAATGTTCTTTTTAGTTACGGAACCGTTGAGTTTACCGGTGGTACGGACGGCAACGTTAATGTTGGATCTGCGGCTAATCGTTTTAATACAGTCTATGCGGCGGTAGGGGCCATTAATACGTCTGATGAAGATGAAAAAACTACTTTGGAATTGCTTGAAGATGCCGAGATCGCATGTGGCCGTGAATGTAAGTCTCTTATTAAAAAATTCAAATTTAAAGATGCCATTAAATCCAAAGGTGACGCTGCCCGCATTCACGTTGGTGTCGGCGCACAATCTGTAAAAGCGGTATTTGAGGCCCACGGTCTTGACCCTTCGAAGTATGGCCTTTTTTGTTATGATGAATGGGATGATGATATTGAGGTTATTGAAGCTGAATATGAAGATATACCAGTAAAGAAAAATAAAGCTGGCAAAATTATTCAAGCGGCGGCGCGTGTTGAAAAAACACCAAGACGAGAGTTTCAGCGTCAGGTTGCTGGCAGTCGATACGGAATTAGATATGACGAATTGCTGGCGTTTATAATAGCAGCGCTATAGGAGGATTATTTTGAAACCATCACACTTTAGAAAATACTGGGTACGGCCTATCTTACATGATGCAGGAATGTGGTCGCCTGAGGCTGAAAAGCTTTTGATGATGACGGCGGCAATGGAAAGCAATTTTGATTATGTTCGCCAGCTTGGTAATGGTCCAGCTCGCGGGTTCTTTCAAATGGAGCCCGCCACTTTTGAGGATTTGCTTCAGCGGTTGAAAAATAACCCGGCGCGTCTGACGCGACTTGAGTATCAAATCGACCCCCTGCTTGATTTTGAGCAATGCCTGGAGCGCGATATTACCGTTATGGTGCTATCTTGCCGTTATCTGTATGCAGAGGTTCCTGAGCGGCTTCCTGCTGTATCTGACGATGAAGGCATGTGGAAATATTATAAAAAACATTGGAATACACATCTTGGCGACACAACACGAGAAGAGTTTTTTGCAGCATGGGCAGCTCACGGTGATAGTTAATATTTATTTAGGGATATAAAAATGGATGTGGATTTTAAAGATAAGGTAATTGGACATATGGCGGCGCAGCGTGAAACTAACAAGACTTTATTCAGTCGGATTTCTGCAAGCGAAGAAGAAATTGATCAAATGTGGTCCCGTTTCTGGGCTTTGCTTTGGGCGTTTGTTATTGGGATGGGGACTGTCACATTGACGGTGCTGGTTAATGTCTTTGATAAGACGTAATTTGTTTTCGATCTGATATTATGCTATTCGTGATGAAACAGGAGATTTTGCTATGACTGGTAATATAGGTTCATATACAGACGATGCTTTAAACAATAAGGGAATTGATGTTTCACCATCAAACCCTTTGCCTGTTAAGGATTTTTTGCAATCGGTGAGAGAAGGTACTGTATCAGGGTATAGAATGCGGCGTAAATTTGGGGCTGCGGAGGGTGTTGGTGCAACAGAAATTCCGATTTGGGATGTTGGCGCTGCTTTCAGATATCCTGTTGCTGCTTCGGTTGAGTTTATGGAAAAAGATTTAAATACTTAATTATGGAGAGTTTTGATGGTTGATGAAATTGAGGCAGATCTTTCCGCAAGTGATACCTTTTCAGATTGGTTGTCTCTTCGTGGCGTAGGAGAGCATAATTTTGCAGTTGAGGCCACAGGCTCTTTTGTGGGGACATTGACCGCCCAGGTCCGATCAGTGAATGGTAATATTGTTGACCTTGAAGATTTTACCGCGATTTTTACGCGGCAAGGTACGCTGAACGGATCTTTTGATTTTAGAATTGGTTTCAAGGCGGGGAATTATACATCCGGTACGGCAAATATAAGGATAAGACGATGAATTTTTTTAAATGGTTTTGGCCCTCAAAAAAAACAGAAACTATCCAGCCAAATGGTGATGTTCTGCGGTTTTTTCATGTGCTTGAATATTTTGTAGATCCAAAAACAAAGTCACAATATATAGAAGGCCAAAAATATACCGTCCGAAAAGGAAATAAGGCCCTTGATGAAAAGGTAAAATATTGGGCGGCAGGCGGAAAAGTTAAAATAGAGGAGATTGAATAATGGCTTTAACTCATGCAACGGCCGTACGTAATGATATTGCGGATGCGGTCGTGGATTTAGTAGATGCCGGATCAACGGATCTTACGGGTGATTTGGTTATTATGACATCTGGTGATGTGGAAGTTGCCACCCTCGCCCTGTCGGATCCTGCCTTTGGTGCGGCGGCCAGTGGAACTGCCACGGCCAATGCGGTTGCGGATGATGCGAGTGCAACGGGCGGCACGGCGGCGCTGTTTAAAATCCAAAACCGTGACAACGTGGAAATATTTCGTGGTACAGTCACGGGCGTTGGTGGCGGCGGTGATATTGAGCTTACGGGTGGCGTTGTGATCGGTGCAGGCACGACGGTCAGTATGTCCAGTTTTTCATATAGCGCTAGCGCTTAATATTTATGCACAAGTGACGATAGGCTCAGCAAAATAAGGGCGTGGTTACATGGCTGATTTCACAGACGACTTTACTGGAACTGACGGAGACAACCTAGAGAGTAGGACAGGTTGGACCCGTCTTGGTGGTGTTGCGGGTGCGGCGGAGATCAACGGGGCAAACCAGCTTAAATTTTCAAGCACTACAGCAACAGCCTATATTGCGCCAGCCGCCTCGGATGAGAATCATTTTGCACAGGCCGTGCGGCGGTATACTGGGGCCGGAGACCCATTCTTTTTCCCTTGGGCGATTTGCGTGGGAGATATGGATAATTTCATTGGGTGTAGATTTCCAAATACAACAATAATCCAGTTATTTAAGCGCATAGGAGGGTCATTTACCCTTCTAGACTCAATGACCACCACGTCTACGGTTGGGGACACAATTAAGATTGAACGCTCTGGCACAGCTATCACAGTGTTTGTTAACGCGGTATCTGAACTGACAGGGACGGTTGGTGCTTCGGAATTACTGAATAATAACCCCGGCATGGTCGTAAGGAATAATATTGTCAATCCGGTTATTGACGACTGGGTAAGCTCCCAAGCAACAGGCGGCACGACAGGGACCGGGTCCCCGCAAGCCGCGCCCGCCACAGCATCCGCATCGGGTAACCTTGAACAGGTTACCAGCGGATCCCCGCAAGCGGCGGAAGGCGGCGTCACTGGGGTTGGAAATCTTATTCAAAATTTAGCAGGCACGGTACAGGCGGATCCCGCCACATCATCTGGTGCTGGAAATCTTAGCATATCAGCCTCAGGGGCCGTTCAGGCTGATACGTCAACGGCTGCGGGGTTTGATATATTGCAACAATTGGGCGGGATTTTGTCAAAAATCCTACGGCCTGTTCTACGCGTAATATTACGTAAAATTTTATAACAATGGAGTTTAACATGACTGATTTATTAGATTTTATTAAGAATGACCCAATTGGGTTTGTCACCGGGATCATTAGTATAGCGGCCGCTATTGCCGCAATGACCCCATCCCCTAAGGATGATGGTATCGTCAGGAACGCTCGCAAGCTTCTTGATTTTGCCGCCCTTAATATTTTCAATGCTAAAAATAAGGAGAAATAAGTTGATTAAATTCCGAAGTATTTTGACAGGTATGATGTCGTTAATGTGTTTGGTAATGGTGAGCGCCTGCGGGGCGCTTGGCCCGAATGGTTTTGGTACGCCGCAAGGTTACGCCGGGATCAATTCGATCGAGGTGGGATGGGCCCAGGGCGATGATGGTACCTGGTCGCCTGTAAAGGTCCATATCATGAATGGTAAAGAACAGTCGATAGTGGATCTGAAATTTGAAATGCCGGATGGCACGATTGTCAATTATAAAGCCGGGGACGTTAAGGCCTTTGAAGGTCAAGAGATCCGGGGGATGGTTGATAAGGCGTTTTCGGATCAGATGGGGAACATCATGCCGGGTATTGTTGAAGCGGTTATCACGGCCATTAAAAAAGGCCCCCCGATACCCTAGATTATTAATCACTTGAAGATCGTTAAGCCCTCAGTTAATATCTGGGGGCTTTTTCTTTAACTCTAGCAAATAGGATATAGATATGAATGATCATAAAATAGAAAGACCAGATCGGGCAGAACGGCCAGAACGGCCAAACCACCCGGTCGGGAAAGATGCGCGATTGCTGCCTCTCCGATCTATGACAGAAGCGGCCGCCGTTTACTCTGTTTATATGATGGCCGTTGAAAGCATTGACCCAGAGTTGTTTGCGGGCCTTGAGGATGCCTTAAAATTCCTGAGTGAGAACAGAAACCTTTATGTGAATTTCGATGGAGTGTTGACGGATAAAGGCAAATAGAATAATGATAGGGTTCCTTTTGCTGGGAGCCTTGTCTGTTTTACTGGTTCAGACATAAGAAGGGCCGGATCACTCTGGCCCTTTTGGCGTTTTGGGTTTAAATGTCAGCGGCTTCATAACTACTATAAAAGGCGGCCCATAAATATCGTCCACCCTTTTTGGTGATATTGCGGGTTTTGCTTAATAGCTTTAGGTCTTGGCATATACAAGTAATTGTGTATCCATCAGAAAAACCGCCTATTGTTTTCATAAGACACCACTTGACCAATTCTCGTTGGTCGGCCACGCCAAAATTAGTGTTTTCAAACTCCTTATCTAGCGCATTATCTGAAACTATTTTTGTTACGTCACTCATGATCTTCCTTTGCTTCCTCTGTATGGTTTTGGATCATCCCTTGGCATTACATAAGGGTATTTGTCGTGTCGATTGAATGTCTGCCGCTCGTCTGAAGTATCCTGCCTGAGGAATATTCCGATCTGGTGGCACAGGTCGGATAGGGCTTCTTTGGTTCTGTCCCGCCGCCATACCATCCCCAGATCATATATGGCCGCGCCGCGTGTGGCTCGCCTGTTGTTATATTTCCCCTTGCATCTGAACCCGCAAAACCGCTTTGAGGCTCTATGCTTCCCAATTTCGCTTGATGGCGGAATAAACGCGCCACACTCGTCACAATGGTTTTTTGTGCGTACCTGTGTCATTTTTTACTGTCTCCTTCTAACGACCCCTTAGAATGGTTCGGTCTAGTCGCTTGGTTAAGATGGCGGATATCTGCGCTCATCCGTTTGCTTGTCGCCCGGTCGGCTTGTGCCCGTGTGCGTCTGTTGTACCTATCAAGGATGGTATAGATAGATTTGAGCTTGTGGCCAGTGATGGCCGCAATGTCCATTGGCTCGGCCCCGGCGTCAAACATCCGGGTGACTGCGGTATGTCGCAAGTGCCCCATTTTAAGATGGTTCAGCCCGGCTAATTTCCGAACAAGGCGAAACCGGGCCCGGAAATTATCCGCCGCCCATGACCTCAGCGTATGCTCGGCCACCAATAATGTGATTGCGGGCGTGTTGGTGGTCTGGGTTTTGTTCAGCTTCATCCGGGCTATGAGCCGTGGTGAGGCCTCCGCAATGATAGGGGTGTCTGTCTTGCCCCGGTCAAAGGTAAAGATACCCCCGGCATAGTTATTCCCCGTGAGGCGGATGATGTCTGTGGGGTTGGCCCCCAACCATTCCATGATCAGGATGGCCGTGCCGATGGATGCCAAGCCTGCTTTGTCGGCGGCGTCAACGATTGCATCAATCTCGCCCGGCTTCCATAGAACACCGCCACTGCTGCGGGTGGTGATCTTTTGTTTGTTCCAGGGGGATAGCTCTATTATATCCGGCAAGCCTGGCAGGCCTTCCAGGATGCCCCATGCTGTTGCCGCCTGAGCGGTTCTGATCGCCTGCGCGGCCTTTGCGGGCTTGTCTTTAAGGGCTTTGTATATTTTACGGACTGCGGCGGATGTGATGGTTTTAAGATTTGTGTTCATGTCTTTGCCAAGGGACTTGACCCCTGTGCGGTAATATTTACGGGTGTTCACGGCCAGATCTTGCCAGTGATCGGACTGCTGCCACTGATGGAATAGGTCTTTTAAAGTTAAGCCCCTGTCCTTTGGATTGCCCTTGTTGGTGTCATATTCGATGTTGAGCTTGATGGCTTCGCCCATTGCGGTGGCCAGATCCTTTGACAGCCTGACGGATCTATGTCCGGCCCGCACCATTGCCGGATTTGGGATCCAATAATAACGCGGGTTTTTATCGGTGCCCCGAATACGGAATGATCTGATCTTATCCATTTTGCTGTTCCAAACACGGCCCGCAAACATTTTGATCATGCTCACACATAAATGTATGACACCGATGGCAGCGGATTAAGGGAGTGGGGTTTTTTATTTCATAAGTAATTTCACACCAAGTATATTTTTGGCCGGCGGGATGATCCCCGTTTTCCTGCCTATGAAATTCAAATGGCAAATTAGGGTTTTTACTGATTTGCCAAATCCCCCAGATGTGCTGAAGGGATATAATCTTTGTAATCATATCACGGGATCCAAATTCTTTTCTAATCATGCCCTGAAGAAGGCCGTGCTTATCATTTACGGTTTCAAATTCTATCCATGATGTAATCAATATGGCGGTGGGCGATCCTTTTTTCATATCAAACATGATCTGCGCTGTCGGCGCGCCGTTATGCTGGTTATTCTTTTGAATTTCTAGGAGGGCTTTTTGCTGTTGTTTTCTATTTTCCATAATATTTCCTTTATCATCGATGTTTAAATTTAATAGTTTTATTAGCCTAATAACCTGAGAGGTCTCCATTTCAAACCCTGTTTTTTTGTCAACCCACTCCCAAGTTATATAATTTATGTTTTTTTCTCCAAATCGGCTTAAACATATCTGGCTTATTAGCGTGAGCGGTGGCGGAAGGTTATTTTCCATGTGTATGCTCCTTGCGACATTCTGCGCAAAAGGTTCTGTTTGAAATACCAGAATTTTGAGTGATCATGAAGATGCTGGATCCACATTCACAGAAAAACAGCTTGTGATTTATCTGCACGTCTGCTGGTAAGGTTCTCATCTTATAATGAACCCCTGTGGGTTTAAACGCGTAACTATTCATAATAATTCCTTATTTAATATCGGGTTTTGTTTCCGTCTAGTCTTGTCATTATCTCACACAATATTCATTTTGTGAAGTTTTTTTTGTCATAAAATGAAAATAAATATTGCAATTGATGCGAAAGTTTGAGAAAAGAGGGGAGAAACAAATAAGGAAATATCATGAAATTTGGACAATGGTGGGAAAATATGAATAGGGCGCAACAGGATCTTGCAAAGCAGGCTCTTGGTATTAATTCATCCCTTATATCGCGCTATAGCAACGGGCACCTCCGCCCAAACAATAAACGCATTCAGCAAATTTATGTATATAGTCGCGGCTCGGTTGAGCCTAATGATTGGTTTGATATGGTTTATGCAAATGCAAAACTTATGAATGCTGTTAATAGCCCAATGAAAAAACGTCAACCTAAAATTGTGACGTTTTCAACACCAAAATAAAGGACAAGAAGATGAAAAACAGACTTGTTGATTTGAATGACCATTTATTTGCGCAGATCGAGCGACTATCGGATGCTGGTATTAATACAGAAAAGCTGCAAGCCGAAGTCAGCCGCACAAAGGCCCTTGTTCGCGTTTCCGACCAGATCATCAAAGGTGCCACTCTTTCTCTCAAAGCGGCGCAGCTTAGGGTCGCACATGGTGACTACATTAAAATTGAGGAAATGGTGCCGATGATTGAAGGTAAAAAACGGCTCCCAGATTATAAGCCACCCGAAAAAATAAAGGCAATAAAATAATGGCTATAAAGATTAATTGGCAGCCCGCTGAACTGGCTTGGATTGAAGAAAACAAGCATATGGTCAGATCCGCCGCACACAAGCTATTTTGTGAAACATTCAATCGGCCAGATATCAAACTTGGCGGTTACACGGCCCTTTGCAAGCGAAACCGCTGGCATACTGGCCGCACTGGTCAATATTCTAAAGGGTCTATTCCTGCTAACAAGGGAAAGAAGATGCCCTTTAATGCCAACTGCGCACGGACACAGTTCAAGAAAGGCCATCTGGGAGGCATAGCAAAAGAAATTATAAAACCAATCGGCGCAGAGGTAGTTCGCGCGGATGGATATGTCTACAGAAAAATCAATAATGATCTGCCCTTTCATAAACGGTGGCGCGCCGTGCATATTATGCTATGGGAAGAACTGAACGGCCCTGTACCAGACGAACACTGCCTGAAATGCCTGGACGGTGAGAGAACCAATACTGATCCAAACAATTGGACATGCATTCCCCGCGCTCTACTGCCCCGGCTTGCTGGCAACTGGGACGCGACTGCCTACGACGATGCGCCGGCTGAACTAAAACACACAATCCTCACGGTCGCTAAACTCAATTATGAAATAAAGAGGCTAGAAATTAAGTGAAATATAATTCTGCTGATATAAAAGCCATGCTTGAGCAACACTGGGAAACTCTTATTAAAGAGATTTTCCCATTGGCGCAGCGGCACGGCGGTTATTACTGTGTTGGGTCGCTTGATGGTGAAGCCGGATCCTCTCTTGTTTTATGGACTGGTCAGCGGGCGGGGGCGTGGAAAGATTACAACGGCTCTGCCCAGGGGGACGCTTTCAATTTAATCCAAGAGGTCTATGGTCTGGATTTTCCGGCGAGTATAGAATGGGCCACTGGCTTTCTTGGTATGTCCGGTGGGCCTGAGAATTTTGAAGTGAAGCGCAAAGAAGCGGCCAAGGCCTCAAAAAAGCGTAATGAAACCGCCACGGCCCAAAATGAAGAAAACAGGGTTAAGGCTGAGAAGATCTGGCTTCATGGTAATAAATTCATTAAGGGATCGCCTGCGGATGCTTATTTGCAGGGCCGTGGCATTGACCTGAGGCGTATGAAGAAGCAACCAGGGGCTTTGCGTTATCATCCTGAATGTTGGCACCACCAGTCGCGCTCTGCTCATCCGGCGATGGTGTTGGCGGTGACGGATCCGAGCAAGCCCGTTGGCCAGAGATTTAGGGCGGTTCATAAAACATATCTTAAAAAGGATGATCGCAAAGGATGGTTGCGGATCGGCTCGTCTGAGATTAAAGGCAAGCTTGTGAAGGGGCTTTATGTTGGTGCGAGCATTCCAATTTGGCGGGGCACGTCCGGCAAGACATTGGTGGATATGCCAAAGGGTGAGCCCGTTTATATTACGGAAGGGCCAGAGGATGCATTCACGCTTGCGCTTGTAAACCCAAATGCGCGGGTGCTGTGCGCGGTGAGCCTTGCTAACCTTGCCAATGTATGGTTGCCGCCCCAGGTTGGTGATGTGGTGCTGTTAAAGGATAATGACTGGGATAATCCCAAAGCTGAAGCTGGTTTTCAGCGGGCGATTGATGCACATCAAGAGGCGGGCCGAATTGTGCGCGTAATGACAGTGCCCCGTAAATCTGGTAAAGATGTCAATGACTGGCTGAATGAAGGGAATGAATAAATGAGCAATAAACGACCCAATATCTCTAATGAATGGCTTAGAAAAAAGATAGAGCGAGAACCTGAGGGCGAAATAGGCGCTGGATTTAACTTAGCCTTCGATAAATACAAGCCCTATGATGGTATAAAACATGATCAGATGTTCTTCGATGAAAGCCAGTATTTTCCGTAATCTGTAACTTTTGGTTTTTGGTTTGGGTTATGGCTAAAACTTTTTGGTGAAAGGCTAAGCACAATGCATGGATTTTATTCTGGTATTGATGGTGCAGATATTGAAGTTGTCATATATTTATATCGTGGCAAGTTTTATATTTCAGAATGGAAGGCAACTTAGATGATCGCAAAGCAAGCTACGGTAATGTGGCAAAGAGGGCTGTTTGCTTGGAGCTGTAACCATTGTAAATATCTCCGAGACTTTTTACCGCATAGGCCAGCCAGAGAATGTAAAATTGGAGAACAAGAAATATCCACTTCTACTATTTGCGATAGTTTTAAATCAAAGGAAGCGAAATTTTTAAATGAATGATAATGCTCGCCTACTTGCAGAGTTACGGCGTTCTGATAATGATGTTAATCGCCGCTGTGGCGTTACCGTTAAGAAGACTTGGCAGTTTGCGGATGATCCAGATAAGGGCTCTCGCACGATTTATGTAACTATAAACCGGGCAACTTGCGGCGGAAAGATCTGTCAGGTTCTTGTTTCGGGCACTTCGGCACATGCAAAGTCTGGTTCCATGTTGCAAAATCAATTTGATCTTGCTACTTTTTTTATAACCCGTTTAATTCAACATGGTGAGGATCCCCGTGAAATGCTTGAATGTTTGGTGCCTGTAAAGTCTAACCCTAACTCCGTGATCACGGCACCCACAATATTAGAAGTGGCTGTGCTAGAGGCAATTGTAAAGGAAATGGATAATGGTTAAAAAATCTGAAGAAGAAATAGCAAATGCCATGAAGGGCGCGGATGTTGTCCCGTTGAAAGATGGGGGATCTATCCCCGATGGTGATCAAGCGCCCCGACCGGGCGGATTGCCACAATTGCCGGATGATTGCCCGGTGCGGCCGCTGGGTGTTCTGGGTGATGTTGCTTATTATCTGGACGGGTTAAATCAGTTGCGGCCGTTAAAATTTAAAGATCATAGCCGCTTGCAGTTGCAGGGTCTTTTTGTGCCGCAAACACGCTTTGTTCATAAGCTGTGGCCTAAGGTTGATAAAAATGGTCATGTCAAAACCTGGCAACCTGAAATGGCGGCCGAGCAGCTCATGGGACTTGCGGGCCAGAAGGGTATATTTAACCCGATGGAAAATTTACGTGGTCCTGGCTGTTGGCGCGGGGATGACGGTGAATTGATTATGCATCTAGGCGATGAAATTATGGTTGACGGTGAGCGGTTTAAGCCGGGCCTTATTGGTAATTATGTTTACCCCGGATTTGATGCCGGACCGAAGCCCAAGAGAACATTAAATATGCCAGGGCTAGATTTGAAAGATCTGTTTTCCTCCTGGAGCTTTAAGCGTGACATGGATCCCCATTTGTTGGTTGGTTGGGTTGTTGCGGCCATACTCTCCGGGGCGCTCGCCTGGCGGCCGCTGTGCTGGCTCACTGGCGACAAAGCAACTGGTAAATCCACACTTCAACAGGTCATTGCGGACGTGATTGGAAAGGGTGGCATTATCAGCGTTACAGATACCACGCCTGCGGGCTTGTGGCAGCGGCTTGGATATAAATCTTTGCCAGTGGCGCTCGATGAGTTTGAGGCTGAGGAAGATAACCGGAAAAATAATGCGGTGATTAAGCTTGCACGGGAAGCGGCCAGCGGGGGCGCTATCCTGCGCGGGGGATCTGAGCATAATGGCATGGAATTTAAAGCCAGATCATGCTTTTTGTTTTCGTCAATCTTAATGCCAAGTCTTGCGCCTCAGGATCAAAGCCGTATGGCTATCCTCTCCCTTGACCCCATCCCAAAAGGTCAAAAACCGCCTTTGATGGATAAAAAGAATTTACGGCGTATCGGTTTGGGGATCCGTCATGAAATTATGACCCGCTGGGGCGATTTTGACGACATTCTACAGGCTTATTCCTTGCACCTGGGGCAAATGGGCCACGGCGGCCGTTCTGCGGATGTATTCGGCACCTTGATGGCCTGCGCTCACCTGGTGCTTTATGATGATGTTCCGTATGAAGAATTTTTAGATCAGGTATGTTCCGGGCTTGATCCTCAAACCATGCTTGAAAAAGATGATGAAATTGCGGATCATCAGGCCTGTCTTGAATATCTATTGCTGAAGGAAATTGACCTTTGGAAACGCGGCACGAAAAAACAGATTGTGAAGATTATTAATGCGGCTATCGGTAATGATCAAGACTTTGGACCTGATAGCGCCAGTGAGGTTCTGCAACGCTATGGTATGCGGGTGATTGAAGAAACAGATGTCAGATCCTTGGATTATAGAAAATCATTCTTGATGGTGGCAAATGCTCATCCAGGACTATCCAAGATCTTTGAGAATACTCACTGGGCAGGCCGCCCCAATGGGAAAGGCGTCTGGGTGCAGGCGTTGCGTCGGTGCCCAGGTGCATTTGTGCCAAAGAAGCCACAGAAGTTTAACGGGGTGAGCAAGCGGGGCACCTATCTGCCTATGATGCAAGTTTTGGGGGAACTTGGTGACTTTTGTCCGGTGAGTGAGATTAATGAAATACCAATACTTTAATTTAACAGCAACAAAAGGAAATAAAGATGTTAAAAAAGAGAAAGAAACCATTGATTATCTTTGGGTCGGTCGGTGGCGGAAAGACTAGAAATTCTAAGGCTCTGGCAGAATTTTTCGGCAAGACAATTATTATCGATCCTGTCGATCTTCCAAAAGATTTTGATAATATGGGTGAAAACGATATAGGGTTCTGCAATTCTGTTCCGCCCGTGCCGCCGAAAACCCATAGCGTTATATCATATGAAGATGCAATGATAATGATGAACCGGGGATATAAATAAATAAAAAAGGCGGGGTTAATTCCCCGCCTTATCCTTTCCGGCTAATTGCCGGGCATATGCCCTGAGTTTTAGCCACTGGCTATGGTCAAGCCATACTCCGAACTCTGGCACCTCCCCGAGGCCTTGCGCCTTCCTGCGGGCCTTAAAATCCCTCTGCCGCTCGGCATTTGATTTTGCTTTTGGTTTGGTCATGGTCCTGTCCTTCTTGGCGCGTATGTTATGCCGCTGAGTGGGCCTTCTTTTGCTTTTGATCAGGTGTACCTGTCGCAGTGATTGAAAATTTAGTCATAAGTTTTCCTTTGCTGGTTGCTTAATAGTCCATCAATGGCCACGCCTCAGCATGGCCATCAAAAGGCTATAAACGGGAAAGTGTGAATACTTCATCACCATTTGGCAAGGTTCCTTGACCTGATATTATGCAGTTACCACCCCACGTTTTTTCTATTAAATATCTCAAAACAAGCCTCTTGGACTGTTCATCAATGTTTACTTCATAATCTCTTGGCTCTGTGAGTGAGCCCGCATCTGAAAAAGCCTTTAACCGACCGCCTCTGCTGTTTGTTGCGCCTAAATATCTTACCTGTATGGCTTTCATGATTTTATTCCTTTTTGCTGTTAGCCTGTCTCATAACCGGCGGGTGGCTGGTCCCTACCGGACTGGGTTACCCCAGTTTCGACCTCACTTATCTGCCTTTACTTGTTTTAATTATCCCGTTTCGAGACCCAATTTGCCAGCGCCCATCGTGGCCACCTCTACCATGCCCGGACCCATCATGAACAACATGTTCAACTGTGAAAGGACCCTTGATCGCATGGGATCGCGCAAAATTAATTGCTGATTTAATTTTCCAGTGACCCGTGAGATAAAAAAATATATGCCGCCCATGTTTGTGCTGACTTATTGCTGTATTTTTTGAAAATGCCATTTTTAAATTCTTTTTGCTGGTAACGCTTCATTGCGTCGATATATGATATATAGGCTTGTTACTTGGTAACGTCAACCCCTTGGCCCAATTTTCTTCAAATAAATTTAAAATAAGTCAATAAATGGCGGTTTATCTGCTGTTTGATGGGGGCGGCGATTTTTCTTGTGTGGATCCAGGGGGCGGGCTGTCCGTCCTAAAGTCGCCAAGACGGCATAAGCAAGCCTTGCCCGTTGTCCTTCTACCCTTCTCGGCACCTATCCCCTCAAACCCTCGCCTTGCGCCTCCTGCGGCCATTCTTAGCCCCCTTTTATTTTCCCCTTGCCCCCGCCCCCATAATCTGACAATATAAACGGGCTCAAATGGTTACATTAGATACAAGGGTTACAAATGAATGTTACCCGTAAGCCATTGAAAACAAAACATTATATCCCTTAGTTACATCGTTACACAAAAAGCAAGGAAGATGCTTTTGTGTGCATACTTGCGCATGTGCTGAAAGCTGTGTAACCCTGTAACTAGGTAACTCTATAAAAACATTAAAGGTATTATATAGTAGTTTCAGTGGTTTAAATATAAAGTGCTTCGTTACATTCTGGTAACAGTTGCGCCACGTTTCAAAGTGTGAAAAAGTGGTGGTCTTAAAACTAATATTTTATTGGTAAGATAATGAACAAGCCCAAATCCTCTAAAGGTATCAGTGCCGCTGTTGCTGACATATTGAAAACTTCAGTTTCTTTAGCTGAGGGCGATATGTGCGAGCAACCGACACTGCCGCTTATTGAGACTGGGGCGGATGCTGAGGGCATGGCGCTGGCCAAGGGTGCGCGGAGTGGTCCCGGTCGTCCGAAGGGATCGAAGAATAAAAGTTCTGAGGAATGGGCTGAACATATTCTGAACCAGTACCGCTCGCCGCTGATCTTCCTGGCTGAGACGTATAATCGCCCTGTCGGGCTGTTGGCGGCTGAATTGAAGTGTGACCGGCTGGAAGCCTTCAAGATACAGCTTGCAGCGGCCAAAGACCTTGCGCCATATGTCCACCAGAAACAGCCTCAGGCGCTTGATCTGGGCGGAGAGAAGGGCCTGGTGCCTCTGGTGCTTGGTATCTCTGCCGACTTCTCGGGCGCGTCTGTGATGGAGAAGCGGCTGGTCAATATGAAAGTGATTGAAGCACCAATTGAAGCAGTACAGCATGAAAGTGAGCAAAATCAATGACTTACGCTATATCATTTTTCAAAGTTGAACGCTCGCAGTTGAACGTATTACCCTATGTCCTTGATATCATACAACAATTACAGCTCAACCAGATGATTGGCTATCATTTGGTTTCACTTGTTCGGCAGGGCCTGGGCAGCCTGCCGAACTGGGGCGGAGGATGTGGTCCCTTCTGGTTGACCCCCCCCGCCCCCTCTCTTTTTTTGCCGCTTTCTGGTCAGAGGCCCCCGGAAAACGGCGGTTTTTTCTTCTGTATGAGGGGGTCGTGCACGGAATATCTCGAAAAATTAAGCCGAAAAATATGGGTAAACCGGGGGAAGGGGCTAAGTACAGTCGGGGGTTTGGGGGAATGAGGCGTCATGGTTCCATACTTATAGGGTGCGAAGAGAGCGGCACTGTCCGTGATGCTCTGATTAACAAAGGGTTTGATGCGTGGTCATGTGATTTAAGGCCAACTCGCGGCATGTACCGGGATAGGCATATACAGGGTGATGTATTTGAAGCCATAGCGTTACGCAAATGGGCTGCAATGATAGCCTTCCCGGAATGCACCTATCTGGCCAATAGCGGAGCCAAACATCTTTATATCGGTATGAAAAAAGAGAACGGTATTAATTTAGATCGTTGGGCCAAAATGAAACAGGCCGCAGAGTTTTTTAAGAAACTACTCAACGTAGATATTGAAAAAATATGCCTTGAAAACCCAATTATGCACGGGCACGCTAAAAAAATTATTGGTAAGAGACAGTCGCAAATAATACAGCCCTGGCAGCATGGTCACGGTGAGCAAAAAGCAACATGTCTATGGTTGAGGAATTTTCCTAATCTAACACCAAGCCATATTGTTGCAGGTCGCACGCAGCGTGTATGGGTGATGGGGCCCGGACCTAACCGAAAAAGAGACAGAAGCAAAACATATGCAGGGGTCGCCAGTGCAATAGTTGGTCAGTGGTTTCTAAAAGAGGCCAAAGAAAAAAATGAGTGACATTATTCAAACGCCTTTTCAGCCCCAGGGGCCCGTCGCGCGTGCGTTTTATGAAAACCTGGACCGGGTGGCAATGATTATGGGTCCTATCGGATCCGCCAAGACATCAACGGCTTTGATGAAGATAATTTTATGGGCTCAGTTACAGGCTCCCAGTCCAGTTGATGGTGTGCGCTATACAAAATTTGCGGTGGTGCGCGATACATACCGCAATCTTTCAAAAACCACTTTACCCAGTTGGCACACTTGGGTGCCTGAAAAGTGGGGCAAGAAAACTGGCGGCGGTAATGAGCCTGCCAAGCATCATATCCGATTTGATCTTAATCCCGGTGGTGCGCCGGATATTGCCGATGTGATTGTTGAGTTTATCGGCCTTGGTGATAATAGTGTTGAGGTTGCTATGCGCGGTTGGGAAGGTACGGGTGCTTACATCAATGAGGCTGATACGATGTCGCCGGACGTACTTACCTTCCTGCTTGGCCGTGTGGGTCGCTATCCTTCAAAAAAACACGGTGGTCCTACGCAATATGGCGTTTGGCTTGATATGAATGCTCCTGATGATGAAAACTGGACTTATGATAAATTTATTGAGAATTTACCGGATGGATGGGCATTTTATCGGCAACCGGGTGGTTTAGAGACCGGAGCTGAGAATATCCATAATTTACCGCCCGGATATTATACGGACCAAATTTCGGGTCAACCGGACTGGTATATACGCCGGATGGTGCATAATCAGTTTGGTTACAGTCGTGATGGGCTTCCTGTGTTCCCAGAGTTTAATGATAGTCTTCATGTAGCCCCTGACTTGAAATATATTGATGGGCTTCCTGTGGTACTTGGCGGCGACCAAGGCCGCACACCAGCTATTATTTTTGGTCAGCAATTGCCGGATAGTAGATGGAATATTTTCCATGAATTATGTGGAATTGGGATAGGTGCCAAAGGTTTCGGGCAGTTGTTAGCTAAAGAAGTTCATGATGTTTGTCCTAATGCAAAGATCACTGCCTGGGGTGATCCTGCTGGTGGTTATAAGGGTGATCATGATGAAATGACTTGGCTTCAGATTATGACAAAAGAGAGCGGTATCAGGTGGCGGCCCGCCCCCTTGCCCAGCAATGCCATACTCCCACGCCTTGAGGCTGTCAGGGGGCCTCTTACACGGCTTATTGATGGCAAGCCGGGCTTGATGATATCATCAAGATGTAAGAAAATCAGGAAGGGGTTTAATAGCGGCTATAAATATCAGCGCATCGCTCAGGCGGGGTCAACGCATCGTTATAGTGATGTGCCCGCGAAAAATGAATTTAGCCATCCTCATGACGGGTTGCAATATTTGTTGCTTGGGGGTGGTGAGTATGCCGAGGTTCAGGGGCGCAAGAAAACTCAAAACCATATCCCTGCATTTTCCAGGGCATCCAGCTCTTTTGATGTTTTTAAATAAAAGGATTTTTAATGTTAACGCTTTATGATTTACAAAAAATGGCCAATGGGAAACCTGAGAATTTGCCTGTGCTGTATGTGCATAATATTGATACGTGGACAGGGCCTACCCAAGTTGACACTAAAGGCCGTGTGCATATGAACTATACGCAGATGTGGGCGCTGAGAAAGGATCTGCCGCTCAGGCTTATCCGCCGTATTGGTCCCACGACTGAGGAATTTAAAATTGACCTTCAGCGTCATCATTTGATTGGTGGCCCTGACAAGCCTGTTGAAACGGTGGCTGAAGGCCAGGCGGTGATGATGCGTAAATTCGGCGCGGCCAATAAAGAAATTTCTAAGGCCCGGAAACGAAAAACGGCGCTGATTAAGCGGCCAAGCAACAAAGATATTCATTGATGATTATAACCAGTCCCTTGCATGTGAATGATCTGGTAAATTGGCAATGTCGTGAAAATGACCCTCATGCCAGTAATTCGCTTGTGTGGTATGCCTTGGCTAATTATGTGCATCTTGGTGATGCGGTATTGTTTCAAGATGAAAATTTAACGCCTTTGTGTGCGGCGGGAATGGTGAAAGAAGATGAAAATAGCGCGGGAGTTTGGTTTATCACTGCCCCTGAATTTGAGATAAATGTAAAGGCTTGCGTCCGGTCGTTACGTCAGATGATTATGTATTTCAAGGGGTGGCAGCAAGTTGAAAAGGTATATACTTTGATCGACCCGCAATGGCCCCAAGCAATAAAATTTGCCAAACTGGTTGGTTTCGAATATGATCGCAAACTTCAAGACAGCGTCTTTGGAAAAAATTATCATGAATATCATTTTAGCAGATAGGAGAATATCTTGACCAGTTTATTAAAAATCGCCTCTGCTCCGGTGCGAGCAGGAATTAGTGCGCTGTTTCCAAAATCACAAGGTCCGAG
This sequence comes from Emcibacter sp., assembly GCA_021647465.1. GTDB lineage: Bacteria > Pseudomonadota > Alphaproteobacteria > Sphingomonadales > Emcibacteraceae > Paremcibacter. The sequence goes on along the minus strand of JAKIUQ010000019.1, from coordinate 3,906 downwards.
CGCGGCGCAAGTTGCGGCACAAGCGGAGCAAAGAAAGGGCGAGGCTCAACGTCAGGCCGAACTTTTGTCAGAGGGCGGTGAGCGTCGCACAGGGCGGGCGGCTGGTCGGGCCGGGCGGCAACTTTTGAGTTTTAACCCGCTGCTTGGCAGCGACACAACGTTAGGATAATATTATGGCGGCTCCTACTGCAAAGGACGCACAGGCGCGGTGTAAGGCGGCCTTTGGTGATAAGGCAAAATATGAAAGCGAGACAGAGGATATTTATACATATGCCATGCCGAACCGCAATCAATATAAATCTGGATCTAATAAGATGGATCGTGTTTTTGACAGCACGGCCATTGATAGCACCCAGAGCTTTGCCAATCGTCTTCAGGCAGATTTAACACCCCCCTTTCAGCGTTGGAGCGAACTTAAACCGGGCCCCGCTATTTCTGATGAAGACAGAGAAGCATTGGATCCGATATTAGAGGGTATCTCTGCTGTGGTTCACGGTACCCTGCAATCAGGCGGATTTATGACTGCTGGCCATGAAGTTTATCAAGATCTGGCGGCGGGAGAGGGTTCGATGTTGATTTTGCCGGGGGATACTAATTCTCCTGTAAGATATGTTGCGCAGCCTCAGCGAGAGGTTGCTATTGAAGAGGGAGCGTGGGGCCAGACAATTGGCTGGTATCGCAAACATAAAATTAATGCCAAGGATATAAAATCCTGGTGGCCAGAAGCTAAAATCGGGGCTGAAATAAAAAAGAAGGTAGACAGTGATCACAAGTCGATGATTGAGGTGGCACAGGCCTATATTCAGGATAGCGACCCGACAAGCGATAAATGGCATTATATTGTTTTATTTAAAGGTCAGGAGGCTGCCGCTGTTGAACAAGAATTTAATTATCAGCCTTTCGCCGCCCCCCGTTGGTCACGCATTGCAGGCGAACAACGCGGGCGGGGCCCGTTGCATTTGGCATTGCCGGACATTAAAACGATTAATAAGGTTAAAGAATTTCTGTTGATGAACGCGGCCATTGCTGTTGTCGGGGCCTATACTGTGGTTGATGATGGTGTGGTTAATGTTAATAATGTTCAAATTGTACCGGGGGCGCTTATTTCTGTTGCCTCAAATGGTACTGGTTTCACCGGGCCTTCTATAAAGCCGCTTGAAACGGCGCGGACGTTTGACATAAGTCAATTTATCATTGAGGATCTTCGGGCCAGTATCAAACGCATGATGCTTGATGATAACCTTCCGCCCGAACTTGGGGCCGTTCGCTCCCCGACTGAGATTGTGGCCCGTGCCAAAAAACTTTCGCAGGATAGTGGCGCGGCCTTTGGTCGCCTGTATGATGAGTGGATTGTACCGATATGGCGGGCGACTGTCGCTATATTGCAGCAGAAGAAGATCATTGCTGAGGCCGCGAAAATCCCTATTGATAATCTTAATTTTAAAATTCAGGTTACATCACCATTGGCCCGCATTCAGGATATTCAGGATCTTGAAGGGATTATTCAATATTTTGAAATTGCCGGGTCTGTGGTTGGTCAAGAAGGAATGTTGATGTCAACCAAGCTTGAGGACCTTATCCCCTGGCTTGCTGATCGCCTCGGCGTCCCGGCGCGTTTTATCCGTAATGAAGACGAACGCAAGGTACTTCAGGCGTTAATAGCAAAAATTGTCGCCGCCCAAAGTGAGCAACCACAACAAGGAGAACAAGCCGCATGACAACATCCCCTGAACCAAGTTTAACAAGCCTGATGAGTGGCGGCGGAGGATGGGGGAATTTGGATAAAACCCAATTCGGTCCTGCTGCCCATGCCCATATACAAGAAGTTCAAGAAAAGAAATATCAGCTCGCCTTAAAATACCAGCAAATATTCATTGACGGTGTTGGTATTGATGTTCTTGAAGATCTGCTTAACAAGACTTTGCGTATTGGAACATGGCCATCTCAGGTGCCATTTGAACAGGCTACGGCGCACGGCTTAATGCGAGAGGGTCAAAATTCTATGGTAAATCATATCATAGAAATGATGAAATTAGCCCAGGCAGGGCTTCCCAGCTCTGCGGATGGGGAATAACCACCTAACAAAAGGATAAATATTATGGGAACAACTAAAAAATCAGACCAATCTAATGCGTCGGCCATTAATGCTAAAGGCGAGGCGGACGAGACTGTAAAGGTGGTTGATCATACGGCCCCTGACAAAGTTGCGGCCAATGGATCGCCGACAGCTAAGGCTGAGCAAGCTGCTGCCAAGGCAGATAAAGCGACTGCCAAGGCTGCGGATGACGCAGATAAAGCAATAGAAAGGGCTGTGGAGGCAGAAGTCCGCAACGCTGGTATTGCCGAGGCTGTGGCCATAAAAGAAGTTGAGAGTTTGACGAATGAAGAAGAAGCGGAAGCTGTGCCGCCGCCTCTGGCCAATGATTTGGGTTTAAAGCCAATCAAATATGCTGGTGATACGCCCCGGTCTCAGGCGCGTCAAAAAGCCGAGCTTAAAGCTACGCTTAACAATCTTTTGGCGTTTGATGGTAAAATCGAGAGTTGTTCTAAAGGTCTTCGTGGATATATTAACGAGGCCCGCGAAGCATTGCGAGAGGTTGGTGTCTGATGGAATTCAAGAGAAACATAATGCATGGCGACCTACCTACACCATATTTTATGCTTATGTCTGCGGATGATGGTAGCGACGGCGATGGGGGCGGCGGCGGGGAAACTGATGCGGATGGTGATACCGGCGGATCTAATGAGGATGATAAGGATGGCGATGACAAGGTGGATACCAATGATCCTTTGTCAAAACTTGCCAAGGCTGCGAAAGATGATAAGGGGGATGATAAGGATGGTGATAAGCCCGGCGCTTATGATCATATCCCCGAACATCTTCGGGGCAAAGATGGCGTTGAAACGGCCAATAAATTACTTGAGGCATACAAAGGCTTACGCAAAGGCGGTGAAAAAGCTCCTGAAAAGGCTGAAGATTATACCCTTGATGTGGCGACAAATCTTGACGGGTTTCTTGATCCGGCCAGCGATGAAGATAAGCCAATTCTTGATGCCTTTCGGGCGGTTGCCCATGAACATGGCCTAAGCAACAATCAGTTTGGTAATATTATAAACGGCTTTTATGGCAAGTTAATTGAAACAGGCGCAATTGAAAAACCTCTTGATATGAATGCTCAGGTTGAAATACTCGGCGGGAAAGAACAGGCCGCGCGGCTTATCGGCGTTAATGCTGCCTGGGGGGATGGTCTTGTTACTTCTGGGGCCTTAACCAAGGAAGAGGGCGCTGAATTTAAAATCATGGCTGGTTCTGGTATGGGGTTGCGGGTCATGAACAAACTTCGTGAAATGACAGGCGACCGCACCGCCCCTGCGAAATTTCCAGCAGGCGAAGGTGGGCCGGATGCGGCAAGCCTTCAAGAGCGGCTACATGACAAGCGAAACGAAACGGATCAGGCTTTCGCCACAGAAACGGCGGCAATGTATAAAAAGGCATATCCCGGCAATAGTTAATAACTCCCCTGCAACTTAGAGGGCTTCGGCCCTCTTTTTTTTATTCTTGACTTTTTTATAAAACCAGGACAAGAATGACGCATCATTCCCCATATTGGGCTGATTGACAGCTTGGAAAGACCAGCACACCGCAAGGGTGTCCCTTGTAGCGTATCGACCCAAGCTTATGGCTCCCGCCTCGCGGCCCGGACAATTGGCCCTCGATTTCGTGGTTTTTCTAAACTATGAGATTTTAAAAAGAGGAGCAATCTCATGTCAAAAACATTACCCGAACACACTGCTATCATGTTTGATGAGCAAGTCAAACACGCCTATCAAAACACTGGTGGCCATTTGGCCCCAACCGTTCGCGTTCGCCGCAATCGCGGCGTTAAAACTTTTCAGTTTCCAAAA
>JAKIUQ010000010.1 GCA_021647465.1 Emcibacter sp. | reverse complement strand
GGGTCAGTCGGATCGGTTGGGTCCGTTGGGTCCGTCGGATCAGTCGGGTCAGTTGGATCAGTCGGGTCCGTTGGGTCAGTCGGATCAGTCGGATCGGTTGGGTCCGTTGGGTCAGTCGGATCAGTTGGATCCGTTGGGTCAGTCGGATCGGTCGGATCCGTTGGATCAGTTGGATCCGTTGGGTCCGTTGGGTCAGTCGGATCAGTTGGGTCCGTCGGATCAGTCGGGTCAGTTGGATCGGTCGGATCCGTTGGGTCAGTCGGATCAGTTGGTGTCGGCAATGTAATTCTGCTGCCTGATCCTTCGAGTGCCGCTGCATTGGGGCCTAGTGCGGAGCGGGTGTTTGGGGTATTAAAGAATTGCTGCAGGGTCTGGGCGGTAAAATCGTTGTTAAAGGACTGTCCCGCGTCATCTGTTCCGCCCGGAGCCAAATTTTCCAGCATGGCAAAAAGATCTTGATTCAGTTTTTCTTCCATGCCGGTTATGTTAACCGGAGATAAAATAACGCCAACAATATAGGTTCCGGCATTACTGTCGGATTCAAATCTCATAGTAATGGGTTCACCATCACTTTTAACAAGTGTGGTCAAAAGCCAACCATCTATATCTGCCCGCTCATCAGTGCCAAGTTCGACGAGGACAGATTCCGGCATTAAAGGATTATTTTCATGGCCAGCCTCCCCTGTCAGGCTCACGCCGTTTGCAGATAGCTTTGCCCATTGTGGATTACCTGTTTTATCTGTATCAATGACGCGCAGCTGATTGCCATTTACGCCAAATCTTGTCCCAAACGGATGCGGTAAGGCGATGCCGGAGGGAATAGGGGCGGTAAAGACATAGAGCCGATATTGACCTTTCTCAATGCCCTGAATGCCAAACGAGCTAACATTTAAAATGCCGTCGGTGAGAAAATCATTTTCTTTTGATTCTTCTAATGCCAGAAGATTATGACCTTTGATACTCGCGCTTGATGGCGTGATCCGGGAAAAGCCACGGTGGGGAATTTTCCGGGCCGGACCGAAATCCCATCCCATATCGCCAAAGCTTAATCCGAAATCAGAAACCGAAGAATAAGGAAGGCTATAGGCAGAAGTTGCGGCCCGCGCGGCGGCCTCAATAACTCTTTCTGCGGCGCCTTGCAAGCTGTGGCTATTGCTGACAAGGCCGGATGCCCCAAGACCATTCAGTATTTTTGAAGCCAGAGCAGTAATTTTATGTGGCTGACCTGCGGAACTGTCAAAATATTTTTGCAGTATTTTTAAAGATTCCTCTGTGCCGTCTATGGCCGCATTGACAGCTTCTTCCAGTGTGATTCCTTCAAGTCTTTGCGGGACAATATAGGACGTAGAGGGTTGTTCTTCCGTGATATCTTTCTTTGGGAGGGAGGTTTTTTTATAACTGTGTTTTTTATAACTGGGGGCTTGCAGGGGATCGGAATAGATCGGGCCTTGCGGCACCAGAGCGGGGTTGTCTGAATTGGTTTCTGCTCTATTATTTCTTAAGTCATTTTCTGGTCGTGCAACAATGAAAGGCGCTGTTTCAGCGTCACTGGAATCGGACAGGGCCGATTTTTCATTGCGGGTCAAAAGGTCAATTTGATCCTGCAATATCTGTTCAGTGGTTTCATTATCGATCAGGTCATTGTAGGCCCACGTACTTAAAGCGAGCGTACTAACAACTGCCAATAATTTATACTTAAACTCCATTTACCCAATCCTGCACTAAATGTTTAGGCTTTTTCATGCTAACATTTTTTAATAAATAAATCATTTTAAGATATTTTTATCGGTAAGCTATTAAAATCCTGCTAAAAAACAGGGTTAACAGCTTATTAAGAGAGTCTGTTCATCATTATATACTGTAGATTTAAGCGCCTGATGGGGGCGGTAAGCTTGTTGGTTTAGAGGCTTTTTTCCATGTTTCTCATAATAAACCGCCAATAGGCAAATATATTTCAGGGCAGGACAAAATGCAAAAAAGAGCCCAGATCAGGGACTCTTTTAATTTAGCAAGCCTGGAAAGCTTATGCTTTTGGCTTGATGTCATTCTGTTCGAACAGCCCGGTTAATTCGCCGTTCGCAGCCATTTCGCGGATGATATCACAGCCCCCCACAAATTCACCTTTGACATAAAGCTGGGGAATGGTTGGCCATTCGCTATATTCTTTAATGCCGTCCCGCAGGGCAGGGTCCTGTAAAACATCAAAGGCTTCAAAATCCACCTTGAAATGGTTAAGGACTTCGACAACCGTTGCGGAGAAACCGCATTGGGGGAACATTGGGCTGCCCTTCATGTAAAGTACAACGTCGCTTTTCTGAATGTCATCTTCGATGCGATTAAAAACTGGATTTGTCATTTTTTATTCCTGATTTGTTATTTTCAAATAAACTTACACGGGTACTGATGTCTGAAGGGCAAGCGCATGAAGGTCATCGCCCATTTTTCCCTTTAATGATTTATAGACCATTTGATGCTGCTGAACACGGCTTTTTCCTTTAAAGGCCTCAGAGATAACGTGGGCCGCATAATGATCACCATTACCGCGCAAGTCCTGAATGGTGACGACAGCATCCGGAATTGCTTCCTTGATCATCTCTTCAATTATTGTTGCTTCCATCGCCATATCTTGGGTCTCCTCGTTAATCTATGCTCATATAGTCTGGCATCCAGTTTTGATGGGTGCCGATCAATTCTGACATTGATATGGGGTCGGCAGCGGTTAAAGTCAATGATGCGCCTGTTGTTTTGCCGATGACCTGCGCTGTAACGCCGTCGGCGCGGGCATTTCTTAGCACTTCGTCACGATACTCAGGGGATACAGAAAGAATATAACGGCCTTGATCTTCGCCAAAAGCATAGGCGTGAAGAGGGGTGTTGCCATTATCAATCGTGATATCCATACCGATTTCAGAGGCCATGACCATTTCCGCAAGGGCCACATATAATCCGCCGTCGGAAATATCATGACAGGCAGAAATCCTGTCCTCATTGATTTGCACCCGAACAAAATCGCCGTTTTTCTTTTCGAGGGCCAGATTAACGGGCGGCGGGCGGCCTTCTTCGCGGCCTTCCATGACATCAAGATATAAGGATGCGCCAAGGTGGCCCCTGGTTTCGCCAATTAAAATCAGGATTTCGCCTTCGGCCTTGGGCGCGATCGTGACCATTTTGGATGAGTCTTTAAAAAGACCAACGCCGCCAATGGCGGGGGTCGGATGAATGCCTGTGCCGTTGGTTTCATTGTAAAGGGACACATTGCCGGACACCACAGGATAATCCAGTGCGATGCAGGCCTCTCTCATACCCTCGATACAACCCACAAACTGCCCCATGATTTCAGGGCGTTCAGGATTGCCAAAATTAAGGCAGTCGGTGATCGCGAGCGGCGTTGCGCCCACAGCGGTCAAATTGCGCCATGTTTCGGCGACGGCCTGTTTTCCGCCTTCAAACGGATCAGCATGGCAGTAGCGGGGTGTGCAGTCCGTCGTGATGGCAACGGCCTTGTTTGTGCCATGAATTCGCACCACGGCCGCATCACCGCCCGGTTTTTGAATGGTGTCTGCCATGACTTGAGTGTCATACTGTTGCCATATCCAGTCCCGGCTGCATAAATTCGGTGAGCCGATCATTTTAAGCAAGGCCTGTTTCATATCCTCTGGTGCCGCCACATCAGCGGGTTTTAAGTCTGCTTTGGGGGCTGTTTTAACCCATGGCCGATCATATTCCGGTGAATTATCCGCCAGCGGCTGGGTCGGAATATCAGCGACAATCTCGCCTTTAAATGTCAGGGTCAGGTTGCCCGTATCCGTGATCACGCCAATGACCGCGAAATCCAGATCCCACCGGTCAAAAATTTCCTTGGCTTCTGCCTCGCGTCCGGGTTTCAGGACGATCAACATGCGTTCCTGACTTTCGGACAGCATCATTTCATAGGGTGTCATGCCTTCTTCGCGCTGGGGTACCATGTCAAGATTAAAGGCAAAGCCAACGCCGCCGCCGGAGGCCATCTCGACCGAGGAAGATGTGAGGCCCGCCGCGCCCATATCCTGAATGGCCACAACCATATCGGTGGACATTAATTCAAGGCAGGCTTCGATCAATAATTTTTCGGTGAAAGGATCACCAACCTGAACCGTTGGGCGTTTTTCTTCGGTATCTTCGGTGAATTCAGTGGAGGCCATGGTGGCCCCGTGAATGCCGTCCCGTCCGGTTTTGGAACCCACATAGATCACGGGATTGCCAATGCCCGCTGCCGCCGACAGAAAGATTTTATCCTGATCCGCAAGGCCGACATTCATGGCATTGACCAGAATATTCCCATTATAGGACGAATGGAAATTTGTTTCGCCGCCCACCGTCGGCACGCCGACACAATTGCCGTAACCGCCGATCCCTTCGACCACACCGCTGAGCAGATGCCGGGTTTTAGGATGGTCTGGCGCGCCAAAACGCAAGGCATTCATATTGGCAATAGGCCGCGCGCCCATGGTAAAGACATCCCGCAATATGCCGCCAACGCCGGTTGCGGCCCCTTGGTAAGGTTCGATATAAGACGGATGGTTATGGCTTTCCATTTTAAAAATGATTGCCTGATTGTCACCAATGTCAATAACGCCGGCATTCTCCCCCGGCCCGTGGATCACCCAGGGGGCTTTTGTGGGCAGGGTCTTAAGGTGAAGTTTTGATGATTTATAGGAACAATGCTCGCTCCACATGACAGAGAAAATGCCCAGCTCCGTCAAAGTCGGCGTGCGGCCCAGAATTTTTAAACATAAGGCATATTCATCATCGCTCAGGCCATGTTCCTTGACCAATGCGGGGGTGATATTTACGTTATTATTCCATTTTATTTTTGGAGTCATAAGGGGCCCTTAATTAATTGCGTTGATCATACTTTGAAAGAACCCAAGGCCATCTGTGCCGCCTTGCACATCATCTATCAATCTTTCGGGGTGAGGCATCATGCCAAGAATATTCTTGCGCCGATTGATAATGCCCGCGATATTATTGCGTGATCCATTGGGATTTGACGCCTTTGTCATTTGTCCGGCGTCATCCACATAACGAAAGGCAACACGGCCTTCGCCCTCTATGGCTTTAAGTGTTTCATCATCGGCAAAATAATTGCCGTCATGGTGGGCTACAGGAACCGTGATGACTTGCCCTTCTGAATAAGCATTGGTGAAGGGGGTGTCGCTATTTTCCACCCGCAGGGCAGCATCTTTGCAGACAAATTTCAGGCTTTCATTGCGCATTAACGCGCCGGGCAAAAGTCCGGTTTCGGTCAAAATTTGAAAGCCATTACAAATACCGATGACATTGCCGCCCCGGTCCGCATGTTCAATGACCTTTTTGGTTACGGGGGAGCGCGCTGCCATGGCCCCACATCTGAGGTAGTCGCCAAAGGAAAAACCACCCGGCAGTGCAATGAGATCAACAGGGGGAATCTCTTCGTCCTGATGCCAGATAATATGTGGTTTGTGACCGGTTATTTTTTCCAGTGCCACAATCATATCACGGTCACAGTTTGAGGCAGGAAATACTATTACAGCAGTTTTCATGGACGCATCCCAGATAAGTCAATGTTATTCAATCTTGCAAACTTATTCAATTTCAATAGTGTAATTTTCAATGACCGTATTGGACAGGAGTTTCTTGCACATTTCTTCAACAGCTGCCTCGGCCTTTGCCGGATTTGTCTCCTGAAGGTCAAGTTCAATATATTTGCCCTGCCGGACGTCGTCCACACCATCAAACCCAAGGGCAGACAAGGCATGTTGGATTGCTTTTCCCTGAGGGTCGAGAACACCATTTTTTAAAGTGATATGTACGCGTGCTTTCACAATGCGGCCTTTCTAGTTTTCTGAGGATTATTCTTCTGTTTCGAGGCTGATACCAAGGCGGCGGGCAACTTCTTCATAGGCCTCTGCCTCTCCGCCAAGATCGCGGCGGAAACGGTCTTTATCCATCTTTTCGCCGGTTTTCAAATCCCAAAGCCGACAGTTATCCGGGCTGAATTCATCGGCAAGCATGAGAATATAACCCGCATCACCTTCATCATAAAGCCGTCCATACTCAAGTTTGAAATCAACAAGTTCTATGCCAACACCGGCAAACATGCCGCGCAGAAAGTCATTTATCTGATGGGTCATATCGAAAATTTCGCTCAATTCCTCATCATCGGCAAGGTCAAGAGACAGGATATGTTCTTCGGCAAGCAGCGGATCGCCAAGGTCGTCATCCTTAAGAGAAAATTCAATGAGCGGGCGATCAAGGCGGCGGCCTTCTTCGAGGCCCAGTCGCTTGGCCATGGTTCCGGCGACAATATTGCGCACGATAACTTCAAGGGGGATAATTTCGACCTCACGAACCAGCTGTTCACGGTCATTCAGGCGATCAATAAAATGAGTAGGAATGCCAATGCGTTCCAGATTAATCATCACAAGTTCGGTGATTTTGTTATTGATAATACCTTTGCCGGCTATTGTGCCTTTCTTTTGGGCGTTAAAGGCGGTGGCGTCATCTTTGAAATGCTGAACGATGGTCCCGGGCTCTGTCCCTTGAAAAAGGATTTTGGCTTTTCCTTCGTATAGTTTTTCACCTTTAAGTGTTTTTGGGGACATATCAGCTTTCCTACAGATAGATAAAATGAACATATATATTTTGCGGCGCATGACAGAATCAGGCGAGGCGAACATATATCAATTAAGTTCAGAAGACAATTGGAGACAGTTTTATGGAATAAAAGAAAATAAAACACTTTGGTCTTTAAATTAATCTGAGGCTTCCCCATATAAAATTATAGAAACAAATTGTTATCTGGCGTACAAATGATCCGTGAGATTCTATTTGAGAAGCAATATACAGGAGTATTGATAAATGACCCAGTTTGAGGGGCGCGAAAAAGCCTATGAAAAAGAATTTGCCCGCAATGAGGAATTCGACTTTAAAGTTGTTGCCCGCCGCAATAAGCTGCTTGGCCTTTGGGTGGCGGAAAAAATTGGTTTGAACGGCGATGACGCGCTGGCCTACGCCAAAGAAGTCATTATATCAGATTTTGAGGAAGCCGGTGACGACGATGTTTACCGCAAAGTGAAGGCTGACCTTGACGCCAAGCGACTGAATATTTCAGAGCATCAACTTCGCCGCGAAATGGAAGATTTACTGTCCGTAGCGCGGGATCAGATGACGACCGAGCTTAAAGGATAGCCTTTCTTTCGGCATTTTGAAAATAACAAAGCGGTTCTTTCTTATTTTGGAAAGGATCGCTTTGTTATTTGTAAAATCAAGAAGGTCAGATATTATGTTAAGTCATGAGATAGACATAATTCTGCCGGATAAACGCAGGTAATCGGGCCGATCTATAATTGCCGTGTTGTATTGCTGTAGGTATAACCATAGGCTAGATCACCGTAATCATGTTAAAAGAGTTTTTGCAAGGAGCCTTATCTTGAAGTTGATTAAATTGGTTATTCTGTTCATGAGTATGCTGTTGCCAACAATGTCACAGGCTTTGGATTATACTAAGCCCCAGTTGCTGGAAGATAAATTTTACAAGGAATATTGGGAACAGCATTTTCTGTTTGAGGACGGCACCTTTGTCACCGCCCAGTTTCTTGCGGCAAATTTCCCTTGGCCTGTGGGGAACGCCCATGGCATCATGGTGGCAAATGTGGTGAGCCCGGATGGGAAAAGAACCATCATCAAAAATGGCCGAAGTTTGGGAAAATGGGGCTTTGATTCGGAAAAATTTGATCTGTTCATTCATACCCATCGCTTGAAAAAAGACGGTAATAATTATGATATTTATCTGGGGTCAGATGATGGAAATGAAGTAAAGGCCGTGGTTTCGTCCGAAATCCAGCCTTTTGATCATAAGAAATTCACACATAAAAAAACTTTTATGGAAACGTCTGTTTACCTGCCTTTTTTTGAGGGGTCAGGTAAATGGCAATTATATCAGGGCGAAGATCAGCCTTTTAAAACAGGGGAAGGCAAGGTTCAGGGCTTTGCGACCCATACCTTAATGACAGGCCGTCTTGAAAATATGTTAAAAGACTGGCTGCGGGTCAGTGGCCTTCGCGCCGCCGATAATCAGCCTCTGCCGTTTTTATCTGCCATTGAAAGACCTGATGGAAGCAGAGAGTTTATTCTGCTTCTTAAGGATGATGCGGGCAATATTACAAAATTTTCGGACGTCACCATTGATTACAAACAAAATAAAAATGCAAAAAATGGCTCTTCTTATCCGACCTTGATAAAGATTGCAGGCAAAAATGGCAAAGATAGCCTGATCGGTACGATCCGCCTGAGCCGCAAGATTGATCATTTTAATATATATGACCATTTGAATTTTTTTGAAAGAAGCTTTGCCATGTCACGGGCTTCTGTCGCCAATTATCGCTATATTGCGGATTACGATCTGACCTATGCTACCGGCCATGAAATTAAAATTCTTACCGGAAAAGCGCTCAGCGAATATCAAGATATTCTGGGGCCAAAAAAACGGAAGAAAGTCAAGAGAAGGGGCGGGCGCTAACGGGCTGGTTTCATTGAAAAGTTAACGTTTTTACCATGGGGAAATAAAACGGTTGTTTTAATTTTACTTTTTTTCTTTATGGCGATGATCTATAAAGCATAGATTATTTTAAGACATCAGAAACAGGGAACAGACCGATGAGAGAAGCCGTCATTGTATCAACTGCAAGAACACCAATCGGGCGGGCTTTTAAAGGCGCCTTCAATAACACAATGGCGCCGACAATGGGCGGCCATGTTATTTCAGAAGTCGTGCGCCGGGCTGGCCTTGAAGGCGGCGAGGTCGAAGATGTGATCATGGGCAGCGCGCTCCCCGCTGGATCAACAGGATGGAATGTGGGGCGAACCAGTGCCATGGCCGCAGGATTGCCGACATCTGTTGCGGGCATGACCATTGACCGTCAATGTGCCTCTGGTCTGATGGCGGTTGGCACGGCCGCCAAACAGATTATTTGTGATGGTATGGATATCGTTGTGGGCGGCGGCGTTGATAATATTTCCATCGTACAGAAGCCGGCCTTTGAATTGATCACGAAACAGGTGGACAAGGGGCTGTTGAAACGGATGCCGGATGCCTATATGCCCATGCTGCAAACCGCAGAGATTGTGGCAGAACGTTACGGTATCAGCCGTGATGCGCAGGATGCTTACGCCTTGCAAAGTCAGCAAAGGACAGCCGCCGCGCAGGCATCGGGAAAATTTGATGATGAAATCGTGCCGCTGGCCTCTACTATGGCGATCAAGGACAAGGAAACGGGGGAAATTTCTTATGAGGCCGTCACCCTGACAAAAGACGAGGGTAATCGGCCTTCTACGTCTGTAGAAAGCCTGAACGGCCTTGGCCCTGTGATAGAGGGCGGATCAATCACCGCCGGTAACGCAAGCCAATTTTCCGATGCGGCCTCAGCCAATTTATTGATGGAACGGGGGGAAGCCGAAAGACGTGGTCTGGCCCCGCTTGGGCTCTATTGCGGTATGTCCGTGGTTGGCTGCAATCCGGATGAAATGGGCATCGGGCCAATTTTTGCTATTCCAAGACTGTTGAAAACAGCGGGCCTTACAATGGATGATATTGGCCTTTGGGAATTAAACGAGGCCTTCGCGGTTCAGGTGGTTTACTGCCGTGATAAACTGGGAATTCCCGATGAAAAACTGAATGTCAATGGCGGCGCAATTTCCATCGGCCATCCTTATGGCATGAGCGGATCACGCATGGTAGGTCATGCCTTGATCGAGGGTAAGCGGCGCGGTGTGAAATATGTTGTTGTCACCATGTGTGTTGGCGGCGGTATGGGCGCAGCAGGCTTGTTTGAGGTGCTATAACCTCTCTGTGTTATAATCTCTCTGTGCCATAACGCTATTTCCGGTTTTCGCCGCAGCAGCCTTCAGAATGTTCACTCTTGTCTTTTTCTGTTTTTTGGCTGTCCTTGTCGTGACAGCAGTCACTGCTTTGTTCCTTTGGTTCCTTATGACGGCCTTGACCGCCGCAGCAACCAACCTGTTCATGGTTATTTTGATCTGTCATGAAATTTCTCCTTCACCAGTTCTACTTGCATAACATCAATTCTGCCGCTTCTGAACATGGCGGCGCAGCTTGTCAGGTAAAAACGCCATTTGCGGATAAATTTATCACAATATCCCATGGCTTTTATGTCTGCTATGCTGGCATCAAAATTATCCAACCATTTTTCCAGTGTGATGGCGTAATCCTGACCGAAATGAAAAACATCATTTACGGTGAGGCCAGCCTTGACGGCTTCCTGTTCAAAGCATTCACGGGAAGGCAGCATACCGCCCGGGAAAATATATTCCCGGATAAAGTCACTGCTGTTGCGGTAATCCTCAAACAGGTCATCGCGAATGATGATGGTCTGGATCATGGCCTTGCCGCCCGGTTTCAGGTATTTATGAACCGTATTCATATATTCCGGCCAGAAGGCTTCCCCCACATGCTCGAACATACCGATGGAGACAATATGGTCATATTGGCCGTCAAGTTCGCGGTAATCCTTAAGGCGCACCTCTGTCGTTTTGTCCAGCCCGGCCTTTTCAAGCCGCTCCTCGGTCCAAACAGCCTGTTCACGGGAAAGGGTAACCCCCGTGACCCGGAAATTACTTTGGGCGGCTTTCTCCATGAATCCGCCCCAGCCGCAACCGATCTCAAGTATATGACCGGCAGAGGAAGAGGGGGTTAGTCTGTCCAGAATGCGTTGATATTTGGCCTGTTGTGCGTCTTTCAGGGATTTGGAGGCATCACCCTGAAACAGGGCGCTGGAATAGGTCATGCCCTTATCCAGCCAAAGCTTGTAGAAATCATTACCCAGGTCATAATGAACATGGACATTCTTCCGGCTTTTACGCTGTGTGTTGGGCAAAAACCTGTTTTTAAGGGCATAGGCCAGACGGTAGAATATATTGCTGCGGGCAAAACTCTCAAAAGCCTGAATATTCTCGACGGCAAGGCGCATAAATTTTTTCAGGTTTCCGGACTCCCACAGACCCTTGATATAATCTTCGCCCAGCCCGATATCGCCCCGTCTGAGCATATGGTTAAAGACTTTCCAGTCATAAACCTTCATATCTGCCTGTGTTCCCTGGGCCTTGCCACTGTAAACGGCGGTTTTCTCATTCGGCAACAGCAGATCAAGCCGCCCCCGTTGAATGAGGTTCAAAGGCAGAAGAACCGCGGGTATGCGTTTGTTCAGGGAGGGGGGAAAGAGGGTGTCCTTTTGTCTCTTTTTGGGGGCAGGGACAGCAGGTTTGCTATGTTTTACGAATTCTTTTTGTTGCAGGTTATGTTGCATAATATTTTCTCCTTGCTTTCAGGGTTGGAATTTATCATTTCAACTAACGTGTTTTTTAAACTTATGAATATACAGCTTCGGGTTTTCTTCGAAGGCCAGACGACAGGTATCCGCACAAAAATAATATGTTTTATTGTCATATATAACCACCGCCGGGGCGGTATTATAGCTGACCTCCATTCCGCAAACCGGGTCTGTATGGACGAAATCGCTATTTGTCTTTTTCTTGTATTTCATAATTTTTCTCCTGTTTTAATTTTCAGGGTATAGATGATCAAGGATCGGACATTCGCTCAAGGGCATATTGCCGCCCGGGCAGGCCTCTGACAGTTTTTCCAACACGTCATGCATGTTGTTTAAATGCCGCATATTTTCTTTTGCTTCGACTATCTTGGCTTCGGTGCGTTCCAGCATGTCACGGCAGGTGGCCGTTTGCGATGCTTTAAGATTCAGAAGAATCTTGATTTCTGCAAGTGTGAAGCCCAGATCCTTGGCGCGGCGGATAAATTTTATGGTGCGAATACTTTCCGGACCGTATAGCCGGTATCCGGCGCTTGACCGATCTTCGGGCTGGATGATCTCCAACTGCTCGTAATAGCGGATCGTGTCTGTTCTTACCCCGCATTTTCTGGCCAATTGTCCTATGGTTAAATCATTCATAATCATCACCTTTATCAATAAAGCAGATTATACACCTTTGAGCATACTCCAAGGTCAAGAGCTTTTTATTATAGCATTTTTTGGCCATTCCAGATAGGCTCTGAATCAACGCAATGAGGGAGGGTCAAGTTATGTGTTTTTCTGAACCGGTAAGTTTTATCGCAGCAACGGTATTGGTTTCCGGGGGCGGTTATGCGGCCTGGAAGGCCTATAAAATCAATTTGCGTTATTTACCTGTGGCCATGATGCCCATATTCGCCGGTATCCAGCAATTTATGGAGGGCCATGTCTGGATGGGGCTGAATAATGGCGACCCGAATATGGTCTGGTGGGGGGCGATGGGGTTTATATTGTTTAGCTGGTTAATGTGGCCCACATGGATTCCTTTCAGTATATATTTTCTGGAACCGGAAGGCAGCAGGCGCAAAAAACCCCTTCTGATATTTGCCTGTGCAGGTCTTTTGTTCGGTTTGATGCTATATATCCCCCATATAATAAATCCCGACTGGGTCAGGGTTGCCATTAATAACCATTCCATATCCTATGAAGATACGATGTTTTTTGATTATTTTGTCCCGCGCACGGTGACCTACGGCGTTTATCTGTTTTTGATTGTTATCCCGCCGTTGCTGTCCAGCTATAAACATATGCGGCTGTTCGGACTGACATTGCTGGTGGTCATATCCGTTGTCTGGGTATTTTTATCATATGCCTATATTTCATTCTTCTGCCTGCTCGCGGGCGTTGGTACCGTACATCTGATCTATATCATTGCCCGAAATAAATGCTGTCAGGATTGCAAGATGTTATTCAGTTAAATATCCAGCTCTGCCAGATTTCAGAAATAAGAAATCGCCTTCACGTCCGTTTTACGGGTTTGGCCTTATGGGTATCGGCGATTTTTCCCAGAGCGTGAAACACAGGCTGAAAAGCGGAGCGTTTGATGTATGAACCGGTGCCGGGGCGGGTCATCAGTTCGCCGTTCTTATAGCGCAGTTGGCCGGCGCTGATGGTGTGGGATGCAAGGCCTGTTACCTTCATACCTTCAAAAATATTAAAATCGATATTCTGCTTATGGGTTTTGGCCGAAATGACTTTGCTTGCGGCCGGATCCCAGACCACAATATCGGCATCGGCGCCGGCGCGGATCACGCCTTTTCGTGGATAAATATTAAATATCTTTGCGGAATTTGTACTGGTGACGGCTACGAATTCTTCCATGGTCAATTTGCCCGTCGTAACCCCGTTTGTCCATAAAACCGTCAGGCGGTCTTCAACCCCGGCGGTGCCATTTGGAATCAATGTAAAATCATCCTTTCCGGCG
Organism: Emcibacter sp.; assembly: GCA_021647465.1. GTDB lineage: Bacteria > Pseudomonadota > Alphaproteobacteria > Sphingomonadales > Emcibacteraceae > Paremcibacter. Next base: position 100,179 of record JAKIUQ010000010.1, on the reverse strand, counting down.
GCTTTCTGGTCGGCGCAGAAACAACAATGGTCGGTGGCCGTGGTTTGAAGATTGCCCGATTGAAGCCCTTGCCATAAGGCCGCCTGATGTTCTTTACTGCGAAAGGGCGGCGACATGACGTGGGCTGCGGCCACCTCAAAATCAGGATGACGGTAAACGCTGTCATCAATTAATAAATGGCCGGCCAGTGCTTCGCCATAAACCCGCTGACCCCTGGCGCGCGCCTTGCTGATTTCATCAAGGGCATCCTGCGTGGAAACATGGACAAGATATAGCGGCACGCCGATCACTTCTGCCAGACGTATGGCGCGGTTGGCCGCTTCGGCCTCTGCGGCTGGCGGGCGGGACAGGGGATGGGCTTCCGGGCCTGTCATGCCCATTTCAAGCAGTTTTTTCTGCAATTGAAATACCATTTCACCATTTTCCGCATGAACGGTTGGCATGGCCCCAAGGTCCAGAGCGCGGGAAAAACTGTTATATAAAACCTCATCTTCGGCCATGATGGCATTTTTATAGGCCATGAAATGTTTGAAACTGTTGACGCCTTCTTCTTTGACGAGCTGCGCCATATCCGCATGAACGCTGTCATCCCACCATGTTACCGCCACGTGAAAACTGTAGTCTGCGCAGGCTTTTTCGGCCCATCCACGCCAGATCTGATAGGCTTCCATCAAGGGTTGCTGCGGGTTTGGGATGACAAAATCAATGATCATGGTGGTGCCGCCCGCAAGAGCCGCCGCCGTGCCCGTATAAAAATCCTCGCTTGCCACTGTGCCCATGAAGGGAAGCTGCATATGGGTATGGGGATCAATGCCGCCGGGCATGACATATTGCCCGCCGGCATCAATAATGTCAGCATCAGAAGGCACGATCAGATCAAGGCCAACGGCTTTAATCAGGCCGCCTTCAATATAAACGTCAGCGCGCGCGCTGTTATCGGCATTTACAACCGTTCCTCCGCGTATAAAAAGTGACATGATTTTCTCCTTCAGTTGGTATTCTTGGTAAAAACAAGATATAAACCACCGGCGATGATAACCCCGACGAACCAGGCATAGCTATAGATTATATCAAATATTTCCGGTACTGTATCGACAAAACCCGCCGCATGTAAAAAACCCGGCAGGTTGGGCAGAACGCCGAGGGCAAGGGCGCTGAGCCCGGCTATATTCCAGCCATTATGCCCGCCATATTTGCCGTCATGGCGAAAGAGATCATCGACTTTGAGATTACATTTTCGCAGCAAAAAATAATCGGCAATCAAAATGCCGGCAATGGGGCCAAGCAGAGCCGAATAACCAATCAGCCAAGTGAATAAATAGCCGCCTGAACTTTCCAGCAGTTTCCATGGGAAAATGGCAATGCCAATGCCCGCCGTAATATAACCGCCCATACGGAAACTTATTTTCTGGGGGCTGAGATTTGAAAAACCATAGGCCGGGGCCACAATATTCGCGGCCAGATTTGTGGTCAGGGTGGCGACAATCAGCGCGGCCAGTGCAACAATAACGCCCATACCGCCCATTCGGCTGGCGAGCGCAACAGGGTCCCAGATGGCTTCGCCGTAGATGGTAACGGTGGCAGATGTCACGGCAACGCCGATAAAGGCAAATAACGCCATGGGCAGGGGCAGGCCGATCATCTGCCCGATGATTTGATCTTTCTGGCTTTTGGCAAATCGGGTAAAGTCTGGAATATTGAGCGCCATTGTCGCCCAGAAGCCAACCATAGCGGTGAGGCCTGCGATGAAAGTGCCAAGAAATTGACCTTCTTTTGGCCCGCCCGCCTCAAATTGTGACGGCGCGGACAACATATTACCAAAACCATCTGCTTTGACATAGGCCCAGGCCAGCAGGGAAAGCCCCATAAGAATAAGAAACGGGGCCGCATAGGTTTCAAGCCAGCGGATTGATTCCGTGCCATGCCTGATGAAATATAAATGAATGGCCCAAAAGCCTAAAAAGCTGAAAAACTGCGCGATGTCTATGCCAAGAAAGGGCAGGGCTGTGCCTTGAAAAGCGTTGTCAGAAAGGCCGTTGAGGATCACATAAATTGCCGAGCCCCCCACCCATGTCTGAATGCCAAACCAGCCGCAGGCAACCAGCCCGCGGGCCAAGGCGGGAATGCGCGCGCCCCTGGTGCCAAAAGCAGACCGCAGGAGTACGGGGAAGGGGACGCCATATTTGGCGCCGGCATGGCCGATCAGGATCATCGGGGCCAGGATGATGACATTTCCGAGCATCACGGTGATCACCGCCTGATCCCATGACATGCCTTCAGCAATAAGGCCCGCCGCCAGCATATAGGTCGGCACGCAAACCACCATGGCAATCCAGAGGGCGGCATAGGCCTTCCAGTCCCATGTTCGCGTCGCCTCTGTGGTTGGCTTCAGATCATCATTCCATAAGTCTGAATCATAATTATCCATTACTCACTCCGGGTAAGAGGCCCGTATGTTTCGGGCCTGCGGTCACGGAAGAACTGCCATTTATTTCGCACGTCCTTGACCATATTCATATCCATGTCATGGATGATCAATTCATCCTGATCACGGCTGGCTTCTTTTTCAATTTGACCGCGGGGATTAACGAAATAACTCTGGCCATAAAATTCGCCGATATTCCAGGGTTCTTCGGTGCCGACGCGGTTAATGGCCCCGATCCAGCAGCCATTGGCCGCTGCAGAGGCGGGCTGTTCCAATTTCCAGAGATATTCCGAAAGCCCGGCAACGGTCGCGGAGGGATTGACGATATATTCCGCGCCATTGAGGGCCAAGGCGCGCCAGCCTTCCGGGAAATGACGGTCATAGCAGATATAAACCCCAAGCTTGCAATATTCTGTTTGAAAGACCGGCCAATCAGATGTGCCGGGCTTAAAGAAAAACTTCTCCCAGAAACCGGCCACTTGCGGGATATGGGTTTTGCGATATTTGCCCAGATAGCTGCCGTCTGCATCAATCACGGCTGCGGTGTTATAATATATTCCGGTCACATCGTCGCGTTCATATATAGGCACCACAATGACCATTTTATATTTCGCGGCATAGTCCTGCATCAACATGGTGGTCGGGCCATTCGGGATGGCTTCGGCGCTGTCATACCATTTTTCATCTTGGCTCGGACAGAAATAAGGCTGGGTGAAGACTTCCTGAAAACACAGGACTTGAACGCCTTCTTCTCCGGCCTTTTCTATGAGCGGGATATGGGCCTCAATCATGGCTTTGCGAATGGTTTCCGGATCATTGTCCGTTGATGATTTGAGGGCCATCTGGATCAGGCCGCCTCTGAGGGTTGCGGTTTTAGGCTGGGTCATGACATACTTCCTTTATCCCATTTTTGGAAATGTGAATTCTACGCCGGAACGGATACCCGTAGGCCAGCGTGATGTTACGGTTTTAAGTCTTGTATAAAAATGAACGGCTTCCGGCCCGTAAATGCCGTGGCCGCCAAAGCTGGATTGTTTCCAGCCGCCAAAGCTGTGATAGCCAACGGGCACGGGAATTGGCACATTAATACCTACCATGCCCACGTTAATTCTTCGGGCGAAATCGCGGGCGGCATCACCGTCGCGGGTGAAGAGGGCCGTGCCATTGCCATATTGATGTCTGTTGATCAGATCAACGGCATAATCATAGGAATCAGACCGTAATACGGACAGGACAGGCCCGAAAATTTCTTGCTTGTAAACGCTCATATCCTCGGTCACATGATCAAGCAGAGTGCCGCCGACCCAGAAACCATTTTCATAACCCTGTAACTTGAACCCCCGGCCATCCACAAGCAGTTTGGCCCCTTCCTTCTCGCCGTCGGTGATCATGCTTTCGATGCGCATCTTGGCTTCCCCGGTGATCACAGGGCCCATTTCGGATTCAGGATCAGTGGACGGGCCAATTTTCAAGGCCTGCACCATAGGGATAAGCGCCTCGACCAGCCGGTTTGCGGTTTCCTCGCCCACGGGAACCGCGACACTGATTGCCATACAGCGTTCACCGGCAGACCCAAATCCGGCGCCCATCAAGGCATCGGCGGCCTGATCAATATCGGCGTCCGGCAGGATGATCATATGATTTTTGGCCCCGCCAAGGGCTTGCACGCGCTTGCCAGCCGCGCAGCCATTGCTGTAGATATAACGGGCAATGGGGGTTGACCCGACAAAGCTGATTGCCTGAATATCCGGGTGGGCGATAATGGCATCAACGGCATTCTTGCCGCCGTGAACCACGTTAAGCACACCGGGCGGCAGGCCGGCCTCTTTAAAGAGTTCGAAAATAAGATTGGCACTTGCCGCGCCGCGCTCGGACGGTTTGAGAATGAATATATTGCCGCAGGCCAGTGCCATGGGGATCATCCAAAGCGGCACCATGGACGGAAAATTAAACGGCGTAATGCCGGCGACAACGCCAAGGGGCTGCCGCTCGGAGCTGGTATCAATGCCGGGGCCAACATCTCGGCTGAAATCACCTTTTAATTTGTCTGGAATGCCTGAGGCATATTCAACCACTTCGAGGGCGCGGGCGACTTCGCCAAGGGCGTCATCGTGGGTTTTGCCATGTTCACGGCTGATGGTGCGGGCAATTTCATCGGCGCGCTGGCTCATGATTTGGCGCAGGGAATACATCACATTGGCCCGTTTGGCCGGGGATGTGTTTGACCAGTCCGGGAAAGCATTTTTGGCGGCTTGGGCAGCGGCCTCGATTTCTGCGGCACCCCCCATGGTGACTTGCGCAATTTCTTCTCCCGTTGCCGGATTATAGACGGGCTGTTTTTTGCCACTGGAGCCGGAAGTATTTTTCCCGTCAATGATATGGTCAATTAAGGTCATGCGAAGGAGGTCCTATTCCAGATTTTTAATGATTGTTGTCAGTGTTTCAAAGGCGAAATCAATCTGGCTTTTTTCAATGATCAACGGCGGTGACAGGGCAATGGTGTCTCCGGTTGTGCGGATCAGCAGCCCCGCTTCATAAGCCTTGAGAAAGACATCGAAGGCGCGTTTGGTCGGTGCGCCCGGAAATGGGTCAAGCTCAATACCCGCAATAAGGCCAAGGTTGCGCAGATCAATCACATGAGGCAGGCCTTTCAGGGAATGCACGGCCTGCTGCCAATAATCGGAAAGTTCTGCGGCGCGGGTCAGCAGTCCTTCTTCTTCATAAGTATCGAGCGTGCCAAGGGCCGCCGCACAGGCCATTGGATTGCCGGAATAGGTATAGCCATGAAAAAATTCGACCATATTTTCCGGCCCCTGCATGAAGGCGTCATGAATTTTATCCTGCACGAAAACAGCCCCCATGGGAATAACCCCATTGGTCAAAGCCTTGGCAGCGGTCACCATATCCGGCTCAACGCCAAATTTATTAACGGCAAAGGGCGTCCCCAAACGGCCAAAGCCCGTGATAACCTCATCAAAAATAAGCAGAATGCCATGTTTGTCACAAATTTTGCGCAGGCGCTGCAAATAACCTTCGGGCGGCAGAATAACTCCTGCTGATCCGGCCAGAGGCTCGACAATCACTGCGGCAATGGTGGAGCCATCATGCAAGTCGCACAGACGCTCCAGATCGTCGGCAAGCCTGTCGCCGTGGCTTGGGATGCCTTTTGAATAGCGATTTTCTTCTATGCCGTGGGTATGGCGCAAATGATCTACGCCGGATACGAGACTGCCAAACATTTTGCGGTTGGCGGGCATGCCGCCGACGGACATGCCGCCAAAATTAACGCCGTGATAGCCTTTTTCCCGTCCAATAAGGCGGGTGCGGTGGCCTTCGCCGCGCAGGCGGTGATAGGCAATGGCCATCTTCAGGGCCGTTTCAACGGCCTCTGAACCGGAATTGGTGAAAAATATCCGATTAAGCTCGCCGGGCATCAACGCGGCCAAACGACTGGCCAGTTCAAATTGTTTGGGGTGGCCCATTTGGAAAGCCGGGGCATAATCCAGTTCTGATGCTTGTTTTTGAATGGCTTTGACGATGCGCGGTCTGTTATGACCCGCGTTGCAGCACCAAAGCCCCGCAATACCATCCAAAAGGTCGCGGCCATCAGATGTCTTGAAATACATGCCTTCTGCGCCGACGATCATGCGGGGATTTTCTTTAAACTGCCTGTTGGCCGTAAAGGGCATCCAGTAGGCGTCAAGGCCGTTGGTTTTTTGTCCGGCTGCGACGGGGTCCATCACAATTCTCCTTCACAATTCTCCTTGGGGGGTTAATCAATGTCTCTTATAGCATTTTTAGGGTGCTGCGGCCATGTGAGGTAGGGCAGGTCATTTTTGACGGGCTGCATTTCGATGCAATCCGGCACGGGGCAGATTATCGCGCAAAGGTTGCAGCCCACGCAATCATCATTGATTACGCTAAAACTGCGTTTTCCGTCTGCGGACACATCAAAAGTAATGGCCTGATGGGACGTGTCCTCACAGGCGATATGACAGCGGCCACATTCAATGCAGCTGTCCTGATTGATGACAGCCTTGGTATCGAAGTTTATATTCAGTTCATTCCAGTCAAGGGTGTTTTTAATGGCCAGCCCCCGGAAATCATCAATGGTTTTATAGCCTTTTTCATCCATAAAGTTTGACAGCCCATCGATCATATCATCGACAATGCGAAAGCCATAGAGCATGGCGGCGGTGCAGACCTGCAGGCCATTGGCCCCAAGTGAGATAAACTCGGCCGCATCGCGCCAATTTTCAATGCCGCCTATAGCGGAAATATGGATGTCGCTGGTTTCAGGATTTCGGGCGATTTCAGCGACCATATGAAGGGCGATAGGCTTGACCGCCGTCCCGCAATAACCGCCGTGGCTGCCCTTGCCATCAACGGTCGGGGTCGGGGCCATGGCATCAAGGTCAACAGAAATAACCGAATTGACCGTATTGATCAGAGAGACAGCGTGAGCGCCGCCCGCTTTGGCCGCTTCTGCGCCCCAAAGGATATTGGTGATATTGGGTGTGAGCTTGGTAAAGACCGGAATGTCAACGGCCTCGCGGACCCAGCGGGTGGTTCGTTCAATCATCTCAGGCACTTGGCCGATGGAAGACCCCATGCCGCGTTCGCACATGCCGTGCGGGCAACCCAGATTAAGCTCAATGCCATGAACCCCCGCCTCAGCGATTTTGATGGCAAGCTCTTTCCATGCCCGTTCATCTATCGGGGCCATCATGGAACCAATGATAACGCGGTCCGGCCATTCGTCGCGAACCTGCCGGATTTCCTGCAGGTTAATGTCTAGAGGTCGGTCGGATATCAGTTCAATATTATTGATGCCGATCACATCACGGGCGCTGTTAAAATGGACGCCGTAACGGCTGGACATATTGATCACGGGGGGGTCTTCACCAAGTGTTTTCCAGACAACGCCGGCCCATCCGGCTTCAAAAGCGCGAACCACATTGACATATTTATCTGTTGGCGGCGCAGAGGCGAGCCAAAAAGGATTGATGCTCTTGATTCCGGCGATGGTACATTTTAAATCAGCCATAGTAATATCTCTTAATTATCCCGCAGCCAAATATCCATGGCAATGGCGGCTTGTTTGCCATCCTCTACGGCTTGAACCGTAAGGTCTTCTCCTGATAGGACGCAGTCGCCGCCGGCAAAAATTTTCTTGTTGCTGGTTTGATAGTTTTCTGAAATGACGAGCTTGCCGTCTTTGGTGGCCAAGCCTTGCAGGTTCGTGCCATCAAGTTTTTGACCAATGGCTTTCAGCAGCATGTCACAATCCAGAATATAGGCCTCGCCTGTGCCTGTGAGCTTGCCATTCTTTATGGTCGTATGTTCAAAAGTTATCGCGGCTATGCTGTTCTTGCCATGCAGGGTTATCGGTTTTGACCAAAGGTGAACCGCGATGCCATTTTTACGGGCAAGCTCCACCTCGAAAGCTGTTGCGCCCATTTGGCTCTCGCCGCGCCGATAAACAAGGGCGACATTCGGGCTGCCAAGTTTTTTTGCCTGTACCGCCGCATCAATAGCCGTATTGCCGCCGCCGATGACAATGATGTTTTGTCCAAGCTCAAGGCTTGATAAATCATCCGTCTGGCGCAAATCTTCGATGAAATCAATGGCGTCTGTAATGCCTGACATAGCTTCGCCGTCAAGACCAAGATCATTGGTGCCCCCCAAACCAATCCCAATGAATATGGCGTCATATTTTTCTTGCAGATCATTCAGGGATAAATCCTGCTCAAGGGATGTACCGTAAAATATGTCAATCCCGCCAATGTCCAAAATAAACTCAACTTCTTTAGCCGCAAAATCATCAACCATTTTATAGGCTGCAAGGCCATATTCATTAAGCCCGCCCGCTTTGTCCCGGGATTCATATATGTGAATATCATGGCCGAGAACGGCGGTGCGGTGGGCAAAGGATAATCCGGCAGGCCCCGCGCCAATCACGGCAATTGTGCGGCCTGTTTGTGCCGCACGTTTAAAGGGATGAGAGGCATCCTTAGCCATAAGGTGATCTACGGCGAACCTCTGCAAAAGGCCGATTTTGACGGGTTTTCCGGCATCATCATTGAGAACGCAGGCCTGTTCACAAAGAACCTCTGTCGGGCAGGCACGGGCGCAGGTGCCGCCCATAATATTTTCCTTGAGGATTGTATGGGCCGCGCCCATGACATTTGCGGTTTTGATTTGATGGATGAAAGTTGGAATATCTATGGATGTGGGGCAGGCCTGAATACATGGCGCATCATAACAATAAAGGCACTGATCCGCTTCCTTAAAGCCCGTGGATTTATTCAATGGCCTATGTAATTCATCAAAGAAACTGTTGGCACTCTGCTTGGCTAATATTTTATTATAAGCAGCCCTATGGTTTTTATGCTTCATGTTGATACCCCTCTTTTATCTTAAGGGTATAATTTTTTGACCAAATAGTCAAATATTATTCGTATGTATAAAATATGAAACTTCTTTGTAGGGTGCCAATCTAAATGTGACCTATCTGCATGATGTATTCAGTTTGAGCTGCGGAAAGTTTTTGAGGAGGGGGGACAGCTTTGGAGGCGCGGACCGGAATCGAACCGGTCTGGACGGATTTGCAATCCGCTGCGTAGCCACTCCGCCACCGCGCCAAGCCATTGAAATCAAATGAAAAGATTTTTCGAATGTAAAATATTTTATATTATCAACTTTTCAAGAAGGCATTATGTCGCATATTCCCCTTTTATTTTCAAGCTTAAAAGTCGCCGGGTGGGGGCTTTTATTACAGGTAGGGAAACACATATAAAAAAGGCGACCCCTTATACTGAAGGAATCGCCTGAATTATAATTATCAAATTTTAGGGTTTAGGCACGGCGTTTGCGGGAAAGACCAAGGCCGAGCAGCCCAAGACCAAGCAGTGCAAGAGGCGCGGGTTCCGGCACGCTGGTAGTCCTGATCGTTACGTTATCGATCGCAGCAAAATTATTTCCTGGATCTTGCCAAAAAATACTTCTGATGCCAATGCCGGAAAGTGTCACCGGCCCTGCGGGCTCTCCGCTAGAAGTTGAGGCTTGAAAGAAACTATCGACAATATTGTTAAACGCATCTCTTGCAACGATGTCAAAGACACCAGAATTTCCGCCATAAATAAAAGAAAATGATGTGACGTCAAAATCAAAGCTGAATGATGCACTGTCGGTGCCGTTGTCTATGTCAAATACATTTCCTAGTGAACCGGCTGCTACCAATTCAGGGTCGGAAGAAGTCTGCCTTACTTCACCAAGGTATGTAATGGTTCCCTCAGCTGTTAGCAGGGGGTTGTTTTCAAGATCAGAACCCGTCGTCAGGCTATCTGCATCCAAAAATATTACCCCGGCATTTGCAGATGAAAGCATTGCAAATGTGGCAATGGCAGATAAAAGTATTTTTTTCATAATATTCCCTTATATATATTTCTATGAATGCTAATATTGCTGTATATGTTAAGCAAAAATTATGCCATTTTGAATATGTGCCTTATATTTCATGATGTTAGGGAGTTTTTCTGTTTTTTTTGTAATTTTTTAGCCGCAAATACTGTAAAGAATCCTGACACTCTAAGTCGTTATTTTACACATTGTGACGATTTTGGTTAGATATACCAAGTGACAGGCTTGTCATTCTTTGTGGTTAAATGATGATTTTTTCATAATTGCCTCAAGAAATGTGACATATTATCCTCGCAAAATGATGTTTCCGTTATTGTAAAGCATAAGGTGACCCTTTATACAGGAACGGTAATGAGATAAACTATAATTTCAGGAGTTTCTTAATGTCAGATATGGCACATGCACGTCAAAATATGATAGATACCCAGCTTCGCCCAAATGAAGTCAATGATGAACGCATTATCGGTGCAATCACTTCTGTTCACCGGGAGAAATTTGTTCCAAAAGTTTTGAGCGGGGTTGCCTACCATGATGATGATATTCCGGTGGCCCCGGGGCGCAGCCTGATGGGGCCTATGGTTTTTGCCAGACTTATCGATGCCGCTGATGTGAAGGAGACGGATCTGGTTCTGGATGTGGGCTGCGCGACTGGCTATTCAAGCGCGGTTTTGGGTCGGCTTGCCGAAGCCGTTGTTGCGCTTGAAGAAGATGAAGGTCTTGCGAAGAGCGCTATTGATATTCTGGCAGATGAGGAATGTGACAATGTGGCCGTTGTAACGGGGCCGCTTGTGGATGGTTTGGCGGCGCAAGGGCCTTATGACTTGATATTCATCAATGGGATGATTGATTATCTGCCGCAGCAGTTGGCCGACCAGATCGCAGAGGGCGGGCGGCTCATTTGTGTTCTGAATGACAATGGCGTTGGCAAGGCCACTTATGTGACAAATGAAAATGGTCTGCTTGGCAAACGGATATTGTTTGATGTTTATATTCCTGCGCTCGAGGCGTTTAACAGGAAAGCTGAATTTACTTTTTAAGAGCTGTCGCGTGAGTTAATGTTGACAGCGTTAACAATAGTGAGGTAATTTCATGTTATGGTTAATGTCAATAAATACATATTTTATTAATGCCAAGTTGTTATGAGTTAAATGCTCGTAAAGAAGCGCGATTATCAACAAGTTATTTTATACTGGGTTTAAAAATGAGAAATAGACTATCTTATCTGGCTGCAGCATTAATGGTAACTTTTACTTTTCATCAACAGGCCTATTCGGATACTTTAAAGGATGCCATGGCAGCGGCCTATCTTGGTAATCCGACTTTGCAAGCGCAGCGGGCGGCGTTGAGGGCGCTTGATGAAACCATAAATCAGGCCAAATCCGGTTGGCGGCCTTCTATTGTGGGTTCTGGTCGGTATGGCTATAAAAACTCGGAGACAATTGCAACATTTGCTTCCAGCGGAAATACAAACCCAAGGAGTTTGTCATTAGAGGTCAGGCAGCCTGTATTCAACAGCATGAAAACCGTGAACAGCACGAATGAAGCTCAAAACAGGGTGAATGCGGGCCGTGCGCAATTGATCAATACAGAACAAAGAATTCTGTTGGATGCCGTAACAGCCTATATGGGCGTCATGCGGGATATTGCTGTGTTAGAGCTGACAATCAACAATGTTGCTGTGTTAAAACGCCAGTTGGAAGCCAGTGAGGACAGATTCCGGGTTGGGGAAATAACCCGTACGGATGTTGCCCAGTCGAAAGCGCGGCTATCTCGTTCAATTTCAGAAAAAATTCTTTCCGAGGCCGCTTTAAGTGCCAGTAGAGCGGCTTTCAAAAAGACGGTTGGCATGTCACCGGCCAATCTTGAGGAACCGGTCAACCTGCCCGCCATGCCGGCCTCTGAGGAAGCGGCATATGATATGGCCCGTCAGTTTAATCCAGAACTTCTGGCGGCCATGTTCACTGAAAAAGCGGCGCGGTATAATGTTAAAAAGCAATATGGCGGGCTTGGCCCAACCGTAGAAATCGTTGGCCGGCTTAGCAAAAGCTGGGAAAATTTCAGCACGACGGACAGATCGACCGTTAAAGAAGTTCTGGCGCAAATGACTTTGCCGATTTATCAAAGCGGGGCTGTCTCATCAAATATCCGCCAATCCAGACAAGTTGAAAATCAGCGCCGACTGGAAACCGTGTCCGTTGAACGCGCTGTGGAGGAGCAAGTGCGAAATGCCTGGGAAAACTATCGGGAGGCCACGGCCCGAATTGTTTCATCCGAAGATCAGGTAACCGCAAATGATATTGCACTGGAAGGCGTCCGGCAGGAGTCAGAAGTTGGCTCAAGAACAACTTTGGATGTTCTGGATGCTGAGCAGGAACTGCTTGACTCACGGGTGAGTTTGGTGCGCGCGCAAAGAGATCAGCATGTTGCGGCCTATACCCTGTTGATGGTTATTGGCAAGCTTACCGCACAAGAAATGGCACTTGATGTCGCGCAATATGACCCAAGCCGTAATAGAGATAATGTGGAGAATAAGTTTTTTGGCTGGGGAATTGGCGAAGATTAAGCCTGTTAAAATCAGTTTTTAGCTAAAATTAAAACGATCCGGGGATATTTTTGTTCCAAAAGGTCGTTTTTTTTTATATATGATATATAGTTATTGAAAATTGATAAAAAAGCACTAAAGCTATTATGTTAGATCTAGCATATTATGATGCCAAATTACCGGCATTTTAACGAGGGATAGCGCTTAACGCGGCGAGGTATCAGCAATATGAGCGAAACGAAAGGCCAAGAAGAGCCAACAATGGAAGAAATCCTTGCATCGATTCGGAAAATTATTTCTGAGGATGATGTCGAAGAAGAGAAACCTGCCGAGGCCCCCGAGGCCCCCGAGGCTGCCGCTGAACCAGAACCTGAGCCCGAACCCGAACCCGAAGAAGTTCTGGAACTTACAGAAATGGTAGAGGAAGAAGTTGAACTTGAAGTTGAGCCCGAAGACCTGGAACTGGAAGAACCTGAGCCAGAACCTGAGCCAGAACCTGAGCCAGAACCTGAGCCAGAACCTGAGCCAGAAGCTGAGCCCGAAGCTGAGCCCGAAGCTAAGATAGATATTGATTTGGCTATAGATGATGTGGATCCAGCGCCTGAGGATGAAGGATTGATGTCAGGGGAAGAATCAAGCTTTACCATGGATCAGTTTGGAGTGCTGTCAGATTTATTGACGACCGGTTATCAGGGCGCGGGCAATACGTTAGAAGATCTGGTCAGAGAAATGCTTAAGCCCATGTTGAAAGTCTGGCTGGACAAAAATTTGCCGCCGATTGTAGAACGTATGGTTGCCAAAGAAATCGCCCGTTTAGCCAGAACTAAAAAACCTTAACTGAAAACGTCAAGCAGGGTGATGCCGCAAAAAATATAACAGGCTTCTGCCGACCAAATAATATGAAGGGCCTTTAACTTAAGGCTCTTTTCTTTTTTTAAATACTCTAAAAAAATTGTAAATTCATAGAAGAGACGAAAAGATTTCTAAAATGCCTGAAGAAACAGAAAAAGCTGCCAAACTGGCAAAATCATTCGATAGTCATAATGCCGAACAGAGAATATATGATCATTGGGAGGCTTCGGGGGCATTTAAAGCAGGTCGCACGGATACCGTGCCCTATACCATTGTACTGCCCCCGCCAAATGTGACGGGCAGCCTTCATATGGGCCACGCCCTTAATCATACATTGCAGGATATTCTTATCCGGTTTGAACGTATGCGGGGCAAGGATGTGTTGTGGCAGCCGGGCATGGATCATGCGGGCATCGCGACCCAAATGGTCGTTGAGCGCCAGTTGGATGCCGAAGGTTTGTCCCGTCATGACCTTGGGCGCGAAAAATTTATTGACCGTGTCTGGGAATGGAAAGAAAAATCCGGCGGTATTATTTTTAACCAAATGCGCCGTCTTGGGCAGTCCTGTGACTGGAGCCGCAGCCGCTTTACCATGGATGAGGGATTTGCCGGTGCGGTATTAAAGGTTTTTGTCGAGCTTTATAAACAGGACCTGATATATAAGGCCAAGCGTCTGGTGAATTGGGATCCCAAGCTGAAAACCGCCATTTCTGATCTTGAAGTGGAACAAAAAGAAGTCAATGGCCATTATTGGCATTTTAAATATCCCGTTGATGGTACTGATGATCGTTTTCTTGTCGTTGCCACCACGCGGCCTGAAACCATGCTCGGTGATGTGGCGGTGGCCGTGCATCCCGAAGATGAAAGATATCAGGATTTAATCGGTAAAACACTGACCCTGCCGCTTGTGGGCCGAAAGCTGATTGTGGTCGCGGATGAACATGCCGATCCTGAAAAGGGTTCCGGCGCGGTGAAGATCACGCCGGCCCATGACTTTGACGATAATATGGTTGGCAAACGCCATAATCTGGCAGAAATCAATATTTTTGATGATGCGGCCCAGACCAATGATGCGGTGCCGGAAAAATATCGCGGGCTTGACCGCTTTGTTGTTCGCAAAATGATCATCGCTGACATGGATGCCTTGGGTTTGCTGGAAAAAACGGAAGATACCGTCCATATGGTGCCTTACGGTGATCGTTCGGGTGTGGTGATTGAACCTTGGCTTACGGACCAATGGTATGTGAATGCAGAAGTCATGGCAAAGCCGGCATTGGAAGCTGTTGAAAGCGGCGTGACGAAATTTGTCCCTAAAAACTGGGAGAAAACCTATTACGAATGGATGCGTAATATTGAGCCATGGTGTATTTCCCGGCAGCTTTGGTGGGGCCATCAAATTCCGGCCTGGTATGGCCCGGACGGCGAAATTTTTGTTTGCCTTGATGAAACAGAAGCCGCCGCCGCTGCCTTGGCCCATTACGGCAAAGAGATGGCCCTGACTCGCGATCCGGATGTTCTGGATACATGGTTTTCATCAGCGCTTTGGCCTTTTGGCACGCTCGGCTGGCCTGAAAATACGCCGGAACTGAATAAACATTATAAAACCGACGTGTTAATCACCGGCTTTGACATTATTTTCTTTTGGGTGGCGCGGATGATGATGGACGGCCTTCATTTTATGAAGGATGGGGATGGTAAGCCGGAGGTGCCGTTCCATACGGTTTATGTTCATGCCCTGGTGCGGGATGAGCATGGCGCAAAAATGTCAAAATCAAAAGGCAATGTCATAGATCCACTGGATTTAGCAGATAAATTCGGGGCCGATGCCTTGCGCTTTACCTTGGCGTCGATGGAGGCACAGGGCAGGGACATCAAAATGTCCGAAAAGCGGGTCGAAGGTTACCGGAATTTTGGCACCAAGCTGTGGAATGCGGCCCGTTTTTGCGATATGAATGGCTGTTTTGATAATGTTGACGCCCGTTTTAATCCGGAAAATGTTAATCTTGCGGTTAATAAATGGATCATTGGTGAAATGGTCAAAGCCACCAGTGAAGTGACCAAAGCTTTGGAAAATTTCCGTTATAATGACGCAACAGCGGCCATTTATCACTTCACATGGGGAACTTTTTGTGACTGGTATGTGGAATTGATCAAGCCGCAGTTTTTTGGCGAAGATGAACAGGCCAAAAGCGAAACCCGCGCCGCTGCTGCATGGGTTATGGACCAAATTCTGAAAACCCTGCATCCCTTCATGCCCTTCATTACCGAGGAAATATGGGGAAGCCTGAGCGATAGCCGAGCGGCGGCCTTGATTATTTCTGACTGGCCCGTGCAGGATGCGGCTCTGATTGATGAAGAAGCCATACTTGAGATGGCGTGGGTTATTGAACTTGTTTCGGATATTCGTACTGCGCGTGCGGAAATGAATGTTCCTGCGGGGGCAAAGCTTGAAATGTTTGTAAAAGGTGCCTCTGCTCGAACGGAAATATCTATAGAAAAACAAGGTAACGTGATTAAAAGATTATCTCGTACTGCTTCTATCAATTTACTTGATGGCAATGCTCCCAAAGGCGCGGTACAGGTCGTGGTTGGGGAGGCCACATATTTCCTGCCCCTTTCCGGTGTCATAGATATTGCGGCGGAAAAGGCAAGGCTGCAGAAGAATCTGGATAAACTGGCCAAGGAAATTGGCAGTATTTCAGGACGATTAAACAATGAGGCCTTCATGGCCAAGGCCCCGGAAAATGTGGTGGCGGACAATCGCAGGAATCTTGAGCAGGCCGAGCAGAAATCTGCTAAAATAAAAGAGGGGATTAGCCGACTTGACGCTATGGATTAGCAATGAATAAAATCCTTGCTTTTATTATTCTGTTTTTCTTCACGGCAAACATAAGTTTTGCGGCAGAGAATGATAGGCCTGCCCAACATATCAAGTTAACCTATAAAGCCTATTGGGGCGGCTTTGTCATCTCAAAAATATATTCCTCTGGCCATATGAGCGCCACTGATTACGCGGTAGAGATTTCCTACAAAGTCACCGGCCTTGCCACAATTTTCAGCAATATGGAAAATAAGGTTACGGCGCGGGGGAAATTTGCCCGTGATGGCAGCCTGAAACCCTTATCCTACACAAACCAAGGCAGCTGGGGCAAATACAGCTTTCATAACCGAACCGCGTTTCAGGAAGTGGACAGCAAGATCATCTCTCATGAATTTGCGTTTAAATTCAAGGAGGATGTGGAATATATACCCATCAGGGAAGAGCAGAAATACGGGCCTGATATGGTGAGCTTTTATCTTGGTCTGAGCCTTGATGAAGAGGCCATGAAGATAGGCGAAAAGATCATGCATCAGAATATATTCGGCGGTTTTTTTCTGCTGGATATTTCCTATCAATGTACAGGAAACAAACATTTAAAGAGCAAACGATCCGTTTATAAAGGTGATGTTCTGGTATGTGAATTTAGGGACAGAATCGTTGATGGCAGTTTCAAAGGGATCAAAAAGAAGAAAAACTCCCAAAAAAAATCCAGAAAAAAGAAAAAAAATACGGACACAATGGAGCCGACCCCCCTGGAAATCTGGTACGCCAAAGTGGATGGGCTGGATGATATGATTCCAGTCTATAGCGAATTCCCCATAGGCTGGGGTAAAGTGCGGGTTTATCTTGCTGAAATAGAGGTCACAACAGAATAGATTATGGAATTTCATGATCAAGGTATAATTATTTCTTTGCGCAAATATGGTGAATATGATGCGCTTATTGACGTTATGACGGCGCAGCATGGCCGTCATGCGGGTCTGGTCAAGGGCGGTATGGGGCGGCGGCAGCGCGGGACATTGCAACCCGGGAATGAGGTGACGCTGAAATGGCGCGGGCGTCTCGAAAGTCAGTTGGGTACATTTGCGGCGGAACTTCGCAACGCCCGTTCGGCATCCTTTCTGGATTACCCCTCAAAGCTTGGGGTGCTGAACAGTGTTTGCGCCATCTTGTCGGTTTCTCTGGCAGAGAGAGAAGAACATAATACCCTGTATGAAGGGCTTCAGATGTTGCTGGATACACTGGAGCATGCCGGGCCGGAACCTGAATCATGGGGCGCATTACTGGTGCGCTGGGAGATTGGACTGCTAGCTGAATTGGGATTTGGGTTAGATCTTGGCTGCTGCGCCGCAACGGGCGTGACGGATGATTTAATCTATGTCTCACCCAAATCGGGCAGGGCGGTTAGCCGGGGCGCAGGGCTGCCCTATCATGATAAATTATTAACCTTGCCGCCCTTTTTATTGGGCGGCGGCAATGTGACAGGAAATGATGTGCGCGCCGGTTTATCCTTAAGCGAATTTTTTCTCGAACGCTACGTACTTTTCCCTCATAATAAAAAAATTCCGCAGGCCCGGCGGATGCTGCTTGATTTTTTAACAGTATAAAAATGCTGCTTCTGAATATGTGAGAAAAGAGAATATAGATGAATATAGAAGATATATTTGAAAATTTGCCCGATATGACCTCGGGCTCAGTATGGCTGGCGGGGGCGGGGCCGGGCGATCCGGGGCTGCTGTCTTTGTTGACCCTAAAGGCGTTGCAGCAAGCTGATGTTGTTGTTTATGATGCCTTGGTTGGTCAAGAAATATTGAAGATGGCAGATCGGAAGGCCGTGCTTGAATTCGCCGGTAAAAGGGGCGGCATGCCTTCAGAAAAGCAGGTTGATATTTCGGAGCGTCTGGTCGCCCATGCAAAGGCCGGAAATAGAGTCCTGCGGCTGAAAGGCGGCGACCCCTTTGTTTTTGGGCGCGGCGGTGAAGAAGCCCGCTATCTGGTGAAGTCAAATATTCCCTTTCGTGTTGTGCCGGGGATCACAGCAGGCATCGGCGGATTAGCCTATGCGGGCATTCCGCTTACGGACCGGCATACAAATTCTGCGGTGACTTTTCTGACGGGGCATGGAGAGGACGGCGGCCTTGCCAAGGATATTGACTGGGATTCACTGGCAAAATCATCGCCCGTCATTGTCATATATATGGCTTTGAGCCGAATAGAGTTAATGTGCGAGCAGTTTTTAAAATCAGGCCGGCGGCCGGATGAGGCTGTTGCGATAATAAGCAAAGGCACGACGACGGATCAGATTGTGCTGGAGACAACCTTGTCACAAGCCGCAGTAGAGGCCGCGCGGGCGAAGATACAGGCCCCTGCGCTGATTGTTCTTGGTGAAAATGTTAAGCTGAGGGCTGGACTTGATTGGCTTGGTGCCATGGAAGGTAAAGTTTTGAATGCAGATGTGTCTGCTATAAAGCCTCAGGGGAAAAATAGTTTACGTTAAATGTATTTATTCAGAATATAGCGAAAGCTTAAGTATAACGCCGCCATTAATGCGAGAAACGCGATTAAGATTGTTTTATAGGATTCAGCCGTATAATGCACAAGTTTACTAAATTCGGCGGCGGCATTCTTTCTCTCACTGGCGGTTGGCGGTCTTTCGAATTTTTTATTTAAAATCTCATTTGACCTGGAGGCCCTGATATAATCACTTTCCGTCATATCAAACCCTAAATTCATAATATTCCGGGCAGAATTTTTATAGCTGAATATCAAGTCCTTTGAGGTGAAATATATGGTTCTGAATTTCGGGTCATCCTTAAAACTATCAAGAAATGTTTCTGTGGATATGGTATTGTCGTTATTGAAGCTATTATCAAGTATAAAATTGTCCTGGGAAAGTGAGAGAGCGGCATAGGGCATATCGAGCCTCTGACTTTTAGGCAATAGAGTTGCAGAATTGTCAGGGCGGGAAATATTATTAAATTTTGAGGGTGATCCGATTGCGGGGGCGCCTAGAATGGTCTGCGTTATATAGCGGTTTCTAGCCATATTATTCTGTGGGTTCTGTTTTTTTTCAGCATGATGATATATGATTATTCTATGATGTAAGGCGTAGTTACCATCCTGCTTGTCTGGTGACTTTATGATACCGGCAAAGGCATATGCCGATGGAAAAACTATGCCAATCAATAATATGAATGCTGCGCGTAACGTCAAAATCATGTCGTTGAAAAGACTCATTGTTCAAATGAATAAAATAAATATTGCTTATTCTATAGAATAGTAAAGTTAAAGAAATATTTATTTTTTGACATATAGCTTCAAGGAACGCTCACCTACTCCCATTTTATTTATGTTTTATTTTGATAAATGATTGTTTTACGTTAATATTATTGAAATAATAAGAAATGTAGGACGACTTTTGTATAAGCGAAAAATTTTACAACCAATGTTAATTCTCTTGATATTTTGCGGATTAATCGTTGGAGGGGCAATTTACCCCGCTCTTGGTTTTGCGGCAGGGGCTTCTGCTTTAGCGGAGCCCCTAAGAATAGTGATCCGGCCCCGGAAAGAAAAACAGGAAATCAAACCCCTGATAAGCCCTGAAGTGCAGCGTAATGTTGATAAAAGTCTGCGGGAATTTAATTGGAAAGATATATTCAAAGATCAGTTTTTATCAGGCTATGAAGACACTGAAAGCTTGAAGAAATTTGGTTATTCGACCAACGCCATGATTGGAAAGACCCTTGGGGATAAAGAGCGCAGATCAGACGATCCTGATAATATGCTTTACCTGAAGGAATATAGGGGTCGGCAATTATATAGCGAGGCACCATTGGTTATCATTCAGCCAATGCGGGAAATCAAGCAGGGCTGCATAGACCAAACTTCAGGAACCTGTGGGTTCAAAAGACATGGTCAGTTTTGGCTTAAATTTAGCCTGCGTGAGATAGACGCATCGGGGGACCGGTCTGATAATTCTCTGGTTAATTTGATAAAGTCTCTTGATTAAGCGGTATCTTGCGGTCAGCAGGCGGGCAGCCGTAAAGAGGCCGACTTAATCCGGCAAGACCTGTTCCAAAACTCTTATGGTATTTTCTCCCATAATCTTCCGTATATCGGATTCAGAGAAGCCATTTTTTAACAGCTCCTGCGTAATTAAAGCCATGCCGCCGCTGTCAAAGGGGGTTTGAATGGCGCCATCAAAATCTGATCCAAGAGCCACGTAATCCACGCCGACGAGCCCGGTGACATATTTAATGGCCCTGACAATGGCCGCGGCGCTGGTTTCACAGACGGCGGTTTCCCAAAAGCCAATGCCAACCACACCGCCGGATTTTGCGATGCCTTTGATATGATCATCGCTTAAATTACGTTGATTATCGCATGTGCCGCGCACCCCGGTGTGTGAAGAGACAATTGGCATGCTGGCAAAGGCCAGAATATCATCAATCATGGCCGGTGAGGCATGGGCAATATCAATCAACATGCCGCGTTCCTGCATCTCCTTAAAAACCTGACGACCAAAGTCTGTCAGGCCGCCGAGGGAGATACCATGTGCAGAACCGCCCAGTTCCGTATCAAAAAAATGGGTTGCGGCCATCATGCGGAATCCGGCATCATACATGATTTTCACATTGGAAATATCACCTTCCAATATTTGCGCGCCCTCTAGCCCCAAGAAACCTGCGGTGACTTTCTTGCCGGTATTTCGCTCATTCACAAAATGAGCAAGATCGCGTTTGCTTTTGATAATGACAAATTGATCACCGGATTTTTCTGTAAACTCATGAAGTTTTTTGGCTTGAAATAAGGCACGTTCTTTTAAGCTGAAAAGGCTTTTTATCGGCCAATGCTGGGCAAAGGCAAGAAGGGTTATTTGATCGGTATCTGCGGTATTTTTATGAATATTCAGGCCTTTTGGCACTTTGCTGACGATGGTAAAGGCCTGAAGGGAAAGATTGCCTTTTTGCATCCGGGGCAAGTCTACCAGACCATAATCATGTTCTTTTAAAAAATCCCTGTCCCACAATAGAAAGTCGGCATGCAAGTCCGCTACAATCAGGCTGTCATGAAGATTTTTTGCGGCTCCGGTCACGCTGTAAGGGGGGTGAGCCGTGGCGCTATTCATTTTGGTATCCATATGAACCGCATATCTGGGCAGAATGAGATAATAGGCGGTTAATATCAGAATGATTAAGGCCAATATTAAAAACAGGCCAGTTTTTCTAAATATCTCTCTTTTGAGCATGGATTGTTCCCTGATGCCATTTTGAAATTGTGGTTAATAATTTACTATCGTCCATAATAAATAACAAGGCAATGAAAAGTTATTTATAGCAGTGAAAGCTGGTGCGCCATGCCTTATGGTGACTATATATTCAATGAGTGGTTTATTCCCAGCACGCCATAAAGTGGCATGGAAATGATGAGTAATACATCGTCATTCCTTGCCTGTTGGGTATTCAACTAAATAATAAACAAGGCCTTTTCCGGGGGCAGTGGCTTGCCATCTTGGGGAGGAGTATTTTGTATTTTTAGTATATGAGACCGGCATAAAGCCGCGACCAGCACAACGGACAGGTGTTCTTGCCTATCTAGTAGATGACCATGCAGAGAAATCAGAACCTGTAACTTTTTCCTTAAAGCAGGGATGGGTATATTTTTAATAGCATTTTTTATGATGGATTTAAATGGCAAAATTTGGGCAATTTATCATTCAAGCAGTTGCCGGGTTTGATCAATATAGTCATGAGCCCATTCTGGTTCTTGCAATGTCCAGAAAACCGGATCATTCACAGAAACCGCCCTCACATCAATATCATTTTCTTGCCATAAGTTGATGATTTTTTGAGAAGCCGGGGCAAGTGATGGGTTGCTGCCCAAGGATATTTCTATCCATTTAACGGATATTTTGCACGGTAATTTTATTTGGCCAAGGGATAGTTCAGTAAAGCCATGGGCGAGTTCAGGCGATAAATCATAGCCCGCTATTTCAAGGCTTTGACCCGATTCCAGCTTGGCCCATAAATCTTTGAGGGTGAGGTTTGAGCCCTCTGATTTTTCCGTCATTCCCGCGGCTAATTTTATGCGCAAATATTGATTGATGAATTTTTTGCCGTTGCCAATAGGCGACCATAATATCATTTGATCCGTCAGGCCCGGATTTTGTTGAACAAGGTCGGTGGCGATGAGGGCGCCGCTTCTCATCGCCCATATTATAGGAGGCGTTTCTGACGTTTCATTTAACCATGTAATGGCGGCTAGGATATCCTGCTGCCAAATGTCGATGGTGGCCTCTCCAAAAGTCCCTTCGCTGTCCCCTGTGCCAAACAGATCAAGAATAAGAACGCCGTATC
Source organism: Emcibacter sp. (assembly GCA_021647465.1). Classification (GTDB taxonomy): domain Bacteria; phylum Pseudomonadota; class Alphaproteobacteria; order Sphingomonadales; family Emcibacteraceae; genus Paremcibacter. Next base: position 77,761 of record JAKIUQ010000010.1, on the reverse strand, counting down.
CTGCCTTGGCAAAATCCTGCGCTTGCCGTGTTATCATATGACGGGATCTGTTTAATTCTTCCGCAAAGGGCGGAATGAAAAGAATGTTTTTTTTCAAGTTCAGCTTATCATCCGGCGCATGATACAGGGCAAAAATATTGCCGGAGTTGCTTTTTATGTAAAAGGGATTTAAGATTTTCCTGCCCCATATATACGGTTCATTCAGAAAGTTTTTCTTCTACAAAATTGCACAGGCTTCCAAAAGTTTCAAATGTTTCCGCGCTGATATCATCATCATCAATAAAAATATCGAAATGCTCTTCGACTGCGGTAATCAGCATGGCTACCGCCATAGAATCAAGTTCAGGAATATTGCCCAGCAAAGGCGTGTCTTCTTGAAGTTCGTCAGCCCTGTCTCCAATTTGTAGCGTATCTCTTAATATGTTTTTAACGTCATTAATTGTTGTCATAAAAGTCGCCTTATTTTGTCTTGTATATTTACCAAAGCCTATTTCTATACATCAAGAAAATAGTTAATGAAAGTACGAATAATGTGGATTACGTAAATCATTATATAGTTATGCTCTCGTCATTTTTGTGAAAGCGAAATATTGGCCGAGAGTTTTTAAAAAAAGAAATATATAACAATGGTCTCGTATTTGAGAGACTTATTTGTATTGGTCCAATATTAATGAATACTGCTTTTGCAACTAATTTGGCTCCCATGCGGATATGGGCATGTAGTGAAATGTGGTTGAAGGCTGATATTCTACTCAGCGAGTATTCATAGCCCATGTCATTCATAATAACGGTGCTTGCGCCCCACAAATTTGAGAAGGCGCGTGTCATGCGGTATTCTGGTTCTATATGAACGCCAAAATCCCAGCAGGCATCTATGGGCGGAATGAAATCTGCTCGAACCTCATCTTCATGATAAACATCGGTTGTAAACCATAATAATGCGGTAAGTGTCTCTTCTTTATACGCCCCGATACAGATGGCCTTTTGCTCAAATCGGTAATCACATATGGAAGGTGCCAGTATTTCAAGTAGCCTTGGATCGTTAGGCTGAATTTTTCTAACAGCGTAATTTTTTGATAAACGAAGTTTTTTAGCAGGCGCGGACAACGGCTGAGAAAGAAAACAATAGGGATATATTGACCCGATTTTTATTTTTCTTAGTATAATATCGGCTAAATAGTAAATTGTCCCTGAGATGCCAATTTGAGCATATGAAGTCTTAAACCAATTCAGCATTCTGTTCCTTAAAATTAAATCAGCAGAGCATTAATCAAGATAAACTTATGAAAGACAAATATTGATAAAAAGATAAAATACGCATATTTTTTCTATGACTGAGAGTTATGTTTTAATATTTTATATTTTTAATATTTTTTTCTTCTCTTGCTGTATTATTAACTATAATTTGCGTCGTTCGTAAAATATTTTTCTTATAGTATCTATCATTCATATTTTTATAACTTTTGTACAATATCTTGTTGAAAAATCCGATAATAAAAAAGAATTAACGACTTATGGCAACTAATCTTTCAGACTTTGTTTTAAAGCAGGTGGGGCAATCTTCACAGAAAATCGCCGTTATTTTCAAAAAAGAGGAAATGACTTATGGGGGGCTTGCGGCTGATGTCATGGCCTTTGGGCAGGGATTAATCGCCTGTGGCCTTACTAAAGATGATCGTGTCGCGAGTTATTTGCCAAAGCAGTTTGAAACGGTTACGGCAATTTTTGGCCCGGCCTATGCCGGCGGGGTGTTTGTGCCGGTAAATCCGGGGCTGAAAGCCCGTCAGGTGGCCTATATTCTGAAAGACTGCAACGTCAGGTTTCTGGTGACCAGCCCCGATAGATTTCTGGCCCTGAAGGATGAGCTAAAAAACTGTCCGGATCTGGAGCTGATTATCCTGGCCGGAAAGATGCCTGACAATGATTATGAGATGACTCAAAGGCTTGTCAGTTATGATGATTTTCTGGCGCAGGGGCGGGGTTGTGACAAGCCTGTTCATAATGTGATCGATGCGGATATGGCGGCTATTCTTTATACCTCGGGCAGTACAGGGATGCCAAAGGGGGTCATCCTTTCCCACCGTAATATGATTGCGGGGGCAGATAGTGTTGCCAGCTATCTGGAAAATACACCAGAAGACAAGATTTTAAGCGTCCTGCCGTTAAGTTTTGATGCGGGCCTTAGCCAATTGACCACGGCCTTTTCCGTGGGGGCTAGTGTGGTTTTAATGGATTTTCTTATGCCGCGTGATGTCATTCGCCAAGCGGTAAAGCATAAAATCACCGGCATAACCTGTGTGCCGCCCCTATGGGTTCAGTTGGTTGATCTGGATTGGCCGGAAGAGGCGGTGAATTCCCTTCGCTATATTGCGACGACCGGCGGACGGATGCCGGTTCCGGTGACCCGTAAATTTCGCAAGATATTACATAAAAGTGATATATATTTGATGTATGGCCTGACAGAAGCCTTCCGTTCAACCTATCTGCCGCCGTCCGAAGTGGACAGGATACCCAGTTCTATGGGCAAGGCCATTCCCAATGCGGAAATTCTTGTGGTTAGAGAAGATGGCACAATCTGTGATGTGGGCGAAGAGGGTGAGCTGGTTCACCGGGGCGCTCTGGTCGGTTTGGGCTATTGGAATGACAGCGTTCGCACCAATGAGCGGTATAAGCCCGCGCCGGGGCAAGTGGCTGGCCTGCCTAATCCGGAAATTGCCGTATGGTCTGGGGACTGGGTCAAAAAGGATGAGGATGGCTATCTGTATTTTGTGGGCCGGCGCGATGAGATGATAAAAACATCAGGGTTTCGCACCAGTCCGACCGAGTTGGAAGAAATTATTTATGCCAGTGGTCTGGTTGATGAAATTGCGGCCATCGGGATTGAGCATGATCAATTGGGGCAGGCAATCTGGATTGTGGCTTCGGCAAAAGATACGGCAAATCTGGATGTCGAGGGAATTATGGCCTATTGTCGGGCGGAGATGCCGTCCTATATGGTGCCGCACAGGGTGATAGAATGGAAAAACCTGCCCAAAAATGCCAATGGCAAGGTTGATCGTAAAGCCATAACAGCAGAATTAAAAAAAGCAGAAGAGGCATGACGAAAAAAATGGAAAAGAAAAAACCTGAACATGCGCCCATCATTGGTTTTCCGCGTGACGAAGGCGAACTGACCATTGGCGGGATAAAGATCAGTCAACTGGCGGATCGGGTGGGCTCAACGCCTTTTTATGGTTATGACAGGGCATTGATCACGGCGCGTATAGATGAAATGCGTAAATATTTGCCGCAGAGCCTGAAAATACATTATGCCATGAAAGCAAACCCGATGCCCGCTGTGGTTCAGCATTTGAGCCGGGTTGTGGATGGTCTGGATTTGGCCTCCACAGGGGAAATGGCGATTGCACTGGATACCGGAATGGATCCCGCGCTGATAAGCTTTGCAGGGCCGGGGAAAACGGAGCAGGAATTGTCTCAAGCCATCGCGGCAGGCGTTGTTATCAATATGGAATCCGCTCGCGAAATGGAAAATATTGCCCGTATAGCAAAGCAGCAAGGTCTTAAGGCAAAGGTCGCCATTCGGGTTAATCCGGATTTTGAATTAAAGTCGTCCGGCATGAAAATGGGCGGCGGCCCGCAGCAATTTGGGGTTGATGCGGAACAGGTGCCGGATATGCTTAAGCAGCTGGCGGAACTTGGCCTTGATTTTATAGGCTTTCATATTTTTAGCGGATCACAAAATCTTAAAGAAGAAAGCTTGCTGGAGGCGCAGGAAAAAACCCTCGCCCTTGCGATCTCTCTGTCGCGGCATGCGCCGAACGTCCCGAAAAAAGTCAATATCGGCGGCGGTTACGGCATACCGTATTTTCCGGGAGATAAGGCGGTCAGTTTGAAAAACCTCGGCGATGGTTTATCTGTTCTGCTGCAAAAATTTCATGAAACGCTGCCCGATACGGAAGTCGTCATCGAACTTGGCAGGTTCATGGTGGGCGAGGCGGGCATATATGTGACCAAGATCATTGATAAAAAAATCTCTCGCGGGGAAGTATATTTAATCACTGACGGCGGTATGCATCATCATTTGGCCGCATCGGGGAATTTTGGCCAGTTGATTCGAAAAAATTACCCTGTCGCCATTGCGAATAAATCGGAGGGATCGGTAAAAGAGCAGGTCAATATTGTTGGTTGTTTATGCACACCTCTGGATCGTTTGGGCGACAAAATGACATTGCCCGTGGCAGAGGTCGGTGATTATGTGGTGTTATTTCAATCAGGGGCTTATGGCCTGTCGGCCAGTCCAACGGCATTTCTGGGACATCCGGCACCAAAAGAAGTGCTGGTATAAAAATTAGAGGAAACTATCAATGACCGGAATTAGTGGTTGGGTCGGGGCATCAGGCGATATACAGGCGCCGGATGATGTCATAACAAATATGGCAAACCGCCTGTCACGGGGGGCGCATGACCATCATTTGCTGCAAAATTTACAAAAAAACGCGGATCCCATGGGGAGTATATCTCTGGTTTCGCGCTATGACTTTAATGAAGTGGTGGAACATGAGGATTATTATTCTGCCATATGCGGTAAAGTTATCTGGCAAAATCCTGACCTGAAATCGCTCGCGCTGGCGCGCGGGGATGGGCGGGCCCTTATTGAAGGTTACAAACGCTATAAAAGCGGCGTCTTAAAGATGATGCAGGGGGCATGGTCCATAGCCCTGATGTCACCAAAGCGGAAAATGGCCCTTGTTGCGGTGGATCGTATGGGGGTCAACCCCATGTGCTTTGGCTTAGGTAAAAATAATGAATTTGTTTTTTCTTCCGTGACCGATGGCATGCGCGTCTTTCCAGGTTTTGAGGCAACAATAAGTCCGCAGAATATTTATAATTATCTTTATTTCTTTGTTGTTCCTGCGCCAACGAGCATCTTTGATGAAATTTCTAAACTGGAAGCCGCGCAATATGCCCTTTATGAAAATGGAAATCTATCCACAGGCTATTATTGGGAAATGCCCTATACCGCAGAGACAAAGGGGAATTTAGAAGAATGGGCTGAGCGATTAAGAGCTCAGCTGGATCAGGCCATGATCACGACAATGGAAGGTGGAAATTCCAGTGCCACAGGTTCCTTTCTAAGCGGCGGTCTTGACAGCAGCACGGTTTCGGGCCTGATGATGAAACATAATGGCGGTGGCAAAAGCTTTACCATCGGTTTTGATGACCCCAAATATGATGAAAGCGATTTTGCCCGAATTGCGGCCAATCATTTCGGGACTGACCATAATGAATATTTTGTTGTACCGGAAGATGTGATTGACGTTCAGGAAAAAATTGCTGAAATATATGATGAACCTTACGGCAATACCTCTGCTGTGCCAGCCTATTACTGTGCGAAAATGGCCAAGGAACAAGGTGTAGATATTCTTCTGGCAGGAGACGGCGGGGATGAGTTATTCGCGGGAAATGAACGATATATTTCCATGCAATCTATCGAAAAATATGGCCTTATTCCTAATTCTTTCCGAAAAGGGTTGCTGGAGCCCATATTGTCGCTTCCTGGAATGGGGCGCTTGCCAATATTGTCAAAAGCAAAAAACCTCTCAAAGCGTCATGCTATCCCTATGCCGGATCGTTTATATTCATATGGTTTTTTCTATGGCCGGGCGCCGGAAGATATTTTCACATCGCACGCTGTCGGGGATATTAATGCAGATATTCCGCTTGATATTATGCGTAAAAAATATGACCATTATGATGACAGCCAAATGGTTCAGCGCATGATGCACCTGGATTTGCAGATAACTTTGGCAGACAATGATTTGCGAAAAGTGAATCGTATGTGTGACCTTGCCGGCGTCGAAGTAAGATACCCTTTTTTAGAGTCTGAGCTTGTTGATTTTTCGGCATCCGTTCCGACGGATATTCTCTTGCAAGGCGGTGAATTAAGGTATTTCTTTAAACATGCACTTAAGGATTTTTTGCCGCCAGAAGTGATTACGAAAGAAAAACACGGATTTGGGCTGCCTTTTATGTCCTGGATACATCAGGACAAGAAAATCTATGAGCAGATAACGGATAATCTATCTGATTTTCGTAAGCGCGGATATTTGAAGGACAGTTTTATTGATGAAATCATCATGGGCTGTGGCCAGTCAGAAGAAACAGGGGCTGGCGGATTTGGCTGGGATGTTGCTATGCTTGAAATTTGGCTTAAGAAACATCTTTAGTATTTTATCCTGTATATAATACCTGCAAAGAATCATAAATATCAAGTAAAGCTAATATATTTTATGATAATTGTAATATTACATTATTTTGAGTAGAATGTGGGTAATGAAAGCATAAGACGTTGCGGATTGGGCAGAAAAATTGCATTAATGCGTACCAAAAGAAAAAATTCTGATTTATTTGCAATAATTTAACTAATTCAGATTATGCAAGTATGAGTAAAAGCCAAAAGCTTAAAGAGCAGGTTGGCATGACGCAGATTAATAAAATATTGGAAGGGAAATAAACGGTGATTAAAAATTTTTTCAAACTTGAGGTTTTTTTACAAGCAATAAAAGGCGGCGTTGTTCTGTTTGCGGCATTGGTGTTGGCAAGTTGCACATCGAATCTTAACAGCTTGCCGTCAGCGCAATTTGTTCCAGCAGAAGAAGGGCCGGGGCCACAATATGTTGTTGGCCCTTTAGATGGGTTACAGATATTTGTCTGGAGAAATCCGGAATTAACAACGTCTGTTACCGTGCGGCCAGATGGTCGTTTTTCGGTACCCTTGATTGATGATATGACGGCAACAGGCAGAACGCCAACCCAGTTAGCCCGTGACATTGAGAAGAAGCTTTCTGAATATATACAAAGCCCAATCGTAACGGTAATTGTGTCCGGCTTTCAGGGGCCATTTGCTCAGCAGGTCAGGGTAGTCGGTTCTGCAACATCCCCTCAGGCCATTCCATACCGCGCTAATATGACTCTTCTGGATGTTATGATCACTGTGGGCGGCGTCACTGAATTCGCCGCCGGGAATCGGGCGACATTGGCCCGCGTAGAGGGCGGCGTTCAACGAGAGTATGGCTTGCGCATTGATGACCTGATCAGAGATGGTAAAGTTAGTGCAAATGTAAAAATTAACCCTGGTGATGTGATTATCATTCCAGAAAGTTTCTTTTAATTTAAAGGTCGCTATGCCTAAATGGCGTTATGCCGTTTAGGCTACCGTTGATTTTTTTCGGCAAGCAATTTTTGCTGATAAGAATAATATGATTGTTAGGATAGTTTGAATATGAACGAGATATATCAACAGCTTATCTCGATATTATATGGTGTCTGGAGACGGCGGATTATCGCGATCTCCATAGCATGGGTAATATGTGTTGTGGGCTGGGTTTTTGTTGCTCAAATTCCAAATAAATATGAGTCAACTGCCCGTATCCATGTTGATGCGGAAACTTTTCTAAAGCCGCTCCTTGGACGTATGGCGGTACAGAATAATATCTATAATCAAGTTGCGATGATGCGTCAGACTTTGATCAGTCGGCCTAATATTGAAAAAGTCATAAGAATGACCGATCAAGATCTTCTTATCAATGGAGAAGAGGAAATGGACGCAAAGATCGCTGAGATAATGGATAATATCAATATTTCCATCATCGCGGCCAATTTATTCACCATTACCTATGTTCATGAGAGCCCGGCTATTGCCAAATCGGTGGTGGATTCATTTTTAAATATTTTTATGGAAGAAAACCTGGGTCAAAACAGGAAAGACCTTACGTCTGCGGTGAGATTCATTGAGGATCAAATACGGGAGTATGAGGAGCAGCTTGAAATTTCTGAGCAGAGGGCTATGGAATTTCGTCAACGAAATATGGCGCTTTTATCCGACAAAACATATTTTGAAAAACTTCAGGCAAGTGTTCAGGAAGTTAATGCGGTTAAACAGACCTTAGTGGAATATAATAACCGCAAGCAGCAGCTCATAGAAAGTATGAAGAATACGCCGGCCTTTGTTCCTTCGAGGGGAATGGGGCCATCTTTACGCGGCGGCGGGGACGTTTCGGCGACTTCTGCCCTGCAAAACCGGTTAAATACGATGGAAGCCCGTCTGGATGAACTTTATGTGCGCGGATATAAAGACCAGCATCCTGATGTGCGTATTGTTCAGAATCAAATTGAAAGTCTAAGGGCAAAACTTGAACAGGAACAGGGGGATTTCAATGAGGCGTTAAAGAATAATGATACGGAGGCCCTGCAAGCCAGCGGTGGCGTCATGCCCAATCCGGTATATGATCAATTGAGCATTAAGCTATTTGATCTGGAGGGGGAGATTGCCAGCCTTGAATCACGATTGATTAACCGGCAAGAGGCGAATAAGCATCTTCAGTCAATGGCACATAGAATTCCAGAGGTAGAAGCAGAGCTTGCACGCCTTAACCGTGATTATGGCGTGCTAAAAAAGAATTATACAGAGATGGTCAGCAAACGTGAATCGGCCAAGATTTCCTCTGATCTGGAAACCAATACGGATCGCGTGCGTTTTCGGATCATTGACCCGCCGCAGGAAGCCAGAGAACCCATTAGCCCAAATCGTTTGTTATTGGTCATTGGGGTTTTGGTTGCCGGCTTAGGCACTGGCGTATTTTTCGCATTCATGCTTAGTCAAATGCATACGACATATTCTATTGAGCAGAATTTGAGAGACAAGTTTCCTTATCCTGTTCTGGGGTCTATTTCCATCTTGCGCTCAAATGAGGAATTACAGCTAAGCAAACGAAAGTTAATCATGTTTTCTATTATGATGGCAGGCCTCCTGGCATCCAGTATCAGTGTTTATGTGGTCATGCTGTTTATGCATTCCCCTACGCTATAAATTTTCGAATATGAACTAAGGTTGAAAAAATGAGTTTGATTGAAAAAGCCGCAGAAAAACTGAGAAAAAGTGAAAGCTTGGTAGAGCGCGCAGCAGAAAAACTGGCGAAGTCGCGCACTATAAAAAGTGAGGACACTAATTTGGGGCCAGATTTCGGGGCTGAAAAACTATCGGGCCCGGTTTTGAAATCGCATCAACCAGAATTGCTCAAAAAGACTCCAAAGAATAGCACAGCGGTGGAATTAAACTATGATGTGTTACAGCAGAATAACATACTGATTGAGAATAATATCGACAACTCTGTTACGGCAGAAGAATTCCGCATTATCAAACGCAGCTTGTTGCTGAATGCTTTTTCCAAAGGTGACTCTGCCATCAAGAATGGCAATATATTATTGGTGACCAGCACCCAGCCGGACGAAGGCAAGACTTTTTGTGCGGTAAGTTTAGCACTGAGCATGGCCGCGGAAAGAGATTTGACGGTACTTCTTGTCGATGCGGATGTGGCCAAGCCGGATGTTATGAATACGCTTGGCGTAAAAGGCAACAAGGGGTTGATAGATGTTATTGAAAATAAGGAGATGGACCTTAGTGAATGTTTGTTGAGAACAAATATTCCTAACCTGACGATTTTGCCGGCGGGCAAGAAACATAAACTTACAACTGAGCTGCTTGCGAGTGAACGCATGGGCGATATCATTGATGAAATTGCCCGACGATATCATGATCGTATCATTATAATCGATTCTCCCCCCGTTTTGGCCAGTAGTGCGGCCTCGGTTCTGGCGTTGCATGTTGGACAAATTTTATATGTCGTAGAAGCCGAGAGAACACGGGAAGAAGAGCTGAATGATGCGCTCAAGATGATAGAAAACTGCAAAAACATTAATTTTCTACTGAATAAAACGAGGTTTACCGCGGGTAAGAAAAAATTTGGTTCTTATTATGGATATGGCTATAATTAATTTAAAAGCGAGGGCGGGGAAAATGTATAACAACAAAAAAACAATGTTACTACTGTCAACGGCTGTTTTATCCGGATTTGCATTAAATGCAGATGCGGCAAATTGGCGTTTGGTGCCGTCTATTACGGTGACCGAGACCTATACGGACAATGTTGATCTGGACACGACTTTTCAGGAAAGTGGATTTATCACTCAAATCGCGCCGAATTTCTCCCTTACGGGCAATGGCGCGCGGTTAAATGCATCAATTAATTATACGGCTAATTACTTTTACTACCCGGGCAACAGCACGGACGAACATGATTTGCGTCATAACCTTCAAACAAGCTTATCAAGTGAATTAATCAGCGAAACCTTCTTTATCGATGGCAGTGCAAATATTAATCAGCAATTTCTGGATCGGCGGCGCGCCATATCTACTGAACAAGTGAGCCGGACAGATAATCGGCGAACCGTTCAGACCTATCAGGTTTCTCCCTATCTTGTTCATAGGTTCGGGTCATGGGCATCGGCAGAATTAAGATATGATTTTCGTTATATTCGAACGGCTGCGGATGCGGAGCAAACGACGCCGAATACTTTTTTTGGAAATTCTCTAAGTCATACGGGGGGGCTGTCTATTCAAAGCGGGCGTGAGTTCAGCAAGTTAAATTGGACATTGACGGGGCAATATAGGACAGAAGAAAGAGAAAATTCCCTTGAATATAAAACCACGACAGCCCGCGCGGATTTCTCCTATCAGGTAAGCCACATGTTTGCCTTGCTGGGCAGTGCAGGTTATCAAAAAAGAGATGCCCTTGGATCTTTTGCTAATTTTAGTGGCTTTATATGGGATGCTGGCTTTCGTTTGGTGCCCGGGCCCAGAACATCCATTTCTTTTAGATACGGCAATCAATATGACGGCGAAACATTCTCATTAGATGCCATGTATAAAATCACGGCAAAGAATGTCATATCATTGACCTATACGGATAGAATTCAGACCTTTCAATCATTAGCCTTTGATGGCACAGGCGCGGATAATTTGAATTCATCTTTAAATAGTGACTTTATCAGCGGCGATATAACGCGCAGAAAACAATGGCGGCTATCGATCAGCGGAACCCGCGGGCGGACAAGCTATTCATCATCGGCATTTTATAGTCAATATCAATCCGATAATCTGGCATTGGATGAAAAAAGATATGGTGGCTCCGTGTCCATTAGTCGTAATTTGAATAGACGCCTGAGCATTGATGGTCGGTTTTCATATAATTTATCGAAATTCCTGTCGGATAATATCAATGATAAATTCTGGTCTGCCTCAACAAATTTAAATTATCAAATCTCAAAATCCTTATTGGGCAGTCTTAGCTATTCCCATTCTAATAGAGATCAAAGTCGTTTTGGGAATTTTAACGGGGGATCAAATTATATTTCCCTGTCGATCAGGGCGGTACTCTAGGTGAATGATGTTTAACGATTTTTATGGGTTTGAGGGCAAGCCTTTCCAGCTTACGCCGGATCCCAGTTTTTATTATGACAGCTCTACCCATCATAAGGCGATGGCGTATCTGACCTATGGTTTAAGTCAGGGCGAGGGATTTATCATTGTAACCGGTGAAATTGGCGCCGGAAAAACCACACTTGTTGCCCGTCTTTTGGATGAGCTCGATACCAATCAATATGTTGCCGCGAAAATAGTGACGACGCATCTTGATGCGGATGATATTCTGCGCATGGTTGCTGCGGGTTTTGGTCTGGATATTATGTCGAAAGACAAGGCAATCCTGTTGAATGAAATAGAGGTTTTCTTGCGTAGAAACCATCAAAAAGGCAAGCGGGCTCTTTTAATCATTGATGAAGTTCAAAATCTGCCAATTCCCGCCTTAGAGGAATTGCGCATGCTCTCTAATTTTCAGGAAGGCGATAGGGCTCTGCTGCAAAGTTTCCTGATTGGACAGCCGGAATTCAGGGATAAATGGGCTTTCGCGCCTGAACTTGAACAATTAAGGCAGCGCGTGATTGCCACGCATCATTTGCAATCTATGACCAATGATGAAACGAAGGAATATATTCAGCATAGGTTAAAAATAGTTGGATGGAAGGGAAAGCCTCTTTTTACGGAGGATAGCTTTGAGGTAATTTTTCAATTTACAAACGGCGTTCCCCGCAAGTTGAATACGCTCTGTTCCCGCATTTTGCTATTTGGTTCAATCGAAGAACTGGATACGATTGACAGCGGCGTTGTTTCGAATGTTATTGAAGATATGGAACGTGATATTGCCTCTTCCGGGCCATCTGTTAAAAAAAATGGCGGGCTATATAGTGGAAATACCGCCCAAAGCGGGCAACAGAATATATCAATTGACAGCCCGGAAATTGACCACCTGAAAGAACGCATTTACGTGCTTGAAAAATATGTCAAAATTCATGATGAAACCATCAAAAGCGCATTGGAAATCCTTGCGTCTTTGATGGTCCAGAATGAAGATCAGGATATATAATCCGATGACATTTCTGATTAAAAATGCCATGACCGTTGATGTGGAGGATTATTTTCAGGTGGGAGCCTTTGAGAATGACATAGACCGGAATGATTGGGAAAGCCTGGAATGCCGCGTTGAGCGAAATATGGATGTCATTTTAAAAATGTTTGACGACCATAGCGTTAAGGCGACATTCTTTACGTTAGGATGGATTGCCCAAAGATACCCGCAAGTTATCCGGCGGATCACTGAAAATGGTCATGAATTGGCGAGCCATGGTATGAGCCATAGGCGCGTTTCAGATCAAAACAGGGCCGCGTTTCTGGATGATGCCCTGTCATCCAGAAAATTATTGGAAGATATGGGGGGGTGCGCCGTTAAAGGGTATCGTGCGCCAAGTTTTTCAATTGGCGAGGAAAACCTCTGGGCGCTTGATGTGTTGCTTGAGGCCGGTTACCATTATAGTTCAAGCATCTATCCTATCAGCCATGATCATTACGGTATGCCTTCGGCACCGCGCTTTGTTTTCAAGCCAATTAACGCGCAGGATTTTCTGGAAATGCCGGTCACAACGGTGGAGGTTCTGGGGCGTAAAATTCCTTGCGGCGGCGGCGGTTATTTCCGTCTTTTGCCTTATTTCATTTCAAAGGCTGCGATGCAGCGGGTGAATGATAAGGATCAGCAGGCCTGCATTTTTTATTTTCATCCTTGGGAGATTGATCCCGGGCAGCCACGACAGCGGCAGGCAAGCCTGAAATCAAAATTCCGGCACTATACGAACCTTGGTGTTATGGAAAGTAAAATTCGAAAAATTCTGGCAGAATTTAACTGGGGCCGAATGGACGATATTTTTCTTGAACGACCAGAGGTAACCTCATGCAAGTAAAAATGTTAAATATTTTTGAGGATTGCGCGAAATGGGATGAGTATATTTTGAAGCATTCCGCGGCGACTGTCTATCATATGTCGGCATGGGGCAGGGCCGTATCAACAAGTATGGGGCATGATTGCTATTATATATATGTTGAAGATAATGGGAAAATCTGCGGCCTTATCCCTTTGATACATATTAAGAGCAGACTTTTTGGCAATTCACTTATTTCTGTAGCTTTTGCCACAAATGGTGGCCCAATTTTTGATAATCCCTCGGTCTTAAATCTATTGGACGAGGAATGCCGGAGGTTAACCGGGGTTTTGAATGTAGATTTCCTGGAGTGCCGTAATATGGCGGCTATTCATGATGACTGGCCGACTAAAAATGAAACCTATTCCACCTTTAGAAAAGATTTATCCCCTGATAATGAAGAAAATATGAAGGCAATTCCCCGCAAACAACGGGCGATGGTGCGCAAGGGCATAAAATTTGGCTTGAAGGCCGTGATTGATCCTCAGCCCGATCGTTTATTTTCAATGTATTCTGAAAGTGTGCGGAATTTAGGCTCGCCGGTATTTCCCAAAAAGTTATTTTACTGCCTTAAGCAGGAGTTTGGCAATAATTGTGAGATTTTGACCATTGAAACGCCCGAGGGACAGCCGGTATCGAGCGTGATGACATTTTATTTCCGGGATGAGGTCGTCCCCTATTACGGCGGCGGCACAAAAGAGGCCCGCGCTCTGGCGGCCAATGATTTTATGTATTGGTCATTAATGGCGCATGCGGTAAGTCAAAAAAAATGCCGGATATTTGACTTTGGACGCAGCAAAAATGGCACGGGCGCCTTTAGCTTTAAAAAGAACTGGGGTTTTGAGCCGAGGGCACTGCATTATGAATTTATCCTGAAAGAGGGCGGCGAATTACCCGATATTAATCCCTTAAATCCAAAATATCAGTTGATGATCAAGACATGGAAGAAACTTCCTCTGCCGATTGCGAATATCGTGGGGCCTTTAATATCCAGGTCATTGGGTTAATTTAATTAAATGTAACCATTTTGAAAGTAATATAACGCATAAGTATGTCTTCAGGGATCATGAACGGTAATAAAAAATGGCTGATATGCAATTACAGGAAATCAAAACACAATGGCGCAATGCATCTATTGCTTTGAGCGCTGTTACTGTTGTTGTCCTTGTTTCTTTTTTTGATACGGTTAAGGAACTGGTGCTGACATGGTGGGATAAACCGGAATATAACCATTGCCTGTTAATATTGCCGATTATTATTTATTTGATATATGAGCGCCGTGAAATTTTCCATAAAATAGCGCCCGGGCCTTCCTGGCTGGGTCTTTTGCCCTTGCTTGGCGGCGGCGGGTTATGGTTATTGGGGGACCTTGCAGATACCAATGTGGTTCGTCAATTTGGCCTGATCATCATACTGCAGGGTTGTATATTGACCATATTGGGCAAAAGAGTCTTTTTAGGCCTGCTTTTCCCGATTTTTTATATGGTGTTTTTGGTTCCTTTTGGTGATTTTCTGGTTCCTGCATTACAGGATTTTACCACTGTATTTGTCATCATGACCCTGAATCTGTTTAATATCCCGGTATTTGTAGAAGGGGTGTTTCTCTCAATAGCCGCGGGAGATTTCCATGTGGCAGAAGCCTGTGCGGGCCTAAGGTTCCTGGTGGCGACAGTGGCGCTTGGTACGTTGATGGCGAATGTGGCCTATAAAACATGGGGACGTCAAGTCACTGTTGTAATTCTGTCATTCTTGGTGCCTATATTAGCCAATGGCTTGCGGGCCAGCGGCATTATTCTGGTTGCCCATTGGTCAGATATGAAATATGCGACCGGGGTTGATCATCTTGTGTATGGCTGGATTTTCTTTGCGGTTGTCTTGTTGATTTTTATCTCTATTGCGATGACATTCACCAACCGGGGGCCGGATGATGGCTATATAGATTTTACAAAAAAATACTGGTCTGTTAACACGCCGGTAAGCTTAAAGAAATTTATCTTGCCGCTTATCATAAGTGCAGCCTTTGTCGTCAGTGCGCCATTTTATATTTCCGTCATTGAACAGAGGTATCAGGCTTTCGCGACGAATACTCTCGTGCCGGATGAAAAAATATGGGGATCGGATAATTCGATAAATGCAGACTGGAAACCACAATATCATGGTGCGTCCCAAATTTTTCATATGAGGCATGAAGAACAGAATTCTGAGGCAATAGATATTTATATTGCATATTATAAATATCAAAGCCAAGACGCAGAAATGATCCGTTTTGGTAATGGGGTTGTTCAGCAAGATATCTGGGCCCGTGTTGACAATAGAAAAGTGACAACCAGATTAAACGGCACAAACACCTCTGTGAATGAAATTTTACTGCAATCATCGGGTCAGAAAAGGCTGGTATGGTATTGGTATTGGGTGGATGGACGTATTACAGCCAGCAACTATAAAGCCAAAATACTTGATGCAAAGGCCAAGCTATTGGGAGGACGTCTGGATTCTGCGGTCATTGCCTTGTCGCTGTCTTTTGATGATCTGAATATTGATCAAAAGAGAGCCCAATTGGCGAAATTTGCTGCAAGTCTGCCGCCTTTGGACAGTATGGTAACGGGATCGCCGTAAGAAAAGAAGAAGCTTAACCAGAAATAACAGGCGTCTAGAATGTTGAAAATTCAAAAAATGAGCGCGGCCATATGTATTTTTTATCTGTGCGGGATGTTTGCCATCCATGCAAAAGAGACGGCTTATCAGCGCAGTATGGATTTCCCGGATATCGTCCGCAAGGTCACCCCATCGGTTGTTGGCGTTGCAACCGATAGCCCGCTGAGAAGCCCGCGTATCGTGATGAGGGGGACAGGTTTTGTCGTTTATGACGGCCTTCATATCATTACCAATGCGCATGTTTTACCCTCTGGAAATAATCTGGAGTATAATGAAAATATCACGATATTGATCGGGCGGGGTAGAAGCCCGGACAGGCGCGTAGCAGAAGTTATTCGTGTTGACAGAGAGCATGATCTGGCTTTGTTGCGCGTTAAGGGCGATAAAATTCCCAAGTTCATATTGGGACCAGGTGCTTTGGCACCCGAAGGAACGGAGATTGCGATCACAGGATTTCCAATAGGATCCGTATTAGGCCTGTTTCCTGTGACCCATAAAGGCATCATTGCTTCCGTTACGCCTATTGTTATTCCGCAGCCGACGGCAAGATATCTGAATCCAAAAGTTATTAAACAAACGCGATATGATATATATCAACTCGACATAACGGCCTTTCCCGGTAACAGCGGAAGCCCATTGTATAATACTGTTTCAGGTAAGGTTGAGGGGATATTGAATAGTGTTTCGGTGAAGGGCAGTAAGGAAAATGCCCTGACAAGGCCAACCGGAATTTCTTTTGCTATTCCGGTCGTGCATCTTCATAATCTGTTGCGGGATGCCGGGTTGAAATAATCAGCTCAGCAAAATAATCGATCACGAGATTAAAATAGAAATTTAGGGGCCTGTCCCTAATTAATTATCTTTTTTCTCTTGGTTACCTGCTGCGGGCATAATCTGTTCCATTTGCTCTGCAGGAGAAATACTATTGTCCGCAATGTTGCTACCTGTGTCATTTAAGGCTGTCCAAACGGAGACAACAGCAACAACCCATCCCAGAACGGCTCCCGCGACCCAAACCATTAATGAGTGCCGCATGGAAAGACGGTCTTCTTTTTTATCTTGTATATTACGCGCGTTGGTAACCATAATAAAACCTAATATTTCAATACATTAGTTCCAGATATACCAGAATACTACTTTATAGTTAATAAACTCTAATGACTAGTTAGTTTTTAATCAATAATTAAATACGTAAAAATCATTATTTACTGCTAAATATATATACAAGAAGCGTGCCAGTTAAATTTAATGTCAATAAAACAAATGTTTAAGGAAATTCTGGTGTAAAAATTCTATGGAAAAGATAAAAAATTGTAAAATATTCCGACAGTTTTAGGGCGTATTTTACAGTTTTGATATGTTCTTGATGTTAAAAGGGTTTAATTTTTATCCAGAGCGTAGCCCGCAGAACGGACTGTTCTGATGATGTCCGGGTAATTATTAATATTAAGGGCCTTGCGAAGGCGCCTGATATGGACATCAACGGTTCGTGATTCGACATATATACCGTTGCCCCAAATGCTGTCTAATAATTGTTCACGAGAAAATACCCGGTTCGGGTTTTCAAGAAAGTGCCGGAGGATTTTAAATTCTGTAGGCCCAAGATGAATAGGCGTTCCCGCGCGGGTTACTTTATGTGATATTGTATCCAGAATAATATCATCGTAGGAAAGCTGTTCCCCGCTTAAAGCGGGCCTTATGCGTCGCAGGATAGCCTTGATCCGGGCCAAAAGTTCCTTGGGCGAAAATGGTTTGGTGATATAATCATCCGCGCCGGTGTCCAGCCCTCTGATCCGGTCACTTTCATCCGCGCGCGCGGTTAACATAATGATTGGTACATTGCGGGTGATTTTATGGCGGCGTATTCTGCGGCAGATTTCAATGCCGGACAGGTTGGGGAGCATCCAGTCCAATAAAATTAAATCAGGCATTATTTCTTCCGAGGCATAAAGCCCTTCCTCGCCATCGCTTTCACAATGAACAACAAAGCCTTCCTGGGTCAGGTTATAACGAATAAGTTCCGTTAAACTCTGGTCGTCCTCAATCAATAAGATTTTTGGTTTCATGTTTTTTCACATTGTTCATTACGTGTTTTTAGAATTTGGCTCAATGACGGTATAATTGCTGCTATCGTCTTTTGGTCTTTTCAGGGCGAGCAATTCCCCTTCATTGATATAATAGACAAGTTCGGCAATATTTGTCGCATGATCCCCGGCGCGTTCAATATTTTTGGCGATGAATAACAGATGGGTTGCGAGCGTTATATCCTGCGGCTCTTTCATCATATAGGTCAGCATTTCCCGGAAAAGATTATTATAGAGACTATCGACTTCCTCATCCCTTCGCCAGACTTCAATGGCTTTGTCAATGTCTCTTGTGATATAGGCATCAATAACATCAGTGATCATTTCTCTGATTTGTTTGATCATTTGATCAATGAAACGGCTGCTGACAGATATGGTTTTCCCGTGACTGAGAACTTTTACTCTTTTGGCCAGATTTTTGGCATAATCACCAATTCGTTCTAGCCCTGCGCTGATTTTAATGGTGGACACGATATCCCTTAAATCATCTGCAACAGGCGACCGCAAGGCGATCATCTGGATCGCCTGTTTTTCAATATCCATATCCATCTGGTCAACAAGCCGGTCAGTTTCGCGAACTTTCTCCGCAAGGGCCTGATCTTTATTTTGCATGGCAATCAGGGCGTTTTTATATTGTTCTTCAACCAGATTGCTCATTTTTACAATCTTGGATCTAAGGCTGTTTAACTCATCATCAAATGAGGATGATATATGATGTGGCGACATGTTTTTTCCTCTAAGTAAGGCCTAACCATAACGGCCAGTGATATAATCTTTGGTTTTTTCCACTTTAGGGTTCGTAAAAATTTCAGAAGTATCGCCGAATTCAAGAATTTCTCCAAGGTGAAAAAAGGCTGTTTTCTGCGAAACGCGGGCGGCCTGTTGCATGGAATGGGTCACAATTACTATGGCAAAGCGACTTCTTAATTCCTCGATTAATTCCTCGATGATTGCGGTTGCTATCGGGTCAAGCGCGGAACAAGGCTCATCCATTAAAATGACCTCGGGATTTACGGCAATGGTTCGGGCGATACATAGCCTTTGCTGTTGGCCGCCGGAAAGGGCGGTGCCCGACGTGTTCAGACGATCTTTGACTTCATCCCACAGGCCGGATTTTTGCAGGCTGGTGAAGACGATTTCATCCAGTTCGGCGCTATTGCGCGCAAACCCGTGAATGCGCGGGCCATAAGCCACATTGTCATAAATTGATTTTGGAAAAGGGTTGGGCTTTTGAAATACCATGCCAACGCGGGCTCTAAGCTGCACCACGTCAATGGCTTTATCATAGATATCCTGACCATCAAGCGTGATGCTGCCCGTGATGCGGCATGAGGGAATGGAATCATTCATCCTGTTAATGCAGCGCAAAAAGGTTGACTTGCCGCAGCCCGAAGGCCCTATTAATGCGGTCACTGTTCCCGAACTGATGTCCAGATCCACATTTTTTATGGCATGATTGTCATCATAATATACATTTACATTTCGGGCTTCTATCATGGCTTTCGAAGTATTTTCCATGGGGCCCTCCTTAAAGATATTCACCATATTCATATTTATTTACCAGCGTTTTTCAAATTTATGTCTCATCCATATGGCAAGACCGTTCATGAGGACTAAAAAGAATAGCAGGACAATAATCGCGGCGGAAGTTTTTTCCATAAACCCGCGCTCGGCACTATCGGCCCAAAGAAATATCTGCACGGGCAGGGCTGTGGCGGCATCTAATATGCCTTCTGGTACATCAACAATAAAGGCGACCATGCCGATCATCAGCAAAGGCGCCGTTTCACCGAGGGCCTGCGCCATACCAATGATTGTACCGGTTAAAATTCCGGGCATACTGAGCGGTAAAACATGATGCAGCTGGGTTTGTATTCTGGAGGCCCCCATACCAATGGCCGCTTCGCGGATTGAGGGGGGAACCGCCCGAATTGCCGCCCGTGATGTGATGATGATAGTCGGCAATGTCATCAAAGCCAAGGTTAGCCCGCCGACCAGTGGCGCAGAGCGCGGCATATTAAAAACATTCAGGAAAATGGCCAGCCCAAGCAAGCCAAAAATAATCGACGGGACAGCGGCCAGGTTATTGATGTTGATTTCGATCATATCTGTCCATTTGTTTCGCGGGGCAAACTCTTCCAGATAAATGGCTGTGGCGACACCAATGGGAAAAGCGATGACGAGGGTTACCAGCAATGTCAGGAGGGACCCAACGGCGGCTCCTAAAATTCCGGCCAGTTCCGGTTCGCGAGAATCACCGGACGAGAGAAATTCCCAATTGATCCCTTTGACAATGCGCCCTTCAGCGCTCAGTTTATCTAACCAGACAAGCTGTTTGTCGGAAATTTTACGTGATGATTGCGCGACATCCCGTGATATTTGACCCTTGATATACATATCCACCGTGCTGGAAGCGCGTAAATTCATCGGAATGGTTTTACCAATGATTGTGGGGTCGTCAATTAAACCCTGCCGAACCTCATCGCGGGCACCGTTACTGGTCAGGCGTTGTAACGCCATAATATCGCGGCGGCTTTTTACGTCAGGAAATTCGAGCCTGAGGCTGTTGCGGATAAGGGCGCGGTGGTTCACCCTGGCCATATGCGCGGTTCGGGCATCTTCATCCAGATCAGGGGTTGCCTTAATGATTGCCGGATCCATATAAACATCAATTGTAAGTCTGGTTTCCTTAAATCCACTTAGGCCCGTGGTAAAAATACTTATCACGAGTATGGCAAGGGCGCAGAGGCCGATCAATAAGCCGCTTAAACCTACGGCTTTGAAGATGGCTTCTTTTCTATAACGCTTTTTAAGACGTTTTTGCATGGCATCCGTCGTCCATGGTGATCCTGATGTGAGGTCTTTGTCAGTCATATTGTTCCTGATATTTCCTAACCACTTTGAGCGCGATAAAATTCAAAATTAAGGTTATGACAAAAAGTGCGAGGCCAAGGGCGAAGGCCGATAATGTTTTTGCGCTGTCAAATTCCTGATCGCCCGTCAAAAGCGCAACAATTTGAACCGTGACGGTTGTGACAGCCTCAAGCGGGTTTGCCGTTAAGTTAGCGGCCATGCCCGCAGCCATCACAACAATCATGGTTTCCCCGATGGCTCTTGAGGCCGCCAGAAGAAAGGCGCTGACAATCCCCGGCAAAGCAGAAGGAATGATCACATTCAATATGGTTTCCGTCTTGGTTGCCCCAAGCCCGTATGAGGCATCACGCAAGCTTTGCGGGACAGAGGATATGACATCATCCGAAAGCGACGACATAAGCGGAATGATCATAATTCCCATGACCAATCCGGCCGCCAGCGCGCTTTCAGAAGCAATCTCAAGGCCCAGAAAATCCCCCGATGTGCGAATGAAAGGGGCGACGACCAACGCCGCAAAAAAACCATAAACCACGGTCGGGATCCCCGCCAACAGCTCAAGCAGTGGCTTGAAGACGGCCCGCGCGCCGCGGCTGGCAAATTCAGTCATATAAATTGCTGAAAGCAGGCCTACCGGCACGGCAAAAATCAGGGCAATGCAGGTGATGAGCAATGTGCCGGCAAATAAGGGGATGACCCCGAATGCCCCGGAACTGCCCACCTGATCGGCGCGTAAGGCTGTCTGGGGACTCCATTTCAACCCGAGTAAGAAATCCGCCAGAGAGACATGGTCGAGGAACCGCAATGTTTCAAATATAAGCGAAGATACGATGCCGACAGTTGTCAGAATGGCTAATATAGAGCATAGCGCCAAGCATGACAGGATAAGGCGTTCCAGTATGTTGCGGGACCGCATGGTTGGTGAAATTTTTCTAATGCCCAAGGTGGCGGTAAGCGCGGATATTGCAACGGCGGACAAAGAAAATATCCAGAAGATATCTTGTTGTGCCCGCAGATAATATTGCGCGGCAAAGGTTAAGTTATCGGTTGCAGGGCGGGAAATAGCATCGCCAATGGCAAGATTATGAATGTCATTTAAATAGATTGCGCGATCAAAGTCCGACAAAGACTGGATTTTTTCCCCGCCTTCAAGGCCGGCAAGGCTCGCAAGGGTCATATTGTCTATTATTACAGGGCCAAATATAATCCAGGTTAGAATGATGATCATTCCCGGAAGCAGGCTTGTCATTGCCGAAAACCAGCCATAATGGCCGGGCAGGGAATGTAGCTGCCTCACGTCCCCTTGTACGGATTGCAATGCTTTGCGGCGGCCAATAAAATATGCCGCCGACGAAATCAGCATAAGAGCAAAGATTAAAGCAATATTATTCATATATTTTACGCATTTCAGGAAAAGGCCTGAGCCAGCTTAACGCCGACTCGGGCGTGATATGTTTATTTGGTCATAGGCACAAGATTTGCGGTATTTTCGCGCATTTTCCTTAAATCTTCAGGCGGTAAAGGAATGAGGCCTTTTTCAGCCAGATAGCCATAATCCCCCATGGCATTGTCGCTGACAAATTCCTGTAAATATTCTTTGATGCCGGGGACTTTGCCAACATGAGCTTTTTTAACATAAAAATAAAGTGAACGGGATATGGGGTAGCTGCCGGACGAAATATTTTCAAAAGTTGGCTCTATGCCGTTCACGAGGCTCCCCTGAATGCGGTCGCTGTTTTGATCAAGGAAGCTATAGCCAAAGATACCAAAAGCATTTGGGTTTGCCTGCAATTTACCAACAATCAAATTGTCATTCTCACCGGCCTCTACATAGGTTCCGTCTTCTCGAACTGTGTGACAGATGGCTTTATAGCGTTTTTTGTCGGTTTTTTTCATAGCCTTGATTTCGGGAAATGTTTTGCAGCCGCCTTCCATGGCGATTTCAACAAAGGCATCGCGCGTTCCGGATGTGGGCGGGGGGCCAAGCACCTCAATCTTAATATGGGGAAGCGCAGGATTCACGTCATGCCAATATTTATTCGGGTTGGGCACCATTTGTCCATTCACAGGAATTTCTGCCGCCAGTGCCAGCCAGATATCGCGCAAACTCACGTCCATATTGGCGACTTTGTTGGAATGTGCAAAAACGATGCCGTCAAACCCGATTTTGACCTCGACAATTTCGGTCACTCCATTCTTGGCACAAAGATCTATTTCAGAGGATTTTATTTTACGGGAAGCATTGGTAATATCGGGTGATTTCACGCCCACGCCCTCGCAGAATAGTTTTAATCCGCCGCCTGAACCGGTGCTTTCAACAACGGGTGTTTTGAAGTTTGATTGCCGGCCAAATTCTTCTGCAACGGTGGTTGCAAATGGATAGACGGTGGATGATCCGACGATACGAATTTGATCACGGGCAACAGCGGGCGTTGCAACAGTCATGAACAATGCGGATAACATTATAGTCATTTTTCTAGATAACATGGTTTCTCTCCGTTTGTTGTGCAGGATATTTTCTACAACCCGGATAATAAAAATTGACAATTATCTATTTGAGGCAATTTTGTTAAACTTTTATGACAACGAATATATTAGGAGATTAATTGTTAAGAATTTTTCTCTGGCAAAGCAAAGGTTACAGTCGTCGTGCCGTTAATTTCACTGGCAAATGAGATGCGCCCTCTGTGGCGCTGAATGATGTGTTTGACGATAGCAAGCCCCAGTCCGCTGCCGCCGTCATTGCGGGCTCTGGCCGAATCGACACGATAAAAACGCTCCATCAGGCGCGGCAGATGTTCTGCCGGGATACCATCGCCTTGATTGGCGATTGTGATGATGACTTCTTTTGTTTTTAAGGGGGGCGGCATGGTATTTCCTGTGATAGATATGTCTATATCGGTTTTCTCCCGGCCATATTTTATGGCATTCTCGATGATATTCTGGAAAAGCTGAGTAAGCTGGTCATAATCGCCTTCTATAGTGATTTCATCAGTTTGCGGGGCGGCAATACGCATTTCCTTGGCCTTGGCTTGTGGCTCAAGAGTATTGCTCACATTCTCGATGAGACGACAAATCTTCACATTGTCTGACGGCGGAATATGCTGGTCCCGTTCAATGCGCGATAAAGATAACAAGCCCTCTGTCAATCTGTTCATGCGCGTGGCTTCGTTATGCATAATTTTCAAGAAGCGTTCGTGCGCTTCTTTATCATCTCGTGCGGGCCCCTGAAGCGTTTCTATAAAACCGAGTATGGAGGCGAGGGGGGTTCTGAGTTCGTGGCTGGCGTTGGCGACAAAATCAGCACGCATTTTATCGCTGCGTTTCATGGCGGAAATGTCATATAGGGCAAGAAACAAATATTTTTTCCCAAAATGATTTTGATGAGAAAAAGCGGCAACAGACTCCCGAACGGGGCTTTCACCCTGATTATTGGTCAGATCAAAAAGATGAACCCGCGTCAGATAATCTTTTGCGTGTGGATGGCCAAATTTAAATTCACAGCTTTTTGGCTCGCCGGTTTGTTGAGCTTGCAACATCGTATTTTCCAAATCAGAATTCCGGATAAAAACGGATATTTCCTGCTTTAAAATATGATCGCCTAACAATATATGGGCGGACTTGTTGGCCATCAAAATACGGTTATGTGAATCAAGAATTAAAAGCGGGTCAGATAATTTCTCCATAATATTCATTAAAAGAAGCTGGCGATTTTTATTGATATTACTGTCATGAATTTGCAGGGTGGTCTGGCGATCAAGCGCGGCCATTTTTTCCAGGAAATAGCGTATTATAATAATGATAGGCAGGGCGAGTGTTATGATGAAAATTACCAGTTCCTGCAGGGTCAGTTTTTCCATCTGGAAAAGATAAATTATAAAAAGAAAAAGCGGGCTTGAAATAATGACAAGCTTTATTAATCTTGTATAATTGATTTGGTCATCATCATTATGGGGCATGAATATTTATATGTATCCTTTAACGGGTAAAGCCTAAAGTAAAATATGTTGACGGAAATGTCACTTATGTAACAAAAAAATAATATTTCTCGGCTGTTTTTTATTTATTCTGAAATCTAAAAGTGTAAAATAACTGTATCAAAATGGTCAAAACTGTCAGGTTTTTTTACAGTTCTAAGAAGGTTGTTTTTTTAAGTAGTTGAAAAACAAAGAAATATTAAAATGGCTTATTAATTGCATATAAGTATTTGTTAAGAGTGGTATGCCATAAATAAATATGGTGTTTCTTGTGAATAGGCGTTATATTTACCCATTATACTTAAACGTATAGATAATTTTTATCAGACAGGCAGATGTTATGACCGATATGAAAAAAGACGATATGAAAATGAATAAAACTGATGAAAAACGCATTAAACGCAGAAGCTTGTTAAAAGCCGGTGCCGTCATTGCCCCATTGGCGATAACGCTTCATGGCGGCGTTGCTTTTGCACAGGTTAATTCAGCGGGCCGCTGTATTGATAATATGAAAACGAATGTTCAAATTCCGCTATATGAAGAAGTTCCTATTGGGAGCGGGACATATCAGCAAACTGGCACAACGGTGAATTTTAGTCCGGAAAATACTGATTTCACGGGTAGATTTAATGTGAATGGTGTACCTGGGCCTGAAACCCACTGGCAATATATTGAGAATGAGCAATTGTCGGGCGTTACTTGCCTGCAATCTTATGCAAATGCTGGCTTGAACTAGCATTGCCCCGGTTTTTTAAACCATTATGACCATATACAGGTAGGGGTATTGGGATCTTGCACGAAGCAAATGGTACATTTAATTTATTAAGCACGGCTGTATTCAAGATAACGAATGCAGCCGGTTTTTTATGGGAGCATATGGATGATGCTCATATTATTTATGATAAAAGGTCCGGGCATTCTCAGGCCTTGAATGATTTTGCCCGCGAGATTTTTGATATTATTGAGGATAAGCCCCGTAACTTACCAGAAATTCTGGCAGCATTGGAATTGATTCTGGAACGCCCCATTGAAGATGACCTGAAACAGCAAATACTGCAAACCGTTACAGAATTTGATAAAATGGGTTTAATAGAGCCGGTCAATTTACATAATGAGAATATTTGATGGTTCATGACCTGCTGAGTATAGAGCGACGGTTGGCTGGCCCGGGACTGCTTATGGGGGTCGGGCCAATAACGACCCGCATATCCATAAAATTCCCCTCTGTTCGGGATGATTTCTTACATATATATAAAAATTACCCCCTGTATGACGGGCCGCAAATTATCGACTATTATTTAAATGTCTATGCCAAAAACCTCTACCGGCGGTATCTGCGCCCTCAAGTGAGCATAAATACATTGATGAATGACGATTTTGTGCCGCTTCCTCAGTCCATGGGGTTGTTATCTGTTGAGATGGGGATGAACTGGCAAGTGGCGTTTGGCTGTAAAACTCATGTTTTATTTCATTCTGGTGTTGTGGAGAAAAATGGTATCGGGGTAATTATTCCAGCCATTTCCGGCAGCGGTAAAAGCACCCTGTCTGCGGGACTTGCCTATGATGGCTGGCGGTTTTTTTCCGATGAATTTGGTATGCTGGATGCGCAAACCGGGGATTTATACCCTTATCCCCGCCCGGTATCTTTGAAGAATGATTCTATTGCTGTGATGAAGGATTGGGTTGGTAGTGACGAACCCTTCAGCCGCGAATATGAAGGGACGCCGAAAGGCACAATCTGTTATCTGCGTCCGCCAGTTTCA
Organism: Emcibacter sp.; assembly: GCA_021647465.1. GTDB lineage: Bacteria > Pseudomonadota > Alphaproteobacteria > Sphingomonadales > Emcibacteraceae > Paremcibacter. The sequence continues at coordinate 51,205 of JAKIUQ010000010.1, read as the reverse complement.
AGCCTTGAGAAAATGCATGAACCTGTGAAGCCGCGCGTTGTTATTCATCCCATATACAGCCCAAATGCAAAATCAGATATCATACCACTGACCGAAACAATGGCATTTTTCAGATTGGTGAGATCTTCTGCCAATTATGGGGATATTGGCGCGCCAGCGTTTCGCGCCCTTGCCAAAATAGCCAAAGAATGCGTGTCTTTTGAAATCACCTATTCTTGCTTGGAAGAGGCCATCCGTCTTGTGAATAAAATTATTGACGAGAATGTTGAATGAGCAAGGAAATTCGACCTAAAAAAATACTGGATGGGGATCACAATTTATTATTGCAGGTTTTAAGAAAACCGCAGCTCATGGGGAAGCTTGACACGCCGGGTTGGAATCAGCTTTTATTTGATGCTCATATATTAAATCTACGCGCCCGTTTGGCCCATGATGCAGAAACCCTGGGATTATGGCCAGAATTACCGGATAAAGTTCAGAAAATACTCACGAATGCCAAAATAGATACCGCGTCAAGGCAGCGGAAGATCATGTGGGAGATGAACCGGGTTCGGCGGGCTTTATATGATTTCAAGGAGAAAGTCATTCTGGTCAAGGGCGCGGCCTATATCGCCAGAAACTTGAAATGTGCCGAGGGCAGGGATAGTGTTGATTTAGATATTCTCGTGGCGAAAAAACATCTGGATATTGTTGAAAATCATTTGTTTATGGCAGGTTACGCTAGTCAAATATTGGATGATTATGACCAACAATATTATCGGGAGTGGGCTCATGAATTGCCGCCTCTTGTTCATCCGAGCAGACTGGTGGAAGTCGATGTTCATCATACAATTTTACAAGTAACCAATAAGCTTTCCCCAAATATCGACCTTATGATCAGTTCATCGGTGGCCTTGGACGGTCAATTTCATACGCTTTGTGATGAAGATATGCTGCTCCATAGCATCGTTCATCAATTTGTTGATGGCACCTTGAAATCCAGTTTGCGTAATCTTCTGGAGCAGCATGACATGATGGGGGAGTTCGGCGAAAAGCCCGCCTTCTGGACAAACTTTATGGATCGGGCAGAGGCATTGAAACTCAGCAGACCTGTATTTTATTGCTTGCGTTATTGCGTATATTTTCTGAATACACCCATTCCGGATGATGTGATGGCGCGGGCAAAAGAAAATGCACCGGGCTGGATCGTTCTAAAGCTTATGGATCTTATGATTCTCCGGACTATGGTTCCTTTTGGGGTTTCTGATGACGTCAAGCGATCAAAATGGACCGATTTCCTGTCCACCAACGGCCTTTATATCCGCTCGCACTGGTTGCGGATGCCGCCCATGATGCTCTTATCGCATTTGTCGCGGAAATTTTTTCGTCGTTTCTTTGTCCGTCAGACCTGAAAAGATTCTGATAAACGCCCCAGTGAATTTAAGAAATCATCATAATGATCGATGATTATGTCCGGGTTAAGCTCGGCGATCGGTGTTTTGCTATAGCCAAAAGATACGCCGATGACGGGGATCCCGGCCCTTTGCGCCGCAAGGATATCATTTCCGCTGTCGCCAACCATAACGGCACCTTCGGCCTCAACTCTCATAATCTCAAGCGTTGATGTTAAATGGCGTGGATCAGGCTTTTGATAGTCAAAGCTGTCACCGCCAACGATGGCAGAAAAATAATCAGCAAGGCCAAACTCCGTCATTATTTTCTCGGTCAACTTGATGGCTTTATTGGTGCATAAACCGAGGGGAATTTGCATTTCAGCCAATCTTTCGATGACACGCATTGCGCCGGGGAAAATAATGGTTTGATCTGTAATATGATCAGAATAATAGCTCAAAAACTCACCTTGAATGATGTCTATCTCGGCGTCATCCGGCAAATGCCCGGTTTCTGAAAAGCCTTTGATGATGAGAGCTCTGGCACCGTCACCGACCATATGGCGAACTTGGGAAAGGGCAATCTCAGGTCTGCTGGCCTGTTTTAAAACATGATTTAAGGCTGCGGATAAATCACGGGCGCTATCGACTAACGTGCCGTCAAGATCGAAAATCACGCCGCTGGGTTTGATGGCCATAATATTGCCCTTAAAATTAGTCATGGTCTTTTAACTATCCAGTCATTATCTATTGAACATGGATTAACCAGAGGTTGTTATAAAAATATTAGTATTCTTATGGCACCTTGAGTGAAAAATTAGTATTAGAATTATATAACGAACTAAAAATGGGAAAAGAAAATATTACTATGCTTCAATCTGAACCTCAATCCGATTTAGCCGTTATCATACTCGCGGCGGGTAAAGGCACCCGCATGAAGTCATCACTGCATAAGGTATTACATCCGCTTGGCGGGCGGCCCATGTTGCATCATTTGATGGATACATTGGGGGCGTTAAATCCGGTACGAAAAGTCATTGTGGTCGGGGCCGGTAAAGAGCAGGTCGAAAAATCGGTTGGGGGTCAGGCGGAAATAGTGGTTCAGGAACCGCAGTTCGGCACGGGGCATGCGGTGCAGGTAACCCGCGATCAATTGCAGGGTTTTTCAGGTGATGTGCTGATTTTATATGGCGACGTGCCCTTGTTATCAGCCGCCACCCTGCAGGAGCTGCTCATTAAACGCCGTAGCGAAGCCGATCCGGCTGTGGTGGTGCTTGGGTTCGAGCCAAAAGACAGCAAAGCCTATGGCCGTCTTGTGGTGAATAACAAGGGCGAGCTGTTGTCTATTATAGAGCATAAGGACGCCAGTCCGGAGCAGCGCGCGATCGGGCTGTGTAATTCTGGCATTATGGCCCTTGACGGGGCCAGAATGTTTGACCTGCTGGACAGTCTTGACGATAATAATGCGGCCGGTGAATTTTATCTGACGGATGTGGTGGCGATTGCAAGGGCCAAGGGCTATGGATGTGCGGTCACGGTTGCCGCGGAAACAGAAGTCATCGGGATTAATTCCCGTAGTGAATTGGCCGAGGCCGAGAGAATTTTTCAGAATAGCAAACGGCAGGATTTTATGGATGCGGGGGTTACACTTCTTGATCCTGAAACGGTTTATTTCAGCTTTGATACCGTCATTGGAACGGATGTGGTTATTGAGCCTAATGTATTCTTTGCGCCCGGCGTTACCATAGAAGACGGTGCGGTTATAAAAGCTTTCTGTCATTTTGAGGGTGCCACGGTTCGGCGCTTCGCGGTTGTTGGCCCCTACGCGCGGCTGCGGCCAAAAGCGGACGTGGGGGCAGGGGCCAAGGTCGGTAATTTTGTCGAAGTTAAAAAATCGATTATCGAAGAAGGCGCAAAAATCAGCCATTTGAGCTATATCGGGGACGCGATTATTGGCGCAGGTGCAAATATCGGGGCCGGCACCATTACCTGTAATTATGACGGTTTTAACAAGGCGCTTACGGAAATTGGTCCGGGGGCTTTCATTGGCTCCAACACGGCATTGGTGGCGCCGGTTAAAATCGGGGCAGGGGCCATCGTGGGGGCAGGCAGCGTGGTCACCCGCGAGGTTGGGGCAGATGCCCTTGCGGTAACGCGGTCGAAACAAAAAGAAATTGGCGGCTGGGCTTCGGCATTCCGCGCGAAACAAACAAAGAAATAAGGGCAAATATATGTGCGGTATAATAGGAATAGTTGGCAATGATGAGGTTACCCAGCGAATATTTGACGGGCTGAAACGTCTGGAATATCGCGGTTATGATTCGGCGGGTATTGCGACATTATATGATGGGCAGAAAATCGACCGCCGCCGGGCAGAGGGTAAATTGGTCAATCTGGGAAAAGCTTTAAAAGAAAATTCTTTGGCAGGCACAATCGGTATCGGACATACCCGCTGGGCGACCCACGGCGCGCCAACGGTGGGAAATGCCCATCCCCATACAACAGAAAAAGTTGCCGTTGTCCATAACGGCATCATTGAAAATTTTCGGGAATTGCGTCAGGAGCTTGCTCAAAAAGGGCATATTCTGGAAACGGAAACCGATACTGAGGTTATCGTGCATCTGATTACGGATTTTCTCGATCAGGGCTTTGTCCCAAGAGAGGCCGCAGCAGAAGCCCTGAAACATTTGCGGGGTGCCTTTGGTATCGCGGTATTTTTTGAAGATGACAACGGCCTTATGATTGGCGCCAGAAGAGGCAGCCCTCTTGCCGTAGGTCACGGCGAAGGCGAGATGTATCTGGGGTCAGACGCGATCGCGCTTTCGCATCTGACCAATAGGGTAAGTTACCTTGAAGATGGTGACCGGGTGGAGTTAACCCATAGTTCAGTGACAATATTCGATGAAAATAATCAAATCGTCGAACGGGAAATTCATATTTCTGCGGCTGCTTCCGGTGCGGCAGATAAAGGCAATCATAATCATTTCATGATGAAGGAAATTCATGAACAGCCAATGGTGGTGGGCCAAACCTTGGGCACCATGATTGACCCCATTCAAGGACATGTGAATTTACCGGATCTGCCTTTTGATTTATCTGCCATTGACCGCGTGACCATCATTGCCTGCGGCACATCGTTTTATGCGGGGCAGGTGGCGAAATACTGGATGGAGCAGGTGGCGCGGATTAATGTGGAAGTGGATGTGGCTTCTGAATTTCGCTATCGCGAAGCGGTCATGCCCGAGGGCGGTCTGGCCATTTTTATATCTCAATCCGGTGAGACTGCCGATACACTGGCAGCGTTAAAATATGCAAAATCACAAGGTCAGCATATCTTAAGCATATTGAATGTGCCGCAAAGTTCCATGGAACGGGAGTCCGATGTTGTTCTTATGACTCATGCCGGGCCTGAAATCGGGGTGGCGTCAACGAAGGCCTTCACCTGTCAGTTGGCGGTACTGGCCTGCTTTTCCATTGCTCTGGCCAAGGCGCGGGGCAAGATTGTTGATGCAGAAGAAGCGCGTTTATGTGTCGCCCTGACAGAGGCGCCGGCCCGTATGGCGGATGTCCTCAATCATGAAGAGGCCATCAAGGAACTGGCGTTAGAAGTAGCAAAAGCCCAGGATGTCATTTATCTGGCGCGGGGGCTGGAATATCCCATCGCCATGGAAGGCGCGCTAAAGCTTAAGGAAATATCCTATATTCACGCAGAAGGTTATGCGGCCGGTGAAATGAAACATGGCCCCATTGCCCTCATTGATGAAAATGTGCCTATCATTGTCATCGCGCCCAGCGGACGGCTTTATGAAAAAACTGTCTCTAATATGCAGGAAGTGATCGCCCGTAAAGGCAAAGTGGTTTTTATCACGGATGAAAAGGGCGCCAAAGAAGATGGACAGGATGCTTTGGCGACGATTGCGCTGCCGATGCTGGATGAATTTGTCACGCCGCTGCTCTATGCCATTCCCATTCAACTTCTGGCCTATTATGTGGCCGTTGCCAAGGGGACAGATGTGGATCAGCCTAGAAATCTTGCAAAATCGGTGACAGTCGAATAACAGATTCTAACCGTTTTGCTTTTTAAGTCACTTGTCATCTTTCTTGTTGAAAGAAATCAGTTGTTTGGCGGTGTCCTTGTCAATTTTCTTAATGGCACTGATGGTATAGCGATTACCATCTATGAACAGGGCATTGCCGCCGTAGGGGCAGAAACGATTGTCAAATTTTGAATAGACACCAATCTGATGCGCAAATTTTAATTCATGAGACCGCAGGGCAAGTTTGACAAAATAAGGCCGATTTTTGGTCGGCGCATAGAGGATCATACGCTGGTTATCCAGTAGGGTCCAATTTCCAATAGTACGGGAAAAAATGCAGTCTCGTCCCTTGTCTAAATCCGCAATGAAATTCTTATATTCTTCTTTTTTTAAGGGCTTTAGCCTGTTTTCCTCAGCGATCGCCGAAGCCGCTGCGGCCAGTAAAATAAACCCCAGAAAATAGCTTATCACATGTATTTTCATAACAACCTCACCTGTTATTGACAGTGATAAAACTATACGGCCAATGACCTGAACAGGTCATGAATGAATTAATGAAACGCCGGATATGTAAATATGATAATAGGTGATTAAGCCATAAATAAGCAGCGTACCAACAACCGCCTTTATATCTGTAAAAATCGGGCTGGGGTCTGGTTTTTGCCATGGGCCATCCCGCCGGTTTAAAAAATACATGACCAGCAAAGCCCAGACAATCAGACTGGGGAAAAGAACAAGAGAGCGGCTGTCCCCGTTCGAGAGAAGATGCGCACCGGCCCATAGGAGGATCGATGTCAGCTGAGGATGCCGAATGACGCGTTTGATATTGCCGTATGACAAGAACAGGAACAACATGGGCAGCATCAGAATTTTTGTGGCTGAGGGCCCCCATTCCGGCGGGGTATAAATAAAGCCTGGTTCGCTTGACCGCCACCCATAGACGATGACGGTAATGGACAGGAGGGCAAGAATCGCAAAAATTCCTTTAAACGGTTTCTCACCGATTTTCTCTACCATGCCTTGTCGGCAATTAGCGCAAACTGCAGGAAACAAATGAAGCGAACAAAATAGTAATATTCCTATGTATAAATATATACTCATAGTAACCCTCCTTTTATGTCATATTATTTTAATCCAAGAACATCCTTGCCCTGTATGAAATTGATATCCACGGGAATGTTGGCTTCTTTCAAGCGATCAAGGTCTGACTTTAAAGTTTCGCTCATGATGCCTTTTGTTTCCATAAGCTGAACGGCGCGGTCATAATCGCCGTCGCCCTGTATGGTCAGCAGCAGATTGCCAAGGCTGTCCATGGCCAAATCAAATTTTTCCTGATCCACCATATAATATCCGGCGGCATTCTTGGCAAAAGCCCCCATTTCAAGAAAATAATTAAAGCGCACCATATTGGCCTTGCCATGGGCGGAAGAGGCGCCGAAACGGCTGGAGCGGAATATTCCCGCGACAAAAGTGACGTAATAATCCATTATGTCACCTTCGGTTATATCACCCTTTTCATAGAGTTTCTTAATCATATAGAGACCAAGAATATCCGCTTTGCCTTCTTCAAAGGGAGAGGCGGCATCTTTCAGCGCCAAACGTACCGGCCCTTTGCCGGTTAATGTTTCCTTGATGCCCAGGCCGTGAGAAACCTCATGAAACATAGTGTTTGAGAAGAAGGCATTGAACGTGACATGATGGCGCTGCTCCGGCGCGATAAGGATATCTGTGATCGGCAATAGAATTTTGTCAAATTTCGCGCGCATGGCATTCTTTAATTGCAGTCTGCGGGTGCCTTTTTTAAGCTGAACTTCCTCATCATTGGGCAGATTGATCGCAATGGTCTTGGAGCCGGCATTGGAATGGCCCGCGTAATAGATAACATCATAGGCATTCAGATCGGAATCTGTTCCCGGCATCTCGGCTTTATAGGCCGCTTCTACCGGCAGTCCTTTTTGTAATTCCGGCAAGACTTCCTTAAATCGTGCCAGCTTTTCGCTCCAGACCGGATCTTTGATCAAAACGTAGGATTCATAGGCCGTCCGGTAACCATACAGAAGGTCTTCATAGGTTTCAATGGCCCCAATAACAAGCTCTACGGGGTTGGTTTTCATATCCATCCAGGCAAAATCGCTGGCCTGATAGTCATCAGAAATAATGGCATCGGCGCGCAGGATCAGATAGTTTTTAAATGCCATATTATCGGCATAATTTGAGGCCTGTCTCAGGAGATCAGCGGCTCTGCCCAATTCTTCTTTATATAAGATGTGATAGGGGATGACGGTCAACTGGCCCCTGGTATCGCGGCGAAGAACCGAATAAAGGCCGACTTTATCTTTATGGTCAAAGGCTTCAAATTCCTGTTTGGTCATATCCGCAGGATAAAAATTGGCGCCCAAAGGCTTTTCCGGAATATTTTTCAGGAAGGGTTTGTCGCCGTCAAGGCGATCCCACGGGCCATAGTTTTTCTGTATGAAACCAAGGGCTTTTTCATCGGAAACAGAGGATAACAATTTCTCTTTATCACCGTAAGCCTGCTGCCAATATAGATCATCCATGATGACTGATGCGTCAATTAACAGGCTGATCATCTGTTTCTGGTTATCGCTTAAATGGCTTAAATCCGATGTGAGCGTATAGTCGGTATAAATATCCGCTCTTTTCTCTGCGGCTTCAGAAACCCATATATTTTCGTCAGCTGCGGGTTCTTTATTTGTATTGTCACAGCCGCTGATGGCCATCAGGGCGGTTGCTGAAACGGCGGTTAATAATATTTTTAGTGCGTTCTTCATCCTGTATCCCCGGATTGTTATGATTGTTTTTTCAAAGAGGAGTGTCGCAGAAAAAACCCGGAGATTAAAGAGATATTTACGGGGTGACTAAATTTAATTAAAAAATATCCCACTATATTATTTAGGGAATTATTTTTGCCATTTTTCGGCTTTTAAAGTGTCAGCGTCTTTTGCGCTCACCCAATGGGTGCCGCTTAAGGTTTCTTCTTTCTTCCAGAAGGGCGCGTCAGTTTTTAACCAGTCCATGATAAAACTGGCAGCGTCAAAGGCGGCTTCCCGATGGGCCGAAAGGGTGATAACCAGAACAATTTGATCGCCGGGATTTAGCGGCCCGTAACGGTGGATCACGGTACCGCCCAGCAAAGGCCAGCGTTCCTGCGCTGTTTTGCAGATGGCCTCAAGTTGTTTCTCGGCCATACCGGGAAAATGTTCCAATGTCATTTTCTGAATCTTGTTTGACCCATGAAAATCCCGAACAAGCCCTGTGAAGGTAACGATGCCGCCAATATCCGTTCGCTTGCTGACGATGTCGGCTATTTCTGCGGCAATATTAAAATCCTGTTCTTGTACAAGAACTTTCATCATGAATTTATCCCCCTGTCATAGGCGGGAAAAAGGCAATTTCGTCTTTTTCGGAAATCACATGGTCAAAATTTACATATAGCTGATTAACAGCAACCCGAATGATGTCTTCATTTTCAAAGGCGGATTGATAGTTTATGCCTTTGGCGCGCAAATGGTTTATTAATCCGCTTACATCCGAAATATTGTCAGGTAAGGATATCTGTTCAGAAGAACAGCCAATATTTTCTCTGACATGGGCAAAATATAACAGGTCCATATCTTATTCCATCATATGACGCAGGCCGACTTTTAAATAATCATAGCCGGTATAGAGGGTTAGAATGGCCGCAACCCACAGGCAAATGTTACCTATTAATACGGCATTGATAAAGTCTGGTGATGCTTCGCCGACCAGCAGAAACCCAAGAGCAATAATCTGAAGCGTGGTTTTCCATTTGGCAAGATATGATACAGGAACGCTTACCTTTAAATCAGCAAGAAATTCTCTGAGACCTGATACGGCAAATTCCCGGCATAGAATAATCACGGCGGCGATAATGGCCAGTCCTTCTATCCTGTGAAAGGCAACCATCATAAGCAATGCGGCGGCGATTAACAGCTTGTCTGCAATGGGGTCCATAAATTTGCCCAAGGCCGAGGTCATTTTATATTTGCGGGCAATATAGCCGTCTAAAAAATCCGTAATGCCCGCAGCCGTGAAAATCGCAAAGCCAATCCAATAGGCTTTGTCACCGGGCAGATAAAATGACCCTACGATCAAGGGGATCATCAGAATACGGGAAAATGTTAAAATATTTGCGAGATTATACATTTTGAAGCTTACTTGCTAACGTCAGTAGATCTATTGAGTGTAGTTATAGGCTATGCTTTTCCTCCTGCCAAGGGTGAAATATGGCTTTTGATAATATTTCAAACTTCCCGAAATTAAATATTGTCATGGAAATAGTCATAGATATTTTGGGCCAGTTGATGACTAATTCCCTTCACCGCCTCAAGATCTGTGAGGGCGGCCCCCTCAACGGCCTTTGCGGAACCGAAATGCAACAGCAAGGCCTTTTTCCGACTTGGGCCGATGCCGGGCAGGCCATCCAATATGGATTTATGCATATTTTTAGCTCTTTGTTGCCGATGACTGCCAATGGCAAAGCGATGGGCCTCATCCCGCAGCCTTTGCAGAAAATAAAGTGTGGGATCATTCATCGGCATCTTAAACGGCGGCCTATCAGGTAAATAGAAATCCTCTCGTCCGGCATGGCGATCCGGGCCTTTTGCAATGGAAATGAGCGGTATATCAAGAAGGCCAAGGTCGCCAAGCGCTTGTTGAACAGCGGTAAGTTGCCCCAGTCCGCCATCAATGATTAACAGGTCTGGCCAAGTGGGGGCAGAGCGGTCAGGATCTTCTTTTAATTGTCGTTTAAAGCGTCTGGTCATGACCTCGCGCATCATACCAAAGTCATCGCCCGGAGTTATGTCTGTAGATTTGATATTGAATTTCCGGTAGCTGGCCTTATCAAAACCATCCGGCCCTGAGATGACCATGGCCCCAACAGCGTTTGTGCCGGATATATGGCTGTTATCATATATTTCGATCCGGTCTGGCGGGCCGTCCAGATTGAATTTATCGGCCAAATCCTTTAAGAGCTTTTTCAGCGATGATTTCTCGGTTAAATGTCTTTCCAGTGCTTCCTTCGCGTTTTTCTCAACCATGTTGATCAGGCCAAGCTTGTCACCGCGCCGGGGCATTTTTATGCTCACCTTTTGGCCCGCTTTTACGGTTAAGGCTTCTTCCAGCAGGCTGTGTTGAGAAATCATGCTGTTGACTAATATCAATCGTGCCGGCGGTTTATTATCGTAAAATTGCGAAAGGAAAGCGGGTAGTATATCTTCAATATTTTGCTCTTTATGATGGCGGGGGAAGTAGGCTTTGTTGCCCCAATTCTGTCCTGACCGGAAGAAAAACACCTGAATGCAGCTTTGACCTGCTTGTTGAACCCCGGCGATAATGTCGGCTTCTTCTACATGTCCCTGATTAATATCCTGACGGGCCTGCACGGCGGCAAGGGCTTTTAGCCTGTCCCGATATACCGCGGCAACCTCATAATCTTTGTCCGCACTGGAACTCTCCATCTTAAGGGTCAGGCTATCTTTGATGGCCTTGCTTTTCCCGCATAGAAAATCATGAGCAGACTGTACCAGCTTTTTATAATCCGGCAGGGAAATTTTCTGGACACATGGGCCGGAACATCGTTTTATTTGATATAATAAGCAGGGACGGGTGCGCGCGTTATAAACACTATCGGAGCAGCTTCTGAGTAAAAAGGCTTTTTGTAATATATGCAAACTATGATTGACGGCCTGAACCGAAGCAAAGGGACCAAAATAATGTCCGTCATTTTTCTTGGCCCCGCGATGCTTTCTCACCTGTGGCGCATCGTGGGAGGTATCAATCAGGATATAAGGAAAAGATTTGTCATCACGCAGCAAGATATTATACAGAGGTTTTAAACGCTTGATCATATTTGCTTCGAGCAGCAGGGCTTCCACTTCGGTATGGGTGGTGACAAATTCCATCGTATGTGTTTCAGATACCATGCGGGCAATACGATAAGGCAGACTGGTGAGATTAGTATAGTTGGATACGCGATTTTTCAGGTTCTTGGCCTTGCCCACATAAAGAACAGTTTCCTGAGCATCCATCATGCGGTAAACCCCCGGTTTTCCGGGCAGGTTCTTAACATATTTTTTTATAATCTCAACGCCTTCGGTCATTGTTTTACCTATCTGATATGAGCGGCTGTTATCATGCGAAAATTCAGGGCGTTTCTCAACGAAAAAACAGCAAGAAATTTTCTGTATACCGTTTGTGAATATTTAAGATAAATAATAAACCGGCCTTAGATCTGCAAAAGTCGTTAGGAATCAATGGTTAAACAACAGGAAAGAGATTCGGCAAAAAACTATCCACGATTCCTGTGGATAAGTCAGGGGGTAACTTTTGTGACATTCGTGTTAAAGGGCAGGATCATTGAGGTTCAAGCCATTTGCCCAAAAAATAGGCATTATATCTAACATATTGAAATCTATGGGGAAAAACAAAGTCAAGAAGCTTCTAAAAGAATATTCTCCGGAATTGCAATTGTCTGTACAATAGTCATAATTGAAGGCATGGTTCTGTGTACAAGTAAATGCTAAAAAGGGGCTAAATATAGATAATTAAGGTTAATTTTTAGATGCTGTCAGGGGCTAAGCCAGTGGAAGTGAAATCTGGCTTACTTTCTGTAACGTTCTATTTCTATGCCGACACTGGTTGTGTTTTTTATGGCTTCAAGTTTTTCGACCCGTACTCTCACGCAATGAACCCTTGGGTCTTGCAGGTTCATTTCGGCAATATTTTCCGCCAAAGTTTCCACCAAATGTATATGACCGGATTTTACTATTGTTTCAATGGCCAGCGCAATTCTTTCGTAACAGACAACATTATTTATATCATCGTTTAAATCGGTTGAATTCTCAATAACGGAAAGATCAACATTGACTTGAATTTTTTGAGGTTTGGCCTTTTCATGATCATAAACACCAATGAAACTATCCAGTATCAAGTCGCGAATAAAAACATGACGGACGGAACGCGCGGCATCCGCAAATTTCATGGGGCTTAGATTACTTGTTTTCATAGGGTAATATTCCGAATATCTCTTAAAGAAAATAGGATCGATTAACCGATGAGATTCGATTGCACGCCAAGATACATCAAATAAGCGATGTAAAGTAGGCAAAAACCAAATCCAATTGGTCGGCTGATTTTTATTTTTCCCAGCGCAATGGGAATCAATATCAATGAGGTCATTATTAAAATAGGAAAATCGAGGGTAAAAAACTGTTCTGGTACAGCAATGGGGGCGACCAGCGCGGTTATGCCCATTATGGCCAGAATATTAAACAGATTGCTGCCGATAATATTACCCATGGCCACATCGCCGTGGTTATTTCGGGCCGCCATGATAGAGGTTGTTAATTCGGGCAGGGATGTGCCAATAGCAATGATTGTTAACCCAATAACGGCTTCAGAGACCCCCATTGTCCGGGCGATGACAATAGAACCATCCACCAGAATATTTGCCCCAAATACCAAGCCAGCCAAGCCAAGAACAGTTATAATAACAGCTTTGAGGGTGGGCATGTGGGGTGAGGGGGCAGGCTTGATATCTTCCAGAGCATGTTTGGCAAATTCAATATCATGCTTCATGATTTTACTGTTATGTCTGGCCCGCTGAATAGAGAAATAGAGAAATATGACAAGCATGCTGACCATGCCTATTCCCTGCCAAATATGGAATGGTCCGAAAAATGCCAGTCCAACAAGAAGAAATGTCGCCAGCATCATATAAGTAAGGCTATGCTTAATCTCCTTATCATTGCAGGCGAAAGGGTAAAAAAGCGCCGGAATGCCGAGCACCAGTAAAACATTGGCAATATTGCTCCCGACAACATTTCCCAGCGCAATCTCGGGGGCCCCTGAAAGGGCGGCTTCGATCCCAACCACAAGTTCCGGCGCGGAGGTACCAAAAGAAACCACAGTTATGCCGATGATTAATTTGCTGATATGAAATTTCTCGGCTATGGCGACTGAGCCTTCTACCAATTTGTCTCCGGCAATGACCAAGAGGATAAGGCCGCCAACCACTGAAATATATTCCACGGTATTCCCTGTTTTCTAAAGATGTTACATTTTCTTCGGCTAATGTAGTGAATTATATCCTATTTACAAGCATCTTTTAACCGTATCGGAACCGGGATCATATTGGGCTTGATACTCTAAATTTCAGATAATAATTGTTTCGCCACATCAATCTTTGGAAAGTCCGGATCGTCCTTGATCAGGCGGTTCAATATATTACGGGCGCGTTCCTTTTGTCCTGATTCTATCAATGCCCGGGCCTTGCCCAGCGTAAATAAGGACCGGTTCTTACGATCATTACTCGGCAATAGGGCCAGGGCCTGATTGAAATGATCAACTGCCTTTTCGGCCTGCCCCTGTTTCATCAGGATTTGTGCAAAAGTATCCACGACCGAAGGATTGTTGGGGGCCATATCAAAGGCTTTCTGGGCGTGGGCAATTGCTTTTTGGCCCTCATTTTTTGTCATATAAATCATGGCCAGATTATTATGAGCATGAAGTTCAACTCTTTTGGGTGCCTTTTTCTCGGACGCAATTATGGCTTCATATTGGGAAATGGCATTTTCATTATCGGCCTTGCGCATATAAAGATCACCAAGAAACAGTTTAACATCAAGATTGTCGGGATTCTGCCCCGACCATGATTTGCTAACGGTTATGGCTTTATCCACTTGGCCGTCATTGGCCAGATTTCTGGAGTAGAGCATAGAAACGCCGCCATTCTCAGGATAGTCTTTATATAAAGACGTGAGAATAGCCAGCGCGGCTTTGATATTTTCGCGGCTGGTTTCCATCGTGGATCTGATGATATTTCGCTGTAATGCCTGTTGTTCATTTTCCGTTTTCAGGTTGTTAAGTATTTTTTCTGCCAGATCAAACTTACCCGTAGAAATGTATAATTTTGCCAAGTCGATCTGGTTGCCATAGTCATTGGGGGTCAGCCCATCAATTTTTTCCAGAGTAGATTGATATTTTTCTTGGTTTCCGGTTAAGACATAGCCTTGCATGAGATATTTCAAGGCTTGGATATTATTGGGATTATTTAAGGAAAAGGGTTCAAGCATATTCACAGAGCTTTGTGCCTGACCGTTTCTTAAATAAGCCTTACCGCTGATGAGCTGGTATGAGGCACTCGCTTTAACGGGTTCCGGTAATGCGGCAAGAATAGTCAAAGTTTCCTGGGGGCGGCCAAGCAGGGTATAATAATCGGCAAATATCATTTTGCTGAAAGCCGGGGCTGCGGCGTTTTGAACGGCATTATCGACGATGTCTTTGATTTGCTCAAACTTCTTGTCCTTGACCAACTCCTCGAGCAATAATTTTCCCGCGCCAATATCGCTCGGGTCAAGCTTCAGGGCTTGCGCAGCAAGACTTTGGGCCTTATCCTGATTACCTTGAATCTTTTCAAATATTGCGTATCGTGCTTTTACTTCTGCCACATCAGGCGCAATTTCCATGGCCTTTTCAAAGTCCTGCCGCACGGCGTCATTGTTTTTCAGAATAGTTTGCAATACCGCAGACATTGTCCATGGTTTGTAGTTATTCGGGGCGATTTTTTTATATTGTTCAATATAGATTGCGGCCGTATCATATTGCCGGACCTGAAGCGCTTTGGTTGCGAGCGTATAGAGATATTGCCCGGATTCCTTTTCAAAATCTTGTTTTTTTAAGGCTTTTTCCAGATTGTCGAAGCCTTCTTCATAATTACCCTGCGCAATCTGTATCATGGCCAGATTACTTTGATAGGTTGATGTTTCAGGCTGTTGTTTGACGAGTTTCTGATAAGCCTCGAGTGCCGCGTCGGCTTTACCAACCTTTGCCGATGCAAGGGCCACAAGGTTTAATAGCTCGGTGTCGGTTTGTTCTTCTATGGTTTGGCCGGCGTCTTCAAGAAGTTTGGCAGCCGTGAAATTTTCATTAAGTTTTAATTTTGTCGCCACGAGAAGCTTTAGGGCGGGAATTGACCCGGTTCTGTTGTAGAATAGGGCCAATTTCTGGTTGGCATTCTCAAAGTCACCCAGAAAATAAGAACTGGCCCCATTGATAATGACGGCTTCAAGATGGTCTGGTGAATTAACAAGAATGGCATCGCTAAGCTCTTTTGCGTCGTCATATTCTTTTTCCATCAATGAAATATTGGATAATAAATATTGTGATCGCAATTGGTCAGGATATTGTTTGGCTACTGGCTCAACCCATTCCCGGGCTTTGGCAAAATCATGGCTCAAGATATAGGTAAAGCCGAGTTCCAGTTTATATTGAGGATATTGTCTAAATTTTTTCACCAGTCGTTCGTAAATTTCGCGGGCCTGATCAATTTTATTCTGCCGGATCAGCAATTCTCCCTGCATGGCCAGATTTTGTCTTTGATCTTTGACAATCAAATCAGCCTTGTTCAACCACTCAAGGGCTTCATCTATATTACCCATCATGGCAGGGAGCCAGGCTTTTGTGATTAATACCCGTGTATTATTTGGACTTAACGCATAGGCTTGTTCAATATAGGCCTCTGCTTGGTTCATATTTTTCATGAATAACGTGGGGTTGGAACGGTCACGAGACGCGATATAGGCGCGGCCAACAATTTCATATATTAAAGGGTCTTTTGATCCTTCCGCGATATCTTTCTCAAGATTTTCGATAACCTTGGCTGGATTTCGTTGATACAGCCATGATTGGGCAAGGTCATGTTTGAGGAAGTCACGGTTAAACCCGAGGGAAACGGCCTTATTGAAGGCAATTTCTGCGGCTGAACCATCCTCCAGGTCAAGAAAAACCTTACCTCGAAGCTGTTGAAGGTCTGCATTCTGTGGGAAGTTTCGAATGCCAATAGAGAGCTCCAGCAGGGCAAGTCTGCTGTTGCCGGACGCATGGGCTTCTGTCGCGACATCAATATATTCGGCTTCCGTGCGAATGGGTGTGTCGCTGCAAGAGGCAAGAAAGACGGCAAGTATAATTAATGTTGTAAATTTTAACGTGGCAAATAGTGATCTTGTCATAACATTAAAGGGTGATACGCCATTGCAGATATATAAAGATGTCATTTTTCGTCCCGATGTTGATTTTGTCATATTCAATATGATTGATATTTCTACCTTGTCTATTCTTAAAATGTAAAGAAACAGATAAATATGGGACTATAAGGGCAGATTTTTACCCGAAATGCAAGAGTGTCAGTTTTTTTTACAATTGATTATTCTAGTAATAAGTGAATAAAATCAAGTGGTTAGTGTCATATTGGTTTTATGGTACAGTTTTTTTATATATTTTGTGAAAAAAACTGTCGGAATTCTTTACAAGTTTATGTAAAATACCTATGGATTAGGGGGAATGTTAGAGGTAGTTTACGAAAAATGCAGCAGAAACATGGGCTTGAGATTTTTGGCACGGGGGTTGCATAGTAAGTCCCGAGAATTGAAACAGCATTCTCACTCGTTTGAGAATATATTTGTTTTGTAATAATATTTGGAGAAATAAAATGAAAAAGAAAATTTTAAGTACTTTGCTGGCAGGTGCCGCAGTAGCGACAATGGGTATTATGTCTGCACAAGCCGGACATCTGGATGCCATTTCTGGCGCAATCCAATTTAATTATAATGGCCTTGATGCTGCCCAGACCGGGTATGATCCTTTTGCTGCTGGTGTCTTATGTACTGATGTGGCATCATGTAACGTGGCATCTGGGACTGATAATGCTCCCGGTTCCAATCAAGCCAATGATACATGGGGGATTACGACAGTAAGCAGTATTCAGGACGATGTTTCGCCTTTTCCAAATAACTTATGGAATAATGGGGATGAAGGGGAAGCTTTAATTGCGTATTTCTACGGCTTTAACGACATCAGAGTTGAAGGGGATGGTGCGGGTTCAATCGATTTCTGGTCAGAGGGTGGCTATGTTGATATTTATCGTGTTGGAGCCCTTTTCGGTTCAACGATTGACATGACAGATCAGGCAACTGTTGAAGGCGACTTGCTTGGGCAGTCATTGTATCTCAGACTGGAGTTTGTGCCAGGTTGTAGTGCGACTATTGCGGCGGCCACTCTGTGTGGTGACTTTGATCTGGACAGCCTGTCTGGAAACTCAGACGGACTTGCCATGGCAATCGACGGAAGTGCTTTAAGCAAATTCCCTGAAATATTCAGATTTGAACAATCTGTAGAGCCTTGTAATGGATGTGCTCCCGGTACTTCATTTAATATTGTAGTGGATAGTGGTTCTGCAACAACAACAGCTCTTCCTGAGCCAGGCGCACTTGGTCTTCTTGGACTTGGTCTTGTCGGAATGGGCCTGATTGCCCGTCGCCGTAAAGTCTAAGGCAAAAAATAAAGCCTGATATCATTAATATCAGTTGCTTGAATGAATAGAGAAGGGATGGTTTTTACCATCCCTTTTTTTATGTGAAGAATATTTTGCAATAATAGAAACTATTTCCATAATATGGAAGGTCATGATATTGTCCCCAGGCAGCATTAAAAAATTAAAGGACAGTAAGAATGACCAAATATGTGGCGCGCGGGACATTGCAGGTTGCAACAGCATTTGCAGATTTTGTTGAGAATGAGATGCTGCCCGGGCTGGATATTACCGCCGATGATTTATGGCAGGGGCTTGCGGCTCTTGTCTGTGACTTTACCCCGCGCAATATGGTTCTGCTGGACATACGGAAAGATTTGCAAGCTTCATTGGATATCTGGCAGACGGAACATGCCAGCAAATGGGACAAGACAGCCTACAAGAAATTTCTTAAAGACATTGGCTATTTGGTACCAGAAGGACAAGCCTTTCAAATCGGCACCACGGGTTCAGACCTGGAAGTCTCAAGCCTTGCCGGGCCGCAGCTTGTGGTGCCTGTGGATAATGCCCGCTATGCCGTCAATGCCGCGAATGCTCGTTGGGGCAGCCTGTTTGATGCCTTTTACGGCACAGATGTAATCCCGCAGAAAGGGGATGTGAAAGCTGGTTATGATGCCGCGCGCGGTGCCGTGGTAATTGCCCGGGCCAATGACTTTCTGGACACGTATTTTCCTTTGAAGAACGGATCTCATAGTCACGTTATATCTTATGAACTGGCAGGAACAGCTGGCCTTGCCATGAAATTGCAGAATGGTCAGGTAACAATATTGGAAAATAAAGCGCTTTTTGTCGGACATCAGCGGCGCGGCGATATTCTTGGCCTGTTATTCTGCCATCACGGCCTTCATGTGGAAATTGTGATTGACCGTAATCATTCTGTTGGGGCCGGTAATCCATCGGGTGTGTGTGATGTGATACTGGAATCCGCACTGACGGCCATCATGGATTGCGAGGATTCCGTGGCGGCTGTGGATGCCGAAGATAAAGTCAATCTCTATCGCAATTGGTTGGGATTGATGAAGGGTGATTTGAGCATCAATTTCACCAAGGGAAATAAGCAGGTCAAGCGCCGTCTGAATCCAGACCGTATTTACACAGATAAAACGGGGAAAGAATTCAGCCTTTCCGGCCGCAGCCTGATGTTGGTGCGCAATGTGGGGCATCTGATGACCACAGATACTGTTCTGGACGGCAGTGCTATAGAGATTCCTGAAGGCATATTGGATGCCCTGATCACAAGTCTCGCCGCCCTCCATGATGTGAAGGGCAAGGGGCTATACAAAAATAGTAAAGCGGGCAGTATTTATATCGTCAAACCCAAAATGCACGGCCCCGATGAAGCCGCCTTCGCCAATGATGTTTTTAATCGGGTTGAGGATATTTTAAAACTTCCCCGTCATACCCTTAAAATTGGCGTCATGGACGAAGAGCGCCGCACGACGTTAAATCTTAAAGAAACTATCCGGGCCGTCAAGGACAGAATATTCTTTATAAATACAGGGTTCCTTGACCGCACCGGTGATGAAATTCACACCGATATGGAGGCCGGGCCCATGGTGCGCAAGAATGCCATGAAGGATGAAATATGGATTGAGGCTTACGAGCGCTGGAACGTGGATACGGGCCTTGCGCTCGGCATGCACGGCAAGGCGCAAATTGGCAAAGGCATGTGGGCCATGCCCTCTGAAATGCGCCAGATGCTGGATGTAAAGGGGGCGCAGCTTTTGGCAGGCGCGAGCTGCGCGTGGGTGCCGTCCCCCACGGCGGCGACGTTGCATGCGATCCATTATCACGAGAATGATGTGTCAAAAATTCAAGAAGAACTCATATCACGCCCGCCCGCATCTTTGGATGATCTGCTCAATATTCCCTTGCTTCATGACTTGCCTGTTGCGGCAGAAGATATCAAAAACGAGCTTGATAACAATGCCCAAGGGCTGCTCGGTTATGTGGTGCGCTGGATAGATCAGGGCATTGGCTGTTCCAAAGTGCCGGATATCAATGATGTGGGCCTGATGGAAGACCGGGCCACATTACGTATTTCAAGCCAGCATATGGCCAATTGGCTCCATCACGGTATTTGTACGAAAGAGGATATCATGGAAACTCTGAAACATATGGCGGCCTTGGTTGATGCGCAAAATGCCGGTGATCCAAATTACAGCCCGATGGCCCCTGATTTTAACGGTGTGGCTTTTCGGGCGGCCTGTGACCTTATTTTAAAAGGGGCAGAGCAGCCGAATGGCTATACGGAACCCATTCTGCATGCACGGCGGCGTGAGGCCAAGGCGCATAAATGAGCGATCAGCCCGAAAACCCCATAAAGTCAACGGCAAAAGGTCAGGTGCAATCCTTATCCCGCGCCTTTGCCCTTTTAGAGGCTGTCGCAGAATCTGATTCTGGTTGCGGCCTTAGTCAGCTCGCGAACCGCATGGGACTTGCGCCCTCAACCGTACACAGGCTTTTGAATGCCATGCGGCAAATGGGTTATGTGGAATGTGATCAGAATACCGGCGGCTGGTCTGTTGGCCTGAAAGCCTTTAATGTGGGTAATGCCTATCTGCGCAAGCGCGATTTTGCGCTTCAGGCGCGGCCCTTCATGAAAAAACTGGTCGCGGAACTTGGTGAAACGGTCAATATGGCCATATTGGACCGGACGAATGTCGTTTTCATTGCGCAGGTAGAATGCGCTGAAGTGATGCGTATCGCGGTGCCCATAGGAACGCGCGGCCCGCTTCATGCCTCGGCTGTTGGCAAGGTTCTTTTGTCGGCCCTTCCGGATGATGAAATTTTTGAAATTCTTGAAAATATGACATTGGCGGCTTTAACAGAAAAAACCCATGTCACAATTGAGGCCCTGATGAGGGAACTTAATGAGGTTCGTGAAACAGGCTATGCCATTGATGAGCAAGAACAAAGTTTGGGCATGCGGTGCATTGCCGCCGCCATATATGATGAATATAATGATGCCATAGCGGCGATTTCCATATCCGGGCCAACGGTTCGCTTGATGCAGAAAGATATCGCCCGTATCGGACAGAATATTCGCCGTATGGCAGATGAAATAACCCGGTCTATCGGCGGTATAAGAAAAAAGAAAATTGAGGACTAACCATGGAATTAGACATTACAAGTTGGCTGAGTATGGCCCTGCGCTGGCTTCACCTTACCGCAGGGATCGCGTGGATTGGGTCATCTTTTTATTTTATCTGGCTGGATAACCACTTACGCAAGCCAAAGATATCTGCCGATAGTGAAAAAGGCGTATCCGGGGAGGTATGGTCTGTGCATGGGGGCGGTTTTTATCACAAACAGAAATATAGCGTCGCGCCGGCGGAAATGCCCGGTGAATTACATTGGTTCAAATGGGAGGCGTATTTTACTTGGATCAGCGGATTTTTACTGCTGGCCCTGATGTATTATTACGGCGCATCTGTTTTTCTCGTGGATCAGGCAAAATATGACATGTCGCCGGCCATGGCTGTGGCTATCGGGCTTTTGTTCCTCGGTGCGGGCTGGATAGTCTATGACCTTCTGTGCCGCTCTCCCCTTGGTCAAAAAAATACGGCTTTTGGTCTTGTCTGGTTTGGCTTGCTCACCTTATCCGCTTGGGCTTTGGCGCAGATATTTACTGATCGGGGGGCCTATATCCATGTGGGGGCCATGATTGGCACGGTCATGGCGGCCAATGTCTTTATGGTGATTATTCCGAACCAGAAAAAAGTCGTTGCTGATCTTGTGGCGGGCAGAACCCCGGATCCCAAATTAGGGCAGGAGGCCAAACAACGCTCCTTACATAATAATTACATGACCCTGCCGGTTTTGTTTCTTATGATCAGCAATCATTATCCGCAAACTTTTGCCAATCCAAACGGCTGGTTGATCCTGAGCCTTTTGGGGGCGCTTGGATGGCTGATCCGTCATTTCTTTAACCTAAAACACCAAGGCCGCACCAGATATAGTCTTGCGGTATTTTCTGTGGTTGGGTTCATCGGGATTATGGTGCTTGCGGCCTATTTCAAGGATGCGGCCCGCTTGCAAGTAAACATAGGTGCCAAAACGGCCACTTATGCCCAAGTGAAGACCATAATGAAGACCCATTGCACCAATTGTCATGGCGCCGCGCCAACCCATGAATTTTTTCAAGAAGCGCCAAACGGGGTGATTTTTGATACGAAAGACCATATTCTGAAATACAGCGCGCAAATCATAGACCGGGTGATGGTCACGCAGGATATGCCGCTGGGTAATGAAACGGGTATGAGTGATATTGAACGGGCGCAGCTCGTGTCATGGCTCAAAAGTCAGGATGATAAATAGCATGAAAACACTTCGCGCCATCCCCCTGACCGCCGCCGCTTTTGCCCCGTTCGGTGATGTGGTGTCGGCGGCATCTGCCCAGATTAAAAAACAGATTAACGCCGGCCATACGACCCGTTTCCATGATTTGGCTCATGTTGCCTCTCAGGACGGGGGCAGGGTGACGGTGAATATTTTCCGGTCGGATTTTTGCGGCATGCCGGTGATTATTCACCAGATGGAACGGCACCCAAAATCAAGCCAGCTTTTCATGCCGCTCGGCCCACATCCCTATTTGGTGATTGTGAGCCATTCCGGAAAATTTAATATGGATGATCTGCGTGCTTTTATTGCGCAGCCTGATCAGGGCGTGAATTACCATGCGGGAACATGGCATCATTATAGTTTGGCCTTGCAGGGGCAAAGTGATTTTCTTGTGGTGGATTATGTGGATTTGGGGAAGGATTGCGATACCATAGACTTACCGCAGCCTCTTCAGATCACGCTTTAGCCAAATTTCTCCAGCAGCTGGGCAATGACACTGATGGCGATAATTTCAGGATCTTTGCCCTTTACCGACAGCAGGCCAATGGGGCAGGTCAGTTGATCACAGGCTTCTTGATTGAGGCCTTCTTCTTCCAAAAAACGTTTTAAAAAACGCGCGCGTTTGGTCTTTGATCCGATCAAACCGCAATAGGCGGAATCGCCGCGCGATAATATGGCCGCTGTTACGGCATAATCTATCTGATGGCTATAGGTCATGACCAGAAAAATTGCGCCCGCCGGTGCCCCGGCCACAATTTCACTAGTGGAGTCTGCGAGGCAGATTTCAACATTATCAGGCCTGATATTTGGAAATTCTGCCTCTCTGCTGTCGGCCCAGATGACCCGAAAGGGCAGATTTTTCATGCGCTCTGCGATGGCTTTACCCACATGACCCGCGCCAAAAAGATAAAGCGGCATCCTCTTGTCGGCGAGGGGCTCGATCAACTGGCTATCCTTTATTTCGAGCTGACTGCTTGCGGGGCCGTCAAGGATTATTTTTTTGGCTATGTCACCCGTCAGCGCAGTGATCATATGAACGGGGCTATAGCTTTTTTTGGCTTCTTCAATGGCGGTGAATAGCGGGGCATGACTTTTATCCAGTATTTCAAGCAGTAATTCCACGCGCCCGCCGCAGCATTGCTGCGTTTTGGGGCCAAGGGGGACATCTATATGTTTAACAAGCGGGCTGCCTGTCATAACCATCTGACGCGCTTGCCTGATGGCCAGATGTTCCAAAGCCCCGCCGCCGATGGTGCCGGCTATGATATCCGGCCCCACCAGCATTTTTGTGCCGGCTTCCCGCGGGATGGAACCTTGAACGCGGCATATTGTTATCAAAGCCACCCGGCCATCTTTGCGGATCATGTCATAGGCGATGCGGGTCCAATTCTGCATCAGATCAGCTTGCTCAAGATTTCTTCGGCTGTCGCGGGCGCATTCAGCGCGGACAGCTCTTCTGCCTTATTGCTATTGGCATTGGCAACAGCAAGGGTTAGCGCCGAATGAACCGCAATGGCCAGCATCAGGGGCGGCTCGCCCACAGCCTTGGATTTATGAATGGTATCTTCTTTGTTCACGCCGTTCCAAAGATTGATCGTCATTTGAGCGGGCCTGTCGGCGCTGGTGGGGATTTTATAAGTGGACGGCGCATGGCTGCGCAAAACCCCTTTGTCATCAAAGACCAATTCTTCGGTGGTGAGCCATCCCGCGCCCTGAATGAAGCCGCCTTCGATCTGGCCCCGGTCAATGGCCGGATTTAACGATTTTCCCACATCATGGAGGATGTCCACACGCAGAATCTTATTCTCCCCCGTCAAGAGGTCTATGATGACTTCGGCTATGGCCGCGCCATATGAAAAATAGAAAAACGGGCGGCCTTTATGAGTTTTGCGGTCATAATGAATTTTCGGGGTTTTGTAAAAACCGGTGGATGACAGGGATATGCGCCCCAGATAAGCCTGATGAACCAATTGGTTAAAGCTGATTTTCTGATCACCCAGATAAATATGATTATTGCGAAAGATAATCTGGTCACTGGGGCAGTCATAATGGTTTTCCGCAAAGGCGGTCAGGCGATCCTTCAGGGTTCGGGCTGCGGCCAATGCGGCCATACCATTCAGATCTGATCCGGAAGAGGCCGCCGTGGGGGAACTGTTGGGGACTTTGTCGGTTGTGGTCGCAGATATTTTAATGCGGTCAATATCAATCTGTAATTCATTGGCCACCACCTGCGCCACTTTGATGAATAATCCCTGTCCCATTTCTGTGCCGCCGTGGTTCAGATGGACACTGCCATCGGAATAGATATGGATTAATGCGCCCGCCTGATTAAGATGCAAAGCGGTAAAGGAAATGCCGAATTTAACAGGGGTGAGGGAGAGGGCTTTTGTGAGATATTTGTTCGCCTGATTAAAGGCCGTGATTTCCTTGCGGCGATTTTTATAGTCGGCGGTTTCAGCAAGTTCGGCTATCAGTTCGGGCGCGATATTATCTTCAATCCTCATGCCGTATGGCGTGATGTTGCGATCTGTCTTGCCGTATAAATTGATCATGCGCACATCCAGCGGGTCTTTGGATAAGCCATGGGCGATCACATCCATTATTCTTTCGATAGCGATCATGCCCTGAGGGCCACCAAAGCCCCGAAATGCGGTGTTGGAAACCGTATTGGTGCGGCACCGGTAAGAATTTATGGTGACATGCTCAAGGAAATAACAATTGTCCGAATGAAACATGGCCCGGTCATTAATGGCGGGGGACAAGTCAACTGAATAGCCGCAGCGCGAGGCAAGTTTCAGGTCAAGGCCCAATATCCGGCCTTCGGAATCAAAACCCACATCATAATCAATGCGGAAATCATGACGTTTTCCAGTCATGATCATATCATCATCCCGATCAACGCGGCATTTTGCGGTGCGGCCTGTCTTGCGGGCCACCAAAGCCGCCGCAGCGGCAAATAATGACGGGTGGGTTTCCTTGCCGCCAAAACCACCGCCCATACGGCGCACCTCGACGGTTACGCCATTGTCGGGAATATTCAGGACTTTTGCCACCAGATGCTGGACTTCGGTTGGATTTTGGGTGGAAGACCAGACATGGACATCGCCGTCTTCTTTTGGTTCGGCCATGGCAATCTGGCCTTCCAGATAAAAATGATCCTGCCCACCGACGCGAAAGCAGCCCCTTCGCCGGATGGGGGCTTTTTTCAATGCGGCGACAGAATCGCCCTGCTTCACGCATTGCGGGGCTTCGATATAGGATTTTGCCGCCATGGCGTCATCAATGGTCAGGATGGCCGGATAATCTTCATAATCAATTTTCGCAAGCTTTGCCGCCCGCCGGGCCTGATCACGGCTGATCGCGGCGACTGCAAAAATTGACTGGCCGTGAAATTGTACGATGTCCTTAGCAAAAAGGGGATCGTCACCGGCAAAAGGGCTAACATCATTCCGGCCGGGAATATCATCGGCCGTCAGCACCATAACCACGCCGGGCGCGGCGCGAACATCATCCAGATCAAGGGATTTCATACGGGCGTGAGCCCGGCTGCTCTGGCCGAGGCAGACATGAAGCAAGTCACGCTTTTCCGGTATGTCATCAATATAATCCGCACTGCCGGCCACATGTTTGTGGGCGCTGTCATGGCGGATATCCCTATGGATGTCGCCGTTAATGGGCGGTGTATTTTCCGTCATTCCGCGGCCCCATCGCCAATAAGGCGGGTTTGAGAAAGCGGCGTGTCATATTCAATATAGGCTTTGAATAATATATTCCGGGCAACTTTCAGGCGGTAATCCGCACTTGCCCGCATATCGCTGATGGGGCTGAGATCATTTTTCAGCGCGGACATGGCGGACTGAATAGTCCTTTCATTCCATTTGGCGCCAATCAGGGTGTTTTCTGTATTAAGAGCGCGAATGGGTGTTGCGGCCACGCCGCCGTAAGCGACGCGGGCAGAAGAAATTAAGCCGTCATCCAGAGTAACAGAAATCGCCCCGCAGACAGCCGAAATATCCTGATCAAATCGCTTGGAAATTTTGTAAGCCCGAAAATACTGATCCGGTTTGGGTAAGGGGATGCGAATAGCCGCAACAAATTCACCAGCGATCCGGTCTTGCCGTCCGTAAGAGATAAAATAATCTTCCAGTGGTATGCGCCGCAGGCCTTTGACGCTTTGCAGAGCTAATTCTGTATTAAGGGCGATCAAGACAGGCATGCTGTCGCCAATGGGGGAGCCATTGGCAATATTGCCGCCAATGGTGGCCCTGTTGCGTATCTGGGATGAGCCAAGACGCCGGATCACTTCGCCCAAATCCGGAAAATGCGCGCTTAAAATGGGCTGCGCGTCCGCGAAAGTAACGCCTGCGCCGATTTCTATATGGGTTTTACTTTGGGTTATTTGCGACAATTCCGTAATGTGACCCAGATATATCAATCTGTTCAGGCTCTGAAGCTGTTTGGTGACCCATAGCCCCACATCCGTACCCCCGGCAAGCAGGGTCGCCTCTGGATAGGCGGCGTATAATGCCGTCAGGGCTGCCGTGGTTTTGGGCGCGGAATAATGCCGTTCCTTCCCCGTATCCGGGCAAATCCAGCTTAAACTCAGGGTGTCAGGACTGCTCATGGCGGCTAATTGTTTTATCCATGTTTCTTCAAGGGCTGTCAGGTGATCATCAACCTGTTCTGAAATGGCGCGGCGAACGGCCTCAATAATCGGGCCATAGCCGGTGCAGCGACATAAATTTCCAACCAGAGCATCATTGATACTGGCAAGTCCCGCCCCGCCGCCAGAGCGAATATGGGCGAATATGGCCATGACAAAACCCGGTGTGCAAAAGCCGCATTGAGAGCCTTGCAAATCCGCAATGACGCGTTGAATGACATGTAAAGAGCCGTCCGGATGGACAAGGTCTTCGACGGTTAACAGCAGTTTTCCGTCTAATGTCGGCAGGAAGATTATGCAGGAATTCACCGCCTCAAAGCGTAATTTTCCGTCTTTTAAAGTGCCAATAACCACCGTGCAGGCCCCGCAGTCGCCTTCGCCGCAGCCTTCTTTTGTGCCTGTGCGGGCGCTATCATAACGCAGATAATCCAGCAATGTTCGGGTTGGATCGAAATTGATGACTTCATGAGGCTGACCGCCAAGCAGAAGAGTGATATTTTTCTGTGCCATATATTTGCCCTCTAGCTACCGCGATAAGTGCTGTAGCCATACGGCGAAATAAGAAGGGGGATATGATAATGCGCACCCGCATCATTAATGCCAAATTCAACAGGAACCACATTCAGGAATGAGATATCATCAGATGCGGCTTTAGAGGTCGCAAAATATGACCCGACATGAAAATCAATCCGGTACCGGCCGGGCGTTAATTCTTTGCCGGAAAGCAGGGGGGCATCACACCGCCCATCCGCATTGGTCAGGGTATCTGTTAATATTTCATCATCATCGGATCGGCTTAAAATAATTCTGATGCCCGCTGCCGGCTTTCCCGATGCCGTATCCAGTATATGTGTGGTGATTTTTCCCATGGGGTTGTTCCCTGCATTCCGGTTTATTTTACAGTATATTCTTGGCAGATTGCAATTTTAAAGTAAAGAATATTGTTGACAATCAGGCTGTTTTTTTGTCTACATTTTATAAAGCTGGTGAAATATGGAGGCCAAAATGGCCATGAAAGATGCGCAAAACGGAGAGAGTATTTATCGCCATATCCGTGAAACCGTTCTGGAACAAAGGCTTTTGCCGGGAACAAAGCTGACGGAAGAAGCTTTATGCAGTATCTATGGCGCGGGGCGTGCAACCATACGTAAAGTACTGATTTTGCTCGCAGAAGATCATATCGTCACGCTGGTACGCAATAAGGGTGCCGTCGTGTCCAGCCCGTCTGTGGACGAGGCAAGGCAGGTGTTCGAAGCCAGATTTGCGCTTGAAACAAGTCTTTTGGACTGGGCCATGGATCGGGTGACGAAGGCTGACCTGAAAATTTTATATGATCATATTGCCCGTGAAAAGCAGGCATTGAGCCTCGGGGATATTGCCATGTGGATCAGATTGTCCGGCGAATTTCATATGTTGCTGGCGGCCATCGCCCGTAATGAGCCTTTTTCAGTTTTTCTGGAGAAACTGATTTTTCGCTCATCGCTCATCATTGGTCTTTATGGCCGGACGGGCAGCGTTAATTGCTGCGTTGATGATCATACGGCGTTGATTGAGGCACTTGCCGCGAAAGACAAGGAAAAAGGCCGCAAGGTTTTGTCGCAGCATCTGGATCATATCAGGGCGCGGCTGGTTTTTACGGCAGCCCGTGAGAATGAAGATGTCTACCGCGCACTTTCCCCGGATATGGCCTTTAAAAGAAGAGTGAATTAGCATGTCAATTAATAAGAATTACCCAAGGAATATTGTGGGTTACGGTGCCCGCCCGCCTTATGCTGATTGGCCGGGCGGTAAGCGGCTTGCGGTGCAATTTGTTCTGAATTATGAAGAGGGCGGGGAGAAGACTATATTGCACGGCGATGACGGCGCTGAACAATTCCTGTCGGAGATTATTAATGCCGCCCCTGTTACGGGCGCGCGGCATATGAGCATGGAATCCCTCTATGAATATGGCAGCCGGGTCGGGGTTTGGCGTATTTTAAAGCTTTTTGCAAAATATGATATTCCGCTGACGATTTTTGCGGTGGCCATGGCGCTTGAACGCAATCCCGAGGCGGCAAAGGCCTTTGTCACGGCTGGTCATGAAATATGCTCTCATGGGCTTCGCTGGATTAATTATCAGGATGTGCCGATCGAGGTGGAACGCGCCCATATGAAACAGGCCATAGAAATTATAGAATATTTAACGGGGGATAGACCCCTTGGCTGGTATACGGGCCGCACCAGTCCCAATACGCGCTCTCTTGTTATCGAGGAGGGCGGTTTTCTTTATGATTCAGATGATTACAGTGATGATTTACCATTTTGGATTAAGAAGGATAATAAAAGTCATTTGGTGGTGCCCTATAGTCTTGATGTTAATGATATGCGCTTTGCCACCGCCCAAGGCTTTAATGCGGGGGATCAATTCTATAATTATTTGAAAGACAGTTTTGATGTTCTTTTGGCAGAAAGTGAAGAAACCCCGCGCATGATGTCCATTGGCCTGCATTGCCGTATTGTTGGTCGTCCGGGAAGAATTTCGGCTTTGGAAAAATTCCTGAAATATGCGGCGTCTCATGAGGATATCTGGTTTTGCAAAAGAATTGAGATAGCCCGTCACTGGCACGCCAAACACCCTGCAGAAGGGCTATAGAGAAGATGGACCGAGAAAAATTTATCGATATTTACGGCGGCATTTATGAACATTCGCCGTGGGTTGCCGAAAAAGTCTGGCAATTGGAGGACAGGGCAGATCTTGCTGTTTTAATGAAGGCCGTTGTTGAGGCATCTGGCCGTGAGGACAAGCTTGCTTTGTTACGCGCCCATCCGACCCTTGCCGGCCGCGCCGCAATTTCAGGCGAGCTTTCCCGAGAATCGGCAAGAGAACAGCGCGGCGCCGGACTGAATCAATGCTCACCAGAAGAATTTCAGGAACTTCAGGATTTAAATGCGGCCTATAGTAAAAAGTTTGGTTTCCCGTTTATCATTGCTGTTGGGGGGTTAAACCGTTTTGATATATTGAAGAATTTTCGCATGAGAATTAAAAATACGGCTGAAGATGAATTTGCAACAGCCCTGAAAGAAGTTCATAAAATAGCAAGGCTGCGTCTTGCCGCCCTATCCAAGGAATAAAATTTTGACATCATTATCTGACCAACCTGATTTTTCTGGACATTTTGTTAACCTTGCGGACACCCGCCTTGGAACCGAAGTGGTATACGCAACGGATGATTTTTTTGCCCCGAAAGAAAGGCTGATCAGCCGAGAAGACCCCATATTTATCGACGGTAAATACGATGATCATGGTAAATGGATGGACGGCTGGGAAAGCCGACGAAAACGCGTTGCGGGGTATGATTATTGCGTGGTGAAGCTGGGTAAGTCCGGACGGATCAAAGGTATAGAAATTGACACACGGCATTTTACCGGAAATTTTCCGCCTGCGGCCTCTATCGAAGTATGCCGCACGCAGGATCATATGCCGGATGAGGATACCCATTGGACAGAAATTTTACCGACAAAAAACCTGTCTGGTGACCGCCAGCATTTTTTTGAGATTATGAGTGATCAGATATGGAGCCATGTTCGGCTTAATATTTTCCCGGATGGCGGGGTTGCGCGCCTGAAAGTCTATGGGGTGATTGAGGTGGATTGGCCAGAAATATTGACGCAAATGCAAGGTCAGAAGATTGACCTTGCCGCCATGGAGTGGGGCGGGCGGGCTATTGGCTGTAACGATGCCCATTTTGGTCTGCCGATGAATATTATATCTCCGACACAGATGGAAAATATGGGCGATGGCTGGGAAACCAGAAGACGCCGGACGCCGGGCCATGACTGGGCTGTCTTTGCCTTGGCCGCAACAGGCACCATTGATCATGCGGTTATTGAGACGACTTTTTTCAAGGGCAATTATCCGGATCGTTGTTCGTTGCAGGCGGCCTTGGTTTCGGGATTGGATGATCCGGCGTTACTTTCGCAGTCATCGTCATGGCAGACTTTGTTGCCGGAACAAAAGCTATCTGCGGACGGGCGTCATGAGTTTAGCTCGCAATTGCGGGATTTGGGGCCGATCAGTCATGTGAGGCTTAATATTTACCCCGATGGCGGGATTTCCCGTATGCGCTTGTTTGGTCATCCTGAGGTTTAGAAGTTTTTATGTCTTTGGCCGACGGTATAAGTGGCTTCAATCACGCGGTCATCGCCTAATGTCATTAATATAAAGAGTATTTCTTCTATATTGTTTGTCAATTCCATCCGATGACGGAGCAGGCTTGTGGCATTGGGGTTCAGGACAACCACATCGGCGGTTTTCCCCGCCTCAAAAGAGCCTATGTCATGATCCAGATGCAAGGCGCGCGCCGCGCCAAGGGTGATCAGATAAAAAGCCTGAAAGGCGGTTAAGCTTCCCCCCCTTAACTGCGCAACCTTATAGGCTTCGCCGAGGGTGACAAGGAGAGAGAGGGAGGTTCCAGCCCCGACATCGGTGCCGATGGCAACGGGAACCGAATTATTGGGGGATTGCGCGCGGGCCAAATCAAATAAGCCGCTGCCAAGAAACAGATTGGACGTGGGGCAATGGACTAATGCTGTTTGCCGCTCATTTAGGCTATGCCATTCCGCATCAGTCAAATGAATGCCGTGACCTAACAGGCTGCGCGGGCCGGTCAATTGGTAATGATCATAGACGTCAAGATAGCCCTCATGCTCTGGATAAAGCTGTTTGACCCAGGCGATTTCAGCAGGGCTTTCGGACAGATGACTTTGGACATATACATCGGGAAATTCTTGTCTTAAAGCCCGGGCAACTGTTAATTGTTCCGGCGTGCAGCTTGGGGCGAAACGCGGCGTGAGCGCATATAGATTTCGGCCTTTACCATGCCATTTTTTAATGAGCTTTTTACATTGGTCATAGGCCAGTTGCGGCGTGTCGAGCAGGGCTTCTGGCGCATTCCTGTCCATCATCACCTTGCCCGCGATCATGGCCATGTTGCGGTGACTTGCGGCGTCAAACAACGCCTCAACGGAGGCGGGGTGAACGGTGCAGAAACTCGCCGCTGTGGTGGTGCCATTCCTGAGGAGTTCATCACAGAAAAACGCGGCGTTTATTCTGGCATGTTCAGGGTCCGCGTAGGCTTGCTCAGCTGGGTAAGTATAATCATTCAGCCAGTCGAGCAATTTCTTGCCGTAAGCCCCCATGATTTCAACCTGCGGATAATGGACATGGGCATCAATGAAGCCCGGCATGATTATGCCATTTGGGTAATGATCAATTGTAACGTCCTTGGGGACTTGAGGCATTATGTCCCGTGCCGCGCCGCAAGCGATGATTTTACCATTTTTTATCAACAGGATACCATCATCAATATGCTGTATGCAGTCAGACGGCTTTGCCAGAAAGGGATTGTCTGTAAACCATAGTAACTCACCGCGAAGCGCCGTACAGTTTTGAATTGCCATAAGATAATATTCTCGTCAACCTGAAATATTTTACCATATAGTAAAATATTGAAATTTCTATGCACAATGTAGAATTTGTAATAAATTTTCAAAAAATCATGACCTAAAAGAATGATTATACTTGTCTTATCCTATAAAATCTCCCTAAACTAATGTTATAAGAAAAATAATAACAGGGATTTAGTTGTGTCTGGTAATATGTTCCACCTGCTTCGTACCAAACGATTTGCGCCATTATTTATAACGCAATTTATGGGGGCGTTTAATGATAATGTATTCAAGAATGCTTTGGTATTTTTGATTACCTATAAGATTGCCATAGATCAAGGCTGGGATAATGCGGCGGTCATTGTTCCGCTGGCCGGCGGCGTGTTTATTGCGCCCTTCTTTTTATTCTCATCCCTTGCGGGGCAATTGTCTGACAAGCTTGAAAAATCAGGGCTGATCCGGATCATTAAATTCTTCGAAGTTCTGTTGATGATCCTGGCCTCATATGGTTTTTATCGGCAGGATGTCACGATATTAATGGTGACGCTTTTTCTTATGGGCGTTCAATCCGCATTCTTTGGGCCACTAAAATATAGCATTTTGCCTGAACATCTGAAGAAAAAAGAGTTGATTGGCGGGAATGCCCTGATTGAGATGGGCACGTTCTTGTCGATTATTCTGGGGTTGGTCGTTGGGGGTATTCTCATTCTGACGGAAAGTGGTGTTTTAATTATATCGGCAACGGTTATTACGATTGCGGTTATTGGTTTTGTCAGCAGTTTTTCCATTCCTAAAACAATTCCGGCGGATCGCAGCCTTAAAGTTAATTTCAATATTGTTCAGGAAACCATGCATATCATTGACGATTCGCGTAAAGACTGGCGTATTTTTATGTCGATTATGGGAATTTCCTGGTTCTGGTTTTTTGGCATATCTTTTCTGGCGCAATTTCCCACCTATAGCCGGGAAGTGATTGGTGCGGATGAGGGGGTAGGCACACTTTTCAACTGTGCATTTTCTGTGGGGATCGGGCTGGGGTCATATTTTTGTGAACGGTTATTAAAAGGGAAAATTCACGCGCTTTACGTGCCGCTAGCCGCGATTTTCATGACTGTCTTCAGCATAGATTTATATTTTGCCAGTCAGAATGCTGTGGGCGGCAGCGCTGAGGCCTTGATGGGCGCGGGAGAATTTATGTCCCATCTGGCCAATATACGTATCATGATTGATTTGGTGATGATTGCGGTTTTTGGCGGCATTTATATCGTACCGTTATATGCCATTGTTCAGGACAGAAGCCCCGTGGCTAAACGCTCCCGCATGATTGCCAGCATTAATATTTTCAATTCCCTGTTTATGACCGTATCTGCCGTTGGCAGCGCATTGCTGATCAGCAGTGGTTTCAGCATACCGGAAGTTTTCCTGACTGTCGCCATTATGAATGCTTTTGTCGCCCTGTATATCTGCAAAATGTTGCCAGAGGAATTGATGCGTTCTATCACCCGTACGCTCTTTCGGATTTTATACAGGGTGGAGGTGCGCGGTTTTGAAAATTATGAAAATGCCGGCAAAAAGCTGGTCATTGTTGCGAACCATACATCGCTTTTGGACGGCGCCTTGCTTGGGGCGTTTCTGCCGGATAAAATGAGCTTTGCAATCAATAGCCATACGGCCAATAAATGGTGGGTAAAGCCCGCTTATGCCTTTCTCAATTTAATGTCCCTTGATCCTGCCAATCCCATGGCGGCAAAAAGTATGATTGACGAGGTGAAAAAAGGCCGGCGGCTTGTGATTTTCCCGGAAGGACGATTGACCGTCACGGGGGCCTTGATGAAAGTCTACGAAGGGCCGGGGACAATTGCCAATTTAGCCGGCGCGCCGATCCTGCCTATCAAGATTGACGGGGCGCAATTTTCCATGTTCTCATTGCTTAAAGGCAAGCTTAGAATCCGCCTGCTACCCAAAATAACCATTACCATATTAAAGCCCGTCAGCATGTCTTTACCGCAAAATACCTCAGGTAAAGAAGGCCGCATTATTTTGGGAGAAAAACTATATAACATCATGTCTGATATGATGTTTGAGACCAGCGAATGCCATAAAACGATTTTTCAGTCTCTGCTCGATTGCCGGGCCACTCATGGCGGCAAGCATATGGTTCTGGAGGATGTGGAGCGAAACCCCATGCATTACAACAGATTGATTCTGGGCTGTTTTATTTTGGGGCGGCATCTGGCCAGATGTGTGCAGGAGCGGGAGACAGTTGGCCTTATGTTGCCTAATACGAATGGTTGTGTGGTGACATTCTTTGCCTTGCAGCTTTATAATCGGGTTCCGGCCATGATTAATTTTTCGGCTGGTGTCGCCAATATCAGGTCGGCCTGTCATGTGGCCGAAATATCCAGGATATTGACGAGCAGGCGTTTCGTGGAATTGGCCGATCTTGGGGATATTATTACGGGACTTGAAGATCAGGTGGAATTTATCTAT
Organism: Emcibacter sp.; assembly: GCA_021647465.1. Lineage (GTDB taxonomy): Bacteria > Pseudomonadota > Alphaproteobacteria > Sphingomonadales > Emcibacteraceae > Paremcibacter. Next base: position 16,462 of record JAKIUQ010000010.1, on the reverse strand, counting down.
TTGGAAGACATGCGCGAAGAAATTGGGATTATTTCCAAAATTTACGGCATGATCGCAAGCCGTTTTCCAGATTTTTTCTATCATAGAATGGTCAAAGAAAGAAGCGCGGATGATACCGCCGTTATTCTGTTTACGTCAGGATCAGAAGGCGTGCCAAAGGGCGTGGCGCTCAGCCATTTAAACCTGCAGTCCAACCGTTATCAGATTGCCGCGCGGGTAGATTTTAATCCATCTGATACCTTGTTTAATGCCTTGCCTATTTTTCATTGTTTTGGGTTGACGGGGGGCTTGTTGTTGCCGTTGCTGGCTGGGGCTAAAACTTTCCTCTATCCTTCGCCATTGCATTATAAAATTGTGCCGGAACTGGTCTATGATTCCAATGCCACAATTATGTTTGGAACAGACACATTTCTTAATGGTTATGCCCGTTTTGCCAATGCCTATGATTTTTACAGCATGCGGTATATTTTTGCCGGGGCGGAGCGTCTCAAGCCGGAAACAAAGCTTGCCTGGGCAGAAAAGTTCGGCGTTCGTGTTTTCGAAGGCTATGGCGCGACAGAAACAGCGCCGGTTATTGCCGTTAACACGCCAATGCATAATAAGACAGGAACTGTGGGTAAAATATTGCCCGGTATTGATTATAAGCTGACCCCGGTACCCGGCATTGAAACGGGCGGAGAGTTAGTCGTGCGTGGTCCTAATGTGATGCTTGGGTATCTTCTTGCGGATCATCCGGGCGAACTGGTGCCGCCAAAGGATGGTTGGTATGATACCGGGGATATTGTTGAAATAGACGATGAGGGTTATGTCACCATCAAGGGGCGTGCCAAGAGGTTCGCCAAGATAGCCGGGGAGATGGTGTCCTTGACAGCAGTAGAAGCTGTAACCGCGTCACTTTGGCCCGATGATTTACATGCTGCCGTGTCCGTTGCAGACCAAAGAAAGGGGGAGCAAATCATTCTGATCACGGATAGCGAGACGGCGGACAGGAAGCTATTAATGAAGAAAATCAAGGCTGATGGCTATTCCGACTTGATGTTACCGAAACGCATCATAAAGGTGGATGATATTCCTGTTATGAGTACGGGAAAGATCAATTATGTTGAGCTTAATAAGCGCGTTATGAGCTTAATATCCTAGGGCCTTAAGTCTTGAAAAATGGATATGTTATCCTGTACGAATTTCTGTCAAAAATTCATCAACGGCACCTTTCAGGCTCGAGGCTTGCTGGGATAATTCGTTTGAGGCACTAAGCACTTCGGACGCAGATTTAACGGTTTCTTCCGACATGTCACTGACGTTTCTTACATTTTCACTAGCCGCTTCAGTGCCGGATGTCGCCTCCAGGGAATTGCTGCTGATTTCCTGCATGGCGCAGGCCTGTTGATCAATGGCAGCGGCAATGGATGCTGATATTTCGTCCAATTCTCCAATAGAGACCGAAATTTCCTGAACGGCGGTAACGGTGTCGCTTGTTGTTGTCTGCATTTCGTTAATCTGTGTTCTGATTTCATCTGTCGCGGTGGCGGTCTGGCTGGCAAGGCTTTTTACTTCCGAGGCGACAACGGCGAAACCTTTGCCGGCTTCTCCGGCGCGGGCGGCTTCAATGGTTGCATTCAGAGCCAGTAAATTTGTCTGCTCGGCGATATCATTAATCAACAATATTATTTCGCTGATTTTATCCGAGCTGGCGGCCATCTGATTAACCCGTTCAGTTGCGTTGGTTACAGAATTCAAAGCTCCATGAGAGGCTTTGGATGCATTGTTTATCTGGCCTGAAATTTCCTTGACGGAAACGGTCATTTCTTCGGATGCACTGGCGACGAGTTGAACATTCTGGCCGGCTTGTGTGGTGGCCGATGATGCCGACAGGGATTGTTCTTTCATATTATTGGCTGAATTGCTCATGGATTTTGAGGTGCAATTCAATTGGCTGATCGCATTGGTTACCGTTTGTAATACGCCGCCGACGCGTTCTTCAAATCTTTGGGCCATTTCCAGCCGATCAGCCAGGCGCTGAGCTTTCGCCTCTTTTTCTTGCTGCTTTTCTTCTTCTATTTTACGGGATTCGGCGGCCTTTTCCTTATTGGCTTGACTTATTTTAGCTTCTTCTTGGGCAAGGCGGGTTTGTTCAGTTTCTTTTTCCAGTTTCACGCGTTGAAGGGCATTAACTTTAAAAATTTCGACGGCGTTGGCCATGCGGCCAATTTCATCTTTTCTTTCAATGCCAGAAACATCGACACTAAGATCATTTTTGGCCAATCTTGTCATGGCCTTCGTAATAGCCACTATTGGCCGGGCAATCAGTCGTGCCGTGAACAATCCGATAGCTGCCCCTATGATCAGTATAATGAGGGATAAAATGATATTTGTGGTGACAGCTTTGGTAACTTCTTCCATCAATTGGGGGCCGAGTGTGTCTTGCTCTGCTTTAAAGGAAAGTTTAATTTCTTCTATGGTTCGTGCGGCCTCAGGGCCGATTTTGTCCAAGGTACCTGTAATGAGATAGTTACGTTCAGAAATAATCGCATATAGTTTGTCAAAGGCCGTGATGTAGTTTTTTCTATCTGAAACAACGCCCTCAGCAAGTAGCCGGCGCGCTGAATTCTGAAGGTTGGCGCGCATTTTGTCCGTTGCTTTTTCCATGAGGGCAAATTCACTTTTTGCCCGCTCATAGGATGCGGCATCATTTTGAATTAAATATTTTTGCACATACAGGCGTGCGAGCAATAAGTGTTTTTGGACAATTCCGGCATAATAACCAGCGGCGGTATCTTTTGCCACATAGGCCGTTTCCATTATTTTAGTTAAGGATTTTTCCATGCGTGGGCCAAGTATATTCAGATTGTTTAATACTAGGTCATTACGTTGTTTCTGAAGGGCGACGACCTGTCCAAAGGTTTGGTCATAGACGATGATATCTTTATTTAAAGAGATCATTTTATCCTGTACGGCCGGGTCGGTAATATTTGCCATCGTTTTTGCGACAAATTCTTTAACTTTTTTAAGGCGTTCGCGTACCACGTTGATCGACTCGTCAGTGCCGTAAATAACGAAATTTTTCACTCCCAAACGTGTCGTTAACAGATTTGCCTGAACGCGGGCAATCATATTGGTGTTAATGGCGATTAATCTGTAATTTAAAAATTGTTCTTTTGTCGTGTTCAGGCTGAATGAACTCATGATACTTGTGACAATGAGGAGCCCCAGAATCATCCCGATACCCGTTATGATTTTGGTGGATATTTTTAGATCATTGATGATACTTATCAGGCTACCCTGAGAGGGTAATCGTTTATTTGTTATGGTATGATTATTCGTATTGCTCATTTTTTATATTCCCCTAAAATGCTCATTAAATATTAATCATATTTAAGAATATAGGCGGGAAATATTAATAAAATATTTATTTATTAATGAATTATTTACAGCAAAATCCTGTTAAATCTCTGCGAGTTATTTCACCGTGATGGTTCCGCGCATTTCAGGATGTGGGCCGCAGCGGTAAGGAAAGACTCCAACCGCATCAAATTTTTGGCTGAAAGATTCGCCGGGAAAGAAATAATCCGGCTCAGGCGTGCCCGGCTGTTGGAACCAGACGCTATGATATTGACGTTTTTCCTGATTGATCCAGATCACGGTGTCACCTTTATTGATTGTGATTTCTGCCGGAATAAATTGAAACTTTAGGATATCAACCTGCATGGTTTGTGCCATATGCCGCTTGTTTTGATGTGCTGACATGTCAGCACATCCACCAGTAAGAAAAACAGCGGCAATCAGAAAGATATATATTTTCATACTATCATTGCTCCCTTCATTGTTTCGTGGCATTCACCTCTGCGGTATCATTGTCAAATCCGAGTTTATAGCCCAGTGACACATGATGAAAGCGGGAATTGCTATAGTCATCATGTATGGCGAAACCAAAATTATAGATTTGGTTCAGAGCGAGAGAAATATCGCCTTTTTTATCAGAGATCAGCTTGCGTTTCATAATCAGGGACCATGTGCCTGCTTTTAAACTTGCCACGAATTCGGCGCCCTGTCCGCCTGACATGGTTCTTTCTGCGAAGATATAACCGTCTTCAATTTTACCCTTGCCGGAATCATAGCGGATGAGATCAATAAATTTTCCACTGTCCATTTCAGCCTTCAGGGCATCCTCATCTTTCAGCTTATCCCATCCGCCGCGCATTTTGCCCCTGCGGCCCCGGACTTCAATTTTGGTTCTGCTTTCTTTCAGGTATTTAGTGACGCCGCCGCTGAAATCCAGCCGTGTGGCAAAGGGGCTGGCAGCAAGTGTTTCGGCATTGGGGCTATGGGGCATATTATTGGCGTCATGGTGACAACTGCTCCAGCAGCCGGCACGATCGGCATATTCCACATCATCAGTGGAGAGCATAATTGCGAGCTTCATTGGATTTTCAGGATCCATCTTGCCGCCGTCAACATAGGGGGACGGCACATGAGGCGTGTCTTCCCAGCTAAAACGTAAATAAAGATATTCATCGTCATGGGTCGCTTGAACCATCACGGGAATGCTGCCGCGCTTGCCGGGGATAGGCTTGCTTTCTGCTTTTTCTCCGGTGACCATTTTCTGGCCCATTTCGGCTGTTTCCTTGTCATGGCAGGTAACGCAGCTGTCATTGCCTTTATCAAAAGGACGCGCGCCGCCGTGGTCGCGGCCATTAAGCACCCATTCTATGGATGTTTCTCCCGGGTAAAACAGGGTGATTTGGCGGCTTGACGCCTTGGACCAGTCAACGCCAATGGCGTCTTGGCTCTTGTCAGGGTTGTTCTTGCCATTATTATTTTCTGCGGCGTATTGGGAGAGGGCCTCTTCTACGGCAGCGGCTATTTTATTGGCCTCTTTTGTCTTTTTTGCGGCTAATTTCTCTTTTTCAATTTTGACATCTTCGATTTCTTTGAGCGCCAGTTTTTTCAAACCAGCGGCAAACATTGCGGGGATTTCCCGGATATACTTGGGATTTGGTTTTTCAAGCTCTTCCAATTCTTCGTCACTGAGAAGATGGCGTATATTATTATGGGCGATCCCCTTGTGACAGTCGATGCAGGTCTGGCCGGTTTTGAAGGCATTTAAATGCTGTACCCGGGCGCGAGGTTGCTGAAATTCCGGGGCCATGGTTTCGAAATGATGGCAGTTCCGGCATTCACGGGAATCTGTTTCCTTCATGGTTTTCCAGACACGTTTCGCCATGGTCAGGCGATGGGCCGCAAATTTTTCCGGTGTATCTATGGTTCCCAGAGCCTTGTGAAGAAGCTCCTTCGATGCCTGAACCTTGCGAACCACTTTATGAACCCAAGGGTCGGGAACATGGCAGTCCGGGCATCCTGCGCGAACCCCTGTGCGGTTTGCATAATGAATGGTTGGTTTATATTCTTCATAAACGTTATCCTTCATCTCGTGACAGCTGATGCAGAATTCCATTGTATTGGTGGCTTCCATGGCCGTATTAAAACCGCCCCAGAATATAATGCCGCCGATAAAGAAGGCAATGGCCCCGGAAATGGTTGTGCCGAGAATCAGTTTGCGGGAAAAAAAACTCTTTTTATTTAACGCATCTTTGGTCATTGTCACGATACTCCAGGCGTAATGGTTTGTTTCTGGGCCAGCGTTACCAGAATTGAATCAATAGGCTTTGATGAAAAATAAGCGGGCAGGAAAACCTTGTTTCATACCCGCTTATCATCAATATTTTATGTTACGTGGTTCGCCCGGTTATAGACATTGAACTTGCCGGTTGGTGTGGTCAGGCCTTTGATGCGTTTGATCTCTTTCAAGGTCTTGGCATCATAGACGACGATCTCACCGGTCGGGTTGCCACTGTCCGTACGGTTCCAGACAGAAACCCATACTTCAGAACCGTCTTTGTTGAATTCCATGTGAACAGCGACCTTGCCGGCTTCTTCTGTCACGCGGATCGTTTTAACGATTTCACGGGTTTTCTTGCTGATGACCTGTATGGACTGCTGAATTTCCGGCTCAGGATGTAAGGTTTGATCCACCCAGACATATTTGCTTTTGGGATGGGTGCGGATAAACAAACCAGGGCCATCTGTTTCAACTGTATAGCAGACTTTCCAAGCGTTCTTTTTATGTTTCGCCGGATCGTTACCCCAGACAGTGACCACACCAACACCCAGATGAGGTGTTCCGCCTACAGGACCACATTTCTTGTCTTTCCAGTTTGCACCGGGACCGGGATGTGGTTTTTTGCCTACATTGATCATGGATTCCAGCTTGCGGGTTTTGGTGTCAACAATGACCATTTTATCGGAAGCATTGGCGGCAATCTGGAAATAGCGGCCTGTGGGATCAAAGAAACCGTCGTGAAGGAATTTGGCGGAATTGATCATTTCAATGCGCAGGTTATCCAGATCGGAATAATCCACCTGCCACATCTGACCCAGTTCCTTGACAGCCACCAGGAAGGTTGGCTCATTGGGTGTGGTATAGATGGCGGCCACACGGGCTTCGTTGACATAGTCCCCGTCCACATTGACGCCGCGTGTGGAAACCACTTTCAAGGGTTCCATGGTCAAGGCATCAAGAATAACAAAATGTGGGGGCCAGTAACCGCCGCCAATGACATATTTTCCGTCACCGGATACCGCAACATCACGGGCATCATAAGCCATCTGGGTTTCAGCAACCAGCATCTTGTCTGGTGTCTGCCACAGGTCGATTTTGGTCATTTTACCATCACGACCCTGTGTGTACCAGAAACGACCGGGCACACCATTTACAGGTTTTTGAGTTTTGTGATGCTCAGCGGCTTTGATCACATGCACCGCATAGCCGGTATCGATATGGGTTACAATTTCATGGGTGTCCCCATCAATGATGGCGACTTTACCGGCATCACGTTCAATCACCACAAAGAAATTTTTCCAATTCAGGCCATGAAGCGGTTTCGTTGGATAATCCTTTGGCTCAACAAATACATTATGACGCTCTTTCATCAGAGCCAATGACATTTCTGGTGGAACAGGTGGTTCAAGCTGGATATAGGTGGATAATAAGGTGATTTCTTCTTTGCTGAAAATATCATCAAAATTATTCATCCCGCCCTCAGTACCGAAGGTGAGAATTTTTTCCAGTCTGGCCTGACCCAGCTTTTTGGTATCTTTGGGTAACAGGCCTTTACCGGTCGCCCCTTCGCGCAATACGCCATGACATCCGGCACAGCGCTGGAAATACATGGATTTTGCCTTTTCGAAATCTGCTTCTGAAAGGCTTGGTTCGGCTGCTGCACTCATATTAAATCCGGCCGTAATTAGGCCAAGTGCTATCCCAAGAGCAGGTAGATTAAACTTAGTCATTTTCATCGGTCATTTCCTCTTTTTGATATATGCATACTAGGTGGGTTACTAAGAATCTAATGAAGTACTTAAAATGCATGTTATGTCACTTTGTTGGAAAAAGGCTTTGACGCATGTCAAGAATTCTCGTTATATTTTTACGGTAAGTCCTTAAATATATTAACTATTCTTGACATTTTCTAAAATGGAAATGATGTTTGACGAAGGTCAAGGCGATAAGAAAAATTCAATCATAGGAATAGGGGGAGCGGATTTCTTTATTCCACTCGGTCGATATGCCGGCAGAATGATGCTGAAAAAAATGCTCAAATAATATGATTGAAAGAAAAAAATGTTCATCAATAGAAAATTTAGAAGCCTTGCGCCGCCATATTTCCATAGTCCAAATAGAGGAGGGGGTATTTTGAAGGCAATATTACGGTTTAACCTATGCGGGTTGATGGTGATGTTGCCTGTTCTTCAGGTTAATGCCTACGAAGAAAAGTCCTTCGCCGAGCTGGATATGCCGATGGACGAAATCATCGTCTATTCCCGAAAACGTATTGAAAAAATCGGAGATATTCCTGCGACTGTTGGTATATTATCCTCTGCCGTGATTACAGAAAAAGCTTTGACGGGGCTTAAGGATGTGGCCGCCTTCACGTCAAATTTTTCTTATGACGAGGCTTTTGGCCGAAATAACCTGCAGCGTCCCGTGATCCGGGGGATGTCAAATATTCTTGGCGCGGCCAATGCAGGATTTTTTGTGGATGGTGTTTATGTGCGCGGCGGCATTGCCTCTACGGCGCTTTTTGATTTGGAAAGAGTGGAAATTATAAAAGGGCCCGGAAGCGCATTATATGGCCGGGCAACATTATCCGGGGCAATCAATTACATTACCAAACGCCCGGGCGATATTTTGGCGGGGCAAATTTCTGCGACGGCGGCAAGCCATGATGAATTCCGCCTTACCGGCCATATCTCAGGCCCGCTTATTGAGGATAAGGCAGGTTTGTCGTTATCTTTGCGGCATTATAGCTATGGCGGGGAATATGAAAATACAGGCCCCGGCGGCGGCATGGTTGGTCAGGAAAAGAGCCAAAGTATCTCAGGCGGACTGACCCTGTATCCCAGTGATAATTTTGGCGCTTACTTTAGGATATATTATCAAAAAGATGATGATGGACTTGCGGCAAACGTACTTCAGCCCGCTTCGGCAAATAATTGTTTTCTTGATACGGCGCAATATTTTTGCGGTGAGATAATTTCCCCGAAATCCGTCGCCCTTAATCAGGATATATTTGAAGACCCGGGACTTGAGCGGGATATTTTCCGGATCAGTTTAATTATGGACTGGGAAGTTGATGATTTCCGCATTTCTTCTATTTCATCATATAGCAGGGATAAATTGACCGCCCAAGGGGATAATGATTTTCTGCCCATTGCGGCTTTGGGCGGTGCATTTCACCTGCTGTCAGATACCGAAATAAAAAGCTCTTCGCAGGAAATCAGGATCAATTCCAATGATGGCGGTGCGTTCCGCTGGTTATTGGGCGGATATTATTATCACGAGAAAATCAATGACAGTCTGTCGGCCCCGTTTTCTGCGCGGCCATCGGTCAGTATATCCCCTGTTGCGAAAGTTGATAATTATGCTGTTTTTGCCTCGGTAGAATTAGATGTGTCTGAAAAATTAACGGCCACGATAGAGATGCGCAGAAATTGGGATAAGATATCTATCGAGCCGGAAATTGGGGTTCAGTCGAATATATTTAAAAGTCTGACCCCGCGTTTTGCTCTTAAATTTAAGATTTCGCCTCAAGCTCGCGTATATATGACCGTTGCAAAAGGCACAAAGCCGGGGGGCTTTAATGAGGATTTATATGGTACCGGTGTGCCTGAATCAGAACGTATCAGGCTGGAAGATTATCTGACTTATGCGGAAGAGCATGTTTGGAATTATGAGATCGGCGCGAAAACAAACTGGCTGGACGGTAAACTATATATCAATCTGGCCGGGTTTTTCATTGATTGGACGGAACAGCAGCTCTCCACATCTTTTCCGGTGATTGGGCATCGACGCACGCGGCCGTTGATCCAAAATGCCGGCAAGACTGAGGTCTGGGGTTTTGAAGCAGAAATTCAAGCCAGACCCAATGATCAATTGAGTATTTCAGCAAGTTATGGCTATGCTAACGGTGAATTCAAAGAGTTTGAAGATGAAACACATGCGGCCCTTACTGGTGATGCTTCTGTTGCGGGCAACCGCACGCCGCGCGCCCCAAGGCATAGCTTTAACTTGTCTTCACGTTATGTCACGCCGATCAATGATCAGATGAATTTCTTTCTTCGCGGTGATGTGAATTATAAATCCAGTCGTTTCGTTCAGGTACATAATCTGGCGATCATTGGGGCGACGACAAAGGTTAATCTTCACACAGGTATTGAATGGCAAGATGTGAGCGTGACAGGGTTTGTCAAAAACTTGTTTAATGATGATACCCCGGCGGATGTGACAAGGTTTTTTGATGCCTCATCCCCTTTCTTGCCGCGAGCCTTTTTGGTGACACTGCCTAAAAGCCGCCAATTTGGCGTTACAATAAATTATAATTTTTGATGTTTGTCATAATTTCCTTGAAGCCGCTCAATAAAAGTCGGACTATTGTTATATGATCAATTCAGAATCACAAAAAATAATTTTATTCTCTGCTGGATATAGGGTGTTTTTCCCACTGGCGGCTCTCTGTGCTGTTTTCTCACTGGGTTACTGGTTGTTATTGGTCACGGGACATGCTGATTTTTTGCCGTCTCGTTTTTCGCCTGCGGGGTGGCACCAGCATGAGATGATATTTGGCATGGTTGCCGCTGTAATCATTGGTTTTTTATATACGGCAGTGCCCAACTGGACAGGTCAGCCAACCCCTACGGGCTGGCCTCTGGCGGCCTTGGTACTGATATGGATATTGGGCAGGTTTGTTGTATTCTTTGGCGCTATGTTGCCGATTTGGCTACCTGTTCTTGTGGATGGTATATTTCTGCCTCTTGCCATCGCGGGGATTGTCAGGGCGCTGATTAAAGTTGAGAATAAACGAAATTATTTTTTGCCTGTGCTGCTGCTGTTTTTTGCAGGGCTTAATATTGCGAGTCATCTGGCCGTTATAGGAAAAATTAATGTTGATGAGCGACAATTGTTCCTGTCAGCGGTATTCTTTATCGTGTTTTTAATGAATGTGATCGGGGGGCGAATTATCCCAAGCTTTACCCGAAATAAATACCCGAATATCAAAATGTCTGAACCGGCGGTTCTTCTGCCTTTATCGGCATTGGCTATTTTCAGTTTGGCGGTCGCTTTTCTTATAAGTGCCGAGGATATGGTCATTGGCAGCCTTGCGGTGATTGCGGGTATTTTAACTCTTATTCGTTCCTTAAGCTGGCAAGGGTGGAAGGTCATCCATGACCCGTTGCTTTTTATATTGCATATAGGCTATTTCTGGATTCCAACAGGCTTCTTCCTGATGGCATATAGCAGTTTTGACGGGTCAATGGTATTGAGCCATGCCCTGCATGCCTTCACTGCCGGGGCCATTGGGTCCTTAACTCTGGGCGTTATGTCTCGTGCAACATTAGGCCATTCCGGCCTGCCGCTGAATAATGAAATCACCTTAACGGTTATATTTCTGTCTGTTAATGCCGCCGCCCTTGCGCGTGTTATAATGCCGCTGGTGAGCGATGTTAATTATTTAAGCCTCCTTCAAGGGGCAGGGCTCCTCTGGCTACTTGCCTATGGCTTGTTCCTCGTGCGCTTCACAACCATCTTCTTCCGACCCAGAAAAATATAACTTCTTCTAAATCATGCCAAGTCATTGAAATGATTGGTGCACCCGACAGGATGAAAGTGGGCACTGGGTAGAGATTTTCTTTTCGTTGTGAAAATTAGTGTTGTATGAATAATTCAAGGAGGGATAATAATTTATATGTGCTTATTTTTAAATTGCTGTATTTAATCAATGGATCATATGACACTCGCCTGAGTGGCTTCCCTCTTTTAGGAAAACATGATTTATGAAAAGAGCATTTTTGTTTGAATGTTTTTTGCAATGTTCATTTTAATCGCTCCAATAAAAAAGCGACTGCCAAAAAAAGGCAAGCCGCTTAATTAAAATACATTTTGTGAACTAATCCTTGTTAACGGAAAGCTCGACTTTTCCAGAGTGCTTTAAAATGTCATACACTTATAAGCTGATTTCTGTTATAAAGCAACCCTGTAGTTTCTATCAGATAATAAGGGGACAAAGATGTCTTTCGATATACCTTGGCGATTGGGAATTGATTTAGGTACTAACTCGCTTGGATGGGCTGCGGTCGAGCTTGACGGCAATGATTTTGCGCCAATTGGTATGATGGGTAGCAGCGTGCGGATTTTTTCCGATGGCCGTAATCCGAAAAGCAAAGAATCCAACGCAGCAACAAGGCGTGTGCCAAAGAGCGCCAGAAAAAACCGTGATCGCACAAAACGCCGTTCTGCGCGCCTGATGCGTGAACTGGTTGAATTTTCTCTCATGCCGGAAGATATGGCTGAGCGCAAAAAACTGGAAGGCGGTAAAGGTATCCCCCTGAGCGATACAGACCCGTGGATTTTGCGCTGCCGGGCGCTGGATGAGAAACTCACATCCTATCAGTTGGGCCGGGTAATTTTCCATTTGCATCAGCGCCGGGGATTTAAATCCAACCGCAAGACGGACCGCGCCGATAATGAAAAAGGTAAAGTTCATGATGCTACCCGGCGCACGCAGGAAAAACTTGAAGAACAAGGTGCCAGAACATTGGGGGAACTGTTCGGCAAGCCAAGGCTCGAAGCCGTTCGCTATAATAACAACGCCCCTAAGGGTCAGCGCAAGCCGCAGCCTCTGGCCCGGGTGCGCAAATCCGGGGAAGGGGCAAAATGGCAATATGATTATTACCCCACCCGCGCCTTGATTATGGATGAGTTTGACAAGCTCTGGACCGCGCAGAAAAAATATCACACAGAAATTATGACAGACGCGGCTCATGCGCGTTTACGGGACACCATTAAATGGCAGCATCCATTGAAACCTCAAAAAGTCGGGAAATGTACCCTTATTCCCGAAGAGGAACGTGCTGCAAAGGCCTTGCCCTCATCCCAGCGGGCCCGAATTTTTCAGGAAGTAAATGCGTTACGTATAACCCCGCCGGGCGAGGCGAGCTACGCTCTCACCCTGGAACAGCGCGATATGGTGACGGATCGGCTGTTAACCCCGACCAGTAAACTTGGCAAAGTAACCTTTATCAGTATCAAGAAACTTCTGGGCCTGTCGGCCTATGACAGTTTCAATACGGAATCCGAAAAGCGTAAGGACCTGCAGGGCGATGAAACCGCCGCTAAACTCATGGAGAAAGATCGCTGGGGGACTGCATGGCTTGATCTGGATTTGAAGACACAGGACGAGATCGTAAATAAACTGCTTGATGTGGAAAAGGAAGAAGAACTTATTAGCTGGCTCTGTGATAGCCACGGGTTGAGTGAGGATCAGGCTTTCCGGGTGGCCGATTGTCCCCTTCCTGCCGGTTATGGAAGTTTGAGCAAACTGGCCTTGGGCAGAATTCTCCCCCCATTACAAGCCGATGTCACCGTCTATTCCGAGGCCGTGATAGAGGCCGGCTTTGATAGCCACAGCCAGTTTGGAGATGGTGAGGTATTTGATAAGGCGTTGCCCTATTACGGCTATATTCTGGAACGGTCCGTGGCCTTTGGCTCAGGGGATCCGAAAGATTCGGATGAAAAACGTTATGGCAAGATTGCCAACCCCACCGTCCATGTGGCCCTCAATCAAATCCGTGCTGTGGTCAATGACCTGTTGCAACGTTTCGGTCCGCCGGAACAGATCGTTGTCGAACTGGCCCGTGACCTTCCCATGTCAGCTGAGGGCAAGAAAGAACTGGAGAAAAAACAGAAAGCCAATCAGGATGCCAATGATGCGCGGCGCAAGACACTTATGCAACGCGGCATTCCCGATAATTATGAAAACCGTATGCGCCTGCGCCTGTTTGAGGATCTCGAGGCGCTCGGCGAACGCTGCCCCTTTTCCGGCGATAAAATCAGCCTCAGCAATTTATTTTCTGACAAGATAGAAATCGAGCATATTCTGCCTTTCTCGCGCACCTTTGATGACAGCTATTCAAACAAGACCTTGTCCACCCGCAAGGCCAATCGGGACAAGAAAAACCAGACACCTTATGAAGCATTCAGTCATTCGCCGCCGGGCTATGATTGGACGGAAATTTCCAAATGTGCCGCAGAATTGCCCAAAAATAAAAGCTGGCGTTTTGGCCCCGAAGCCATGGCGAGGTTTGAAGAATTTGAGGGTGGTTTTCTCGCTCGGCAATTGACCGATACCCAATATATTTCACGATTGGCAAAAGCCTATCTGGAAGCCATTTATGGAGGGCAGGGCTATAAAGGCGCGAAAAACCATGTGCGGGTTATTCCCGGGCGTCTGACTGCAGACCTGCGTCATATCTGGGGACTGAACAGCGTGTTGCGCGGCCATAATGAACCTGAATCCGAAGCACAAAAGAAAAATCGCCATGACCACCGTCACCATGCCATTGATGCCATTGTGGTGGCCTGTACTGACCCCGCCATGCTGCAACAGGCCGCCCGTATGGCCAGGCAGAATGAGCAGGCATTCAGCGACAAACTCATGACGGGAATTGATACCCCTTGGCCGGGCTTTCGCAGCGATGTTGAACAATCTGTGCGCAATATCATCGTCAGCCACAAGCCGGACCACGGCATTCAGGCGGCCATGCATAATGATACGGCTTACGGGATTCCCAAAGGCATAGAGGGGGAGCCGGACAAAAAGGGCGTGCGCACGGTCGTTACCCGCAAACCTCTTGACAGTGACAGTTTTAAAAAGCCCGGGGATCTGGAAAAAATCCGCGATTCTCTCATCAAAAACCATCTGCTGGAGGAAACTTACGGTCTTGAGGGCAAGGATTTTAAGCAGGCACTGTTACAGGCAGGAAGTTCCCTGTCGCCTCCTGTATATAAAGTCCGTATAGAGGAAAAACTGCGGGTTATTCCCTTTAAAGACAAATCTGGAAAAATATATAAAGCCTATAAAGGCGACGGTAATTATTGCTATGATATATGGTTGAATGAGAAAGGCAAATGGGCCGGGGAAGTCATTTCAACCTATCAGGCTTATCAGTTGGCCCGCAAAAATCAGCATTGGTGGAAGAAGCTGGTGGGGCAGGATGGCCAGAGGTTGCTCATGCGGCTGCGTAAGAATGATTATCTTCAGATTGAACATAATGATAGGCGGATCATTGTTCAGGTGGTAAAACTCACGCCAGGCAAGGTAGCGCTAGCAGAGCATATTGAAGCAAATGTGGATGCCAGGACGCGGGATAAGGATGATGACTTGAAATTTATTTTCAAGGCTCCCAGCTCTCTGCAACAATCCGAAGCAAAATATGTTACCGTCAGCCCGTCCGGCGTGATTAATATTCATGACAGTCCGATGGGTTAATCTTTATTAACCATGTTATGATATTCTGCTCTTAACTGAAGGGGCTTACGGATGCAAAATCGTGTGGTGGAAATAATTTCTGACGGCGCACATCTCAGCGTCTCACGCGGGTTTTTATCTGTCAAAATTAACAGGGAACCTGCCGGGCAGGTGGCAATTGATGATATGTCTGCCCTAATCATTCGCGGTCATGGGGCATCATTTTCGGTTAATATATGTGCGCGGCTGGCTCAGGCAAATATTCCTATTGTTATTTGTAGCAGCAGTCAATCGCCCGCCTCCGTTATCTGGCCGGTGAATGGTCACTTTGCTCAGGGTTTAAACATGCAGGCCCAGGCCGTGGCCAAAAAACCTCTGTTAAAACGCCTGTGGGCGCAATTGGTGGCGGCAAAAATCAGGGCTCAGGCAGAAGTGCTGATAGCCCATAATCTGAACGGTTCTGACATTTTATCTATGGCCTCACGGGTTAAATCCGGTGATAGTGAAAATATTGAGGCTCAGGCCGCCCGCAAATACTGGAAACGCCTCATGGGTGAGGATTTCAAGCGTGGCACTCATCAGGGCACCATTAATGGAGCTCTCAACTACGGCTATACAATATTAAGGGCCGCCACAGCGCGGTCGATTCTGGCCGCCGGGTTACATCCTTCACTTTCCATCCATCATCAAAGCAAAGGCGACGCTTTACGTCTTGCGGATGATCTGATGGAACCTTTTCGCCCCTGGATTGACTATAGAGTGAAAAAAATTGTCCTTGAAATGAAGGAAGATGAGTTTGAATTTAGCCCGGAACATAAAGCAGAAATTGTCAGTGTGTTGAATATGGATTTGCAATCAAATAACGGGGCTAGCCCCATGCAGGTCTGCATGGACAGGATGGCGCAATCTCTGGTTCAGGTTTTTCTGAGCGAGCGTAAAGATATGGAAATAGCGAAATCGCCCATGCCTTTGATGTTCAGTTCAGCGGTCTGAGATGAGCAAACGACAGTTTACACACTTAAGTGGATATAAGTTCATGTGGGTTATGGTTTTATTTGATTTGCCAACATCAACCAAAAAAGAGCGAAAATCTTATACGAAATTTCGCGCGTTCCTGCTCGATAATGGATTTGAAATGGCGCAATATTCTGTCTATGTACGCCATACCAGTGGCAAAGAGGCCGTACAGGCAATAATTCGCAAGGTCGAATCAGCTATGCCACCCGAAGGTAAGGTTGATATTTTGCAGTTTACGGACAAGCAATATGAGAATATAGTGTGCCTGAGAGGCGACAGAAGACATGATTCGCCTAAAAACCCCGAACAATTGGTGATGTTCTAATGAAAAATTGGATATTTTTATGATTTTACTCACAATAATATCCAATGTTTTCAATGCCTTACGTGACGGTCAGTTATAGCACTCTGGAAAAGCCGTGCCAACCGCAACCCATCAGCAACCTCCCAAATTTTATCTGGTGTTATAGCACTCTGGAAAAGCCGTGCCAACCGCAACATATTTGGCTTACTATCCTCATTATCCTGAGTTATAGCACTCTGGAAAAGCCGTGCCAACCGCAACAACCCGGCTCAAAGAGACC
>JAKIUQ010000009.1 GCA_021647465.1 Emcibacter sp. | reverse complement strand
GAAATATTTAGTCAGTCATAAAAAGATCTTTCTCAAGATCTTTCTCATATTGAAGCCGATGGCCATGGATATGGCGTTGATTTTATCACCAATCCGGCCTTTCAACCAGTTGCGCGCCCCGACTTTACGGTCATTCTTGCAGTGGCCGATGATTGGCTCTATAGCATTGCGCCGTTTTATGCGTTTTTTTATTGCCGGGGTGATGCCGCGCTTCCTTCGTGCCAGAATAATCGCCATATCATGATATGCTGGCCCGGTAGCCCAGGTCAACCTGAACTTCGCGGGGCTTGATGCCCGTGAGCTGCGTGATCTGGCCAAGGACACTCTCCAGTGTGTGTCCATCATACGGCTTGCCGTGCAGCGCCATGGCACCGATGATAAAGTTGCTTTTATTGGTGGTGGCATAACTGGCTTTGCAGCCAAACTCGTAACGTTTGTGGGCTTTGCCTTTAGCGATACATTCCACCTCCGGCGCATGCCAACTGTAAAGCTTGTTCTTTGTTTTGGGGTTCAGGGTCTGGTTATAAATGATTTGCGCCTTGCCGAGGGCTTCCTCAAGAGCAGGCGATAACATCTGCCCCCGATCAGCCGCAGATTTAATATTCCGCATCACTCGGCCCAGATAGTTTCTGACCTCTTTGATCTTCTTGCGCGCCCGCTTCATCTGTCGCGCCGCCATGTAACGGTTGGCCATGAACTGGGCCTGTTTGCCTTTGCGGCGGTAACTTTGGCGCAGAGGAATATTCTGCTCTTGCGCCAGCTTGACCAACGCCTCCCGCGCCCGGTGGCACAGCCGTACATCGGTTGGAAAGTGAACCGCCTTTTCCTGCACGGTCGTATCCACCGTCACATGAGACAAATCCCGCTTTGAAACTGTGCCGGTTTGCACACCGACTTTAATCGTCTCCTCAAGCAGGCGTTCCATGCCCGCTTCGCCAATACGCCCCCGGAAAATACTCAAGGATGGCGGCTCGACGGGAAAGCGGTGCTGGAAAAATGTTTCACCGCAGAAATGCTGGAAATAGGGGTTCTCACACCAGACCGCACAGACTTCTTCGTCGGATAAGCCTTTGATGTCTTTAAGAAAACAAAGCCCCGTCATCAGGCGTATCGATCCGGCAGGGCGACCATTATCAGAACAGTAAAAGCGGGAAAGGTCGGCTTCCAGACCATCCCAGTCAATCAAGGCCCCAAGCTTTACCAGCTCGTGACGACAATCAATGATATTCTCTAAACGGGGACGAAACAGGTCGTCCTGACGGTCTTTCTTCGGGTTCTTCTTAAGCATAAATTGCAACCTTTTGAAGGGGAATATTATATTTGTTGCAGTTTACAACATACCAAAAGCCATGGGAATCCTTATTCCATAAGACTTTCAATAGTTTTTTAGGGGAGACTAGTTAAGGTAGGTTTGATGTTTTCATGTTCATTTATGCCGCTTTTGTCCATATGGGGTCATGACCCCATATGGAATTTGAATAAACTTCATCTGGAGTGGCTCCGTCAAGGGAAGAATGCGGTCGGTCACCATTATAATGTTGCATCCACTTGTTGATCCCCCGCCGTACCTCGCTGCCAGTCTCAAAAACATGGAGATAAATGCACTCATATTTAAGACTGCGCCACAGGCGTTCAATGAAGACATTATCAACCCAACAGCCTTTACCATCCATGGATATACGGATACCAGCCTCCTTCAGCGTGTTGGTGAACTCAAAGCTGGTAAACTGGCTGCCCTGATCTGTATTAAAAATATCAGGCTTACCATAGAGCGTAATGGCCTCTTTCAGCGCCTCAAGGCAGAAGCTCACATCCATGCTGTTGGATAGTCGCCAGCTCAGCACTTTACGGCTGTACCAATCAATAATGGCCACCAGATACAGAAAGCCCTTCTTCATGGGAATATATGTGATGTCAGTGCTCCAGACCTGATTAGCACGGTTAATATCCAGTCCCCTGAGCAGATAAGGATAGACCTTGTGCTGTGGATGACGGATGCTCGTGCGCGGCTTTTGATAGATAGGCCACAGACCAATCTTACGCATCAGTCTGCGAACACGCTTGCGCGATACGCAGTGGCCCGCCCGCCGCAGGTGACGGGCCATTTGGCGAGAGCCATAATAGGGCGTCTCCATAAACTGTTCGTCAATCAATCGCATCAGCAACAGATTCAAAGGGCTTTCCCCTGATGCTGTATGATAAAAACTGGATCTGCTAATACTGACCAGTTCGCACTGGCGCTTGATCGATAATTTACTCTTGCTTGGTTCAATCATGGCCTTCCGACGCTCCCTGCTCAGCGTTTGAAGGCTTTTGCCAAAAAATCATTCTCAATCGTGAGCTGACCTATCTTGGCATGAAGGTCTTTGATCTCACCGTCTTTATTGGCCTGATGTTTCTCAGATTTACCCGTGAATAACCCTGCCATATTGTCTAGCGCATGGCGCTTCCACGTGCGGATCATATTGGGGTGAATGTCGTATCTGGTGGCCAGTTCTGACAATGTACATTCTTCGCGTAGCGCCTCTAACGCAACTTTCGATTTGAACTCTGAGGTGAATTTACGTCTCGATACCATAGGTGTGGTCCTTTTTTAATGTCAAAACCCACCTTAACTAACTGTCCTATATTTGGGTACCACCTCTGAATTTTCGGAAAAGCCCATGTGGCATGCGCTCCACATTCACTTGCATTGCGAACATAATAAGTGAGAAAGCAATCGCAGTAGCGCCAATTAGCGAACCACCCAACGTCATAAGTAATGTCTGAAAACTACTTAAGCGCCCATGTATAGAGAAATAAGTTTCTAATACGTTATTTAGTATGGGAAAAAGTAGAGCGCTTATAATAATAAGCGACAACAAGGTAAGTAACCCAACAATGGATCCATATTTGATTTTTTTTAGCAACAGCCAAATCGTGATTTTATAATAAAATGCCCATAAGTGTGCTTGCAATTGAGAAAATACTTTCACGGCACTACCCCTTCTATATTTTTCTAATGCCTACCATAATCAATACCTTGCATTCACTGTGGCTTGCGTATCGACACCTTCCAAAAGTAATCAAGCAATGTTATATTCAGCATCCGCAATGGGTTCATACTTTTAAGACGAATATCCCGCCATACTAAAATACTAAGGCCCTCTTTCAATGGCATTACGATTTGGAAATTAGTATTATTTCTTCAACCTAACACCAGGTTCGCCATCATTGAGAAATTCTAAAGAATAATTGTCATCGCCCCTACGAAGAGCGGCATATAATTTTTCGATATTCTCATAGCTACCCCTTACCTTTTCTGTACTACTCTCAATCCGCCGTAACGTACTGATAGGGACACCGCTTTTCAGCGAAAGTGTTTCTTGCGTCCAATTCAGTAATTGACGTGCTGCCTTGATCAGGCGAACTTCCAAAGGTATAAACTTAGCCATAAAATTTCAATTCTGGTATTTTAAATACAATTATTGATATTTTAAGTTGACTTTTCCATATCAATAGTGGTATTTAAAATACTAATAATTAGTTTTGAAGTTCTTGCAGTATAAGCCAAAGGCACTGCAAATCAATAAGTTACGTATTTTATAGACTTACCAGACCGGAGCAAGAGAAATAATCTTCTCCGACCAGCATATCATTGTGTTTTGCTAGACTGAGCAGGCACAGGAACGATGAAGCTTGCCCAATCGCCACCACAACCAAAAGGAGCCACCCATGAGAACCTCAATCGCCCACCTGCCCTCACAGGTCCAGAATGACCTGACCTATATCGCCAAGCTTCTGGTCGAACAAACCATTGCCAATGATAAAGACCCCTATCGTCGCTATACCCCCAGTCGCATCCGGCATATCATTCTACATGGCTGTTTCACAGAGGATCATTGGCGACCGGATACGGAACTGCGGCCCGATGACAGGCCCTTTCGCTATACCCTCATGGTGATAGTCTCGGCCCATCTGTGTGATATTCTCTGTAATCTGGAACGGGCCATAGAGCAGGTGAACCAATCCGGCAAGGTCAGCTTTCCCGTGTTGTTACAGGTCGCGGATACACGTGGGCGGATTGATCAAAGGTTAAGAAACGGATATCTGGCCTATGACCAGATACAGACCCGTGGTATTCTTATTTATAGCAAGGGGGATACCTCCCATGATCTGTTTACAATACCGGACCTGCCCCCTGTCGAGGAACACTATGTTCAGGCCCGTGATTATTTTGACCATGCCTATCCCCTTGCCGAACTGTTTCTTTCCGGGGCACGATCATTTGAAGACAAGGACCGCAATGCAGCGGCCTTCATGCTCAATGTTGCAGCGGCACAGGCCTATGAAGCCCTGATGGTGATCCATACCCTGAAATACCCCCTTGGCCGTCCCCTGAATGCTCTGCGGGAACTGGCGGAGAGTCTTCACCCGGAACTTGCCATGGTCTGGACAGGTTTACGGGGCGAACAAATCTTCGACCACCTGTCAATTGCCTTCAGGGATGTCCGTTTTAGTGCATATTATCACGTTACGGACAGTGCCCTTGATCTCATGTTCGGATATGTGGAGGATTTGCATAAACTGGTTCATCACATCTGTCAGATAAAATTTGACGCCTTAAAGGCGGGAAGTCTCGCCAAACCCCGAAAAAACTGGCTGGAAGTTGTCGGACAGGCTTTAAAGCCGCCAGAAGACCCCATGTTCGGTGATGATGATGAAGAGGAAGAACCTGAGGTTCTGCAAACCACAGTTCCAGACCCGTCCTTGATTTTCCGAACGCCGGAACAGGAAGAGGCATTGGAGAAATTGGGTGCTGAAATCTTCAATCTTGAAGAGCCCTGCTACGATTTGCAGACCCTTGGCAATATCCTGAAATGCATGACCTATAAAGGTTACCTCGACGAAGAGCGCGGCATCCACCTTCTAGGGGATATTATTCAGGTGCGAACCACGGCGATCAAAGACACCTTCATTCAAATGCTCGGCCTCCTCAGACAAGTCCGGACACGCGATGATGACCCTGCCGAAGACAAATCTGACCTTAAAAATAATAAGGAAAGCACGGATGTCAAAGAACAAAAAGTGGCCTGACCCCTGAAAGACTCGGACGATGAATACAAAATTCTCACTGCCTGATACTTATTCTCCGGCCTTTCGGCTATACAAATCAGAAGTTTCAGCAAAAAAATCACTTTTTTGGCATAAAAATACCCGGCATATAACCTTCTCCAGAATTCACTGTGGTTCCCTCTGTTTCTCTGTGGTACCCGCTAATGCACTGCACTACTCTGTAGCCCCTTGCCCTGCCGGTTATCCGGCCCTTGACGCCCGCCTTAAATCAGTCTCTACTGAATATTGTCCGCAGCATTATTCAGGAGTTCCCATGCCAAAGGACAAATCCCCTCACACCTCACCCGCCGCCAATGACAATATGTCTGATGGCACCATTAATCTGACCCTACATAAATTTGCCCGTTTGCTCGGACGACAAACCGCACGGAGGGTTTTTAATCAGCAATTGCTGGATACAGCCGCCAATGATAATCAGACACTTGCGGTGAAGAGCATTACAACAGAAGATAAAGAGATAACCTGAAGCCCAAAGGATATTCCCATGCCCGCCCATAATAATACTGTGGCCATCTATGCCCGCTATAGCTCTGACCATCAGCGTGAAGCCTCAATAGAAGATCAAATCCGCCTGTGCCGGGAAAGATGTGACAAGGAAGGCTGGACGGTCGTGGAATGCTATACAGACAGGGCCATCAGCGGTGCCTCACTCATACGGCCCGCTGTACAGTCCTTGATAGCAGACGCCCTGGCTGGCAAGTTCGCCATTATCGTGGCCGAGGCCATGGACCGCCTGTCCCGTGATCAGGAAGACATTGCAGGCATATTCAAGCGTATGGAGTTCGCCGGAGTTAAAATCATCACCCTCAGTGAGGGCGAGATCAATCATCTGCATGTGGGCCTGAAAGGCACCATGAATGCCCTGTTCCTCAAAGACCTTGCCGACAAGACACGCAGGGGCTTACGTGGTCGCGTAGAAGCGGGTAAATCCGGCGGCGGGAACAGTTACGGTTATGACGTGGTTAAACGCACGGACAGTGCCGGAGAAGCCATAAAGGGGGAAAGGACCATAAATAAAGCCGAAGCCATTATTGTCAAGCGGATCATGACAGAATATGTCTCCGGCATTTCTCCTTTGCAAATTGTCACTACCCTCAATAAGGAAGGGATAGCTTCCCCCAGTGGTAAAGGCTGGGGGCAGAGTACCATTAACGGCAACCAGAAGCGGGGAACGGGTATTCTCAACAATGAGCTATATATTGGGAGACTGGTCTGGAACAGGCTACGCTATATGAAAGACCCGGATACGGGCAGACGTATTTCCCGGCTTAACCCGCCGGAAGAGCTTATCATACAGGATGTGCAAGACCTGCGGATTATTGATCAGGAGCTTTGGGATCAGGTTAAGATAAGACAGAAGAAGCAACGCCAGAACCAGAAGCCCCGCATGCCCTACAGGTTCCGGGATCAACGGCGGCCCAAATATCTACTCTCCGGCTTGCTCAGGTGTGGCAGATGCCACGGCGTCTTTACCGCCACCAGTAAAAGCTACTTTGGCTGCTCCACCCGTCTTAACAAAGGCACCTGTGACAATCATCATTACATCAAGCATGACCGGCTGGAAACGGTAATCCTGAACGGCCTTAAACATCATCTGATCAAGCCGGAATATTTTAAGAGTTTCTGTGAGGAATTCACCGAAGAACTTAAACGGCTTCATTATGAGCAAACTCATAAAATATCTGATCAGAAGCGGGAACATGATCAGATCACCAAAGACCTCACCATGTTGCTCAACGCCCTTAAAGGCGGTTCCAGTGCCGACATTATAGTTGATGAGATGCGGCGGTTGGAACTGAGGCAAAAGGAACTAGCGAAGCATATAGAAACCGCTGATCAACCGATCCCGCTCATTCATCCTAAAATGGCTGATCTATACCATGAGCGGTTACAAGAATTATATCTGAGCCTCCAGGAGCCTGAGACCCGCAATCAAGCCATGGAGATTATCCGGTCTCTGATTGACTATATTGAGCTTGTTCCTGTGGGTGGTGAGCTAAAGGCCCGTATTCACGGGGATATTGCCGGTTTATTCAACTTCATGAGCCATGAGAAAACCCCGACCGCAAGTGCAGATCGGGGTGTATCGTTTGAAATGGTTGCGGGGGTTGGATTTGAACCAACGACCTTCAGGTTATGAGATAGCTTAATAGTTGTTTTCTGTAGATATCTATTGTTGGCTCTTGTTTCTTTATAGTTCATAATATATTGTTTTTACAAGGTTTATTTGACTATTATTGTTTTCTTACGTACTATCTCTTTGGCTGTGGTTTTATTTCAAATGTTGCCCAATTGGTGCCCAGTTTTGCTTTGGGCAACATTAGCTTCCCAGCCTCAAATGGGAGATCAATATGCCTAAAATCAATAAACGCTTTGTCGACGCCCTCACCTGTGGAGAGAAGGATAAAGTTTACTGGGATGATGAACTGAAAGGCTTCGGCGTTCGCACTCGCGTTTCAGGACGTAAATATTATATCGTTCAAACTCGCTATAATGGCCGACACCGTAAATATACCATCGGCCCTCACGGCCCCATTACGTGCGAGAAAGCCCGGACCAAAGCCCTTAAGATTTTAGCTACCCTGAAAGATGGAAAAGACCCCATAGGAGATGATGCGAAGTTACGACGCTGTATTACTATGAAACAAATGGGCAAGAAGTTTCTGGATGAATATGTTCCCCTGCATTGTAAGCCCTCCACCCAAAAAGAATATAAACGAAATGTGGAGCTGTTTATTAATCCGGCCATGGGAAGAAAGAAAGTGCTTGAGATTGCCAGAAGGGATATTGCCGAGCTTCATATGGAATATGCTCATATCCCTTATCAGGCTAATCGCACTTTAGGGGTATTATCCAAGATGTTTAATCTGGCAGAAGTATGGGAAATCCGACCTGATCACAGCAATCCCTGCCTGCATGTTAAGAAATACAAAGAAGTGAAACGGGAACGGTTTTTATCTCTGGAGGAATACAAGAGATTGGGGCAAGCCCTGAGAGACGCTGAGGATAGTGGTTCTAAAACCAAATCAGCTGTTCATGCTATATGGCTATTAATGATGACAGGATGCCGGTTGGGGGAAATCCAGACCCTTAAATGGGAATATGTTGATTTTGAACTTGGGGAATTCAGATTGCCGGATTCCAAATCCGGGGCCAAGGTTGTCCATGTGGGGTCAGCCATCATTGACCGACTGAAAGATATTGATAAGGTAGATGACAATCCATACGTTATTTCCGGTAAAAAGCAGGACTCTTATCTCACGGACTTACAGCATCCCTGGAGACGGATCAGGACTGCCGCCAAGCTTGATGATGTCCGGATACATGATTTGCGACACTCATATGCCAGTGGCGGATTGATGGTTGGCGAAGGACTTCCTATGATTGGGAAACTACTCGGGCATACTCAGGTACAAACCACCGCACGCTACGCTCATCTGGCCAGTGATCCGGTTAAATCTGCAGCAGAAAAAATATCAGTAAGGATTGCAGGAGCAATCTCTTGAATGAAACATTGTATTCTGGCCTTTGACTTTTATCAGCTTTATCTATATAATGACTAGCCTGACTAGATAGGAGAGTGATTATGCGTCAATGGCAATTACAAGATGCCAAGGCCCGGTTCAGCGAAGTAGTTAAACGGGCGTGTTCAGAAGGCCCTCAGGAAATCACCCTACGTGGCGAACCTGCGGCAATTCTTGTGTCTCGGGAAGAGTTCGAAAAAATGAAGGGTAAAAAACCATCTCTGGTATCTTTTCTGAAAGCTTCCCCATTAAAAGGCGTGGATCTGAATCTGGAACGTGATAAATCCCTGACACGTGAGATTGACCTGTGAGCTACCTGATTGACACATGCGCGCTTTCAGAACTGCGGCGACCCAAACCTGATGAAAATGTTATCCGCTGGTTCGAAGAAACCGCACAAAATGGACTTTATTTAAGCGTTCTTACCTTGGGTGAAATCAGGAAAGGCGTGGAATCCCTGAAAGACATACGGCGACGTGACAAAATCATGAATTGGCTGGAACACGACCTCCCCATCTGGTTTGAAGGTCGCATTCTTCCCATTGATGCGGATGTTGCCGATGAATGGGGACATCTCCTTGCCAAAGCCGGGCGCAGTATACCTGCTATTGACAGCCTTATCGCGGCAACGGCTCTCCATCACCGGCTTACTATAGTGACGCGTAATGTTACAGATTTTGAGTATGCCGGACTTGATGTTTTCAACCCATGGTAGCCATAACCTTAACGAACAAGATATGTATTAAGATAATGGAAAATCGCACAGGCATACCCAGAATATGCTATGTAACTGATTTGATATCGACACTTCCTTCATGTTAAACAATATATGGGTTGATTAACTGGTACAACCCCCATTTAAATTATAATACACATCCATTGAATTCTTCGCTGGAAATCAATTTCATTATTTAACCTTGTAATCTTAATCTTTATATCATAAATTACAAGGATGATAGATAGAAAAATACGCCACGAGATAGAAAATGCGTTAAAACGTCAGCCCGCCGTTGCCATCATTGGTCCCCGGCAGGTAGGTAAAACAACGCTTGCAATTGATATCGCCAAAGACAGAAATTCCCTCTACCTTGATCTGGAATCCTATCAGGATCGGGAAAAACTGGCAGATCCTATTTTCTTCTTTGAACAATATAAAGACAGCCTCGTCATACTTGATGAAATTCATCGCATGCCGGAATTATTCCAAACCCTGCGCGGTGTCATTGATAAAGGGCGACGTGAAGGGAGAAGGAATGGGCGATTTCTCATTCTTGGCTCCGCCTCAATTGACCTTCTGAAACAATCCGGCGAAACCCTTGCCGGACGTATTGGTTATATCGATATGACCCCCCTTACAGTATCTGAAATATCCCCTGATGATATCATAAAATTATGGGTGAGGGGCGGCTTTCCGGATAGTTTCCTGGGGCTGACAGATCAAGACAGTTTTCTCATCAGAAGAGATTTTATCAAAACCTATCTGGAAAGGGAAATTCCTCAATTTGGCCCCCGTGCCCCCGCCGAAACATTGGAGAGGTTATGGATGATGCTGGCCCATTGTCAGGGCGGCATGCTCAATGCTTCAAATCTGGCTTCAAATCTATCGGTCGCCTCCAGAACTGTGGGATCATATGTTGATTTATTAGTTGATTTACTTTTGTTCAGGCGTTTAAAGCCCCTGCACAACAATATTGGCAAAAGACTTGTTAAAACACCCAAGATTTACATTCGTGACAGTGGATTATTACATGCGCTGCTCGGGATCAAAGATTATAATGAACTTGCCGGACATCCTGTCATGGGCGAAAGTTGGGAAGGGTTCGTGATTGAAAATATTTTATCCGTTGCCCCCATTGGAACAAAAGCAAGCTTTTACCGCACATCAGCAGGCGCAGAAATTGACTTGGTTCTGGAAATGCCTGCGGGCAAGATTTGGGCTATTGAGATTAAATCAGGCATCCGGGCCAAACCAAGCAAAGGCTTTTATAATGCCATTGAAGATATAGGGTCTGATCGTAATTTCATCGTTTACGCAGGAAAAGATACCTATCCAATAGCAGAAAATATCGAGGTCATCCCTCTACCCAATATCATGCAGCTCATTGAAAAGGAATAAACTGCGTGATTAATAAAGCTTTCCAGCGCAGATAATTCATTGAACCTTTTGAGTTCCTAAAATCAACTCAGGTTTCGCCAGCGCAGCAGTCGCTTTTAAAAAGGCCTGCTGCTGCTCATCGGATAAACCTCTGAATAATTCCAGCAATATCTTTTCTCTTTCATTCTGCGCCAGAACCCCATCATCCAATATCTCAATAGGGTGGCAATCGAATATTTTCGACAGTCGCTCCAACCAATCCACGTTCAGGCGGCGACGTCCTGTTTCAAGCTGGCTGATCTGTTGATTACTGGAGCCTACCAACTCTGCCAATTCTTGCAAAGTAAGCCCCTTGGTCCGCCTAAGCTCTTTAATTCGATTTTTCATTATATTAATTTCAAGCAAATCGGCTTTCAGGTAAACAAACAAATAGTGAGATTTTTATGCATTGAATATGATAACATTTGCTTTATTTACCGCATGTTTAAGCTAAATAATAGATTCATATTGACTTTTATCCCTCTATTTGTTTGATTATATCTCCTGCAGTTTCTTTGATATCTCAATCAGGAGGCTAAACAGACATGACTGATGCTACAAAAACAGGTCCTAATGATCCGCCAGATAGCGGCTACAAGACCCCTGCCGCTATCTATGTCCGCATGTCTACAGAGCATCAGAAATATTCCACTGAAACCAGGCCGATGCTATTCGCGCCTATGCCGCCTGTCATAATATGGAAATTGTCGAGACATTCTCAGATGCGGGTAAAAGCGGACTTAATATACAAGGCCGTGATGGACTTAAAAGCCTGATCAATTGCGTTGAAAATGGGGAAGCAAATTTCAAAGCTATTCTTGTTTATGACATTAGCCGCTGGGGCCGCTTTCAGGATGCCGATGAAAGTGCCTATTATGAATATATCTGTAAACGCGCCGGTATATTGGTTCACTATTGCGCAGAACAATTCGACAATGATGGCAGCCCGGTATCCACCATCGTAAAAAGCGTTAAACGCGCCATGGCTGGTGAATATAGCCGGGAACTCTCGGCAAAGGTCTTTGCTGGTCAATGTCGGTTAATCGAACTGGGATACCGCCAAGGTGGGCCAGCGGGATACGGCTTGCGCAGAATGCTAATTGATGAATCCGGTAAGCAGAAAGGAACTTTAACACGTGGTCAGCATAAAAGTTTTCAAACAGATCGTGTGATCCTGGTTCCCGGCCCCGAGGAAGAACGTGCCGTCGTCTTGCGTATATACCGCCTTTTTGTTGAAGGTGGAAAATACTATAGTGAAATTGCCAAAATCCTCAACGATGAAAGGATCAAGACAGATCTCGACCGGGACTGGACCAGTAGCACCATCCATCAGATTCTCAATAATGAAAAGTATATCGGCAATAATATTTTTAATCGCACGTCCTGTAAATTAAAGAAGCGCCAAGTCAATAACGATCCTTCCATGTGGATTCGAGCCATAGGCGTCTTTGAGCCCATCGTACCCATTTCACTTTTTGATGCGTCTCAAACAATCATACAGGAGCGTACACATAAATTATCCGATGAAGAAATGCTGGATCAGCTGTCCATACTGTATAAAAAGTATGGTTATCTATCAGGTATCATCATTGATGAAAGCGGCCATACGCCGCTAAGCAGCGCCTATCGCAGCCGCTTTGGCAGTCTTTTACGTGTCTATCAGATGGTTGGCTTTCAGCCAGACCGGGATTATCGCTATATTGAAATCAATAGATATCTACGTAAACTTCACGCCCTAATTATTGATGATGTAATCGGGAAAATTACAGATTTAGGGGCGATTGCTGTGAAGGACTGTCACACTGACATTGTCACTATCAATGACGAATTTACCGCTTCCATCGTTATTGCCCGTCATATGACGACGAGTGCGGGTTCATCTCGCTGGAAAATACGGTTTGATACCGGGCTTCGGCCAGACATCACAATCGCCATTCGGATGAAATCTGATAACAAAGAAACGCTCGATTACTACCTTCTGCCCCATCTGGATTTTAGCAAATCCACAATACGGCTTGCTGAAGAAAACGGCGCCATTCTGGACACCTACCGCCAGAAACTGGTTCATTTTCAAACCATACAGGCGTGCTATTCTCTCAAAACTACTACCCGGTTCAGCCACTTCGGACAGCAGGCGTTTCTTGAAACTTTTGCTCCACCGACTTGGGTTGGAGCTCTTTCTATGGGCCATAGGTTATGTATCCGTTCAAAGCTGAGCGGGCGCGAAAGCCTGCAAATCTCACGAGGATTTTTTTGGCTGATATTTTTTCTATCTGCAGAGATTTTCCAGCGCGTTTTCTCATTTTTGGATGAGTGGTGCAATCTGGCAAGGGGCATAATGTCGATTTTGGTGATATTGTGGATTTTCAGCTCTTTTTTTCTGACATCAGGCAAGCGAAAGCCTTCCCCAATATGGAGATTTTATACATTCCGGGCTATACCGACAATATGTTGCCGGATTGATTATGTAGGGGCGAGGGCCGCATGGGCTTTGAAGAAATGGAGATTTTGGCCCGGACAGAACTGGCAGAACTGGGGACAGGCAAAACTGGGCAAAACTGCAAAACTGGGGACAGTATACTACTATTGGGCAAAACTGGGGACAGTATACTACTATTGACTCATTGTAGAATTTGATTTACAAAATAGGTATGGTAAGAATTGCGAGACTAGAGCAGTCTGCGTTTAAGTACGGCCATATCCTGAATTTTTGAAATAATTTTGGCATTCCTGTTTTGAGAACCGTGACAGCAACTTACCGATGGTTCTCACACCCGCCACTTTGTGGCTGCTCAGGTTATCGGCAATCACAATGTCTCCGGGCTTCAGCGTGGGGACCAACTGTGTTTTGAGATAAATTTTAAACGCCTCTCCCGTCATCTCCTTGTCCAGACACCATGGTGCGGTGACCTCATTCATGCGCAAACCCGCAATGAATGTCATGGTTTTCCAGTGACCGCCGGGGGCGGTATCAAGGCATCGCACACCGCCTTTGGCACGACCATAACGAGGGATCATATCCGTCGTGGCACCGGTCTCATCAAGGAACACAAGCTTTGAGGGATCGCAGGTTTTTTGCCATTCCTTCCAGACCTGCCTGGCTTCCCTTACATCCGCGCACTCCTGTTCGCTAGCGAATACCGTTTTTTTTATAGCGCCAACCCAGTCGCCGTATAAACCGGCCAACGGTTGAAGGATGTATGTCAACGTCACGTTCTGCCCGAAGATAAGCCGCCATCGCCGCTTCACTCCAGTCATCATGATCTTCAAGCATCGTTTCTATAAAAAATCTGTCCTTCTCCAATACTGAGCGGCGATGACCACTCATTTGAAGAGGCTTGTAGCACCCCGTCGTCCGCCAACGTTTGACAATCGCCGTCGCCGTACTCGCTGATATAGAAAGCTTGCGACCCGCTGACCGCGCCGACAGGCCGCTCTGAACATAATTGATAAGGCGAAAGCGAAGATCATTTGATAAGGGTTTTGCCATATTGTCTCTCCTCATTCTGACAATATGATTCTCTACTATTTTAACCTCTTTGGGAATCCCAAAAATGACTCTATTTAAACGCAGACTGCTCTAATTATATTTTTCGTGGGGATTCGTCAGGGTCGCTCTCCCATCATTGGGGCAGTTTTGTTCATCAAAACCGACCCCGTTATATCATACGGAGAATGATCCTACTTCAATTACGCCATGTCCCCAGATTTTACAGATTTTAGTTCCATAAACTGACCAAGGCCAAGGGCATATTCCCCAATGACCCGAAGGGCAGAGCGGGGCAGCAAAAACACCCTGTTAAAGCTGTTATTTGTTGGCTTGCAGAATAATGAACGCCCCCGTTAGAAAAACCGCGCCCATAAATCTATAGTTGAAAATTTTTAACTGTTTTCTTTGATCCAGTTTTGCAAATCCGCCTTGGACGTATTGCCCACTTTCATGGCCGCGACCTCGCCGCCTTTGATCAACAACATTGTGGGAATACTGCGAACGCCGTAGCTCGTCGGAACATTGGGGTTTGCATCAATATCCATTTTGGCAATGGTCAAATCATCGCCCATTTCACCTGAAATCTGTTCCAGGACCGGCCCAAGCTGTTTGCAAGGCCCGCACCATTCTGCCCAGAAATCCACCAACACCGGTTTGTCAGAGCTTAAAACTTTTTCTTGAAAGTCAGCATCCGTGACTGCAATTATACTCATTATTTTTAAATCCTTTTGTCAATTAATTCACCTTTTCTGCCATAGGCTAAATGTAGGAAGCCACCCCCCTTGCGTCAAGGCAAACTATGAAACATTTTTTTATGATCAGAACGTAATCCGGTCAAGGGCCGATGTGGGCAATTCCATCAAATGGGCAATATCTGTCCATAACAACATACATTTAATCGCTTTACCCGGATAGATGTCGGATAATATGGCCCGGTAAGCGGCCATTTGCCGCAGATAAATCCGCGGGACATCCTTAACATCTGCCGGCGGCGGGCGGTTGGTTTTATAATCCACAACCAGAATTTCATGATCCCGCACCACAAGCCGGTCCAAAACCCCCGAAACCGCTGTTGTCCCGACGAGCCCGACAACAGGCACCTCGGCGCGGCTGGCCTTTGAGAAGAGCGCGGCAAATTCCGGCGCATTCAGGATGCCCAGAATCTGCGTCACGACCTGACTTATATCCGCCGCCGCCAAATCATAGGCGGGTTGACTGAGGAAATCCTGCGCCGCCTGCGCCCGGGCAATTGGCGGCGCGTCCGGTAATATTTCAAGCAATCGATGGATAAGCCTGCCCCGGTGGAACCGCATGTGGTCACGGCCATGACGCCGGGCCGCCAACAGCGGACTTATCACCGCGGGCTCTTCTTCCGCCGGGCGGGAAGGGCTTAAGGGCAATGCCGGCGAAGGCTCATCATCCGGCAACGCCCGCGCCCAGGCAGGCAGGCTCTCCTTAGGCGGGGCTTGTTCCACAGCCGAAATGTTTTCTTCTGCGGAAACCTCTTGCGGGCAGGTCAGCCGCATCAGGAAATCATCCCGTTCCCCCTCGCCGCGCGTGATATTATATTCCTCTGTCGTCGCCATTGCCTCAAGCGCGCGGCTCATCACCTCATACCAGCTTTGCGCGCTGCGGGCATTTTTACCTTCCCAGCCGGTGATATAAAGCCGATCTTCGGCCCGCGTCATGGCCACATATAACAGCCTGAGATATTCCTGATCCCGCTTTAAGTTAATGTCTTCGCGGGCCGCCTTGCAGGGCCCCAATTCGAAATCAGCTTTTTGCGGCCAGTAGAGCAACTCTTCATTTTTCGGCCCCGCCCAAAGAAGCGGCGAGCTGCGTTTTGGCACTTGGCAGCTGTCGGGCAGGATAACGATTGGAGCCTGCAGACCCTTTGCACCGTGAACGGTCATGATGCGCACCTGAGATATTCCCTGATCCATATCCCGCTTGATTTCCACATTCCCCTGATCAATCCAGCTTAAAAAACCCTGCAAAGATGAGATATTATTGGCCTCATAGCCTGCAGCAAGCTGCAGGAATTCATCAATGGGGTCATTGGCCTCTTCCCCTAATCTGCTCAATAGATTTTCGCGGCCTTTCAGGCGCGTTAACAGATGACTATAAAATTCAAACGGCGGCACCTTGCCGGCATGGTTCGTCAGCGCCGTAAGAAGATCGCAGGCACGCCGGAAAATATCCCTTTCTGACTTGCGGGCGAGTAACACCGACCAGAGACTGCCCCTGCGGTCATAAGCCAGATCAAAAACATCCTGTTCATCAAAGCCAATGAAGGGGCTTTTCAAGACCACCGCCAGTGTTAAATCATCACTGGGCAGCAAAGTAAAATTGCCCACCGCCATTAAGTCCATCACCGCGATCTGCTCACTAAGCAGCATTTTATCCTGCCCCGCAACGGGGATGTTTCGCGCCTTTAACGCCCGTATCATATAGTCATCAAATTTGGTGCGGCGGCGGACCAATATCATGATATCCCCGGGCGTAATGGGCCGCGCCTGTGAGGTTAATTCTTCCCCGCTGTCCAGCCATGCGGCAATCTTATCAGCTATTCTGATGGCCAGTTTCATTTCAGGCGATTTTGAAGGTTGCTGGATCACGGGCGGCTGCCAGTCTTCGGCCTCTGGCACTATGGCCGCAGGCTCGGTCGGCCACAGCTCTACCAGGCCGCCGTGGCCCACGCGCGATGGCTCATGAATAATTTCTTCCTGACTGAAAGACAGGGCATGGCGGCTTTCGGGGCTTTCAAAAACCCTGTCCACCAGATTAAGTACCGCCGCCGTTGACCGGAAAGACAATGCCAAATTCACATTGTGAAAAACATGACCCACATCCGATGATTTTTTCTGAAAGATCCGCCGGTTATCAATAAATTCCCTGGGATCTGCCCGCTGAAAGGAATAGATCGACTGTTTGACATCACCCACCGCGAAAATGGTTCGGGTTTGCGCTGACCGGCTTTCGCCTACAAAGAACTCATTGGCCAAGGCCTTGATCACCTGCCATTGCTCAGGGTTGGTATCCTGCGCCTCGTCAATGAGAATATGATCAACGCCGCCGTCCAGTTTATAGAGAATCCAGTCCGCAATGCCCGAAGTCCCGATCAGGCCGCTCACCTTCAGGATCAGGTCATCATAATCCATTACCGCGTGCCGTTTTTTGCTCTCCTTAAAAGCTTCGAGCATGGCAGACCCAATCGTCAGCAGGGCCGTGCTATTTTCAAGCAGGGTCATCAGCTTTAATTTTTCTGCGAGCTTCTGCAGCCGCTCTGCCTCACGGGTCATGGCCTCAAATGCTGAAGGAGAGGCTTCTGTCATTTTTTTCGGCATTAATGTTTTACGGATGTTGCCGCCTTTGGTTAAAAATGCCGCCATATAGCCCCCGATTTTTTTGGGGCGCATCTCGGGATTGGCCAACCAATCTTGCATCACCTCTGCGGTTTTCTGGTTTGCGGCACTTCCGGTCAATAATGTTTCCACGGCAAGCCTCACGTCGGTAACATCCTCCCGGCAGGCCTCAGCGATAATATTCTCTCTGGTGTCAGAGGCGTTAAACCCGAGCATTTTGCGCATGGCAAATATGGCCTGATCCAGCAACCGAAACCGGTCCATCATCCGTTCAAGCCCGCTGCGTTGATTGATCAAGGCCCCAATCAGATCGGCGAAGGTATTTTCGGTCACTTTACGGGAAATATGCGTCAGGCTCTGCGCAAGACGCGGATTTATGTCCCCCTGTGCCTCAGCCAACACCGCATCGCGCGCGCGGCCAAGATGTTCCAGAGCCGTCCGTTCATCCATGACCTGAAAATGCGGCGCGATACCCGCTTCCAGAGGAAACCTGCCAAGCAGGGACTGGCAAAAAGAATGGATGGTTTGAATTTTCAGGCCGCCGGGTACTTCCAGAACCCGGGCAAATAATTTACGGGCATGATCCTGTTGCTCTATGGTGGGAAACACGCCGGTTAATCCCATAATTTGTTCGCAGAGAAGTTGCTGATCACAGGTTACCCATTCACCAAGTTTTTTATTGATGCGGTTGGCCATTTCCGCCGCCGCCGCCTTGGTAAAAGTCAGGCAAAGAATTTTTTCCGGCAGGCCGTCTGCCAGCAATATGCGCAATACCCGATTGGTCAAAACAAATGTCTTGCCCGTCCCCGCAGAGGCCGCGACCCATACGGAGGCCTGCGGCTCTGAGGCCCGGTTTTGTTCTTCTGTTTGTTTTGGCATCAATTTTTGAGAGGCTGCGTTCATGACTGTTTGCCCCCCTTGTCATCATTTGCGTCCTCGGTCTTGACACGGCTTAAATCATTGCCCTGCCATTCACGGGTTCGGGCCAGATGATCATATTCGCCGTAGCCCAGATTGTCCGGCCTCGGGTTATTCAAATAGGGTGTCTCTTCCAAGTCAAACCTTGTCACGAGCCGTAGCAGACCATCAAAAGAAGCCTTGATGACTTCTGTCACATCCATTTTATTTCGGGCGGCCAGATTAAAAGAGGAGATTTTGGCCACATCTTCCCCGCCCTTTAACTGCCAATAGGATAAATCACTTACCGTTGCGGCTTTAAGCCCTGCAAAATTCCCGGCCTCTGCCATCAAGCCTTCCAGCGGCAATTGGGGCGCATAGCCGGCATAAATTTTCCGCACCGTCGGGCTTTGTCCGGTTTTATAATCAATGATGCTATAGCTGCCATTTTCGAGCAGATCAATGCGGTCTGCCTTGGCCGTCAGGATGAATTCGCCGCCGGGCACGTCAAAAGCCATGCGGCCTTCGATTTCCGTTGCCGCCGTTTTACTGTAGGGTCGCCGCGTTTTTTCCTGTTCGACAAACCATTCTGCCACATGAACAAAGCGCGGCCACCAAAAGGCGCGCACCGTCGGGCGATCCAGATAGCTTTCGAACTTTTTCCGGCCTATGTCAATTAATTCCGCCTTGGCATCACCCGGAAGCTGATCTGAATATTTGCCCATAAAGTCATCCAGCGCATCATGAATGATCGTGCCTTTATCCGCCGCCCCGGGATCAGCATCCAAAGGGTCAAGAACGGTAAACTTCAAAATATAACGGGCATAAATACTATAGGGATCCTGCATCCATTTTTGAATCCCCGTCACCGATAATTTTCGCGGGCGGCTGGTCGCGGGCGGTGTGGGACGCGGCGGCAATATGTCTTTCTTCTCAAGGGGCAGGTCAAGCATTTTATACCATGCGAGCCATGAGGGAGGGTCTTGCCCAGAAATATTTTGCAGGGAAATATCCGGCGCAACAGCGTCAAGGCGGCTTAACCAGCGGGATTTTACCGTCGGCGTACCATCCATTTTTTCTGATCGGGTAAGAACCACTTGCGGCGCCGAAGCCGCCTGCAAAAAGTCATGGGCCGATAAGCCAATTTTCTGTTCGAGGGATGGCAGGCCGAAATCCTTGCGCATGGGACGGCTCATCCAGGGGTCGGCGGCAGGTTCCGGCGGCCAGACCCCCTCGTTCAAGCCTGCCAGTATCACCAGATCCGCATGTTGGAGCCGGGCCTCCAACGGCCCCCAGATATTAAGCCGGGGGTGCTGGCCATATTTGGGCCGAACCGTAATGCCGCCCATGAAAACATCTAGCAACGCCGGATAATTTTCTGATTTTAGCCGGGGCAGGTAAAACGCGGCCTGATGCAGGTCTTCAATAAATTTTGCCGCCTCTTCGCCTGCATCTCCTTTCCATAATCTCTCTGCGCCTGATCTGTCATAAGATGCACTCAGGCTTTCCGTCATATCAATATGGCCAATCAGGAGGGCCTCAAAGGATGTATCTTCCTGCGCCATGATCTGTTCAAAGGGCATTATCAGCTCGGACGTGGCCTGCCACCAGTCCTTTAGATTTTGCAAGTCCGTAATAGCCGAAATATTGCCGGCAGAATTTTCAAAACGGCTTTTAGAGTTTTTCCTTTTGGTCAGGGCCATCTCAATCGCCCTGCTAATCCCCGCGCATCCGGCCCCAGGACGCGGGCCGCGCAGAATATATTCTTCCAACAGGCGGGTCATTTTTCGGAAATGCCCAACCTCCTGCCCGCCCGCACATAACGGATGCTTCAATACGGACAAGAGCTGGACAGGCGCCGCGCCCTCACCGATCATTTGCGCCGTAAGCCGCAGGAAAACGCCCACCGTTGTGTTAAAAAGCGGCGTTCCCGCGCTGTCATCAATCAGAATATCCCAGCGTTTCATTTCACCCGCCACCCGCCGGGCCAATTGCCGGTCGGGGGTCACCAAGGCGGCCGTTTTGCCGTCTGTCTCCAATGCTTCGCGCAGCATCAGGGCGATTATCCCTGCTTCTTCCCTTGGCCCCGGGGCATCTATCCGCCTGAAACCCTTTGTTGCCGCCGCCAGATCAAGATCAAGGAAACGCCATTGATCTGTGGTTTGTGCCGGGCGCATAACCTCTCGCAACAGGTAATTTCGCGTCCGGCGATGTTCAGAAATATCTTCATTGAGCCAGTCTTTAACCACATCCCGCCCCGCCCCAATGGCAGACAGAAGATGTTTCATGGTGGCTTGCGGATGCGTATCGTCAATGGCCTCCCAGCTTATTTCATCCATGGAAAGGTCAAGGCCCGGCAACACCACCATGCCTTGCGGCAAGCGCGAAATAACCCCGAGCAAATCTGCCGTGGCCGGAATAGATCCCGTGGAGCCGGCAGCGATTATCGGATGATCCGGGGGATTTTCCATCCATTGTTCCCGCAGGCTGTCCAGCAAGATATTGCGGCGCATAGCCGCGTCCGAAAATCCGGTTGGGGCCAGAATATCCGGCCAATGTTCGGTCAGAATCTTCAAAAAATCCAAAGTCTTTTGCCAATGATTGGCATATTCAGAGGGCACCAGATTTTCCAAATCCTGAAAGGTTAGCCTCTCGGTCTGGACATGATCTAGAAATTGTCCGAGGGCACGCGCCAGAATGGCACATTGGGCAATCTCCGGCATGCTGCCTTCTGACTTATGGCTCCAGCGGTTAATGATATCCATCAACAGCATCTGGCGCATGAAGGGCGGGATCGGCGGGGCCAAATCCGTTTCCCATGTGGTTTGCATCAGATTGCCCGATAAAAACAAGTCATCCTCATCCACATCGCCGATGGGTTCAATACGCGGCAGTATCAAAGATTTTCCGCCGGATGCCCGCAGGAAAGCATCCCGCAAAGACCGTACAGCCCGCCGGTTGGGCAACAGGATCAGCACATCACTTAACGTTAAAGGGTCATCGCCGAAACGTTTGCGGATACCCCGCACCAGCCCATCCACAAAAGAAGTATGAGAAGCCAGCGTATAAAGTTCCGGTGCCTTGTTCAGCCGTTCTGGCATTTAATGACTATATCCTCCACATCGTCCCGGGCCCCGGGCGTGCCCACATGGTACCATGGCCCGTCATGAATCATACCAAATAAACGTCCGGCCTTTTCCGCCTGATCAAATTGTTGGCGCAGGGAAAAGGGGCCATCCGGGGAATTCTTGAAACAATCCGGCTTGATGATCATGATGCCGCCGTAAACATAATCCGCCTGCGGTGCCGCCCCGCGCGCCGTAAGACGGCCTTTGGTGTCCCGATGATAATCCCCCGCGCCGTCATAACCAAAGGCCTTGTCGCGCGGTACCAGAAGCATGAGAATATCCATATCTTCACCCTGCCAAAAAGCCTGCATTTTAGGGAGCATCTGGTCCTGAACCCCCGCCGCTGCATCCTGCCAGATCATATCACTGTTCAAGATAAAGAAGGGATCATCGCCCAGATATTTCAGGGCATTTTTAACCCCGCCGCCGCTGTCCAGAAGCTGATCCCGTTCATCGGACAGGGTCAGGGTCAGGCGATGATCATAATATTTATCCACAAAATCTATCATTTGATCCGCCAGATAATGCATATTGATCACCACATCCCGCACCCCTGCCGCGCATAAACCGTCCAGAGACCATGATATAAGCTCTTTCCCCGCCACGGTGATCAATGGTTTGGGGCGATGGGCCGACAGGGGCCGCATACGCTGTCCCAAACCGGCGGCCAAGATCATGGCCTTCTGCGGCATGAAGGATTTTGGCAGAAAAGCCTGAGCGCGCGTTTCTGCAGATATACGGCCCTTCATCCAGCGGCGGATGCTGGTCAGGGCCGGATGCTGCAAGTCCCTTTCGAGCAATTTCCAGACCGCAGGGATTTTATCAAGATAATCCGCCTTGCCGTCCCGCAGATAAAGCCGGGTAAAGATACCAATGATCTTGGCATTGCGCTGCGCCCCCAAAATGGCATAATCGCGGCTGAAATCCGGCATATTCTGGCCCGTATCACGGACGTATTTATTAAGCATTTCCTGTTCCAGTTCCCCGGAAACATCACGCCGCGCGTCCTGCAATAAAGAAACCAGATCATAGGCTTTATGACCGATGACCGCATCCTGAAAATCAAGCAAGCCAAGCTGCGCCAATCCCACGCCGCCCGCCCGCAACATCAAATTTTCCGCGTGATAGTCGCGCAGCACCAGACAATCAAGATCCCTGGTAACCGGCAGCAGAATATCGCGCCACAGGTCGATAAACGCCTCTCGATCCTTTGCCGGCAAAGATTTTGCTGTCAGGGCCGGCATATACCAATCCGTGAACAGGCCAAGTTCTTCAAGCAACAGGTCCATATCATAATGGGCCAAAGAATGGTCTATTTCATCCCCGGCGGGCAGTATTTCAGGCGCAGAAGAGTCATGCAGCTTAATCAGACCATCCACGGCAAGACCATAGAGGGCCGTTTCCTGCGCCAAGTCATCGTCCAAAATTTTTGCGAACAGGTCATCGCCCATATCCTCCAGCAGTAAAAAACCATCCTTTATATGGCTGGCCAATATCTTTGGGGCGCAGAGATCCCGCTCGTTCAAATAACGGGCCACCGCAAGGAAAGGCCGGACATCCTCAAATTCCGGCGGCGCATCCATCAGAACAGCGCGGCTTTTGCCCAATGTCAACCGTTCATAACGCCGAAAAGAGGCATCATCGGCAAGCGGACGTCGTTCGGCGCTGCCCCAACCATGATCTGTTAAAAATTCTAGAGCGCGGCGCGGACGATCCGTCATGACAGAAAATCTTCTTTGAAATCAGTTTTTAGTCTTTCCCGCCAAGCCATATCGCCAATAAAGCTTAATTTTCGTGCGGTATTATTCTCGGTATTATTCTGGTTAGTAATGGCGCAAATCTCCAGCCGCAGCGTAAGAAATCCGGTCGGCAGATGGGGGCCAAGTTTTGACGGCCATTCGATCAAACTGACCGCCGTATCAAAGGCGTCTTCAATGCCCAGCTCAAAAGCTTCTTCGGGATGTTCCAGACGGTAAAGGTCCATATGCCAAATGGTTGGGACATTCGGGTTTTCCCTTAAACTCTTCGGGGAGGGGTCATAAATCTGCACCAGATTGAATGTGGGGCTTGGCACATCACCCTTATAGCCCAGTGCCTGAATTATGGCGCGGCACAGGGCGGTCTTTCCCGCCCCAAGGCCGCCGTCAAGGGCCACAATATCACCAACGATCAGCAACGGCGCAAAACGGGCCGCGAAATCCGTTACCGCCGCCATGTCATCAAGGATAAGTTCGGCAAAAATTTCCGGGGATTTTTTTGGGGATGTTTCTGGCTTCTGCATTTCTTGCGTCATCATTCCCCGGCCACACTTATTTGCGCCGGCAAACCGATCCTGATCGGGAGGGTCAACGTCATGCAGGTTCCCTCATTCAGGCTTGACTGAACCTCGATCTTGCCGCCGTGCAGCTCAACAAAACTGCGGACAAGTGAAAGGCCCAGTCCCGCGCCATGCTCATTGGGGACATTACTGCCTGTGAAGAATTTTTCGAAAATCTTGGGAATCTCTTCCGGCCTGATTCCGACACCGCTATCCTGAACAATGATGATATAATTCAGGTGATCCTGACGAACGGCCAGGCTTATGGTGCCATGGGACGGCGTAAATTTTACCGCATTGCTCAACAGATTATAAATCGCATGCTGAATTCGCTTGGAATCCCCCCAGACCGGTTGCATTTTTTCGCCGTTGTCCATAAGCAAATCAATATCTTTGACCTTGATCCGTTCCTGTAGCTGGCTGACCACCTGAG
The DNA here is from genome assembly GCA_021647465.1 of Emcibacter sp. GTDB lineage: Bacteria > Pseudomonadota > Alphaproteobacteria > Sphingomonadales > Emcibacteraceae > Paremcibacter. The sequence goes on along the minus strand of JAKIUQ010000009.1, from coordinate 92,003 downwards.
TTAAAACAGACGGTACTTCAAACTGATCAATATCAAGGGTCAAGCCGCCGGCTTCGATAACAGATAAATCCAGAATGTCGTTAAATAATTCCAATAATTGCCGGGAGGCCGCGAGAATATTATGCATATAGTCATGCTGGACATCATTCAATGGCCCTTGATATTCTTTTTCCAGCAATTCAGAGAAGCCGATAATACTATTGAGCGGCGTCCGTAATTCATAGGACATATGGGCCAGAAAGTCGGCTTTGATTTTATCCGCTTCCTCAAGGGCCTGATTACGTTCCCGCAAGGCCTTCTCAATGGCAAAGCTGTCAGAAACATTGATAAAGGTAATCAAGGTTGCCCCATCGGGCAACGGCACCACAGAATAATCAAGCACGCTGCCATCCTGCCTTTTCAACCGACCAGAGGAAATTTCTTTTTTTACTTCCCCGCCAACAATAAGATTTTTCAACTCGGTTATCTGAGGGCTGCTTCCGTAATTCTCCGCGCAACTATCCATCACTTCTGCCGTATGGGGGGCCCCGTCCAGAAAATCCCGGGATAATTTCCAAATATCCAGAAACGCATCATTATAGAGCTGAAGGCAACCATCAATACCAAAAACCGCCAAACCTTCATGCAGGTTATTCATAGTTTCTTTCTGCACGGCAAAGAGCGTATTATAGGACCGCTCGAGGGCAAAATTATCGGTAACATCCTCATAAAAAACCAATAGCCCCCCCAAGGGATGAGGCTGGGTCACCACACGCAGTGACGTATTATCCGGCAGATGCCACATTTCCTCTACCGGTTCCAAAATATGGGTATAAGCGGCCAGCTGTCCGGCTTTCCATTCCGGGAAATTTGCCTGTTCCGGCAATCTTCGGGCTTCGCGCATCGCCTCTAATAGCTCCCCATGGAGGGGGTGACTAAGGAGCAGACTTTCCGATAAATGCCACAGACGGCTAAAGGCACTATTATAATATTCAAGACGCTTGCCCGAGGTAAAAATGGCCACCGCCGTTGATAATTTATTCAATGTTTCCGAATGAGATTCTGTATGATGAATTAATTCGCCTCTGGCCTTCTCAAGTTCTGTTATATCCTGCGCATACCCCATGCAACCCATATTATTTTTATCTATTCGCACGGGAATATTATAAATATCAAGGGCGCGGCGCTCCCCCCGAATGACAACGAAATGTTTTTCTTTATAAACTTCATTTGTTTCTCTGGCCATCGCCGCCGTATCTCGCGCGGATTTTCCAATGGTGCTGGTGATCAGTTCCAGCCCTTCTGAAATAACCTCTTCCGCCGATGTGCCGTCTACGGCGGCTACATAAGCCTTGTTGACCCATATCAGCTTTAAATTCTCATCCCGCAGCCACATGGGCAATTGCATGAGATTGCCCGTATTTTCAAAAAATCGAGCCGCTTGTTGATGTTGCGAACATCCCGTTCCTTAAAGGCGGCGATATTCTCCTCAGCCGTTGCCTCCCGAAACCAGACGATAGACCCCTCTGAAATATGACCATCCGTAAGAGGCTCCCCCGTCACAATGATATTTATTTTTTGGGCCTCAAGAAAAAACACCCTGCGAAAACTTTCCCCGTAGGCCAAAAGCTTTTCAATATTTTCCGTGAGCAGATCAAATTGATCCTGTGAAAAAGCAACATCCTCTCCCCTCAGGCAATCCAGTCCTGTGCGATCACTGTTTATACCCAGCCAATTTTTAATATCGTCAAGCGTGGATATTTTCCCCTGCTTATCCCAGGTCACCGAAAGCCCCTTGCGCGAATTCAAGAGAAGGGATTGCTGATAATTATCTCTCTCGGCATGAATTAACCTGTTGCGCATACGCCTGCGATCCAATGCCATCCATAAGATCAGGCTTGCCGCAAAGAAAAATAATATTCCCATATACAGCAAGGCATTATCAGCCACATCCCCAGGCATAACCGGCGCAGCAACCGCCGTAGGAATGACGCCCACTGCCAACGCCAGTGTTAATGTCATCAGGTTGAATAACTTTGACGGTCCCCTGACCATAATCTCTTCCACATCGATTATTTTTACATAGAATATCATAAACGATCAAAATAAAAAAGGAAGCACCATATTGACGTCAGAAAGTTTAAGGCCTGATGTTATTCTGCACATCAGGCCTTAAAGTATTTTTCAAAATATCTAGAAGAATTAATATCGGTAATGATCCGGCTTGAACGGGCCATCAACACTGACATCGATATAATCAGCCTGCTCTTTCGTAAGCTTGGTCAGTTTAACGCCCAGTTTTTCAAGGTGGAGCATGGCAACTTTCTCGTCCAGATGCTTGGGCAAGACATAAACTTTATTGTCATAATTCTTGTGATTTTCCCATAATTCTATCTGGGCCATAACCTGATTGGTGAAAGAGGCGCTCATGACAAAACTGGGATGCCCTGTTGCGCAGCCAAGATTCACCAAACGGCCCTTGGCCAGAACAATCAGACGTTTGCCATCCGGGAAAACAACCTCATCAACCTGTGGCTTGACTTCTTCCCAAGTGAAATTTTCCAGCGCGGCGATTTGAATCTCTGAATCAAAATGGCCAATATTACAGACAATCGCCCGATCCTTCATGTCCCGCATATGGTCAAGCGTTATGACATCCTTGTTCCCCGTCGTGGTGACAAATATATCGCCAATCTTGGCCGCCTCTTCCATGGTCACGACCTGATAGCCCTCCATGGCGGCCTGCAAAGCGCAAATGGGATCAATTTCAGTGATCAAAACCCGCGCGCCCTGATTACGCAGGCTAGCCGCAGAACCTTTGCCCACATCGCCGTAACCCCCAATAACCGCTATTTTACCAGCAACCATCACATCGGTCGCCCGCTTGATGCCATCAACCAGACTTTCGCGGCATCCATAAAGATTATCAAATTTAGATTTGGTCACACTGTCATTCACATTGATCGCCGGAACCGTCAGCCGGCCTTCTTTTTCCATTTGATAGAGCCGCAAAACGCCTGTCGTGGTTTCTTCGGAAATGCCGCGAATATCTTCCAGCAATTCCGGGAAATCCTCATAAATCATTGCCGTCAAATCACCGCCGTCATCCAGAATAAGGTTAGGACGCCAGCCGTCCGGCCCAACGATGGTTTCACGAATGCACCAGAGGAATTCCTCTTCGGTCAGGCCCTTCCAGGCAAAGGTCGGGATATTGGCCACCGCCATAGCCGCCGCAGCCTGATCCTGAGTCGAGAAAATATTACAGCTTGACCAACGCACTTCCGCGCCAAGAGCGATTAAGGTTTCCATCAACACGGCCGTCTGAATGGTCATATGAAGGCAGCCGGCAATGCGGGCGCCTTTTAAGGGCTTGGCCGCGCCAAATTCTTCGCGCAGCGCCATAAGGCCCGGCATTTCAGTTTCCGCAATATTAATTTCCTTGCGGCCCCACTCGGCCAGAGAAATATCGGCAATTTTATAATCGGTAATGTCGCTCATGACGTGTCTTTCTTAATTTTAGAGTAAAATACAGAGCGCTTATAACAGCATATCACAGCAGCAACAAGCATAAAGAAATCTTTATATTGTTATATAATAAAGGCCAACCTTTAAATAATCCCTAATCTCTCTACTGCCTGAGATAAAATTATTTAATCTGGCCATGTTCCAGTTTAAAGCTTACCAGACCGTCGGCGGCGGCCATGGTATATATATTCTTTTCCTGTGATATAATTGTGCCGGGCTCATGGTTATGCTTTTCACGCCAGAATGACACATCCGATATAGATTCAACCATGCCATCAGGGCTGATATATCGATGAGCCCTTAAATATTTTTCCACGGTCGCAACATTTTTATGATAATCAACCTTAAATCTGTCCGGGTGGGCCATGGGCCAATAATCACCGGGCTTGTGACTTTGAGAAAAGGCATTTTCCCAGTATTTTTCCGGAGAGGCCAAAAAATATTGCAGCAATCTTCTGGCAATAGCCTGACTCTCATATAACAGGCCTTCAAGATTTTCATTGCCCCGTAAAATAATTTTTTCCTGCAGGATTATATCGCCCTCATCCCATTTTGAGGACAGCTTATGCAGGGTAACACCCGTTTTTTTCAACCCCTTGACTATAACAAAGGGCAGGGGCATGGGGCCGCCGCCCTCTGGCAGCAGAGAGGGGTGAATATTAGCGCCATAACGTATGGAGCCGCCCTGCCACGGCGGTATTTTATGCCGGTATCCGGCAGAAAGAATCATATCGCATCCTTTCTGCTGAAGCGCCTTTATATCCTCATTCGTCGGCTTGGAATACAGGATGGGAATATCAAGTCTCTTTCCCTGCTGGCACACATTTTTGATATAATCATATTCATCGACATCCGGGGGATTTGTATATAGGGCAATGATTTCATGGCCCTTTTCCATGAGCAACTCCATGCAGCCGTAAAACATGTCGCCGCCAAAATATGCGATACGCATAATTATCCGTCTCCTTGACCAAAATCTGGCCCAATATCAGGTCCAGAACTAGGCAGCATACTCATAAGTCATGCTCATTCTTCGCCAAATTTAGCCTCAATTAACTGCGTAAGGGCATCAAGAGCCTGTCCGGCCTGCGCCCCTTCCCCTTTCAACGTCACCGTCTCGCCCTTTGCCGCAGCGAGCATCATCAGCCCCATAATTGAGGTTCCAACGACTTCTGTGCCATCCTTGGACACCAGAATTTCCGTATCAAATTCGCTGGCCACGCCGACAAATTTGGCAGAAGCCCGCGCATGAAGGCCGCGTTTATTTTGAATTTGTACTTTTCTAATCATGACGGAATTACGACCAACCCGGGAACTATTATCGCTCACATATTATCCCCGGATAACACGTGGGACGCAATATTGATATATTTACGGCCAGAATCCTGAGCGGCCTGAATAGCTTCTTCCATGGTGCAGACCAGCCGGACGCTGGACAATTTGATCAGCATGGGCAGATTGATCCCGGCGATCACCTCCACATTGGCATTTTCCATTATTGAAATAGCCAGATTTGATGGGGTGCCGCCGAACATGTCAGTCAAAAGGATAACGCCGGAGTCCTGATCAACATCCTTAACCGCATCCAGAATATCCTGCCTTCGTTGTTCCATATCATCATCTGGTCCAATGCATATGGCCCGTACCGCCTTTTGAGGGCCAACCACATGCTCCATTGCAGAAATAAACTCCTCTGCAAGTCGGCCATGAGTCACAACTACCATACCAATCATTTCTTTTATCCTGTTTATGCGGGATTATGTGCCTCTCAACACCAATTCCCGGTGATAAATATTTACTTTAAAGCCGCCTTCATTCAACTGTTTGGCTATTTTTTCCGCCACACATACGGAACGATGCCACCCGCCCGTACAGCCAAAAGAAATCTTTAAGTAAGATTTCCCTTCTTTCTTATACTCAGGCAATAAGAATAAAATCAAGTCGCTTATTTTCCCGTAAAAATCCGCAAATCTTTTATCCTGTTCCACATATTTCTGAATTTTACTGTCCAGACCGGTCAAGGATTTTAACGCATCCACATAATGGGGGTTTCGTAGAAAACGCACATCAAAAACCAGATCAGCATTTCTGGGCAACCCTTTTGGATAGGCGAAGGAACTGATCACGATATTCATATCACCGCTATGCTGGCGTTCAAATTTTTGGGTTAATGTCTGACGTAAATCCTGTCCGCCCATGTCTGATGTGTCAAATATATAATCCGCTTCTGCGCGAATGGCCTGCATCAACTGGCGCTCCTGGGTGATACCATCAATGACCTGACGGTCTTTGGCCAGCGGATGCTTGCGCCGTGTTTCCGAAAAACGCTTGACCAATATCTCATCGCTGCTGTCAAAATACAATATTTGAAGGTCTATATTGTCGCGGGATTTAAGGTCCGCCAGATTTTCCAGTATTTTATCCTGCTGGAAATTCCGGGTTCGCGCATCAATACCAATGACCAATGCCGGGTGGTCATCATTCTCATAATCGGCAAGAACCAGCTCCAGCACATTGGACAATAATGTTACCGGCAGGTTATCTATGGCTTCATAGTTCAAATCTTCCAGAACTTTGAGCGCAGAAGATTTCCCCGCCCCCGACATGCCGGTGATCAAATATAATTTTAATGGCTTGTCCTCAAATTTATCCATATGTCCTTAAATTCCCTCACGAAGGTTCAAATTAAAGGCCAAGAATCTATTGGAGTCAATATTTCTAGGCGAAAATCGTCATTCCTGAGAGGATGTTTCAAGGCTTTGAGACAGTATTTTAAGGGCCGAACGCAATTTTTCAGGAGCAGAGGCCTCAAAAGCATAGAAATCCAGACAGGGGATTTCTGCCCCGTCCAGCCGCGTGACTTTCTGCTGTGGCAAACGTTCCAGACTGGCAATATCCAAAACCAGCTTCACCACCAGATCGATTCTCGCCATATGCCGAAAGGGGACATTTAATATGCCAATATTGCGCACCTCAATTTTACCCGCGATTGTCTCCGGGGCCTGCATAACCACGCGGTCCTGCCCCATCCGGGAGACTTCAACATAATCATCCCCGACCAATTCGGCGCCTTGGCCCATTAGCCTGAGCGCCAAATCGGATTTTCCCGCTCTGGACCCCCCTTTAATCAGGATGCCTTTCCCGTCAATAAAAATGCCGGTGCCATGGACTAATATCATGTCAAAGCCTCAGATTTAAGGGATATATGGCGGAGCTGAACCGTAAATTGCGCGCCGCCGGTTTGGCGGTTCTGCGCAACAATGACCCCTTCATGCGCCTCAACAATTTTCTTGCAGATGCTGAGCCCTAATCCGGAATGTTTGCCAAAGGCTTCTGCGCTGGGACGTTCCGAATAGAATCTGTCAAAAATATCTTCCAGTTTATCTTCAGGAATACCCTGCCCCTCATCTTCAATCACCACTTGCACCATGTTTTTTTGATGACTGAGCCTGATCCAGATAGTACCATCCTTTTTTGAAAAAGAGATGGCATTATCAATCAGGTTACGAAATAACTGCCCAAGCTGCCCTTCCAGACCAGAGACACAATAGGCTTTCGCCGATTTTTTCTTACGGGCATTCTTCGGGCTATCCAAATCCAGATGCAGGGCGGGAATTTTGTCGCCGTGGGATGATTTATACATATCAACCAGGGTTTCCAGCAAAGTTTTCAAGTTCACTTCACCCATTTGGCTCCGGGACATTTCGGCATCCAGTCTGGAAACATTGGAAATATCACTGATCAGACGATCAAGCCGTCCCACATCATCTGCGATAATACCAAGAAGTTTTTTCTTGGCGGCCTCATTTTTGGCCAGCGATAAAGTCTCCACCGCACTTCGAAGCGATGTTAAGGGATTTTTCAATTCGTGGGATACATCAGCCGCAAAAGCCGCCACGGCATCAATTTGCCGCGCCAGAGCCAGGGTCATATCTTTCAGGGACCGGGACAGGTCCCCGATCTCATCGTTGCGGCTGGAATAATCGGGAATATCGGCGCCGGTATGGGTGCCCGCACTAATGCGGTCGGCGGATCTGGCCAAGCGCAGAATGGGGCGAACGATGGTTCTGGCTAAAAATATGGACAAGAGCAAAGTCACCAACAGCACGATACCAAAGAATTTCAAAAAGGTAATCCTCGTCTGTTGAACCGCCGCGTTAATATCCCGCGTATCCGCCGACAAAAGCAAGGCCCCGAGAACCCGGCGAAATCGCTGAACCGGAACGGCAACAGTTATAATCTCGGCACGATCCGACAAACGCCTGATTCTAAATCCCATATCCCCTTCAAGCGCCCTTTCAACTTCGGGGTAATGGTCCGCCACTTGCGTTTTAACCTCATGATATGATTCAAGATCCTTTCGGCGATGCAAACTGTCCAATAGCAGGGTGATCGTTTCTGATACCTGATCCAGAAAAGTAGTCAAACCCACATATTGCGGCAGTTCGTCAATAACCACAGACTGATCAACCGCAAGATCCCGGCTGTCCAGCAATAAATTACCATCCAGCCCAAACAGACGCGTGCGATTATTGGTCACGCCAACCACACGTACGATGATCTGTTCCGCAGGCTTTAAGCGCAGTTCCGTTCTGTCGGCCTGTGCCGTTGCGGCCTCGCCCAATGCGCCCGCCATAACTTCGGCATCCTTAATCAGCGCATTGATGCGCGACTGAACCATGGTCTCCTGATATTGATCAATATATAATATGCCGCCCGCCAAGAACCCAAGCGCGATAAGATTTACCGCCAATATGCGAACCGTAAGCGGCGACACACGGCGTTTGGGCCGCAAAAGACTTTTCCGACGGCCCTTTTCCGGGGAGTCATTCTCTGTTGAATTAGAAAGTTTTTCAGCTTTCACTATATCTGTATCCGACACCATATAATGTTTCGATACCGTCAAATTCAGGGTCAATATTGCGAAATTTTTTGCGCAGCCGTTTAATGTGGCTGTCTATTGTTCTGTCATCCACATAAACATCATCATTATAGGCGATGTCCATCAGTTGATCCCGGCTTTTCACATGACCCGGCCGATGGCCGAGGGCTTCTAAAATCAAAAATTCTGTCACCGTCAGCTTAACATCACTGCCGTCCCATTGGCAAACATGACGCAAGGGATCAAGCAGCAGTCGCCCGCGAACAAGAACGCCGGCTTCATCTGCTGCGGATGTTTCAGAATTTTGCCCGGACTTCAGGCTGGTTTTGCGAACCGCGTCAACCCGCCGCAGGATGGTTTTGATCCGCTCAATTAATAATCGTTGGGAAAACGGCTTGGTAATATAATCATCCGCGCCCATTTTCAGGCCCAGCATTTCATCTATCTCATCATCCTTGGACGTGAGAAAAATAACGGGAAAATCATGTTTCTCCCGCAATCTGCGCAAAAGCTCCATCCCGTCCATTCTGGGCATTTTGATATCCAGCACAGCAAGGTCAGGCAGATTTTTCGAAAAGCCGTCCAGTGCGGCCGACCCGTCAGGATAGGTCGTCACGTCAAAACCTTCGGCTTCCAAGGCCATACTTACGGAGGTCAGAATATTTTGGTCATCATCAACCAGTGTTATTTTCGGCACCATTTAGGTTTTTTCCCTCTATTATTAGCGAATCTCATTAAAGATTAGCATGATTTCTTTCCTATGGTAAGCGTTTACAGAAAGATACTTCTCACGATATGTAAAAATAATATGCATATATTTCAACGTCTTACTAAAAGCATGATTGTTTTTTACGATTGATACTTGATTTCAATTCTTATATAGGCGATTCCCTCATCATGTTTAAAAAACAGCCCATAAGAAATTATGGCGTTAATTTCTCCGCTGACCTTACGGATCAACTAAGGCAGAATTGAGAAATATAAAAATTTAAGGACTGTGTCTAAAATGAATAATATTGGTAAATATATCAGCTCATCGAAGCTTGATCAGCATGGCATTTCAAGTGATGAAAATATATTTTGGAATATGGGTGCGGAAATTCTTTACGAACACAGCATCAAGAAAAATCTGGGGCTGGTCGGCAAGGGCGGTGCCCTTGTTGTTGAAACCGGCATTCATACGGGCCGTTCTGCCAATGACAAATTCATGGTCAAAGAAGATAAAACCAAGGATGATATCTGGTGGGGCAAGGTCAATGTTTCTATCTCGGAAGAAAATTTTGATAAAATCCATGGCCAAATCCTCGCCTATTTGAATGAGCGTGACCTTTATGTTCAGGATCTTTACGGCGGTACGGATCCCACCTGCCGGATTTCTGTCCGCGCCATCAGCCCGAGCCCCTGGCACAGCCTGTTCATTCGCAATCTTCTGGTGCGGCCTGACGGGGCTGATTTAACGGATTTTGCGCCGGATTTCACCATACTCCATGCGCCCGAGTTAAAAGTAAACCCCGCAGAGGTTGGAACAAACAGCGAAACAGTCATTACCCTTAATCTGGCAAAGAAGCTGGTGCTCATTGCCGGAACATCTTATGCCGGCGAAATGAAAAAATCAGTCTTTTCGATCCTCAATTACCTGCTGCCGGCGAAGGGGATTATGCCCATGCATTGTTCGGCAAATATTGGCAAGGACGGTGATACGGCCATTTTCTTTGGTCTTTCCGGCACTGGGAAAACCACTCTTTCCGCTGATCCTGAGCGCAGTTTGATCGGGGATGATGAACATGGCTGGTCTGATACGTCGGTCTTTAATTTTGAGGGCGGCTGTTATGCCAAGGTAATCCGCTTGTCCAAGGAAGCCGAGCCTGAAATCTATGCCACAACCGGCATGTTCGGAACGGTTCTGGAAAATGTGGTTATTGACCCCGATACGCGGGAACTTGACCTTGATGATGCTACCAAGGCGGAAAATACCCGCGCGGCTTATCCCATTACATCGATTCCCAATACCACCGAAGGCGGGGTTGGCGGCCATCCGAAAAATATCATTATGCTGACCGCCGATGCCTTTGGCGTCATGCCGCCCATTGCACGCCTGACGCCAGAACAAGCCATGTATCACTTCCTGTCGGGCTATACCGCGAAAGTTGCCGGTACAGAAAAAGGCCTCGGCAAAGAACCTGTGGCGGCTTTCTCCACCTGTTTTGGGGCGCCTTTCATGCCGCGTCATCCTTCTGTTTACGGTAACCTTCTGCGGGAAAAAATTGCCAAGCATGAGGTCACCTGCTGGCTGGTGAATACCGGCTGGACCGGCGGCGTTTATGGTGTGGGCAGCCGCATGCCCATCAAATATACCCGCGCCCTCTTGCGCGGCGCGCTTGATGGCACTCTGGATAAAGGTGAATTCCGCATTGACCCCAATTTCGGCTTTGAGATTCCCTTAAGTTGCGCAGGCGTTGATGGCAATGTTCTTGACCCACGCGGTACTTGGGCAGACGGCGCGGCTTATGACGCGCAAGCCGCCCATCTGGTTAATCTGTTCCGGAAAAATTTCACCGAATATGAAGATCATGTGGATGACAATGTGAAAGCCGCCGGGCCGATTTTATAAGTCAGGCTTTATTCACCAGATTTTTTCTATATAATATGCCGTTATTTTAAATGTGGCTTATAAATCTGATTTGATAGGATGAAGATATATTTATGAGAAAATCAAAAGCATCAACTTTTCCCCGCTGGAATGGCTATGAGTCTTCGCGTGATACCATACAGGTGCGCATGTGCGATTATGATGGCTGTGATAATAAAGGCGAATTCCCCGCGCCGAAATCTCCGGACAGCCGGGACAAATGGCAATTTTGCGAAAAACATATCACCGAATTCAACAGCAAATGGAATTATTTTGAAGGCCTGAGCAAGGAAGAGGCCTTTAAACGCGCCCAGGAAGAAATGCGTACCGCGCGCGGCTATGCCTCTAGCGGGGCCTATGATATGGGCAGTGCGGAAACTTATGGCAAGGACCGGCGGCGCTCCGATGCCTTGATCATTCTTGATCTGGACGATGATGCCACAGCGGTTGAGATTAAAGTCGCCTACCGGCGCATGGCGAAACTCTATCATCCCGACACCAACCTTGGCGACAGCGACGCCGCCATCAAATTCCAACAGGTCAGCGCCGCCTATGAAGTGCTGACGGTGAAATGATATGCCCTCATCAAACCACCTGCTTTGTGACCTTAATGACCATGTCCTTACGCTTACGCTAAATCAGGAAAAGCACCGTAATTCCTTAAGCGAGGAAATGTTGAATTCTCTATTGATGCAGCTGCTGGCATCCTATGAGAACCAACAGGTCAGAGTTATTGTTATCGCCGCCGCCGGGCCGGTTTTTTGTGCCGGCCATAACCTCAAAGAGCTCAATGAACATCACAAGGATGAGGATGGCGGCAAAGCTTTTTTCCAGAAAATCATGCGGCTTTGTGCGAAGGTTATGCAGGCGATTGTTAACCACCCAAGACCCGTTATTGCCAAGGTTCAGGGCATGGCCACCGCCGCAGGCTGCCAACTTGTGGCCAGTTGTGACCTGGCCGTTGCCACCGACAATAGCCGCTTTTGCACCCCGGGGGTTAATATTGGTTTATTCTGTTCAACCCCCATGGTTGCCTTAAGCCGCAACCTGAACCGTAAGCAAGCCATGAAGATGTTATTATTGGGCGACGCTATCGATGCGCAAGCGGCCTTGTCATATGGTTTGATAAATCAGATTGTCCCGGCTGATGAACTGGATAACGCCGTGAATGATTATTGCCAGAAACTATGCCGCAAGAGTGCGGCAACCCTTAAAACAGGCAAAGAGGCCTTTTATCAACAAGCTGAAATGTCCCTGGCCGATGCCTATGAATATACCTGCGGTGTGATGGTCAGCAACCTTCTTCATCGGGATGCAAAAGAGGGAATCAACGCTTTCATAGGCAAACGTCCGGCTGATTTTGGACATGATTCCAGCTGATTGTGAACATTATTCTAAGGCCCTGTAACTGCATCATAAATGCCGCAGGCTATTGGCATGAATTTCGCTAAAATCGCAAAAATGTTTCGACTAAATGATCTCATCCGTTTAGGGTATCGGTGACCATATGGAAAAAATGCCAAAGATGATGATATAAATATCCGGCATACTGGAATTCAGCGGAAAGTAAAAATCTTGTTATGATAAAATCAATGAATAAATTTTCTATAGCCGGCTGCGGATTTATTCTCGCCATATCACAGCTGGCGCTTTTTCCTGCCTCTATTTGGGCCGGGGGGGAGCGCCAAGCCACAGATATATATTTCCTAGATGCCCAAAAAACCCTGTCCCGAAAATTAGCCAGAAAACCGAACACAGCGCCTGCCAGAAACATCATTCTTTTCATTGGCGACGGGATGGGGATCAGCACGGTAACGGCGGCCCGTATTCTGGACGGGCAGCTTAAAGACATGGCCGGAGAAGAAAATATTCTTTCATGGGAGACATTCCCCTATACGGCTCTTTCCAAGACCTATAATACCAATCGTCAGATACCGGATTCCGCAGGAACTGCCTCCGCCTTTCTGTCAGGCACCAAAACAAAATCCAATGTGATCAGCGTTAATCAGAACGCCGTCCAGGGGGATTGTCAATCAACCCACGGTAATCATCTGGAAAGCTTTCTTGAATTATCTGAAAAGGCCGGGGTTAACACGGGGATTATTACCAACGCCCGCCTCACCCATGCGACTCCCGCCGCATCCTATGCCCATTCACCAAGCCGCTATTGGGAAACAATGAGCGATATCCCTCCGGCTGAGCAGAAATACGGCTGCATAGATATTGCCCGGCAATTTGTCAATTTCTCCGCTGGCAATGGTATTGAAATTGCCTTTGGTGGCGGGCGGCGCAACTTCCTGCCCAACTTTGTCACCGACGGCGAAGGTGAAAAAGGAAAAAGAAAAGATGGCCGCAACCTGATCGAAGAATGGCAGAATCGTCATCAAAATGGGCAATATATATGGAATGAAACGGGCTTTGATCAACTGGATCTAAAGAAGGACGGCCCAATTCTGGGCCTGTTTAATGCCAGCCATATGCAATTTGAAACAGACCGGCATCTGGATAAGGGCGGGGAGCCGTCTCTTGCGGACATGACCAAAAAAGCCATAGAAAAATTAGAGGGAAAGTCAGAGGGATATTTTCTCTATATTGAAGGCGCGCGTATTGATCAGGCCCATCATGCCGGCAATGCCTATCGGGCGCTCCATGACAGCGTGGCTTTGGCCAAGGCGGTGCAGGTGGCCAAGGAAATGACCAATGGTCAGGATACCTTGATCATTGTGACCGCCGACCATTCCCACGGTTTTGTCATGACCGGTGATGTTACGCGCGGCAATCCCATTCTGGGCAAGGTTGTTGAAAATGACAAGCGGGGTATCGCCAAGAGCCACCCGGCACAAGCAAAAGACGGCAGCCCCTATACCACCCTTGGCTATTATAATGGCGGCGGTGCCATAGAAGGCCTGCCCCGTTCAGACTTGACCGATGTGGATACGGAAGCCCAAAATTATTTGCAGCAGGCCCTTGTGCCAACCGGATATGAACGACACGGCGGCGAAGATGTCGCCATTTACGCGGATGGACCGGGCGGCTATCTTTTTCACGGCGTGGTAGAACAGAATTATATTTTCCATGTTATGAATCACGCTTTGCGCCTTGATGAAAAATTAAAAAGCGTTAAGTGACATATAAAATATTTTAAGGGGAGATTATGAGTGATAAAAGCGAACTTCTGAATAAATTAAAAATTGACCGTTCAGAAAAAGAAACATCAGGTAAAACACCCATGCTTTTTTTAATGGTGATGATGTTATTTTCTTTTATTGTGGGCGGCGGCACGGTCTGGGTCTGGCACAGCGGCGATAATATTGAACAACAAGCCATGGCGAAACAACAAGCACCTCAACCTGCGGCGAAGGTGACAAACGGGCCAGCCCTCTCTGTGAAAAGCAAGCCGGAAAAGGCCGCCCGCAAATCTGACAAGATATTGAATGCATCCGGTTATATCACGGCGCGGCGGATGGCCACCGTATCGGCCGAGGTCATGGGACTGATCACCGCCGTGAATGTAGAAGAAGGCATGTCCGTCAAAAAAGGCCAGATATTGGCACAGCTTGACAACGCGGTGGCAACCGTGGATGTGAATTATGCTCTGGCCCAATTAACCGCCACCAAATCGAGGGTGGCGCGCATAGAAGCAAATCTGGCAGAAGCCAGACGTGTTTTAAAGCGCTCTATTGAACTCAGCTCGAAAAATTTCTCCTCTGAAGCTGACGTAAGCAGCGCGCAGGCCAACAAGGAAAGCTTAACCGCCGACCTTAATACGGCGCGGGCTGAAATCAGGGTTGCAGAGTTTGAAGTTGAAAGACAACAGGAACGTCTTGATAATCATACCATAAGGGCCCCCTTTTCCGGCGTTGTAACAGTCAAGAATGCTCAGCCCGGTGAGATCGTGGCCCCGTCATCAGCCGGCGGCGGCTTTACCCGAACCGGCATATGTACTATCGTTGATATGGATTCGCTGGAAATTGAAGTGGATGTTAATGAGGCCTTCATCGGCAGGGTTTTCGAGGGGCAAAAAGTCGAGGCCCATCTGGATGCCTATTCAGACTGGACCATTCCGGCCATTGTTATTGCGGTCATTCCCACAGCAGATCGGGCCAAAGCAACCGTGCGCGTTCGTATTGGCATAAAAGTCAAAGATGCCCGCATCTTACCGGATATGGGCGTTAAAGTAGCCTTTTTAAAAGGGTGAGTATATTGGGTGAAAAGAATATTATTTAAGGATACAGAGGGATGACGGATAAAATATTATATGACCTTCGGGGCGTTTCAAAAGAATTCGTTAAGGGCAAAGAAAAAATAACCATTTTTGATAATCTTAATATGTCAATTAAAGAGGGGGAATTTCTGGCCATCATGGGGCCATCAGGTTCGGGGAAAACCACCCTTCTGAATTTGCTTGGCGGCGTTGATAAACCGACAAGTGGGGAGATCTGGTTTAACGATTCCCGTGTGGATAATCTGTCGGAAAGCCAGCTGGCAAAATGGCGTGCGGGCAATATTGGCTTTATTTTCCAGTTTTACAACCTCATGCCGATGCTCAATGCGGAACGTAATGTGGAGCTGCCTTTGCTACTGACGAATTTATCCTCGAAACAGCGCAAACAAAGCGTCGCAACCGCCATGGAATTGGTTGGCCTTTCTGATCGCGCAAAACATATGACCAGTGAAATGTCCGGTGGGCAACAGCAACGTGTCGCCATAGCCCGCGCCATTGTTTCTGATCCCAAACTCATATTATGTGATGAGCCTACGGGAGATCTGGACCGCAAAACCGCCGATGAGATTCTGTCTATGCTACAGCTTCTTAATCGTGACTTTGGTAAAACCATCCTTATGGTGACCCATGATCCTTCTGCGGCAACCTATGCAAAACGGACGCTTCATCTGGACAAGGGAGAATTCGTTGAGAAGGAACTGACGACATGAGCGATTTTTATCTTGTCTATAAAAATCTGATACGAAAGAAACTCAGATTTTTTCTCACGTTTTTTGCCATATTCATTGCTTTTCTTATGTTTGGCGCACTGACGGCATTTGACAAGGCGTTAAATGCGGGCGTTGAACTGTCCGCCGATAATCGTCTGGTTTCTGTCAATAAAATCAACTTTACCCAGCCGTTGCCCATTTCTTATGTGCGTAAGGTGCAAACGGTTGAAGGCATAGAGGCCGTTGCCCAGTTTAACTGGTTCGGCGGCTATTATAAAGAGCCCCGCCAACAGGTGATGACCTTTGCCGTTGATCCGGCGACGCTTCTTGCCGTTTACGGTGATGATATCGCGATCGATGAAGAACGATATGATGGTTGGCAAAAAAATCAACAGGGTATCCTTGTAGGCAAGGCGGTTGCAGATATTTATGGTTGGAAGGTTGGTGACCGGATCCCATTACATTCAAATATTTTTTCCAAGCGGGATGGCTCATCATCCTGGGCCTTCGATATAGAGGGGATTTTCACGGCCAAATACCCGCAGGCCGATACCAATAGTGTTTATATTCATTATAAATATTTCAACGAAACCCAGTCTTTTGGCGGTGATTTCATCGGCTGGATGGGCATTAAAACGGTCGACCCCAAGCTTAATGAGCAGGTGATAAAGGCGATCGATGATATGTTTGCCAACACGCCCTATGAAACCGAAACAGTTCCGGAAAAGGCCTTTAACCAGAGCTTTATCGCTCAGCTTGGCAATATTGGTTTGATCTTGTCTTCTGTGGTTTTCGCGTCTTTTTTTATTATTTTGGTTATTGTAGGCTTTTCAATGGCACTGGCCATTCGGGAACGAACAAATGAAATCGGGGTTATGAAAACACTTGGATTTTCTTCCTTGAGAATATTCAAAATGGTTTTAATGGAATCATTCATGCTGATTTTTCTTGGCGGAATTGCCGGTTTATTCACCGCAACATATTTCCTTGGATTTTTGAATAATGCGCCGCAATTTCCCCTGCCAGATTTAATTTTGTCAAATGATATTATTCTTAAAGCTGTTATAATTATGGTATTTCTCGGCTTGATCACGGGAATAATTCCCGCCGTAAATGCGCTTCGATTAAATATTATCACCGCATTAAGCCGCCGGTAAAAGGGATTTAAAATGACCAGCATCTTTTCTCAGATATTCACGGTAATTATGATGAATATCCGCAGCCTGCCCAGACGGTTATGGATGTCTTTTGCGGCAACACTTGCGATTTCCGTTGTCGTCGCCGTTTTACTGTCTTTTCTGTCTATGTCCAATGGTTTCAAGAAAACTCTGGAGGGTGCCGGCAGTGATAAAACAGCAATCATCACACGAAGCGGCTCTAAATCAGAACTCAATAGTGTCCTGTCCAAAGACGTGATAAATATCATTACAACAGCGCCGGGCATCGTAAAGAATGCGGACGGCAACCCAATTTATTCCGCAGAATTATATGTGATAGTAGATGGCATAAAGCGCACGACAAACACAAAAGCCAACCTGCCCTTGCGCGGGATTGCGGCCGTTGGCATTGACTTGCGCAGCAATTTTGAAATAGTCGAAGGCCGCATGTTTGAACCGGGCCGCAATGAGATTATTGTCGGAACGGCGATTTTAAGGGAATTTTCCGGTTTTGACTTGGGCACAACCGTTAAATTCGGCAAATCGGAATGGACAGTCGTTGGTATTTTCAGCACAGGCGGCTCTGCCTTTGAAAGCGAATTATGGGCCGATGCCCGAACCTTGCAGAGCCAGTTCCGGCGCGGCAACAGCTTTCAAACGATCCGCGTCCTTCTGGAAGAGCCGGGAAATATTGAAGGTATGCTAGAGGCCGTTAAACAAGACCCCCGCCTTATTCTGGATGTGCAGACGGAAATTGATTATTTTAAGGAACAGGGCGAAGCGCTAAGTGGCATGGTTAATCTGGGCTGGATATTAAGTATCGTCATGAGCCTTGGGGCTTTGGCCGGTGCGCTGAATACGATGTATACCTCGGTTGCGGATAGGGAGCGGGAAATAGCCACCCTGCGCGCCATCGGTTTTAGCAATATTTCAGCCTTTTTCGGAACGTTAGCGGAATCATTGATATTATCCCTCATTGGCGGCGTTATCGGGACGCTCGCAGCTTATATATTCATGGATGGCTTAACCACATCAACCTTAGGCGGCAACTTCACTCAAGTCGCCTTCTCTTTCCATATGAGCGCTGATCTTTTCAAAAGCGGCCTAATATTAGCGCTCGCCATTGGCCTGATCGGCGGTTTTTTCCCGGCTTTGCGCGCCGCCCGCCTGCCCGTCGTTTTGGCCTTCCGGGGCGGGGCTTAAGTTTATTCTTTATGGATTCCGCTCAGGCGCCGCTTATGGCTGCGCTCCCGCTTGGTCACTAAGTCGGCGCTACGCTCCTCCTGTTTTGGCCTCTCTTTCAAATGCGTGTTATGGGCAGAAGAATTTCCTTGAACGGGACGCAGTCTGGTAAATTTAAATTCCTGCATCTATTGATTTATAAAAATTTTTACTTTAGGAATAGCCACAGATGGTGCCTTAAGTTTGCGCTTAGGGTGAAAAGGGAATGCGGTGCAATCTATTAGATTAAGACCGCAGCTATGTCCGTAACTGTAAGTGAAGAGCAAGCTCAAAAGTCACTGGGAAACCGGGAAGGCCGAGTTAAGGCGTCAATTCACAAGCCAGGAGACCTGCCATCGTTTCGCCTTTCTGACGGTCGGTACAACCGGACAGAGCGGATCTTCCGTGCTGGCGATAGCCTTGTCATGCGTGGAGGTCGTCGGATTATCAATCAGATACCCCCCGTTCGTTTTTAACGCCTTTAACCGGGCAAAATATGGGTAATATCATGAAGATAATCCTTTTATCACTAACCGCCAGTTTCCTTTCAACAACCGCCCTTACGTCTCTATCCCACGCTGATGACATTAACATCAGCCAGGATACGATGGAAGAAGTTATCGTAACGGCCAATCGCCGCCAGCAACCCTTATCAGAAATTGGCACAAGCCTGTCCGTCATTTCCGATGTGGATATTGAACGCGGTCAATATAGCTATGTCCTTGACGCCTTGGCCGATGTGCCGGGCGTATCCATTGCGCAGAGCGGTTCTTTTGGCGGCGTGGCGTCCGTATCCATTCGCGGCGCGGGCAGTGGGAATACCGTTATTCTCGTCGACGGTGTACAATTGAATGATCCGTCATCGCCGGGGAATGGCTATGATTTCGCCGGGCTTGATCCTTATAATATCGCCCGCATAGAAGTCTTGCGCGGCCCCCAGTCCGTCCTTTATGGTTCGGATGCCATTGGCGGGGTGATCAATGTTATAACCAAAACAGGTGCTGAGGGATTTGGCGGCAATATTTTTGGTGAATTTGGCTCCTATAACAGCTTTCGCGGCGGGGCCAATATGTTTGGCGGAACGCAAAAACTCGGGTTTAATGTCGCCATCAGCGGCATCAGCACCGATGGCATATCTGCCGCAGACGAGAATGATGGCAATATAGAAACTGATGCCTATAAGGCCTTCACCTTATCCAGTAAAGTCACCTTCCGGCCAACAGATATATTTAACGGTGAAATCATCACACGCTATTCGGATAATCGCAGTGAATTCGATAATTTTGGCCCCGTTGATGGTGATATGGTGGCCTATTTTGATGAATTTATGATTGCCGGCCGCGCGAGTTTGGATCTTCTGGACGATCGTTTGTCCAATACGGTTTCCGTTGAATATTCCACCATTGACCGCCGCAATGAAGCCAATGGCGTGGAAAGCTTTACAGCGGAAGGCACGCGGGTCAATATTGACTATCTTGGCGTCTATACCCCTGTATCTGGCTGGACGATTACAGCGGGCGCGCAGCGCGAAGAAACCAAGGCGGTCACCATTGATCCCGATAGTTTCTCTATCAACAGCCTTCTGGGCGAAATTGCCTTTACCCAAGTCAAAGGGTTGGTCCTGACCGGCGGCATGAGGTTCGATGACCATGAAACCTTTGGATCAGAATTAACGGGACGGGTCACCGGTTCCTATACAATAGAAGAAACAGGCACCCGCATCCTTGCCAATTGGTCAGAGGGTTTCAAAGCCCCCAGTATCTTTCAGCTGACCTATATCTGCGGTTTCTGTGGCTTAACAGAGCCCACAGCAGGCCTGCAGCCGGAAGAAGCGGAGTCCATTGAAATTGGTATCGAACAGGCCTTGTTTGACGGCAAACTCACATTAAGTGCCGCGATTTTCCGCCAGAATTCCGAGAATGCCATTATTTTCACCTTTGCGGGCGGCTATCAGAATTTGGGAAGATCACAATCCAAAGGTCTTGAAATTACGCTGGATGCCGATATCGCAGAAAATATCAGCCTCAAGGGTAACTATACCCTAACCGATGCCATTGATCGCGATACGGGGGAACGCCGCCTTCGTGAGCCCAAACACGAAGTTTATGGCGCGGTATTCTGGACACCAAAAGCAAACTATACGGCAAGTTTGTCGGCCACCTATAATGGCAAAGAGCTTGATTTTGGCAATGTTGAAATTGACGGATGGGTTCGGGTGGATTTCCGGGTTTCCTATGATATCAATGACCGGATACAGGTCTATGGCCGTCTGGATAACCTGCTGAATAAGGAATATCAGCAGGTCGCCGGGTTTGGCACACCCGATCGGTCGGTTTATGCTGGCCTTCGGACCCGCTTTTAATGATATGCCGGGCCAGATTTGAGCCATTGCGGTGGCTCTTGTTTGCCCTAATGGGTTTGGGGATGGCTCTGCCATCTCCAGCTCACGCTTCAGATATCCCCGAAGCGAAGAAACCAAAAATTATTTCTCTGGATTATTGTGCGGATCAATATGTTCTGGCCGTGGCGGAGCAGGGCCAGATCATGGCCTTATCCATGGCAGCCGATAGCGCCCATTCATTTTTTAGGGGCCGTGCCGCAGGTCTGCCTAAATTTTACAGCACCGTGGATGAACTGCTCTATCTGAAGCCCGATGTTGTCGTGCAAAGCTGGCAGGCCCATGCCAAAATGCCGGAATTAATGCAGCGCAGAGGTATCAGATTATTTGAAACATACTTTGGCAGTGATCCAGATGTTGTGATCAGAAATATCCGCCGCGCCGGGCAGAATTTTGCGCAGGAAAAACATGCAGAAGCCTTAATAAATACATACAAAAAAAGGCTTGCGGCCTTGCGCGCCCTCCCGAAACTGGATCTTCGGGCGGCCTATGTTACCCCGTCCGGCTATACGGCGGGCAGCGATACAATCATGGATGACGTCATTCAGCTTGCCGGTTTTCAATCCTATGCTGCGGCGCGAAAAATTACCGGCTGGCAGACATTGCCCATGGAAGATCTGCTTATCGACCCCCCTGATATATTCATCGCCAGTTTCTTTGACACCAACCTTAAAACCCAATCTGTCTGGAGCAAGGCCCGCCACGGAATTCTGGCCCGAATGCTGCGCGATATGCCCGCGATTTTTCTGCCCGGACGTTATGTGTCCTGCAATGGACTTTTCATGGTTGATGCGGCGGAACGCTTGCGCGCAGAAGCTATGGAAAAAGGCTTGATCGTGCAAAAGCCGTCCCATATGCTGACCATAGACCAAGGGACAATCAATGAATAATACCCTCAGCTATAGCCTGCTTGCTTTCGCCCTGATTGCCGCAGGATTAATTTCTTTAAGCTTTGGCCGCGTAAGCCTTGGAGGTGCCGACATCTGGGCCGGACTAACGGCCCCCGCAGATGATCCCATATCGATGATCCTTTTTGAATTGCGCCTGCCCCGGGTTATTCTTGGCATGCTGGTCGGGGCCACACTTGGCCTTGCCGGTGCCGCCTTGCAAGGCGTGCTGCGTAATCCGCTGGCAGATCCCGGCATAATTGGTGTTTCGGCCAGTGCCGCCCTTGGCGCTGTCATTGCCATTCATTTGGGGTTGGCCACAATATGGGTGTTTTCGGTACCGCTTTTTGCCATGACCGGCGCCTTGCTCGCGACGTTTATTCTGCTGTTGGTGACCACGCGCGACAGCAGCGTCCTGATGCTGATCCTTGTGGGCATTGGCATCAGCTCTCTGGCAACCGCTCTGATCTCTCTTGTTATGAATCTGTCTGCCAATCCCATGACCATTCGGGACATGGTGATGTGGATGCTGGGGTCGCTCGAAAATCGCACGATGAATGATCTGTGGATGGCGGGCCCCTTCATCCTCATCGGCTGGGCCATGATGATCGGTGTGGGACAGGGCCTAAATGCCTTAAGTGTTGGCGAGGAGGTCGCCCAAACCATGGGCATCAATCTGATGTGGCTCAAGCTGCGTATCGTTATCGGTGCCGCGCTCAGCGTCGGGGCGGCGGTATCCATCTGCGGGGCTATTGGGTTTATCGGCCTTGTTGTCCCCCATATCACCCGCGCCCTGATTAGCCGGGAACCCGGCGCGATTCTGATCCCCAGTGCCTTGATCGGGGCCTTGTTACTTACCTTTGCAGATATATTGACCCGGTTACCGGTTGCCGGATCGCCGCTGCGCCTTGGGGTGGTGACGGCCCTTGTGGGGGCGCCTTGCTTTTTATACATCATCTTCCATACGCGAAAGGAGATGAGATGAAAGGCCTTGTGATACAGAACATCACGCTTACCCTTGGCGGCGCGCAAATACTCAAAGATGTCTCCGCCAGCGTTAAGCCGGGCGAAATGGTTGGCATGATCGGCCCTAACGGTGCCGGCAAGAGCTGTCTTCTCAAGAGCATTCTGGGATTGAACAAACCCGGTTCCGGCAGGATAACGCTGGAGGGACGCGACCTTTCCGCCATGAGCCTGAAAGAACGCGCGTTATGTCTGGCCTATGCGGCGCAGGGGGCCCCGCTGCACTGGCCTTTGACTGTGGAGCGGCTCGTTGCCCTTGGCCGGATTCCTCACCTTGGCCCGTGGCAAAAACTTCAGCCCGAAGACGATAACGAAATAGACCGTGCCTTGACCCTCACCGATTGCCTGCATTTGAAAGAGCGGGCGGCAACAACCCTGTCCGGCGGCGAGCGGGCCCGGGTTCTTCTGGCGCGAACGCTGGCCAGCGGCGCGACCTATATATTGGCGGATGAACCCGTCGCCTCTCTTGATCCCTTCCATCAATTACAGGTGATGGAGATTCTTAAAGCCCATGCGGCCGCAGGCGGGGCGGTACTCGTGGTTCTCCATGACCTTGGGCTTGCGGCACGAACCTGTGACAGGCTTATTTTATTGCATGAGGGCCAAATGATAGACCAAGGCCCGCCGGCACATATATTGAGCGACAAAAACCTGTCCCGTTTCTTTGGCATATCCGTCAGCCGCTGGCAGGAGAACGGCAAGAATTTCCTTGTACCCCACGCCATTCATAACGGTCAATCCCATGAGTAAGACGCAAAATATGGGTCAATTAATATTGGCATAGGTAAGATATAAGGGGCTTGTCAAGCTTGGCGCGGGTGGGGAAAACTGAGGTTCACTCTTAGTCCGCCGGCATGATTTGTCAGGCTGAGGCGGCCATTATGGGCATCCATTATTGCTTTTACCAAGCTTAAGCCCAGGCCGTGACCACTGGTATTACGGCTGTGATCCAATCGTTCATAGCGGGTCAGCACCTTGTCCAGCTTATCCGCCGGAATGCCAGAACCGGTGTCATCAATATATAGTTCAAAACTGAGAGGTTTTTCTTCTGCGGAAATCATGATTTTTCCGCTCTCGGGCGTATATTTAACGGCATTGTCAATGATATTTGCCAAAGCCTGAAACAAGAGATTACGATCCGCGTATATCACAAAATCATCAAGCTCATGCCCAAGCGTCTGTTTCTTTTTCGTGGCCAGAGGCGCATATAGGTCAATGACATCCTGTATCATTTCCGGCAGATTGATATTTTCTTTATGAAGCTGCGCTGATCCACTCTCAAGGTTGCTGATGCGCAGGATGGCGTTAAATGTCTCCAGAATTCCATCCATATGAAGAAGCGTTTTTTCCTTCTCATCCTCTATCTTATTGGCGTTTTTACCCAATGTCTCGAGCCGGTTACGTAAAATCGTCAGCGGGGTCCGCAGGTCATGGGCAATATTGTTGCTGAGCTGGCGCATATCTTCCAGTTTTTGTTCGATGCCCTCGAGCATATTGTTAAGATTCCGGCTGAGCAAATCAAATTCACTGCCGCCGGATCCGCCCGGAATACGACGGCTTAAATCATTATGTTTCAATATATCGCTCGCGGTTTTATTTATCCCGTTAAGGCGGCTATGGATTTTCCAGCCTATGAATGTCGTCGTGATAAAGCCCGCAATGATCAACAGACATAGCCCAATTAAAATACGGTTGAGAAACACGCTCGGATTTTCAAAGCTGCGTGTATCAAATGCCGCCATTAACATCACCCCCCCGCCTAAATATATGGATTCCATAAGAATATGATTCTGCCCCATAAAATTGAAAGGACTAATCATGTCATTTGGCATTGTTATTATTTCAGAAAATTCGAAAAATTCTGGTTCGAAAGATTCTGGTGAATTTCTCAATGGCGGGAATTTCTCTAGAAACCCTTCGGCAGACCTGCTGTTCTTTTTGTTCGGTATAAAATCAGGAACCAGCATAGTTTCGGGAGCATATATATTTTCGGGAACCTTGAAGCTTTGCATACCAGAAAACTGAAATGGTTGCCCAAATATCATTGGCTGGGGTGCAAAAATATCCTTGTCGCCCGAAACCAGCTTGCCATTTTTAATCAGAGCATAATCAAAACCACGCTCCGGCTGGTCTCTGTAATCTTCTAATATTTCTATGAGGTCGCCCATACCCCGCTTTTCATAAACCGACCTGAAATAACTCACTTCACGATCGACCAATGGCTTGGCATAGCTGTCCACTTGCAGGGTTGCCAGAGTATCACGAAAATAAAATAGCGCCCCAAGAGCCAGAATGACCGCCAGACCATAAATAAATACCAGACGGCCTATATAACTTTTTATGAGGGAAGATCGTTGTTTCATCAGGGTGCCGCTTCGATTTTATAACCGGCCCCTCTGACCGTATGAAGCATGGGCGGACTACCCGGCGGGTCAATTTTTTTTCGTAAATTGCTCATATGAACATCAATGACGTTGGTGCCGGTATCAAAGTGATAGCCCCAGACATTTTCCAGCAGCATGGTGCGGGTCATGACCCGGCCTTGATTACGCAATAATTGCTCCAACAGGTTAAACTCTTTACCCTGAAGGGTAATTTCCCTGTTATCACGAAAAACCTTGCGGCTTAACAGATCCATAGTTAAGGACCCGATAACAAGTTCGGTAATCTCGCTTTGCACGTGAGGGGGACGACGTGACAAAGCTTCAAGCCGGGCCATAAGTTCGCTGAAGGCAAAAGGTTTGGTGAGATAATCATCGCCACCAGCCTTAAGGCCTTTTACCCGTTCATCAACCTGACCCAACGCACTTAAAAATAACACAGGCGTCTGATTGCCGGTGGCTCTGATGGCTTTCACCACTTTCAAGCCATCCAATTCAGGCAGCATACGGTCAACGATCAAAACATCAAAACTGTTTGCCAACGCCTGGGTAAGCCCATCGCGGCCATTATCAAGATGACAGACGGTATGGCCGGCCTCTTCAAGACTTTGTCTGATAAAGTCGGCCACTTCTATTTCATCTTCGATCAATAACAGCTGCAAGGTTTTTCGCACTCCTTGGATACGGCCTACTCTTGGCCTCCGGGCATATGTTCCATTTCGGGGGCTTCAAGAACGCCATCTTCCCTCATAATAAACTCTTGAAAGCCCACGCCTTTTGGTCCTTCGCGCATCATAATAGGCATAGCTGGCATCGTAAAAGGCATATTCATACCCATATTTATGCTCAGGGCGTCATGAACAGAAATAATTTTGCCGGTACTGCCGCTGATCAAGACAGTCTTACGACCGTCTTCTTCCGTATCAATGACGATGCTATAGGTCATATTTCCCGGTTCAGGCATCAGGTTGGCACCGGCAATATGGCCTTTGACTTCCTTTTTGGCCTTATCCATTGCGCCCTGAAGGTCAAGCGTAAGCTTATCATCACCCTTACCGCGAAAGGCATCATAAATATCCGCGCCGGGGTTTTTCTTTGGGCCGATGACTTTGCCGGTATCGGCGGCTATTCTAATATTCTTGAACCCATTTTTGGTGACGACATTTACCATATAGCTTGGTGAACCAAAGGCCATGAAACTGACGGACATGGCTTTGCCTTTGGCAAAAGTTTCCGCCGTGTCTATAGCATCTTCACTTGAAATAATATTTGTAAAATCACTCTGTGATAATATTTTACGGGGCAACATTTTATAGCTTTTAAAATGATGTATTTCAGGCATCATATTTGGAGCGGGAAACGCCTGATTCATCCGGGCAATAAAAAAATCCTCTTTATCCCCTTTGACAATATTTTGCCCGGCTTTCTCCGTGGGAGCCGCCATGGCACCGGCTGAGAAAAGCAATGCTACGGCAAGTCCTGAGCTGAGTTTATGAATTCTCATTTTAATCTCCTATATTTTCATCAATAGGGTTAAATTAGGAATATCATATGAAATCCAGTTATGACATTTATTAAAAAAAATTTATCTTCTGATAATTTCAATAACAGGGGCCTTATTTTTCTTCATAATGCTCTTTGATATAGGCATTCAATAACCGGACACCAAAACCACGGGAACCGGGAGAGGCTTTGGTGGCTGTTGGTTTATCAGAATAAGCAATCCCGGCAATATCCAAATGTGCCCAATTTGTACTTTCTCGTACAAAGCTGGCCAGAAAGGCCGCGCCGGCGCTCGCGCCGGGGGCATCAGGGCCGGAATTCATCACATCCGCGACATTATTTTCAATAGCCTTAAAATGGTTGGCATTTAAAGGGAGGCGCCACAGCGCGTCACCGGTTTTCCTGCCCGTCGCCAGCAATTTTTCTGCCAAGGCGTCATGACGCGAAAACAGGGCGGCATAATCCGCCCCCAACGCGCGGCTTGCAGAGCCGGTAAGCGTGGCCATATTCACCAGTAATGGGGGATTATACGTGATATCGCCATAATAAAGGCCGTCCGCCAGAACCAGGCGCCCTTCGGCATCTGTGGAGCGAATTTGAATGGTTTTACCCGACATGGATGTCACAACATCACCCGGCCTTTGGGCCTTTGAACTCGGCATATTTTCCGCAAGGGCGGCGATACCAACGACATTCACCTTCGCGCCGCGTCCGGCCAAGGCATGAATAGTTCCCATCGTACTCGCCGCGCCGGACATATCAAACTTCATATTCCACATTTTAGGCGGGTTTTTTAAACTTATGCCGCCCGTGTCAAAGGTGATGCCCTTGCCAACGATCACAACAGGTTTTTCATTCTTGTCAGCGCCCCAATATTCGACAATCATCATGCGGGGAGGACGCTGGCTGCCGCGGCCCACACCATATAATGCGCCCATACCAAGCTTTTGCATTTCCTTTTCATCAATGACTTTTATCTTGATATTTTTCATTTTTTTGAAATGACCGCGCCATCTTTTTACAAAAGATTCAGGATAAATCACATTAGCCGGTTCATTTGACACATCACGCGTGAACCACATTGCCGTTGCCACAGGGCCCAATTCTGCCGAAAATATCTGTTTGGCTTCCTCATGGTTATGGCTCACGAAAGTGAGGGCTTTCTGGCTTTTTAACCGGTTTTTTTCTGTATAATATTTATCAAAATAATAGCTGCCCAATTTTGCGCCAAAGGCAATCTGGGCCAAGGCCCCGGCAGGAATATCAAAATGCATGGCCGGCACCGTTGTAAAGGCATCAACCGCCTTTTGTGCGGCATTGCCGCCAACATTCTGCCATTCGATATCGCTCAAACCGGCCTCTTTATCACCAAGGCCGACAAGCAATATCTGATTGTAATTTGACCCCATAGGGGCGGTAACAATCTTGACGCTCATGGCTTTGCCATCAAATTTTGACGCTTTTATCGCATGAACAAGCCCGCCATTCGTTTGGGCGTTCAAAGAATCCGCAAACTTGCCAAGTGCGCCGCCTTCATATACGCCAATGACAATATTACCGTCCGCCGGCGCGATATTTGTAAAGTTCACTTTGGTCTGGGCAAAGGCCGCCGTTGATAAAAAGATCCCGGCCAAGAAAGCCATTATGAATGCGATTGATTTATACAAGATATATTCTCCTATTTTTCCCCGTAATCTATGTCTAAACATATGACCTTGTAAAGACTAAACGGAAGACGGGCTTTTCTTTGGGTGCGCCGCGCCATCCTGAAACTGTTCGAGAAGCCATTTCCTCAGGGCAATAATCGGCATGAAGGTTGAATGATGGGGCGGCGCTACCAGATAATACCCCTCTTCCCCTTTAAGCGGCAGGTCAAGAAGTTGTACCAATTCACCCCTTTCAAGCTCTGTTTCAATGAGGAATTTGGGTAATAGCGCGGCCCCCAATCCCGCGATCGCCGCCTGTGTCACCAAGGCAAACTGTTCAAAAACCATGCCGCTGCCCACGGGCGGCGGCGTATCATTCTGCGCAAACCAATCAGCCCAGGCATAGGGCCGGGTTTCCAGATTAAGCAATGGCAGCAAGGCAATATCTTGTGGATTTTTTGGTATTTCAGAATCAATTAGGTCAGAATCGATAAGAGACGGCGCACAGACGGGGATGGCTTCCTCTCCCATCAAATAACAGCTATCCGCATCCGGCCAATCGGGCAGGCCAAAATGAATGGCCGCATGAATATTTTCACTGTTAAAATCAAAGGGGGATAGTTTGCTGGAGAAGTTAACCGTTATTTTTGGGTTGCGCTTTAAAAAATCGGGGAATCTCGGCATTAACCACCGTGTCCCGAAGGTTGGCAATATGGCAAGATTTAATATACCGCCCTGCTGATCCCGCATGGCATTCAGGGAGGCATTGCGAACCGCCTTCAAGGCAACCGCAATTTCCTGCGCGTAAAGCTTGCCCGCATCTGTCAGTATAATAGATTTACGAACCCGCTGAAAAAGCATGATATTCAGCTGCGCCTCTAACGCGCTCACCTGGCGACTTACCGCCCCCTGCGTAAGATTAAGTTCCCGCGCGGCGGCTGTGAAGCTTCCCTTTCGGGCGGCGGCTTCAAAAGCCATCAACATACTCGTGCTGGGGATAAGGCGTCTTTGACCTAACATATCTATTACCAAAACTCATGTGTTTATGATGAACTGTCGTTTGTTCAGGTTAGCATTTTAAGCTATTTTAAGGCAAATAAATTCACCAACGCCAATATAATGCCAATATTAATGGAAGTGTTATAAAAGGGAAATCGCCATGAATGTCCAACCAGCTTCTGTTAAAAAGAACAGCTATGAGCCCACAGATCGCGAGGCAGAATTCCTAAAGTCTATTGAGAATGCGAAATATGATCGTCAGATCATTGCCGGAATCAAGAAATTTACCCAAGGCAAAGTTCCCGAAGATATGAAAGATTTCTATTCCCCGGAAGAGCTTCAGGCGCTGGAGGATTTAAAAGGCACAGGCCTTGACGTGGAAGCCCGCATGCCGGTAAAAATCACCCGCCATTATTTTAATCAGGCCAAGAACAGCCTTCCCCTGCAGGTTCTGGTAAAAGCCAGTCCAAAAGAAACCTATGATCTGGATGGCTCCGCCGATCCCGGCAAGCAAATGGACTATAGCCCTGTCGAAGGCCTAATCCATAAATATGAGCTTGGGTTGATTTATGTGGTCGGCACCTGTTCCGCCCATTGTCGTTTTTGTTACCGCGAGGAACTGATTGCCAAAAAAGAGGTGGCCCGCCCCGATGGCACCATAGCCCCGAAAGGCATGGCGCAGATTCCCGAGATTGTGGCCTATATCAAGGATCATAATAACATCGTTGCCCAGAACGGCGGGCGTCATCCGGTCACAGGCCGGGAAAGATTGCGTGAAATCCTCATGTCTGGCGGCGATCCTTTGGTTCTTGCCAATAAAAATATTGCCGCCTGGCTGGCGGCATTGTCAGAGGCCGGCATTGATAGCATACGCATTGGCACCAAGGAACTGGCCTTTTATCCCGATCGCTTTGACGTCACCTTTTTTGATATGCTGGATAAATTCCACGCCGCCTATCCCGAAGTAAAATTGCGGATCATGATTCATTTTAACCATCCAGACGAATTCCTGAAGAAAAACAAGGATGGCAGCTATATTGACATTCCCGATGGGGGGCTTGAATGGCTTGACAGTACAAAAAGGGCGGTATTGGAACTCGGTCAGAGGGACTGGATCACCGTGGATAATCAGGCCCCTATTTTACAGGATATCAATAATGATCCTGATGCCCTGCGCATTATGCAGCGGGAGTTGAAACGTCATAAAGTTGAAAATCATTATTTCTTTTGCGGGCGCGATATCATCGGTCACAAGGCCTTTAACGTGCCGATCGAAGAAGCTTGGCGGATTCTTAATGAGTCGCAAAAGGGCCTTTCCGGCGTTGAAACCCATGCCCGCCTGTCCATCACCCATTACAAAGGCAAGACCGAGGTCGCGGCGGTCAGCAACAAGCCCGCCCCCGGCATTAAAGGCGGTGAGAATGGTGTGGTTGTCCTGAAACTTTTGCGCGGCGCGGCGGATGCACCGGATCGCGGGAAAATCACGATCCTTGGCCGCAATCCGGACGCCATATGGTTCAGCGGCTATAATGACCGCGTGATCTATGACGAGGCAGGCTTGTTTGACGATATTTAAGGTTTGCGCTTTTAAGCGGGGTTACTTCCCAACATTTTTTTTACGGAACGCAATGATTTAAGAAGGGCTTCTGAAAGCCGGTCTATTTCAGCATGGTCCATGGGGGTTGATAATGTCAAGGCCCCCGTATGGATCATCATAATACCCTCATCATACAGGCGGTCAATCAGGGCATTCATGGCCTGTTTTTCGTGTCCAAAGGAATGTAAATCACGGAAATTCTTTGGTGTATCAGCTTTCAGATGGAGGCGAAACAAAGACCCCGTACCGGTCACACAAGCCGGAACATCCGCAATTTTAATAACCGATTTCAAACTTTCTTCGACATATTTCCCAAGCTGATTCAGGCGCAAAACGGCTTTCGCATCAAAAAACTCCATGGCAACCCGCCCCGCTGTCATGGTGATGGGATTTGCAGAAAATGTGCCGGAATGGGGCAGGCGGCCATCAATAAAAACGCGCATCACCTCATCGCGGCCCGCCAAAGCCCCAACCGGAAAGCCGCCGCCAATCATTTTACCCAATGATGTGAGGTCCGGTGCAATATCAAAGCGCGTCTGCATGCCGCCAACTTCCGTGCGGAAGGTAATGACTTCATCGAACATCAACAAGGCCCCATTCTCCAAAGTCCACTTGCGCAGCGCCGCAACAAATTCTGCGGCGGCGGGCACCATACCGATACGATGCGGGATCGGGTCGATCAGGACACAGGCTATTTGCCCGGCATGTTCATTCAGAACCGTTATCGCCGCCTCTGGATCATTAAACGGGATGATGATCATATCTTCCAGCACAGCTTGCGGCGTACCCTGTGCCAGCGGCACCGCATTGGGCCGCATTTGCGCGCCCCAATTTTCCGGCAGCGGTGCCTGACTGACCTCGGCATAATCATAGGCCCCGTGATAGCTGCCTTCGACCTTGGCAATTTTGGAGCGGCCCGTGAAGGCGCGGGCGGCTTTCATACCCGCCATCACCGCCTCCGTACCTGAATTGACAAAACGTACTTTGTCAAAATTTGGGCCACGCGCGCATATATGCTCGCCGTAGCGCACCTCTGCCTCGGTTGCCATGGTAAAAGCTGTGCCAAGCTGAAGTTGCTCTGATACAGCATTTACAATTGGCGGAAAAGCGTGACCATGAATATGAGAGGCCATATTATTGGCAAAGTCGATGCGTTCCACCCCGTCAATATCCGTAACCTTGCAGCCTTTTCCGTGGGCAACATAAAGCGGATGCGCGCCCCGCAACAAAGTATTCCGGCTCACCCCGCCGGGAAGAATTTTTTTTGCCCGCTCAAATAGCGCGGCACTTTTGGGACTTGAACTGATGAGCATTTTACGTCTCCTCAAGGGGCAATAAGGGCGCGTCTGTTTTCGCGCAGACCTCTTCAAAACCAATGCCGGGGGCTAACTCCCGCACGCGAAATCCTTCGGGCGTGACGTCGATAATCGCAAGGTCGGAAAAAATGCGGGTGACAACCTGCTTGCCCGTTAAAGGATAGCTGCATTTTTCGACAAGCTTCGCCGCGCCGTTCTTGGTTGTATGCTGACTGATGACAAATATGGTTTTTACGCCCGCCACCAAATCCATGGCGCCGCCAACCGCAGGAATGGCCCCCTTGGCCCCGGTAGACCAGTTGGCAAGATCGCCATGCTGTGAAATCTGCATCGCCCCCAATACGCAGACATCAATATGGCCGCCCCGTATCATGGTAAAGCTATCGCCGTGGTGGAAAAAACTTGCGCCGGGCAGGGCTGTTACGGCTTTCTTGCCAGCATTGATCAGCTCGGAATCTTCCTCTCCCGGCGCGGGTTCCGGCCCCATGCCCAGCAGACCATTTTCCGTATGATAAATAAATTCCCGCCCGTCCGGCACAAATTTGGCCACCAGTTCCGGAATGCCAATCCCCAAGTTAACATAGGAGCCATCGGGAATATCCCTCGCCGCCCGCATCGCCATCTGTTCCCTTGTCCAGCCGTTTATACAACCCGTCATGGATAGCTTATCCCTTCTGCCACAAGATCAGATTCAATCACCGGATTGGCGACTTCGACCACGCGGTTTACGAATATATTCGGCGTAATGACATTTTCAGGCTCAAGCCCGCCCACATCGACAATCTTTCGCGCCTGTACGATGGTGATATTGGCCGCCGTACACATAATCGGGTTAAAGTTTCGCGCTGTTTTATTATAAATCAAATTGCCCAAACGGTCGGCTTTTTCACATTTTATGAGCGCATAATCCGCCTTCAGGCCATATTCCAAAACATAATCGCGCCCGTCAATCCTTCGTATTTCCTTGCCTTCGGCCAATGGCGTATTAACGGTCGTTGCGGTGTAAAAAGCCGGAATGCCAGCTCCGCCCGCCCGAATACGTTCGGCAAGGGTTCCCTGGGGGACAATCTCAAGCATAATTTCGCCCGCCCGGTAAAGGTCTGGAAAAACTTTGGAATGGCTGGAGCGCGGATAAGAACAAATCATTTTCTTCACCCGGCCACTCGCGATTAAGGCCGCGAGCCCAACCTCGCCGTTACCCGTATTATTATTGATAACCGTCAGTTCTTTGGCCCCCTGATCGATTAAACCATGAATAAGCGCCGTGGGGCTACCGGCTTCGCCGAAGCCGCCGATCATAACCGTTGCCCCATCCGGGATATCTTTTACAGCCGAGGCAATTGATGAGATTACTTTATTTATCATTGCCCAATCTTCCTTGATATGCAATTAAGGCGCAAGCCACCAATACTCATGTACCCATGACAATAGGTAATGCGTTCACCATTCACAAGACCATCAAAGACCGCTCTGATGTTTTGCGAAATCTGCGGGGGTACGTAAAATCAGGCCTTTTTCAAATATTTATTACAAAGGGTTTCTGCAATTTGAATGGCGTTTAAAGCAGCACCTTTGAGTAAATTATCGGAGACACACCACAGATTAAGGCCGTTCTTCACCGTCACATCGCGGCGAATTCGGCTGATATAGGTGGCATATTCACCGACACATTCAATGGGCGTAATATAGCCGCCGTCTTCGTGTTTATCATAAACCATAATGCCGGGCGCTTCGCGCAGAATTTTGAAAATTTCCGTCTCGTCAATGGGTTTTTCAAATTCAATATTGATGGATTCAGAATGGCCAAGAAATACCGGAACCCGCACGCAAGTGGCGGTTACCCTGATATCAGGGTCAAGTATTTTTGCCGTTTCCGCGACCATTTTCCATTCTTCCTTGGTATCGCCGCTATCCATAAAAACATCGATATGCGGAATCACATTGAAGGCAATCTGTTTGGGATAAATTTCAGGTTCGATCGGGTCATTGACAAAAATCGCCCGTGTCTGGCTCCATAATTCATCCATGGCCGCCTTGCCGCTGCCAGAGACGGATTGATAGGTGGACACAACCACCCGCGTAATTTTTGCATAATCATGCAATGGCTTTAAAGCCACCATCATCTGGGCCGTAGAGCAATTGGGATTGGCAATGATATTCTTTTTCGTATAGCCCGCGACGGCATGGGCATTTACCTCTGGTACAATCAGCGGCACCTTGGGATCCATGCGAAAATAAGAGCTGTTATCAATCACGACACAGCCCTGCGCGCCGATTTTCTCGCTCCATTTTCTGGAGATATCGCCGCCTGCGGACATCAGAGCAATATCCGTACCGGTAAAATCATAATCATCCAGACATTTCGTCTTCAGGGCTTTGTCGCCAAAGGTAACTTCCTGCCCCAATGACCGGCGAGAGGCGAGCGCCACCACTTCGCTTGCGGGGAATTCGCGTTCCGCAAGGATATTCAAAATTTCCCGTCCCACATTACCGGTGGCACCAATGACGGCAACTTTATAAGACATGTTTTACTCCAATAATTAAGTTATATTCAAACGATCCATGGCCCGCATAATACTATCCCCCATGACGGAGGTTGAAACCTTGGCTTTGCCCGGCTGCATAATATCCGCCGTGCGAAGGCCGCCCGCCAGCACATCCTGTACCGCATCTTCAATCAGCCGGGCTTCCGCAGCGCAGTCGAAGCTATACCGCAGCGCCATGGCAAGGCTCAAAATAGTGGCAATGGGATTGGCGATGTCTTTTCCCGCGATATCCGGCGCACTGCCGTGAACGGGCTCATACATTGCGCCGCCGCCTTTAATGCCCAAGGCTGCTGAGGGCAACATACCCAAAGACCCCGTCAACATGGCGGCGACATCACTCAATAAATCACCAAAAAGATTATCTGTCACAATCACATCAAACTGCTTGGGCGCCCGCACCAATTGCATGGCGCAACTATCCGCCAGCATATGGTCAAGGGCAATTTCCGGATAATCCAAAGCAACCTTGGTCACTTCCTCGCGCCATAATAACCCGCTCTCCATCACATTGGCTTTTTCAGTTGATGTCACACGTCCGCCTCTTTTCCCCGCCAAATCAAAGGCCACATGCGCAATACGGTGAATTTCGGATGTGGTATAGACTTGGGTATTAACGCCGCGCCTATCGCCATTAGGTAAATTTTCAATGCCGCGCGGCTCGCCAAAATATACCCCGCCGGTAAGCTCCCGCACGATCATAATATCAAGGCCGCTGACCAGTTCCGGCTTTAAGCTGGAGGCCTCCACAAGTGATTCAAAACAAACGGCCGGGCGCAGATTGGCAAACAGCCCCAATTCCTTGCGCAGGGTCAGCAAACCGACTTCGGGCCGCTTGTCATAATCAACGCCGTCCCATTTCGGCCCGCCCACAGCGCCCAGCAATACCGCATCAACGGATTTTGCCCGCGCCAATGTTTCATCCGACAGGGGCTGGCCGCAATCATCATAGGACGCGCCGCCGACAAGGCCTTCTTCAACGGTAAAATTCAATCCCCGGTTATTGCTGAGCCAATCCACCACCCGGCGAGCCTCTGTCATGATCTCCGGCCCGATTCCATCCCCCGGCAACATCAATAGTGATAATTCTTTACCCATTATTCTCGTCCTTACACGCTCTAGCCCTTAAACAACCAAGGCTGGCTTAATCTCTTTTTGGCTTCATAGTTTTGAATGACATCTTTTTTCTGTAACGTCAGGCCAATATCATCTAATCCATTCAGCAGGCAATGGCGGCGATAAGGGTCAACATCAAAAGATATTTTGCCGCCGTCCGGGCCAGTTATCTCCTGATTTTCAAGGTCAATTGTGATGATGGCATTGGCCCCGCGGCCGGCATCATCAAGTAACAGGTCAATTGTCTCTTGCGGCAAAATAATTGGCAAAATGCCATTCTTGAAACAATTACCGTAGAAAATATCTGCAAAGCTTGGGGCAATGACGCATTTAAATCCAAAATCCTTCAAGGCCCAGGGGGCATGTTCACGGCTGGATCCACATCCGAAATTCGGCCCGGTCACCAGAATCTGCGCCTGGCGATATGCCGGTTTATTCAGGACAAAATCAGCACGCTCTGAGCCATCGTCATGATAACGGATATTGGAAAAGGCAAATTGCCCGAGGCCCGTCCGTTTGATGGTTTTCAAATGCTGCTGCGGAATAATCATATCAGTATCAATATTGGCCATGGGCAGAGGGGCCGCAATGGCTCTTAGTTTAAGGAATTTATCCATGATTAAAGCTCCCTGACATCTGTAAGGCGGCCTGTTATTGCCGCCGCCGCCGCCATGGCCGGGCTCATCAAATGGGTGCGGCCTTTTGGCCCCTGCCGGCCTTCGAAATTCCGGTTTGACGTGGACGCGCAGCGTTCGCGCGGGCCCAGCTTATCCGCATTCATGGCAAGGCACATGGAGCATCCCGGCTCGCGCCATTCAAATCCGGCATCAATCAATATCTGGTCAAGCCCCTCTTCTTCGGCCTGAAGCTTGACCAGACCGGATCCCGGCACCACCCAGGCGGCCACATCGCTGTGAACCGTCCGCCCGCGCGCGATTGCGGCGGCGGCCCGGATATCTTCGATACGGCCATTGGTGCAGGACCCGATAAAAACCCGCTCAATGGAGATATCCTGTAATTTTGTGCCGGCTGTCAGGCCCATATAATCCAGCGCCCGTTGCATGGCAACTTTACGCTCAGGATTTTCAACATCATTCGGATCCGGAACAACGCCGGATATGGGCAAGACATTTTCAGGACTGGTGCCCCATGTGACCTGCGGCGCGATATCTTTGGCCCGCAGAAAAATCTCTTTGTCGTAAAGCGCCCCTTCATCAGATGGCAGGCTTTTCCAATAGGCAACAGCTTGTTCAAAAGCCGCGCCTTTTGGGGATTTTGTCCGGCCCATCACATAGTCAAAGGTTTTCTGATCCGGGGCCACAAGGCCGGATCTTGCCCCGGCTTCGATGGACATATTACATAAGGTCATGCGGCCTTCCATGGACAAATCCCGAATGGCCGAGCCCGTGAATTCAATGACATAACCGGTGCCGCCAGCCGTGCCAATATGCCCGATGATCGCAAGGGCAATATCCTTGGCCGTAACCCCGGCCCCAAGACGCCCGTCCACATCAATACGCATGTTTTTCTGAGGTTTTAATATGAGGGTTTGTGTGGCCATGACATGTTCGACTTCCGAAGTCCCAATCCCAAAAGCCAAGGCGCCAAAGGCCCCGTGGGTGGAGGTATGGCTGTCGCCGCAAACAATGGTCATGCCGGGCTGGGTAAAGCCCTGTTCCGGCCCGACGATATGAACAATGCCCTGACGGTCGTCCAGCATCGGGATATATTCAACGCCGAATTCCTTGCAATTTTTTGTCAAAGCATCCAGTTGAATTTGACTATCCTCAGCATTAATCGCCGTAGCCCGGTCGGCCCCCGTTGGCACATTATGATCCGGCACCGCAAGCATGGCTTCTGGATTTGCAAGCTGCCGACCTGCCTGCCGCAACCCCTCAAATGCCTGCGGGCTCGTGACCTCATGAATGATCTGGCGATCAATGTAAATCAGGCAATTTCCGTCATCTTGCCTTTCAACAATATGGCTTTGCCATAATTTATCATAAAGTGTTTTAGGTTTTTGTTCGGGTTCCGTCATTTATTCTTCTCGCGCCTTATTTAAATCAATTGTGGCGATGATCCTTATGAAATGCTTAAAACAAAATCTCCACATATGAAAAAAGGGGCCCGCAACAGTCGAGCCCCTTGATCTTTTTAGGGCTGCTTGTGCAAGCCCGGATTTTCTTAAATATTTTTAAGTCAATCAGGCTTCCTCTGAGGGGGTAATCACCTCAGTTTTTGCCGTAGCTGGTTTTTTCATCCAGTCTTTTCTTTCCGCAATACGCGCTTTCTTACCGCGCAACGGACGCAGATAATAAAGTTTCGCCCGGCGAACTTTACCCCGGCGAATGACTTCAATATTTTCCACATTCGGGGAATAAAGCGGGAAAACACGTTCCACCCCTTCACCATATGAAATTTTGCGTACCGTGAATGATGAATTCAGGGCCCGATTTGACCGCGCAATACAAACGCCCTCATAACCCTGAATACGCTCGCGCTCACCCTCGATGACTTTCACATTAACCCGCAGGGTATCACCCGCAGAAAACTCAGGGATTACTTTCCCCTCAGTAAGCTTTGCAATCTGCTCTTTTTCAAATTTTTCAATAATATTCATAACGCTCTCTCTCTTCAGCTGACCCGCTTATATAGCAAGGATCCTCAAATTCCAACATCAAATTTACTCATCTGCATATCATCCGCTTTTCGGTTTTTCCAACGGGTGATATACCCTTATTATCCTTATCCCGGAATCATCATTTCTTCTGGTTAAGATATTGATTCCAAAGGTCCGGTCGCCTTTCCTTTGTCAGACTTTCTGACTGCTTCTGGCGCCATTGCTTTATTTTTCCATGGTGCCCCGATTGCAGCACTTCCGGTATTTCCTGCCCTTCCCAAACTTTGGGGCGGGTATAATGGGGATACTCAAGCAACCCCGATTCAAAAGTTTCCTCCGTTAATATATCCGCATCACCGACCACACCCGGGATTGTTCGCACCACCGCATCCATCAATGCCAATGCCGCCAGATCCCCGCCGGACAAGATAAAATCACCAAGGCTTACCTCCCTGATATTACGGGCCTCTAAAACCCGCTCATCCACACCCTCAAATCGGCCGCAAAGCAGCGTAATGCCTTTTTTTAACGCAAACTCCCGAATCAATTCCTGATCCAGCCTTCTGCCGCGCGGCGACAAATATACCAACGGATAGTCATCGCCATTTTTATCTTTGGTCACATCATCAATCGCCGCCGCCAGAACATCCGCCCGCATCACCATACCCGGGCCGCCGCCCGCCGGCGTATCGTCCACATTACGGTGCTTATCCAAGGCATAATCCCTGATTTGAACCACATTCATGGCCCAGAGTCCTTTATCGAGGGCTTTGCCCGCAAGGGAAGCCCCCAATGGCCCCGGAAATATTTCCGGGAAAAGGGTCAGAATTTGCGCTGTCCAAACAGGCTCTTTATCCGTTTGCGGCATCTTAAACTTCTTCTGAATCCGCTGCCGGTTCAAGGTCGTCGCCAAAAGCCGCCCGATCAATCACCAGAAACCTATCCTTAATATTCACTTCCGGAACAAATTCATCCCGAAAGGGGTACATTATTTTACCAGTTCCAGCTTTACCAGTCATAAGGCCGTTTTGACTATCGTCCAACTGCACCTCAAGCACATCTCCGGCACCAAAATTATAAATGGACGTGACCACACCAAACGGATTACCCGCCATGTCTCTTGCGATCAGGCCTTCCATATCCTCGTAATAAAAACTATCCTCTTCATCAATTTCAGGCAGGCTTTTACGCGGCACATATAATTTTACGCCCTTGAGGGCCTCTGCCTGATCCCGGTCCTCTATGCCTGAAATCTGGCAGGCATATCCAACTTTGATCTTATGCATCAGCTTGCAATCCCGCAGTTCACCCTTGCTATTTATATTTGGAAAGATTGTGACAGCGCCCCTGATCAGGACCGACTTCAGATCATCCGTAAACGTCTTCAGGCGAACAGCGCCCTTAACCCCCACAGCCCCAACGATCACCCCGATTGAAATCCACTCGGGACCAATCTCGGGCTCAGCACGCCGGGAATGTACGTAGTTAGGTCGAGACATCAGGGCTCTTTCTTCCTTTAAACTATCTATAGACTTTGGCTTTAAGCTTTGGTTTTTTCTTCCGCAGCAGCTTCTGTCGGGACCTCTTCAGCAACAACTTCT
The DNA here is from genome assembly GCA_021647465.1 of Emcibacter sp. GTDB lineage: Bacteria > Pseudomonadota > Alphaproteobacteria > Sphingomonadales > Emcibacteraceae > Paremcibacter. The sequence continues at coordinate 52,045 of JAKIUQ010000009.1, read as the reverse complement.
TCGGCTGGGGCAGCTTTGGCAGCAGCAGCGGCTTCAGCGGCAGCGGCTTTGGCGGCAGCAGCAGCTTCAATGGCTTCAGCTTTGGCGGCTTCAGCGGCTTCTGCAGCAGCTTCGCCTTTGGCTTTTCGCTCTTCAACACGCTCTAATGCCTTGGCGCCCGGCTTGGCTTTATTGGGATTGTCTTTTGCTTCACGTTTGAGCAAACCCGCCGCATCCAGAAAACGGGCAACACGATCCGTCGGCTTCGCACCTTCGCTCAGCCAATATTTAATCCGGTCTTCCACCAGACGAACACGGTCTTCGTGATCCTTTGGCAAAAGCGGATTATGGGTACCAACTTTTTCAATGTAACGGCCATCGCGCGGCGCACGCACATCAGCAACAACAATACGGTAATAGGGACGTTTTTTTGCGCCCCCGCGAGCCAATCTAATTTTAACAGCCATTCAGGCTAATCCTTTCTTAAGTTTAATTTTCTCTAGTATTATTTAAAATTCAGTTTTAATTCGTCTTGTCTCAGGCCATATCTGGTCTTTGTATATTTGGAGGCCAGTTTTTTAGCTATGTTTATTTCGGAAGCAAATCTTCCATACTTTATTTTGGGATCAGCCCTTCCATTCCGGGCGGGATTTGGCCGGGCAGGGGCATGCCGCCGCCTTGACCCATTTTGCCCATCTTTTTCATCATGACGGCCATTTGTTTTTGCATCTTGATCAGCTTATTGATCTCCTGAACGCTCACGCCCGCACCGCTGGCGATTCTTTTCTTGCGAGAGGCATTTAATAATTTAGGCCGGCCTCTTTCCATAGGGGTCATGCTGTTGATAATAGCCTCCTGCCGTTTAAGAAGACTGTCGTCAATATTGGCATTGGCCATTTTCTTTTGTGCCTTGCCGATCCCCGGCAACATACCAAGAATGCTCGACATGCCGCCCAGCTTTTTCATCTGACGAAGTTGGGCGCGCAGATCATCAAAATCGAACTGGCCCTTCTTCATCTTTTTAATCATGACTTCGGCTTCAGCGGCCTCAATGGTCTCGGCGGCTTTTTCCACAAGGGAAACCACATCGCCCATGCCCAAAATCCGGGACGCCACCCGCTCTGGGTGGAATTCTTCTATATCGTCGAGTTTTTCGCCGGTACCCACCAATTTAATCGGCTGGCCCGTTACCGCACGCATGCTAAGGGCCGCGCCGCCGCGCCCGTCGCCGTCCATACGGGTTAAAACAACCCCCGTGATGCCAATCTGATCGCTGAAGGACTGGGCCACATTAACCGCATCCTGTCCGGTCAGACTATCAACAACAAGCAATGTTTCATGAGGGGTCACCGCCTCACGTACCCCGATGATTTCCGCCATCAATGTCTGATCGATATGCAGACGACCCGCCGTATCCAACAGAATAACATCCATGCCCTGAAGCTTGGCCGCCGTCATCGCACGCTTGGCAATATCCACCGGCAACTGACCGTCAATGATCGGTAAGGTGGGCACGCCTATCTGCTCACCCAGAATCTTAAGCTGTTCCATGGCCGCTGGACGATATATGTCCAATGACGCCATCATAACCTTTTTATTTTCTTTTTCTTTCAGGCGTTTGGCGATTTTTGCCGCAGACGTCGTCTTACCAGACCCCTGCAGACCCACCATCAGAATCGGCACTGGTGCCACCGCCGCAAGGCTGATGCCGCTCGTATCACTGCCGAGCATTTCCGTCAGATGATCATTGACAATTTTGACAACCATTTGACCCGGCGAGACGGACTTCATAACCTCTTGCCCGACAGCGCGTTCTGTAACGCTGGCTATGAAATCCTTGACAACCGGCAAGGCAACATCCGCCTCCAAAAGCGCAACCCGCACTTCCCGCATAGCTTGCCTGACGTCCGCCTCTTTCAAGGCACCGCGTCTTTTCAGCTTATCAAATATTCCGCCAAGCTTATCGCTTAAACTGTCAAACATAATCTTTTCTCTGTTTGTTTCCGGTGTTATAGAAACACCATGAAACGGGCTCAAGGCTGTATCTCTGTTTTAGCCGCAAAAATCACATAACAAAAAAGCACCAGTGGGCGAATCTTCGCTGACTGATGTACATCCTTGGACGCATTCTTTTGCATATCCTTGATATTTGTGGGGAAAATATGGGGAATTGGGATCAGAGTCAAGCCCAGAGTCAGGTAAAAGAGTAAACTTCTTGTTTCCTGATCCAAAAAAAATGTAATATGGTCACAAAAATGACATAGGCTGATTAGATAGATTGGCCATATAACGAAATAACATTCACATACTAAAGGGAAATGTACATTTAATGTCCTACCGATTTAAAACAGCATTCATCAGCGCGGCAGCCCTGACCTTCGCAACCTTGAGCGCAACCACCTTGACAACATCCCAGGCGCAAGCCGGCGTTGATGGCAACCCATTCGAAGGGCTTTATCTTGGGTTGCACGCCAACTATTCCAGAGTGACGTCAAAAAATACTTATGTGGATCTGGAGCCGGATGCAGATGCAAATAATTTCATCACAGGCATCGGTGACGGCACCAAGGGCACGGGATATGGCGGCACGCTTTACGGCGGCATCGGCACCAATTTCTGGGGCCCTGTTTATGTCAGCATCGAAGGCGCCCTTGGCCTGCCCGGCGGCAAGGCCGCCGCCATTGTTAATACGGTGATCCCTGAACATATTGTTAACGACGAAACAATTCCTGCCGAATTTGGCACGAGGGATTTAACAATCAAAACAGGCTTTGCCTTTGATATTAATACGCGCCTAGGCTTTACAGTATCCGATAATATTCTCATTTATGGCCTTGGCGGCTATACCTCAACCAAATTTAAAATGAGCGATGCCGGCGGTGATTTTTCCAAGGGTGCCGGGGGATACCGTTACGGCGCGGGTTTTGAAATCGGGATCATGGAAGATATAGCCCTGCGCATTGAATATGTCAGAACCGCCCATTCAAAAATCAATTGGCGACGCGGCGCGGATGACCTTTTCTTCGACCCCAGCACAGAAGTATTGCGGATCGGCGTGATCCTGCATATGGATTAAATCATTATGGTGATGGGCCCAAATTTAATAAACTGGCTTTAATATTGCCGGGCCTATTCGTCTGTGCCTTCAACGCCCATCAGCTTCTCGCTATGGATGACAACATATTCTTTGACCCGCGCCATAAATTCATCTTTATCCAGTCCGCGCTCTATGGCAGGATGATATTGCACAACGATGGTGCCGGGCTTGTTAAAGGGGCTGCCCTTCAACCAATGCACCCCCGTGTTGGTCGACACGCAGATCACCGGAAGATCAACATCTTTTTGCATATAATAAACCCCGGATTTCAATTTTTTACGTTGACCGACGCGCGTGCGTGTGCCCTCAACAAATACCAGCAGCGGTATTTTCTGCTCAATTAATATTTTGGCAATTTCCGGTGTTTTGTCTTTGGCTTTGCCCTTCCCCCGATCAATGGCAATGACTTCCATTTTAGTCAAAACCTGCTTTATGCCAAAAACGCTGAATAATTCTATTTTGGCAAGCGCCGTAAGATTCGGCATTCGGGAATAGGCCAATAAGGCATCAAGATTACTCATATGCTTATAACATAGAATAAAACCCTTATCTTTGGGGAGGTTTTCAATGCCCCGCTCTTCTATCTTGATATGGTTTATTTTATCCAACAGATAAAATACCAAATCAAACCAAATGACCAGACATCGCCTCATGGGTGCCGGAGACTTAAAAAAGGACGCCGGAATCAGAATAAATACAACATACAGGGGGGTTCCCACCCAAAAAAAACTGTTAAAAATTAAAGACCGTATATAATTCATAAAAAATACTCTATAGATTGACTTAAAGGCCAGCTCACATAACGTGCATAACGCGTTTATGTTATTTCTTTCCTGTCATATTGTCAAAATATTGAGATTCATCGTTTTTCCAATATATTCATATATTTAAAGAAATAGAAAACAGCCGCCCTAAACCACATATTTCTATCTAATCCGATTAATGTTGACGGTGCATATATATATGATATGTTATCACCGTAAACATATGCGATAATGCTTAATGATTTTCTGGCGAAATTATAATGACTGATCTATCTGATACGACAGACAATACTGACCGAAACATCTCGGTTTCTACGTCTGTATTTTCACAGGCATTCTATCGCCGCAAACAATTTAAAATCACCTTTATAGCCCTGTTTCTCGCGACAATTCTGGCGGCTGTTTTCTTTGCCAAAACAACGGTATTTGCCAGTCTGGATCAGGAACGGGAAATATTATCCCACGCACTTAGCGTTCAAACGATGGTCATTAAGGCCGAAAAAAATTATCAGGTAAGGCAGAAATATGCCGGAAATATCGTTGCGGGCCGGGAAAGTGACCATGGGTTTGACACCGCTGGACTATTGGCGGAAGTTCTGGTCAATGACGGCGACCGCGTTAAAAAAGGCGACATTCTCGCGCGTCTTGATATGCGCCGGCTGGAGGCCCGAAAACAGGAACTTGACGCCAGTCTGGCACAGGCGATCGCCTTAAATCAGGAAACAAAAGCTCTGCTTGATCGCGCGCAAGCCACCTATGACCGTTACAGCGTACTTGTGGACAGAAACCATATTTCCATACAAAAATATGATGACATAAAATTTGACCTCATTGCCCTGAAAGCCCGAAAACTTGCCAATGAGGCTGCCGTGACACTTTCGCGTGCTGCCTTGAGAAGCCTTGAGATCAACCGCGATTTAGCCACGTTAACCGCCCAGTTTAACGGCAGTGTGATCCGCCGTTATCAGGATGAAGGAACAGCCCTTGCCGCGGGCACGCCCGTCATCCGTCTGATCGAAAATCAAAAGCTTGAGATTCAGGTCGGCTTTCCCCAATCTGCCGTCGCCGCTCTTAAGCTCGAAAATATATATATATTTGACTATCAGGGTCAGCAGATCGAAACCAGCTTGCGCGCTATCATTAATAGAGTGGATCAATCAACCCGCACCGTCACGGCCATATTCGATGTGACCAGCGACACAAAAAATATCAGGCCCGGCGGACTGGCCCAGCTTGCGGTCAAGACGACTATTCAACAAGCCGGCTTCTGGCTGCCCAGCGGCGCGCTCGCGGAGAGTCGCCGGGGTTTATGGAGCGTCTATACCCTTATCCCCTATAAGGGGTCATCAGAATATAGCCTCTTGTCCCGGCAAGAATTGCAGCTGCTATATACAGATTCTGACCGCGTTTTTGTCCGGGGAACATTGCAGGACGGTCATCGCGTCGTCACGGCGGGCATTCACCGTCTCGTGCCCGGTCAACTGGTTCGTTTAAGCGAGAGCGAATGATATGTGGAGCAATCTTTTTTTCCGCAATCGCCGCCTGACGACGCTCGTTATCGGCCTTATATTGGTGGGGGGGTTTTCGGCTATTTCATCGCTGCCCCGGCAGGAAGATCCTAGTCTCTCGCACCGGTTTGATTCCGCCAATACCCCTTTCCCCGGCGCGAGCGCAGAACGGGTAGAGGCCCTTGTCACGGAAAAAATAGAAGCCGCCTTAAGTGAAATAGACGAAATCAAACAATTAATCAGCACATCCCGCACGGGCATGTCCACTGTCGCCATCCAAATAGACGATTCTATCAGGATTGATGAGCTGGCGGGCGTCTGGTCAAAAGTTCGTGACAAATTGAAAGATACGGAAAGAGAGCTGCCGGAAGGGGCCTTAACGCCCTATATCCTTGATCGGAAATCTGCCGTTTTCACCTTCATGGTTGGCCTGACATGGGACATGCCGGACGGGATATCTTCTAAGCCACAAGTGGATATTCTGGGCCGATTTGCCAAAGATCTGGAACGCATCTTCACACCATTGCCCGGCACTGAGGAAACCGGTGTTTTTGGCGAATTGGAAGAAGAGTTTATTGTTACGGTTAATCCTGATGCCCTTTCCTCTGTCGGGCTGACCATTAAAGATGTCTCAACCGCTATCGCCTTAACGGATTCTAAGGCTTCTGCCGGTCAATTACGTAACGGGCGGCATGATTTAATTCTGGAAGTGGGCGGTGAACTTAAATCTGAAGACCGTATTCGCAACATCCCGTTAAAACAGATCAAAGGCGGGCAATTCTTAAAAGTGGGTGATATTGCCACCGTCATGAAGGGCTTTCGCAAGCCCGTCCAGAGCGCGGCCATTCTCAATGGAAAACGCGGCATTGTCGTGGGGGCAAAGGTCAAAGACAATATTCGGGTCGACCAATGGGCGGCCAGACTCCAGGCCAAAGTCGATCAATTCAAAAAGGGCTTGCCTGAGGGCATCAAGGCTGACGTAATCTTTAATCAGGATGTCTATTCAACAGACCGCCTGTCGACCCTCATTGGCAATATCTTTCTGGGCGCGACTATTATCGTCATTATCATGATTTTCATGATGGGGTGGCGATCGGCTTTATTGGTGGCAACCGCCCTGCCGCTGACGGTATTAATTGTCATGGCGGCATTTAATTTCATGGATATCCCGCTGCATCAGATGTCGATCACCGGGTTGATCATTGCGCTCGGCCTGTTGATTGATAATGCCATTGTCGCCGTGGATGAATACCGAAAATCCCGCAGGGAGGGCATAGATATCGAAACATCCATATCTAAAATGGTCAAACATTTATCTATTCCCCTGCTTGCCTCTACCGTGACGACCTCACTGACTTTCATGCCCATTGTTCTCTCCCCCGGCCCCACAGGTGAATTCATCGGCACAATGGGCCTTGCCGTGATTATCTCTTTGTTTGCCTCGCTCTTTTTATCCATGACCATCATTCCGGCCCTGGCGGGTTATTTTGACAGAAATGAATTAATGCGGGCGAAACCCAGTATTCTACAACGGGGTTATAGCAATCTTCCCCTTCGGGAAAAATATCGTTCGGGGTTACGCTGGTGCATGGATCATCCCAAAAAAGCCCTGTTATTATCCATCAGTTTGCCCTTGATAGGCTTTGGTGTCAGCACAACCATGGTTCAACAATTCTTCCCGCCCGTAGACCGTGACCAATTTCAACTGCAAATGACGTTGCCCTCCCATAGCAGCATAGAAGAAACCATGCGGCAAGTGAATAAGGCCCGCGCAATAATGACAAAATATCCGGAAATAACCCATGACTATTGGTTCATAGCCGAAACGCCCCCTGCGGTATTTTACAACAGCTTTCTGAATCAGGCCGGTCAGAATAATTTTGCGGGCGGCTTTGTAAAGACCATATCCGATCAGGCAACCGTGGATATCCTGCCCCGCCTGCAACATGATCTGATGACGGGCTTGCCGGATGCTATGATTTTTGCCATTCCCTTTGAACAGGGGCCCCCTTTCGAGGCCCCGTTGGAGATCTATATTTATGGTCAGGATTTGAATATTCTGTCGGAAAAAGGCGAAGAAATTCGCCGCATTCTGGCCCAGACCAGGAATATCACCTATACCAGAGCAAAAATTTCCTTAAGCCAGCCAAAATTAAATTTTATTCCCGATGAAGATGCGGCGGAAGTCGCCGGCCTGAGGTTAACTCAAATTGCCGAACAGTTGAATAACGCCCTTGAGGGGCAGGTCGGGGGCAGCGTACTTGAAGGCAATGAAAGCCTGCCCGTGCGGGTTCGGACCGGCGGGAAAAACAGATCAAGCCTTGATTATCTGTTCAATAACGCGCTCATTGCGGGTGGCGGAAGCCAAAGCAGCGACGGACAGAATTTACCCGGCGTGCCGCTCAGTAGCCTTGGTACATTGGAATTAATCCCCTCCTATGGGGCCATCACGCGGCGCGACAGCCAAAGAGTGAATATACTTCAGGCTTTCATTGAACCCTATAGTCTGGCCAGTGTGGCACTGGCCGATTTCCAACGCAGACTGGCAGAAGAAAATTTTGAATTGCCCGACGGATATCATCTTGAGTTTGGCGGCGAAGCTGAAAAAAGATCCGAATCAGAAGGGGAATTATTCTCAACCGTTCTGCCGCTTCTGGTCATCATGATGGGGGTTCTGGTTCTGGCGTTCAACAGTTTTACATCTGCATTAATCATTGGCGGTGTGGCGTTTTTCAGTGTGGGTCTGGCCATACTGGCCATTTGGCTGTTTGGTTTCCCTATGGGCTTTACCGGCATTATGGGCACCATGGGCCTGATCGGGCTGGCCATTAATGACAGTATTGTTGTCCTTGCCGCCCTTCGGGCCAATGAACGGGCGCGGGCCGCAGACCCTGATGCCATCGTTGATATCGTTGTGAAAAGCAGCCGGCATATTATTTCGACGACCCTGACCACCATTGGCGGTTTTATGCCTTTGATCATTTGGGGCGGGGGCATGTGGCCGCCGCTGGCCACTGCCATTTCAGGGGGCATGGTCGGGGCCACTTTACTCGCCCTGGTTTTTGTTCCAACGCTTTATTACCTGAGGGTCAAGAAACGCGCCCAAATGAGAAAAGTCAAGATCTCTCGGAATGCCAAGAAACCGCAAGTCAAGGCCGCCTGAAATCCAGATATGACAGATGATAAAAGCGCAATGTGAGCAGAATAAATGAAATAATGCTGGCATATATCGTGCTTTCGAACAGTCCTGCGGCCCCGCGCTCAAGAGTAAAGGCAAGATAGTAGGCCAAGGGAATCATCACCACAATATAGCTGAAAAAATAAAGCGCCGTCGGCACCCAGATATCCCGCCGCCCCCTGAGGCCATTTCCAATCACCGTTTGCGTGCTGTCAAATAACAGCATCCATGCGGACAGAATAATCAGCGGCACCGTGGCCGCCACCAATGCAGAGTCCGTTGTGAAGGCGCCCGCAATCTGAACAGGGTATATCAGCAACAGGCCCAGTAATGGCAGCATCAAGATCAAATTAAACAACATGCCGCAGGTCCCCGCCAAAACCAGATCACGATGATCCCCCCGGCCAAAAGCAATACCAACCCGCACCGATGTCGCCCCGGCAATACCATAAGCTATCATATAGGGAATACCATAAACATTAAAGGCAATGGCAAATGCCCCCAAAGTCAGCGGCCCAATCCAGCCCGCAAAAACCTGCAAAGCCGCAAAGCCCGAATGCTCTGCCCCATTGGTCAGGCCCGCTCCATAGCCAATATGGCGCTGCCTTTTCCATTTATGGAACCTTAAGTCAACCTTTTGCCGAATGCCGAACAGGTCATGGCCTTTCATATTCCAGATAAAATAAACCATCCCCACCGCCAGAAAAGTCCGTACCAGACTGGTCGCCCATGCGGAACCTTCCGCGCCCATGGCATCAAAGCCGAAATGACCATAGACAAATATCCAGTTCAGGAGAATATTGAGCAGATTTGCCGCGAGCATGAAGAGCATTCCCGGCAAGGGCCTGTTTATCCCCTCGAGAAAAAAGGTGCAGGCAAGCATAATACAGGTCATGGGAATACCAATGGCGATGGCCTGCATCACCACCCCGCCGCCGCGCGCAATATCCGGCTGCTGGTCGAGCATGAGTAATATAGGCTCGCCAAACAGACAGACCATAAATCCAATCATGCCAAGGGCAAGGCCATAAGGAACGCTGCGCCGCCAAATCCGGCCACATTTTTTATAATCGCCAGCCCCATAAGCGTTAGAGGTCAAAACCATGGTACCCGTCATAAGTCCGATAGTTATGATAATGACCGAAGATACCGGCACATAACCAATAGATTGATAGGCCAGCTCCTGCGCCGAAAAACGCCCGACCATCATGGTATCAACGATGCCCATGGTCATGATCCCCAGCCGCTGCAGGACAACCGGAAAGGACAGGCGCACCAGCTCTGAAAACTGCCGCGCCATCCGTTCCCTGATCCAAGAGGGGTTATCTGGGTCTGCGTTATGGGTCATATGGCGTTCATAGGGATAAGACGCAAAAAAGTCATCTCCTTTTTACAATCGCCTCACACCATGACATTCGGGGCAAAATTGTTATTCTTCGTATTATTCCCCCAGAATTTTATCCAGAACTTTCTGGGCTGAGGGGTGATAGCCGGGCCGTGCAGGGCGGTAAATTTTTCTGGCCATGGCAAGCCCGCCGGGCGTCGTCGCCAATTGTTTATAAAGCGGCCGGATCAATTTCAGGCGGCCAATGCTCGGCAGATAAACTTTCAGGCGGGGCAGGATGGCTTGATAATCATGCTTCAGGCCTTGCAGCAACCAGGCATGGGCAATTTCGTTATTTCTGGAGGCGGTCAGATTATAGGCCTCATCCAGTTGTGTCATGCGATCACGCATCATTTTCTCCGGCATTTCCTCTGGCAGGTTGGTGATGAAATGCAACCATTGATGCACCGTCCAGTTCGTTGTGGCAATATCCTTCAGGCTGATTTTACCGGCCAGCCAATCCTGCTGGTCTTGCAGCACTCTGGCAAAAATATCCGACGTTGGCCGGGGGCTGTCATCCGGCATTCCGGTGTCATAAACCCATTCATTTATTTTATCCATGCTGACCACACCGGGGTGCTTATCCATCAGATTGGCCTTAAGATAGGTAATGAATTTTGCCGACGTCATGCTTTGAAAGGCATGGGCCGTAAAATATTGTTTCAAAAAAGGGTCAAAAGCCTCGCGGCCATATTTTTCCTCAAGATAAAGTAAAAATAACTGACCCTTGATATAAGGCACGCCGGAAAAGGCTTTTTCAGGATCCCGGCCCGCCAAATCCACATAAAGCGACGTGTCAACATCCTCCAAAGTCTTTAACTCACGCAGCAAGCCTTGCGAAGATAAGGCCTTTTCCATTTTTGCGCGCTCCAGCCCGAAAACTTCTTCCATGATGCGATTTTCCACATAAGAGGTTGTCCCCTCATTAAGCCATAGATCATTCCAGTCGCCGTTAGTCACCAGATTACCAGACCAGCTATGGGCCAGTTCATGGGCGATCAAATCAACAAGGCTTTTATCGCCGGCCACCACGGTTGGCGTGATAAAACTCAACATGGGGTTCTCCATACCGCCCATAGGATAACTTGGCGGCATCATCAAAATATCATAACGTCCCCATTGATAAGGGCCATAGAGTTTTTCCGCGACTTTAACCATCTCAAAAGTATCGGCAAATTCTGCTGCCGCCGCCGCCAGAATATATTTCTCGCCATAAATGCCGGTATTGCCCGCCATGGCTTTAAAATGCAGGTCACCCACCCCAAGCGCCACCAGATAAGGCGGGATTTTATGGGGCATGATGAAGTCATAATCACCGTCACGGACGGCATCCGGATCATTAACCGCGCTCATCACGGCAAAAAGATCTTTCGGCGTTTTAATGCGCGCAGAATAGGTCAGCCGCAGGGCCGGCGTATCTTGAATGGGAATCCAGCTGCGCACCTGAATGGGCTGGGATTGTGTGAAGAGATAGGGATGTTTTTTGCCCGCCGTTTGCTGCGGTGTCAGCCATTGCAGACCCGCAGCTTCGGGGCTGGTGCGATAATAAATACGAACTTTTTGGGCATCATCTGGCAGGGCAATAGTCAGCTTGGCCCCCAGAATAGCCTCGGGCGCGGCCAGCGTAAAAGTGGTTGGCTGCCAGTTTTCCCCCAGAACCTCAACCCGGTTAATGGTTAAATCCCGGGTATCCACAATGAAAGAGGATGCCGCCGCATCATGGCGCACAATATCATATTCCGCATAACCGCTCAGCGTCTTTTGGTCAAAATCAACCGTAAGATCAAGATGCAAATGACGGCTGCTCACCGCGTCCAGATTGGCATAAGAATGGGCATCCTTTGCCATTGCATTTCCAGAAAAACCGACAGACATGACGAGCGCGGCATAAATGGCAAATATATTTTTAAACATCTTATTCTTTCTTTGAGATTATCATTATGACATTTATATTTTTGGCTCATCCACCCCGGCGATACGGCAGGCCGCCGTGATGGTGTTTTTCAGCAGAACCGCGATGGTCATGGGGCCGACGCCGCCCGGTACCGGGGTTATGGCGGCGGCATGTTTGGCGGCGGCAGCATATTCAACGTCGCCGACCAATCTTGTTTTGCCATCTGCCATCTCAATACGGTTAATCCCCACATCAATGACGGTGGCCCCATCCTTGATCCAGTCGCCCTTGACCAATTCAGGAACCCCGACAGCGGCAACCACGATATCTGATCTCTTGACAACTTCGGCCAGATTTCTGGTTCGGCTGTGGGCGATGGTAACGGTGCAGCTTTCATTCAGCAGCAATTGCGCCATAGGCTTGCCCACAATATTGGATCGCCCCACCACAACCGCGTCCAAACCAGACAGCGATCCCAAGCGATCTTTCAACATCATGATACAGCCCAGCGGCGTGCAAGGCACCATGCCGCGCCCGCCCGTGGCCAGCAAGCCGGAATTGATCACATGAAAACCATCCACATCCTTTTCCGGCGCGATGGCATCTATGATAGCGGCTTCATTAATATGTTTCGGCAGAGGCAATTGCACTAAAATACCATGCACAGCCGGGTCAAGATTTAATTTCTTCACCACCGTCAGCAGTTCTGCCTCTGTCACATCGCTATCCATGCGATATTCATAGCTGTTCATCCCGGCCTTATGGGTGGATTTATTTTTATTGCGCACATAAATCTGACTGGCCGGATCATCACCCACAAGCACCACCGCGAGGCCGGGAACAAGATTATATTTTTCTTTCAGGATGGTGACTTGTTTCGCCACATCCGCCTTTAAATCTGTGGCATAAGCCTTGCCATCAATCACATCTGCACTCACAGGGGGAACTCCTTTAATTCGGGTTGACAGGGCTGCCTTCACGCGAGGGAAACAAGAAGCCGAACCAGAATCCGGCTGGCAAATTCAAGGGCAATAAACAGAAAAACCGGAGAAATATCTATGCCGCCAAGATTAGGCAACAGATTTCGTATAGGGCCCAGCATCGGTTCAAAAATACGTTGCAGGGTACCCAAAACCATGGCAACAACCTGATTATAGCTATTGACGACCGCAAAGGAGACCAGCAAGCCAAGAATGATATAAATCAACAGGCCAAATTTAATGGCCCCAAAGATGGCACCAACCAACCAAGCCAGATCATACGCAAAACCACCCATATTAATTCCCATAAAATTGTTAAAACATCATTATTAAGACCTAAACCGGATCAGCCATAAGTTCAATAGTTAGTTTGCCCTCCATCACAGAAAACAGAGCCATAAACTCGGCAATAATGGCCTTGAATCCTGAAATTCCTCCCATATTTGTCCAATATTTAAACAGTACTAGGCAAAATCGCCCTATTGGCGGGGTTTGCAGGCTGTGATAGACTGCCGTTACTGGTTTGTTAACAAATTGTTCATATAATTCAAGAATCGGGAAATATATCCTGTGAATAGGATTGATAATTAAATTAAGGTGCGGCATGACGATGATAATTCGGGCGGCAATTCGGCAAAATTATAATGGCTGATTTCCAGTTGATTCAATTCGACTCAAACCTGCTTGGCGCTTATTATGATGCCAGAGTGGTGACCCGTACCGTGGCCGCCATTCAAAATACCTCCAATTCTCCTTTAAGCCGGGGCCCCTCGGTCATTACCCCTTGGGACCTGGCGGATCAGAATGCTGGCAGAACACTCGCCGGAAAATATAATGCTCTGCGCGGCAAGACTGATTTTATCGACCTTGGCAGCAAGAATACGCTACAAACCCAAGATAAGGATGAAAAGGCCCTTTTCGCCCTCTATCAGGCCCTTAATAATTTAAAAACCATTGCCGATTATGCGGCGGAGCCATCAACCCCAACCGCGCTTCTTGGCAGATTAGGCGATCAGTTTCGCGGCGGTCTTGGACAAGTGCAGGATTATATCCGTGATGCGGAACTTGACAAGCTTACCTTGATGTATGGCGAAAAAGCACCAAGGGTCACATCCGAGGTTTCACTTGGTAAAAATGATCGGGATATTACGGGAGCAACCCTTTCTGTAAATTCCAAAACCCAGATTATTTCAGGACTTGCCGGCAACGAGACATTCACGCTTAACCTTGATAAAACAACAGAGAACGATGACATCGTCATAGATTTGTCTCAGATGACGGCCCCCCTTAATCTGACAAATTTAGTGACCTTCATGAATCAGCAAATCAATGCACTTACCGTGCTTGATCCTAATAATGAGCCCGTCACGAAATATAAAACCAAATTTACCATCGAAGATGTTACCGGCGGAAAATTTGCCTTGAAAATTGAAACCGGGTCAGGGGAAAAAGTCACCTTGACCGCCGCGGCAAGCGAGCCCTCTTTATATATCGCGGGGTCTAATAAGGGTGCCGGATCAGGTGCGACTGAAACCGCCACCCTGACAAAATTACGCGACCTGACGAACGCAATACCCATAACAGAATTTTCCAGACAGATCGCCGGAACGGATCAGGGCAACCCCTTGCCGCCCATAACGGATGCAGATGGCGAAATCATCGAAAATGATGGAGAAGTCTTCACAACGCAGGCCAATGCCACCGCCGTTGACAGTCAGGGAAATGTCTATGTGGTTGGTCAGTCCGAGGGGGATTTTGGCACCCAAATTAACGCCTCCGCGGGTCAGGATGTTTTTTTAAGCAAGTTTGACGCCTCGGGCAATGTGCTTTGGACACGCCTGCTCGGCGCTTCTGATCAGGCTAAGGCCTTTGATTTGGTTATTGATAGCACCGACAATGTTTATATCGCAGGTCAGGTGAATGACGAACTGCTCTCCACTGACACATTCTCGGGTCTCGACAGTTTTGTCACAAAATTTGCCGCCGACGGGCAAGAACTCTGGACACGTCAGCAGGACACCGTCGCAACCGATCAGGCCAACAGCCTTGCCATTGATGGCGCGGGCGACGTCATTGTTACCGGATCAATCATGGGCAACCTGAATGCCAGCACCACCTACGGCGGCGGGTCGGATATTTTTGTCACGAAGTTAAATGGGGCAACAGGGGCGCTGACCGCTTCGGCACAGATTGGCGGCACCGGTACGGAAACCGGCGAGGCCGTTGCCATCGCCGCCGACGGAAATATCCTGATCGCCTCAAGAGATGACGGACGGGTGATCATTCGAAAACTTGATGCGGCGGACCCGACCATTGAATTGGCCCAATATGACCTTGGGAATTTAGCGGGCGGCAACATCACCGATATGGCGGTGGATGCTGCGGGCGGCATATATTTGGTCGGCACATCATTTAATAGCGCAATATCCGGCGGCACGGTGACCAACGGACATAGCGGCGGCGGGGATGGTTTTGTAACACGGTTAAATGATGCGGGAACCTCATTCAATGCGGATTGGACCAATTTTCTGGGGTCAAGCGCAACCGACAGAATAGAAGGCCTAAGCGTACAAGGGGGCGCCGTTTATGTGGCCGGGAAAACCAGTGGCACGTTGCCGGGCGGCGCAAAAACCGGTGCCACGGATGGTTTTGCCGCAAAAATTGATGCGGTTTCCGGTACGGCAGACTGGATCAGGCAATTTGGCGGGGCCTCAGGTTATAATGGCAGCTCCGCCCTCGCCTTTTCGGCGGCAGGTTCATCAGTGTTAACCAAACTCGGTCTGCCAACGGGACTTTATGACAATACACAAACACGTGATATCGAAACCCAGACATCGGCCCGCGCCGGAGATTACTTCTTTATTTCTGTCAATGGGGGACGGGCGCAGAAAATAACCATCAATGCGGGGGATGACTTCACGGCATTGGCCAAAAGAATCCAGAAGCTCTCTTATCGATATATTAAAGCGGTACAGGTTGCCGGGCCCAATGGGCCTGAGTTAAAGATCGAGACCAAAGACGGATCCACATTGGATATCATAGCGGGAAAAGGCGGGAAAGATGCCTTGGTTAAACTTGGTCTGGAGCCCGCAAAAATATTGTCATTCGAAAAAATTTCTGCTATTGGTGCCGAGTCTCTTGGCACAGATCCTGATAACCTTGGCGGCGTGTTTGCCTTAAAACTTCCCGCAGGATTATCGCTCAGGTCAAAACAGGAAGCCTCCTATGTCAGCTCACAGCTTGATGCGGCTCTTGAAACCATAAAACGCGCCTTTCGTTCATTGACCTATGATCCTGTCAAGGCAGACCTCCTGAAAGAAGCCCGTCTGAAAACCGGTGCTGTGCCGCCCTATTTATTGAAACAACTGGGCAATTATCAGGACGGATTAAGACGGTTGGGTGGGTCTGTCGACGGCGGATTTAATATATAATAACCTATAAATCCCAAGAATTATAAATCTCAAGACTATAAATTAAAAAAATGCCCGAAAAGCAACTGGGGCATTTTTTTAATACTCTTTACTATTTTCAGATTACGCGAAAACCACAAATACCTCACGTCACTTTAAACTTGATGAGGAGACGGCCGATACTCAACTGGGCCGCCTAACTCCACTTCATCAGTTGAAGCATGGAGTTGGCGAAGAAAAGTAATTCCGTTGGGGGGTCGGATATCCCGTCTCTTCGCCCCTGCTCCAGAGGCACTCCATACTATGCATAGACCGTGCCAATTTGGCTATATGGCGCATTTCCGGGGGTTGTGATATTTTTAAGCTATTTTATCTCAAATTTCTTTCGCAATTTGTCGTATATTATCCTGCGCCCGCTCTAAATGCATTGCAAAATGCAAGGGCGGACTTTCTGAAGGTTGTGACATTATTTCAATAAAATATTTCATCCCTTAGAAAAAATTAACCCACCCCCTCTATATTTATACCACCCGCTCTATATTTATATATGTGGTTTAAGGCTCATACCGTAAAAAGAAAGATAAATATGACCCGACATTTAAACAGAATTTTCCGAATGGGCTTAATTTTCATAATGTCCCAATTTCTCATATTGGCCCAAACTGGTGCTGAAGAAAAAAAAACGGAAAACTCGGAGGCGACTCCGCAGCTGTATATTAATGTCCCGCCCTTTGCTGTCACCATGTATCACAAGGGTCGGCCCAAAGGCAATATGACCATCACCTTGCTCGTTCAGTTTGCCGAGGATGAAAAACATGCCGCAGCAACGAAAATATTGCCCCGATTAAGCAACGCTTATATGATGGAGGCCAGTCGCCTGTCTCATAATTATTTTGATGTTACCCGGCCCGTGAATATTGGCATACTTGGGGATACCCTTCAAATGGCCACCAATCGAACGCTAGGGCATAAAGAGGCGCGCGTGCTCATTTCCGATGTTGTTATCAATAAAAGATAACACCGGCCGCCATAAAAACAAACCCGTCATAAACTAGGAAAGTAGCGACAAATATGTTTTTGCGCGATATTTTTCAATAGCTTGACCAAGCCACCCTATAAAGCCGCCGGCCGGACAAAGTTAGAAACAAACGTCTGTTTTTACCATTTTAGGCTTTCTTTGTATGACTAACTATTATAGAATTACGCAGCAGAATTAGTAAGCGAATGAAAATATACCAAAATACAAAGACGCCAAAGCGGTTTGTTAAGCTACGGAAAACGTCAAAAAAGTTGCTTGAAATTGCGAATTTATTACAACTCTAGGGAGAAAAAATGTCCTACCTTAAAAAACTAAAAACCACATCTGCACTTATTTCCATGTCCTTTGTGGCGGGCGCCTTTGTTGCGCCGACGATCGCCTCCGCTGAAGTCACACTAGAGGAGATTGTTGTTACATCTCAGTACCGGGAACAAAGTTTGAAAGATGTTCCGATCTCAGTAGCCGTTGTCAGCGGTGACTTTTTACGGGATAATTCCATTCAGAAAATGGCCGACCTGCAATTTTCTGTACCAAATTTTACCATGGCGGAAAGTGGTATCGGAACGAATGTCTTCATTCGCGGTATCGGTTCCGGTAATAATCAGGGCTTTGAACAATCCGTAGGAATCTATGTTGATGGCATCCACCGTGGCCGCGCCCAGCAATCACGCGCGCCTTTCCTTGATCTGGAACGTATTGAAGTCTTGCGCGGGCCGCAGTCTATTCTTTTTGGTAAAAACTCTGTGGCCGGTGCCTTGAACATCACCACCGCAAAACCAACAGAAGAATTTGAAGGTTCCGTGAGCTTCTCTTATGAGCCCAACGATGATGAAATGGAAGGCACCGTTATCCTGTCCGGCCCCATATCTGATCGTGTGCGCGTGCGCATGGCCGCGCGTTATCATGAATTAGGCGGCTATATCGAAAATCTGACCCTTGACCGGATGGAGCCAAATCAGGAAGACTGGACCGTTCGCGGCACCATTGAAATGGATGTCAGCGAAAATCTGACCGCGACTTTGAAAGTTGAACGCAGTGAATTTGATGTTTTAGGCCGTAATATAGAAATTGACGGCGAAGTTCCCGCGGCGGCAGGGCCATTTGCAGGCCTGACCTATGCCCAGATTCTTGTCGGGGCCTTTGGTCAGGATTCTTCTGTTCTTGATAATACTCTGGACGGCAAACGTTCCGCCAATGGCGACTTTAGCAATAACAAACAAACCGAACTTGTCCTGACATTGGATTGGCAGTTGGGCGAGCATGTTCTGACGTCCATAACCGGTTATTCTGACTTCAGCTTTAATGATAATTGTGACTGTGACTATACGGGTGCAGATGTTTTCACATTGCCTCTTCAGGAAGATTTCGAGCAGATTTCGCAAGAAGTTCGCTTAACCTCTCCGGGCGGCGAAACGGTTGATTATATTCTGGGGGCCTATTTCCAGACCACAAAACATAACTATTCGGATGCCATAGGAATAGCAGATACGTCTGTTCTCGTCCCCCTCTTAAATGGCAATCCTGGCTTTGCTGCTTTCGCCCCATTGTTTAATGTATTGGGTGTATCAGGTGCTGGCGATCTTTTTGCCAATACCAGCGGCCCGAGAGAAGCCCGGGTTGACGCAGAAGTATATTCTGCCTTTGCACAAATCTCCTGGAATATAAGTGATGACCTTGTTCTGCAATTGGGCGGCAGATTAACCCATGAAACCAAGGAGGGTGCGCGTAATTTAACCATCACCAATCTGGACGGCAGCGCCTTAACCGGCGCGAAGCAATTGGCACCGGAATTTTACGCCATCGCCTTTGATATTGCGGCGTCTAATATTGCGGGTGACAATCTGGTTAATATTCTGACACCTATCGCGACTGACTTGCTTGGCCCTGTCGCCGGTCCCCCTACCGCCGCGGGACTGGCGGCCGGCTTTGGCCCTGTATTTGGATCCTTCACTGGCCCATTAGGGACTCACCCGGTTTCTGGAAGTCGCAAAGAAACCAATTTCTCTCCTGATGTAAAGCTGACTTATAATGTCTCTGATGACACTATGATTTATGCCAGCTGGGTCAAAGGCAGCAAATCAGGCGGCTTTGACTTTCGCGCCAATAACAGGGGCCGTGAAGCCACCATGGCAGAGGCCTTTGAGTTTGAGAATGAAACGGCCACCAACTATGAATTGGGCGGCAAGCTGGTTATGGCGGACGGGGCGGCCGAAATTAATTTCGCGGCTTTCCTGACCCAGTTCGATAATCTGCAGGTATCAATTTTTGATGGTGCCCTCGGCTTTAACGTGGGTAACGCTGCCCGCGCCGACGTCAAGGGTATTGAAATTGATGGCCGCTGGCAGGCCACAGAAGGCCTGACCTTTAGCGGCTCAATCGCCTATAACGACTTTGAGTTTAAAGATTATGTCAATGGCCAATGTTATTTCGGTCAGGCACCAAACGGCCCCTCAGCCGCGAACGGTGATTGCGACTATAGTGGCCAGACAAATCAGTTGGTGTCAAAATGGCAGGGCATGATAGGCTTTAGCCATTTCCATGATATATCCTCAACCTTAAGCCTGAATACTTCGGCGAATATGTTCTATACCAGCGATTATAATTCTTCCCCGCAGCTTGACCCTAAATTGATTCAGCCAGGCTATGCCAGAATCAATGCGCGCATTGCCTTGATGAGCGATGATGGCTGGGAATTGGCAATCCTTGGAGATAATCTGACCGATAAAAAAGTGAAGCTATTTGCGGGGGACGTCCCCCTGTCCGGTTCCACATTCGGGGCCATTTCCAATTATAACTTCATGAGCCGGGGCCGCACTGTGACCTTCCAGGCAAGCATGGACTTCTAATATATTTATATCCAATAAAAAAGGCGGTCATTTTCATGGCCGCCTTTTTTTTATCTATAACTTACAAAATATTTAATGGGCCTCGTCCCAATTATCCCCGACCCCGCAATCCACGGTGAGCGGAACCGAAATTTCAAGGGCCGGCAAAGCGGCCTTTTCCATGACGGCTTTGACCAGCGGGATTGTTTGATCCATTTGATCTTCCGGCACCTCAAAAACCAATTCATCATGAACCTGCAGCAGCATCTTGGCATCAAGCCTCGCCTGATCCAAGGCCGGGCCCATATGGATCATCGCCCGTTTAATCACATCGGCCGCCGCCCCCTGTATGGGCGCATTGATGGCCGCCCGTTCCCCGAATGCGCGCTGCATACCATTCTTGTCATTGATGCTGGCAATATGACAGCGCCGGCCAAAGATGGTTTCCACATACCCATGTTTGCGGCAAAAATCCTTGGTTTCCTCCATATAATGGCGAATGCCGGGGAAACGTTCAAAATAAGTTTCAATGAATTGTTTGGCTTCGCTGTTACCAATGCCCAGTTGCCGCGCCAGACCAAAGGCACTGATGCCATAGATGATACCAAAATTGATTGCCTTGGCCTGCCGGCGCACGGCGGGGTCCATGCCCTCGATGGGCACGCCGAAAACCTCGGACGCGGTCATGGCATGAATATCAATGCCGTCGCGGAAAGCCTGCTTCAAACTATCCAAATCCGCAATATGGGCCAAGAGCCGCAGTTCGATCTGGCTATAATCCGCTGCAAGGAATTTATGGCCCGCCTTGGGGATGAAGGCCCGCCTGATTTTGCGCCCTTCTTCGGTTCGGATCGGGATATTCTGCAGGTTCGGGTCATTGGACGACAGCCGTCCCGTAGTGGTGGAGGCCAGGGAATAGGACGTATGTATCCGCCCTGTATCCTGATTTATGTCATTTTGCAGGGCATCGGTATAGGTGCTTTTCAACTTGGCCAATTGACGCCAGTCCAAAACGCGCGCCGGAAACTCATGACCCGCATTGGCCAGCCCCTCCATCACATCCACATTGGTGCTATAGCCGCCGCTTTTATTTTTCTTGGCCCCGGGCAGCCCCATCTCGCCAAACAGGATTTCGCCCAATTGCTTGGGAGAGGCGATGTTAAATTCATGGCCCGCAAGGCCGTGGATTTCCTTTTCCAATAGGCTCAGTCGTTCCGCAAAATCATTGGACAGACGGCTCAGCATCTGACGATCCACCAGAATGCCTTCCTTCTCCATGGCGGCAATCACCGGCACCAGAGGGCGGTCAAGCGTTTCATAGACCGTCGTCATGCCCTCGTCCGCCAAACGCGGTTTCAATATCCGGTGCAGGCGGCCTGTGATATCGGCATCTTCCGCCGCATAATCCGTGGCCGCCGCCACGGCCACCTGATCAAAGGTAATTTTATTCTTGCCGGTGCCGCAAATTTCCTTGAACGGAATACAATCATGATCCAGATGTAATTTTGCCAATTCATCCATGCCATGATGATGGCGGCCCGCATCCAAGGCATAGGACAATAACATAGTGTCATCCAATGGGCTGATCTGAATGCCGTGCTTGGCCAATATAAGATAATCATATTTGATATTCTGGCCGATTTTCAAGATCGCCGGATCTTCCAGAATCGGCTTCAAGGCCGCCAGAAGCTGATCCATGGGCAATTGCTCAGGGACTTTGCTGTCGCCAAAATCAAATTCCCCGGACGCCGCCGCCCGGTGACCCAGCGGAATATAACAGGCTTTGCCCGAACGGATAGACAGGGAAATGCCCACAAGCTCTGCCCGCATGGCGTTAAGCGATGTGGTTTCCGTATCAATCGCCACCTGAAAAGAGCGCTTAATGTCCCTGATCCAGCGGCCAAGCTGATCCATTGTGGTCACGGTTTCATAGGCTATATCCTCAGACGAGATAACCTCCGGAACCTTTATATTAGCCGGAATGTCGTAATCGCTCATATGGGACAGCAGCTGGACCTGAAGGCTTCTGAACCCCTGTTCCTCTAAAAAGGGCAGGATATTTTCCGCATCAATATCCTGCACGGCCAAAGTTTCTAGCTCTGGCAAATCCGGCACATCGGTGCTGAGCGTTACCAATTCCCGGCTAATGCGCGCCATATCGGCAAATTCGATCAGTTTTTCCCGCCGTTTATTCTGCTTGATTTCCCCTGCGCGCGCCAAAAGGCTGTCAAGATCACCATACTCGCTAATCAACAGCGCTGCCGTTTTGACCCCGATCCCCGGCACGCCCGGCACATTATCGGAGCTATCACCGGCAAGGGCCTGAATCTCGATGACTTTTTCCGGGCCCACGCCGAATTTCTCAAAAACTTCATCCGGGCCAATATGTTTATTCTTCATGCTGTCAAACATGGATATTTTATCCCCGACCAATTGCATCAAATCCTTGTCGGATGAGACGATGGTCACTTTGAAACCTTGCTTTTCCGCATCCCGGGCATAAGTTGCGATAATATCATCGGCCTCAAAACCATCGCTGTCAATGGCGGACACATTAAAGGCGTCCACCGCCGCGCGGATGATCGGAAATTGCGGAACAAGGTCATCTGGCGCGGGCGGGCGGTTGGCCTTGTAATCAGGATAGATATCATTGCGAAATGTTTTGCGCGCCCGGTCAAAAATACAGGCCAGATGGCTGGGCCGTTCATTATCATTAAGGTCTTTCAGCAATTTAAACAACATATTGGAGAAACCCAGCACCGCATTAATCGGCGTGCCGTCATGCCGTGTCATGGGCGGCAAGGCATGAAATGCCCGAAAGATAAAGCCCGACCCGTCAATCAGGTAAAGATGTTTAAGCTTGGAAACTGTCATGAAAACCCTTAATAGTCATTGACCAAATATTCATCGGATGATACCGATGTTTCTAGCCCAAAACCTACTGCTCTGTGGCCTGATAGACAAGGTATTTTTATGACGGACCCTCAATTGGCTCTGGAAATCCAGGGATTAGAAAAAATATATGCCGCAAATAAGGACGCATCGGCAAAACATGCCTTAAAAGGAATCGACCTTTCCGTGCGGCGCGGCAGCATTTTTGGTCTGCTCGGCCCCAACGGCGCGGGAAAATCAACCGCCATTAATATTCTGGCGGGCCTTGTGCGTAAAACTTCGGGCCGGGCCATGGTCTGGGGCTTTGATATTGACAAACAGCCCCGAAATGCCAAGGCCTGTATTGGCATTGTCCCGCAAGAGATTTATTTTGATGCTTTTTTTTCGCCGCGCGAAATACTGGAATTGCAGGCCGGCCTATACGGCATTCCCGCCCGCGACCGGCGCACGGATGACATATTGGAAGCCGTCAGTCTTCTGGATCATGCGAACAGCTATACCCGTCATTTATCGGGCGGTATGAAACGACGGCTTTTGGTGGGAAAGGCCATGGTTCATAATCCGCCCATTCTTGTATTGGACGAACCAACCGCCGGCGTTGATGTGGAATTACGCCAGAATTTATGGAGTCATATACGCAAATTAAACGGCCTAGGCGTGACCATCGTGCTGACCACCCATTATCTGGAAGAGGCCGAAGAATTATGTGACGAGATTGCCATCATCAATCACGGCGAGGTTGTGGCCTGCGATACCACAGCAAACCTCTTGGGCCGGCTGGACGAAAAAGTCATTACCATTCGGCCCACGACCCCCTTGCCCGCCATGCCGGATATTTTACGAAAAATCGGGGCAGATTTAAATAAAGCCGGCGAAATTGTCATCCGGTTTAACCCAAGCCGTCTGTCCATTGGGGAAATACTGCAAAAAGTCCAGCAGGCCGCCATTGAAATTTCTGACCTTTCGACGCAGGAAAGCGATTTAGAAGATATATTTCTGCAAATCACCGCCAAAAAAGAAACAACTTAAAAAAGGGCCCCCTATGTCTGAGTTTCATGATTTTGATGTTTTGGTTATTGGCAGCGGCGCAGCGGGCCTTACCCTTGGCCTGAAAGTTGCCCATAAGGCAAAGGTGGCCATTCTCTCCAAAAATAAACTTCACGCGGGCAGCACGTCCTGGGCGCAGGGCGGCATCGCGGCCGTTCTTGACAATCGCGATACCACCGCCTCCCATATCGAAGATACCATGATCGCCGGTGCGGGCCTGTGCCACCATGATACGGTGACAAGCGTGGTTGAAAAAGGCCGAGAAGCTATTGACTGGCTGGTGGAACAGGGCGTTGTTTTCACCAAAGATACAGAAATAAAGAAAGATATATTTGTCGACGGCGATTATCATTTGACCAAAGAAGGCGGCCATTCATTCCGGCGGGTCGTCCACGCAAAAGATGCCACCGGACGCGAACTACAGCAATCTTTGGAATTGCAAGCCCGCAATCACCCAAACATCACCCTGTTTGAAAATCATATGACCGTCGATTTGATCCGTGACACCAGCCTAAACCCGGACGAAAGCCGCTGCGCCGGGGCCTATGTCTTTGATACGAAACTGGGCCGGGTGGATGTATTTCGGGCAAAATGCACCGTTCTTGCCACCGGCGGAGCAAGCCGCGTTTATCTTTACACATCCAATCCGGACGGCTCAACCGGGGACGGCATTGCCATGGCCTGGCGGTTTGGCTGCCGCGTGGCCAATATGGAATTTAACCAGTTTCATCCCACTTGCCTCTATCATCCCGAAACCCGAACCTTTCTTTTGACCGAAGCCCTGCGCGGTGAGGGCGCCTATCTTCGCCTGCCGGACGGCGAGCGTTTCATGAGCCGGTTTGATAAACGGGGCGAACTTGCCCCCCGTGATATTGTGGCGCGGGCCATTGACCATGAAATAAAACGGCTTGGGATTGACTGTGTCTATCTGGATATTTCCCACAAGGACAAAGACTTTATCAAAGAACATTTCCCGACAATCTATCAGCGCTGCCTGGATTTAGGTTATGATTTAACCCGTCAGCCCATTCCCGTGGTGCCTGCCGCCCATTATACCTGCGGCGGTGTCATGGTCAATAAGGCGGGACAGACCGATGTGAAAAATTTATATGCCGTGGGCGAAGTGACCCACACCGGCCTTCATGGGGCCAATCGAATGGCCAGCAACAGCCTTTTGGAATGCCTGATATATGCCAATGCGGCGGCTAAGGACATCGTGAATGTCATGCCCCAAGAAACACTCTGTGATGATATTCGTCCTTGGGACGAGAGCCGGGTTATGGACAGTGATGAAGATGTGGTTGTCGCCCATAACTGGAACGAACTGCGCCATTTCATGTGGGATTATGTCGGCATCGTTCGCACCACAAGACGGCTGGAGCGGGCCGCAAGGCGGGTTGATATGCTGGCCGGTGAAATTCGTGAATATTACAGCTCATTCCGGGTAACGCCCGATCTGCTTGAATTGCGTAATCTGGTGGTGGTGGCAGATTTGATCATTCGTTCCGCCTTATGGCGCACCGAAAGCCGGGGATTGCATTATATGCTGGATTTTCCGGACACCGACCCCGCCATGGAGGGCCGCGATACCATCCTGAAACCCGCCAGAAGGCTTTCTATTAAATAGGGTGGCTATTAAATAAAGCCGGGATGATACCACACGCCGCAATTTTGCCTTATTTTCTTCTCAATTCTGCCGCAATATCTATTTACTCTCTGTAAGTGCTAAATCCCCTTAGCCAGCGATCAGAGAAATGATATACCCTCTTCCACCCCGTATATTTCTGGTTGCTGGCTATTTTTTTTGCCCTCTGATAGAGTGATCTGTCAAAACGGTTTACCAGAAGGGAATTTTCCATGAAATTATATGAATTGGTTGGCAAGGACAAGACTCAAGGCTTCAGCCCCTATGTCTGGCGCGCCCGTATGGCTTTGGCCCATAAGGGATTAAAGGTTGAGATGGTGCCGCTCACTTTTTCAGAAATTCCTGAGCTAACCGGAGCAAATGCTAAAACCGTACCCATATTAGAGTATGACGGGGGCTTTATTACGGACAGCTGGGATATCGCCATCTTTTTGGAAGAGAATTTTTCAGATAAGCCGTCTCTTTTTGGCGGGAATGCCGGAAAAGCTTATGCCAATTTCTTTAATTTTGTCAGCTTCTATAATCTGATTGTCCCGCTGTTTCAGACTTTGGTTTATGATATTTTTAATGAGCTTAATGAAAGTGATCGGGATTATTTTCGGGCATCCCGCGAAGCGCGCCTCGGCAAAAGCCTGGAAGAAGCCCATGAAAATCAATTGCAGAATCTTGACATTTTCCGGAAACAGCTCTGGCCCTATAACATGACCCTTAAATCTCAGGAATTCCTGAGCGGCGATGAACCGGCCTATGTGGATTATATCATGTATGGCCTGTTTCAATGGGCCAAGGGCGTAAGCGCAATAGAAATCGTGAACGAGGATGACCAATTATATCGCTGGCGGGCAAAAATGGATGACTTATATGACGGGCTTGGGCAGGTTATAAAAACCCGCGCCTAAAAAAGCCGCCACCCAATAAATATCATTCGCTGTAATTTTTATTGTTACGCCCTTGAATTTGGGCGGCTGTCCTTCCATATTTGGTTTAAATTTAAACCATGGCACAGGGCGTAAGAAATATGACAACCGATACAGAAACAAATCCAGAAAATATTGAAAAATCAGAGAATACCGAAAAGCCGGAAAATGTTGAAAAGCACGGCTTTCAGGCCGAAGTCTCGCGGCTTCTGCATATGATGGTTCATTCCGTCTATTCCGAGCGGGAAATTTTCTTGCGGGAATTGATCTCCAATGCCTCGGATGCCTGCGACAAATTGCGTTATGAAGCCCTGACAAAACCAGAGCTGACCAAGGATGATGCAGATTTTAAAATAACGGTCACCCTTGATGAAGAAAAGAAAGTCCTGACCCTGTCTGATAATGGTATCGGGATGAGCCGTGAAGATCTGATCTCTCATCTTGGCACCATTGCCCGTTCCGGCACATCAGCCTTCATGGATAAAATGGCCGAAAGCGAAGACGATAAAAATAACGCCAATATGATCGGCCAGTTCGGCGTTGGGTTCTATTCGGTCTTTATGGTGTCAGAAGATATCAAAGTCATCAGCCGGAAGGCCGGCGCAGATGAAAGCTGGATGTGGCATTCGGATGGGATCGGCGAATATAGCCTCTCCCCCGCGAAGAAAGCAGCGCGCGGCACAGATATCATCATCCATATTAAAGACGATGCGAAAGAGTTTCTGGAAGAACATCGCATCCGGTCAATCATCAAGACATATTCCGACCATATCGCCATTCCCATCAGCCTTGTTTTAACCAAAGACGGTGAAGAGAAATCTGAGAAGGTTAACGACGGCACCGCCCTTTGGGTGCGGCCAAAATCTGACATCACAGAAGAGCAATATAAAGAGTTTTATCATCATGTGGGCCATACCATGGATGATCCGTGGATGACACTTCATTACCGGGCCGAAGGGGTCATTGAATATTCGGTCCTTATGTTCATCCCAAGCCAGCCTCCCATGGATCTGTTTGATCCGGCGCGCAAAACCCGCACCAAGCTTTATGTCAAACGAATCTTCATTACGGATGACTGCGAAGACCTGATCCCCAGCTATCTGCGGTTCATGCGCGGTATCGTCGACAGCGAGGATTTGCCGCTGAATATCAGCCGGGAAATGCTGCAGAATAATCCGGTAATGACGAAAATTCGCGGGGCTGTCACCAAGAAAATCCTGTCCGAACTGGAAAAGAAAGCCGCCAAAGATCCCGAGGCCTACAACCTCTTCTGGAAAGCCTTTGGCGCGGTCTTGAAAGAGGGTATTTATGAGGATTTCTCAAGGCGCGATCAATTGATGAAACTGGCCCGTTTTGAAAGCACAAGCGCAGAAGGCCTGCAAAGCTTTGATGATTATGTGGGCCGTATGCCGGAGGATCAGGAAAATATATATTATATCACCGGTGAAAATCTGGAGGTGGCCAAACGATCCCCCCAATTGGAGGGCTTTCGGGCGAAGGATATAGAGGTGCTTTTCCTCACCGATTCTGTAGATGATTTCTGGCTGCAAATGGTGCCGGAATATGACGGTAAGAAATTCCAGTCGGTCACGCGCGGCGTTGCAGACCTTGATAATAAAAAAGACGGCAAAGATGAAAAGGACGAAGCCGAAAAAACCACCCCTGAAATGGACGCTTTAATCGGCCTGTTAAAAGTCAATCTGGAAGGGTCTGTTAAAGATGTGCGCCTGTCCAATCGCCTCACCGATAGCGCGGTCTGCCTCATTGCCGATGACGGTGATATGGATATCCACCTGCAACGCATTCTCAAACAGCATCAACAGCTGGATCAGACGACGCTTCGGGTGCTTGAAATCAATGCGGATCATCCCCTGATCAAGGCTATCGCCGCCGCATCCATAAAAGACGGGTCAATCGATGCCTTGAAAGACGCCGCTAATCTGCTGCTCGATCAGGCCCGTATTATGGAAGGCGAGATGCCCGAAGATCCCGTTGCCTTTGCCGGACGGCTGTCAACAATAATGACAAACAGCCTGACTTAAGGGTCACTTTATTTTAATTTGGCAGCGGTAATGATGGGGCCGGTTTGCGGCGCCTGCAAGAGGACAGCATAGGCGTCATATTTTCCGCTGCCTAAATCTTCCTGTGACAAGCTGAGCTTGGTCTCCTCCCCCATCCAACTGCCAAGGCGTTTGATGGATTGTACGACATTGTGGTATGTCCTGACCTGACCGGCCAGTTCGCCTTTTTTAATGGGCACTATTTTCTTAAAATCATAGCCTATAACCCAGATGGTCGCGGGCGCATCATTCTGTAACGCGCTGGCGCTGATATTCAGAAACATCATATCCCCGCGCCGGACAAATTTAATTTCGGGCGCAGAGGTGGCCTGCACCGTGATTTTGGCCTGATCAATAAATTTAGCAACCAGATCCGCCCGTGATCCGATCACATCACGGCGGCCCTGTATGATCATTTGCGGCGTATATACCCCGCCAAGCCCCAGTGATTTGTTATATTTTTTCTGGCGCAGGCTACAGTCCGGCTGTGCCAATGTATCTTTCCACCCTAAATAATTCCAGTAATCAACAGAATAACTGAGCGCAAGAATATTTTTTTGCTGACTTAATTCGGCCAGAATTTCATCGGCGGGCGGGCAGGAGCTACAGCCCTGAGACGTAAAAAGCTCAACGACTATTGGGGTTTTCGTCACATCCATTGCCAATGCCGGACGTGCGGCCAAAAAACAGATCGCCGCCGCCAGCACCATGGAAATGCCAATAAAAGATAAAACTCTATTCATATGTAAAACTATATTCATGGCTTTAAGCTACCGTAGAATCGGATCAAATACCAATCACACTATAGTGACTTTTTGACAATGATTGTTATATTGGCCTATTCGGCATATCTTGATCGAAATAATATTATGATAAAATCTATGGAATGCCTCAGAGAAAGTATGTTTTGTGAGTGAGCAAAAATTTACCGTCGGATCATCGATCACAGAAAGCTACCGTTTTCTCGCAGATCACATGCCTCATTTTTTTCGGCTGATTTATGGCCCGCTCATTCTATGGGTGCTGGTCATGGTCACCAAACAAGTGCTTTTCATTGAATATGATATCTATATCAACAGTGTTTATTTTCTGAATGTTATCACGGCCGCCTTTGCTATTGTCTGGTACCGGCAATTTCTGCTTGGGTCAGATTACGCCAGCTATCGCCTGCTGATAAAAAAAGGTTTCAGCAATAGTCCTTTATCCTTTAAACGTGTCAGTCGCGCCCTGTTAAGAATTTTGGTGGTTTCATTGGTTCTTCTGGTGCCAACCCTGTTGCTTTCCTTCAGTATGCTGGTCTATTTTCATGGACAGGGTGTGCCGCTCTCTGAGGCCTTTATTCAGGAGCTGGCGTTTAAAAGCACCCTTATCATCATGCTGGTTTTTTCGCCTATACTCATTCGATTATCTCTCTATGCCGCAGGCTTTGCGCTGGGACGCGCGTCATTACGTATACAGGATGTATGGAAACGCACGCGCGGATATACGGTGACCCTCTGGTGGGTCACACTTCGCGCCTTCTTACCCTTGAGCATATATAGTTATATATTAACCTGGTTTCTGGATATTATGTCCGAAAAGCTGTCGATCAATTACATTGTTTCAACCATAATCATCGAATCACTGGCCGGCTTTTTGACATTCATGATTTTGGCCATCGTGGTTGCGGCCAATGCCGAAGCCTTCCGGATTCTGATCGGTGTTAGAGAGGGCGATGTCCCTCACCGTAATGGCCTGAAAAAAAATGCAGCGGCGGATCCACAAACCAACCGCCGGCAAGCTAACGAAGGCATCCCGCAAAAAGTCAGATAGTCGGTTAACTTTCCAAATAAAAAGCCGGATCATAAGACCCGGCTTTTCTGGTGATTCATTCGAGATAGGCTTATTCAGCGGCCAAATTTCTCAAAACATAATGCAGGATACCGCCATTGGCATAATATTCGACTTCATTTGCAGTATCAATGCGGCAAACTACAGTGATCTCCTTAGTCGAACCATCGGCATAAGTCACCTTCACAGCCACATCCTGACGCGGCAGAATACCATCTGCGATGCCCGTGATGTCAAAAGTTTCCGTGCCCGTCAATCCCAGCGTATCCCGCGTGTCGCCATCTTTAAATTGCAATGGCAACACCCCCATACCGACAAGGTTGGAGCGATGAATACGTTCAAAACTTTCCACCAGAACGGCTTTGACCCCCAGAAGGTTAGTCCCCTTCGCAGCCCAGTCACGGCTCGAACCCGTGCCATATTCCTTGCCGCCAACGACAACCAATGATCGTCCCGCGTCCGCATATCGCATGGCCGCATCATAAATGCTGATCACATCACCAGAAGGATAATGGGTCGTCCATCCGCCCTCTGTTCCCGGGGCCATCAGATTACGCAGGCGAATATTGGCAAAGGTGCCGCGCATCATCACTTCATGATTGCCGCGCCGCGAGCCATAGCTGTTGAAATCTTTTCGTTCAATGCCGTTGTCTTTCAGATATTTTCCCGCCGGGCTATCGGCCTTGATGGCGCCCGCCGGTGAAATATGGTCTGTGGTGATACTGTCACCAAGCAGGGCCAATAACGGCGCGCCTTCAATATTGGCAAAGCCGCCTTCGCGGGTTTTGCTCATGCCCTGAAAATAGGGCGGATGCTGAATATAGGTTGATTTGGCGTCCCAGGCATAAGTTTCCCCCTCGGCAACTTTGATGGCCTGCCATTCATCGGTACCCGCAAAAACGTCTTTATAGCGATCAATGAACATCTCGCGGTTTAAGGAAGAGGCAATGGCTTCGGAAACTTCCTTGTTGCTCGGCCAGACATCCTTCAAATAAACATCATTGCCCTGCCTGTCCTGACCAAGAGGTTCTGTCGTCACGTCAATGGTTAAGGATCCGGCAATGGCATAAGCCACCACAAGCGGCGGGGAGGCCAGATAATTGGCTTTAATATCCTGAGATATACGGCCTTCAAAATTCCGGTTGCCGGATAATACCGAGGTACAAACCAGATCATTACTGTTAATAGCCGCAGAGATTGGCGCAGCCAGGGGGCCGGAATTTCCGATACAGGTCGTGCAGCCATAACCCACCAGATTAAACCCAAGGGCGTCAAGATGATCTTGCAAGCCCGCCTTTTCCAGATATTCCGTCACCACCTGCGATCCGGGGGCCAGCGAAGCCTTAACCCATGGTTTTTTCGTCAGGCCCAGTTCATTGGCTTTTTTGGCCAAAAGGCCCGCCGCCATCATAACGCCGGGGTTTGAGGTATTGGTGCATGAAGTAATGGCCGCGATAACCACATCGCCGTGGCGAATGCCGTGATCCGTTCCTTCAACATCAAATATTGTGGCTTTCTCGGCCAATTTGCCGAAATCCGTCAGGACATTATCAAAGGCACTGGCGGCAACTTTTAACGCCACACGGTCTTGCGGGCGTTTCGGGCCGGAAAGATTTGGCTCAATGGTGGAAATATCAAGTTCCAGTGTTTTGGTATAAACCGGCTCCGGCGAATTTTCATCAAGCCACATGCCCTGTTCCTTCGCATAGGCCTCCACAAGGGCAATATTTTCTTCCGTTCGGCCCGTCAGGCGCAAGAATTCCAATGTCTGAACAGAAACGGGAAAGAAACCGCAGGTCGCGCCATATTCCGGGGCCATATTGGCAATGGTGGCCTGATCCGCCAAGGTCAGCTCGGCAAGGGCGCTGCCATAAAATTCGACGAACTTGCCAACAACCCCAAGTTCCCGCAACATTTCCACAACCCGCAAAACCAAATCTGTCGCGGTGATGCCTTCTTGCAATTTACCGGTTAACTTAAAGCCAACCACTTCGGGGATCAGCATGGAAACAGGCTGGCCAAGCATGGCCGCCTCGGCCTCAATACCGCCGACGCCCCAACCAAGAACCGCAAGGCCATTAATCATCGTCGTATGAGAATCAGTACCAACGCAAGTATCAGGATACGCCACTGTCCGGCCATCCACTTCGGCGGTCCAAACCGTTTTGGCGATATATTCAAGATTAACCTGATGGCAGATACCCGTGCCGGGCGGGACGGCTGAGAAATTGTCAAAACTGCCCTGTCCCCATTTTAAAAATTGATAACGTTCTGCATTACGGGTCATTTCCAGGTCAACATTTTGCTGCATTGCCGTGGCGGATCCGGCAACATCCACCATAACAGAATGATCAATAACCAGATCAACGGGGCTGAGCGGATTAATTTTTTGAGGATTGCCGCCCATGGCCTTCATGGCATCACGCATGGCCGCCAGATCAACAACGGCGGGAACGCCGGTAAAATCCTGCATCAAAACCCGGGCCGGGCGATATTGAATTTCACGGGTAACCGCACCAAGGTTTTTCTGCCAGTCCACGATGGCCTGCACATCATCTGTTGAAACCGTCACGCCATCTTCATAGCGCAATAAATTCTCAAGCAATACTTTCAAAGTGAAGGGCAGACGGGATATGTCCCCCAGTTCTTCTGCGGCTTTTTTAAGGGAATAATAGTCATATTCAGTGCCATTAACGTCGAGCGTCCGGCGGGTGCCTAATGTGTCTTGACCAACAGTTGCCACGGGGTTTCTCCTTTGAAAATTAATCTTGAAATATTCTAGCTGCTTTCTGCACTATAACGGCCTATTTCTCAAGTGAAAACATGCCATATACCGTAACTTTAAACTGAGGATGCCCCCATCTCAAGAATAAGAAGCTGAGAAAACCGCCCCTGCAACATCCTGTCACGATTGGTTTCATGATTAAATTAATCAATATAAGGATTTATTAATAAAGGTTATTTATATCATATATACCTATGGTATTATGTTATTTTAACTATAAAGCCTAAAGGTGTAAAAAATGATCCTGTCACATATTTGGGAAATCCAATGAATTTATCATCATTCAGTCTGTTATTAAATAAATCCCGGACTATCTCCAATAAGAAAATCTTATGGATTTTATTCGGAATCATAGGCGCAAATATGTTTCTCATGACATTAAATCTGTTTTATAGCACCGCAGCCCTGTCAGGCATGAGTATGCTTGGGCTGGTTGTAAGCGGCATTCTTTTCGTGAGCAGTTTTTTATTTTGGTATCAATTACTTAAAAATATCTCGCCAAAAAAAGACATCAATCATGAAGAAACACTGCCGCCAACCGATAGCGATAAAACGGAAATAGCAGAACTAAAGAAACAAGTCCGCCAAATGACCCTGCAGGCTGGCCTCGCAGAGGAAACGCGGCGACATACCGAAGAAGAGGTAACATTCCTGAAGGAGTTCGCCGGACAAACCAAAACCAGCTTGTTCAAAATGGCGGATTCCATAGATATTGAACTGCAAAACAACATTAAAAACATCACCATTCAGACAGAAAAAGCCACCGACATTGCGGCCCAGCTTACAAAGTCGGCGCAAACTGTGGGGGATAAGTCCGGCACCGTGGCAGAGGGCGCGGCTATGGCATTGGAAAATACAACCCATGTTCAGAAATTCGCCGCAGGACTCAGTGACACGGTTGCGGAAATCACCAATCAGATGAAACAAACAACCGCGTTAACCCAGGAAGCCGTCAGCATCAGCAACGATACCCAGAATACCATCTCGGGACTCGAGGATGCCGCGCAGGGGATTGAAGAGATTATCAGTCTGATCAATAATATTGCCCGCCAGACCAATATGCTCGCGCTTAATGCCACAATTGAGGCCGCGCGGGCCGGTGAAGCCGGAAAAGGATTCGCGGTTGTTGCCGCAGAAGTAAAAAATCTTGCCAATCAGACAACCCAATCTGTCGAGGGCATTACCCAGCATATTAAAGGCATCCAGACCAAGGTTGGGGCCGCTGTTCTGGACATTGACAAAATCAAAAAGAGCATTGATAACGTACAAAGCTCATCCGATGTCATCAGCACCGAAGTCACCCGGCAGGGAGAGGCCACAAAAGAAATAACCACAAGCTCTACCGAGGCCCGAACAAGCGTTCAATCCGTTACCGAAGGGGCGCGGGATATTTCTCTGGAAGCCGACAATAATACGTTAATTGTAGAAGAAATTAATCTTATTTCAGAGGAGTTGGCCGCTCAGGTGTTATCCATTCGCACCCATATGATGGAAATTGTCCAATGCGCTCTGGACGAGAATGAACGGCGCAGTACGGAACGTCACAGCTCAACAAAAACCTCAAACATCACGCTGGACGACATTGAAGGTGATATCCAGATTCAATTTCTGGATTACTCCATGGGCGGCATGAGGGTCAAGATGCTCGACAATCCCTTACCTTCCAATTTCATGGACGGCAACGCCCGAAAAGGAACTATTTCTACCGGCACGACAGGCTCTAAAATTCATTTCATTATCC
Source organism: Emcibacter sp. (assembly GCA_021647465.1). Classification (GTDB taxonomy): domain Bacteria; phylum Pseudomonadota; class Alphaproteobacteria; order Sphingomonadales; family Emcibacteraceae; genus Paremcibacter. The sequence continues at coordinate 17,070 of JAKIUQ010000009.1, read as the reverse complement.
GGGACGTGCAAGATGATGTCATTAACGCCCAATTTGAAGATGATGAGGTATTGATCCGCATGCTGAATGTCTATCTGGAATCTCAGGGCTCTGAAAACGCAGAGGATGATACATTGGAAGAAATAGAGCTGTTTGGCTAAGCGGGTTAATTATGGCACTATTGCCTTTTTCTGCCTGAAAATGACCTTGATTACGCCAAATTGAAACCTTATTGGCCGCCTATATTCCGACTATAAATAAAGGAATTAAGGAGCCAAACCATGAAATACCAAGCCAGTATACCCACGAAAAAATTTCCATGGTCGAAAATTATCCTGTCCTTTCTGATGATCAGTGTATTTCTGATTTTCGCAACCACGGGGCTGGACGATGCCGAAACGGTCGCAAGCTGGACTGAAAATGTTGGAAAAATTATCATCGGAACCACCATATTCAGCATAGCCACCATTTTATTGGTCTGGGCCGGACGCCTGTCACCAAATAACTATTAATATATGGCAACAAACCAATTTTTCCGGATTTATACCCCTGCCCTCACCCTTAAAATCCGGAAAACCTGCTTCTGGCGACCTGTTTGACTTATGGTCCGCCAGAAGCAGGAGCTTTTCATTATGACACTTTAAAAATCCGGCGCTAAATGTTATAGCTTTTGAAAAGTTATGAATGGATCATTTAGTGAGCGAAACTCTACGCGGCCAGAATCTTACCTGTATCAGAGGGGATAAAGTCATTTTCTGTGATCTTTCCTTTGACGTGCCGGCGGGCCGCGCACTTATCCTTAACGGGCCCAATGGGTCGGGCAAATCCAGCCTGATGAAAATAATTTCTGGCCTTCTGCCGGCGCAAAATGGCGAAATCTTCTATGGCCGCAATAAAGCCACAGATCAAAATATTTTAGGCGATAAAGACTGGATCAGCCGAAATATCTGTTATCTGGCCCATAAGAATGGATTAAAGCCGGAAATGACTGTGGCCGAAAATTTGACATTCTGGGCCAATATGGAACATCACGAAGGCAGCATTAAAACAGAAGCCCAAAAAATCGGCGTGGATCATTGCCTTGACCTGCCGGTTTGTTATCTTTCCTCCGGGCAGGCACGAAGAGCGGCGCTGACGCGGGTATTATGTCACCCGGGCCGCATCTGGTTGCTGGACGAGCCAACCGTGGGGCTGGATGTTATTGGCGTTGAACTGCTTTGTGGCCTGATGAATGACCATTTGGCGCGCGGCGGCAGTATTCTCGCGGCGACCCATATTCAGCTCGGCATTGATGCGGATAAAAGCACCAACTTAAATATGTCTGATTTTTCTTATTCCGCCTCCTCTTATCCCAAAGATGATCAAGAGGAGAGCTTGTTATGTTAAAGCTCGCCCTGTCGATCATTGTCCGGGATTTGCGCCTGTCCATGCGGCACGGCAGCGCGACGACCATGGTGATGGGTTTTTTTGTCATGGTGGTGATTATGTTTCCCTTTGCCATCGGGCCAGAACAGAAAATTCTGGCAAGAATCTCTGTTGGCGTCATCTGGGTGGCCGCCCTCCTGTCCTGCCTTTTGTCATTGGACCGGATGTTTCAGACCGATTATGAAGATGGCTCACTGGATCAATTTATCTTAAGTCCGGTCCCGCTGGAGCTAGTGGTTATGGCCAAATGTATCGCCCATTGGCTGACCACGTCTCTGCCCTTGATTATCATCACCCCAATTTTGGGCATCATGATGAATTTACCGGAATCTGGATTTCTGCCGCTTATTCTGACCATGCTGCTGGGGACGCCAGCCTTAAGTTTCATTGGCGGAATCGGGGCTTCTGTCACCGTGACTCTTCGGCGGGGCGGCATATTATTATCCCTGCTGATCTTACCGCTTTATATTCCGGTGCTGATTTTTGGGTCGCTCGCGGTGAAGGCGGTCATTGGCGGATACCCTGCCATGGAACATCTTATGTTGCTTAGTGGGTTCAGCCTGTTCAGCGCCGCCATTGCCCCTTGGGCGGCGGCCGCGGCCATCAGAGCAGGTCTTGAATAATAAATCCTGATTTACACGACAGGGCGCAAGTGTTTAGGGTCTGTATCTTCGATCGTGGATTTTAGAAACCCCGGGACATAGGGCTTCACCCGATCCATCATACGGCTTGCAAATGGGAAATTACGCCGTAGCTTGCGGGCAAACATACAAATCACATAGCTTTCCGAGACCAAAAGACTCAGGCCAATCAAGGCGATCAGCTGCCCCAAAGGCAGCGGCAAGGGAGCCATAATCAAGCCAATCAGGAAAAACAACCATCCCACGGCAAGTTTTATCGGTCTTTTCAATGTCTTCATATTACGCCCTTAAAAACGCCTTAAACAACGAACTCTCATATTAGAGGGTTCTTTTTGATGAATATCAATTTATTTGCGGCAAAATGCCCCTAAAACACGATGAAAAATACCCTATTTAACTTGATAAAATATTCACATAGCTATAGACCATTTTAATGCATAAGTTTGCCAACCCAGCCCGTTTTATGCGGTTAAGTAAAATTTTTCTGCCCTGGTTCATGGGGCTGACAATTCTTCTGTTTGCATCCGGGCTTTATTATGCCTTTTTTCTGGCCCCGGAAGACTATCAAATGGGCAATACATATCGGATCATATATATCCATGTTCCGGCGGCCTATATGGCGCAATTTGGTTATGGCATCATTGCCGTGGCCAGTGCCGTGGGATTTATCTGGAAGCATCCTCTGGCGGATCAGGCGGCGCGGGCCACGGCCCCCTTGGGCGCGGGCTTTACCGCACTGGCCTTGCTTACCGGCAGCCTGTGGGGGAAACCCATGTGGGGGACATATTGGATCTGGGATGCGCGCTTGACATCCATGCTCATTCTGTTTTTCATTTATCTGGGATATATGGCCGTTTGGGAAACCATCGAAGATCAGGTCAAAGCCGCCAAAATCGCGGCGATCGTGGCGCTGGTCGGCATCATAAATGTGGTCATTATCAAATTTTCCGTGGATTGGTGGAATACATTGCATCAGCCCGCCACCCTCATGCGCCTTGACGGGCCAACCATTGGCGGCGACATGCTCACGGCCTTATTATTGATGATCGGGGCCTTTAACATGTTTTTTATCACGACCCTGATCTGGCGTATCCAAAGCCTGATTTTGCGGCGGCGGGTTCGCGCGCTTCGGATGCAATTGGGCGGGGGACAGGGATGATAGAGGAATTCATGCAGCAAATATTACAGTCAAATGATATATATATCCTGTCCAGTTATGTCGCGGCGGCGCTGGTTCTCGTGATTATGGCCTTGTCCAGCTGGCGATCGAAAAAGAAAGATGAAAATGATTTGCGCATATTGGAAAAACAGCTAAATAATTTATCAGAAAAACAGAATTAAATGCCCCACCATTATATATCAAGGATGACAGAATGACTAAAATCGGATTAAAGGCGGGGGCGCGGAAAAAACGTCGTTTATATTTCCTACTGACATCCATCGCCGTGCTTGGGCTGGCTGCCCTTCTTGTTCTGAGCGCCTTGGAAGATAGTATTCGCCTGTTTTATGATCCCACGGAGATTGTTGAAAAGAACATCGGGCCGGGGCAAAATTTCCGCCTTGGGGGCTTGGTCGAAGAGGAAAGCTTCGAAAGCAGGGAAGTCGCCGGAATTCTCATCAACCACTTCGTCGTCACGGATGGCAATGAATCTGTTGCGGTAACCTACGAAGGGTTGCTGCCGGATTTATTCCGCGAAGGACAAGGCGTTGTCGCCGAAGGGTCGATGAATGAAGACGGCGTTTTTGTCGCTTCCGAGGTCCTGGCCAAACATGATGAAACCTATATGCCCAAAGAGGTGGTCGACAGCCTGAAAAAGCGGGGCGAATGGCAGCGCAAGGCCGCAGAAACACATCCGCAGGATAAGGCGTTATGATCGCAGAATTAGGACATTATTTTCTTGTGTTGGCTTTGGGACTTGCCGTGATCCAAGCCATTTTTCCCATGATCGGTGCGGCGCGGGGGAGCGCGCGCATGATGATGCTGGGCCAACCCGCCGCTTACGGCCAGTTTTTCTTTTCCCTTTTGGCTTTTCTGGCCCTGACCTATTCCTATCTGATTTCTGACTTCTCGGTGGCCGTGATCGCCCGCAACAGCCATTCTCTGAAACCGCTGCTCTATAAAATTTCCGGCGTATGGGGCAATCATGAAGGATCATTATTATTCTGGGTGATGTTTCTGGCGTTATTCGGGGCGATGGTTGCCTATTTTGGCCGGGGTCTTCCCAAAAGCCTGCGGGCGCGGGTCTTATCCGTGCAGGCCATGGTTGGTGTCGGTTTTTACCTGTTCATGCTGATCACCTCCAACCCCTTTGGCCGTCTGGCTGATGTGCCGTTCGAAGGCAATGGCCTGAACCCGTTGCTTCAGGATCCGGGGCTTGTTTTTCATCCGCCGTTTTTATATCTGGGCTATGTGGGCCTGTCAGTGGTTTTTTCCTTTGCCATAGCCGCCCTGATCGAGGGACGCGTTGATCCGGCATGGGCCAGATGGGTCCGGCCATGGACATTGCTGGCCTGGGTGTTTTTGACCATTGGCATCGTTCTTGGGTCATGGTGGGCCTATTACGAGCTTGGCTGGGGCGGCTGGTGGGCGTGGGATCCGGTGGAGAATGCGTCCTTCATGCCGTGGCTTGTGGCGACGGCCCTGCTGCATTCCGCCATTGTGGTCGAGAAACGCGATACCTTGAAAAGCTGGACCATATTGCTCGCGATCATTGCCTTTTCCTTCAGCCTGCTCGGCACCTTCATTGTCCGGTCCGGCATCATCACCTCTGTCCATGCCTTTGCCACAGATCCTGAGCGCGGGTTATATATTCTGGTATTTCTGGCCCTTGTTATTGGCGGCAGTCTTTTATTATTTGCCATACGTTCTGATAAGCTGCAGGCCGGCGGGCTATTTGCCCCCATAAGCCGGGAAAGTGGCCTGATGATCAATAATCTGTTTCTGTCCGTGGCGGCGGCCGTGGTACTTTATGGCACCATGCACCCCCTGCTCAGTGATGCTTTTTTCGGCGTAAAATCCTCTGTTGGCGCGCCTTTCTTTAATCTGGTCTTTAGTTTACTGATGATTCCTCTGGTGGTTACTATGGTTTACGGCCCGCATTTAAAATGGAAACGGGCCGACATTAAAGGCGTCAATCAACGGCTGATGGCCGCTACGGGAATCGCCCTGCTGGCCGCCCTGATGACATTTTATGTCACTTATGGCGGGGCGATTATGCCGGCGATCTGGATCGGTATCGGCGTTTGGCTGCTGCTGTCTTCGCTGCAGGAACTGGCCAGCAGAATAAAATTATTTCAGGCCCCCTTCAAGGACAGCATGAGCCGCTTGAGGCGTCAGCCGCGATCAAGTTGGGGGATGACCTTGGGCCATTTTGGTTTTGCCGTTGGTCTTCTGGGCATCGTCGGAACATCCGCCTGGACAATAGAAGCCCAAAAAGTCATGGGGCTGGGGGAAGATATGACGATTGGCGATTATCGCCTGACGTTAAAAGATGTCATACCCGTGGCCGGCCCCAATTACACGGCTGTGCGCGGCATCATTTCTGTTTCGCCAAAGAACGCAGAAAAAACCGGGGAAAGCTTCATGGCCTATCCTGAGACCAGAACCTATGTCTCATCTCCCATAACCACAACCGAAGGTGATGTAAAAACCACAATGGCAGGCGATCTGTTCATCGTTATCGGGGAATCACAGGGCCAGGGGCGCTGGGGCATTCGGGCCTATTATAAACCTATGCAGGTCTGGTTCTGGATTGGCACCATCATTGTGGTACTGGGGGGATTGATCTCTTTAAGCGACCGCCGCTACCGCATTGGCACGCCCCAAAGACAAAAAGCGTCCAGAAAGGTGAAACATGCCCCTTAAAAGATTTCTTCCGCTGTTTGTTTTTGCGGGTATTCTCATTGCCTTTATGATCGGTTTAAGCCTGAAACCGAGCGAGATTCCCTCAGCCCTGATCAATAAACCTGTGCCGGATTTCTCCCTGCCACCGCTGCAGGGGGATGGCATTGGGCTTAGCACCGAAGACCTGCTTGATCCTGAAAATATCGTCATCGTTAATTTTTTTGCCTCATGGTGCGGGCCTTGCCGGGTTGAACATCCGGCCCTTGAACTGCTGGGCAAGCTTGACGGCGTGAAATTACATGGTATTGCCTATAAAGACCGCCCCAAAAACAGCCTCAGTTTTCTCAAAAGCCTTGGAAATCCCTATGATAAAATCGGTACGGACCTTAAGGGGCGCGTCGCCATTGACTGGGGCGTTACCGGCACGCCGGAAACATTCATCATCAAGAATGGCATCATCCGTTATCAACATATTGGCCCCATCCATCAGATGCAGGTTGAGGATCGTATTCTGCCCATAATCCGGAATTTACAGCAGGAAGGCGCGTCATGAAATTTCTGTTAATCCCTGTCCTTTTTATGACGTTTGTCTTAAACGCCGGCGCCATTGGTGTTGATAAAGACCGGCTTCAAGACCCCGATCAGGAAGCCAGAGCACAGCATCTTATGAAACAATTACGCTGCCTTGTTTGCCAGAATCAATCCATCGTTGAATCCGACGCAGAATTAGCCCAGGACCTCAGGGCTATCGTCAGGGAGCAAATTAGCGCCGGCGAAACGGACGCGGAAATTTTTAAATTTATGACCACCCGTTATGGCGACTGGGTGCTTCTGAAACCGCCTTTTAATTCTGCCACGGTTATTCTTTGGCTCGGGCCAATCGCCCTCTTGCTCATCGGGGGGTTTTTGATTTTTCGCACCATCCGGCGAAAACCGGAGCCGGACGTTACCCGGCCCCTGACAGCCACAGAAGAAAAGCATCTTGAAAAGATCATAAAGGGGAATAACAAATGATGATCTGGTTGGCCTTATCTCTTATATTCCTCCTTACGCTTGCCCTGATGCTGGTGCCATTATACCGATATCAAAGTGACCCTGCCGCTTCAGAAAGTCCTGTGAAAAATAATATTAAAAATATCGCCGTATATAAATCCCAGCTTTCAGAGCTTCAGTCCGACCTTGATAATGGTGTCTTAAGCCCCGCAGAGGTTGCCGCCGCACGGCTTGAAATCGAACGCCGACTGTTAAGAATTTCTTCGGAAAAAGATACCATTGAACCAAAAAACAATGAAACATCATTAAAGCTTCTTACAGTGATCATATCCCTTGTTCTTTTGGGCTCTACGGCATTTTACTTAAATATTGGTATGCCCGGCATGCCGGACTTTGCCCTTAAGGATCAAGCGCATTCCACGGCGCAAAGAACAAAAAGCAACAGCGCATCCCCTGACATGATCGCGGAGGTCGCCAAAATACAGGCCCATTTACGAGAAAACCCCGATGATGTCAATGCCTGGCGCGCCCTCGGTCAATATCAAACAGATCTTCAAAACAGGGTCAAAGCGGCAGAGGCATTCCAGCATTGGTTTGAACTGGACGACGACAATATCGACGCCGCCTTAATGTTTAGTGAAAGCCTTATTATGTTAAGCGATGGGCGGGTCAGTCCCGCGGCGCTTCTTGCCCTTGATCGCGCGCAAAAAATACAGCCGGACAACCCCGGCGTTCGGCATTATCTGGCCTTGGCAGAATATCAGGCCGGCAATGTGGATCAGGCCTTGGTAAATTGGCAGGCGCTCATGGCCGATAGCCCAGCGAACGCCCCATGGCGCAGGTCGGTGCAGCGCTGGATTAGTCAGGCGCAAAATGATCTGGGATTGCCTGTGACAAATTCAACGGCGGTGGCCCCTCCCTTGAGTGAGGAAAATCGCAAAGTCATAGCTGAAATGTCAGCGCAAGAGCAAGAAGCCCTGATCAAAAGCATGGTCGCACGATTAGCCCGGAAAATGGATGAGAATCCCGAAAATACAGAAGGCTGGTTCCGGCTGGCCAAGGCCTATATGATGCTCGGCCAGAAATCGGATGCCATTAAATCCTTGGAGCAGGCCGAGAAATACGCCCCTGACGCCTTGAAACCACAGATAAAAAAACAACTGGAAATTCTGTTAAAATAGGCGTAAAATAGGTGGTAATTCATTGGTCACAGAAAAGTGACTGTTTCCCCTCAGAAAAATCGGGTATACTTACATTAATATTAGCCATACATTAAGTATTGCGAATTAAACTCGGGCTTGCAATGAATATAACATCTAACTCACAATTACTGGCTTCCCTGAACGGATTGATTGACCCCAATCAACGTCAACAGCAACAAGCCCTGCAAGATCGGCAGCTTAAACAAGAAAACGACAAGCAGGCCGCTGAACAAAGCCGTCAGGCCGCGCAGGATTCCGGTCGACAAAACAGAATAGAGGCCAATCGGGATGCCCTGAAAAAGCTTCAGGATCGTTTGAAAGCCGATAATATCGAAAAATTAAAATCTGAATTTTCTGTGGGTAATGCTTCTGTGGACAATTCTGACGGTCAAAATCAGGGGGTGAATCTTAATCTTCGCGAAAGTCTCGGCAGCAGCAAACCCGTCGACAGCCGCCCCGGACAGATCATCGATATCAGAGTTTAATTCTCACGGCTTTTCATCGACTTCCATATATTTCATCAACATGGGCATTTGCGCCATCATGAAGAGAATACCCAAAGGCACCCCGATCCAGATTTTGGTTTCAAGCCATGTTTCAAAAGAAAAATTCCGGTGGATAACTTCATTCAGCCCCGCATTGAAAATATAAAACAGGCCAAATCGGAAAGAAAGCTTCTTCCATATCTCATCCGGCATCGGGGGAAAGCCCGCTTCGAATACATTTTTCAAGAAGTATTTTTTGAAATATACCCCGCCAAGCAGGGTTATCGCCAGAAGGCCGTTGAAAATAGTTGGCTTCATTTTGATAAACATCGGGTCACGAAAATACAACGTCAAACCGCCTAAAACCCCGACAAAGAAACCGGAAATCCATAATATCAAACCAATTTTTTTAAAGACCAGTTTCGACGCGACCATGGATACCAGCATTGCCCCCATGAATACCGCTGTTGCAAGATAAACACTTTCCCAGTTTTTGGCATCATAGGTATAAAGAAACATCACGAGCGGAAAGACTTCGATGAAAATCTTTAAAAGTTGTTTTTTACCATCACTCATATTTCAAGCCCTACTAACATTTTTGAAAAATCATCCGCATCAAAAGATTGCAGATCATCTATGGATTCGCCGACCCCAATAGCATGAATCGGCAAGTCGAATTTTTCGGCAATAGACACAAGAACGCCGCCCCGTGCCGTGCCGTCAAGCTTGGTCATGATCAGACCTGATACATCGGCGGCCTGCTGAAAGACCTTTGCCTGCTGTACCGCATTCTGTCCCGTTGTCGCGTCCAGCACAAGCAAGGTCGCATGAGGCGCCGCCTCATCCTGTTTTTTAATCACCCGAATGATTTTGGAAAGTTCAGCCATCAGATGGCTTTTATTTTGCAGCCTTCCAGCGGTGTCGATCATCAGGATATCACTATTTTCCGCCCGCGCCCGCTGTATGGCATCATAGGCAAGGCCCGCCGCATCTGATCCAACCTTGCCAGAGACAACCGGCACTTTATTTCGGTCGCCCCAGACCTGTAATTGCTCTATGGCCGCCGCGCGGAACGTATCCCCTGCGCCAAGCATCACTGATTTTCCTTCCTTCTGGAATTTTTTAGCCAATTTGCCGATAGTTGTGGTTTTGCCTGAGCCATTCACACCGACCATTAAGATAATATAGGGTTTATGATCGGCCTCAATATTCAGAGGTGTCGCTACGGGCCGCAGTATCTCTGCAATCTCGCGGGCCAGGGCCGCCTGCACTTCTTCGGGGGCTATTTCCTTATCAAAGCGGTTTTTTGATAATTTTTCACATACCGCGCGGCTGACAGCCGCCCCAAGGTCGGACATGATCAAAAGATCTTCCAGTTCCTCTATAGTGGCCGCATCCAGTTTTCTTTTGACGAAAATATCCCCAATGCCGCCGCTAAGGGCCGTACTGCTGCGTTTTAATCCGTCTTTCAGGCGGCTGAACCAGCCTTTTTTCTTGCCGATGGTATCTTCAGTCATGAATGATCAAGTTCCGTGATAAGGATGCCGTTTTCATAACCTGTTACCCGTGCCTTGGCAATATATCCCGGCTTTAAATTATCCAGTGAATAGAGCGCCATGATTTTGGCCGGCGCAAAATATTCCGTATGGCCGATGACCGACTTATCTTCTGTGATATGTTTTTCCACAAGAATGGACAGGCTTTTGCCAATTTGTGATGTCATATAACGGTCAAATTGCTGATCCCCGAGAGCCCTCAGGCGGGCGGCACGTTCTTTGCGAATTTTCTTGTCCACTTGCGGCATTTTAGCCGCCGGCGTGCCGTCGCGGGCACTATAGGGAAAAATATGAAGGTAAGTGAGGTCGCATTCCGTCACCAGCTTCAGGCTATTTTGGAACATTTCTTCGGTTTCGGTGGGAAAACCCGCGATAATATCTGCGCCAAACACCACATCGGGCCGGGCGGCCCGCACGCGGTTGAAAAAATCGATACTATCCTGCCGTGAATGGCGGCGCTTCATACGTTTCAGAACCATATCATCGCCGGATTGAAGACTGAGGTGCAAATGGGGCATCATTCGTTCTTCTTCCGTAATGACCCGAAATAATGCCTCATCCGCCTCAATGGAATCTATCGAACTTAAACGCAATCGTTTCAGATCCGGAACAAGATTTAATATCTTCTGACAAAGGGTTCCCAAGCTAGATTTTCCGGGAAGGTCGGGGCCATAAGAGGTAATGTCCACGCCAGTGAGAATAACCTCATTATAACCATTATCGACCAGTCGTTGCACTTGCGCAACAACCTCTCCCGCCGGCACAGACCGGCTGTTGCCCCGGCCATAAGGAATGATGCAGAAGGTGCAGCGATGATCGCAGCCATTCTGAACCTGAACAAAGGCGCGGGTGCGTTCCGCGTAGCCCTCAATCAAATGATTGGCCGTTTCCCGCACGGCCATGATATCATTGACCAACGGTTTTTCTGACTTTTCCAATTCAAAGTCATCATAACTTTTGGCATGGAGCTTTTCTTCATTGCCCATGACCTGATCAACCTCGGCCATGGCGATAAATTCATCGGGATTGACTTGGGCGGCGCAGCCCGTCACGATTATTTTAACATCCGGGCTTTCTTTGCGCGCGCGGCGAATGGCTTGACGCGCCTGACGTGTCGCCTCTGCGGTCACGGCGCAGGTGTTAAAAATCACCGTATTTTCAAGGCCCGCTGCGGCCGCATGTTTTTTCATAACCTCGGTTTCATATGTATTGAGCCGACAGCCAAAAGTAACCACCTCAGCCTTATTTTCAGCCTCAGTGGTCATGACATTTCATCCAAATCAGTCAGGTAGCCGTCATAAACATATGTCACGCCGCCGGACATCTGTACATGGCCGTCATTATCCCACGTCATGTAAAGCAGGCCGCCGTCCATTTCAATGGTGGCTTTTCGGGCCACAATATTGCGCAGTGATGCCGCAACGATTACGGCGCAGGCCGCAGAACCACAGGCCGATGTAATGCCCGCGCCGCGCTCCCAAACCCGGTGGCGCAAATGACCATCTCCGCGATCTTCGACGATGCTCACGTTTGCGCGTTCGGGAAATATTTCGTAATTTTCGATTTCTGGGCCAAGGTCATGTAACGCAATGGCATTCACATCATTGACAAAGAAAATCACATGAGGATTACCCATATTGACCGCGACAGGGTTGCTCAGCGGCCCCACCGTCAAATCCAGATTATCCGTGTTCATATTTTGAGATAACGGAATTTCATGCCACGCACGTCTGGGCTTTCCCATGTCAACCGTAATCAAATCCCCATCCTGCACGGTCGTCAATATCCCCGCGCCCGTTTCAATAGTGACCTTTTGAACATCGCCTTCAGCCAAGAGAATATCCCCAACACAGCGCGCGGCATTGCCGCAGGCATTCACTTCGCTGCCGTCCGCATTCTGTATCCGCATGAAGGCATCGGCTTTGGCGCTCGGCAATATCGTGATGACCTGATCACAGCCAATGCCGCGGTTCCGGCCCGCAATATGGCGGGCCTGATCCGCCGTCAGATCAAGCTGGTCTGCCCGTCCGTCAAATATCACAAAATCATTGCCCAGCCCATGCATCTTGCGAAATTTGCGCCCAGAGTCGCACCCTGAATCATCGGGGGTATTTTCCATCTTCATCGTCATACTGTCATATATGGGCCGATTCGAAAAAAAGTCCACAAAAAACTTATCAGAAGCTTAACCAAAAATAATAGGCACCAAGCCATAAGACAGCGAGGTCACGACGATGATCGCCACCAGATTCAGGCGAAAACCGGCATTGGCCATTTGGGGTATGGTGACTTTTCCGCTGGAATAGACCACCGCATTGGGCGCGGTGGCCACCGGAAGCATGAAGGCACAGCTGGCCGCCAAGGCAACCGGCGCAAACAACATCATCGGATCGATACCCGTGGTAGCGGCCAAGGCCCCAAGCACCGGCAATAATGTGGCCACCGTTGCCGTATTGCTGGTCAATTCCGTCATGAAAATCACCAGAACCACCAAACATAATACCATCAGGATGAGCGGCATGGTGCCCAATGCCGACAAGGCCGTGCCCAGCCAAAGGGCAAGGCCGGAACCCTTAACCCCCGCCGCCAGACTTAAGCCCCCGCCAAACAGGAGCAAGACGCCCCAGGGAATTTTATTGGCGCTTTCCCAGTCAAGCAGGGCGGCGTTTTTTTCCGTTTTACAGCCTGAGGGGATCATAAACAATACTGTCGCCCCCCCGATAGCGATCATGGCATCATTGAGCCACAGCATAATTTGCAGATTTTCCTGAACCGGCACCCGAAAAATCCAGCAGGCCGCCACAGCAAGAAATACCATGGCCACCCGCTTTTCAGGCGTGGACATCGGTCCCATGCTTTCTAATTCCTCATGGAGAAGGCTTTGGGCCATCGGCGTATCGGACAGATTAAACGGATAGGCCCATCTGGTCAGAACAAACCAGGCAACCGGCACCATAACCACCACCGTCGGGATACCAAACATCATCCACGTGAGGAAGCTGATCTCAATATCATAAGTTTCGCGCATGAAGCCAACCACAAAAAGATTTGGCGGCGTACCAATGGGGGTGCCAAGCCCGCCGATGCTGGCGGAATAGGCAATGCCCAGAACAAGGCACAGGATAAACCCCTGATGCTTTTTGTTCTGGTCTTTCACCATTTCTCCGGCCAGAGACAGGGCGATGGGGATCATCATGATCGTGCTGGCCGTATTGCTGATCCACATGGACAGGATGGCGGTGGCCACCATAAAACCGCCAATGATCGCCGAGGGATTGTCGCCGACCCGTACCAGAATATTAAGGGCCAGACGCCGATGCAGATTCCACCGCGCCAAGGCCGTGGCAATGATAAAGCCCCCCAACAACAGGAATATGGTCGGGCGGGCATAAGGGGCGGCGGATTCTGCCATGGTCATGACCCCAAGGGCCGGAAATAATAACAAAGGCAGCAGGGAGGTGATCGGAATGGGCAAGACCTCTGTCGCCCACCATGCGGCGAGCAGCAGGGCAATGCCCGATGTGCGCCACGCCATCTGGCTCATGTCTTCCGGCGGCGGGATAAACAGGGCAATTCCCAGAAACAGCAGCCCCACAATCATGCCAATTTTACGGCTTTTCGTCATAAAAAATATCCCTGTTCCCTAGCCCTATCTATTTCTTGAAATTATATTAGGCAATCTCCCTCCAAAGTCAATTTTCATTATCTTTTCCGCCTCAAGTCCACTATAATGGAAAAAATGCGTTAAATGGAACAGAATGATATGCCCCGCAATTCGCCCCCTGACATTGGCCGGAAAATCAAGCAGCTGCGATCAGAAAAAACCCTGACTTTGGCGCAGCTGGCCCAAATGTCAAGCGTGTCCAAATCCATGCTGTCCCAGATTGAGCGGGGCCGCACCAATCCCACTTTGGCTATTCTTTGGGCCCTGACCCAATCTCTGGAAATTGATATTTCTGATTTGCTCAACAATGAGTCTGCTTCTACCACGCAGCCTTCAAAAATCATCCATGTCAAGGCTCATCAAACCCCGGAGATCCAAAGCGCAGACGGGAAATGCGCCCTTAAAATCCTTGGCCCCATTGATCTTGTGACCAAAACCGAATGGTATAATATGGTGATGGAAGCGGGCGGGTTGCTCGAATCAAACGGCCATGCAGAGGGTACCATGGAGCATTTGACCCTGTTGGAGGGTACATTATCTGTGCGCAATGGCAAAGATGATATTAAATTACGTCCCGGGGATACCGCCCGATATGAGGCGGACATCCCCCATTATATTGAAAACACGGGCAAAAAACCCGCCCGCGCCTTAATGATTGTTTTAACCCCTTAATATCCAGCATAATAAAATATTTTTAATTTGACCATTATATTAAACAATGTATTTAATATAATGGATTTATATAAAAGAACAAATGTGAAAGACAGTGGATCATGGGCCATAGATATACGGAATATTTACAAGAGCAGCTTCAGAGTCTGAAAGATCAAGGGCTTTATAAGGCCGAGCGGGTCATCACAAGTCCGCAAAAATCAGAGGTGACCGTTGAGAGCGGCGGGCCGAAGCCTTACATCAATTTCTGCGCCAATAATTATCTGGGTCTGTCCAATGATCAGGTCTTGATTGATACGGCCAAAGGCGCCCTTGATCGCTATGGTTATGGCATGTCATCGGTACGTTTTATTTGCGGCACTCAGGATATTCACAAGAAACTGGAAGGCCGTCTCGCGGACTTTCTAAAGCAGGAAGATGTGATTCTCTATCCCAGCTGTTTTGATGCCAATACAGGCCTTTTTGAAACGCTGCTGGGGCCGGAAGATGCGATTATTTCTGATGCCTTAAATCATGCCAGCATTATTGACGGGGTGCGCCTGTCCAAGCCCAGACGATTCCGTTATGCCAATAATGATATGGCCGCGCTCGAAAAATGCCTGCAAGAGGCGCAAGACTGCAGATTTCGCATGATTGCCACTGACGGGGTATTTTCCATGGACGGCATTCTGGCCAATCTGCCGGCCATTTGTGATCTTGCCGATAAATATGACGCCCTTGTCATGGTGGATGACAGCCATGCGGTCGGCTTTATGGGCAAAAGCGGGGCGGGAACGCCGGAACATTGGGGGGTGAGTGATCGGGTGGATATTCTGACCGGAACCCTGGGCAAGGCCCTCGGCGGCGCATCCGGCGGCTATACTGCAGCCTCCAAAGAGATCGTCGACTGGTTGCGCAATCGGTCACGGCCTTATTTATTTTCCAACACGCTGGCGCCGGTGATCGCCGCCACCACCTGCAGGGTTCTGGATATTCTGGCCGAAAATAATGCGGCGCGCCAGAAATTACGGGACAATAGTGACTATTTCCGAAAAGCCATGACCAAGGCCGGCTTTACCCTTGCCGGCGCGGATCATCCGATCATTCCGGTGATGCTCGGGTCTGCCCGCCTTGCCGCTGATATGGCCGAGCAGCTGCTTATGGAGGGTATATTTGTGGTTGGTTTTTCTTTCCCTGTGGTGCCCGAGGGTAAAGCGCGAATCAGAACCCAGATGTCCGCCGCCCATAGCCGCGCGCAGCTTGATGCCGCCATTGAAGCCTTCACACGCATTGGCCGCAAGCTGAATATAATCACCTCAAACTAAATATAAAAAGCCTAAGGATCCCCCGCAATGAAAGCATTGGTCAAAGCAAAAGCCGAAAAAGGCATCTGGCTTCAGGATATTCCCCTGCCGGAAATTGGCCCCAATGATGTCTTGGTCAAGGTGAAGAGAACCGCCATTTGCGGTACGGATATTCATATTTATAATTGGGATGACTGGGCCCGAAAAACCATTCCCGTTCCCATGGTGGTTGGTCATGAATTTTCCGGCAAGATCGTTGAGATGGGGTCGGAGGTTCGCGGGCTGTCCATCGACCAGCGGGTCTCTGCCGAAGGTCATATCACCTGCGGTCATTGCCGCAACTGCCGCGCCGGAAAAAGGCATCTCTGCCGCAACACGCTGGGTATAGGCGTTAACCGCCCGGGGTGTTTCGCTGAATATGTGGCGGTGCCGGCGGTGAATATCTGTCCCGTGCCGGATGGCATCAGTGATGATATGGCCGCCATTCTTGATCCCTTGGGCAATGCCGCCCATACGGTGCTTGAATTTGATCTGGTGGGCGAAGATGTCCTGATCACGGGGGCCGGGCCCATTGGTATTATGGCGGTGGCCCTTGCCCGCCATGTGGGCGCGCGCAATATCGTGATCACCGATATCAATGATTACCGCCTTGGCATTGCCAAACAAATGGGCGCGACACGGGCGGTCAATGTATCACGCAATGCCCTGAAGGATGTCATGAAAGACCTTAAAATGGCCGAAGGTTTTGATGTGGGGCTTGAAATGTCCGGGGTACCGACCGCCTTTGCGGATATGCTGGGAACCATCAATCACGGCGGCAAGATTGCGCTGCTGGGCATTATGCCCAATGATACAGGCATCGATTGGGATCAGGTTATTTTCAAGGGGCTTGAAATCCATGGCATCTATGGCCGCAAGATGTTTGAAACATGGTACAAGATGATCGCGCTTTTAGAGGGCGGCCTTGATATCAGCCCGATACTGACCCATAGCTATGCCATTGATGACTTTCAAAAAGGATTTGACATGATGCGGTCCGGACAGTCCGGCAAAGTCATTCTGGATTGGACAAAACCCTAATAGTCTAATGACAGGAAATCTTGATATTTCTCTTTTCCAGATATTTCTGATGATAATCTTCTGCCGGCCAGAATTGACTGGCGGGCGTTATTTCTGTCACAATGGGGCCGGGCCATAAACCTGCGGCAAATGTTGCTTTTTCCATATTATTCACTTCCTATAATGTCGCCCTGACCCTAAGCAGCCCGATTACGGCGACGGGTCGGGATTTTCCAGATGAATATCATTCACCGCCTGTTCCAGCTC
>JAKIUQ010000003.1 GCA_021647465.1 Emcibacter sp. | reverse complement strand
GTTTTACAACCCTAAGGCCGTCTTCACTCACGCGGCATTGCTGCATCAGGCTTGCGCCCATTGTGCAATATTCCCCACTGCTGCCTCCCGTAGGAGTCTGGGCCGTGTCTCAGTCCCAATGTGGCTGGTCATCTTCTCAAACCAGCTATGGATCGCAGACTTGGTGAGCCATTACCTCACCAACTATCTAATCCAACGCGGGTCCATCTCTTAGCGATAAATCTTTCCCCCTCCTAAATCAATAAAAGGGGCGTATACGGTATTAGCCGCCGTTTCCAACGGTTATTCCGTACTAAAAGGTAGGTCCCCACGCGTTACTCACCCGTGCGCCACTATCCACATCCCGAAGAATGCTTAGCGTTCGACTTGCATGTGTTAGGCATGCCGCCAGCGTTCGTTCTGAGCCAGGATCAAACTCTCAAGTTGAGCTGATCTCTAATGTCCATATAAATACAGACGATCAAACATCCCGATCCTGTCATTACTTAAAACTCACTGACTTAATCTCATAATTAAACAAGATTAATCAATCTTAATAAACAACAGTCCAGGAATTATCAGACCGCTGCCTACATCTCTCTTTCAATCTACAATGTCAAAGAACAAAAAAACACAACAAACCCACCAATAACCCCGCCCCGAAGGACAATGTTTTCAGCGGCATATGCCGTGTCGGTGAAGCGGGTTATAAGACCAACTTCAAAACTTGTAAACAATAAAATTACATTTCTTTGACGTTTTTTACACAACCGCTGTTTTCTGCGGTTTAATCAGTAAATTTAAGGGGTTAACCATAGATTTTACGCAAGGAATCGCATAAGTCATGCGCAACCATTTGACATACGGGACTTCCACAGGCATTTTTAACCCAATATTTGTCATATTGCACTAGAAAGAAGATATGAAAAACACAGAATCACCCGTAAAAAGACTTAAAAACATGATATTTGGCCTAAGATTCATAAAAAAGAATCGGCATTATTTTATTGGGGCAGCTCTATTCATTATGGGGATAACAATGGGCAACCTCATTGATTTCCCCGCTTCTAACCCCCAAAATTCTGACAGCCGTCCCACAATTTCCCTAGAAGAGGCCTATCCAGACAGCGCCAATTACGTGCCCTCTGATGAGATTGCGCCGGAACCCGTAAATATCCACCCACAAGAACCAACATATGATCTAAAAGAAATCAGCATCAAGAGCGGACAAGGCATGATGGATATTTTGGTCAATAGCGGGGCAAGCCGGCAAGATGCCTATAACGCGATCAAGGCACTGTCCGCACATTATGACATGAAGAAATTACAGGTTGGCCAGACATTACAGGCGGCCTATGGTTCGGATGGCCGTCTTGCCGAACTTAATATGCAAAAAAGCTTTGACCATATGATCCGCGTGAGCCGGTCAGAAACGGGCTTCGAAGCCACTATAGAAGACTTGCCCTTTCTGAAATTAACCCGTCATGTTCAAGGTGTCATTGATGACAGCCTGTTCTTGTCGGCTTATCAGGAAGGTCTGCCCAACAGCGTCATTGTTAATATGATCCGCATATTCTCCTTTGATGTGGATTTTCAGCGCGAGATTCGCAAGGGTGATTCTTTTGAAATTTTATACGAACGCAAAATGTCCGAAGACGGGCGGCGCGTGGAAGAAGGTAATATTTTATTTGCCAAGCTGACCTTGCGGGGCAAACCTGTCAGCCTTTATCGCTATCAGCCACAGAAGGGCCATTTTGCCGATTATTTCCACAAAAATGGCAAGAGCGCAAAAAAAGCCCTGATGCGCACCCCCATCGAAGGCGCGCGGCTGTCTTCTTATTATGGTAAACGCAAGCATCCTGTGCTGGGCTATACCCGCATGCATAAAGGGCTGGATTTCAGCGCCCCGACCGGAACACCGATCATGGCCGCAGGGGACGGCGTTATTGAGCGGGCTTCCAGATACGGCGCTTACGGCAATTATGTGCGCATCCGCCATAACGGCACCTATAAAACCGCCTATGCTCATTTGAGCAAATATGGCCGCGGGATCAAATCAGGAAAACGCGTCAAACAGGGGCAGATCATCGGTTATGTCGGCGCCACAGGCCGGGTCACCGGGCGGCATCTGCATTATGAGGTATTTGTCAACGGCAAACAGGTCAATCCCCTGCGCCTGAAAATCCCCACCGGAATCACCTTAAAGGGCCAGGACAAGCAAAAATTCCTCACCCTCGCCGGCGATATCAATAACCAGATCATCGCCAAGAAACAAAATATCCTGCTGACGTGGAATCAGGAGATTGCCATGAATAGCGTTGACGGGGGTCAAGAAATATTGAGGATGCCATCGCCATAATTCTCTTAGCCGCCCCCAATTCATACTTTATTAAAAGAGGCAGGAGTCTGGCTCTCTCATGAAAACTGGATTCCTGCCTTCGCAGGAATGACGAGGGTGGGACGAGAATGACAGGCGTGGGACGGGAATGAAAATGACAATTGGCCGAGGATCCAATTCCGCTTTGATTTGGAAAGAATTACTGTAAAAGGGTTTCGATGAAAGAAATGCTTAAAATTATGATGATATTATTGCTCGTCTTTGTGACGGTCTTTATCATTGCCAAGACGACCGGGCTGCTCAGTCTGGAACAGATCGAGGGCTGGCTCATGGCGGCCAGAGATGCGCCAGCTATATATATCATGGCCCTTGTCATTGCCTTGCTGTTTCTGGATCTGTTCATCACTGTGCCCACCTTAAGCCTGATTATGTTGTCGGGGTATTTTCTGGGCTATCCCTTGGCGGTTTTAGCCTCAATCACGGGCCTGACCATTGCGGGATGCAGCGGCTATCTCTTAAGTTATATTTTTGGCAATCGGGTTTTGCGATTTTTGATCAAGGATACCGAAAAGCGCGAAGAGATGAAGGTGACGTTCCATAAACATGGTTTCGCCATGATTCTGTTGTCAAGGGCGCTGCCCATGCTGCCGGAGGTCACATCATGTCTGTCCGGGTCAACCCGAATTCCCTTTGTTAAATTCATATCGGCCTGGTTGATCGGCAATATTCCCTATGTGCTCATCGCCGCCTATTCCGGCTCTATCAGTTCTCTGGGCAATCCCATGCCCGCCATATTCACCGCCATCGGCATCACAATATTTCTCTGGATCGGCTGGTTCATTTTCCACCGCACCCAAATAAAACGGGCCGCCAGACAAGCTTTGTAAATATCAAAGAATTAGAACCAGAACCGGATGCCGGTGACGAGTGATAAAATATCAACGTCACCACCTTCGGCGCGGGTAAGGTTGGCTGTATCGCCGAGCTTCCGGCTCCAGTCCACACCAACATAGGGGGCAAATTTCCGGTGCATTTCATAGCGCAGCCGCAGGCCAAGCTGAACATCGTTAATGCCTTTGCCAATGCCATATTCCCGAACTTCGCTCGCGGCAATATTGCTCTCGAAACGGGATTGTAAAATTAACCGTTGTGTGAAAACTATATCATATGTGGCGACGAGACGGGCGGAAATATCCCCCTTGTCACTCACAAAGACAGCCGGTTCCATTTCAAACCAATAGGGGGCCAGCCCCTGAAGTCCGATAACCGCAAACGCGCGGTCCCCCGGAGAATTCGTGCCATAGGCGGCATCATAACGCGCGCCGATCTGGAAATCCCAGAATGCCGTAACCGACCGGCTGTAAAGGGCTTGCAATTCCATTTCGCCAACATTGGACGATAGCTCATCCTCGCCTTCAAACTTGACCCATATTTTATTATAATCAGTCCCGCGCCAGCCCTGCATATCCCACCGCAGCACATCTGTTCCCTGAGCATTGCGATATTCAAACTGATCGGCAATGACTTTGCTGACGGTCATCATATCCGTCTCTTCAAAGCCCGCCATATGCCGATATTCATAACCGCCTGAATTGGCATGGGGATCCCGCGCATCCGCCGGGGCACTACCCCCCTGCATGGGCGGCATTTTCATTGGTTTCACCTTGCCCGAATCCATCTTCTTCTTGTCTGAAGCCTGCGCCATTGGCATGTCCTGAGCATAGGCCGGCAGAACAAAAAGACCCAGACCGAATGCAGACATAATAGCGAATGATTTATATATAATTTGCAACATTATTTTTCTCCTCCGGGCCATCACGCAACAACAATTTCACGGAACATACCGGCGGCCATATGATAGAGAAGGTGACAATGAAAAGCCCAGCGTCCTTCCGCATCTACCGTGACAAGCATGCTCACCCTTTGTGCGGGCTGAACGGAAATGGTGTGTTTTCTTACCTGAAACTTCCCGTCAGGGGATTCCAGATCAGACCACATCCCGTGCAGATGCATGGGGTGGGCCATAGAGGTATCATTGTGGAGAATGACACGTATTCTTTCGCCTTTCGGAAAATGTAATGGTTTGGCCTCATTAAGTTTCAGGCCATCCAGCGACCAGATAAACCGTTCCATGTTACCGGTTAAATGCAGTTCAATCTCCCGGCTTGGCGGTCTGCTATCCGGCAGAGAAAACGAGCTTTTCAGATCGGCATAGGTCAATACTCGGCGGCCATTATTACGCAGGCCCGGGCCCGGGTCGTCAAGATTCAGCCGGGGAAAATCAACACGCATGTCAACGCCGGGGCCATATTCCGTACGGGCGTGATTTGGCTTTTTCGCCGCGCCGCTCATCTTCATGCCTCCCTTATCCATTTTCATAGTCCCCATTGCCGCCATGTTGCCCATCATATCTATGTCTTCCAATGGAACAACGGCGTCAAGGGCCGGAACCTCTGCCGTCATGCCGGGCCGTGGTGACAGGGTGCCTCGGGCATAGCCGGAACGATCCATTGACTGGGCGAAAATTGTATAGGCCTTGTTGTTGGGAATTTCGACGATAACATCATATGTCTCGCCCGCACCAATTCTGAATTCATCAACATCGACGGGCACGACACGCTGGCCATCAGTAGAAATTACCTTAAGCTTCAGGCCCGGTATCCGCACATCAAAAAAGCTTGCGGTCCCCGCACCAATGAACCGCAGGCGTATCCGTTCGCCCTTCTTTGCAATAGCTGTCCAGTTGCCGTTGGGCGATGTGCCATTCATCAGATAGGTATAGGTTGCCCCGGAGACATCGCTGAAATCTGTCCGGCCCATTCTTGCCTTATTCCACATATGGCGTTTTGAAATGGCCTTGCCCATCCCCAAAAGGGATATGTCATCTATAAAATCCCCCAAGGTCGGCTGCTGATAATTATAATAGCCGCCCATTTTTTTTAAATTCAGAAAGACATCAACAGGGTCTTCATCCGTCCAGTCGCTGAGAATAACCGAATAATCGCGGTCAACATGCTCATCATCCAGTGCCGTCCGGGGTTCAATGACAAGCGCACCATACAGCCCCGTTTGTTCCGCAAGCGTATGGGCGTGATACCAGTATGTTCCATTTTGCACAGCGGTGAATTTATGAACGAATGTTTCCCCCGGCTCTATCCCCGGGAAACTGATGCCGGGCACGCCGTCCATTTCAGCATCAAGAAGAATCCCGTGCCAGTGGATCGTTGTCATCTCGTCCAGCCTGTTGGTGACATGGATGGTTATGTCGTCGCCTTCTTTAAATTTCAAAACCGGGCCGGGCAGCATGCCATTCACCACAGTTGCAATGCGCGTCTTCCCGGTAAAATTGACCGGCATAGGGGCGATTTCAAGGTGAAATTCCGTTCCGGTTAATTCAGACGGATTTGCCTTCGCCCACGAGATATTACTGAAAAACCCGGTAGACGCGATCGTGGTCGCAGCAGCAACACCCTTGACAAATTGCCGCTTGGTCAGTGTTGGCAATTGGTTTTTACGCATTTAACATCTCCATTTCATGATCTGTGCAGGTTGCACTTTATGTTATTATTTCTTTAATACGGGTGGAATGCTTCTCCCCCTCAGTATTTTATACTTGCGTCTTTAGTTTTAACCGCCCGGCAGGCGCAATATTGGCCGGAAATTTTCTCATTGAGATAACGCGCGAATTAATCTATCGTGATTTGAACATCCGTCCGGGGAAACACCATGTCCAAATTACAAAAATTTAATCAGATTCTATTTGCCATAATGGGAAGTGCTATTGCCATATTTGCGGCTGTTTCTCTTATCGTAATCGCCCTGGATTTCTATAAAGAATGGACAAGGCCCGACCATACCCCTCTGCCCGATCACAAGGTTATCGAGCTGGTCAAAAATAATAAATTTACCCAAACAATATCTTATGAGCGGGGGTTTTGGGCATGGACAGACCGTATCCCCCAAGAGGACGGCAGCAAAAAAACCGTGACCAGCCCCTATTATATTATTCCGGTTTCCCAGACGACGCTTCAAAATGAACAGAAAAGGGAAAATATTAACCTGCGCTCAATAAAAATAGGCGTGGCAGATGCTTATTATGGCCGATCTGGCGGAAAATATAATAATATTTTGATATATAATACCGCCAA
Source organism: Emcibacter sp. (assembly GCA_021647465.1). Lineage (GTDB taxonomy): Bacteria > Pseudomonadota > Alphaproteobacteria > Sphingomonadales > Emcibacteraceae > Paremcibacter. The sequence continues at coordinate 233,713 of JAKIUQ010000003.1, read as the reverse complement.
CAACAGCGTAAAAAAGCTCTTTGATCACCGGTTATTGGTACGCCATATTAATATCCATAAATATCATGACGCCCATTTTGCCCTTCTTCAAACCTTTCGTCTGTCTGAAATAAAAGACAGCAAAAAAGACACGCTTGATGACTATTATATTTATAGCTTCACGGATGAAACCTTAACAAAACTTACTATGCCTGAATTGAATAACATATCCTTTATCACGGATCAGAATCTGCCTTATTTTTTAATTCGCGGCAGAATAGATTTTGACGGCAATGGCAAATTTGATCGTTATGACCCTTATCGCTTGTTTCTCTGGAACTATGAAAGCCATGACATCAGCCCTTTTCCGGGCGATGCCATAACAGAAGATTTACAAAAAATCCTGGAGGGGCGAAATTTAACCCCGCCAAAATCATTCCGATAATTCCAGCCCATCCTTGCCGGCGGTGACAGTGACATTATCGCCGTCATGGATATTGCCCGCCAAAATCAAATCGGCAAGCTTGTCCTGCAGGGCGCGCTGGATAACCCGTTTTAAGGGCCGCGCACCATACACCGGATCATAGCCCGCATGGGCCAGCCAGTCTTTGGCGCTGCTGTCCAGTTCAAGGGTAAGTTTTCGATCCGCCAGAAGTTTTTCCAGATGACGCAGCTGAATATCCACAATGCCATGCATATCACTGCGCGCAAGGCGGTGAAACAAGGTGACTTCATCAAGACGGTTAAGAAATTCCGGACGAAACGCGGCCCGTACATGTTCCATGACCAGACCCCGCACGGCTTCCACATCCTGATCATCCTCAAGACCGGCCAACACATCGCTGCCCAGATTACTGGTCAGAATAATCAAGGTGTTGGTGAAATCCACCGTCCGGCCCTGCCCATCGGTCAGGCGGCCATCGTCAAGCACCTGAAGCAAAATGTTAAAAACGTCGGGATGGGCTTTTTCCACCTCGTCAAACAAAACAATCTGATAGGGGCGGCGTCGCACAGCCTCGGTCAAGACACCGCCTTCTTCATAGCCCACGTAACCGGGCGGCGCACCCACAAGTCGGGATACCGCATGTTTTTCCATAAACTCAGACATATCAATGCGCACCATGGCATGTTCATCATCGAATAAAAATTCCGCCAGTGCCTTGGTCAATTCGGTCTTGCCGACCCCTGTGGGGCCAAGGAATAAAAAGGATCCGATCGGGCGGTTTTTATCTTGCAATCCAGCGCGCGCGCGGCGCACAGCGGCGGAAACCGCCTTGACCGCTTCATGCTGTCCGATCACTCTTTTGCCAATATATTCTTCCATCTGAACCAGTTTCTCGCGCTCCCCCTCGAGCATTTTATCAACGGGAACGCCTGTCCAGCGGCTGACCACGGCGGCAATATCTTCTTCGCGCACCTCTTCTTTCAATAGCAGATTCTCTGTATCACCGACCTCATTGGCCTCAGCAGCTTTTAAGGCTTCTTCCAATTTAGGGATAATGCCGTAAGCCAATTCTCCGGCTTTGCCCAGATCACCGCGCCGTTCGGCCTGCTCCAGTTCGATACGGGCCTGATCAAGCTGTTCCTTGATTTTCACATCACCCGCAATGCGGTCTTTCTCCAAATTCCACTGGGCCGTAAGGCTGGCAGACTTTTGCTCCAGATCACCCAGTTCTTTTTCAAGTTTTTGCAGTCTTTCCTGCGAGGCCTTGTCTTTTTCTTTATGCAGGGCTTCTTTTTCAATCTTCAATTGAATGATCCGCCGGTCCAATTCATCAAGTTCGGTTGGCTTGCTGTCCACTTCCATTTTAATGCGTGATGCCGCCTCATCCATAAGGTCAATGGCTTTATCCGGCAAAAATCGGTCATTGATATAACGATGAGACAAAACCGCCGCCGCAACAGTCGCACTATCGGTAATGCGAATGCCATGATGAAGTTCGTATTTTTCTTTCAGGCCGCGCAAGATGGAAATCGTATCTTCCACCGTGGGTTCAACCACCATCACCGGCTGAAAACGCCGTTCCAGAGCGGCATCTTTTTCCACATATTTACGATATTCACTCAATGTGGTCGCGCCAATACAATGAAGCTCGCCGCGCGCCAAAGCCGGCTTTAAAAGATTGGAGGCATCCATGGAACCTTCGCTCGCCCCCGCGCCGACAATGGTGTGCATTTCATCAATGAACAGTATAATCTCGCCATCAGAGGCCGAGACTTCCTGCAATACAGCCTTCAGGCGCTCCTCAAATTCCCCGCGATATTTGGCCCCGGCAATCATTGCCCCCATGTCAAGCATCATAACCCGTTTTTCGCTCAGGCTGCTGGGCACATCACCATTGGCAATGCGCAGTGCCAGCCCTTCGACAATGGCCGTTTTACCAACCCCCGGTTCGCCAATCAATACAGGGTTATTTTTACGGCGGCGGGAGAGGACCTGTATGGTGCGGCGAATTTCTTCGTCCCGGCCAATGACAGGGTCCAATTTGCCGTCGCGGGCCGACTGGGTTAAATCCTGCGCATATTTATTAAGCGCATCATAACTATCTTCGGCAGAGGCACTGGAAGCGGTGCGGCCTTTACGAATGTCATTAATGGCCGCATTTAAATTCTGCGCGGTCAGGCCCGCAGATTTTAGCATTGTTGATGATTTGGTATCTTTGGCCAAAACAAGCGCCAGCAATAACCGCTCCACCGTCACATAATCATCCCCGGCTTTTTGGGCAATCTCTTCGGCATTTTCAAACAGGCGCGCGGTTTCTGCGGAAAGATATAATTGGCCCGCGCCGCCGCCTTCAACTTTTGGATAGCCCAGAACCTCTTTCGTAACCGCCTCGAGGGCCATTTTGGCATCGGCACCCGCAGCAGTCATTAAATTGGCCGCCAATCCTTCTTTATCTTCAAGGATAACCTTTAAAATATGTTCCGGCGTGAATCTCTGGTGGCCTTCCCGAATGGCATAGCCTTGGGCAGACTGAATAAAACCCTTTGTCCGATCAGTATATTTTTCAAAATCCATATCCCTCAAACTCCTTTGTCAAAAACAATATATTCTATATGTAATGTGGTATATATATCACACAAGAGGGGCCCGGCTTTTTTTTGTTAAAAACAAGAATAAATCCGGGTCATCTTTGCAAAAAAATAAAGGTCGGGGAATATATTCCCCGACCTTCTTAAAAAATCCCTGAAAAAACACTGTTTTTATCGTTTTAGGCTTCAGCGTCTGTTGCTATAACAATTTCTTCCGGCGGTTTTTCTGATGCCTTTGCGGCGTGTACGCGCTTCTTTTTAGGCGGCGCGATGTCTTCTGCCATGTTTTCTGAATGGTCTTCTTGAGGCTTAACAGGTTTCGCCGTTATTTTCTTATCTGTTTTTTTGATTGTCTTTTTTACGGTTTTTTTCTTTGGTACATCAAGGTCAAGCTCTAAGGCCGGTTGTTCCGGCTCATCTTGTGCAGGATCCGGGGTGTTTTTTGCCACATATATCGGCTTTTTGGGCTTATTATTATAGTCTGGTTTTTTAGGGCTATCCTTAGATTCAAGAGGTTGTTCCGGATGATCATTCTGCCTCACGTCTTCTACAGGTTTAGCATTGGCGCGGCGTTCCGCCTCTTCCAGCGCTTTACGGGCAACTTCTTTATCATGAGCCGCTTTATTGGCGGCCTCTGTTGCGGCAAATTCCGCATATACGCGGTAATAATGATCCGCATGCTGGAACAGGGACTCTGATTCAAGTCGATCTGTTGCCCGCCTGTCTTGCGCTAATGTTTTATATTTTTCATAAAGTTGAACGGCGGTTCCCCGCTGATTTCCCGCCGGGCCGCGGCTGTCCATTTGCCGTGTCGGTGAATTAGGTTGCTGGCCACGGTTATTATTTTGCCGCGACTTGCCGCCGCGTTTTTGATTATTGTGCTGATTTGACTTATGAGACCTATTGGACTGGCCTGAGCGCGGCTGTCTATTTTGTCTCGCATTTTGATTATGATTCATGAAAACTACGCTAAATAAGGGCTGATCCAAGCATATTGTTCACAATAAAACATGTGCAACATTCTGCCTAACAGCGGTTACTTTTTCAAATATTAAATATCTGGGGTTTGTTTTTCCGAAGTTTTATGATGTCAAATCGTGTTTTATGATGTCATAATCATCCCGGACCCTTACACTCTCTCAAAGAGTGACCTTACATTACCGCTTTACAGGCCAAATGCCAACTTAATTTTTTATTTTACACCGCTTTTTTAAAAATCAAGCGCTATGCAGCGGTCTCGGGCCGCCAGGTCTTGTATTATCCGAATATTTTTAGCACCCCCATTTTTAAAAATACTTGCCGCCCGCAACCCTTGCTCATGACCAATTTCAAGAAAGGCGCGGCCCCCGACAGCCATCAGACCGGGCAGGGTTTTGCCAAGTTTTTGATATTCCTCCAAGCCGTTGTTTTTGGCAAATAACGCCATATGGGGTTCATAATCACGCACATCCGGGGCGAGGGCTTCTGCCTCTTCTTCGGCGATATAGGGCGGGTTACACAGTATAATATCGAATTTGTCCCCCGGCGGCAGCTCCTGCGCCCAATCGCTCAGAATGAATGTGCATCTTTCCTGAAAACCCAGCCGCCGCGCATTTTCCTTTGCCAGATCCAGCGCCTTGTCTGATATATCAACAGCCGTGCCCAGACTGTGCGGTAATTCAGACAACAGGGAAAGGATAAGGCATCCGCTTCCCGTCCCCAAATCCAGTATTTTTAAGGGTTTCTTCTTGTCCACTATGGATTTAAGCGCAGCCTCAATCAAAACTTCACTATCTGGCCGGGGCGTGAGGCAATGACGGCTGACCTTAAATGTCAACGTCCAGAAATCTTTTCTGCCGAGTATTTGCGATATGGGCTCTCGCAGAAGTCGCCGCCCAAGAAGGGCCTGAAAATCGGCCTCTTGTTGCGCGCCTATTTGCCGATCCGGCTCTAAAATAAAATCCAGCGGCGTCAAGCCCGTTGCCGCTTCCAACAATAAATCCACATCCAGCCCGGAGGTTTCATTGCCCATCTGGCCAAGCTTTTGGATCGCCTTATTCCTGATATCTCTTAGCGCAGCCATATTTAATTTTATTCATCCTGATTTTAATGCTATGGTTTGTGTCATAGCATAGTGAGAAACCTTATGAAAACAGACAATATTATTTCGAAAATTTTGACCGGCGGCCTCATCGCCGCATATACTGTTATATTCCCCGCTTCAGCCCAAAACTCTGCTAAAAGCCCTATAGAAACAGCCTTCCTTCAGGACATTCAAAGCCGCCTTACCAAAGCCAGCGGCATTGGTCATGACATAACGGTCTATATCACAACAAATGAAAAACATGTGATGAGCGCCACCCCCACATCGATCCATTTTTCTTATAAGCTCTTAAAACATATGAAGACATTAAATCAATTGGTGGCGACGATGGCCCATATGACGGCGCATATAGGGCTGGACAATTTTTCAACGCCGCCACTGCCAGAAGGGGAGCGGTCTGATCAGGAACGACCCTCTTCGGGGGACTATTTGAAATCAATTATCCGGCCTCAATATCCTGATGAAACAAATGTGCCCCAAGCCACCGGCAGCTTTCACGATAAAGGCCCGGGTTCCAGCCTGGGCATCAGTGAACGGCCCGGATATCAGAATAAAAATTATGATTATGCGGTTAATAAAACCGATATCATTAAGGCAGAGCATGAATTGGATGCGGACAAGGTCACTGGGCACATATTGGGTCGCGCAGGTTTTTGTCCTTCTGATTATAACCGTATGCTGCGTTATTTTTACGAAACCCCGCAAGGGCTATTGAGCAACAGGCATTTTGCCTTGGACGCGGATCAATGGCAGCGTCTTGACCTCCTTGATCGCACTGTCGATCCTGCGGTCCCCTGCACCAACGCCCAAACGGCCTTGATACAAAAATATTCGGGCGCATTTGACCAATTAAAAGCGGCCATTGCCCAGACCGGAAAAACGCAGAAAAACAAATGATCAGCTGTTCATTTCAGCCATCTGCGCGGCCTGATCTTCGGTGATTAATGCGGTGATAACCTCGCCCAATGCGTCGCCGGCGACGATTTGATCCAATTTATATAACGTCAGATTAATCCGGTGATCCGTCAGGCGTCCTTGGGGGAAATTATAGGTCCGAATGCGGCCTGACCTGTCCCCGCTGCCCACTTGTTCTTTGCGATCTGCGGATCTTATGGCATCCCGCTTGGCCCGTTCGGCATCATAGACGCGCGCCATAAGAACTTTCATGGCCTTCTGGCGATTTTTAAGCTGGGATTTTTCATCCTGCTGCTGAACCGTAATCCCTGTGGGAAGATGGGTCAATCGCACCGCACTATCGGTGGTATTAACGCTCTGGCCTCCGGGGCCGCTGGCGCGAAAAATATCGATACGGATATCCTTGTCATCAAGCTTGATATCAACCTCTTCCACTTCGGGCATCACGGCCACGGTCGCCGCCGACGTATGGATACGCCCGCCGGTTTCTGTTTCCGGAATCCGCTGAACACGGTGGCCGCCTGATTCATATTTAAGCTTGGCAAAAACGCCTTTGCCCGACACGGAAATGATCACTTCTTTAAAGCCGCCCACATCGCTGCTGGAGGAGCTGACCACATTAAATTTCCAGCCTTCCAAAAGGGCAAACCGCTGATACATGCGGAACAGGTCACCGGCAAAAAGGGCGGCCTCATCCCCGCCGGTCCCGGCGCGAATTTCCAATAGCGCGTTTTTATCATCATCGACATCTTTGGGCAGAAGCATGATTTCCATTTCCCGTTCAAGGGCGGGAAGCTTTTTTTTCAACTCTGGCAGTTCCATTTCTGCCAGCTCTTTCATCTCCCCATCGCTGTCCGTGATCATTTCGGCCAATTCCTGCATTTCACGGATCAGGGACAAATAATCATGGGCCAGCTTCACGATCGGGGTCAGATCGGCATATTCCTTGGACAGGGCAACGATCTCATCAGAAGATAATGCCGCCGACTGGGACATCATATGTTCCAATTCTTCATGACGGGTGATCAATTGTTGTAGCCGTTCTTGAGGTATCATAATTTTTTAACTTCCAGAGAAAGATACAGGTTTAGATAATTCAAGACCTCGTCCAAAACGACTTCCTGTTGGTTGCCATCATTTAAATTCTTGATCATGACCCTGCCGCGGGCGAGTTCATCTTCGCCAATAATCACGGCTTCATTGGCATGGACTTTATTGGCCCGCTTCAGGCGTTTTGCCATATTTCCGCGGTAAGACATTTCAATCCGGTGACCCGCAGACCGCAATTGCTGCGCGATCTCGATCGCTTTTGCCTGACAGGTTGCCCCGACAGGCACGACCGCAATGGGCCGTGCCGGGGCCGGTACCAAATCCGGCGCAACCAATTCCGCCAGACGTTCCATGCCCGCCGCCCAACCAATGCCCGCCGTAGCAGGGCCGCCCATCTTTTCGATCAGACCGTCATAACGACCGCCTGCCAGAACCGTTCCCTGTGCGCCAAGTTTTGTAGTGATAAATTCAAAGGCCGTATGGCTGTAATAATCAAGGCCGCGCACCAGACGTTCGTTGATGACATAGGTAATATCAAGCGCGTCCAGACCCACCCGCACCTCATCAAAGAAGGCTTTGGTTGCCTCGTTATAATAGTCGGAAATACGCGGGGCATTTTCCACGAGCGCGCGGTCGCCGTCATCCTTGCTGTCCAAGATACGCATAGGGTTTTTTTCCAAGCGGGTCAGGCTGTCTTCGCTCAAACCATCCTTATGGGCGGTAAAGTACTCAACCAAGGCATCCCGATAATTATCCCGGCTTTCTTTATCGCCAAGACTGTTAATTTCCAAAGTCACGTCATCCTTTAAGCCAAGCTTATCAAGAAGTGTTGCGGCAAGTGCCAAAACCTCTATATCCGCCTGTGGTTCCGGCACGCCCAATATTTCAACGTCAATTTGATGGAATTGGCGCATCCGGCCTTTTTGGGGCCGTTCATACCGAAACATAGGGCCAAAACCAAAAAATTTGCACGGCAAAGATTGTTGCAGGCCATTTGATATAAAGGCGCGGGCAATGCCGGCGGTATATTCCGGCCGCAGGGTCAAAGATTCCCCGCCCCGGTCTTCAAATGTATACATCTCTTTGGAGACCACATCGGATGTTTCGCCGAGGGTGCGGTTAAACACCTCGGTAAATTCGAAGATAGGCGTGCTGATTTCTTCATGGCCAAAGCGTTTGGCAATATCCTGAAAGACCTTATTTATAAACCGAAATGTCCGTGCCTTGTCGCCCATGATGTCATGGGTGCCCCTTACGGGTTGTAATTTAGGGCCCTTTTGTGCTTTCGCCACTGGGTTACTCTCCTTGATCTTTGATCTGCTCTGCCTCTAATTCAGCAGCCTTTTTCTCAACCAGAGCCACAATATGTTCCACAAGCCCGTTATCATCAATTTTATGATCCGACATCCCATTCAGATACACCATATGATTACCATTGCCGCCGCCGGTCAGGCCAATGTCCGTCTCTCGCGCTTCGCCCGGGCCATTGACCACACAGCCAATGATGCTCAAACTAAGCGGCGTTGTAATATGATCCAGTCTGCGTTCCAGCAATTCCACGGTTTTAATGACCGGATAGGCCTGGCGCGCGCAAGAGGGGCAGGATATAATCCTGACCCCCCGGTGACGAATATCCAGAGTTTTCAACAGATCAAAGCCAACCTTGACTTCTTCCACCGGATCCGCCGACAAGGATACACGGATCGTATCGCCAATACCCGACCAAAGCAGCATGCCCATACCAATAGAGGATTTCACCGTACCCGCACGCAAGGCGCCCGCCTCGGTAATGCCTAAATGCAGGGGGTAATCACACGCCTCTGCCAAACCCTGATAGGCCGCGACCGCTAGAAATACATCCGAAGCCTTGACGCTAATTTTAAAATCAAAGAAATCATTATCTTCCAAAATTCGCGCATGTTCCAGCGCGCTCTGCACCATGGCATCGGGGCAAGGCTCGCCATATTGTTCCAGAAGATGCTTTTCCAGCGATCCCGCATTCACCCCGATCCGCATGGAACAGCCATGATCCTTCGCCGCCTTGACGACGTCGCGCACCCGACCCTCGGACCCGATATTTCCCGGATTAATCCGCAGGCAGGCCGCGCCCGCCTCTGCCGCCTCAATAGCCCGTTTGTAATGGAAATGAATATCCGCAACGATGGGCACCGAAACTTCGGGAATAATATCGCGCAAAGCGACCGTTGATTCCTTGTCCGGGCAGGAAACACGAACAATATCCGCACCGGCCTCTGCGGCCTGCCTGATCTGGTCAATCGTCGCCTTCACATCAGTGGTCAGGCTGTTGGTCATGGTTTGAACCGAGATGGGCGCATCCCCACCCACGGGAACATCCCCCACCATGATCTGCCGTGATTTCCGGCGCAAAATGTCACGGTATGGTCGTATGCTCATATGCCGTCAAATTCCTGATTTAAATTTTATGATATCATTTGACGTAAACATGCGAAATGTTTCCGCGAATATCAAGGGGAATCATGAATATGCCATATGTTTTTACAAAGAAATTTTAACAGAAATATTTTTAATAGGTCAATAAAGCCGTTTTCAGGATAAGATCCCGTTTGTCCAGACTGATATTGTCCCGAACTTCGCCTTGTTTTCCAAGGGTCTGCGCCGCCGCCCCGTCCACATAGAGTGATACTGCGCCGGCATTGCTGGTCATTAATTTCATACCGGCCCTGTTTGACAAATAGAATTCTTCCCCCGCAAGCAAAACCCGGTCCACCAGTATTTCACTGTCCGCACCAACAATGCGCACCCATGTGTCGCCCCGAACAGACAAGCGGATTTGCTCTGACGGAAGGGCGGGGGCATTAGGGTTTTTCATTATGGGGGCGGCCTGTGCCTGTTGAACCAACTGAAAGCCATCCTTTTTTGCTGTTTGTTTTTCTGGTTGTTTCTCTGGCTGTTTCTCTGGTGCCGGGACTGTTCTTTCCCCATATCCCTGATCAGCTTCGCTGTTAGAGATCAATATATTCGATGCCACCTCAGACACATCCGGCAAAGCGGAAAATAATAAATTCTTATTGTTATTGGTGGAATGCCATATCCCATAAACGACAATGATGCTCAATATAGCCATCGATACGACCAGTTTTTGGGTATAATTATGTTTTTGTTCTACTTCCAGAAAGACCAGATCAACTTTTTTGGTGCTGCCCTGAAATTCTTTTTTATATTGGGAAACAATCTGCTTTACGTCCAGTCCAAGATATGCCGCATAATTTTTCAGAAACCCCACCGCATAGCAAGACGATGGAAATTTGTTAAAATCATTCTGTTCCAGCGCGGCCAACAAATGGGGCCGGATACATAATTCATGAGAAATTTTTTCAAGGTCAGGTTCAATCAGGTCATTCCGAGCCTGAAAAAGCTTTTGTCCTATTGTGATCTTATGTTCAATAACATCAATATTTTCGCCGCCATCCTGTGACGTTCCGAAATCGACATTATTTCCCAAGATTATATCTTGATTCACTTTTCTCTATCCCAACTATTTCATCAAACATTCTGAACCGGGCTTTTGTTTATATTTATTCGATTTATAGCCCGACTCATAATTCTTACGTTTGTATGCACCCTACCCTAAAATATTTGCTAATTTATTAACCGTTAGACTCAAAATGATTAAAATTAACCATTTCTTCATCGTTTGCTGAAGGGTCTATGTTTATTTTTATAGAATGAGTGAACAGTAGACTCATTTAAAGAGTCAATAAAAATCGGCAAATAGGCTTAATTTAAGGATAAAATACCCAAAAACCTAGACTTTAATGTCATGATCTCTCGCAAAAGTGGTGAGTAAGCCCCTCAAACTGTGATCAGAACGACTCAGCAAACTTTCCAGATATGGCTCAACAGAGGATAAGTCCATGCTGCGAATCATCATTTTTACGGGGCCGACAGAAGCGGGGGCAATAGACAGGCGCCGAAAGCCAATAGCCACCAGAGCAAGTGCCGTAATGGGCTTGCCGCCAATTTCCCCGCACAAGGTAATTGGCACATTATAATCGTTGCATTTATCAACGATGGATTTCAGCATTAATAAAGCGGGCGGTGACACAGGATCATAACGTCCGGCCAATTTTGGATTTTCCCGGTCGCAGGCAAAGAAAAACTGCATTAAATCATTGCTTCCCACTGAAACAAAGTCGAGCAGGGGCAACAGATTATCCAATTGCCAGATTAACGCCGGCACCTCCAGCATGGTGCCAACGCGAATATTTTTCGGTAAGGCATCCTTATTTCCTTTATAGCGTTTTTCCTGACGATCGATCTCTTTATTCAAAATAGCGCGGGCCATTTTGAATTCAGAGACATCAGAAATCATCGGAAACATAATACTCAATTCCCGTCCTGCCGCCGCATTCAGTAACGCCCTTACCTGATACCGTAACAAGGCGGGCCGGTCAAAGGCGATACGAATCGCGCGCCAACCTAATGCCGGATTGGCCTCATCATCTCTTTTAAGAAAAGAAACCGGCTTATCGCCGCCAATATCCAATGTTCGAAAAACAACCGGCTTGCCTTCCGCCAAATCCAGAATGTCACGGTAAAATTCCGCTTGCGGGCCAACGCGGGGAAGTGATGCGCTGACCATGAACTGAAATTCTGTGCGAAACAGACCAACGCCGCTGGCACCGGATCTTTTCAAACCATCCATATCGATGGTTAATCCGGCATTGACCAAAAGCGCCACATCCACCCCGTCAAGCGTTCTGGCCGGTTTATCCCGAAGCTGCTCATATTCCGCCAGCATAACATTACGGGATTCAATATTCTCCCGGTAACTTTGCAGAATTTCCGGCGGCGGAGAAAAATACACAACGCCATCAATACCGTTGATAATAACATTTTCCCCCTCTGCAACCTCTAACAGAGCCTCTTCCATCTGGCCCACCATGGGAATACCAAGCGCGCGGGCAACAATGGCCACATGGGCCGTGGGTGAGCCATCCCGCAGAACAACGCCGCAAAGCCTTTCCCGATCATAGTCAAGTAAATCCGCAGGGCCCATATTTTCGGCAATCAGAATAGCCTTGTCCGGCAATGTTTTTGACGCCGCCGTGCCGGCCAGCCCCATGAGGTGCCGGTTTAACCGATTGGCCAAATCATCCAGATCGCTCAAACGTTCCCGAAGATAGGGGTCTGATATTTTCTGCATACGCACCTTGTTATTCAATTGAACTTTTTCCACGGCGGCTTCTGCTGTCAACCCAGAATCAATGATATCTTCTATGTTTGATTTCCAGCCTTTATCCTTGGCAAACAACATGTAAACATCCAGGATTTCCCGGTGCTCCCCCTGATGCCGGACATCTTCCGCTGACATCATTTTCTCTATCTGCTTCTGCAGGGAATCCAGTGCGCCCTCAAGTCGTATTTTCTCGGCAGGCACATCATCCGTTAAATGTTTGATCACTTCGATTTTGGGTTCGTGAAATACCGCCACCCCTTCGGCCATACCCTCGGCGAAAACCTGCCCGACAAATCGGGATGTTGCGGCGCGTTCCAGCGTTGCTTCCTGACGCTCTTTGGAGCTAAACAAGTCACCGCTGGCCACAAGTTCCGCCAAAACCATCGCCACCGTCTGCAATGATTCTTCTTCTTCCTGTATATAATGACGCTGGGTTTTATTTTGAATCACCAGAACGCCGACAACCTTGCCCGCCCGTAAAATCGGCACCCCCATCAGGGAATGGTAAATTTCTTCTCCCGTTTCCGGGCGATAGACGTATCTGGGGTGTTTCTTGGCATTAGATAAATTCAGGGGCATTGCTGTGGCCGCCACATATCCCACCAGCCCTTCGCCCACCCGAAGTCTTGTCTTGTGAATGGCGGATTTATTCAGACCTTCGGTGGCAAACAGCTCCAGAATCTCCCCGCCGCGAACAAAATAAACCGAACAAACTTCGGCGATCATATTGTTGGCAACAAGGCGCACGATCTCCGTCAGGCGCTGCTCGGCATTGCCGGCGCTCGCCATGATTCCATGCAACCGTCTTAAGAGCTGACGAGGCGCATTGTTTGTCGGAGCCACTATTCCCCTCCTCGAGATTGTCTCATACCCCACCCCCCCAAATTTCTTAGATGTATGTTATATATTATATCACATCAATTTACGGATAAATAATCGCTTAAATTATCACTTAAATAATCATGGGCCTGTTTCACAAGCCCATCAATAATTTCTTGCGTGGACTGCTGCGTCTTTACCAGACCGACGATCTGACCTGCCATTAAAGAACCGCCGTCCACATCACCATCAATCGCGGCCCGCCGCAAGGCACCGGCCCAGTAATGTTCAATTTCAAGCTGCGCTTCCTTCATGTCCATATGCCCCGCCTGATGCTTGGCAATGACGCTGCGCTGCGCCTCCAGGAATGATTCTGAGGCCTTGTTTTTCAAGGCCCGTACGGGAATCACCGGAAAACGCGGATCTAACTGTATAGACGTTATCGCATCGCGGCTATTACCGCGCAGGAAAGCCTTTTTAAAATTTTCATGAGCAATGGATTCTGTCGCACAGACAAAAAGCGTGCCAAGCTGTACACCGGACGCGCCCATCTCAAGATAGGACGCCATAACGTCGCCCCGCCCGATGCCGCCCGCCACAAAAACCGGAACATCTTTAATGTGGGGCAAGATTTCCTGCGCCAGAACCGATGTAGAAACAGGCCCGATATGACCGCCGGCCTCTGATCCTTCAATCACGAGGGCATCCGCGCCAGACCGGATTAGTTTTTTTGCCAGAATAAGCGCCGGCGCAAAACAAATAACCTTGGCCCCGCCCTCTTTGATCCGTTTGATATCCGCCGCCGCGGGAATGCCGCCGGCCAACACCACATGAGATATCTTCTGGCGCAGACATACATCGATAAGCTCACTGATCATGGGATGCATGGTGATCAGATTAACCGCAAAGGGTTTGCTGGTCATCGCCTTGGTCGCCGTGATTTCATCCTCCAGCAAATCCGGGGTCATGCTGCCGCAGGCTATCACACCAAAACCGCCCGCATTGGATATGGCTGCCACCAGATTTCGCTCGGAAACCCAGCTCATCGCGCCGCCAAGAATGGCGTGTTCTACCCCAAGGAAATCTTTTCCTCTTTGCCATAATTCTGCGAGCCGCCCCAGAGTTGACATATCCAGAGTTGACGTATCCGAAGTTGAAATATCCATTCCCTTACTCTTTTATTTGTTTGTTATTATTCAGAATCAAGACCAAAGGCGGTATGCAGCGCCCGTACAGCAAGTTCATTATATTCCGCCCCGATCAAAACACTGATTTTAATCTCAGAGGTCGAAATTACTTGAATATTAATGCCTTTTTCCGCCAAAGTCTCGAACATACGCGCCGCAACACCCGCGTGGCTGCGCATGCCAACACCAATAACAGAAATTTTAACAACATCCTTGTCTGCCATAAGTTTGGCATATCTGACATGACCACTGGCCTTCAGAATAGCCACAGCCTTTTCCACGTCACCTTCCGGCACGGTAAAGGTCAGGTCCGTTTTCTTGCCATCTTCGGATATATTCTGAACAATCATATCCACATTTACATGACCCGAGGCCAGCGGCCCGAAAATCTCTCCCGCAATGCCGGGCGTATTCTCCACGCCTACCAGCGTGATTTTGGCTTCATTTTTGGCATAGGCTATGCCACTGACGACTTGCTTTTCCACAATTTCTTCCTCATCAACAACCAGCGTTCCTGGCGTATTTGTAAAACTCGATAGCACCTGAACCCGCACGCCGTGATTCATGGCCATGGCAACAGAACGGGTTTGTAAGACCTTGGCCCCCAAAGAAGCCATTTCAAGCATTTCTTCATAGGTAATTTTATCCAGCTTGCGGGCCGAAGGAACAATACGGGGGTCGGTCGTATAGACCCCCTCCACATCCGTATATATATCACATCGATCCGCAGCAAGGGCCGCGGCAAGGGCCACCGCAGATGTATCCGAGCCGCCCCGCCCCAAGGTGGTGATTCGGTTATCAGACGAAATTCCCTGAAAGCCGGCCATGACACAAACAATATTATCTTCAAGCCTGTCAATCATCTGAGCCGTATCAATATTTTCAATACGCGCCGAACTGTGAATATTATTCGTATGGAACGGCACTTGCCATCCAAGCCACGACCGCGCCGATACCCCCATATCCTGCAGGGCCAGCGCCAATAGTCCCGCCGTAATCTGTTCCCCTGCCGAAACAACCGTATCATATTCCCGCGCATCATGCAGCGGGGAGGCTTGCGAAGCCCATTTAACCAGCTGATCTGTCGTTCCTGACATGGCAGAAACCACAACGGCAACCTGATTTCCGGCATCGGTTTCATCTTTAATGCGCGCGGCAACAATTCGTATGCGATCAATATCAGCAACCGATGTTCCGCCAAATTTCATGACTATTCGTGACATATTTAACTCTTTTTTGCCTGTATCCTTGGCCTAGGCGTAAACGGTGGGCAGACTAAACCGCGCTATACATATATGTTTATGCTACTGTCGTGCAAGTAGACAATATAAAATATAATTTGATTTTCACTGGAATAAGATGAAACTTTGGTTAAATTAAGGACAAGTTCCCTTGCTGACAATCAAAAATGGCGTGACCTGTAACCAGAATTGACATGACGTAAAAAATGACAGAAAAACAAAAAAAAACCGATTTTGAACCCAATTCTGAAAATATTTCCGCCTCTGTTGATCCTGGTGAGGTGGCTCATTTTTCAGCAATGGCCGCCACATGGTGGGACCCCAATGGCCCGTTTAAACCACTCCATAAATTAAACCCGACCCGCATTGCCTATGCGAGAAATGCCCTGTGCCGTCATTTTGGACGGGATCCGCAAATCAATCTGCCCTTGAAGGGCCTGCGTATTTTAGATATTGGCTGCGGCGGCGGGCTTTTGTCCGAGCCCATGTGCCGCCTTGGCGCGACCATCATCGGGGCGGATGCCTCGGAAAAAAATATTAAAACGGCGCAGGCCCATGCGACCGAAATGGGCCTTGATATCAACTATCAAAATATCACCGCCGAAGCATTGGCCGAGGCGGGCGAAACATTTGACGCCATTTTAAATATGGAAGTCATTGAGCATGTGGCCGACATCCCGTCTTTCCTCAACGCCTGTCACAGCCTGTTAAAGGATGAGGGTTGTATGCTGCTGTCAACGTTAAACAGAACGGCCAAATCGTGGGCCATGGCCATTGCGGGCGCAGAATATATCATGCGGTGGCTACCAAAGGGTACCCACGACTGGCATAAATTCCTGAAACCTTCAGAGCTTGCGCGCGCGCTCCGCAATAGCCGTTTTGACACCAACCATATAAAAGGCATGGTTTATCACCCTTTGTCCGGCCAATGGTCGCTGGATGACAAGGATTTTACCGTAAATTATCTGATTCTTGCGCAAAAGACCCCTAATGCGTAGCGCCATAAAAAAATATCGTCCGCTAATCTGGCGGCCCGGCAGTCAAAAAACCGAAGAAAGGCCTGTGGCCAGCGAAGTCCCTCTGGCCTTGGAATATAATTGCCTCAGCCATGCCGTGATGATGATATCCCCCTTTGATATTAAGGACTTCGCCATTGGTTTTAGCCTGACCGAAGGCATCATTGACGGGCTGGAAAATATCATGGGCCTTACCATTGAAGAAAAAGACAAAGGTCTTGTCGCCGCTCTGGAAATTAACCCTGATTGCTTTGCCCGTCTGGATAAATTTAACCGAACAATGGCCGGGCGAACCGGGTGCGGAATATGCGGTACAGACCGTCTTGATCATGTCATCAGACCCTTAAAGCGCACAAAAAGCCAACTTAAAGTTAAAGCTGAACTTGTCTATAATAGTATGCAAAACCTGTCGAAGCTACAAATCAAGAACAAAGAAACCGGTGCCCTGCACGCCGCCGCCTTTGTCACGGCTGAGGGTAAAATTCTCTGCGTTCGGGAAGATATTGGCCGTCATAATGCGCTGGATAAGCTGATCGGCCATATGATGCGGGGGAAAATAAACCCGGCAGATGGCTTTGCCCTGATCACAAGCCGCTGCAGTTTCGAAATGGTTCATAAATGCGCAACCTTTGGCATTCCTCTGCTCGCCGCCGTTTCCGCCACCACTGGTTTGGCCATATCATTAGCAAAAGAGGCCGGATTAACCCTCATCGCCTTTACCCGCAAAGAAGGTATGAATATCTATTGTGATCCTGATAGCCGGATAATTCTATAGATATTTTTTAGCTGCCGTTAAATCTTCCCGTCTGTTAATGTTTAAAAACGGGTCGGGAGATATGTTGTCCCAGACAATTTCTTTATGGGGCTGCCCCGCAATCCATGCCATAACCCGTCGGCCGCCGCCATGGATATAAGCCGCAAGGTCATCTTGCAGGTCTGCCTTATAAATGCCCATTGTTGGGTGCCTGTGAATTTCGCCGTCAGCGCCCCTTGATTGACAAACAGCAATTTTGGCTTCGCTTGTCCCCACGGCTGCCATAAGCCGCGCCGCATAATCAGGCGGGAAAAACGGGCTGTCACCGGAAAAGGTGATAATATGGCTGAATTCATTTTTTTTGGCCATTTTCAAGGCCGTTAATATTCCGCCAAGGGGGCCAATATCTTTTATCTCATCTGAAATGATTTCCATACCAAGCGCCGTTATATGCGCCGGCAAACGGGCCGGATCGCCGTTGATATTCAAGACCAGACGATCTACTTGTTTTTGCGCCCGGTCAATAATGTGACCCAACAAACTGGACGGGCCAAAAGGCATTAAAAACTTGTCATTTTGGGTTGGGGGCCGACTATGGACGGAAGCCTTTCGTGTCGGCTCATTAAAACGCCGGGATTTCCCGCCAGCGATGATCACCCCCAATGCCTTGAAATCATCCTGGCAAAAAAGGTCTGGCATTATCCTAGCTGTCCAGTTTTCCAAGGCCCGGAACAGGAAGAATATCAACGCCGTCATTCAAAAGATCTTCTGTTTCTTTCAGCGTTGCTTCCCCGTAAATACCGCGAACTTCCGCATCACCATCATGGATGGCCCGGGCTTCTTTGGCAAAATTTTCGCCAACATATTCACATTCTTTTTTCACATGATTGCGATATTTTTTCATGGTGCTATGCATATGCTCAAGCGCACGCTTCACATCATCCGCACTGGCTTCCATGGTTTCCGGAACATTTGCACTGGCCGCCACCATATGATTTTCAAGGTGATCAAAATGAGAAATATCTGTGGCCTCTCTGGCCTGAATATTACTCTTGGCGGCAATATTCGGCGACATAAGAGATTTAGAAATATTGTTGTTGCCGCAAAAGGGGCATTCTACCTGATTTTTTTCAGCCTGCGTTTCATAGGCATCGCTGTTCTGAAACCATGCTTCAAATACATGGTTATCTTCACACCTCAGGTCAAAAACTATCATACTTAAATCCCATAAATTATTACTTTCAGGTATCCCCCAGCTTAAACGGGCGATCGTGGCGCAGCGATGGTATCCGCGATCTTGCCTTTTCAACCAGCGACTGGTCGATTTGTGCCAAGGTAACCCCCACATCACACCCGCCATCATCTATTATATTGCCCCAAGGGTCAACAATTAGTGAATGACCATATGTTTTGCGGCTATCTCCGCGGGCGCTCACGTGGCTTCCGGTCTGCGCCGGAGCAAATATAAAGGCCCCGTTTTCTATGGCCCGGGATCGCAGCAATATATGCCAATGAGCCTGTCCGGTCACTTCTGTAAAGGCTGCGGGCACTGTTAACATGGTCGCCCCGGCCTGCGCAAGCTTTCTGTATAAATCGGGAAATCGCACGTCATAACAAATCGTAAGCCCCACAGGGCCCCAGGGCGTTTTCGCCAGCACCGCCCGTTCGCCCGCCGAATAGGCCTGGGATTCCCGGTATGACTCGCCGCCCGGAAGATCCACATCAAACATATGGATCTTGTCATAACGGGCCGCAATATGACCCTCCGGCGAAATAACATAACAACGATTGGCGATTTTATCTTGTGAATTTCCTGTTACCTTCACCGCCATAGAGCCGATCACGAGCCAAATATCCAGCTCCTCTGCCAAAGCCTGAAAAACCGGCAAGCTCGGGTCATTTTCCTCAAAATATATTTTAGCCAAAAGCGCGGCGCGGCCCCTCTCGATCAAGGTTGTCATTTCAGGCGTCATCACCATTTGAGCGCCCCCAGCAGCCGCCTTGCGAATCAGGAATTCAGCAGAGGCCATATTTTCCGCAACATCATTGCCGCTGGACATCTGAACAAGGCCTATGGTAAATTTATTTTGTGATGAATTTTGGGGCATCATACCAACATGGCATCCAGCTTGCCGCTGCGGTCAAGCGCATAAAGGTCATCGCAGCCCCCCACATAGTCATCCCCGATGAATATTTGCGGCACGGTGCTTGCGCCGCCGGCCCGCTTGATCATAACCGCCCGCTGATCCGGGTTTTTGCCAATATCAATTTCTTCATATTGCTGGCCCTTATCTTTCAACAGGCTTTTCGCCCCAGCGCAATAGGGGCAGAGCATTTTGGTATAAAGGGTAATTTTTTTCATGGTTTCGGCTTCTGTTCTTTGTGGGTTGGACTATAATATTTCTGGTATATTAGGATGAACGGGTTAAAATTCAATGTTCATCTTACCAGATTGATTCAACAAACTCTGGTTACCGTCAAAATTTCCACCGGGCCGGAACCGCCGCGCTTTAAAATCCGCGCACAAGCCCCCGCCGTGGCCCCTGTGGTATAAACATCATCGATCAGGATGATCTTGCGGCCCTGAAACTCATTTTTATATTTATCTTTAATCCTGAAGGCCCCCGCCAGATTTTTCTTTCGCAGGCGATAATTACCCTGCTGGGGCGGCGTGTGTTTTTCACGAATGATGATATCGGGCAAATAAGGCAGGGCCTTTTCCTCGGCAAAAATCTTTGCGATCAACGCGGCCTGATTATACCGGCGCTTACGGAGCCTTTGTTTATGCAATGGCACAGGAATAACAAGGGCATTTGACAGATCAAGCTGATGACTTGCCTGTATCAAAATCCGGGCAAAAAAATCGGCATATTCCGTCCGGTCCCCATGTTTAAAAGAAAGGATCATGCCCCGCGAGCCATCATCATAGCGCAAGGCGGCCCGGGCCAGATCAAACGCCGGCATTTTGACGCAGCATGACCCGCATAAAGAATTTTCCATCAAAGGATCAAAATCAAACGGATAGCCGCAACAATAGCAAACCGGCCCCTGAATGAAGGTCAGTTTTTTCCAGCAATCGGCGCAAACCCGCCCCGCATCCTGCGCCCCCGTCCCGCAGGACAAGCATCGGGACGGCAAAAGATGATCAAGGACCTTCGCCCCCCAATGCGAAACATGTCGTTTTAGATCAGTTTTTAAAATTAGCGCCATTGGGTCTTTTCCCCGCCCGGTAAAAATGCCATATAAACAGTATGACAAAAACAGTGCCCCCTGACAATCCGGCAATTATCTTTGACCGCGCGGCCCTAAGAAAAAACCGGGACCGCGCCTCAAAGAATTTTGCGGATCATAATTTTCTCGTGCAGGAGGTCGCCGCGCGGCTCCATGATAAAATTCAGGATATAACGCGGGACTTTCAACATATCGTGGACCTTGGCTGCCATGAGGGGGAGATGGCCCGGCTGCTGAAGGATAAATTTGTCATCAGTCAGGATTTGTCCCGCGAATTTCTGAAGCGGGCTTCTGGCGCAAGAGTGCAGGCGGATGAGGAACAGCTGCCCTACCGCCCGCAATCGCTGGATCTGGTCATCAGCAATTTAAGCCTGCATTGGGTCAATGATCTGCCGGGGTGCCTCGCCCAGATCATGCAGGCCTTAAAACCGGACGGCCTGTTTCTTGGCGCTCTTCTGGGCGGGGAGACCTTAAGCGAACTGCGCCGCGTCATGATGGAGGCCGAAATTAATATCCGGGGCGGCGCCAGCCCACGCATCTCGCCCTTTATGGATGTGCGCAGCGGCGGCAGCTTGTTGCAGCGCGCCGGATTTGCCCTGCCCGTGGTTGATACTGACCGGATCACCGTCACTTATGAAAATGCGTTTAAACTGATGCAGGAATTAAAAGGCATGGGCGAGGGGAATATCCTCAACAACAGGTCCCGTGGCTTGACGTCACGCCGCCTGATGATGGAATGCGCCAAAATCTATCACGAAAAATTCTCGGATGCCCGAGGCCGCATCACCACAACCTTCGACATCATCTATCTCATGGGCTGGTCCCCCCACCAAAGCCAACAACAACCCCTAAAACCCGGTCAGGGCAAGGTGAATTTGAGCGAGATGTTTGGGGGAAAGAATTAATCCCTATAATCATCACAAAAAATCGCGGATCATGGGGATGAGGGGTTCGTCGGCGGGGGGCATGGGGTGGTTTTTCAGGTCTTGTATTTTAACCCATTTAAGGTTTTGGCCTTCTCTGGCGGTGAGGATGCCGTCCCATTGGCGGCAGAGGAATGTGGGCATGAGCAGGTGAAAATCATCGTAAGTATGGGAGGCAAAAACAAAGGGCGCGAGGCAAGCCTCGGTCACGTCGATATTGAGTTCTTCGTTTAATTCACGGATTAGCGCCCGTTCCGGCGTCTCGCCATCCTCGATCTTGCCACCCGGAAATTCCCACAGGCCGGCCATGCTTTTACCCTTGGGCCTTTGGGCCAGCAAAATACGGCCATCAATATCAATCATGATCACCGCAGAGACCAAGACCATCTTCACGGGCCCCACGGCGCGGTTTGGGTTATCGGGACAAAGTTGGCTCATACGTCTTTCCTGCTTTTGCTCTGCCAGTCTTCGATGGTCAGCCGGTAAAATTCGCTGCAGCCCTGCTTATGACCGCAGCGCGCATATTCCGGCGGCGGCGTGCCGGCCTGTTTAAAGCCGGCTTTCTCCAGAATCTTCTGTGACCCAATATTGTCGGTGGCCGTCTGGGCGATAATACGGGTTATGATTTCCGTCTTAAAGGCCGCGTTTGTCATCGCTTTTAATATTTCGGTGCCAAAGCCGCGCCCCCAAAAGGCCGGATCCAAGGCATAGCCCATTTCGACTTCCTCTGTTAGTGAAAACACCCCTATATTACCCGCTAACCGGCCTGTTTCCCTGTCTTCTATGGCATAACAGAATGCGCCGCCCTCTTTGAATTCAGCCACAGCTTTCGCGATAAATTTTTCAGCGTCCTTTGCGGTATAGGGAAAAGGGACATTGGTGGACAACCATTGGGTGACCTGCCAATTGCCAAAGATGTCCACAAGCCCGTCCTGGTCTTTGGGGTCAAAGGGCCGCAAAACCAGCCGCGCCGTCTCTATCGTTTCTGGAAAAACCATGCCTCAGCTCCGATAATCCGCATTGATGTCAATATAACCATGGGTCAAATCACAAGTCCAGACGGTGGCCGATCCCTTGGCGATCCCCACATCAACCGACAGGATAATATCCTGACCTTTCAGATGGTTTGTACAGGCGGCTTCGTCATAGCCTGTCGCCGCCATGCCCTGCTCCGTGACTTTCTGGCCGCCAATGACAATTTCAAGGGCATCCCGGTCGGCGGCCTCGCCCGCCTTGCCCACGGCCATGACGATGCGGCCCCAATTGGCGTCCTCGCCCGCGATGGCGGTTTTAACCAGCGGGGAATTGGCAATGCTTAAGGCGATGACTTTGGCGGCGCGATCATCTTCTGCACCTGTAACGGTAATTTCAATAAATTTTGTGGCCCCTTCGCCGTCGCGCACCACCTGATGGGCAAGATCCCGCAGCAAATCCTGAAACGCCCGCCTGAAATCCATGAGCGCCGGATCATGGGCATCCGTAATGGTGCCGGCCTTGACCGCGCCGGTTGCAAAGGCCAAAAGCGTATCGGACGTCGAGGTATCGCTATCCACGGTAATGGCATTAAAGGATTTATCGGCGGCCCCTTTCAAAAGTTCCTGCAATATATCCTGTGGCAAATCCGCATCGGTAAAAACATAGGCCAGCATGGTCGCCATATCGGGCGCAATCATGCCGGAACCTTTGGCAAATCCATTGATTTTAACCTCAGCCCCATTAATGAGCGCGGTGCGTACCGCCCCCTTGGCAAAGGTATCGGTGGTCAGAATGGCTTTTGCCGCCGCCGGCCAACTGTCCCCCGAGAGATTTTCAACTATCTGCTGCATATGGTTATTTATTTTCTGATCCTCCAGCAGCTCCCCGATAACGCCGGTAGAAGAAATATAAACCTCATCCGCCGCGCAGCCAATCGCCGCGGCAAGGGCATGAACCGTTGACATCATGGCCTGATCCCCGGCCCTGCCGGTAAAGGCATTGGCATTTCCCGCATTCACCAAAAGACCCCGGGCCATTTTACTTGTGGCAAGATGTTTTCGGCAGAGCGCAACCGGTGCCGAGGCGGTACGGGACTGCGTCAAAACGCCGGCCACCACCGCCCCATCCTCAAACGCGACACAAAGCAAGTCATCCCGGCCCCGGTATTTTGTCTCTGTCGCCGCCGTGGAAAGCGTCACCCCGCCAATTTCCGGAAAGTCCGGCAGGCCCGCTGGCGCAAGAGGAGAAATGATATTAATTTTAGCCATTTTTAAATCTTAGCCTTCTCTTTACATGTCTTTGCATACTAAAATGATTTTCATCAAGCCTTTGGTAAGCTTTTCCATTATATAAGCGGCCAGATAGAATATTGTCCATTATTTACCGCATCTTCTGGTAAAATAATGGCCGTTATGATTTATTATACCGCAATATGGCGATCTGTCATTGACAGACTGCATGGACGCTCTTATCTGTTCTTAGGTAAGATTTATCGCCTGAAGATATAGTACTCTAGGAAAAACTATAGACTGGCCACACAACCTGAGTTAAGGAAATAAAATGTTGGGAATGGTTAAGATTGCCAAAAAGATTTTTGGAACCGCCAACGACCGTTATATTAAATCTCTGCAGCCGCAGATCAGAGCGATTAATGCCCTTGAAGAAGACATGCAGAAACTGTCTGATGATGAACTTCGGGCCAAAACAGAAGAGTTTCGCGGCCGCCTGAAAGAAGGGGCCAGCCTGAACAGCCTCCTGATAGAAGCCTTTGCCGCTGTACGCGAGGGTGCCAGACGCTCCCTGGGTCAACGCCATTATGATGTGCAGCTGATTGGCGGTATCGTTCTTAATGGCGGAAAAATTTCCGAAATGAAAACCGGCGAGGGTAAAACCCTTGTTTCCACATTGGCCGGTTACCTGAACGCGTTGCCGGGCGGGGGCGTTCATATCGTCACCGTCAATGATTATCTGGCGCAGCGGGATGCGAACTGGATGGGGCAGGTTTTTAACTTTATGGGCCTGACCACCGGCTGCGTCGTCCCGAATATGAGCGACGAAGACCGCAAAGCCGCCTATGCTGCGGATATTACCTATGCGACGAATAATGAGCTTGGCTTTGATTATTTGCGCGATAATATGAAATTCCATCCGGATGCCATGGTTCAAAGACCACCCAGCTTTGCCATTGTGGATGAGGTCGACAGTATTCTTATTGATGAAGCGCGAACGCCGCTGGTTATTTCCGGCCCGACCGAGGATAAATCAGAACTTTATGTCTCTATCAATGAAATTATACCTGAACTTGTTCCCGAAGATTATGAGGTTGACGAAAAGGCAAAATCTGTCTCATTAACGGAAGAGGGTATGGAGCATCTGGAGCAGATTCTCATCAAACACGAGCTGATCAAGGGCGATAATATGTATGATTTCGGCAATGTGGCCGTGGTTCATCATGTTAATCAGGCCTTGAAGGCCCATACATTATTCACCCGCGAAAAAGATTATATCGTCAAGGATAATGAAGTTATCATCATTGATGAATTTACCGGACGCATGATGGAGGGGCGGCGATATTCCGACGGCCTGCATCAGGCGCTGGAAGCCAAGGAAGGCGCAGAAATTCAGACTGAAAACCAGACTCTGGCCTCTGTTACATTCCAGAATTATTTCCGGCTTTACCCGAAATTATCCGGCATGACCGGTACGGCAGCGACAGAAGCAGCGGAATTTGGCGAGATTTATGGGCTTGATGTTGTGGAAATTCCAACCCATCTTCCCGTTGGGCGGCAGGATGATGACGATGAAATTTACCGCACCGCCACAGAAAAATTTGAGGCCATTGTCAATCAGATCGAAATTTGTCAAAAAGCCGGCCAGCCGATTCTGGTTGGTACCGTCAGCATTGAGCGGTCTGAATATCTATCCGATATGCTGAATGAACGGAAAATTATCCATAAGGTGCTGAATGCAAAATTCCATGAACAGGAAGCCTATATCATTGGACAGGCCGGACGTTTTAACGCGGTAACAATAGCCACCAATATGGCCGGGCGCGGCACCGATATTCAGCTCGGCGGCAATCTTGACATGCGGCTCGAAGCAGAAATTGATGACATTGACGAGGCCTCACGGAAAAAAGCCGCCGAAAAAATCACCGCAGAAGTCGCCGAAGAAAAACGCAAGGTTCTGGAGGCTGGCGGGCTATATGTTTTGGGGACAGAACGCCATGAAAGCCGCCGCATTGACAATCAGCTGCGCGGCAGGTCTGGTCGTCAGGGTGATCCCGGGCATTCAAAATTCTTCCTCAGCATGGAAGATGACCTGATGCGGATTTTTGGCGGAGAGCGTATGGATGGCCTCATGCAGAAATTCGGGTTTGAAGAGGGCGAGTCTCTGGTTCATCCCTGGCTCAACCGGGCCGTTGAAAAGTCTCAGGAAAAGGTCGAAGCCCGTAACTATGAAATCCGGAAAAACCTGCTGAAATTCGACAATGTGATGAATGATCAGCGCAAAGCCATCTATGATCAGCGCCGGGATGTGATGGTCAGCGATGATTTGACCGAAACATTGACCGATATGCGCATTCAGGTGGTTGATGATCTGGTGACAAAATATATCCCGCCCCGGGCCTATCCCCAGGATTGGGATATAAGCGGCATGAGCATCGAAGCAACCCGGATTTTCAGCCGGGATTTCGGACTCAAGGAATGGGTCAAGGAAGAAGGTATCGATGCGGACGGCTTTGAAGACCGCCTGATTGATGAAACGGATCGTTTCATGGCAAAACGGGCCGCCGATTTTGGGCCGGACATCATGCGCCAAGTAGAACGCAGCGTTCTGCTTCAGGCCATTGACCGCTATTGGAAAGACCATCTCGCGCAACTGGACCATTTGCGTCAGGTTATTCAACTTCGTGCTTACGGCCAGCGTGACCCGCTTAATGAATATAAAACAGAGGCCTTTGCCATGTTTGAAACCATGCTGGAAGAAACGCGCGATAATGTCGTCATGCTCCTGTCCCATATTGAAATTCAGACAGAGCAGCCCGTGCCCGAATTAAAAGACCCCGATCTTTCGGTATTAAATACGAGCCACATAGACGCCGCCACCGGTGAAAATACGGCCCTCAATCCCAATGATCCAAAATCATGGGGCAATGTCCCGCGCAATGCGCCCTGTCCTTGCCGCAGCGGCAAAAAATATAAACATTGCCACGGCAAAGTCGTCCCCAAAGTTGGCCGCAACGACCCCTGCCCCTGCGACAGCGGCAAAAAATACAAACATTGCCACGGGGCGTTGTAAATCGTCCCGCCTTGACAAGATGTTGAAGAATATATAACGTTTCCCCCATAGCGCTAGAATGCATATCAGCTTAATGTTATATTTGATCGGGGCTAATGATAAAAAATCTTTTTCTCCATATTATCATTTCAGGCATGTTAGTGGTCGGAATTTCTATTCCGTCTTATGCTTATAATGACCTTTACATTCAGAACAAGAGCCTTAATGCCGGCTTTTATCTGCGTATTCCTTTTGGCCCCACCAAAAAGAATGAAGACAGGTTGAAATATGGTTTGCAGCTGAATATGACACAGGAAATTAATGGCGGGGCCCGGTGGAATAACAATTACCCCCTGTCCGGCCGTCAGATGTTGAGTGCCGACCTTATATCACTCAATTTCTCCGAGAGTGGTTTCCGGAATCTGTCCCTTGTCGGACAGAAAACCTTCGTCTATCATAATGGTGTTCTCCGTGTCGAAGAAAGTGACGATAGCGAAGGCGGCACCAGCACCATCACCTGGGTTTTTGCCACAATCGGTATAGTTACCGTCGCGGGTGCGGCAGCTTTTGCGATCGCCGCCAGTGATGATTGTTTTATTGATATCGCTAATGAATGTAATTAACAGGAAGGCCCTCATGATTAAACACTTCGCCGTACAATCAATTCAGACTTTACGCGGTTTAATCGTTGCTACGGCCATGTCGGGAATGATTATTGCCCTGATGCCTGTTCCATCACATGCTCAGGATTACGACCTCAATGACCGAAGCCTTAATGCCGGTTTTTACCTGCGCCTTCCCTTTGGCCCCACCAAAAAGAATGAAGACAGGTTGAAATATGGTTTGCGGCTGAATATGACACAGGAAATTAATGACGGGGCCCGGTGGAATAACAATTACCCCCTGTCCGGCCGTTATATATTGAATGCTGACCTTATATCGCTCAATTTCTCCGAGAGTGGTTTCCGGAATCTGTCCCTTGTCGGACAGAAAACCTTCCTCTATCAAAATGGCCTGCTGCGCATGAATTATGCCGAAGGTAAAAAAGGCGGTATCGGAAAAACCATATTTTTGATTGGTGCTGTGGGAGGGCTTGCTCTGGTTGCCGCCGCCGTTATTGACACATCCGCGCGCGATAGAGATGATAGATAGGCTGCTGTGGGACCCCCCACAGTTCTTTTTCAACCTGATCTAAAGCCCGGCCTTACCTGTATTATCTGGCCTAATTCTGGCCCATTTTCTGGCCCATGTTGAGGAATTTTTCGCGGCGGAGAGTTTTGAGTTTGTCGCCGCTGAGGGCGGAGAGTTCGCTGAGGGCGGTTTCAAGCGTTTTACGGATGGCTTCCATGGTCAATTTATGGTCCCGGTGCGCGCCGCCGACAGGCTCGGGAATTATCTCATCAATAACATTAAGTTTCAGCAAATCCTGCGCCGTGATTTTCAGGGCATTTGCCGCATCTTCGGCTTTATCGGACGTGCGCCATAGAATGGACGCGCAGCCTTCGGGTGAAATCACGGAATAAACCGAATGTTCCATCATCATCACCCGATTTCCGGCCGCAAGGGCCACCGCGCCGCCAGAGCCGCCTTCGCCGACAATGATGGACACCAGCGGCACTTTCAGCCCAAGGCAAGCCTCGGTTGATCTGGCGATGGCTTCGGCCTGTCCGCGTTCTTCGGCGCCAATCCCGGGATATGCGCCGGAAGTATCGACCAGCGTGATCACCGGAATATCAAATTGTTCCGCCAATTTCAGCAGCCGAACAGTTTTACGATAGCCCTCTGGCCGTGCCATGCCAAAATTATGTTTGATCCGGCTTTGCGTGTCATGGCCTTTTTCATGGCCAATGACCACCACTGACTGGCCGTTAAAGCGGCCAAGGCCGCCCATTATCGCCACATCATCAGCGAAAGCCCGATCCCCCGCCAAGGGCATAAAATCCGTGATCAATTGCGCCACATAATCCTTGAAATGAGGCCGCTGCGGATGGCGCGCCACTTTAATCTTCTGCCAGGGCGTTAATTTTGCATAAGTATCACGCAGTAACTTGTCCCGCTTGCCTTCGAGCCGCCCGACTTCTTCGGCAATATTAATCTCTTCACCGCTTTCAAGGTTGTTCATATCACGTATCCGGCTTTCCAGCTCGGCAATGGGTTTCTCAAAATCAAGATAAGTCAGCATATATATTTCTCAAAAATAACCTAAATTTTAAATCGTAAGTTTCACACCGTCCTTATACCCGCCATTTTACGCCTTGGAAAGAGGATGTTTCTGCTGAACGAGCGATTTTAATCTTTCTTCCAAAACATGGGTATAAATCTGGGTGGTGGTAATATCCGAATGGCCGAGCATTTTCTGTACCGCCCGCAAATCCGCACCGCGCGACAACAAATGAGTGGCAAAGGCATGACGCAGCACATGGGGGGAAAGCTGGCTGGGGAGAATCCCGGCTTCCCCACCGATTTTTTTTAATAACTGGGCAAAGCGGTGACGGGTTAAATGTCCCTTGGCCCCGCGTGAGGGAAATAACCATTTGCCACTATTTCCACTGCCGGAAAGTGACGTCATGGCGTCTATATAGGCCCCCAAAGCCTTGATCGCCCGCTCGTTCATGGGCACCAGACGTTCTTTATTGCCCTTGCCACGAACAAAAATATACGGCTGACCACTTCTGACCGCGCTAAGCGGCAGGCTGACAAGTTCCGTCACGCGAAGGCCTGTGGCATATAATAATTCAATCAGCGCATGAAGCCTGAGTGACTTAAGGTCAGGCTTGTTTTGTGCCTGTTTGTTTTCTGCTCGGGTTTCAACCAGCTCCAGCAATTTGCTGATCTGGTCTTCCCTTAACAATTTCGGCAGGGATTGCCCAATTCTGGGGCTGTCGATACCAAGTGCGGGATTATCAGCCCGCAGGCCTTCGCCATAAAGAAATTTAAAAAACTGGCGCATGCTTGATAATTTTCGGGCTTGCGTTCGGGCGGCCAGACCAGTTTTTTGCAAGAGGGAAAGATACGCCCGTACCTCATCCCGCGAGATGTCATTCAGCGGGGCAGAGGCATTCTGTGAAAAATGATCAAGGTCGCGGGCGTAAGACTCAAGCGTGTTGTTTGATGCGCCCCTTTCGGCCGCCAGCATCTCCAGAAACTGATTGATCAGAATAGGGTCAGAAACCATTATTGGCCAGAATTTCAAGGGCAAAGCTATGGGCCTCTGCCTCCAGCCCCATAGACCTTAAGGCCCTGATAATGGCACTTGCGCCTGTGGGGTCAAGATTTGGGGCCTCCGCCAAGAGACATAGTAAAATCGTTTCTCCAAGTTTTTTCTCAGAAACCGATTGTATCAGACTACGCCATATGGACACGGGGATAGGCACAGGCAGCGCGCGGCTTTGTTCAATTTTTATGGGCACGGTAAGCTCCTGCCACATGGCTTCCGGGACGATTAATCCCAGGGCTTCGGCGACAGAGTAAAATAAAGCGGCCTTTCCCTGCCGCATATCCGGCGACAAGACCATCTGACCATTCCACCAGAAATCAAGAATTTCTTTTGACCAGGGAAGCTCATTATTTTTACCCGAGGCCCCCGCCCCGGAAACCGTCATCATAGGCCATATATCCACCAAAGCCCGCGTCGCATCCACATGCCCGGAAAAAGCCGCCGTTCGAACAAAGCTGAACCAGTCCCATGCTTTTCTGTCATGGCCCGCCAATAATAGCGCGCGCGTAATATGATGGGCGTGAAATAACAATTCTTCTGACGGCCTGAGTGATTGCACCGTCCGCGAATTTAACCGGGCGGCGCGCGGCAAATCCCTGTTCGCGATAGCCCTGTCCCATATGGCTTTCAAGACGTCCGCTTTTTGTATGTCACTTATTTGCTTGGCCGCGGATTGATAAAGCAGAACATCCCCCATAACCGTTTCATCCATTTTGGAAATCGCGATTGCATTGGCATATTCATCATCCGAAAAGCGGATATTACTCAAAAGCGGGATGAGCATATCAACCGAAAAAGTGGCTTTCTGGTAACTCTGCGCGCCCGCCAGAAGCCGGTCGGTTTTATTCACATTAGGATTGCCGGAAAGCGCATATAAAACCAATGGCGGGGCCTGCCGGAACATCTCGGCTTCAATGGGCTGCTCCAATACCGTCAAAATACTATATGTCATGGGATCCATCTGAGATAACCCGGATGAAAGGGAGACACTTCTTTCATCAGCCTCTTCTTTTGAGGAAAGTTTATTGATTAAATCATAAAATATAAAATCCGTATCACCCTGCTCCATAAGATATTCAATGGTCATCCCCGCGCCATCGGCGTTTCCTTCCATAGCCTGACAATAGGCCAATAGCTTCAACCAATAGAAGTCGGAAAGATTATTCTCCATGGCCTGCCGGGCAAGCAGGCATGCCGCAGAAACATCCCCGGCCAGTAACATCAAGTCGCTGGTTTCCTGATCTTTCACATAGGAGTCCTGAGGCAGAAGATTCAAGAAAGACACCAGTGTTTTCAAATCACCGCTTTCCGATATTTTTCGAATTCTAAGCGATAGGAACTGTTTCAGTTCTTCGGGGTCTTGTTCTATATTCGCATCGCCTGAGGGCCGATTCTTAGGGACAGTTGCCGCAGACAAAAGAAGTTTTTTAGTCAGGCCTGCCATAACGGGTGACCGACTTGGAACGGGCAGGACGGTCAGCAATTGTTCAAGTCGCGCCCGGTCAGACCCCTGCCAGAGGGTCACTGGAAACCCGCCATTTTCTTCTCTCAACAAACCCTTTTCCGCAGGAGCGGGTTCCACCAACTCTATGGCTTCCACGACTAGACTATCCTGCGAATCCGTCTCTGGCGGGCTTATGGCAAAAGATGTTTCATTGAGGGGCAGGCCTGTCTGTTCTGCGGATTTTTCTGGGGGAATATAGGGGCCGGGCTCCCCCGCCGGGAACAATATAGACCTTGGCAATGCCCTTGCCGGTTTTTTATCACCCGGGATTAATTCAGGGGTTAATTCAGGGTTTTTTAGGGGTTTAACAGGGGTTTCTTCAGACGGCTTTTCCTGATTTTTATCCTGCTGAGCCATAAGAGGCCCTACGGGCAACAGGCCAAAACCAGTAACAATGACCAAGCCGGCATATATAAGTTTTTTGCGGATCATATTATTTCCTAATCAATACCGATAAATTCCTGAAAAATTTAAGGCCTATAAATTTATATTATTGAGGAAACATATCGTCGGGCAATGTTTTTTCCACTTGGTTCCGGGGGGGGTCAATTTCAACAGTCATTAAATAAAGCCCGCCCCCAAGAATTGCTAATAAAATTAATATGATAATTACGAACCAAAATTTACCCATTATTTCTGCTTTTCCCTATTATAATAAAAATATATCTGATAATGGTGTCATTCTAACCATATCATCATCAATCGTAAAGCGCCCACTCACTTTCCTGTTTTTTTCAAGATTAAAGTCCGAAAAAAATATGGTGTTTTTATGACTTTACTGTATGTATAAATTTAAAAGCCGTGCTAAGAGTATAGCATCATGAAACGTGTGCAGAAAACCAAAATAAAATTTCCCAGTGACCGGCTAAGATACCCTTTAACCAAGAGTATATCCCTGATCGGTCTTATGGGATCAGGAAAAACAACTGTTGGTGTGCGTCTGGCGCGCAAGCTCGGGTTACCCTTCGTTGATTCCGATGCTGAAATTGAAATTGCAGCAGACCATACCGTAAGTGAAATTTTCGAAAAATTTGGCGAAGAAGACTTCCGCACAGGAGAAAGAAAGGTCATCAGCCGCCTGATTTCTGATCAGCCCAATATTCTTGGTACGGGCGGCGGGGCCTTTATGAATAAAGAAACCCGCAAAAGATTGCTCGATAAAACCATCACGATTTGGTTAAGAGCAGATATTGATCATTTGGTGGAACGGACATCCCGGCGCAATACGCGCCCCCTCCTTCGCACCGGAAACCCCGAAGAAATATTGCGGAATCTTGCCAAAATACGCTACCCTGTCTATGGGCAGGCCGCCATTACAGTAGAAACCGGTGCCGGCCCTCATGAAAAAGTGGTCAATGATATTATTCGCAAACTTAACCAATATCTTGCGCCGAAAAAAGTTTCCGAAATGAAAAACAGAGAAAAAAAATGACCCAGAAAATAACGGTCTCTCTGAAGAACCAACGTTATGATATTCTTGTGGGTGCCGGTCTGCTGGATCAGGCCGGCACGGTTATCGCCCCCCTGTTGCCAAGATTGAAAACCGTGGTTATCACAGATGAAAATGTGGCAAAACACCAGCTTCCGCGCCTTGAAAAATCGCTTGTCTCGTCAAACATAGAATTTGACACCATCATTATGCCAGCGGGGGAGGCCACAAAATCTTTTCACCATTTGGAAAGTTTGCTGGATCAACTGCTGTCTTTAAAATTAGAGCGAAATGATGTAATCATCGCCTTTGGCGGCGGCGTGATTGGCGATTTGGTGGGGTTTGCCGCCAGCATTTACATGCGGGGCATTGATTTTATCCAAATCCCGACCACACTTTTAGCCCAGGTTGACAGTTCTGTTGGCGGCAAAACCGGCATCAACAGCCCGCGCGGCAAAAATCTTGTGGGCAGCTTTCACCAGCCTTGTTTGGTTCTGACTGATGTCAGCAGCTTGAACAGTCTGCCCAAAAGACATCTGTTGGCAGGATATGCAGAAGTGGTAAAATATGGCCTGATTGACGATGCGGCGTTTTTCAACTGGCTGGAAAAAAACGGCAAAAAAATTATCGCCGGCGACCCAGAAGCCCGGATGAGCGCCATTGTCAAAAGCTGTCAAGCCAAAGCGCGTGTCGTTGCCGAGGATGAAAAAGAGCGCGGCAAGCGGGCGCTGCTTAACCTTGGTCATACTTTTGGTCACGCACTAGAGGCAGAAGCCGGATATTCAGACCTTCTTTTCCATGGGGAAGCCGTCGCCATTGGCATGGTCATGGCCTTTAATTTATCGGTTAAAATGGGCCTTTGTCCAAAAAAGGATGCCGAAAGGCTGCAAAAGCATCTGGAAGAAATATCCCTGCCAACGCGCGCAAGTAAAACAGGCCACCCAATATCACAGGTAAAAATGACGGCGGAGCGGTTATATAATCATGTTTTGCAAGATAAAAAAAAATTCGGCGGGCGGGTGAATTTTGTGATAGTATCCGCTATTGGAAAGGCTTTTTTAAGCAATAAGATAGACCCCAAAGACGTCAAAGAAATTTTCCAGGCGGCCATAAATTAAACATAAAATCCAATTCATATAATTAATTAAAAACTTTTTCGGTATAGGCTTCATGACAACATATTTTATAATAGAAATTCTTGTTTTTTCCGGCATCATTTTATTTTTGATCATTTTATCGGGAACATTCTCTGGTTCAGAAACCGCATTAACGGCCACATCCCCTTCGCGAATTCATCGTTTGGCCAGGGAAGGCAACAAACGGGCCAAGGTAATCGAAAAGCTCATCGGTGATACAGAAACCCTGATCGGGGCCATTCTGCTTGGCAATAATCTGGTGAATATTTTAGCCTCCGCCCTTGCCACAGCATTTTTTATCCGCATATTTGGTGAGATCGGCGTGGTCTATGCCACAGGAGTCATGACCGTAATCATACTTGTTTTCGCGGATGTGTTACCGAAAACCTATGCCATTTCCAACCCTGAGCGTGTCTCGTTAAAGGCCGCGCCTTTTGTTAAATTAGTCGTCCTGCTTTTTGCGCCCATCATGACATTGGTTCAATATATTGTCCGGGCAACCTTAAAAATGTTCGGTATTGACATTGTCGGGCAAAAGCTTTTCTCGGCCCATGATGAAATTCGGGGCGCCATCAGTTTTCAGGCCCACGAAGGTGGCCTCATCAAATATAATAAAGATATGCTCGACAGCATTCTTGATTTACAGGATGTTCAGCTTGAAGATGTCATGGTACATCGGAAAAACGTGGAAATGATCAATGCGGATGACAATAGTGATGATATTTTTGCCCAGCTGGTCAATAGCCCCCATACAAGACTGCCTCTATGGCGGGAAGATCCCGACAATATTATCGGTGTTATTCATGCCAAGGAAGTATTGCGCGCCATCAAGGCCAATGGCGGCTCCGCAAAAAATATTGATTTCACCAAAATTGCCCATGATCCTTGGTTTGTGCCAGAAACAACCAGCCTGCAAGAACAGTTGGCCCTGTTTTTGGCAAAAAACTCCCACTTTGCCTTAGTAGTTGATGAATATGGCGACTTTATGGGGGTAACGACCCTTGAAGATATTCTGGAAGAAATTGTCGGTGAAATTTATGACGAACATGACACGTCTTCCGAGGAAATTGAGCCCTTGAAAAACGGGTCAGTCATTGTCAGGGGTGATACAGCAATTCGTGACTTAAATCGTCAGTTTAATTGGAACTTAAGTGATGAACATGTGACAACGATTGCCGGGCATGTGATTGATATTGCAGAAACAATTCCCCTTCCCGGTCAGCGCTTTACACAGACATCAACCACGCCCGGGTTTACGTTTGAGGTCTTAAAAAGGCGCCGCAATCAAATCACCTCCATATTGATCATTCCCGATACAGCCGGACCAGATAAATAGGGTTTATTTCTTGGGGATTTTATTGAGAATTCTGGTGATTCCCGCAATATGGTCTGGGGTCAGGCGGCGAATGTTACCCCCCAGCTGATTGGCCATTATCACAGCTTCTGGTGATAGTCCTGATGTATCCAATGTGATTTTCGGACGTGAGCCCCGGGCCAGAAGCTCGATCTCCTCCGCATCATCCCAGATTAAATTGAAATAGCTGATCATTTTTTGCACCAGGGCCCACGTGGGCTGACCCCGATGGCCATGCTCCAATGCGGACAGATAGGCGGGGCTAATATTTAAATCTGATGCCATCTTCTTTTGGCTGACAGCCTTGTCTGCCCTGAGTTGTCTTATTTTTTTACCAAGCGGTGTCATTCATTCCCCTTAGGTTTCTTGTTGAGTTTCTCGCCCTGGTCTCGTTTCCCGGCCCCGTTTCAAAACCACATATAGCGCGCCGTCCGCGCCATGTTCGATATTGGCCGAATAATAAGATACAATATATTGCGCCAAGGCGCCCTGAGACAGCCATCTTGGCACATTGGCCCTTAATATCCCGCTCCCTTTAGCGCCGGTTTTTTGGCGGCCCTTACCGGTCACCACCAAAATTGATCTTTTACCGCGGCGGTGGGCCTCTTCTATGTAACGGGTGAGCGCGTCAAAAGCCCTGTCTTGAGACATGCCATGAAGGTCGATCTTCCCTTCGGGCTTAACCTTGCCGCGCCGCAGCCTTTTCTGCCAGTTATGATCAATATCTTTAAGCGAAAAGCCCTGTTCATTTAGCCGCGCCGCAGGGGCGGCTAAGGGCCTTTGGCGGCTAAAAGAAACATTTTCCGGCATATTATTTAAATAATATGATTTGCGGACAAGGGGGGTCATGGCTTGATTGTTGTTTAATCTGGAGATATTTTCAGTGACTTTCTGCCAGAGCTTTTTTTCGGCCGTGCTTAGGCTGTCCCGTGGTTTTTTACCGCTCATGACGGGCCCGCCTTTGTAAGAGGTGTATTTTGATCAGACAATAGCCGCCCGGCCAAGTCTTTTGGTAGCAGGAAATAATACCGGCCTAGATCCTTCATGGGGCCCGCCATTAAACCGGCCTCCTCGCCAATGCCCCAATAAACGTCGCCCCGTACCCGGCCCTTGATCGCGCCACCCGTATCCTGCGCGATAACCAGTCGCCTGATAGGGTTTTTGATTTCTGTGCCTGTTTCTGCCGATGGTTTAAGGTCAAGCCAGACAGGAATGCCTAATGGTACAAATTTACGGTCTACCGCCAGCGACCTTCCGGCGGTAAGTTCCACATTCATGGCCCCAACCGGCAGCCGGCCCTCCATGGCCCTGAAAAAAACATATGACGGGTTTTTCCACATCAGCGCCTCAGCCTGCAGGGGGTTATCCTTAATCCAGCCCCTGATCGCCTGCATGGACATATCCTGTTTTTTAATCTCGCCGCTCTGAATTAAAAATTTTCCAATGGCGTGATAAGCCTTACCGTTTTTACCGGCATAGCCAAATAATTTCTGATCGCCATTTTCATATCGGATAACGCCGGAACCTTGAATATGCATAAAAAAAGCATCTACCGGGTCTTTTAACCAGACCAGTTCCAGCTCTTGGTTTTCCAAGGCACCCCTATCGATTATTTCACGGTCTTTATAAGGCACAAACGCCCCGTCCCTGATTTCACCAATGATGGTTTGTCCTTTTAAATCGGCGCGAAAGTCGCCAAGATTCAAGGTTTTCAAGCCTTCCGGAAGCCCATAAAGCGGATAGCTATATTCTGCGGACGGCTTGTCGCTGCCGTGATATTCCGGGGCAAAATATCCCGTGAACAGCCCTTCTGTATCTTGGGTATAAGAAATAACCGTAAAATATTGCTCAAAAAATTCTTTGGCTTGATGATCTGTTGGCACCTCAAACGTCTCGGCCAATTGGCAGGAAGAATGCCAATCCCCGGCGCGGCCACCAAGCCTTTCCGGAGATATTATTTTTGTCGCGGGCCAGGACAGGAATATACGGCAGGAGTTTTTAAAGGCCGCCAGCGCCTGACTTTGCTGATCCGATGACCAATATTCAAGATCACCATAAGACACCGCCATAAATTCAGGCTCTTCTCGGAGGGCGTCATCTTTTACCAAAACCCACAAAAACAAGAAAAGAGATAATAAAAATCCCGCGCCGACAATTATAAAAGATTTCCGCATATGTTATATCATTCTATGGGTCCTAGCCCGTGCGCGTCGCAACCAGCGTCCAGTTGGGGTCCGCGCTTTTCACGTCCCGGCAAAATGTCCAGATATCGGATATTTTAATCGCCCTGTCTGCGTCACCCTCAATAATCTTGTCGTCCGCATCGCGCGTAGACATAATCATATGACTGGTAAATTCAACCGTGACTTCCGCAAGGCTGCCTGTCAGCGTCACATCAAGGAGATCAATTTTTTCAACATCCATCAGCTTGTTTTCATGCCGCAGTTTCTTTTTCTCCATGGCATCAATGGCGCCGGAAAATTGATCATAAACTTGCCGGCTTAACATGCTGCGCAATGTTTTCCTGTCCTTGCTCCAAAAAGCATTTAAAATCAGGCCATAAGCATATTCGGCCCCATCAAAAAAGCTCAGCACATTAAAAGACGGATCAAATTGATGTATCTTTTCAACCACCGCGTAAAATGGTGATGATTTTGAAAGGCCTAAATTAACGGGTGGCTCAATCTGTTCCTCATCCGGCAGAATGGCGTAAATATCACTTTCATCATCTGCCTTATTTTGATGGCGCCGATTATCATTCTGGTCGCCGTAAGCGGGCCCTTTATCCTTGGGCTGATCTTTGGTTGGGTCATAGCCGGTTTTTTTGCCCAGCGTCCGACGAAGCTGAAACAAAATAAACACGGCAACCAGTGCCAAAATTACAATAAGTTCTACGCTTTCGGTTTCCGTTTGCATTTTTTCCTGTTCCACGCCTTGGCTAAAGATGAATAATACTTATATAGCCTGTATATATAGGCCTTATTATGATAAATTTAAATACAGATTTTTATTTTATCAAACAATAGGCCCCTAATTTTATTATTTAAGAGTCCAAAAACATGCCTTTGCTGATATTGATCATACTTCTTAGCGTACCCTATCTGGAATTTCTGGTTTTTCTTGAAGTTGGCAGTGCTATTGGCGGGCTTCAGGCCCTGTTGCTCACCATCTTGACCGCTGTCATCGGGATTTATCTGATCCGTCAACAGGGCATAATGGTCTTAAACCGTATGCATGAAACATTGCAGCGGGGCGAAAGTCCCGTAGAAGATATTCTGCATGGGGTCTTTTTATTGGTCGCCGGGCTGTTTTTTCTCTTGCCGGGTTTCATTACCGATAGTATTGCTGTGCTGTTGGCAACCCCCCCGATCCGGGCCGTCCTTGGAAAAATAATTGTGCAGAATATTCGCAACAGTTTTTACAAAAACGCCTCAGGACATAAAAACAGCCCCCGCCCCCCTGAAGGAATCATCATAAACGGGGAGTATGAAGAAGAAGACCCTAAAAATATTGACCACAAGAAATAGGGCAATGCCAGATCTATTTGGCCCGAACAACATAATATGACAGATATTTGAAGCTTTCACCATCTTCGCCTTGTGCTGAGGCACAATCCATGATAGCCACATATTTTTATAAGAAACCATTATAGCAATTGGGATATATTTATGTCAGACGAAACAGAAAACAAAACAGAAGAAAAAACAGACGTTGCTGGTGAAAATACCGGCCCTCAAATTGGCATTCTTGGCCAATATATCAAAGACCTGTCTTTTGAAAACCCGACACCGGCGCAAACATTGCAAAAATTATCCCAGGAAAAACCTTCCATGGATATCAATGTTAATCTGAACGCCAAGGCCGTGGGGGAAGATGTCTATGAAGTTGATCTAAAAATAACCACCACAGCCAAGACCGGTGACGATATTGCTTTTGTGGCCGAGCTGGTTTATTCAGGCCTTTTTGCCGCAAAGAACCTGCCGGAAAATACCCTGCAGCCGTTCCTTATGATCGAAGCGCCGCGCCAGCTATTCCCTTTTGCACGCCGCATTGTTGCTGATGTCACGCGGGACGGCGGTTTCCCGCCATTGATGCTGGAGCCTATTGATTTTGCCGCGCTATATCAGCAGCAAATGCAAAATATTCAGGATCAGGCCGAACCAAAAGATGATGTGGTTGTTAATTAAGCCGCTTAATCTATCGTTTAATTTAAAACCTTCAGGCGTAACTTGTCTGGGGTTTTATTTTGAAGAATTATTTTTTGTTGCCCAAAGTGTTTTTTCACCCAGGGCAATCACAAACGCCTCATGACGCCTCAATTCTTCTTCTGAAGGGTGGTGCGGGCGGCTTTCGCGAAAGATGCGCTCCTGCGTTTGAACAATGTCGTTGGTGGTGGTTTTTTCTTGCGCGTCCAAGGCAAGGCCCCGCTGCCGGCCCCCCCTCAATTCCAAATAAACTTCTGCCAATAATTCTGCATCAAGCAAGGCCCCGTGCTTAACCCGGCTTGAATTATCAATGGCGAATCTTTTACATAAGGCATCAAGAGTATTGGGCGAACCGGGAAATTTCCGGCGGGCAATTTCCAGAGTGTCCACCGCCCGGCTGCCCGGGTATTCTTTATGGCCGACCTGCGATAATTCCCAATTAATAAATTTCATGTCAAAGCTGGCATTGTGGGCCACCAGTTTCGCGTCTCCGACAAAATCAATAAATGCCGGGTAAATTTCAGAAAATGTTGGAAAACCCTTAAGAAACTCCGCGCTATGCCCATGAATACGAAATGCCCCTTCCGGCATATCCCGCTCTGGATTGACATGTTGATGATAAATGCGGCCCGTGGGCAAATAGTTTTCCACCTCTACGCAACCAATTTCCACGAGCCGATCGCCTGTAAAAGGATCAAATCCTGTTGTTTCCGTATCAAAAACGATTTCCCGCATATGTTTTTTATCCTGCTTTCCTGATTTAAGCGTCTTTTTTCATGCGAATATTTTCGATGATTTTAGCAACCTGATCCTCAGCATAGCTTAAGCCCTGATCGCTTTGAACGATAAAGTCTGCCCGGCGTCTTTTTTCTTCGTCCGGCATTTGCTGAGCCAGAATATTTTCGAATTTTTGCGCGGTCATGTTGGGACG
Organism: Emcibacter sp.; assembly: GCA_021647465.1. Lineage (GTDB taxonomy): Bacteria > Pseudomonadota > Alphaproteobacteria > Sphingomonadales > Emcibacteraceae > Paremcibacter. Next base: position 193,229 of record JAKIUQ010000003.1, on the reverse strand, counting down.
GGATAATACGCGCTGACGTTGAAGCGCTGGCGGTGCCGAGACCACAACAGTAAAATCACATTGTTTTTCTCCGCCTGTTTCAAACAGCAACGGCACATCCATCACCACCAGATCATGGCCCTCTGCCGCCGCCTGATCAAAAAAATTCTGCCGCATATCCGATACCATGGGGTGCAAAATGGATTCCAGCTGCTTTAAGGCCGCCGGGTCATCAAAAACCCTTGCCCCCAGCGCTTTGCGATCAATGCCATCTGGGGTTGCAACCTTTGGAAAAAGACCGCTCACCAAGGGTACGGCGGCCCCGTCTTTACCCATCAAAATATGTACGGCCGCATCAGAATCAAACACGGGGATATCAGCCCTTTCAAACATTTTTGCGGTTTCCGATTTCCCCATACCAATAGATCCGGTGAGGCCAATAATTATAATTTTATCTTGGGTTTTACTTCGGGTTTTATCTTGGGTCATCACAAGCCCTCAAGAATATAATGACGAAGGCCCGGGTCCACCTCTGGCATCCGTCCAAACCATGACTGAAAGGCCGGGACCGCTTGGTATAATAACATTCCCAGTCCATCAACGTAAGGGTTGCCGCGCAATTTTGCTTGTTTTAAAAGCGAGGTTTCCAGAGGGTTATAGACAATATCATATACCACCGCCGCAAGGGGCAGTTCAGACAGGTCAATATCCAACGGGGGTTGTCCCTTCATGCCAAGGCTCGTCGTGTTGACCAGCAGTGCCGCGCCAGATATATATTTTGATCGATCCTGCCAGTCACGGACCGTTATGCGGGGATCATTGTATATTTCAGCGAGATCTTCTGCGCGGCGGCGCGTCCGGTTTATCAGCCGGATTTCCGAAATGCCGTCATCCAGCAAACTTACGATAGCGGCCCGCGCCGCGCCGCCCGCACCAATGATTACCGCCGCCGCCCCATTGGGTGACCATGTGGGGGCGCTTGTTTTAAGGTTGGTCAGAAAACCAATGCCATCCGTGTTGCGGCCAAACAGGCGGCCATCCTTTTGAACGGTGATGACATTTACCGCGCCAATTCTCCGCGCAACCTCATCTGTTTCATCCAGAAATTCTAGCGCGATTTCTTTATGGGGAACGGTCAGGTTCAAGCCTGTGATTTGTTTTTTTACCAAAGATTTCAAGAATTCTCCCAAGGCCTGTGGCTTAACCGCATAGGGCAAATATTCGCCCGGAATATCATATTTATCCAGCCAATAGCCATGCAGGCGGGGGGAAAGGGAATGGCTGATCGGCCAGCCAACCACGCCGGTTTTTATTGTGACCTCTTTTATCATATTTCTAACTGACGTAAGATATTAGTTGATACCGGAATCAGCAACATCTCTTTTTTCTTTTTCATCATCAAACCGATACTTCAAATTCATAATAGCGCCCGCTGTTTCTTCGATGGATCTTCGGGTCACATCAATGACGGGCCAGCCGCGCCCGGAAAAAAGCCGCCGCGCCTGCTGAACTTCTTTTTTAATGGCTTCTTCATTCACATAAGTGGTTTCTTTTTCTTCTTTCAGGGATATTAACCGGTTGCGCCTGATTTGAACCAGCCGATCCACACTGTTAATCAGGCCCACAACAAACTTACCGTTCAGGTCGTCCAATTCACGCGGCAATGCTTGATTGGGCACAATAGGGATATTCGCCGTTTTCATCCCTTTATTAGCCAGATAGATGCTCGTGGGTGTTTTAGAGGTTCGGGATACCCCAAGTAAAATAATATCTGCGGATTTCATACCTTCCGGATTCTGGCCATCATCATGCATCAGGGTATATTGCATAGCATCAATACGTTCAAAATATTCGTCATTCATTTTATGTTGAAGGCCGGGACGCGCGATACTTTTTTGACCCAGATGATGACCTAATTCCCGAATTATGCTGTGTAAGACTGAAATATAGGGCCAATGGTTTTTTTCGCAAGCCTCAATCAAAACCTGTTCAATATCATTATTGACCAATGTAAACATCACAATGCCCGGTTTTTCTTTAAATTCCGGGATAAGCCGTCCCATATGGCGGGCGGTTCTGACCATTGGCCAATAATGTTTTTTGGCTTTTATTTCCGGAAATTGTGCCAGAGCAGCCTTGGCCACCTGTTCCAGGGTGTCTCCTGTTGCATCCGATACCAAATGAAGATGAACCTCTTTCATTATCAACCCTATTGCTGTTTTGGCCTTAATTACGGGGATAACTGGCCTTATATTATAAAAGACGTAAAAATATGCACCCCTTTCATTTATTATACAATTATTATCCTTTTATGGATAACTTTTTTTAAGGTCTGTGGGAATCAGAATGTGATTTTTTTATCTCCTGTCAATATAAAAACTATCCCCGATATTCACACTTTTAGACCCCTTGCCTTCCTGTGCTTATCCATAGACTTATTCTGCCAAATCCGCTATGTGATAAAAATTGTTTTTTTAGGGCTGTTCTGTCAATTGTTTTGAGGATAACTTTTAATTCTCTTTATTCACAGGCACCCACTACAACTACTATTTATATATTTATAAAAATATAAGATATTGGTTTATTCTTGAGTGTATAACGACGATCGAAAAATATATGAAAAATAACAAACGCTTTCTCCAGACATTAAATGGAGACATAACAGATAGAATTCCCTTTTGGTATATGCGCCAGGCCGGAAGATATTTACCTGAATATATGGAAAAACGCAAAACTGCCGGGTCTTTTTTGGATCTTTGTTATGCGCCTGATTTTGCCGTAGAGGTAACTTTACAGCCTCTTCGCAGATATCATATGGACGCAGCCATTCTTTTTTCAGATATTCTAGTTGTTCCCCATGCTCTGGGCCAACATCTTGAATTCAGACAGGGCGAAGGGCCTGTTCTTACGCCAGTAAATACTGCTAATAAAATAAACGGGCTTAGCATGGAAGGTTTTCATGAACATCTGGCGCCTGTATATGAAACGGTTAATCGATTACATAAAGAAATTCCAGAAACAACCGCCTTGATTGGTTTTGCTGGCGCGCCCTGGACAGTGGCGACTTATATGGTTGCCGGGCATGGCTCCACAGATCAGGCAGCAACAAGGGCCATGGCTTATCAGGATGAGGCCAGTTTTCAAAGACTGATTGATTTATTGATTGTTTCCACGTCTGAATATTTATGTCGCCAAATTAAACAGGGCGCGGAAGTTATTCAGTTGTTTGATACCTGGGCCGGAAATTTGCCCGATGATCAATTTCAAAAATGGGCCATAGAACCCATGAAAAAAATCGTTCAAAATATTCGAACGTTTTATCCTGACACGCCAATCATTGGTTTTCCCAAGGGGGCGGGATGTCGTTATCCTGAATATATTCGCGCTACGGGCGTCTCTGCGGTCTCTATAGACACAACAATGCCGCTTGAATGGGTGCGGGACCATATACAGCCTTTATGTCCTGTGCAGGGTAATTTAGACCCGTTGTTATTGGTTGCGGGCGGTGAAATGATGGAAAATCGTGTGAAGGAAATTCTGAATTGTCTTGGTAAAGGATCTTTTATCTTTAATCTTGGTCATGGCATTGTTCCGCAAACACCGCCGAAAAATGTCGCGCGGCTTTCTGAAATATTGCGGAATTATAAAAAATAACAATGGCGGCTCATATGGATAAAAAAGAAAAGGTTGCGGTTATTTTGTTAAATTTAGGGGGGCCGGATTCCCTTAAAGCCGTGAAGCCTTTTTTGTTTAATTTGTTTTATGACCCGGCGATCATTGCCCTGAATAACCCCTGGCGGTGGGTGGCAGCAAAAATTCTTTCCAGAAAGCGTGCGCCGATAGCCCGGGAAATATACAAAAAAATTGGCAATAAATCCCCGATATTAGACCAGACCAAAGCACAGGCCACGGCGCTTGAAAATGCTTTAAATGCTGAAGATGAAAGTGAGTATTGCTGCTTTATTTCCATGCGCTATTGGCATCCTTTTTCTTGTGATGTTGTAAAGAATGTGAAAAAATATGCGCCGGACCGAATGGTTTTGCTGTCATTATATCCGCATTATTCAATTACAACCATAGGGTCTTCATTAATAGACTGGGCAAAAAATGCTCAAAAATCAGGCCTTGATGTGCCTTATCGCGTGGTAAGGGACTATCCAGAAGATATGGGGTTTATTGAAGCCCATGTTCATATGATTCAAGAGGAAATAAAAAAAATCGGCTCTCTGGATGATTACCGCATTTTATATTCTGCTCATGGCCTGCCGGAAAAAGTAATTGAGGCGGGGGATCCTTACCGGCAGCATACTGAAAATACCTGCCGCCACATTCAGGAAAAACTTGGTCATCCAGACCATGCCGTTTGTTTTCAAAGCCGGGTTGGCCCGTTAAAATGGATTGAACCCTATACCGATGATGAAATAAGGCGGGCCGGAGAAGAAGCAAAATCATTGATTATTGTGCCAATTTCTTTTGTGTCGGAACATTCGGAAACATTGGTGGAGCTGGATATGGATTATCGGGAAATTGCCAAGGAAAGCGGGGTTAAAAATTATATTCGGATAGGCGCCATTGGATGTCATCCCGCATATATTTCGACATTGGCAAAATTAACGAAGGCGGCGTTTAAATGATGGAACAGATAAATATTTTTTTATCAGAGCATTATAGCTGGCTTCTATCTTTGCATATCATCGCCGTGATCAGCTGGATGGCAGGTATGTTTTATATGCCGCGGTTGTTCGTTTATCATACCCGACTGGAAACAGGCTCAGAAGCGTCTGAAATGTTCAAGGAAATGGAATTAAAACTGATCAGGATTATTATTAATCCTGCGATGATGTTTGCATGGATTTTTGGGTTGTCTATGGCGTTTGGTCAGGATTTATGGGGACAAAGCTGGTTTCAATTAAAATTTCTTTGTGTGATTTTAATGAGCGGTTTTCATGGGTTTTTATCTCGTTGGCGCAAACAGTTTGCCCGGGATGAAAATATACATACTGAAAAATTTTACCGTCTTATGAATGAAGTTCCGACAATATTAATGATTATCATTGTATTTCTTGTGATTATGAAAGCCGTTTAATGCTTGACAGCAGGGGGCCGGGTATTTAGAAAACATCCTTTCATTTAGGATAATTATACTTTATCATATATTCAATATTATTATTTCAAATATACCGTTCATTATATTCTTATTATATGAACCACGTCCCGTGACTTTTGTGTCAAATTCACTTTATCAAAATCAACAGAATTATCTCCCTTAACAACATCATATGGATATACCAAATGAATCTTTTGGAACTTAAAAAGAAATCGCCCAGCACATTACTTCTTCTGGCAGAAGAGCTTAACGTGGAAAATGCGAGCAACATGCGCAAGCAGGATATGATGTTTGCGATTTTAAAAGAGCTGGCGGGAAAAGGGGAAGAAATAACCGGAGGCGGCACGATTGAAGTCCTGCAGGATGGCTTTGGTTTTTTACGTTCACCAGAAGCCAATTATCTTCCCGGCCCCGACGATATTTATGTTAGCCCAAGTCAAATCAGGCGTTTTGGTTTTCGAACCGGTGATACCGTAGAAGGTCAAATTCGGGGACCAAAAGAAGGGGAAAAATATTTTGCGTTGTTAAAGGTTTCCCAGATTAATTTTGATGATCCGGACGCCGGACGTCATAAGGTTCATTTTGACAGCCTGACCCCGCTCCATCCGGATGATAAATTCAAACTTGACCGGGAAGACCCCAGCGTAAAAGATAACTCGGCGCGGGTGATTGACCTTGTTGCGCCAATAGGCAAAGGCCAGCGCGCTGTTATTGTGGCTCCGCCGCGCACAGGTAAAACGGTATTATTGCAGAATATCGCCCATGCCATTACGGAAAATCATCCTGATGTCTTTCTTATCGTTTTGCTCATTGATGAACGGCCAGAAGAAGTCACAGACATGCGCCGCTCTGTTAAGGGCGAGGTTATCAGCTCTACATTTGATGAGCCCGCAACCCGCCATGTTCAGGTGGCAGAAATGGTCATTCAAAAAGCCAAGCGGCTCGTTGAGCATAAAATGGATGTGGTGATTTTACTGGATAGTATCACCAGACTGGCCCGGGCCTATAATACGGTGATCCCAAGTTCCGGTAAAGTTCTGACCGGCGGGGTTGATGCCAACGCACTGCAACGGCCAAAAAGATTTTTTGGGGCCGCCCGAAACGTAGAAGAAGGCGGGTCTCTAAGCATTATTGCAACCGCACTGATTGATACCGGAAGCCGCATGGACGAAGTTATTTTCGAAGAATTCAAAGGAACCGGCAACTCTGAAATTGTGCTGGATCGTAAAATCAGCGATAAACGCGTCTTTCCGGCCATTGATATTATTAAATCTGGCACCCGCAAGGAAGAATTGCTTATGGATAAGGCAACATTGGCGAAAATGTATGTCCTGCGCCGCATTTTGATGCCAATGGGGTCTGTGGATGCGATGGAATTCTTGATCGGTAAAATTAAAGATACCAAAAACAACGAAGAATTTTATAATTCCATGAATAATTAAAAGGCAGAATTAAAGCGCTATACTTTTGGCGGTGGCTTGCCTATAGTTTCCGGTAATAATCAAAAATAATATTATTTCGGGATGAGTTGTTGTGTCACAAGTTAAAGGGCCAAATAATCAAAAGTCAGAATATCGGGTAAGCTTGCTGGAATCATTGATTCCGGTTGGGGCCTTGGTGATATTCCTCATATTATCCGTTAGTATTTACGGCGATAATACCCAGGCCGGCTCTAGCCAGATGTCGTTATTGATCAGTGGCGGTATCGCGCTTTTGATTGGCTGGAAAAATGGGTTTAGCTGGCGTGAGATCGAAAGCGCGATTTCCCACGGTATCGCCAATACCGTGAATGCCATGCTTATTTTATTAATGGTTGGGGCATTGATCGGGACATGGATATTGTCAGGTACGGTGCCGGCCATGATTTATTATGGTCTGCAAATTCTTAATCCCAACTTTTTTTATGTGACGGCTTGCCTTTTATGTGCGGGCACGGCCATCAGCATTGGCAGCAGCTGGTCAACGGCAGGAACCATCGGTGTTGGCTTGATGGGAATTTCTTTTGGGCTCGGGCTGTCGCCCGAAATAACGGCCGGGGCAATTATTTCGGGGGCTTATTTTGGGGATAAAATGTCGCCCCTGTCTGACACCACAAATTTGGCTGCGGCAGTGGCGGGCTCAGAATTATTCAGTCATATTGGCTATATGTTCTGGACGACATTTCCGGCCATTGTCATTTCGTTATTGTTATATCTTTTGATTGGCCTCTATTCAGAAACACTTCCCCTAGAGAATGATATTCAGGATCAATTAGCCTTGTTGGATCAGAATTTTCATATTGGCCTGTATCTTTTGATTCCCATGGTGGTTGTTTTTTATATGGCCTATAAAAAAATACCGGCCTTCCCGACGATTATGACAGGTGCCTTGGTGGGCGGGCTGTTTGCGGTGGTTTTTCAACAGGATATTATCCTTAAATTTGTCAATGGGGACCAGGCCGGTTTTCTGAATATGTTTGATGGTGTATTTCGGGCTTTATTTGGCGGGTATGTTTCTGATACGGGCGATGCGGCCCTAGATAAACTGTTAAGCCGGGGCGGTATGTCGAGTATGCTGAATGCCATATGGTTGATTATTTGTGCCATTACTTTTGGGTCTATTCTTGAAAAGCTGGGGATGTTAAAACGTATGATTGACGGCGCTTTGACATTGGCCCAATCAACAGGATCTTTAATATTAACAACGGTCCTGACGGCGTTTGGAGTAAATATGTTAACGGCGGACCAATATATATCCATTGTTTTGCCGGGTCGGATGTTTCGGCTGGAATATAAACGCCGAAATCTGGCGGCCAAAAATCTGTCGCGATCACTCGAAGACGGAGGGACGGTTACATCTGTGCTGGTTCCCTGGAATACTTGCGCTGTTTATATGGCTGGTACGCTTGGCATTTCGCCGTATCTTTTCATTCCTTTTTGTTTTTTCAATATATTATGTCCGATCATGTCAATCATATATGGCTATATGGACTTTAAAATTGAAAGATTGGACGAGAAACAGGCCGCTACTGCGGAATAAAAAGCCATTATGGAAAGAGAATTGCTTTTTCCAATTCAATCAGAAACTCCTTGGTTTCAACCCCGTCGCCGCCGGAATAGCCGGTTAATTTTCCATTTTTGCCCATAATTCTATGGCAGGGGATTATGATCGGGATGGGATTAAGGCCGCAAGCCGTGCCGACAGGGCGGGGGTGAGAGCCAATATTGGCGGCAATTTCACCATAGGTGCGTGTTTCGCCGCATGGAATTTTCAGCATTTCTTGCCAAACAGCTTTTTGAAAAGTGGTTCCATATAAATTTATCGGGGCAGAAAATGCGGGACTTTTGCCATCAAAATACAGATCCATCTGGTTTTTAACAGATTGCAAAAAGGGTGTTTCTGTTGAAAGTGGCGACCAGCCCCAGTCGAGAGAAACCAGCAGGCCGTCCTCTTCGCTTATTGTCAGATCTCCGATAGGGCTATGGAAAGAGAGCTGGGCCATGTTTGTTTCACCAATATTTACGCCCTCAGGATTTAACGTTGAGGATAACAGCCTCTTTTATCCCAAACAACAGAATATCGCAACAGCCGTACAGACATATATTATAACATAACAAATAAAAATGAATAAAATATGGCTGTGATATATTATTTCTAATATATAATAAATAAAAGCGACGAGTATCAGGAAAAAGAACAAACCATGGGAATATTTAAATGAAAATAACCATTGATATAGACTGCAGCCCTAAAGAAGCCCGTGATTTTCTTGGGTTGCCGGATATAAAGCCCCTTCAGGAGGCTTTCATGGCCAACATACAAGATAAATTGTCAGCGGGGCTATCCAAAGAAGACATGGATAAAATGTTTGATCTGTGGATGTCTCCCGGACTAAAACAAGCGGGTCAAAATATGGAAGCTTTTCAAAATATATTTTGGAATATGTCAAAGGGTAACGATAAATAAACCTCTATTAAACATCAGGATTTAATGTGTCATTCCCAGATACCATATATGCTTTATCCAGCGGCAAGGGCAGAGCGGGGGTTTCGGTTATTCGATTGTCCGGGCCAAAGGTTGGCGCGGCGATATTAAAGCTTAGCCAAAAAAAAACCTTGCCTGTTCCACGTGAAGCACAGCTTTGCTGGTTTGTGGAGCCGGACACGGGCATTCGGCTTGACCGGGGGCTGTTGTTGTATTTTCCCGGACCAAAAAGCTTCACGGGCGAGGATGTGGCAGAGTTTCATATTCATGGGGGGCGGGCGGTCATCACAGGTTTTTTGGCGGCCTTGTCTAAATTGTCTGGTTTAAGAAGCGCGCAGCCGGGAGAGTTTACGCGCCGGGCGTTTGATAATGGCAAGATGGATTTAACCGCGGCAGAGGGTCTGGCCGATCTGATCAATGCCGAAACCGAAGCCCAAAGACGCCAGGCCCTGCGGCTTATGGAGGGTCGGCTTGCGGCTTTATATGAGGGGTGGCGTAGTGAAATAATATCCGCCATGGCTTACCTTGAAGCTGATATAGATTTTGCGGATGAAGAAATCCCCAGTGACGTAACCGATCAGGTCGGGCCAATGGTGAAGGCTTTAATCCAGAAAATTGAACAGCATATGGGCGAAGGCTTTAAAGGCGAAAGAATCAGAGACGGCCTGCGGGTTGTGATATTGGGGGAGCCAAATATTGGCAAATCCACTTTGCTGAATTTTTTGTCCAAGCGAGATGTGGCCATTGTTTCGGATGTTGCGGGCACCACACGGGATGTGCTTGAGGCGCATCTTGATATCAACGGCTTTCCCGTAACCATCGCCGACACGGCAGGCATTAGGGACAGCGCGGATGCCATAGAAATAGAGGGCATCCGCCGGGCAGAAGAACGGGCAAAGTCGGCAGATATAAAAATTATATTGGTGAGCGCAGCAGACTGGCCGGAAATACCCCGCAGGCTAGAGGCTCAAATAGATAAAAACACGATAATTCTGCTAAATAAATCGGACCTTGACAATAGGCCAGAGGGGGTTTTGCCAAACCAGCGGTTTCCCAATATAGCCGTCCTGCCAGTTTCAGCAAAATATGAAAAGGGCTTGGGGCAATTTCTTGAACAGCTGTCCGCAGAAGTAGAGGCGCGCATGGAGCTTACCGACACACCGAACCTAACGCGAATTCGGCACCGCGAAGCTTTAAGTGATTCTGCGGCGCACCTGTATAGATTTGTCGACTCTCCTGACAAGGAAGTCGCGCTTTTAGCAGAAGACCTTAGAATGGCCGCGCGCAGTCTGGGCAGTATTGTGGGCCGCGTGGATGTGGAGGAGGTTCTGGGAGCCATCTTTTCTGAGTTTTGCGTGGGTAAGTGATGCCTAATATAGGGCAAGAAATAACGGCTCTTTCGGGGCGTTAACGTTTTGTTAACCTTTTGTGTTTCACGTGAAACATTACAAGGCCGATATGATCCCCGTTAAAACCCCCCAAATCAGCCTTTGACTTTATGGTTCTATAAACCTAAAGTCCCGGACTTGACCGGGATGAATATAATTTTTTGAGTATGTTTTATGTATGATTATGACGTAATAGTGATTGGCGGTGGACATGCCGGCTGTGAAGCCGCGGCGGCATCTGCGCGAATTGGTGCCAAAACGCTATTGATCACACATAAGCTTGAAACCATTGGTGAAATGTCATGTAATCCGGCCATTGGCGGCTTGGGAAAAGGCCATCTAGTGCGGGAAATTGATGCCTTGGATGGATTGATGGGCCGGGTCATTGATCAGTCTGGCATTCAGTTTCGTATGTTAAACAAACGTAAGGGCCCCGCGGTTCAGGGGCCGCGCGCTCAGGCGGATCGAAAGCTTTACCGGCAAGCCATGCAAGAGCAGATATTTAATATGCCAAATCTTGATGCTAAGGCCGGTGCGGTTGAGGGGCTTATTCTGGCGGGCCAGGGCGGCGAAAGGATAGTTTCAGGCATAGTGACCTCCTGCGGCGAAGAAATCCTTTGTGGGCGGGCGATCTTAACCACAGGTACATTTTTACGCGGCATGATTCATATTGGGGAAAAACAAATCCCGGCGGGCCGGGTGGGCGCCCCCCCCTCACTGGGCTTGTCTGAAACTCTGCTGGGGGCGGGCTTTGCGCTGGACAGATTAAAAACAGGAACGCCCGCAAGGCTGGATGGCAGCACCATTGATTTTTCTGTTTGTGTGGTTCAGCCGGGGGATAATCCGCCTGTGGCCTTTTCCTTTATGAATAGCCGGATTTCAGTCCCGCAAATAGACTGCCATATTACCCATACCACAGAAAAAACCCATGCGATAATTCGGGATAACCTTAGTAAATCAGCGATGTTTAGCGGAAATATTGAAGGCGCAGGGCCGCGCTATTGCCCGTCTATTGAAGATAAGGTGGTTCGTTTTGCAGACAAGGCCTCACACCAAATTTTTCTGGAACCAGAAGGGCTTGATGATGACACGGTTTACCCAAACGGCATATCAACCTCATTACCAGAAGGGGTGCAATATGATTATATCAGATCAATTCCGGGGCTGGAAAATGTGACAATAAAACAGTTTGGCTATGCCATAGAATATGATTTTATTGATCCACGTGAATTACTGGTGACGCTGGAAACCAAAAGAATCTCCGGATTATATTTTGCGGGCCAGATAAATGGCACCACCGGATATGAAGAGGCGGCGGCACAAGGGTTGATGGCAGGCACCAATGCCGCGCGGTCGGTCGCGGGGTCTGGTGATTTTATTCTTGATCGGGCCGACGGTTATATTGGTGTTATGATTGATGATCTGGTGACCAAGGGCACGCGAGAACCTTACCGGATGTTTACAAGCCGCGCGGAATACCGCCTTAAACTGCGGTCTGACAATGCCGACCAGCGGCTTACGCCTATTGGCATTAAAGCGGGTCTGGTAGCGGGTTCAAGAGCAAAAACCTATGAGAAGAAAGAGACGGCACTTAAAAAAGCCAATGATTTAATTGAAGGCCTGCTTATATCGCCCAATAAGGCCGCCGCCTATGGCCTGAAGGTCAATCAGGACGGGGTGAGGCGCTCGGCTAAAACGCTGTTATCTTACGCGCAAATATCTTTGGATGATATTATAAAAATCTGGCCAGAGCTTAAAGAAATCCCCGAAGATATTGTCAGGCAAATTGAAATTGATGCCACTTACAGCGCGTATCTTGATCGGCAGGACGCGGATATTCTGGCCTTTAGAAAAGATGAAAATCTGATGCTTTCCCCCGTCTTGGACTATTCTGATATTGGCGGATTATCCAATGAGGTAAGAGAAAAGCTCATGCGGGCAAAACCGGCCACATTAGGCTCTGCTGCACGGATCTCCGGCGTGACGCCTTCCGCGCTAAATAGCCTGCTTAGATATGTCAAACGTAAAGAGAAATAAGGCCTTATGCCAGATATTAGCCCAGATATAACTCCAGAGAGATTTACCGAAAAAATATTCGCTCAAAAAACCGGTGTTTCACGTGAAACGATGGCCAATATTCATATTTATGCGAGTCTTTTGACGAAATGGCAAAAGAAGATCAATTTGGTTAGTCAGTCCACTATGCCAGACTTATGGTTGCGGCATTTCTATGACAGTTTTCAGCTTAAGGCCCGGTTGGCCGGGTTAAATGCGGAAAAAACAAAGATTCTCGATATTGGCAGTGGTGCAGGCTTTCCGGGTCTGTTATTGTCTATGTTGGGCTTGGGCGAATTTCATATGGTGGAAAGTAATAATAAAAAATGCGCCTTCATGCGGCAAGTGATTAGGGAAACCAATTGTAATGCGGTAATTCATAATGAACGGATTGAAAACATAAGGCCGTTTCATGTGGATTATATTATTTCCCGGGCTTGTGCGCCCTTAAATAAACTGCTTGATCTTGCCCGGAATTTTATTCACGATGATACAGTATGTCTGTTTTTAAAGGGCCAAACCGCAGAAGAGGAAATCGCAGATGCTCGGCGGTGCTGGGCGTTTGAGGTAGAAAAATTCACAAGCATTTCGCAGGACAGGGCTATGTTGTTAAAGGTTAGTCATATTAAGGCTTTGAGATATGTAGATTAAGGAAAAGCGGATGAGTATATCCACAAAGTTATCCACACCCAAAAAAACCACCGAAATTATTGCCGTTGCAAATCAAAAGGGCGGTGTGGGAAAAACAACGACGACCATTAATTTGGCGACAGCATTGGTTGCGGCCAAAAAGCGGGTGTTGCTGCTTGACATGGATCCTCAGGGAAATGCCAGTACGGGCCTGGGGCTCGAGCGGGATGACCGTGATAATAGTATTTACGAAATTTTACTGGGTGATATCGGCCTTCAGGAGGCTATTGTGGAATCTGTTGTGCCAAATCTGTTTTTGGTGCCATCCACGGTTGACCTTGCGGGGGCAGAGCTTGAGCTTGTGTCGATGGAGCAGAGGACATATCGTCTCAGAAAGGCTTTGCAGGACCCTATTGTAGATCAGTATGATTATATTTTGATTGACTGCCCGCCTTCTTTAGGTCTTTTAACGTTAAACGCGCTGGCGGCGGCCCATTCTGTGATTGTGCCCCTGCAGTGCGAGTTTTTTGCCCTGGAGGGCCTAAGTCTTTTGCTAAAAACCATTGAAATGGTAAAGGAAAACTTTAATCCCGGACTAGAGATGTCGGGGGTGGTTTTAACCATGTATGATGGCCGAAATAATCTTTCCAGCCAGGTTGCCAATGATGTGCGCGGCCATTTAGGGCAAAAGGTTTTCAAAACAGTCATTCCGCGGAATGTGCGTGTGTCAGAGGCCCCGTCTCATGGAAAGCCTGTGCTGCTCTATGACTTTAACTGTAGCGGAAGTCAGGCCTATATACGTCTGGCTCGAGAGTTGTTACGGCGAGAAACGTTAAGGGCGGCATAGGTTTTGGGGTAGGTTGGGGCTTTAATTCAATAATATCAGGTAATATTTCAAGGAATCTTCATCTAATGACAGCAAAGGAAAAAGCAAAATCTCAAAAGGGGCTGGGGCGCGGGTTATCTGCCCTGTTGGTCTCTACGGATAAAGAATATGCGGATCTTTCCACACCACCCGCTTCACGTGACAGGGACCTGCCCATTGAGTTTCTGGTGCCAAACCCCTATCAGCCCAGGCTTTTTTTTGATGAAGAGAAATCAGCCGATCTGATACAGTCTATTAAAGATCGAGGCATATTACAGCCCCTTTTGGTGCGCCGGCGCGGGGATTTGGATGAGTATGAAATAATTGCCGGAGAACGAAGGTGGCGTGCGGCGCAAGCGGCTGAATTGCACCATGTTCCAGTTATTATACGTGAAATGACCGATGGTGAAGCGCTTGAAATTGCGCTTATTGAAAATATACAGCGCCATGACCTAAGTCCCATTGAGGAAGCCAGAGGTTATAAGCGGCTTATGGATGAGTTTCATCACACTCAGGAACAGCTGGGCCATATCGTGGGAAAAAGCCGCAGCCATATTGCCAATATCTTGCGCATGCTGGCCCTGCCCGAAACTGTTCAGACAATGGTTATGCAGGGAAAGATTTCCATGGGTCATGCCCGCGCCCTGATCACCGTGGATGATGCGGAGGCTGTGGCAAAACGGATTGCCGCAGAAGGCCTAAGCGTCCGTCAGGTGGAGGCAATATCGAAAAAGGGTAAGTCAGGCCCCGGTTCCCCTGTGAAAAAAGCGAACAGAATAAAGCCGGTTAAGCAGAATAAAGATGCGGACACGGTCGCTTTGGAGAATGATCTGTCTCTTGCGCTTGGGCTGACGGTATCTATTGACTTTAATAGTGATGAAAGCGGTGAACTGCGACTCCAGTATAAAACGCTGGAGCAGCTGGATGATGTGTGTCAGAAATTAAGTCGTTAATCTAATCAAAACCACATTGTAATCTTGTTAGGTTATTGAAATATAGTTATAAAAATTTATTTTAAGCTTAAAACGACTAATTTGGTCTTATTTTGGTTGACATCCTTTAAAATAAGTCGCATCTAAAAGGGTGTGATATTGGCGTGGCGCATATTGTATGTTGTGCCCGTCCGAAGGATTTAAGCGCATGATAAAATTATCAAATTTGGCTGATTATGCGGTTGAATTGATGTGCTGTATAGCATTAAAGCCAGAAAGCATACGCGGTTCGGCCAGCTTGGCAAAGCAGACGAAGATCCCGTTGCCAACGGCCAGTAAAATACTTGGGCTGATGGTGAAGGCAGGTTTGCTGATATCGCATCGTGGTTTGAACGGCGGCTTTTCCTTGGGTGTTAATGCTACGAAAATATCAATCACAGATATTATTGAGGCCGTGGATGGCCCGGTACAGCTTACCAATTGTCTAGGCGAAGATGCCGCCGACTGTGATCGGATAAGCAGTTGCGGCACCAGAAGCCAATGGTACAGAATAAATGAAGCGGTAAAGGACGCGCTCGGCAGTGTGTTGCTTTCCCAAATGATTGAGAGTGTTCCGGATTTTATCGGTGATGGTATGGCCGATGACTTGCCCTTGATAGGTAAATTAATAAATTAGGTCGTATAATGGTTGCAACAGAACAGGCAAAACAAACAGTAGAAGAAGTTTCCGGTGAATATAAATACGGTTTTGTCACTGATATTGATACGGAAAAGGCGCCTAAAGGCCTTAATGAGGATGTAATCCGATTTATTTCCGCCAAGAAAAAAGAGCCTGAGTGGCTGCTTGATTGGCGGCTAAAAGCTTATGAAAAATGGCTAAAAATGGAAGAGCCTAAATGGGCCATGGTAAATTACCCTGAAATAGACTTTCAGGATATATATTATTATGCGGCCCCGAAATCCTCTGAAGACGGGCCGAAAAGTCTGGATGAAGTTGATCCGGAATTGCTCAGGGTCTATGAAAAACTGGGCATATCCCTTAAAGAGCAAGAGGTTCTGGCAGGTGTTGCCGTCGATATTGTTTTTGACAGCGTTTCTGTTGCGACAACTTTTCGTAAAAAATTAAAAGAAGCCGGTATTATTTTCTGCTCAATTTCCGAAGCCGCCCATGATTATCCGGAATTGATGAGAAAATATCTGGGCTCTGTCGTCCCGGTTACGGATAATTATTATTCTGCATTGAACAGCGCGGTATTTACCGACGGCACCTTTGTCTATATCCCAAAAGGCGTACGCTGCCCCATGGAGTTGAGTACGTATTTCCGCATAAATGAAGCAAATACAGGGCAGTTTGAGCGGACGATCATCATTGCGGATGAGGGCTCCTATGTATCATATCTGGAGGGTTGTACCGCGCCGCAACGGGACGAAAATCAGCTCCATGCCGCCGTGGTTGAACTGATTACCCATGATGATGCAGAGATCAAATATTCTACGGTTCAGAATTGGTATCCGGGCGATAAGGACGGTAAGGGTGGCATATATAATTTTGTGACCAAGCGCGGGGCGTGCCGCGGCAAGAACTCAAAAATTTCCTGGACTCAGGTGGAAACCGGATCGGCGATAACATGGAAATACCCAAGCTGTCTTTTGATAGGCGACAATTCGGTCGGTGAATTTTATTCTGTAGCGATCACCAATAATCATCAACAGGCCGATACGGGCACAAAAATGATTCATATCGGTAATAATACGTCAAGCACGATCATTTCCAAGGGAATCAGCGCAGGGAAATCTGAAGCCACCTACCGGGGGTTGGTCAAGGTCATGGCGGGGGCTGAAAATGCGCGGAATTTTACCCAATGTGACAGCCTTTTGATTGGCGATCTGTGCGGCGCGCATACGGTGCCTTATATTGAGATTAAAAACCCGACAGCCCAAGTGGAACATGAGGCAACCACATCAAAAATTAGCGATGAACAGCTTTTTTATTGCCTGCAGCGCGGTTTGGATGTTGAGGATTCAGTGACATTGATTGTCAATGGTTTTTGTAAAGATGTGATGAAGCATCTTCCTATGGAATTTGCGGTAGAGGCCCAGAAGCTTCTGGGAATAAGCCTTGAAGGTAGTGTTGGATAAGACAACTTGTAAAGAGAATAAAATGTTAGAAATAAAAAATTTGCGTGTGACGGTCGGCGGGAAAGAAATCCTGAAAGGGCTTAATTTAACCATCAATGATGGTGAAGTTCACGCGATAATGGGGCCAAATGGCGCCGGGAAAAGTACATTATCCTATGCCATATGCGGTAAAGACGGCTATGAGGTGATAGAAGGCTCTGTACTATATAACGGTAAGGATCTGCTCAGCATGGACCCCAATGAACGCGCCGGCGAAGGCCTGTTTCTCGGCTTTCAATATCCTGTGGAAATACCGGGCGTCTCTAATATGAATTTCCTGCGCACGGCCCTGAACAGTCAGCGCCGTTATCAGGGCGCACCAGAAGTGAAAGCGGTTGATTTCCTGAAATTAATCCGTGCCAAGGCAAAAGAGCTTGATGTCGACCCTGAAATGTTAAAGCGTGACGTGAATGTGGGTTTTTCCGGCGGTGAAAAAAAACGCAATGAAATGGTTCAGATGGCGGTTTTGGACCCAAGTATGGCCATATTGGATGAGACGGATTCCGGGCTTGATATTGATGCGTTAAGAATTGTCGCCGACGGCATAAATCGTTTGCGCGGTCAGGATAAATCTATTTTGCTGATCACCCATTACCAAAGGCTTCTTGATTATGTGGTGCCTGATTTTGTTCATGTATTGGCCGATGGCCGGATTGTTAAAACCGGAACCAAGGATTTGGCGCTGCAATTGGAAGCGAAGGGCTATGCGGGCCTTGGGATTGCAGAAAATGCAGCATAGCATCAGAACAGGTTCATAGGATATGACGTTAAAGAGATATTTAGAGACGCCCGAGGTTGGTAAAAACTTTGAAAAACGAAAGGCTGGATTTTCCGGCACGGATCAGGGTTGGCTGAGCGATATACGCGCGCGCGCTATGGATAAATTTATGGCCGCAGGCCTTCCCGGCCCAAAAGTAGAAGAGTGGAAATATACGAATTTGGGCTTTTTGGCGCGATTCCTGGCAAATGAAAATTTTAAAATTTTAAAAACAGGCCCTGATGCTGCAGAAACAAAAAGGTTGTTTGACAGGGCTTATATGGGAAATATCGCTGGTTCGGTGGTGGTTTTTGTTAATGGCTATTTTAATCCGGCATTATCGTCCTGCCCCGATGAGGATGGCGTAAAATTTTCCATATTTTCTGAAAATCCCGAGGCGTTCCGGCAATCACTGGCGGAACCAAAACAGGCAACATCGCTGAATAACCTGAACCGTGCCATGGTTACAGATGGATATTATTTGGAGATATCTGCGCAGACGACTATGCCTCAGCCCATACAGATCATCCATTTGGCAACATCAGGCAGTGATGGGCAGTCGCTGCACACGCGCGCTAAAATATCGCTGGCGGCCGGTGCCAAGGCAAAAGTAATTGAAAGTTTTATGGGGCCGGACGGGCCGCAATATTGGACACATATGATCAGCGATGTGGATGCGGCAGAGAAGGCAGAATTTTGTTATTTCCAGTTTCAATTGCAGGGAAAACAGGCGATCCATATGACTGAAATGCATTCTACCCTGCTGGAAAAAGCAAAATTCACCCATATGAATTTACAGCTTGGGGCAGAGGTCAGCCGAAGCGAAATCATGAACAGCTTATCTGGTGAATATGCTGAAATAGACTTGCGCGGGGCCTATTTTGGCCGGGTTAAACAGTCTCAAGATATATTCACGCGGATTAATCATGACAAGCCCCATTGCCAAAGCAATCAGCTGTTTCGCGGCGTATTGGACGCCGGCGGAAAGTCGGCTTTTCAGGGCAAGGTTATTGTCGCGCGGGATGCTCAAAAAACCAACGCGGATCAATCCAATAAAAACCTGTTGCTCAGCCGTAAGGCAGAGGCCAATGCCAAACCGGAACTGCTTATCTATGCCGATGATGTAAAATGTAGCCACGGGGCAACAGTCGGAGAGCTGGACAGGGATCAACTTTTTTACTTGAGGTCTCGCGGACTTGATGAGGCTGCCGCTAAAGAATTACTGGTTGAAGCCTTTGTGGCTGAGGTATTCTCCGATATGCCGGGCGGCGGCGATACGGTGGTATTACAGCAAAGATTTATCGAAAAAACCCGCGGATGGTTGAGCAAAGAGGTGAGCTCATGACGTCACAAATGCCAAAGGCAGTGCCGGCAACAAATTATAATGTTGAAGAAATTCGTAAGGATTTCCCGATATTTAGCCAGAAAATATATGGAAAGCCCCTAACATTTCTGGATAGCGGCGCGAGCGCACAAAAACCCCGGCAGGTTCTGAAGGCTATTCAAAAATGCTATGCGGAGGAATATGCCAATATACATCGGGGGGTTTATTATCTTTCGCAAGTTGGCACACAGAAATACGAAGATTCCCGGGTTAAAATCCAGAAATTCATCAATGCGGCCAGCCCGAATGAAATTATTTTTGTGCGCGGCGCAACAGAGGCGATAAATCTTGTGGCCCAAAGCTGGGGCCGGAAATTCCTGACCAAGGGCGATGAAGTTGTCTTGAGCCGTATGGAGCATCATTCCAATATTGTGCCGTGGCAAATGTTGCGGGATGAAAAGAATATCGTGATCACGGTGGCCCCTATTGATGATAAAGCCAACTTTTTGTTTGATGAATTTGAGGCAATGCTCAGCGAAAAAGTCAAATTGGTCGCCATCACGCATATTTCCAATGCTCTGGGTACCATCACGCCGATTAAAGAAATCATCAGGGCCGCGCATAAGGTTGGGGCCAAGGTTCTGGTGGATGGCTGTCAGGCCGTGCCCCATATGCGGGTTGATATGCAGGAACTGGATGCGGATTTTTATGTTTTTTCCGGCCATAAATTATACGGTCCTACGGGTGTTGGTGTGCTGTATGCCAAGGAAGAATTGTTGAATGCCATGCCGCCTTATCAGGGCGGCGGCGATATGATCCGTTCCGTGACATTTGAAAAAACCGTTTATAATGACCTTCCCCATAAATTTGAGGCCGGAACGCCCCATATTGCGGGAGGCATTGGGTTTGGGGCGGCAATAGATTATGTGGAAAGCCTTGGTTTTGAAAATATTGGCCCCCATGAAGACGGGCTGCTGGAATATGCACTGGATAAAATTCAAACTGTCAAAGGCTTGCGGCTTATAAGCCGGGCAGACAGCATGGCGGGGATTTTATCCTTTACCATGGATTTGGCGCACCCCCATGATATTGGCACCATATTGGATCAGGATGGCATTGCCATTCGGACAGGGCATCATTGTGCCCAGCCGGTGATGGATTTTTTTGATATTCCGTCCACGGCGCGGATGTCATTGGGGCTCTATAATACAGAAGAAGATATTGACCGGCTTGTGGCGGGGCTGCATAAGGTCAATCGAATTTTTTCTTGATATAAAGCAGAATATATGAGTTTTTTAGATCGTTTTTTACAAGAACAACAGGATAGTAAAGTGGTTAATAGCGAAACAAAGTCACTTAAGACAACATCTGAGACGGTAACGGCAGCGCCGGATTTTTCCCCGCCTCTGTCTGAGGGTATGCGAAAACTTCTACAGGAAAAAGTTATCGAAAGACTGCGGGAAATATATGACCCGGAAATTCCCGTGGATATTTATGAGCTGGGGCTGATTTATGAAGTCAATGTGGCCGAAGATGCCAATGTGGAAATCATCATGACCCTGACAACGCCCCATTGTCCGGTGGCTGAATCCATGCCGGGCGATGTTCAGATCAGGGCGCAGGATGTGGAGGGGGTGCGGGATGTTCATGTGGAACTTGTTTGGGACCCGCCCTGGACTATTTATATGATGAGTGAGGCCGCACGCCTTGAAATGGGCTTTATGTAGCCAAAAGGAAAAAAATGAACAACGCGATTACGATTACGGATGCCGCCGTGGCCCGGATAAGGGCGATCATATCAAACCGGGACAAGCCCAGCCTCGGCGTTCGTCTGGGCACTTCGACCAAAGGCTGTAATGGTTTGTCCTATACCGTGGATTATGTGGATGAGGTTAATCCGGCGGACGAAAAAATCGAATATAAGGAAATCACACTATATGTTGATGCCATGTCATTGATTTATTTGATCGGCAGCGTGATGGACTATAAGGATGAAAAATTTCAAAGCGGATTTACTTTCACTAACCCCAATGAAAAAGGCCGATGCGGCTGTGGGGAAAGCTTTCACGTATAAAAGATTAGAGCCGCCTGCTCTAAAGATTGGCTATTTTTTTTCTTAGCTCGGCAAAAATCTCGGGAATTTCAAACAGATGTTCTTCTTCCACATCCAAAATGACGGTGAAGGCGCGTTTTTTTAAAGCAATAATATCAAGCTTATGGCTTAGGGATGATAGTTTTGCCTGATTATAAAGCTGATCAATGAGCCGTTCTGCGCCGTTTATTCGTCCCCACAGATAATCGCTTTCCCGATCGGCACGGCTAAAAAAGGCGCCAAACCCGGCCATGGCTGTCCCGCGCAAGGGGATGTTGTCGCTTTCTTCTCGCAGCACGGAAACGTCTTTTGGGCTGATGCGGTTAACTTTTATTTTGTTGGATTCCCCCAGCTCCTTGGACCCCAGAATAGAAAATGTTGTCACGTCCCAAAAAGAAAAGCCAACATAGCTTATGGTCAGGTTTCTGGCTAAATCACTTTTCCAGTCCATATTGCTCTGATCCGCAATGAGTTGATCGGCACCAAGTTTAAATCGGTCTAAATTCAAACGATTCGCAAGGCCGTCCAGCGCCGATTTAAAGCCGGGGATATATCGATTTAACCTGTCCTGCAAAATATCCTCTTGGGTATCGTCATCAATTTCAAGATGGGAAATGGGTCTGAAGGCGGTGCGCAAGGCCTGTTTTATGGGGGCCGGAATGTCATCGGGCGTGGTACAGTTGGCAATATCTTCAAGCAGATCATAAAGGGATCGTTTCAAGTCGTCTAATTTTGAAACATCATGGGGGTGATGGGAATAGTAACTGTTCAGGTCCTTAATGACAAACAACAGGCGGCGACGTTGAAAATTCACATCAAATTTGGTCAGAAAATAGCCCCAGGATGGCAGGGGTTCAGTAGAAACATCTTTTTTAATGATGCCCTTGACCCAGTTAAGCATCCCCGATTTATTGCCATTTTCCATTTTTTGCGTATAGGATAAAAAATCAAACTTATCTTCAAAGGCCATATGGTGCAAAATGGTGAACAGGCGCCGGCGCTGGCGGCTGCCGGAACTGAAATTGCAAATATCCCCGATGAAGTTGGTGAGATAAGCCACCGTATTTCGGACTTTCAACCGGGCATAGCCACCATAGGAGAACCCCGCCCCCGTGACGGATTTTATATTTGATATAACCCGTAAATAGGTAACTTGCTTGGCCTCTGAGATGGCATTCAATGTACTGCCGGAGATTTCCTCGACCAATTGTTCAATTTCTGGTTTGGCATTATCTATGACGGTTTTAATAATGTTGATTTGTTGATTATGGGCCTGAATTTTGGTTAAATCATCATGTATCGGCTCATTCATCGGAATGTTTGACAAGGCCCCCTTGATGGTATTCAGCATAGACGGCGGCGCGCCAGTCGGCGACGGCCGGTTTTTTTCCGGATTGGGGTCAATATAGATAATGCGGCGATCCACCTCCCGAAAGGCGGGCCGCCCCTGAATCGCAAGAATAGCCTTGCCAAAAGGTTTATTGTTTAAAATACTACCATCAAGAAACGAGGTTAACATTGGGTCGAGGCCGGCCTTTTTATATTCCGAGAAGTTTTTCTGTAAAAAGTCGTCTTTTTTAACCCAACTTTTATCCAGATCTTTCAGAAAGCTATCCACCTCACGAAGCTGGGCGGGGGGAAATGCCCCGGGGTAGCTTGCCGTTGCCCTGGAGGCAAAACTCAAGGCGGGAATGTCAACATCCTTGAAGTCCGATTCGATATTATCGGGGTTTTTTATAGCCTCTTGTTTTAATGAAGCCGCTGTTCCATTCAACTTGTTGAGATAGGAGAAACGAAAGTTATGACGATGTTCCCGTTCACGAATGGTCGGCGGATCATTCAGGGGAATGACGCGCTGAAAGCCGTAATAATCGGTTACCGTTACATAAAGATCCAACCGATGACCATAGGGCATCAAAGAATGTTGACTTGGTTTACCCATGCCTTTTAGGCCCTTGTAAACCAGGCCTAAAAAATGCTTGCCGTCAAAGGGGGGCTTTAATTTCCAGACGCTCATTAAGGCCGGTAATTTTTCTTGTACCATCTGGGTCAGCGCTGTATCGCCGAGGTATTTTTTACTCATATAATTGATAATCGGTTTGGAAAAAACCTTATCCATGCGCCCGGCGGGCTTTTTATTACCAATAAGCTTGCTTACATCGGCTTCGACGAGCCAGTGATGCCGTAAATGATCGATGCTTAAATCATGGGCCAGAGCGCGTCCCAGAAAAATGCTGTTCATGCCCCCGGCAGATGCCCCGGCAATAACATCAATGATCACCCTTAGGTCCAATTCCGGGGAAAGTGATTTTAAAATCTCAAAATAAACAAGCTCGGTATCCGGCTTGTCTGTCAGGTCAGGGTTGGGATAGCAATATGTTTTGCGGCTTTGGCCGGTAATGTCAGGGTCGCTATGGAAAGCTTTGGATGCGCGGGCAAGTTTTAAAATTTCCTTGGTGCAGCCGTGGATATAAATAGCGAGCGATACCCCGCCGAAACATACCAAAGCCAATCTAAGTTCTTTTTCTCGCATCTATATTACCAAGTATTTTTCAAAGCATAGGTTAACCTATACTAAATACGATAAATTTGTTGTTAAATTATGCGTTTTTTCTCATTTCAGGAGGCATAATAACTTGCAAAACCTGGCCTGTATCATTTTTTAATTCGGACCAGTCGTCAATATCAAAACCAATAATGGCAAGTGTGCCGGTGGGGAACGCCAGGCTATGGTAGTTGTTCGAGGGATCTTGGCTCAGGTTGTGAAATATTTGTGCGAGCCCAGGATTATGAGAAATGATCATGGCGGCGGATATTTTTGGATCAAATTTTTGGATCAGGCGGGTCATATATTCCGCATCCGCCAGATATAAATCATCGCGAAAAACTACAGGCAGTGATACATCTGCGCCGGCCTTTATTTGGTCAAAACTTTCTCTGGTTCGCAGGGCGCCAGAGCAGAATATATGATCCGGCAGCATCCGGGATTTTTTTAGATATTGCCCAAGCCAGAAAATATCCTGCTTTCCGCGCGGGGCAAGGGGGCGGGATTTGTCATTGGCCAGAAGACCGGCCTTGCCATGCCTAAGGAGAAACAGTTTTTTCATAAGGCATCCTTTGTCATTCATGGCCGATAGTGATTTTAAAAGTCAGAGGCGATACCATTATTTTCCCAATCGCCGTAACGGGTTGGTTCCGGCCCTTTTTTGCCGCCAATTTCTTTTGGGGCGGGGGTGGTTTTGCTCGCGGTATCTTCTTCCGTCCCCCCGTCTTTGGCCGGAGGCTTATTTGTTACATTGTCTGAATCTATCTGTTTATTCATGGGTATGGCCCTTGTTAGCATCATGGCTTATTTCTTTTATATAGCAGATATTTTATATAAAGGTCATGATTTAAAAGAAAACAGAAAGGGAATATGTCGCGCAATCCCCCTTTTCTTCTTGGCTTGCGCGAGGGCTTATGTTACCCCCCTAAAGATACTAAAATGATATATGATCCAAGGATTAATCACAGATGGCAAATGATCTGACAGGCCGCTGGGCAGCGCTCAGTTTTTTGGAAAAAATGCTCGATGAACATTTGCCCCTTGATCAGGCGTTTGAGCAAACATGTCACCATTTCGGCGATAAATTATCCGGTCAGGATCGGGGTTTTGTGCGCCATCTTGGTACCACCTGTATGCGCCGCCTTGGGCAGCTGGATGCGATGATCAATCATTGCACGCCAAATAAACTGACCAGCAAGCAGACGACGATCCGTAATATCCTGCGGCTTGGCATTACCCAATTGCTCTATATGGCGGTTCCGGCCCATGCGGCGGTAAATTCGGCGGTAAAAATGACCGATAAACAAAAAAACACATCGGATCGCCATACCAAGGGCATGGTCAATGCTATCTTGCGGCGGATAGACCGGGAGCATGAAAAATTTTCCACAAAATTTTCGCCGAACCTGAATATCCCAAAATGGCTTAAGGCGCGCTGGGCAGACCGTTATGGCGCAGAAGAGGTGGATAAAATCGCTCTTGCCCTATTGGATGAACCGCCGCTGGACTTTACCCTGAAGCCCCAATTGGACGGGGCAGTCTGGGCTGAAAAGCTTGGCGGAACCCTATTATCCAATGGGTCCGTCAGGGTGGAAAAACCCGGACTTGTGCAAAATCTTCCCGGTTATGATGATGGGGTCTGGTGGATACAGGATGTGGCCGCCAGCCTGCCGGTAACGCTTTTGGGGGCGAAAGAAGGCGATTTGGTTTTAGATCTTTGTGCCGCGCCTGGCGGCAAGGCCGCGCAATCCGCCGCCAAGGGCTGCGTGGTGACCGCCGTGGATCAGTCAAAACGGCGACTGCGGCGGCTGCAGGAAAATATGGATCGCTTGAAACTTTCCTGTGACGTCGTGGCGTCAGACGCGGGGGATTATAAACCGGAAAAAGAATTTCCTTATATCCTGCTTGATGCGCCCTGCTCTTCGACCGGCACCATGCGCCGCCACCCGGATGTGAGCCGCAGCAGAGGGCCGGGGGATGTGGCTGCGCTGGCAGAGATACAAACGCGGCTTCTTGATGCGGCGGTTGATATGATGCCTGTGGGCGGCCTGCTGATTTATTGTGTGTGCTCATTGCAGGCTGAAGAGGGGCCGGATCAGATAAGGGCTTTACTGAAGCGCAGCGCAGCGGTAAAACGAAAGAGTATTAACGCGGCGGAATTGCCCGGATTTGAGAATTCTGTGCTGCCAGAGGGTGATGTGCAAACCCTGCCCCATAATTATCCCGGGGGTATGGACGGGTTTTTCATGAGCCGCCTGACAAAAACGGCAGATTAATTATTAGGGACTATCTATGCAAACTATGCAAAAAAATATCAAAATTGCCCCTTCGATCCTCTCGGCGGATTTTGCCCGGTTGGGCGCCGAAATCGCGGCCATTGATGCGGCCGGCGCGGATTATATTCATGTGGATGTGATGGATGGTCATTTTGTGCCCAATATTACCATTGGCCCGGCTGTGGTGAAGGCCATAAGGCCGTTCAGCAAGAAAATCTTTGATGTCCATCTGATGATTTCTCCCGTGGATGCTTATATCAAGGATTTTGCCGATGCGGGTTCCGACATCATTACCATTCATGCCGAAGCAACGCCGCATTTTCACCGGACGCTCCAACTGATTAAATCGCTGGGCATCAAAGCCGGAATTTCCCTGAACCCGGGCTCGCCCCTGGAAATGCTGGATAATGTGATGGATATGGTGGATTTGATTCTGGTCATGAGCGTCAACCCCGGATTTGGCGGCCAGAAATTCATCATGAGTCAACTGTCGAAAATAAGCCGGATTCGCCAGATGATTGAGGATAGTGGCCGGGATATTGATCTTCAGGTTGATGGCGGCATCACGCAAGAAACCGCAAAACTGGTGACACAGGCCGGCGCAGATGTTCTGGTTGCGGGTACGGCAAGCTTTACTGGCGGCCCGGCCCATTATGCCGAAAATATCCGGAAACTTCGGGGATAAGGCTGCCCCCTTCCAAAACGTGTGATATAATAATTTTTTCTACCTGAATGACCATCAGAGCCAAACATCTATGTCGCAAATTCGCCGCCAAACAGATACGCCGCATATGGGCAAGCTTCAAAAACGCCTTAGAGCGCTGGCGAAAAAGACCCGCTATGCCAGCCGATACCATGAATTTCGCCTGAAAGGCAAACACCCTTTGCGCCTGCTTGGTACCCCAAAAGACCCTTGGGCCAGATCGGGGGAGACCGGATCAGTGACCGCGGGATCTCATATTTTATCCAATCGATTTTATTGCGCGGGACAGGTCTTGAAGAATCCAGACCATAAAAAGGGTGAATGGCATGGGGATGAAATTTGGCATGCCCGTGCCTTGGGGCCGAAATGGCAGGAATATTTACATTCTTTCTGCTGGCTTCGAGATTTGAACGGTTGCCTCGACCGCAATGCGGCGCGCAAGAAAGCCCAGGCATTAATGGCGCACTGGCTTGAAAACCATGATCAATGGCATGAGCTGTTCTGGTCACCGGACATCATTGGCCAGCGGATTGTCAATTGGATGGTTTATGCGCCGCTTATTCTTGACAGCAATGACTTGATATACCGCAGCAAAATATTAAATTGTCTGGCCCGCCAATCGCGCCATCTTCATTATGCCGGCGATAAATCGTTGCGGGGCCTGCCTCGGATGAAGGCCATAACGGGCCTTATTCTCGCCGGGCTTTATATTCCTTATGGTGAAGACTGGTTGAAAAAAGGAACCTCCTTGCTCAATCAGGCTTTGGACGAAGAAATATTTGAGGACGGCGGAACCCAAAGCCGTTGTCCGGAAGATATATATTATATTTTGCGAAATTGCCTGATGGTTCGGGCGTCCTGCAAGGCCATGGGGCATGACGTTCCAGAAAAATTGAATGAGGCCATCTATCGCATGTCGGTAAGTTTAAAAAACTTGCGGCATGGTGATGGCCGCCTGGCTCTTTTTAATGGTGCGAGCGAACAGGATGCGCAAGAAATAGACACAACCCTGTGTCTGGCCAAATCTGCAAAAGACACAGCCCAAGGGCCCTTTAAGGTTACGGGTGAAAAAAGTAGCTTTAGGCGACTTCAGCAAGGAAGGGCACTTATTATTGTTGATACTGGTCCGCCGGCCCCTGTGGATATTAGCCAACATTGCCATGCCGGAACCTTGTCGTTTGAAATGAGCTGCGCCAAACAAAGGATCATTGTAAATTGCGGCAGTGCGCGTGCCAGCCCCAATCCCTTGGGGGATGACCTTGAGGCGTTGGCGCGGTCAACGGCCGCCCATTCAACAATTGTCCTGCAAGATAAAAACTCCAGCGAAATTCGTCCCGATGGTTTGATCGGACGCGGCCCGACGATGGTAGAAAGTCACCAAAGTAACGTGGATGGCCATATTTTGTTAGAAGCCAGTCATGATGGATATATGCGGCATTTTGGGATTATGCATCATCGGACAATTTATCTGAATGATACCGGTGATGATGTGCGCGGAGAGGATATTCTGGAGGTTAAAACGCCATTACTCAAAGAAGAGTCCCCAAAATTTGATGTTCGTTTTCATATTCACCCGGATGTCACAATCACCCGTCAAGGGGCGGATGACCGCCTGTTATTGCGGCTGCCAACATCGGAATATTGGCAATTTCAATGTTCGGGCGGCAGGTTGTCTCTGGAAGAAAGCCTGTATCTTGGTGAGGGAAACCGTCAGAAAAAAACGCGCCAAATTGTCATATCAGACCAAATAGAAACCGCAAGCGAGTCAAAAACCGTGATAAAATGGTCACTGCGCCGCATTGAACAGAAGACTTCAGGAAAAGTCTGATTTTTTTCTTGCGGCAGCGACTCTAATCCTTTACGCCCTAGTTTTGTAATTCCGGACAACTTAAATGAGTAGGATCATGTGATGAGTGATAGAAACCCGGCCCCCATCAAGCGGGCATTATTGTCCGTATCTGATAAAAGCGGCCTGATAGAATTCGGGCAATTTCTTGAAAGTCAAGGGGTGGAAATTCTGTCCACCGGCGGCACGGCCAAGGCATTGGCCGATGCGGGCGTCGCTGTGACGGAAGTATCGGATCACACGGAATTTCCGGAAATGATGGATGGGCGGGTCAAGACACTGCACCCAAAAATCCACGGCGGTCTGCTCGCGCTGCGGGACGATGATGGCCATGTTCAGGCCATGACCGATCATGACATCGCCCGGATTGATTTGCTGGTGGTTAACTTATACCCTTTCGAAGAAACCGTGGAAAAAGGCGCGGATTTTGCGACATGCATTGAAAATATTGATATTGGTGGCCCGGCCATGATCCGATCCGCCGCAAAAAACCATGCCTTTGTGACGGTGGTTGTCGAAGCCAGTGACTATGACGCGGTCAGTGCCTCCATGATAGAAAATAAGGGCGGCACATCTTTTGAATTACGTAAAAGACTGGCCGCAACGGCCTTTGCGCGAACGGGGTCTTATGATGCGGCCATTTCCACTTGGTTCGCGGGTGAAACAGGACAAACATATCCGGACCGGATTAATATTACCGCCAATCGTCAGCAAATATTGCGTTACGGCGAAAACCCCCATCAGGACGCCGCTTTTTATACAAGCCGTGGTTCAAAGCCGCGCCCCGGCATTGCGACGGCGCGGCAAATTCAAGGTAAGGAACTGAGCTATAATAACCTGAATGATACCGATGCGGCCTTTGAGCTGGTCAGTGAGTTTGGCGCAGAAAGCGGCCCGGCGGTTGCGATTATCAAACATGCCAACCCGTGCGGGGCGGCGCAGGCCGCCACATTGACCGAGGCGTATAAACGCGCCTTGCTGTGTGACCAGACAAGCGCCTTTGGCGGCATTATTGCCTTGAATGGCACGCTGGATGCGGCGACGGCAGAAGAGATTGCTAAAGTCTTTACCGAGGTGGTGATTGCCCCCGACGCCGATGAAAAGGCACTGGAAATTTTGGCGGGAAAGAAAAACCTGCGGCTTCTTTTGACCGGCGGTCTGGCCGACCCTCGGGCCGGGGGCCAAACCATAAAGTCCGTTGCGGGCGGTTATCTGCTGCAGGCCAGAGACAATGGTAAAATCACCATGGATGATTTGAAAGTGGTGACGGAGCGCCGTCCGACGCCGCAGGAATTACAAGATCTGTTGTTTGCTTTCACGGTGTGTAAACATGTGAAATCAAACGCGATAATTTATGTCAAGGACGGGGCGACCGTCGGCATCGGGGCCGGACAGATGAGCCGCATTGACAGCGCGCGCGTTGCGGTGCGCAAATCAGAAGATGCCAGCGCTGCCGCCGGATTATCAGAGGCGATGACCAAAGGGTCTGTGGTGGCATCAGACGCTTTTTTCCCTTTTGCCGATGGTTTGATTCACGCTGCAGAGGCCGGCGTCACCGCCGTTATTCAGCCGGGCGGTTCCATGCGTGATGAGGAAGTGATCGCGGCGGCCAATGAGCGCGGCCTTGCCATGGTTATGACGGGAATGCGCCATTTCAGGCATTGATATATTAGGGGGAATACGGGTCATAATTTATGACGGCATTCCCCCTAAATATAAAGAATTAATCGATAATCACATTCCTGATCTGACGGGCCGCGAAACCAAGCTTGGTCACGTTAACACGGCCAGAGGTTTGGAAGTCATGGATTAACTTTTGAATTCGGTTTGTTGAACTTTCCACTTTTTCCAGCCACAGCCGCGCAGCATCAATGCTGTCATTCTCCCCCAGGTCTTTCAGTGCAGAGCGCGTCAGATTTTTTTGCTGATCCAAAAGATCGGTGACAACACTATTGATGGCAAGCCTGTCCCAATGATCTGAAGATTCCACCAATTCTGCTTCGGCACGCAACCAGTCAAAGCCAATTTTATCCCCAAGCATAAAGTAGGCTCGCGCAACATCTGCCACATCAATTTTCATATCAAGGGCAACCAGCACAATATCACAGGCCGCAATTTTTAATTCCAGATTGGCTATATGGGTGGCCAGTTTTTCATCAACGCCCTGCTCGCAATACATGGCAATTTTGCTTTTCAGGCCATCATCGCATGAGTCTTGTAACGCCGATGACGCGTCGAATAATTGTTGAATGCCCGGTTTGAACTGGTCGATGATATCCTGTATGGGCCGGTTGGAATCCGTATTATTCAGGAACCATATGGTCTGGCGGCGGGCAAAGGCCTCTACATCCATTAACATCAGGATTTGAATAGTGGCTGGCGCGGTATAATCAAGGCTTTCAATGTTTTTATAAAGCTCATTCAGGCCAAAGACTTCCGCCGCAAGGAGGGCGGCACGGGCAATATCGGATGGCATTGCGCCGGTTTCTTCTTTAATGGATTGAATGCCCCCGCGATTGACGATTTCATTACAGATTTCTTTGGCAATGATGTCGCGCTTGAGTTGATGTTTGCAAACATCTTCGGGATAATTCTCTCGAAGCTGGGTTGGAAAGGCCCGGATAAGATATTTGTCCAGATAGGGGTCGTCCAGAATATCGCTGTCCATCAAATCATCATAAAGACCCATTTTAGAATAGGCAATCAAGACGGCGATTTCCGGACGGGTCAGGCCCAGTTCACCCTCCGTCCGTTCAATCAATTCATCATCGGTGGGCAGAAATTCCAATTCCCGGTCCAAATGAGCGGTTTTTTCCAGATCGTCCATAAAGCGGACAAAGCTGTCCAGCTCGCGAATGCTGCTGGACCTTGCAAGGCTTATGGCCTGAGTTTGCAGATAATTGTCGTTGAGAACAATTTTGCTCACTTCGTCCGTCATTTCCACAAGAAGGCTGTCCCGTTGTTTTGGGGTGAGCTTGCCGTCCTCTACCAGCGCATTGAGCAGAATTTTGATATTCACTTCATTGTCTGAACAATCCACGCCGGCAGAATTATCGACCGCATCCGTATTGATTAATCCGCCATTGAGGCAATATTCTATTCGCCCGCGCTGCGTGCAGGCAAGGTTGCCGCCCTCAGCCACCGCGACACAATTAAGCTCGCGCCCGTCAATGCGAATGGCATCGTTGGCGCGGTCACCTGCTTGAGAATGGCTCTCGCGCGAGGATTTGATATAGGTGCCAATACCGCCAAACCATAAAAGATCCGCATGGGATGTGAGAATGGCTCTCATGACTTCATTGGGGGCCGCCGCGTCTTGAGAGTCATCAAAACCCAGCAGTTGTTTCATTTCCGGGCTGAGCGGAATGGACTTGGATTTTCGGCTAAATACGCCGCCGCCTCTGGAAATAAGCTTTTTATTGTAATCTTCCCAGCTGGAACGGGGCAGGTCGAACAGGCGCTTGCGCTCGGCAAAGCTTGTTGCGGGATCAGGGGCGGGGTCAATGAAAATATCCCGGTGGTCAAAGGCCGCGACGAGTTTCACGACTTGTGAACAGAGCAAGCCGTTGCCAAATACGTCGCCAGACATATCGCCAACCCCGACAATGGAGATGGAATCTGTTTGAACATTGATATCCTTTTCCCTGAAATGGCGTTGAACAGAGACCCAGGCCCCCTTGGCGGTAATACCCATTTTTTTATGGTCATAGCCGTTGGAGCCGCCAGAGGCAAAGGCATCATCCAGCCAGAAGCCATAATGTTTGGCGATGCCATTGGCGATGTCCGAGAAGGTGGCGGTTCCTTTGTCCGCAGCGACCACAAGGTAAGGGTCATCACCATCCCGCCGGATAACATGTTTCGGCGGGACAACGTCATTGTCCTTTAAGTTGTCCGTGATATCCAGCAGTCCGGAAATGAATGTTTTATAACAGGCAACACCCTCTTCCATAATAACGTCTCTGCTGGCGGTTGCGGGTATTTTTTTCGGGACAAAGCCGCCCTTGGCACCAACGGGGACAATAACCGTGTTTTTAACCTGCTGGGCCTTGACGAGCCCCAGAACTTCTGTTCGGTAATCTTCGCGGCGATCGGACCAGCGCAGGCCGCCGCGCGCCACAGGGCCGAAGCGAAGATGCACGCCCTCAAACCGCGGGGAATATACAAAAACTTCGGCATAGGGCCGGGGTTTTGGCGCTTCTTTGACGTTGCGGCTGTTGATCTTGATGGAGACATAAGGCTTGTTCGTCCCATCGTCTTCTGGCTGATAAAAATTTGTCCGAAGGGAGTTTGTGATAACATTAAGATAACTGCGCAATATGCGGTCCTGATCCAGGCTGTCCACATTTTCCAGCTGTGTTCGGATATTTTTTTCAAGATCAGCGGCTTCTTGTTCGCGGTCAATATCTTTTGGCAGAACAATGGAAAAATTTATCTCGAACAAACGGGATAAATCCCGCGCCGTTTCCCAATATTGGATCAAAGTATCCTGCATGTAGGATTCACTATAGGACAGGCCCAGCTGGCGCAGGTATTTGCTGTAAATCCTGAGGATTAACACCTGGCGGTAATTCATGCCCGCCCGAAAGACCAATTTGTTGAACCCGTCATTATCAATGCGCTCAATCCAGACGGCTCGCAGGCTATTCTCTAGCCGGTCTTTCATATTTGACAGATCAAAAGAATTATTTGCCGGGTCTTCAAGATAAAAATCATGGATGGCGTGGTCGATATTTTTGCCACCCTCTTCCGTACTTACCGAGAAGGCATATTCTTCGATAACCCTTAGGCCAAGATTTTCCAGCATGGGCAGGCAATCACTCAGAGCGATGGTCTGGTGGCTGGTATATATTTTCAGCCGGATGGCATTATCAGGGTCTTCTGCCAGACGGTAGAAATTAAATTGAATATTATTGCTTTGCGGCAGCTGTTCTACTTTTTCAATATCGGTTACAGCAAAACGGGGGTCAAAATGATGCCGGTAAGACTGTGAGAATGACTTGTAATATTTTTTGAACAGGCTGGTGCCCACTTCCTCGCCCCATCGTTCATTAAGGACTTCGTGAAGATGGTCATTCCAGCGCTGGGCAACTTCTGCAAGCCGCTTATTAATAAGCGCGGTATCCGGATTTGGCACGTTGCCCGGCTTTGTGCGGATGATGAAATGCCAGCGGGCAATACGTTCATTACTCAGCTGGGCATAATGGGAGGATAATTCGCCGTTATAAGCGTCACAGAGAATTTCTTCCACTTTGCCCCGCAGCGTAGAATCATATAAATCGCGGGGCACAAAAACCAAAGCGGAAACATAACGCTCAAAACGGTCTTTGCGAATGAACGCCTGACAACGGGGCATGACTTTCAAATGCAATATGCCCATGGCTGTTTCCAGAAGCAGATCTTCCTTGATTTGGAACAGCTCGTCTCTGGGCAGGGTTTCCAGAATATGCATGAGCGCCCGGCCATCATGACTTTCTGCCGTAAAGCCGGAATCTTCGATCACATGCCGGACTTTTCGATCAAGGTAAGGGACAGTTTCGGCGCGCTGCTGATAAGATTGTGCGGTAAACAGGCCGACGAAACGAATTTCGCTGACAACTCTGCCCTTGGCATCATATTTTTTGAAACCAATATAGTCCATATGGACAACCCTGTGGACAAGGGATTTGACATTTGCCTTGGTGATCAACATCACATCCGGCTGTTCCATAAAATATTCAATTTCCGGAGAGATCGCCACCAGGCCTTCTGGCCCCTTTAATATATAAACATCAGGGTCGCGTAGAATACCATAACCCTCGCCGCGAGATTTTTTTGCAGGCATATGGAAATATTCCCGGTATCCGAGGACGGTGAAATTATCATCTTTAAGCCATTTCAGGAATTCTATGGCTTCTTTGGCTTGTTTTGGATCTGGGATTTGTTTTGGATTTGGGGCTGACTTTGGAAGGCTGGAGAGATTCTTGCCCACTTCTGTCATCTTGGCGAGCATGGGTTTCCAGTCATCAATAGCCGCGCGAATAAAGCCGACGACTTTATTGAGCTTGGCCTCCAGCGCCGCGATATGGTTTGGATCCGTCATGGCGGTAATTTCAATATGCATGATGGATTCGGTGACTTTTACACCGCCTGTTTTTTTGCCCTTTTTTTCAGATGAATTAAGCAGAATATTGCCATTCTTGTCTCGCTGGAACGAAATGATTGGATGAACCAGCATATGCAAATCATTGCCATCTTCAAGCAGATTGGATGTGATGGAATCCAGAAGAAAGGGCATATCATCATTGACGATTTGAATGACGGTATGGTTTGCCGTCCAGCCGTGCTCTTCCAAGGTTGGATTGAATACCTTGATTTTACTGAGGCCTGCATCACGCTGGCCGCAGAATTTCCACAGGGAAAGAGCGGCGGCGTAAAGTTCATCAATGGGGCGATTGGCCAATTCCTCGGGGGCGGCATATTTATACATATCCTGAATAAATTGACTGAATTCAGCATTATGGGCCGCATCATAGGATGACTTTAATCTTTCTGCTGCAAAATCTGCGATGGCGTCAATCTTGAGTTTTTTTTGTGTCCAGCTCGTCACTTTTTTGTCCTTTTTATCACATTGGTATAGTGAGATGTCGTCGGGTATGTTAATTAAAACAGGGTCATTCTTTTGTGTTACAGCTTTTTCATGAATAGCCTTAGAATGTGAGGTAATATCTTTTCGTCTTCTTTTAGAATTTTTAAAATATTTATATCTGTTCCGTTTCGCCGCCCGAGAATCAGGCATAACTCATCTTCATTAATATCAGCTTCAGGGGCTTTTTCGGCAAGGGCCGTTATGGAAAAGCTGGCAATGGGCGCCATAGCATGAATGATTTTTTTCTTTTTTTCAGAAGAGTCCTGCGCGGCCTCATCCGTTACCATGACGCGGCCTTCTCGCATGGCTTGCACGCAGCCCTTGATGCCCCCGGGGAATTGATCCAGAAATTCGGGCATTTCTGCGCCGCTCTTATGGCTTTTTTTGGCAAAAGATAATGCCGCAGCATATTCGGTTAAGCGGGTTTTGTCATATTGCGCGCCAAAACACAGCTTTAAGCAGGGGGTGAATGGCGCACGTTTTTGGGCTTTTAAGCCCTCGGATTGTAAAAGTGCGCTATATTGGTCAGGATTGGCGCAGCATGTTTCGTGGAAATCCAGAATGGCCCCCAAGGTCTTATATAATGATTTTCTGGATCTGATATCCGTCGCCGTGTTTTTTCCTTGCACCAATCTGCGGCAATAATCCAGCTGAGATTGAAGGGAACCCTCAGTCTGCGGGGAGCTTTGCGGGCGTTGTTCTGGCGTTGATTCTGTTTCTGTTTCTGGCGTCTTACTTCCGCCGATCCAGCGTATGGCCCCCAGAATAAAATTTATATTTTCCCCGTCATCACTGAAGGGCAGCAAAATCCCGCGATAGAGAATTTTCTCCTTGGCTTTGTTCGTGAATTCCGCGTCAAAGGAGATGGGACTTTTATTGGCCAAAACCTCCATATAATGATCGGTAATGCGGCTGAGTATCGTCCGGCGGGGAATCTCGCTAATACCTGCAAGAATGAGGTCCTGGTCAATATCCTGACGCAAAAGTTGGCCAATCACTTGTAAAGTTGGCTCCTTTTCAGGGTCACGCAGGTCAATGAGCACCATATTATTTTTATAGGGGGCGATAGACTCGGGCGCGAGCGCCTTTAAGGGAGGAATATCCTGATCCCCCGCCAACCCTATCCAATAATCATATAATTGGAAGGTAATTCTGTTTTCTTGGCCAGAGGTTTCACCAGAGACGGGGCCAGAAACTTCGCCAGAATATTCAACAGGATTCATTCTTTTTATTCTTCCCGGGTTTTGAATCAAACTAAAGAGATGATGCCGACTCAAACGATGTAAAAAATACTCTCACCAGACAACTTTATCCAGCAATAGTTACCGAAAAACGTAAATATCTTGTAAATTTTTCTTTAAACTATGAATGGTGGCAGGTTAAGCCAATAAGGCTATGGCGGTTTTATTGACCACAAAGGCGGCAAAATAGGCCAGAGCAAAGAGATATCCGGTCATAAATGCGGTCCAGCCCCAGCTGTTGGTTTCTCTTCGTACCGTGGCGATGGTGGCAAAGCATTGCGGGGCAAAAATATACCAGGCCAGAAAAGCAAATGCGGTTGGCAGCGACCAGGTGCTTTGAATGATTGTGCGCAGACTTTGTTCAACCTGCCCCTCATTCCCCTGAAGGGCATAAACGGTGCCCAATGCGCCAATGGCCACTTCCCGGGCGGCCATGCCGGGAATAAGGGCAATCGACATTTCCCAGTTAAAGCCAAGCGGCGCGAAAATATGTTGCAGGGCGCGGCCCATTATGCCCGCATAACTGTAGAAAATATCAGGCTCCAGACCGCCGATGGGTTTTTTAGGATATTGCGCGAGCAACCATAAACCGATGGCCGCATATAAAATAATTGTCCCTGCCCGCCTGAGGAATGTTTTAACGCGCTCCCACAGGTTGATCATTAAATGCCGAAAGACCGGCAGTTGATATTTGGGCAGCTCCATAAGAAACGGCTGGGCCACGCCCTTGGTCAAGGTCATTTTTAACACCATTGCCACGATCAACGCGCTGACAATACCCACCAGATATAAACCAAACAAGACAACACCCTGCAACCCGAACAGGCCGAAAATTATGGGCTGATTCGGTACAACAGCCCCGATCAGAAGAGCATAAACCGGTATGCGGGCGGAACAGGTCATCAATGGCGCAATCATTATGGTGGTGATCCGGTCCCGGTGATGTTCGATGGTTCGCGTTGCCATGATGCCCGGAATGGCGCAGGCAAAGCTGGACATTAGGGGAATAAACGCGCGGCCATTCAGGCCAACCATGGCCATCAGCCGATCCATGATGAAGGCCGCCCGGGCCATATATCCGGTGGATTCCAATATCAAAATGAAGGTAAAGAGAATGATAATCTGCGGCAGGAAGACCAAAACGCTGCCCACGCCCGCGATGATGCCATTATTTAACAGGCTGCGGAACCAGTTATCGGGCAGGATATTTGAGATAAGATCCTGCAGGGTGGCAAAGCCCCTCTCTATGAGATCCATAGGGGCGGCGGCCCAGAAATAAACCAGCTGGAACATACCAAATAAGGTAATGAAGAAGATAATGATGCCAAAAACGGGATGTAACAGAACCCTGTCCAACTGGCGGGTGACTTTATGTTGCGATCCTTCGGACAGCAGGGCGCGGGCGGCAATATCACGGGCCTGCTGTTGCAATTCCCTTGTTGTCGGGACGGGCACAGCCTCTTGCTTTTCCGGCAGATCATTGAGGGTTTTGGAAAGCTGATTTTTTAAATCATCCAGACTGGCCCGCCGCACGGCAATGGTGGTCACCACGGGAATGCCCAGTTCTTTGGATAATATCTCAGGATCAATCCTGATATCATCTCTTTGCGCCATATCATGCATATTCAACGCCAATATGATGGGCAGGCCAAGATGTTTTAATTCCAGTACGAGGCGTAAATGTACCCGAAGGTTAGTACTGTCTGCCACGCAAAGCAACAGGTCAGGCTGACTTTCACTCACATGGGTGCCGGTGATGACCTGACGGCTGACCCGTTCGTCAAGGGTGCGGTCTTTCAGACTATAGATTCCGGGCAGGTCAATCAGCGTAATGGTTCTATTGTCCGCAGTGGTATATTTTCCGCTGCGCCGTTCTACGGTCACGCCGGGGTAATTGGCCACTTTTTGGCGGCTTCCGGTCAGAGTATTAAACAGGGAGCTTTTACCGCAATTTGGACTGCCGACAAGCGCGACTTTAATATTCTGTTTAACATCCTGTGGTTTGTTGGACATGCTGCTTATGATTTTCCGTTATATATTCTTACTGCGGCGGCCTCCATACGGCGCAGGGCCACGGTCATCTGTCCGATGCGTACGGCAATCGGATCACGGGATATGGGCCCTTCATGGAGGATTTTGACATTCAGACCTTCTTCAAAGCCAATTTCAAGCAGGCGATCTTCCAGATCCCGCGCAAAATCAATATCTTTACAGGACTCAGCATCAAAGCCGAGGATTGTGGCCTCTTCGCCTTTTTTTAAATCGCTTAAATATTTAATAGTCATCATATACATACAAGTTGTTAATAATAATTATCAACAACATCTATATGATTTTCCGGCTTTTGTAAATGGGCTGGATATGAAATTGTCTTTTATTTCATGATAATTGATTTATGTTAAATTTTGTAAAAGCAAGAATGCTTCATGGAAAATTTTGTAACAACATTTAAGGAATAGACAGATGCCCTATGATTTCACCGGACAAGTCGCGATTATCACAGGTGCCGGCGGTGGTTTGGGCCGCGCCCATGCCCATGCCTTTGCACGGCGCGGGGCCATGGTTGTGGTCAATGACCTTGGCGGTGCGCGCGACGGCGGGAATTCTGATAAAGACTCTGGTTCATCAGCAGCAGAAAAAGTGGCTCAGGAGATCACCAGTCAGGGGGGCAAGGCGATCGCAAATTTTGGTAATGTCACCTCAGAAACTGATATGCAGGATATGGTGGATCAAACCATGACGGCCTTTGGCCGCCTTGATATTCTGGTTAATAATGCGGGTATTTTGCGGGACAAGACCTTCAGCAAGATGGCCTTGTCCGATTTCCAGACTGTGCTGGATGTTCACCTTATGGGCAGTGTTATTGCCACCCGCGCCGTTTTGCCGATCATGAAAGATCAGGAATATGGACGCATTGTTATGACCACATCCTCCAGCGGGCTGTATGGTAATTTCGGGCAGAGCAATTACGGGGCGGCGAAGCTTGCCCTTGTGGGGCTGACCAATAGCTTAAAACTTGAGCTTTTTAAATTTGGCATTCGGGTGAATGCTTTGGCCCCTGTTGCGGCAACCCGCATGACCGATGATATAATGCCGCCGCAAATGCTGGATTTGCTCACGCCCGAATCCGTATCGCCCGCCGTATTATATTTATGCGGCAAGGCGGCCCCGACCGGTGAGATTATTACCGCCGGCGCCGGAAGTTTTGCCCGCGCCCGGATATTGGAAAGCGCGGGGATGTTCCTGGGCGCGGACGCCACCCCTGAAATGATTGCAGAAAATTGGGATAACATATCAGATATGGACGGGGCAAAATCCTATAAGCAAGGGGCGGATCAAAGCCAGAAATTTGTTGTTGGGGCTTTTGAGAATGAGGCGTAGACTATAAAAGATTGTTCGTGATATCAGATTTGAATTATAGTCTGTTGCCCGAAAAACCTTCTTCTGACGATAAGGACACCAGCGTTGCCGGATATGAAGCGAATATTAATTGCCGATGACCACCCGCTTTTCCACGAAGCGCTGAAGGGTGTGGTGCTTGATGTATTTTCAGGGGATGCCGAATGTATTTGTACCACAACGGCCAGAGAAACCCTGCAGGCTTTGGAGCGTGGCCCGGCCTTCGATTTGATCTTGCTTGATTTGAAGCTGCCCGGGGCGGACGGGTTTTCCTGCCTGATCTCAATTCGTCGCAAGGCCCCGTCTATTCCGGTTGTGATGGTTTCGTCGCAGGATCAGATTGATATCGTTCGGGAAAGCTTTTCCTATGGCACCATGGGGTATTTGCCGAAATCCTCATCTCAGGATGTAATGAAAAACGCCATCCGGCTTGTCATGTCGGGCAGCCCTTATATTCCAACCGAGGCTCTGGGCTTGTTTGGGGATTCTTTGGGAGAGGCGATTGGTATTGCGCAATTTAAGAAAGAAGGATCGCGCCAGCCGCCGGAAACAGACAAGGTTAAAGAAAATATATCCGCCTTAACGCCGCGCCAGCTTGCGGTGCTTGACCTTCTTGCTGAGGGAAAGGCTAATAAAATCATTGCCTATGAATTGGGCATAAGTGAGATTACGGTCAAGGCACATGTCTCTGCTATTTTGCGCAAACTTGGGGTGAGCAACCGGCTTCAGGCGGTTATTGCCGCTAAAAACATTAATCATAAGCCTGATGTTAATCGTCCATAGACCCTAGGACAGAAGATGCAGGATCAAGGCATGAAGCTTTGCCGCCGCCACGGGCTTATGAATGAGCGGCAGGTCATTTAATTCCAGCAGCTTCTGTAGTTTAGGGTCCCTGTCGCTGGTAATGATGATCGCGGGAATTGGCCCATCAGACAAACCGCAAAGCTCCGTGTGGATTTCTGCGACAGCTTTTATGCCCGTGTCATCTCCGTTTAAATGATAGTCCGCTATAATGATATCCGGAATGATGTCTTTTTCAATAAGTTGCGCAAGACAACTATCAGCAGAAATGCCGGAAATAATCTCTGCCCCCCACTTGCCCAGCAAAGCCGTCATGCCCTCCAGGACATCCTCATCATTATCAATAACCACGATAACGCGGTTGGTGAAATTTCCGGAAAGAACCGCATCGGATGCGCGGTCTAGATATAATCGGGTGGTTTTCTGGTCATCCCCTTGAGGCAGGGCAATACTGAACATTGAGCCCTTGCCAACGGTTGAGCGAACTTCGACAACGGCTTCCAACAGCTCGGACACGCGCCGGACAATAGACAGGCCAAGACCAATGCCGCGCCCGCCTGCCATATGGTCTTCATGAACCTGGATAAATTCCTCGAATATATTGTCCAGTTGGCTTTCTTTGATGCCGATGCCAGTATCAAATACCTGAATGATGATTTTGTCGCCCCGCATACGACAGCCAACCAGCACGCCACCTTTTTTGGTATATCGAACCGCGTTGCTGAGAAAATTCCGCAGTATAGTCTCCAAAAAACGGGGATCGCTATAGACAATACAGGAAGAAGGCACCATGCGAATATCAAGCCCCCTTTCCTGCCCCGACTGGCTATAATCCGGAATAACCCTGTTTAACAGATCCTGCAGGTAAAAATGACAAAAGCGGGGAATGATACCGCCTGAATCCAGCTGTGAAATATTGAGCAATATACTCAATAAATCATCCAGCGCGTCGAGAGAATTTCCGATCCGGGTCACATAATGGGCATT
Source organism: Emcibacter sp. (assembly GCA_021647465.1). GTDB lineage: Bacteria > Pseudomonadota > Alphaproteobacteria > Sphingomonadales > Emcibacteraceae > Paremcibacter. The sequence goes on along the minus strand of JAKIUQ010000003.1, from coordinate 151,536 downwards.
TTTTGCCCCAATATCAGCGTGCGCAAGAGATCCGATAAACAGCCGCGCGGCATTGAGGGGCTGGCGCAGGTCATGACTGGCGGTGGCCAGAAAAGTTGTCTTGCTTTTGTTGGCTTCTTCGGCTTGTTTTTTGGCTATTTGCAGTTTTTCTTCAACCTTTTGCCGCTCTTCCAGCTCTTTCATGAGCCGACTGTTCAGGTCTTTTAGTTCATTGGTGCGCTGGGTTACGGTTTCTTCGAGTTTGATGGCGGTTTGGAAAATGGTGAAGCTATCCTGCTGTTGATCCATTTCCTGTTCAACTCGGTCCATTAAAACCTGAAGTATTTTGTTCAGACGGGCATTTTCCGTGACCAGCCGTTCCATGTCTTTATTCATATGGGGGCTTTTCTGGTCACGCATTATTATTTTCCACTATTTCTGCGTCTTTACCAATAGCGATACAGCAAAAGGAATTATTCATGTGGATGGTATTATATTGTTCGCCAAAGGAGGCAAAGCCAATGACGTTATTTTCCACATAAATCCGGGATATGTCGTCCATGAGCCCCTGCTGTTCATAGATCATTTTCCGGGCGGCGCAATCACATCCCAAAACCAGATCCAGCGGGCCAATTTCGGCGCGAATCTCCTGAAAAAGCTGTCTTGTATTGGCAGCCGGGTCAGAGGGCCGCGCAATACTGCAGACAACACCCTTGCCGATGGCGCAGGCAAAATGAATGGTCTGGGCGTCATGATTCACTTCGACCACGCCCCGTGAATAATATTTTCCGCCGATTTTCATCAAAATAGGGTGGTTGCTGCAAACAGAAATGGAAAGGTCTTTTTCATCCACGCCGCAAAGTCTGGCATATTCCTGAGTCGCAGGCAGACCATTTATTTCATGAACAATTCTGGTGATGGGGTCGGCCTCTGTAATGACCGCCCGGGCCTTTCCGGCCACATAATGGTGGGCATATTGCACCCGAAAGGGCAATTCAGTATGAAATAAAATCACGACCGCCGTATCGCGTAAAAAATGGCCATTGAAGAAAATACGGGTTTTTTTCAGATCCCAATTATCCGCTGTTGACCCACCAACCAGCGGAATGTCGCCCAATTGACTGCCGATGGAGGCCGTGACCCGTTCCTCCGCATTGCTAATGCCATCAATTAACATAAAGGCAAAGCTGTTATGGCCACTGGCCGTGGGGATGGATTTTTTAAAGTTGGCCACCAGCTTTCCGCCGATATCTATTCCGTCCTGAATTTTAAACTGGCTTATATTATCAAGGTGCTGCGTGGTAATTTTGAAATGACTTTTTGGAAAGGCAGCGGCTGTGATGCTGCCCTCCTGATAGCCAAGAGGGGTTATTTCACCGGCGGTGGTGCAGCCCACCAAAGGAATATCGCCGAACCATCGGGACAATTCTATTTCCAATAGGGCCAAATCATAATTGGGCGAACAAAAAAATAAACATAACGCGGGGGAGACGTCGGTTTCACAAAGCTGTTGAAATAGCTCCCCGGCCGCCTGCCCTGCATCCTGAGATCGTGAAACGGCTTTTTTGATGACGGTCATTTATTACTCTCCTGCCTTGGTACTTAAGTTTAAGGAAGGATTGCCCCTAAAGACAAGAAAAATCCGGACAAGAGTTTTCTTGCCCCCTAAGGACAAAAAGTCCGGACAAGAATTTTCTTGCCCGGATAGTTTATGCGAAATATTAACCCATGATACAAACGGATTTTGTTTCCAGATATGACTCAAGGGCTTCTTTGCCCATATCTTTGCCAAAGCCGGACTGTTTATAACCGCCGAAGGGCATGGCGATATCCAGTATATTGTGACAGTTGACCCAAACGGTTCCGGCCCTTATTTTCGGCACAATATTGATGATGTTGCTCACATCTTTTGTCCAGATGCTGGCACCTAAACCATATATGGTATCATTGGCCAGCTTGGCGACTTCATCAATATCATTATAGCGCTGTACGCAGACCACAGGGCCGAAAATTTCTTCGCGCACCACCTTCATATCGCGGTTGGTATTGCCCAGAATGGTTGGTTCGACAAAATAGCCCTTATCGCTTCGGCGTTTGCCGCCTGCGACAATATCGGCTCCTTCGGCGCGGCCACTGTCGATATAACCCATAACCCGGTCATACTGAATCTGCGAGACCAACGGATTGACCATATTATCCGGATTTAGCCCCGGGCCGACTTTCATGGCATTGGCCGCCTCTGCCAAGCCTTCGATCACTTGATCATAAAGGCTATCCGGGACAAACAGGCGGGATCCGGCGCAGCATACTTGCCCCTGATTAAAGAATATGGCGCTGGCCGCCCCCGGAATGGCAATATCAAGATCTGCATCGGGCAGAATTATGGCCGGTGATTTTCCGCCAAGCTCCATGGAGACATTTTTCATGGTATCCGCCGCGGCCTTAACGATGATTTTACCGACCTCGGTTGATCCGGTGAAGGCAATTTTGTCAACTTGCTTATGTGTGGTCAAGGCGGCGCCGGCGGTATGGCCGTAGCCGGGTATGATATTGACAACACCATCCGGAAAACCGGCCTGACAGACTAATTCCCCAACATATAATGCGGTAAGCGGGGTTTCTTCCGCAGGCTTTAAAACTGCGGTGCAGCCCGAGGCAAGGGCCGCCCCCAGTTTCCATGCGCACATCAGGATTGGAAAATTCCACGGGATAATTTGCCCAACAACACCCACAGGTTCTTTTAAAGTATAACCTAAAAATTTTGCATCCGGCGCATAGGGCACGGATAATGGCAGGACATTGCCCATAATTTTGGTGGGCCAACCGGCCATATAGCGGATATAATCAATGGCCACCTGAACATCGACGGCGCGGGCAACGGCTACATTCTTACCGTTGTCCAGGGCCTCCAGCTCTGCCAGAATATCGGCATTTTCTTCCATAAGGTCGGCGAGCCGATACATGCAACGCGCCCGGTCTGTTGGATTCATACTGGGCCAGAGGCCATCTTCAAAGGCGGCGCGGGCAGCAGTTACGGCGCGATCTATATCTTCTTTGTCGCCTTCGGCAACCTGAACAATTACGCCGCCCGTTGAGGGGTCGAGCGTATCAAAGCTCTTGCCGCTGGCCGATGTTACCCATTGGCCGTTCACAAGCATTTTTCGGGGCGAAGAAATAAAATCCCGCGTTTTATGATGTAAATTTTCTAATTGTTCTGCTGTTGTCATTTTTCTTGCTCCTCAAAAGATCCCGTATAAATTTAATATGGGTTAAATTATCGCATGGCCCGCAGGGTAAGAAAAGTTAGACCTTGGCATTAATAAAAAAGCCTTTTACGTATTCTCTCATGTGATTTTATGGGGTCTTTGGCGGGGCATGATACTTTAGTATCAGGCGGCGCGATTGATATAGCCCTTTGTCTAGGTTGGCCTTTGGCGCAGGAAAAGTTATTCTACGCACCATGGGAAAATTATACTTAAGGGAGAAAAACATGAACAATCGCATAAAAAATCTGGTCTCGGGGCGGGCGGCAGGTCTGCTTGCCGGCGCGGCATTGTTAGCCACCACCGCCATTGTCCAAACCGCATCGGCACAAATGTTGATGGAAGAAGTTGTTGTGACCGCGCAAAAACGTGCCCAGTCGGCGCAGGATGTGGGTATCTCCATCTCAGCCTTTTCCCGCGAACAGCTGGAGGCCATGGGCTATACCAATGCGCAGGAGGTCACCGCCATGGCCCCGGGGGTCAGCACTTTGCAGCCCAATGGCGAGGCCAACTATTCCATCGGCATTCGCGGTGTGGCCAATAATGATTTTACCACCAATGTGGAAAGCCCGGTCGCGGTTTATGTGGATGAGGTTTATATCTCACAAATGTCTGGCGCGGGATTCATGCTGTTTGATATTGAGCGGGTTGAAATTTTGCGCGGCCCGCAAGGCACCTTGTTTGGCCGGAATGCCACGGGCGGCCTTGTGCATTATGTGACCACAAAGCCGGGGCCGGAATTTGGCGGATATGGCAGCATCAGTTACGGCAGTTTTGACCGGATTAAAATGCAGGGGGCGGTTAATCTGCCTCTGAATGAAAAGCTGACGATGCGGGCTTCTGTCGCCACTCATCAGGGGGATGGCTATGTAACCAACCGTCTTCAGCCGGATACAAAACTGAATAATGCCAATGAAACCGCCGGCCGCCTGCAAGTGTTATTCACGCCCAATGAAGATGTTGAAATTCTTTTGAACGCCCGCTTTGGCCAGCAGGATATCCGTACAGGATTTTTCGAGAATGTGTCAGCTGAAAACCCGGATGGCGTATTGACGCCAACCGTACCCATCACCAATCTGGATAATTATCTTGATAATGACGGCGATGTCTTTGCCGGAGATTATGATTCTCCCGGCCACAACAAGCTTAAAACCTATGGCTTTACCGGAACTTTGAAGTGGGATCTGGATGGCATGGAATTGACCAGCATTACCGATTACCAGTCGGTAAACCGGAATTATATTGAGGATTCAGACGCGTCTCCTTTCAAATATTTTAATTTCTTTCTGACCACGGATGCCAAACAATTCTCGCAGGAACTTCGCCTGTCTGGTGAAACTGAAAAAATGAAATGGGTCACAGGTTTTTATTATATGGACCTTGATATTGATGATACCAACGGCGGCATTATGCCGGGCCTGTTTGAAGCCTTGTTTGCCCCGGTTGAAGTTCTTGGCTTTAACGGCATTAGAAACCCGTATCAAACAAATGTGAAGACATGGTCTTTGTTCGGGCAGGTAGAATATGCGCTGAATGAACAGGTGAGCCTGATCGCGGGGTTCCGTTATATTGATGAAAAGAAAGATCATTTTTACCGCGATGTGCTCTATTTATATCCGGATACTTCGGTCAACGGGCTTGACCCCAATGCTGTTGAAATTGGCGATGCCCTACCACCTTATACTGGCGCGCGTCATGATAAAAACTGGTCTGCAAGGCTTCAGGCAAATTATCGCCCCAGTGATGATGCGCTGTTTTATGCCAGTTGGAACAGGGGCGTGAAGTCCGGCGGGTTTAATGCGCCGTTATTACCGACGGATATCTATGTGACGGATGCGTTTATGAAATATTCTCCGGAAACGCTTGATGCTTTCGAGGTTGGGTTCAAGTGGGATTTTGCCGATGGGAAGGCCCGCTTGAACGGGGCGGCTTATTATTATGATTATAATGATTATCAGGCCTTTGCCATTATCGGTCTGGACACCTTTACCCTGAACGCGGATTCAAAAAACAAAGGCTTTGAACTGGAATTGCAACTGAACCCGGCTGAGGGTCTGGACGTACAATTTGGCATTGCCTATATTGATGCTGATGTGACAAATGTTCCGGGCATCACCATTGATATCGCAACGCCTGCGGGTACGGTCGCGGCGATCTTGCCGGGGGCGACACTGCGCCCGGTACAGACACCAAAATGGAATTTTAACGGATTGCTGCGCCATGAGTTCAAGGTTGCGTCCGGCGCGGTTGCGGTGCAGGTTGATGGCCAATATCGCGGCGAGCATACTTTTGGCCTGCTCAGCACAAATGCCTTGACCGAAGATGGTTATTTTGTGGGTAATGCATCGATTACCTATCTGCCCGAAGATCAGGACTGGAGCCTGCGGTTATTTGTGAAAAATATTACAGATGCCGAATATTTGGTTCAGACATTTGATTTGTCAGGCACGGTGGCGAATGGCGGCTTGTTCGGAATGGTTGAACAATATTACGGACAGCCCCGCACATGGGGCGTGAATGCCACCTATAACTTCTAAACTTTAAGCAAGGCAGCCGTTTTTCTTTGACAGGGAGGCTGCCTTCTTCAATAGTCATAGCAAATAGCATAATTAAATATGGGAAAAACCATGTCTGGAAAAAGGGGTCTTTTTATATCAGGGTTAATGCTGTTTGTTTTATCAGCAGTTTTAACGCCTGTTTCGGCTGACGATTCTACCAATAGCATTAAAGGCAAGGCGCTGGTTAATGATTATTGCGCCGCCTGCCATGAACAGGCGGATAAAGGCCTCGCCCGCATATCCGACGTACGTAAAACGCCGGAAGGCTGGGATATGACCATTTTTCGTATGGAACATCTTCATGGGCTTGCGGTGGACAGCGATGACCGTTTTGCCATTATCAAATATTTATCCGCAGAAAATGGTCTGTCGCCAAAAGAATCTGCCCCGTTCCGTTTTGTGCTCGAACAGCGGGCGCATTTTGTTGATACGGCCCCAAATGAAGACCTTGATGCCTTATGCGGGCGCTGTCATACCAATGCCCGTTACGGCCTTCAGCGCCGCACGGCAGAAGATTGGCTGAAGCATATGCATTTTCATGTGGGTCAATACCCATCGCTTGAATATCAGGCCCGTGCGCGGGATCGTTTCTGGTGGCAGGAAGTTACCAGTAAAACCTACAAGGAGCTGGCCGAACTTTACCCTTTTCAAACGGCTGATTGGGATCAATGGAAGGCTGCCGCCTATAAAAGCCCGGTTGGTCTGTGGCGCGTTACGGGCCATCGCCCGGGGCAGGGCGGCTATGAAGGCATCATGACAGTCTCGCGGACCGGCGATTTTTTTAAAGCGGAATATGACCTGAATGATATGGGCCAAAAGGGGGAATCTATAACAGGGAACAGCAAGTCCGTGGTCTATACGGGGTATGAATGGCGCGGCTCTGGTATTTTGAACGGCATTGAAACCCGCGAAGTTTATGCCTTGTCTGAAGATGGCAATCGCATGACAGGTCGCTGGCATGATGCGATACATTATGATATTGGCGGTGAATTTCAGGCCGTGCGCATGGACGGCGCGGAAACGCAGGTTTTAACAAAATCTTCAGATTATATCCGGCAGGGGGAGACAAAGAAAGTCAGCCTGCACGGCACGGGTTTAACGGGAAAAGTCAGCGCAGATAAAGGGCTTGGGCTGTCCGTTATTCATCAAAACAGCACGAGCGTCACCTTACAGGTCACGGCGGATAAGAATGCGGCCCCCGGGTCTTATGGGGTCACTGTGGGACAAGCGGAAACGGCTATTGTCGTGTATGATAAGATAGATATGGTAAAAATCACGCCGGAATGGACCATCGCGCGGCTGGGCGGCGGCAACAGCCCGGCGGTTTCCGCGCAATTTGAGGCCACGGCATATATGAAGGGCAAGACCGATGAGATCAAGATCGGTATCATGCCAGCCCTATGGCAGATAAAGCCCTTTAATGCGGATGCCAAGCAGATGAAGGATGTGGATTTTGCCGGCCGTATCGATCAATCCGGTCGATTTATGCCCGCCGCCGCCGGGCCAAACCCAGACCGCAAATATTCGACCAATAATGCAGGAAATCTGGCAATTATTGGTTTGATCAAAGATGGTGACCATCAGGTTTCGGGCAAGGCCCAATTGATTGTCACCGTGCAACGCTGGAATTTACCGCCAATCAGGTAAGCAGGAAATATATATGACAACAGGACTACATTATATCGCGCAGAATACCCATGACGTTACCGTGGGGGATACGCGGATATTATTTCACATCCCGACCACATCCCTGTTTGACCTGGATGGGGTGTCGGGTGATGTGCTTGACCTGTTCAAGGAAAAAAAACAGGTCAGTCAGGCCGATGTGGAGGCGCGATTTAAAGGGCGCTATTCACCGGAACAAATTTTGGCCGTGGTCGAAGATTTTCTGGAAATGGACATTATCAAAGGCGATGGGCCGTCCAATTCAACTAATCGGGCAAATTACCAGAAAATAAAAATTGAAAATTATCCCCTCAGCACGATTATCCTGAATGTGAATACGGGCTGTAATCTGGGCTGTACCTATTGCTACAAAGAAGACCTGACCAGTCCGTCAAAAGGGGAATTGATGGGCTTTGATACAGCGAAAAAATCTATTGATCTTTTGCTTAAAGAAGGCGCCAGCCGCGACCGCGTTAATGTGGTTTTTTTTGGCGGAGAGCCATTGAGCAATATGCCGCTGATCAAAAACGCGGTGGAATATGCCGAGATGCGCTGCGATGACCTTGGCAAAAAGGTCGATTTTTCCCTGACCACCAATGCCACGCTTTTGACAGAAAAAATAGTTGATTATCTTAATGATCATAAATTCGGCATCGCCATCAGTATGGATGGGCCAAAGGCCGTTCATGACAAAAACCGTAAAACCATTGGCGGCAAGGGCACCTATGATGTTGTTTCCCAAAAGGCCAGAATGTTGCTGGCCCGTTATACGGCGCGGCCCGTCGGCGCGCGGGTAACCTTAACGGCGGGGGTGACCGATGTTGTCGGCATCCATAATCATTTAAAATACGATCTTGGTTTTGCCGAAGTGGGTTTTGCCCCCGTAACATCCGGCGATATTTCTCTCTTTAACCTCAGCAATGAAGAATTGCATGAGGTATTCCAGAATATGAAAAAACTCGGGGAACATTATTTGAGCGAAGCTCTGGTCGGCCGCAATAATGGTTTTTCCAACATGCACCAAATGATGACGGATCTTTATGAAGGCACCAAAAAGGCGCTGCCCTGCGGCGCGGGCATCGGCCTTTTGGCGGTGGATCACAGGGGGGATTTAAATCTTTGCCATCGTTTTACCGGATCGGATATTGATACTTATGGCTCTGTCGATACGGGCATAAAAAAGCAGGAGCTCAGCGCGTTTCTAGAAGGGCGCGCGGATCGGGACGGCACGTGGTGTGATACGTGCCGGATCAGAAATCTTTGCTCGGGCGGCTGTTATCATGAATCCTACGCCACTTACGATGACATTAATAAACCGACCTATCATTATTGTGACCTTATGCGGGACTGGATTGATTTTGGAATCCGTGTTTACACCCGAATATTACAGGAAAATCCAAGTTATTTTGAGCGGCATGTCAGCCCGCGCACATTGCTGAATACCAATCGTACGTTTAACCCTCTTGATATGGGAGAAAACCGGTGAAATCTTTAAAACCAATGAATTTAAAGGCGCAGGCCCTGAAAAGCGCCTCTGGTGACGGGGCAAAAAGGGAAGTTGTTGCCATGCAGACCGTGGCGGGCTGCGCCGCCACCATGGACCCCGGATGGGAAGTGGACGCCTTTGGCGGGGTTGCGGCGCTGTGTCAACCGATGGAGGCTGACCTTTATGGCTGTTCTGACCCCTGCTGGTGGCCGGCGCAGGTGCCGGATGTGATGAACAGCTATCCTGATTGGGATATGGATAAGGCCAATGCGGGCGCGGATTGGCGTCAATTGAATAATGTATTCCCCAAGCGTTAAAACAGGCAGGAAATATAATGGGTAAAATAGGGATTATTCTGGTCGGGGCGTTTTTATTATCGCAGGCTTTATTATCACAGGTGGGCCAGACAGAAGCGCAGGCAGCAGAAACAACAGAATATCTTATTACCGGCACCAAGCCCGGTTATATTCATATTCTGGACATGAAAAAGCAGGAAGTTGTTCGTAGCCACAAAGTCCCCAATGCCGGCAGGACGATATTCTCCATGGCTCCGTCACCGGACGGCAAGGTCGTTTATATTATGACCAATCGGATGAAATCCTTGGTTGGGCTGGATATTGATACGGGGGAACAGCTTTTCCGGGCGGATTTTATCGAAGGCAACATTCGGCGTCAGGGCTTTTTCGCCTTTGATGTGAGCCGGGATGGACGGGAGCTTTATGTCTATCAGCTTTCAACAGAAATTCTGTTATCGGAATATAAGCAATTGCCGACACGCATCGCGGTTTATGATACATCATCCGGCCTGAATGCCCGGCCTATCCGTACATTTGAGGCCCCGCGCCGCATTCATATGCTCATGAAATCCAAGGATGATAACTGGCTCTATGCCATGGGCTTTGATATTTATAAAATGAACCCCGAAACGGGCGAAATCGTTGAAACACTGCCGCTTCGCAATTGGACATTGGAAAATCGCTCTTTGCCGGATGTGCTTGATTTCTGGCCCCTGTGGGATCAGACAGATATATTTTCAACACCGGTATATTCCGTAAAAACGGATCTGGCGGCGGATGACCCGGCGGCCTATAAAACAGGCCTTTTGACACTGGATCTGGAGTCGGGGAAATATGAGATCAATGATTTCGAGGATACCTCGGTCTTGATTTTCTCGACCGTGATCAGCCCAAATGGCAAACATGCTTTTGGCACCTATACCCAGCTTAGCAAGATTGATCTGGACAGCAACAGACTTATTGGCCGTATTGATCAGGATCATACCTATTATGCGGTGAATATTGCCGCAGACGGCAGTCAGGTTTATGTGGGCGGAGCCGCCTGCGATGTGGCAACCTATGATCCGGAAACCCTGAAAAAAATCGGTCAGATTTTCCTTCCCAAAGGCTGCGGCGACCAAAGCACGGCATCCCTGCGCATGATCCAGAGAGAAACATTGAAGTAAATGGTCCCTATACCAGTATTTATGGGTCTGAGGGACATGGTTTTAAAGGATAAAAATGAATTCACAGCGACAGAGTTATGTGAAGGGCGATGAAGAACCCGCGCTGATATTTCAAACAATTGGCGATATGTTTGATCAGGCTGCTGTAAAATACGCTGGCCGGGAAGCCCTTGTGGTATGTGATCAGGATATACGCTGGACCTATGCCCGGCTTGCGCAGAAGATAGAGGCCTGCGCGGCAGGGCTATTGTCTTTGGGGCTTGAGCCCGGGGACCGGGTTGGCATATGGGCGCCCAACTGCGCGGAATGGGTAATCACGCAATATGCCACCGCAAAAGCGGGCCTTATTCAAGTGAACATCAATCCGGCTTACCGCCTGTCTGAACTGGAATATGCCCTGAATAAAGTGGAATGCAAGGCCCTGATCACGGCAGAGAGCTTCAAGACCAGTGCCTATATTGCGATGCTGGAAGAATTGGCACCGGAGCTGGCCGCATCTGCGCCGGGGCAATTAATGTCAGAAAAACTGCCTTTTCTAAAAACCCTGATCCGGCTTGGCAGCGATAAAACAGCCGGCTTTTATAATTTTGATGAGATTATGTCACGCGCGGGGGAGGATTCATACAGCAAGCTTAAAATAATACAAACCACCCTTAAGCCGCAAGATGCGATCAATATTCAGTTCACCAGCGGCACAACGGGCGCGCCGAAAGGGGCCACATTAACCCATCATAATATCCTGAATAACGGATATTTTGTCGGGCGGGCGATGAATTTCACGCCGCAGGATCGCTTATGTATTCCGGTGCCGCTCTATCATTGTTTTGGTATGGTGATGGGCAGCCTGACATGCGTCACCCACGGGGCCTGTATGGTTTTCCCGGGCGAAGCTTTTGACCCGGCGCAAACGCTTGCGACGATTGAACAGGAAAAATGCACGGCCCTTCACGGGGTGCCGACAATGTTCATCGCGGAACTGGAGTTGCCTGATTTTGACAGATTTGACCTTGGGACATTAAGAACCGGCATTATGGCGGGTTCATCCTGCCCGATCGAGGTGATGAAAAGGGTTATCTCTGAAATGAATATGACGGAAGTCACCATTGCGTATGGCATGACGGAAACCAGCCCGGTCAGCTTTCAAAGCAGCACCGACGACCTTCTTGAAAAACGGGTATCCACCGTGGGCCGCATTCATCCCCATGTGGAGGTTAAAATCATTGATGAGGCGGGCAATATGACGGCGCGCGGCGTAAAGGGTGAGCTATGCACAAGGGGTTATTCCGTTATGAAAGGCTATTGGGCAGACGCGGAACGCACGGCAGAAACCATTGACGAGGAGGGCTGGATGCACACAGGTGATTTGGCAATTCTGGATGAGGATGGCTACGGTAATATCGTGGGACGGGTCAAAGACATGGTGATCCGGGGCGGCGAGAATGTCTACCCGCGTGAAGTTGAGGAGTATTTTTATCGCCATCTGAAAATTCAGGACGCGCAGGTATTTGGCCTGCCCGATGAAAAATATGGCGAAGAGCTTTGTATCTGGATTTGCCTGAAACCCGGGGAGACGTCAACGGCAGAAGAGATGCGTGATTTTTGTAAAAACCAGATTGCCCATTATAAAATTCCCCGCTATGTTCGTTTTGTGGATGCGTTTCCCATGACCGTTACAGGGAAAATTCAAAAATTTGTCATGCGTGATCAAATGATCAAAGAATTGGGCCTTCAAGAAATAGAGACCGCCTGAAAAAATGGCCTGAGGGAACCTCATGATATTAATACTTCCCCTTAACAGCATAATTTTGGGAATTCGTCATGTCGGCCAATTTATTTGAGGCCATAGAAAGCAGAATCACCTGCAAAGATGCCCCGTTCCTTGAAACAACGGGCGGCGATAAATATTCCTATGGTGATATGCTGGCATTGTCTGCAAAATATGCAAATGCATTGATTTCTTTGGGCGTTAAGGCGGGTGACAGGGTTGCCGTTCAGGTGGATAAAAGCCCAAAGGCGTTGTTTTTATACCTTGCCTGCCTGCGCGCGGGTGCGGTTTATTTGCCGTTAAATACGGGTTATACCATGGATGAGGTGGCGTATTTTTTGGGTGACGCGGAACCCGTGCTTGCTATTTGTCGCCCTCAGGTCAAGGATGAATTTAAGGCGCTTGCGGCAAGACTGGGCGGAATGGAGGTGCAAACCATGAACGGGGCCGGTAGCTTGGCCGCCCTTGCTGAAAAATCAGAGGCCAGTTTCAAAACTGCCCCCAGAAAGGCCGATGACCTTGCTGCTATATTATATACGTCCGGCACGACGGGCCGATCAAAAGGCGCGATGCTGACCCACGAAAATCTGACGTCTAACGCCAGAATTTTAAGGGATTTTTGGCAATTTACTTCTGATGATATATTGCTTCATGGGTTGCCAATTTATCATACGCATGGCCTTTTTGTTGCAACGAATATCGTTCTTTTCTCGGGCAGCTCTTTGCTGTTTATGACAAAGTTTGATGCGGCGGTGCTCTGCGGGTTATTGCCAAGGGCCACTGTCATGATGGGCGTTCCCACTCATTACCACCGATTGTTGGCTTTAAAGGAATTCAAGGCGGATATGGCCCGGAATATGCGGCTTTTTATATCTGGTTCCGCGCCGCTTTCCTCCGAAACCCATAAAGAATTTTCGGCGCGAACGGGTCATGCTATTCTTGAACGTTACGGCATGACAGAAACCAATATGAATACGTCAAACCCTTATGATGGCCCCCGCCGGGCCGGTACGGTGGGGCTCCCGCTTCCGGGGGTTGATCTGCGCATCGCGGACGTAAAGACGGGCCGTCTGCTCCCGCAAGGAGAGATCGGCATCATTGAAGTGCGCGGCCCGAATATTTTCAAGGGCTATTGGCGGATGCCGGAAAAAACCGCCGCTGAATTCAGGCCGGACGGTTTTTTTATCACTGGCGACCTGGGCTATATCGACGATCAGGGCTATATTCATATTTCGGGCCGGGATAAAGATTTGATCATAACGGGCGGTTTGAATGTATATCCCGCAGAAATCGAAGCGGTTATTGATGCCCTGCCGCAAGTGAGCGAAAGCGCCGTCATTGGCCTGCCCCACGCGGATTATGGCGAAGGAGTGACAGCCATTGTTGCACGTAATCCGGGCAAGGTGATTGATGAGAGGGCGACCAGGGACGTTCTGGTAAAGAAACTTGCGGCCTATAAAGTACCAAAGCGCATCATCACTGTGGACGCCCTGCCCCGGAATGTCATGGGGAAAATTCAAAAAAAAGCGCTGCGGGAACAGTATAAAAACCTATTTAATAGGCGATGAAAATATTCTAATCATATGCATATGATAAAATACAAAACGGCTTATTTTATTACATATATTTACTATTTCTTGTTTATTAACATATTTTGTTTATTATCACTTGCTAAATAAAACAATTACGATTTCATATAAGGGATAAGTTTTTGTATAATAAAGCGATAGAGGCTTTGGATCCTCAGGGATTTACGTCTGATAAGCAACGCGGTTTATTTGAGTATTGGGTAAAGATCAGGGGGGATAGGCACATGCCGAGCCGGCAGGATTTAAATCCCATGGATATACCTCATTTGTTATCAGGCATATGGATGGCTGATGTTTCTGGTGGGGAAAAACCCACGTTCAAAGTTCGGCTATTTGGCACAGACCTTGTTCAGGCCTTTGGGCTTGAAGGGACTAATTTACAATTGGACCAAATATCTTTTGCAAAAGATATCATCAGACGCCTGACAGCTTTGATAAAAACAAAGAAAGCCTATTATTACAAGGCTAAATTCCCGATTGAATCCGAAGATTATAATTATTACACGACCCTGACCTTACCGATGTCCAGCGATAATGAGAATGTGGACATCATCATTTCCCAGCTTCATTTTTTTAAATAACTTACCAGTAAACGAGGACGAGCAGCCCAAGCCCCAGAAGAACGCGGTAAATTACAAACGGCGTCATGCTGGATTTTTCAAGCCATTTCATCAGCCCGGCAATCGCCAGCAGAGCGGTAATGAAGGACAGGCCCGCGCCGAGGAATATATCAAGCCCGAGCGTCATACTGCCGTTTTCAACAACCTTAACCCCCTCCAGCACGCCTGCTGCCAGAATGGTCGGAATGGACATCAGCATGGAAAAGCGTGCGGCCTCTGTCCGGCTAAACCCCAAGCCGCGCGCCGCTGTCATGGTAATGCCAGAGCGGCTGGTCCCCGGGATGATGGCCAGAACCTGTGCAAAACCGATCAGTATGGCATGACCATAGCGCATATCTGAAATCTTGCGCGCCGCGCCGCATTTATGATCCAGAATATAAAGCAGGATGCCGAAAATAATACTGGTCCAGCCAATAACCTCGATGGTGCGCCAGGCATCCGTCCAGCCCATTTTTGACGCAAGCCCCCCAATGAGAACAACCGGAATTGTGGAGAGTATAATGGCAATCATCAACCGTTTATCCGGCTGGTTTGTCTCTTTTTTTAAGGTGATCATATGCCAGAATGCGGCAATCATGCGCGCCACATCCGCGCGAAAATAAATGGTGACCGCCGCAAGCGTGCCCACATGTACGCCCACATCCATCAGCAGGCCCTGATCGGGCCAGTCGGTCAATCTGGGGACAAGAATTAAATGTCCTGATGAGCTTATGGGCAGGAATTCAGTTATACCCTGAACAATGGCAAGCACGATAATTTGAAGTAAAGTCAAGATAACCCCTTATTAGTTTTTATTTCTTTGCCCGTCTTTGGTGAATATAATACTTATGGCCGTGAAGTCCATAATATAAAATCCATATTGTTCTATAATTATAGGTAATGCTATAAGCACAATGGCAACGTAAAGTGACTGGGCAGAGAGCATATGACACGAAAAAAATGCGCCGACTTTTCGGTTTTTCTGGACAATAACAGACCGCCGGCGAAGGGCCGCCGGATTGATCAGGCCACCGCATATTTATTCCAGAATCCCCTTGATCTGATCACGGCGAATAGCCCGGGTGATATGGGCGCGGCTTTTGAAAAGATTCAAGACTATCTTGATGCGGGCTATTATATTGCGGGTTGGATCAGCTATGAGGCCGGGTTAATATTTGAACCTAAGTTAGCGCCGCTTTACCGCTCGCCGCAAGATGCGCCGTTATTGTCGTTTGGCGTCTATAAAGAACAAATCAAACTTACGCCGCAGGCCAGCGAAGCCCATTGGGCAGAAATATCGACCAGAGAGGGCTATGAGCTGAGCAATGTGAGGTTAAATATTGCGCGCCCTGAATATGAAACGGCTGCCGCGAAAATCCACCAATATTTAAAAGCAGGCGATATTTATCAGGTTAATTACACCCTAAAATCCTTGTTTGACTTTACCGGCAACGCTGAAAGCTATTATGCGGCCATGAGAAAGGCGCAGCAGGTAGAATATGGGGCTTTTATAAAATCTGATGACCAGACGGTTTTATCTCTGAGCCCGGAGTTATTCTTCCAGAAAAAAGGTCATAAAATTTATGTGCGCCCCATGAAGGGAACCTGCCCCCGGGGGCGAAACCTGGAAGAGGATCATCATAATGCGCATTTTATGCAGAATGATGAAAAAAATCGGGCAGAAAATCTGATGATTGTTGATCTTTTGCGTAATGACCTTGCCAGAATAGCTACGCCCGGCACCGTCAAGCTTAAAAGCCTGTATGACGTTGAGAAATATCGGACGCTTTTTCAGATGACCTCAACCATTGAGGCCGAGGTCCCGGAAGATGTGGGGGCTATTGATCTGATCCGGGCTTTGTTTCCTTGTGGCTCGGTCACCGGCGCGCCCAAAATTCGGGCCATGGAGATTATTTCAGAATTAGAGAAAGGGCCGCGCGGAATATATACCGGCGCCATTGGCTATATGGCCCCGGATGGGGACTGCTGTTTTAATGTGCCCATTCGAACCGTCATCATTGATGCCGAAGGGCGCGGCGAAATGGGGATCGGAAGCGCGATTGTGGCGGATTCACGCGCGGCGGAAGAATATGATGAATGCCTGCTGAAAGCGAAATTTGCGACGGGGGACTTTAGGGATTTTGACCTGATTGAAACCATGCGCTGGTCTGCTCATGATGATCGTCAAAAGGATGCGGGTGGACTGGATTTTCTGGATCTTCATATGTCGCGACTTATATCATCGGCCCGGTATTTTGATTTTCCTTGCGATGTGCCGGCCATTCTGGATGACCTGAAAAACCATATTCTTTGGCTTGATCCAGAGACATTATGGAAAGTAAGGCTTTTGCTCTCCAAGACAGGCAAAATTTCTATAACCTCTACGCCATTGGATAGTTTATCTGAACATAAGCCCGCCATGATTACCCTATCGGACATAATGGCGGATAGCCGGGACCCCATGCGGTTTCACAAGACAACGGATCGCCTTGTATTTGATCAGGAATTGCAGAATCATCAAAAGAAATATGGCAGTTATGACGTTATTTTTGAGAATGAAACCGGCATACTTACGGAAGGGACATTTAATAATCTTTTCCTGAAGAAGGACGATATTTTATATACGCCGCCCCTTGATTGCGGTGTGTTGAAAGGGGTCTTGCGCCAATCATTGATCGAGGATCCTGCCGTAAAAATAGTAGAAAAACGCCTGACGCTCGCGGATCTTCGCCGCGCGGATCATATATATATGGGCAATAGCGTGCGCGGCCTGATGGCGGTTACTTTCAACGACCTACATTAAAGCCTGTATAACTTAAGGGCTTTTGATCACATAACAATTCTGGTTATTTTCTTGTAATTTCTGGCAATATTCCTGCGCATCATACTTACTCTGGAACGGACTTAATTGCAGGCGATAAAAAACGCCCTTTTTGCCAAGGTCAACATATTCGGTATTCCCCTGACGGCCGCTCAATAGTTCGGGAAATTTATCTTGTATTATTTTCAGGGCCTTTTGGGCGGCATTTTCTGTGCTGAATGAGGCAATCTGTACCCGGTAGTTATCTGCGGCCCCTATTGGCGCGGCGGTGTGGGCAATCGGAGGGATGTTATTCAGCGTTGATGAGGGAGGGTTATCGGCTTCCTGCTGCTGCACCATAAGCCCGACATCATCGGGGGATAACTGACGGGATATTAAGGTCGGCGCTAGATTTCTGGCCCGCAGGGTCTCTTCCGGCGTCATGACAGCCGTAAGTTTATCCAGAGCGTCAATGGCCTGCGCAAGCCCGCTCTGGGATGATAGAAAGACCCAGGCATAGGCGCGAATATTATCTTTTTGCGTTGCCTCACCGTTAAAATACATGGTGCCTGTCATAAGCTGTGATTTGGTATCGCCATTTGCGGCCGCCTTGATCAGCCATTGAAAAGCCTTGGCATGATCAACGGCATTAATGCGCCCGAAATAATAGAGCGTTCCCAGATTGCGCTGGGCCCCCACATGTCCTTTTTCGGCGGCCCTGAGGTAATATTCCTCTGCCTTGATAAAGTCCTGCTCTGTGCCCCGGCCCATGCGGGAAAGCTGCCCCAGATTATATAGGGCATTTGGATTTCCCAGGGCGGCATAGGGCAGCCATTCTGCGCGGGCTTGCTGGTAATTGCCTTTTTCATAGGCATATACCCCGTCAGCAACCGTCGCATATGTGGTTTGAGGGACTAATAACAGGCCCGTACCTATGATCGCGATGGACAAAAGATGGGACTTCATAGAGGGCATGGTCATCTTTCTCCGCTCCTTCCGGTGAGCTTTAAAGGCTTAATTTATGTCGTCGAAATAAGATTATAACATCAATATAATGAAATTTATGTAAATAATCTATTGATTATCAAAGTGTTAGAAAAGAAAAAGCTATCTATATTTTACGCTTTCTTAAGACCTTTTCGCCATAATTCAAAAAGATGAAATAGTATCACTGATGTTAAAGTCCGATGCTGGGGCATCTCTTTATTAAATGAATAGGGTTAAAAAATATGCGTGTATTAGCGTTTACCTCGCAAAAAGGCGGATCAGGCAAAACAACGCTGAGTGGTCATGTTGCCGTACAGGCTGAATTGTCTGGGGCTGGGCCCGTTGTTTTGGTCGATACAGACCCGCAAGGAAGCTTGACAGAATGGTGGAATGAACGGGAAGCGCCGACCCCGGCCTTTGCCCAAACCAATGTTTCACGGCTTATGACAGATTTGGATGAGCTTCGCGCCCAAGGGTTTAAATTGGCGGTCATAGATACGCCGCCGGCGATTACGCTGGCGATTCAGAGTGTCATTGCCGTATCAGACCTGATTGTTATCCCCACAAGGCCCAGCCCCCATGACCTTCGTGCCGCTGGCGGAACTGTTGAGCTTGCGGACAGAACCGACAAACCATTTATGTTCGTTGTCAATGGGGCAACCCCCCGGGCGCGCATTACCTCTGATGCCGCAATTGCCCTGTCGCAACATGGAACGGTGGCCCCTATAACGCTTCATCACAGAACAGAATATGCCTCTGCCATGATTGATGGCAGAACGGTTATGGAAGTAAATCCCGACGGTAAATCGGCGACGGAAATTGAGGATCTATGGGAATATATCAATGATCGGCTGGAAAAGAATTTCAGGAGAACCGTCTTTCAAAATCAGTCAACCCACGGAAAACCCTCTTCTCAGCGTGGTGGCTTTGGCCGCAGACAAGTACAGGCGTAAAGAAATGAAAAATGTAAAAAATGTAAAAGGCGTATCGCGGCTAACCGGCTCACTTTTGGCAAAAAAAGGCAACGCCGCCCCATCCCCCGCATCATTATCCATGAATCAAGCCGTTTTGGATCGTTTTCCTGCACCGGAATATGGTCGGTCAACATCAGCCCCTGTCCTCGGGCCGGATTCTCGCGATAATGATTCGTTGGAAAGCGCCATTGGTGCCGTTAAAGAAATATCCACCCGTCAAAATGGCCCGACATCCAAGGATAAATCAGGTGAAAATTTAAATATTTCAAAAGAATCCGTTCCTGATGATGTTGCCTCTAATCATGGAAAAAAAACCAGCGGTAAAGCGGTGGGTATGAAACGAATCGCTATGACATTACGTATGGAGCCAGAAAACCATCTTAGATTACGGATATTATCCGCCCATACACGAAAAAGCTGTCAAGCCATTCTCAGTGAGGCTTTGGACTTATACTTCATGGAAAATGAAGAACAGATCCCTTTAAAAGAAATCGCTTCTCAAAATAGATAAATTTCGAATTACGCGAAATTTTAAAGAAATGGAGCATCAGATAATGCCGAAAAAAAAGAGTTTTAAAATGAAACAATTTGGTCCAGCTTTTAGCCGTGCATATGGCGCAAATTTGCGCAAAGCTTTGGCGACTGCCGCCTTGCCACTTTTGCTTGTCGCCTGTTCAGGTGGTTCAGATTACCAAGCCACAAATTATGATAATACAGGCAGAAGTCAGCAGTCTGCCACTGTGACAAGATCTTCCGCAGCGGACAGCAGCTTTGTCGCGTTGGCGAATGAAATGGCCGCAGACGGTGATCATAATGCGGCAATTCCCCTCTACCGGCGGGCCATTCTATATCATCCCTTCTCCTCAGAGCCATTGGTCGGCCTTGGGAACAGCTTGCGGGCCATTGGTCAATATCAACAAGCGGAAGAAGTCTATCAATCCGCCTTGTCCCGGAATGAACAAAATCTGCAGGCCTTAACAGGGCTTGGCAAAACCTATATTGCGTTAAACCGGCCAACGATGGCGGTCCCCATGCTTCAGGATGCCGTGTCGTTAAATCCAAGAAATGTCGAATCTGTCACAAGTCTGGCTTTGGCGCTAGAGATGCAGGGGAGCCCCCGGGCGGCGATGACGGTTTATAGAGACGGCCTTGATATGGCCCCGGATAACTTGAAGCTATTGAATAATTATGGCTTGTCCCTATCGTTGCAATCGCGTCATGATGAAGCCATTGATGTCTTGAAACAAGCGGCGCAACATCGGGACGCGGGGGCAACGCACCGGCAAAATCTTGCCATGGCCTATGCTCTTTCAGGCAATGAAATGATGTCATCCCGATTGTTATCTATTGATAATGGCCCTGACTTAACCAACGAAAGCCTCGGGTATTTCCGTATTTTGGCGAGCCTGACATCAGATGACCGGTTTGATGCGGTTGTTCGGCAATCCGCAAGCCCTAAAACCGATACATCAGAGATGGCTAATGAGGTTTTCGTCGATGAGGACCGCACTAAGAATATGACGGTCGCCCGTCTGGTGGAAGTGCCGCCGGAACCTATGGCGGTGATAGAGCCTGTTATTGTACCGGAACCTGTAGAAGAGAATGTCCCGCCATTGCTTGGGCCGCAAGGCTGGGCGCTGCAAATTGCCGCCTATCGCAAGAAATCAGAACTTATGCCCGGTTGGGAAAAGCTGAAAAAGAAATATGCGGATATCATTGGTGATCTTGAGCCACGGCGTTCGGAAATTGATCTTGGCACAGCCAAATTCAAAGGCGGGCCCAGTGGATTCTACTACCGGTTGAATGCGGGGCCGTTAACCAGTCTGGAGGAAGCGCAGAATGCCTGTAAAGAAATCAGGCTGCAGGGCACGGATTGCTGGGTGCGCATTCCAGAAGCTGCCGAAGGCAGCGTAGCTGAAGAAGATATAGAAAAGGCAGAAGAATTCCGCCAAAAAGTATATTCCGATAAAGAAACAGAAGAGAAAATAGAGGAGCCGGAAGAAAATTCTAAGGAGGCTCCCTCTAACGGCGTTTAATATTATATTTCTCAAATATGCTAAAAGGGCTGATCCAGATACATTGGATCAGCCCTTTTTAAATTTGATTTTGCTTCCGCTCAAGCTGCGTGGCTTGTTTGGGACAATGATGTCAGGATGGCATAAATGGCATCACCGCCCTCCGATCCGCGCAATTTTTCACAAATGACCTTGTCCCGCAAGGTTCGCGATACTTTTGCCAACGCTTTGAGGTGATCTGCGCCGGCGGTTTCCGGCACAAGAAGTAAAAAAACAAGGTCTACCGGTTGATCATCCAGAGAGTCAAAATCTATAGGATGTTCAAGGCGGGCAAATATACCATAGGGTCGATCCAGATTGGGAAATTTGCCATGAGGTATGGCAACGCCATGCCCGACGCCCGTGGTGCCAAGTCTTTCTCTTTCCAGCAACACATCAAGAATATCATGATGTGTTACGGGAATGATGTTTTCTGCATAACCGGCCAATTCCTGCAAGGCCTGTTTTTTACTTGAAGCCTTAAGATCTGGTACAATAGAGTTCAGGCTTATAAGGTCTGTAATTTCCATACGGACAATTTTCTGTTGTTAATCCAATTGGTTTATTTATGGTCTATCTTTGGGTCTATCCAGCCAATATTCCCATCAGTACGGCGATAAACCACATTTAACCCGCCATGTCCACTGTTACGGAACATCAAGGTCTGTAATTCACCCAGGTCCAGCCGCATAACGGCGTCGCTTACGGATACTTCGGGTATATCAAGCTGCATTTCCGCAATGATCGCCGGCGGAAGGCTGTCATCAGGCTCGGCGGCGGCCTCTTGCTCAGCTTCAAATACATTATATTGTGCTGGCACACCCATCGTGTTGTTTGAACGGTCTTTATGGTGATTGGTGAGCCGCCTTTTATACCGGCGCAATCTTTTTTCCATTTTTTCAGCAGCGGCGTCAAATGCGGCATAGACGTCTTTTTCTTCGGCATGGCTTTGCAAATATACCCCATGTCCCAAATGCACACTACAATCAGCACGATGTAAATGGGCGTTTTTGGATATTGTTACGTTGCCTTCGATTGAATCAACTGTATTCTCAAAATATTTATCAACAATCCCGTCGATATGGTCTTCGACATATGACTTCAGGCTGTCACCAATATCCATTTGTTTGCCAGTAACGATAATATTCATTTTAATTCAACCATTCCCAGATAACTTATTTAAAAAATGAGCCGGTACAATGTTTAATCATATTAAATATTGTACAAAGCCGGGGAAGTTAGTGTTTGACTTTACAATTGTCAAGTTCCCAAAAACTTCCGCTGTCATCAGAGGCAAGAATGTTAAATTCAATGCCGCCAATTTTACTGCTTTCCACAGAAAACGCTATCTGAAATTTTTCTGTGTTATGTCTTGCTAGAAAGCAGAATTTTTGTTTCTCCGCCGTTGTATGGAAGAGGGAATATTTAAAGATTCTCTGTATTTTGCGATGGTTCTCCTTGCAATATCAATGCCTTCTGCCTTTAATATGCTGACCAATTTGTCATCAGACAGAAT
The DNA here is from genome assembly GCA_021647465.1 of Emcibacter sp. Taxonomy (GTDB): domain Bacteria; phylum Pseudomonadota; class Alphaproteobacteria; order Sphingomonadales; family Emcibacteraceae; genus Paremcibacter. Next base: position 128,839 of record JAKIUQ010000003.1, on the reverse strand, counting down.
TTTCTTGGGTTCTTCGGCATCAATCAAGGCCTGAATAGTATGCTTGACAGATTCCGATGAGTGGCTTTCTTCATTGCCCACGGCGGAAATGCCTGTGGTGAAGAAATATTTCATTTCAAAAATGCCCCGATTGGTTGCGATGAATTTATTGGATGTCACGCGACTCACTGTGCTTTCATGCATTTCAATGGCATCGGCAATTGTTTTTAAATTTAAGGGTCGCAGATATTTAACGCCCTTTTCGAAAAAGGCGTCTTGATGTTTGACCAGCTCTGAGGAAACCTTCAAAATGGTTCTGGCTCTCTGATCCAAAGCCTTGACCAGCCAATTGGCAGAGGCGGTACATTCGGCCAGATATTCTTTTGCTTTTTTATTATTGGCATGGCGTTTTATTTCGGCGAGATAATGATTGTTAAAAAGTACCTTTGGCAGGGTTTCACTATTCAGTTCTACGATCCAGTTTCCCTTGGGGTTTTTGCGGATAAAAACATCGGGAATGACCGTTTGAGATATGGCGGTGTTGAAGGCCTGGCCGGGCCTTGGGTTTAAGGCCTGTATTTCTTCAATCATATCTTTGAGGTCTTCTGCATCAATCTGGCATAACCGCATTAATATGTTGTAGTCCCGCTTGGCGAGATGTTCCAGATTGTCAAGAAGGGCCTCCATGGCGGGATCAAGCCTGTCATTATTTCTTTGTTGAATTTTAAGGCATTCACTCAAACTGCGGGCGAAGACACCGACCGGCTCCAATGTTTGGGCAATTTCGACAATGCGGTCAATCTCCTCAATATCGCACCCAAAACGTTCGGCGATTAACGCGCTGCTTTCGGTTAAATATCCGGCGTCATCCAACATACCGATCAGGAAGCGAATGATAATCTTGTCATTTGCTGTCTCTGAGAGCATGTTAAGCTGGCCGAGCAGGTGATCGCTTAAGGAAATATTTTCTGATAGCCGAAGGTCCATGGCAAAGTCTGTGTCTTCAAAACTCCCCCCGCCGCCGATCATGGATTTTGAACTTAGGCCCAGATCATTGTTGGACAGGGTACCGGGCGGGCAGTCGTTGGGGCAGTCATTGTTGAATTCATTGTCAAAATTTGTATCCAGAGCAGAGTCGGTATTTTGATTTTCGCCGCCGGGGTTATTTAAATAATCATCAGCCGTTGCGGTTTGTTGCGCGTCATTATTTTCGCGGCCTGCCCCCTGATCTGAATCTGGCCCCGGATCAGATAATGGTTCATTTTCAGCAGGCTTTCCGGAAAGACCTGCATTTTCTTCATGTTCCAAAAGGGGGTTTTTTTCGATTTCCTGCGTAACAAAATCGACAAGGTCAATATTGGAATATTGCAGCAGTTTTATAGCCTGCTGCAACTGGGGGGTCATGACCAGAGATTGCGATAATTTTAATTCAATTCTTGGCGAAAGTGCCATAATTTTTTACCCTGCCTTATAAGCTAAAGCTGTCCCCTAAGTATACACGACGCACGTCTTTGTTGGCGACTATTTCTTCTGGCGTTCCGGACATCAACACCTGTCCATCGTGAATAATGTATGCTCTGTCAATAATATCAAGGGTTTCCCGCACATTATGGTCGGTTATTAATACCCCAATCCCCCGGTCTTTAAGGTGAGAAACCAGCGTCCGAATATCCGAAATTGCAATGGGGTCGATTCCCGCGAAAGGCTCATCCAGTAGAATGAAGCATGGTTTTGTGGCCAGTGCGCGCGCGATTTCCACCCGCCGGCGCTCCCCGCCCGATAGGGCGAGCGCCGATGCATGCCTGATATGGGTGATGGAAAATTCATTCAGGAGGCTTTCCAGAGATTCCTCCCGGGCCTTTCGATTTGGCTCACATATTTCCAGGACAGCCCAGATATTCTCTTCTACGGTCATGCCCCGAAAAATGGAGGCCTCTTGCGGTAAATAACCGATGCCCAGCCTTGCGCGGCGATACATGGGCAGCCGTGTGATGTCATGGCCGTCCAGCAAAATGCGTCCGGCATCAGGTTCAATCAACCCAATCATGGAATAAAAAGAGGTTGTTTTGCCTGCGCCATTTGGCCCCAATAACCCGACGACTTCGCCCCGATTAACTTGTAAACTAACGCCTTTTAAAACAGGGCGCTTGTTGAATTTTTTTTCCACGGCATCAATAATCAGCCCCTGGCTTAATTGCGGGGCCGTGAGGGTGGCATCGTCCTGTAATGGTGATGGTTGATTTTGATTCATATCTTCTTTTTTATCGTATAAATGTTAATAGACTACTGATATCTCTTACGAATATTATAAATAATGATGCGGGAAACATCATTTTTCTGCCTTGACCCTAATCATCTTTTCTTTCTTTTTGAGCATCAGGTAAGGTGAATTGTCCTTTTACGCGGCCATTATTTGCGGGACTGCCTTCAATGGTGATCACCCCTGTGTCCAGATTATAGACCAGCCGGGTACCGTTGATTTCTCCGCCGTCTCTTTTTAAGATAACCTTTCCGCCCAATGTGATGATTTTATCGGTAAAGTCATAAATGCCCCATGTGGCGGTTATCGCTTCGGTTTTGGTGGTTAACTTAACGGTTCCAGAAGCATCAATGCGAGAAATTGTGGATTTTTCATTGGCGGCTTTCTGGTAAAAAACTGTGACGCGGTCAGAATTCAGGGTGAGCTCCTCTTGGCTGATGATCACGTTGCCGACAAAGATCACAATATCTTTACGTAAATTTGCCTCCAGTTCGTCCGCACTGATGTCCACATCCTTGCTGAGATTGACAGGGGTCGCGACAGGGGTATTTGCCTCAAATTCTGTTTTCGGGCTTGATTGGTCCTGATCTTGAATTTGGTCCTGAATCTGGGCCGCCGCGTTCGGGAGCGTCAGGCTGTTGGCGAAGAATGCCGCTGATAAAAGCCCGGCGGATAAAAATCTGACCGCCATTCCCTGTAACATTTCTTTTCTGATAATCACTTCATTGTTCCATTAAGTTCTGTTGCTATTTATCATTATTTAATTTTGGTAATTCTATGGGCTGCTGTGGGTCAAAATGCATTTTGACATTACCTTTAAGGCGAATGATTTCCTGATTCACATCCACATGAAACCTGTCGGCGCGCAATGTGCCAAAAGACGTTGATCCTGTCATGCCGTGATTTCCGGTGGCAATTTTTTCATTGATCAAAAATAACGTATGATCGGTGATCAGGTGAAAGTTATTCTCAGTCGTGATTTCCACGGTGCCATTCAGGGTGATTTCCTGCACATCGGCATCGAACATACCGCTGGTTGCGCGGATTTTTATTCCTGTGCCGTCGCTCATTTTCAGATCCGCGAGCAGGTTTTTTAGATAATAGTCGTTATCATCGTTGTTTTTTCGAAAGGCGGTTTCTGCCGAAATATTTACCGGATGATTATGTTTGTCTATGCCGACATAGCGCGGCTTGATTAATTTTGCATTTTCATCGCGCTTGTCCAACCGGTCAATTGCCAGTGTAAAACTGCCCTCTTTGCTGTTGACAAAGGGCCAGAAAACCAGAGCTATGAGGGCAATCACCGCTAAAGAAGGCACAATTTTTTTCAGCAGGCGCGTTCGGTCAATCTCGTGCTGCATTTGCTCAAAATTGGCTGTTTTGGCTGGCAATAAATTGTTCAGATTTTCGATTTTATAAACTCTTTAATGTTAAATATTCTGTTGTAAGTCACAGAAAAATCTATTTTTATGACCCTTGTTTGCAATGCTGTCCATATTTTGGCTCAGCAGTATGGCCAAATCAAGAAGCCGCCTAAACGAGACCCCGTATAAATGTAGTCTTATAACAGCATTTGTTCAAGTCTATTGGCTGACCGGCCGCTTTACCGATGCGCGAAAATATCCTGTTCAGCCCAGCCCATCAGATCCAGAGTTGTCCGGGTTGGTAAAAATTCAAAACAGGATTTGGCCAATTCTGTCCGGCCAGAACGTTCCAGCATGACATTCAGCCGATTGACCAGTTTATGCAGGTAAAGCACGTCTGAGGCGGCATATTCGAGCTGGTCTTGAGATAATTCATCTGCGCCCCAATCCGAGCTTTGTTGTTTTTTGGATATGTCGATACCGATCAGTTCCTGACATAAATCCTTTAACCCATGACGATCTGTATAGGTTCGCACGAGGCGGGAGGCGATTTTGGTGCAGAATACCGGCCGAACCTTAGCGTCCAGATATTTATTTAAAACCGCAACATCAAAACGGGCAAAATGAAAAATTTTGATGAGATTATGGTCTTCCAATAGCGCCTTGAGATTTGGTGCCTTGGTTTGGCCTTGCGCGATCTGAACAAGGTGAGCATTGCCGTCGCCGCCCGATAGCTGAACGAGGCATAAGCGATCCCGGTGCGGGTTGAGGCCCATGGTTTCCGTATCAATGGCAACAGAACCAGAGAATTTGATATTATCCGGCAAATCACCGCGATGAAGTTCAATTGACATGAATATTCCTTGAATTTAATTAAAGACTTAAAATATATGTCTCAAATTATATCGTCAAGTGAACGTAACAGGCAATGATTATTCTGCGTGCGAGGCAAAATAGGTTCAATATGGTTTTTGCCCTGCTGCGGTAAATATTTTGAAGGCCAATCAGAAACCCTTGATCAGCGTGAGGCCAAATACGGTTGCGGTCTGACCATCAATACGGTCAAAATTTATTGTAGGGGCAAGGCCAAACGTGCCGATATGGAAATCATAGGCGGCGCCCAGACGCCAGGCATCCTTGCTTTGAGAGCCTTCATAATGGGCCTTTTCTTTCCCGTAGCCAACCGAAATTCTTAATTCTTGCCAGGGGTGCAGATGCAGTTCCGCCATATAGATGCTGACGCCATCCCCGTTATGGGCATTGGGGCTATGTTCATAAATAACGCCGACCCCAATCAGGTCTGTAAGGCGGCGTTCATATTCGATGCCAAAAGTGGCATCTGTATTACCATCCATATTTGTGAAACCGCCAAAAACACCAATGACATTTTTCTTGATTTCGGAATGGCCATCACCGGAGGCTATGGCGGGGGCCGTGGTCAGGGTGATCATGGCGGCGACAGAGAGTGACATAATAATTTTTTTTGACTCAAACATAAAAATTCCTTTTGTCTAATGATTTGTCATCATCAGCCTATATCGCGATCTCCTAATATATGGTAAATTTTTAAATCATTACTTGTTATGATGGCCCCTGCCATATGATAGAGTCAAAGGCATGGCAGTCGGGGCAGTTGGTGACATAGTTTTTCTGTGTTACCCCGCAGGCCCCGCAGTGCCATACAGGATCCGGCGCGGCCCCCGCTGCGCTGGCTCTATGAGCCTCGGCGGCTTGCTGGTCATTTTTTTGTAGTATTTCCAGCCTGCTCAGCAGATGATATGTTTCCTGAGTTGCCATATTTCCCGTCAGGATTTTCTCTAATGCCTGTTTGGCCTCCCCCCAATGGGCGGTATCAAGGCTGACTTTTGCCATTAAATGCAAACTATGAAGAGCATTGTCATTTAGGGCCATGAATTTTTGTATTCGGCGAAATTTTTCGCTCGGACTTTCCATGGGCTCTAAATCCAGAAAAAACTGGCCCAAGTCGGGATGGGGGCATATTTTCCACGTGGTTTCAATAAGTTTTCGTGCCTTTGATTTTTCGCCCTGCGCCAGATAAATCCGCGCCAGCAACAGGGCGGCGGGGGTGAAGGCCGGCGCGTTTTTCAAGGCTTGAAGGGCAAAATCACAGGCAGATTTTTTTTGGCCGGAAAGATCAGCTTCCAGTGCCTGACAATAATTTATGACGCTGCTGAGATGTTTCTGGGTTTCGGCATCTATTGCTTTGCCTTTACCCAGTCTGGATAATTCTTGTTTGGCCTCGGCCCAGTGATGTAATTGTGTGGATATGTCAAATATCTTACGGCTAATCCAGATGTTTCCGGGCTGTAATTTACGCATTTCCTGTAAAATAGCCAATGAATTTTTCGGCGAGGAATCCTGCGCAGAGGCGGCTTTATCAAGACGGAATTTAAGGGCGGTTAATTTGCTATTGGGATTTTTTTCGAGTAGCCCCAGATAGTCTTCCCGGGCTTTGCCCGCGCTTACGTGCAGCAAAAGGCGCAGCGGCCCATTGTCCAGCGGCAAAAGGCGGCGGGCCTTTTTACCATGTTTGAGCGCAGCGGCCCTGTCTTGTATGGCAAAGGCAGACCAGCCAAGATCCAATTCTGCCAATCCTTTCTGGCGGCGGCTTTCCATTCTCTTGGGGCTTTTTAACGGATTATCTGCCCCAAACCAGCGATAAAGCTTGAAGATATGCCAGCAGAAAACCGTATACAGCAGGATGAGCAGGCCAAAAATAGCGACAGTCATGCGAATTTCCCGCCCCTGCCAATTAATCAACAGGCTGCCCGGATTATCGGCGAGCCATACCGCGCCAAGGGCCAGTGATATCGCAAGGGTAATATAGAAGGCAAGCCGGATCATAGCGATGCCCCTTCCATAGGCGCGGCCGTTTCAGGATCAAGATAATAGGCGGCCGCAAGGCTTTCTACCCGGTCCAGCTCCGTTTCCGCCCGCAGATAAATTTCGGCCTGCATGACCCAAATATTTAGCGTTTCGCGAATATTCCCCGGAAGCCGGTTCAACAAGGCGAGGCTTTCTTTCAGATCAAACCGGGCGAGCATTTGCCGCACATTGGCAATGATGCCGTCAAGATTTTCTGCATCAAAACCCTCTGTGTTGAAAGCTTCGGGAATAGAGTTGGTCTTTCGTACCATAATCAGGTTTTTGCCATTGTTATAGGCCCTCTTCCACCAAGGGTCATCCGCATGACGTGAGGCTGAGCGGATCAGGGCGGGGATCAGATTGTCAAACTGGTCTCTGATTTTATCTTTGGGGACTATCCCCGCCTTATGTTGGCTTAACCAACTAATGGCATCATTAAGCTTGCCGTTATTGGCAAAGCTGCCGCGGGCCATCATTGATGACAGGGCCGAGATTTCCGGGCCAAAGGCCTGACCAGAAGTGACCTTTCGCCGAAGCTCCCCAATACGGAAGGCCAGCAATGCGCCGCTGTTATCCCGGTCTGCATAGGCTTCAACCGCGCTGAGGCGGCGGCCTATCTGATCTAAAACTTCAGCCTGTGATTTTGTGATTTCAGAAAGCTCCTGGCGCTCCTGCCGCGCATCCTGTGCATCGGACAGCCCTTTGCTTAGGGGCACAAAGGACGCCTCCAATTGGCTCATTCGGCCCAAAAGCATATCAATTCTGGCAGATTGAGACATATCGTTTTTTTTGCTTTCGGCCAAAAGCCCGGCCTGTTCCAATTTTTCCAGCCGCGCGATCAGGGCGGGGCCTGTATCCGTTTTCTGGGCTGTTATTTCTTCTAGCCGGCTATTCAAGTCATTTTCGGTGGTTTTAAGCTCTTGAATTTCGGTATTCTGTTGCGTGAGGCGGCGGTCCAAAAGGCTGATTTTATCACTCAAAGCGCGGATTTCCTTGTTGCTGGCGCCAGAATTATTCAGGCTCTGGCTCCAATTGGCAACGAAGGGCAGCTTATCCTTAAGGGCGGGCAGAAAATATATTCCTGCGCCGGAACCAATCAGAAAAACCAGCAGGAGGAGCAATAGACGCAATGACCAATTTGGCCCCCGTGCAGTCCCGGACTTAGTGGCTTTAGGACCAGATTTGGGTTCAGGCTTAGGCCCAGATTTAGATTCTGTCTCAGGCTTAGATTTTGTCTCAGGCAGCTGCTGACTTTTTTTACGTTCGGTCATTGCCGATTTCCTCTAACTTTACGCCAACCAAATGGAACAGGCTTGATTGATTTGGATGCTTCGCGGTTAATATTCCTTGCCAGGAAGATGAGCCTATCACATCAGATACGGCTGGACTAAGGCAAAGTGCGGTAATTTTTGTTAAATGATCTTCTAAATGGGACAGATGAATGAGGTCCATAAATATTTTTGCGCTGCGCGGGGAATAAAAGGGGATATGGCTGATCTGGCCCGATGTTATCAGCTTTTGCGCGGCGGTGGTCAGGGCGGCTGATTTTACCGCTTTATAAAGCGCAGCGCGGACAGGTTTAAATCCTGCGGCCTCCAATCTGCCTGATAAGTCTCCGGCTATATCCCGGCCCGAGATATGCAATATGGGGCCAGACGCCTTATTAAGGCGGCGGGTTATCAGTTCCGCCAGCTCGATAACATTTCCGTCTGCGGTAGATATGGTTTGAAATCCCGCCTTTTGCGCTTCGGCTGCCGTGGCCTCCCCCACGGCAAAGCAGGGAATGTCACGGTTCTGATCTATATGGACAAAAGCCCTGACGCCATTTGCGCTGGTGAAGGCGACGGCCTGAAAGTTGGTTAAGTCAATTTTTTCCCGGGAAAGAAAATTAATATGAAGCAACGGCTCAGCCTGTACCCTATGGCCAAGGGATAACAGGCTCTGGGCTAATTTCCGCGAATCCTCTTCTGGCCGGGTGAGCAGAAAATGCATTAATAATCCTTTATGCGCCTAATCCAATGGTAAGTTTTTTGAAAAAATCGGCACCAGCATTCTTTTTTAACGTCTTGCCGACAATGACGCCCAATTCTTCCGGATCTGTTCCCGCGGCCTCAAAAGAATGATACTCACTCCCGTCCGGCAAGGAAATAAAGCCTTTCAGGGTTAACACCCCCCCCGTTATGGCGGCCAGCCCCGCGATTGGAGTGCGGCAGGAGCCGTCCAGAACTTTCAGCATGGCCCGTTCTGCCCTCACGCAGATTTCCGTGGCGCGATGGTTCAGGGGGCGCAGCAGCTCTTTCGCCCGATCATTGCTGCGGGCAATTTCAATACAAATGGCCCCCTGCGCAACAGCCGGCAGAAAGTCGTCAACCTCAATGGGGTGAATGCGATCATCTTTCAGGCCGAGCCGATTTAATCCGGCCATGGCAAGATAGGTGGCATCAACGATATTTTCATCCAGCTTTTTCAGGCGGGACTGCACATTGCCGCGAAAGGTGGAAACCGTGATATCGGGCCGTATAGCCAATGTCTGAGCTTGCCGCCGAAGGGATGCTGTGCCGATATGCGCGCCGGCAGGCAAATCTTTTAACGCGCCGGCCTTTGCAGAAATAAAGGCGTCCCGTACATCTTCTCTTTCAAGGTAACAGGCGAGTTCAAGCCCTTCCGGCAGGCTGGTGGGCATATCTTTCAAGGAATGAACCGCAATATCAATACGGCCTTTGATCAAGGCCTCTTCGATTTCTTCTGTGAACAGCCCCTTGCCGCCGATGTCAGATAAGGCGCGATCGAGAATCCTGTCCCCCTGTGTCGACATGACGATAATTTCGACCGCATGATCCGTTAAATCCTTATGGGCGCGGCGCAGGCGATTTTTCACTTCGTGGGCTTGGGCCAGCGCCAAAGGGCTGCCCCTTGTACCGATACGAACCGCAATGTCATCTTTTTTTGTGTCTTGCACGGGGAATAAGCCTTATACAATAGGTTCTATAAATATGAATCTTTGTAGAATATATTTAACGGCGATGCCATAAATAACAACCTCAAATGTAAAATGATGCGCGATATGGGTAAAAATATCAACATAGCTAAAAATATCAGGGTCCTGGGACTGGAAAGCAGCTGCGACGAAACGGCGGCGGCAGTGGTCAATGGGGCGGGCAAAATATTATCCAATGTCATATTATCCCAGTTTGAAGAACATAAAGCTTATGGCGGCGTTGTGCCGGAAATTGCCGCGCGCGCGCATATTGACCATATGGACAGGCTGATTATCCAAGCTTTGGATGAGGCCAATTGCGGCTTTGATGATTTGTCCGCTGTGGCCGCCACATCCGGCCCGGGCCTGATCGGCGGGGTGATGATTGGCATGATGACCGGCAAAGCCATTGCGGCGGCAAAAAATATTCCGTTCATCGGGGTCAATCACCTGGAAGGCCATGCGTTAACGGTCAGAATGACGGACAAAGCAACCTTTCCGTACCTCTTGCTTCTCGTATCCGGCGGTCATTGCCAGATTTTGGCGGTGAAGGGGGTCGGTGATTATCAACGGCTGGGCACCACCATTGATGATGCGGCGGGCGAAGCCTTTGATAAAACGGCAAAACTTTTGGGGCTGGGCTATCCCGGCGGTCCGGCGGTGGAGGAAGCGGCGAAACGCGGGCTGGAAACGCGGTTTAAATTACCGCGGCCCCTGAAAGGCAAGCCGGGCTGTAATTTCTCTTTTTCCGGCCTGAAAACGGCGGTTCGGCGCGAGGTGGAAAAGCTGGGCAGCGACATAAATCAGCAGGATATATATGATCTGGCCGCAAGTTTTCAAAAGGCGATATGTGACAGTATTCTGGATCGCATGGGCCGGGCGATGGATTTATATCTTGAACAATATCCCGTGCATCACCATATGCTTGTGGTGGCGGGCGGAGTGGCCGCCAACACGGCCTTAAAAAGTAATTTAAAACAACTTTGTGACCATAAAAAATTCACAATTCTCGTACCGCCTCCAAGCTTATGCACGGACAATGGGGCGATGATAGCATGGGTCGGCGTGGAAAGATTAAGGCTGGGGTTGTGCGACGGGTTAGATCTGGCGGCGCGCGCGCGTTGGCCGCTTGATCCGGACGCGCCGCCGGCTGCGGGGGCTGGCGTGAAAGCATAAAACAGATAATAAGGACTAAAGAGGGCTGACTATGGCGGTTTATAATAAAGTATCGGTGATTGGCGGCGGTGCCTGGGGGACGGCTTTGGCAACAATGGCGGCCCGCGCGGGGCGGGATATATTGCTCTGGGCGCGAGAGGATGACGTCGTGACGTCAATCAACGGAGCCCATGAAAACAAAGACTTTTTACCGGATGTTCCCCTGCATAAATCTCTAAAGGCAACGGGGAATATAGGTGAGGCGGCGGATGCGGACATTATTTTATTGGTCGTGCCGGCGCAATTTGTTCGGGCCATAGGCCTTGAACTGAAGCCATATCTTAAGGGCAGCACCCCCCTTGTTCTCTGTGCAAAAGGCATTGAGCAATCTTCGGGTAAATTGATGAATGAAGTGATCTCCGAGATTCTGCCTAAAAGCCCGCTGGTTGTGCTGTCCGGCCCAACATTTGCGCGTGAGGTGGCTCAGGGGTTGCCTTCGGCGGTAACTATTGCCTCGAAATATCAACAGATCGCCCAAAATGTTGCGGAAACGTTGGGTCAGCCAACTTTTCGCCCCTATTTGTCAAGTGATGTTGTGGGAGCCGAGGTGGGCGGCGCAGTTAAAAATGTTCTGGCGGTGGCTTGCGGGATCGTCGCAGGTTTAGACCTTGGTGAAAATGCGCGGGCGGCTTTGATTACGCGCGGTTTGGCTGAAATGGTTCGTTTTGGCGAAATATTTGGCGCAAAGCGGGAGACGATGATGGGTCTGTGTGGTCTGGGGGACTTAATTTTAACCTGTTCCTCTGCTCAATCGCGAAATATGTCCCTTGGTATGGCGCTGGGACAAGGAAAAACTGTGGGGGACATCATGGCGGGCCGCAAAAGCGTAGCCGAGGGCTATCATACCGCCGGTATTCTGGCAGAGATTGCCGCGCGGGAAAATATTGAAATGCCCATCGCCGGCGCGGTGAATGAAATTCTGCATCAGGGGGGGAATGTGAAAAAAATTGTCCAAGACCTTATGAACCGTCCCTATGTCAGTGAATTATAAGGAAATCAGATGTATTTTATTATTTTGGCTGAAGACAAGCCGGACAGTCTGGAGCTGCGCATGAATAATCGTCCGGCCCATCTGGATTATGCGCAGGAGCAAGGCTGCGTTACCTTGGCGGGGCCGTTGCTAACAGAAGACGATAAGCCCCGGGGCAGCATGTTGATCATTGATGTAGCAAACCGCTTGACGGCTGAAAAATTTGCCGCAAATGACCCCTATGCCAAGGCCGGGCTTTTTGCGAAGGTTGACATTATCAGCTGGACTCCGGCTTTTGGCCCGTGGAAGCCATAAGGAAGATGAAAGCCAGCGACATTCCCGGAGGGCCAGAAAAGGGCGAAATAATTTGCCGCCTTTTGGATATAGAAGACGGCAAGGCAAAAGAATTTTCCTATGGACAGGGAGATGAAATACGGGATATTTTTATTCAGCGCATGGCGGACAGGGTATATGCTTATGAAAATACTTGTCCCCATGCCTACATTCCTCTGAATATGACGGCGGGTCACTTCACCGAAAAAACCGGCCAATATTTTATCTGCCAGAATCATGGGGCGCTTTTTGAGATTAAAACCGGCCTATGCCTTGCGGGCCCCTGCAACGGGCAATCATTGACAGCAATCGATGTTGACGTAAAAGACGGGAATATCATTGCAATCTAAAGGAAAAAGGAAAATGATCACAGCAGAGACGGCACGATTTATTTTACGGCCTTTTGCGGCGCAGGACATTGATTTTCTGGACGAGCTGCATAGTGATCCGTTGGTCATGCGCTATCTTACGGGCCGGGTGAGGAGCCATGACGAAAATCTGGTTAATCTGAAGAAATTGTTCGACTTGGAAGAAGAACATGGCATTGGTCAGCGTCTTGTGATCCGAAAAGAAGACAATAAGCCCGTGGGGCGGTGCGGCATGAGTTTTTTTTACGGCACAGAAGAAAAAGGCACTACCGCCTATTATTTAGATGAGAAAATGCTGCCGGATGGGGCGACATCATTTCGAATGTTCGAACTTGGCTATACATTTCTGAGGCAGGAGTGGGGCAAGGGCTATGCGACTGAAGCGGCAGCGGCCATGCGGGATTATGGTTTGAATATACAAAAGCTGCCGGAAATTCATTCTGTGATCATGCAGGAAAATGTGGGATCAGTCGCGGTCGCAGAAAAAATCGGGGCCAAACGTCTGGGCGAATGCCGTCTGCTGGGTAACCCCTCGTGGGACTATCTATCGCAAGTGTCATTTGGCAAACCAAAAAATATAGAGGAAGAGGCATGATTGATTTATATACGGCAGCGACCCCGAACGGCCATAAAATTTCCATCGCGCTCGAGGAAATGGGCCTTGATTATACCCTGCACCGCATAGATTTATCCAGCGGGGAACAGAAAACCCCTGAATTTCTGGCTCTAAATCCCAACGGGCGGATTCCGGCCATTGTGGATAGAGATAATGAGAATTTGGCTATTTTTGAATCCGGGGCTATTCTGGTGTATCTGGCGGAAAAAACCGGCATGCTCATGCCGGCGGATATCAGAGGCCGCATGGATGTTATGCAATGGCTCATGTTTCAGATGGGCGGCGTTGGCCCCATGCAGGGGCAGGCCCATGTGTTTTTTCGTTATTTTCCGGAAAAAATTCAAGCCGTAATCGATCGCTATCAAAATGAAACGAAGCGGCTTTATATGGTTTTGGACAGGCAGCTTAAAAATAAAGACTATCTGGCCGGGGCTGGCCGAGGCGAATATTCCATTGCGGATATTGCCAACTGGACATGGGTCAGGTCCTATGACTGGGCCGGGGTGGATATTGATGATCTGCCCCATTTAAGGGCTTGGGTAGATCGGATCGCCGCCCGGCCCGCCGCCGAAAATGGCATCAATAGGCCGCCGCCAATTGGCGGTGCAAAAACTGCTGAGGCAGGGAAAAAAATGATCGTAACATGACGTAATTATGGGGAATGACCATGTCAGAATATAGCATATTTCAAGTTGACGCCTTTACATCGGAAATATTTCGCGGTAATCCGGCCGCTGTTGTGCCTATGGCCGATTGGGGGGATGAGCCGCTATTACAAAATATAGCGCGGGAAAATAACCTGTCGGAAACGGCCTTCTTCACGCGGGTGGATGATGATGATGTGGATTTTCATTTGCGGTGGTTCACGCCCATCTCGGAAGTTGACCTTTGCGGACATGCGACGTTGGCCGCCGCACATGTTTTGTTCAAGGAACTGGACTGGTATGACGATATTTTAAAATTCAGTACGCAGCAGGCCGGCACCTTGATTGTTAAGCGGTGCGCGGATGGCCGCCTGCAGCTTGATTTTCCGGCGCGGCCCGGCACAGAAATAGATATTTTTGAAGATTTAGTGCAAGCCCTTGGCGCGCGGCCGGAACGGCTTTTCCTGGCCCGGGATCATATGGCGGTTTTCGCAGCCGAGGCAGACGTGGCTGCGGCGGCCCCGCATATGGAAAGATTGGCCGAAATAAATGACGTCGGAGTCATTGTGACGGCACCGGCGGATCATCCGGATATTGATTTTGTTTCGCGCTTTTTTGCGCCGAAGCAAGGCATTCCGGAAGACCCCGTTACCGGTTCGGCCCATTGCAGCCTGATTCCTTATTGGGCAGAAAGGTTGGGCAAGACAAGTTTAACCGCGCGGCAAGTTTCGGCTCGGGGAGGGGATTTGCAATGTCAATATCTTGCAGAGGCGGACCGGGTTCATATTGCGGGATATTCGGCAACCTATTTAAAGGGCACCATTTTTGTATAGAAGTCGGGATATTTTTATTCTTCCACAAATTTCTCTGTCAGAAATGCCTTTGTTTTTTGAATGGCCTCTGCCAGACCAATACGTTCAATGATCACATCTTCCGGAAAGGCATTTAGCAGGCGGCTTGGCATGGCCCCGTCGAGCATGACGAAAACGCCCTTATCCGCGGCGCTGCGGATCAGCCTGCCATAGGCCTGCTTCAGGCGCAGACGGGTGATTAAATCATCGTAAGTCTGTTTGCCGAACCGCTCTCTTCGGGCTTTGTGCAAAATAGTGGGCCGTGGCCATGGCACGCGATCAAAAACGCAAAGCCTGAGCGATTGTCCGGGCACATCTACGCCGTCGCGAACCGCATCGGTTCCCAAAAGACAGCTATTCTCGACTTCCCGGAAAATATCGATCAGGGTAGAGACATTAATCGGGTCTACATGCTGGGCGAAAAACGGGATGTTATGCTGTTCCATATGATTAACAATGCGCTGATGAACCCCCCGCAGGCGGCTGATGGCTGTGAAAATCCCAAGCGTCCCGCCGCCGGACGCCATGATAAGCTCGCGGTAGGCGGCGGCCAATTGATCAAGGCTGCCCTTATTCATGTCATTGACAATGAATATCCGGCTTTGTTCCGCATAATTAAACGGCGATTTCAGGCTTTGCCGGCGCGGGGTATTGATCATATGGGCGCCGCCGGTTCGCACCTCTGCCGCATGCCATTCAACATCAAGGCTCTTTGCAATATCAATATTGTCTGGATCATTATTGTGGGCGTCAATGGTCCGGTCCCGCAGCGTCGCCGACGTGATGACGACGCCGTGCGCCGGCTTAAGGACAATCTCGGCAAAAGGCAGGCTGGGGTCAATCCAGTGACGATATATACCCGCATCGACCTCCCGGCCCTGAATGCGGTTCAGCTCGAACCAGTCCACAAAATTTTCATTTTTATCCCCCTTCAGACTATTAAGCATGGGGATCCATCCTTCCGTCAGAATATCGGCGCGGCGCATTAGGGTGCGCGAGACGGAATCAAGGCGGGCCCGCGTGCTGCTGTCCAAATCCGCGGTTTCATCATCCAGCTTTTTTAAGAGCAGGGCGGATAATTTTTTAAGGGGCCGGGCTAAATCATTAAAGGCAGAACACAATGTTTCTGCCGCCGCCAAAAGCCCGTCAACGGGATGATCTGCGGGTGTTTCAAGGCTGTGATATTGATCCGAACCCTGATGGCGCGCGAAAATCTGCCGGCGCACCAGTTCGAGAAGTTTTTCCGCAGGTCCAAAAGCATTATTATCAATGATACGGCCATGCCAGCCCTCCGCCGGCAGGCAGCGGGCGGCGGTTATGATATGCTCCAAAGCTTTTCGGGCCTCATCATCATCGATGATCAAGTCTTCAAGTCGGCTTTTTAATCCCTTGCTGCGCCGGCTCGTTTCTTCTGCCCCGCGAATCCATCGGCGTAATTCCAGACCCTCCTGTCCGGTCAGATGGGCGGAAAAGGCACTATCGGCGGCATCAAAAAGATGATGTCCTTCGTCAAAAACATATCGGTTTGGCAGATCCGGATCGCCGATGCGCGCGCCGCTTTGCACCATGACGAGGGCATGATTGGCAATAACCAGATCGGCCGTTTTTGCTTTTCGCTGGTTTTTTTCAATGAAGCATTTTCGATAATGCGCACAAGCGGAATATACACATTCGCCGCGCCGATCCGTTAGTTGCGCCAGCCGACTATTGCCAAAAAATTCCCCGAGCCACGCGGGAAAATCACCGCCGATCATATCGCCGTCCCGGCTGTATCTGGCCCAGCGGGACACAAGCCCGAGCAGAATACGCCCTTGCGCCAGGGCGGCCCCCTGAGATAATTCCTGTAAATTCAGCAGGCAGAGATAATTCTCGCGGCCTTTACGGATGACGATTTTTTCGCGCTTGATTTTAGGGTCGGGATAAAGGCGGCTTAATTCCTGATCCAGCTGGCGTTGCAGGTTTTTGGTATAGGTGGCGAGCCAGACCGTGCCGCCATTTTTTTCTGCCCACAGGCTCGCGGGGGCGATATAGCCGAGGGTCTTGCCAATGCCCGTGCCGGCCTCGGCCAGGATTAAATTAGGTTCGTCATGATTTTCGGGCGGCGCGAAAGCCTTTGTAATCAGGGCGGTATAGTCTTTTTGACTTTGGCGTTCTTCCGCCCCCGGCCCCAGCAAATCATGCAAGCGCGACAGACTTTCCGGCTCGCCAACGGGGTCAAAACCAGCCGCCGGCACAGGGGCGCCCTCTTCCCATTCGGGCAAATGGTTCCAGACCTGATCGTCTTGACCTTTCGTATTCTGGCCCATTGCGCCCAATATTAAAGGCCCCCAGAGCCACCCCGCTTCGGCCATTGTCTGCGCATTGGCGACAACGCCTTCGGGGAAAATATAATCCGGTGAGGTGAGGTCCTGAAATAACCTCTGCGCCGATTGCAGAATAATCAGGGCATCCTGTTCGGGGCTACCCCCTATGTGTGATATATTTAGGGCCTTTGCCAGCCCAAAGGGTAAGGGCAAACAAAACTCTGTGGGCCGGATGAAGGCAAAAACCTCTAATATATCAAAGGGCCGGAAAGATATATTTCCCAGTCGCCGCGATACCGCCACGTGATTGCAGACCAGAAAGGTCTGATTTCGGACAAGTTGTTCCAATTCTTTGATATTATATTCTGCCACTTCGCCGTCCGGCGTTAAAATAGTGCCGTGATGGGGCCCCATGACCAAGGCGGGCATGTGCGACAGAACCTCTATGGGATCAGGAAAATTGACGATTGGTTCGGTCATTTGGCGGCAAGACTCATATTGCAGGATTTATATATATCAGGGACTATATTAGCCCAGATGCGTAAAGCCAAGAGTTGACGTAAGCTTCAAAGGGTTTTATCAAGACCTAACTTTAAGAGAAAGCAAAATCTATGTCATCATCCGAATTAATCCCACAAGCTCTGGAGAGCAACGCCTGGCCCTTTCAGGAAGCCCGCAATATTCTGAAACGTCTGGAGAAGTCTGGAAACGATAAAGGCTATGTTTTGTTTGAAACCGGCTATGGCCCAAGCGGATTGCCTCATATTGGCACCTTTGGCGAGGTAGCCCGAACCACCATGGTGCGGCAGGCGTTTCAACGGATCAGCGATATTCCGACAAAATTGATTGCCTTCTCTGATGATCTGGATGGCTTTCGCAAAGTGCCGAGCAATCTGCCAAATCAGGAGATGTTGCAAAAACATTTGGGTCTTCCCCTGACCAAAGTGCCGGATCCTTTTGGCACCCATGAAAGCTTTGCCCATCACAATAATGCCCGCCTGTGCGAATTTCTGGATGATTTTGGCTTTGATTACGAATTTAAAAGCGCAACGCAATGTTACCAGAGCGGTGAAATGGACGAGACCCTGCTGAAAATGCTCGGGGCCTTTGATAAGATTATGAAGGTGATGCTGCCCACATTGGGTGCCGCCCGTCAAGCCACCTATAGCCCGATTCTGCCCATTTGTCCCCGCACGGGCATTGTCTTGCAAGTGCCGATTGTCGAGCGGAACCTTGATGCCGGAACAGTGACATATCTGGATGAAGAGACGGCAAAACATGTGGAGGTTCCCGTCACCGGCGGTCATTGTAAAATGCAATGGAAGGCGGACTGGGCCCTGCGCTGGGTCGCCCTTGGGGTTGATTATGAAATGTCGGGTAAAGATTTGATGGAATCCGTAAAATTATCCAGTGCCATTACGCGAATTATGGGCGCCCGGCCGCCGGAAGTATATAGTTACGAATTATTTTTAGATGAGAATGGCGAGAAAATTTCCAAATCCAAAGGTAACGGCCTGACCATGGAAGACTGGTTGAAATACGGCACGCCGGAAAGCCTGTCGCTTTATATGTATCAGTCCCCGCGTAAAGCCAAGAAGCTTTATTTTGATATTATCCCCAAGACGGTGGATGACTATATTTCGCATTTGGCGAATTTCAGCAAGCAAGATGAAAAAGCGAAATTAACCAACCCGGTCTGGCATGTGCATAATGGCCATCCGCCGGCGCAAAAGCTTCCGGTAACCTTTGCCCTGCTGTTAAATCTGGTCAGCGCCAGCAATGCGGAAGACAAGGAAACATTATGGGGATATATCAGCAACTACGCGACAGGCACCAATCCGGATGACGATCCGTTACTTGATCAATTGGCGGGCTATGCGCTGGTTTATTACGAGAATTTCGTCAAGCCCCATAAGACATTTCGTGCCCCCACGAAGCAGGAGCGCGCCGCCCTTGAGATGTTGATCGAAGAGCTGGAAAAGCTGGAAGATCATCTGCCGGCACCTGACTATCAGAATGTGGTTTTTGCGGTCGGAAATCAGCAGGGATATGAAAATTTAAGGGACTGGTTCGGGGCTTTATACGAGATCCTGCTGGGGCAGAAACAAGGGCCGCGCATGGGGTCTTTCATCGCCCTTTATGGCAAACAGAAGACCATAGAGCTCATTCGTCAAGCCCTGTGGCAAACATAGGCGGGAAGATTATTTGCTGCACGTGCGAATATTCTGTCTAGTCCATTAGGACTAAATGGCTTTTTATGCTTGTAATGGTATCATGATGATGATAATCCACTTATAGAAGTTAATTTCCTGCGACTTAGAAGTGTATGGTTGATTTTTAATGTACGCATTAAAAAATCAGGTCATGGGGGGGGGTGTTTGTGCAAAGGCTTTTCAAAAGAATGTTTTTTGCGCATTGTTAATCCTGCATTAACCTTAAGGGGTTATTAACAGGGCATCGACGATAATGGCGACTATGAGGAATAAAAAATGAGGGGCTTAACTTATAAAAATATCTGGAAAAGGCTGTTAGACCTAATCGGTGCAATTTCTTTGATATTATTATTGTCACCTGTTTTGGTTATTGTCGCAATTCTGGTGCGCATCAAATTAGGAAGCCCGATAATATTCACGCAGGACAGACTGGGGCTGAATGGGGAAGTTTTTACCATTTGGAAATTTCGCAGCATGACCAACTGCAGGGACGAAAACGGCGAATTTCTGGCCGATGAATATCGTTTGACAAGATTTGGTAAATTGCTTCGGGATTGCAGCCTTGATGAATTGCCGCAACTTTGGAATGTTCTTATTGGGGACATGAGCTTGATTGGCCCCCGGCCTTTCATTGCGGAATATGGCTCCCGCTATACATCCGAACAAATGCGCCGCCATGAAGTTCGCCCCGGGATAAGCGGATGGGCACAAATCATGGGCCGTAATTCCATCAGCTGGAACCAGAAATTTATTCTGGATGTCTGGTATGTGGATAATTGCAGCTTTCTAACGGATCTGAAAATCCTGTTTCGAACCATCCCCATCGTTTTGAGCCGAAGCGGCGTTTCTGCGGAAAATCATGTGACCATGCCGGAATGGGCAAATTCGGAACCTCCTGTAGATGACTTACCTTCAAAGTAAGGCCACTATAATAGCGTAAAACATCATCAATTAATTAAAGCTTGGAGCCGATAGTTCCAGGCTTTTGCTCTATATGGCTTAACAGGCTGCGGGGCATATCTTCATCATAGATATTATCAAGGGGACAAACAGGGTGTTAATTAAATATAAAGGTTTCTTTATATAAATGATATGTTATGTTCTGAATAGAATCTTGAATTTCATTGCCGGAGAATGACATATGTCCAGAAAAAATTATTTATTCACCAGTGAATCCGTGTCAGAGGGTCATCCAGATAAAGTCTCGGATTGTATTTCTGATGCAATCGTTGACCTGTTCCTGGGTGCCGCGCCAGAATCGCGCGTGGCTGTTGAAACATTAACCACCACAAACCGCGTTGTTCTGGCGGGTGAGGTGCGGGGCCCGTCCTCAGTTAATGCAGAGGCTATGGCAGCGGCGGCCCGCAGGGTGGTTAAGGATATCGGCTATGAACAGGAGGGGTTTCACTGGCAGGATATGTCTGTTGAGGTTCATGTGCATGGACAGTCTGCGGATATTGCCATGGGTGTGGACAGCGGGGACAATAAAGACGAAGGGGCGGGTGATCAGGGCATTATGTTCGGTTATGCCACCAATGAGACGGATGTTTATATGCCCGCGCCCCTGCATTATTCCCATGCCATATTGCAGTCTCTGGCAGAAGCCCGGCACGGCGGCATCACAGAGCTTGGGCCTGATTCCAAAAGCCAGATAACCTTAAAATATGAGGATGGCGTTCCGGTTGGGGCGGCGTCTGTTGTGGTTTCCACCCAGCACGGCGCCGATGTGTCGCAGGAACGGGTTCGGGAAATTGTCATTGAACATATTGAAAAAACTTTACCGGCGGGCTGGATGTGCCCCGAAGCAGAGCTTTATATCAATCCCACGGGCAATTTTGTCATTGGCGGGCCGGACGGGGATGCGGGCCTGACGGGACGGAAGATTATTGTGGATACTTACGGCGGCGCGGCCCCTCATGGCGGCGGGGCTTTTTCTGGAAAAGATCCGACAAAAGTTGACAGGTCAGCGGCTTATGCATCGCGGTATCTTGCCAAAAATATTGTGGCAGCGGGCCTTGCGGATCGTTGTACCATACAATTGTCCTATGCCATTGGCGTATCCCATCCGTTATCCCTGTATGTAGATTTTCATGAGACAGGTAATATTGATCCCGAAGCTCTCGAAAAAATATTATTTGAGGTGATGGATTTGAGTCCCCGGGGTATTCGCAAGCATCTTAACCTTAACCGGCCCATTTATGAACGGACAGCCGCCTATGGCCATTTTGGCCGTGCGCCGGATGCGGATGGCGGCTTTTCATGGGAAAAACTGGATTTGGCAGATCGTTTAAAATCTTATTTTTAAGCGGTAATACTCAGGTATTCTTTTGGCATGGACATAGGGCTTTATGGGCCTTATATGATTTATATGCGAGATCTGGAAAATATAAAAGGCAGCCGGGTTTATGGTCGCCGTCTTGCGGCGGCACTGTCCCCTGCCCGTCAGGCGCGGCTTGACAAATGGCTGCCAAAGATAGAGATAATTCTGTCTGATCAAAGGCCCGGTGATCCCCCCGAAAACCCAATTCCCCCGGAAGAGTATTTTAAGCGCTCAATGCAGGATCACTGGCTGGAGATCGGCTTTGGCAAGGGCGAACATCTGGCGACTCAGGCGGAAAATAACCCGTCCGTTGGTATGATCGGCTGCGAGCCTTTTATCAACGGCGTCTCGGGCCTTGTTGATTTTCTGGAGGCCCGCCGCCTTGAAAATGTCAGAATTTTCAAAGATGACGCCCGCCTTATGATGGACAGCCTGCCGGATCAATCCATTGGCCGGGCCTTTATTTTGTTCCCAGATCCCTGGCCCAAGGCCCGTCATCATAAACGCCGTATTGTCAGCGCCGGAAATATAGCGGCTCTGGCGCGAATTCTTAAAAATGGCGCAGAGCTTCGTATTGGGACTGATCATATGGAATATTGCCGCTGGATTATGGCGCATATGTTGTCGTCTCAGGATTTTGACTGGGTAAGCGATAAGCCGGAGAACTGGCGCGCGCGATCAGAGGACTGGCCGCCAAGCCGCTATGAAAAAAAGTCGCTGGAACAGGGTCGGAAAAGCAGTTATTTGCGCTTTATTCGCCGGGCGCGCACAGCATAGTTCCCCCTATCATACTATTCGCTTGAAGTTCTCTGCTTTTCGACTATATATATACCAACCGAATCACTTGAAGGTTTAAAGTGCGGGCAAGTGGATCACTTAAATGGATCTCTGGCCTGCATTTTTGTTTGGTGAAAGCTAAAGTGGAAATATACTGTGTCGTCACAGATTGAAATGTTGCATAAAATTATCGACCCTATTGCTGAGGCAATGGGCTATGAGGTAATCCGGATCGCGCTGAAAAATTCAGCACGCGGCGAGGCAATGACGTTACAAATTATGGCCGAACGGCCTGACGGCAGTATGCTGGTTGAAGATTGCGCTAAATTGAGCCGGGAAATTTCCGTCATTTTGGATGTGGAAGACCCCATATCAGGTGAGTATGTTTTAGAGGTAAGTACGCCCGGCATAGACAGGCCCCTGACCCGCCGCAAAGATTTTGAAAATTATGCGGGTTATGAGATTAAGCTGGAATTGTCTGTCCCTGAAGCGGGCCGGCGCCGGTTTCGAGGCAAATTAAAGGGTATTAGCGGCGATTTGGTAAAGATTGAGGTGGACGGTACGTTTTTTGAAGTGGATTTCAATAATATTTACCGGTCTAAACTTGTATTAACGGATGAATTGCTGGCGATGGCATCCGCAGCGGGTTAATAAACGATAGCATTGAGAATATATGCTCGGGCGAGCATGAATGGAGTTCAAGGTATGACAACGGCAGTTAGTGCAAATAGAATGGAATTACTGCAAATTGCTGATGCGGTTGCACGGGAAAAAAACATTGACAAGGAAATCGTGCTGGAGGCTTTGGAAGAAGCCATTCAAAAGGCGGCGCGATCAAGATATGGCGCGGAAAATGAGATTAAAGCCCATATTGAACGCAAAACCGGTGATATAAAGCTTTACCGTGTTATGGAGGTTGTCGAGCATGTGGAAAACCATGCGACTGAATTGACACTGGAGGATGCCCTTAAGTTAAAAGAAGATGCGGTGATTGGCGATCTTCTTGCCGATGAATTGCCGCCCATTGATTTTGGCCGGGTTGCCGCCCAGACTGCAAAACAGGTTATCGTGCAAAAAGTGCGCGATGCAGAACGCCAACGCCAGTTTGATGAGTATCAGGAACGGGTTGGTGAAATTATCAATGGTGTGGTCAAACGGGTTGAATATGGCAATGTCATCCTTGATGTGGGGCAGGCAGAGGCCATTATACGCCGCGACCAGATGATCCCGCGTGAACATATGCGCAATGGTGACCGGATCAGGGCTTATATTGCGGATGTGCGCCGGGAGCTGCGCGGGCCGCAAATTTTCTTGTCCCGCTCTCATCCTGACTTCATGGCCAAGCTTTTTACGCAGGAAGTGCCTGAAATTTATGATGGCGTTATTGAAATTGTTGGTGTTGCCCGTGACCCGGGAAGCCGGGCAAAAATCGCGGTGCGCAGTTCAGACAGTTCCATTGACCCTGTGGGAGCTTGTGTCGGCATGCGCGGCAGCCGCGTACAGGCGGTGGTCAATGAGCTTGCCGGTGAGAAAATTGATATTATCCAATGGTCTCCGGATCCCGCCACTTTTATCATCAGTGCTTTGGCACCGGCAGATGTGACCAAGGTCGTCCTGGATGAAGACAGAAAACGTATTGATGTTGTGGTGCCGGAAGATCAGCTGAGTCTGGCCATTGGTCGCCGGGGGCAGAATGTTCGTCTGGCCTCGCAATTGAGCGAATGGCAGGTCGACATCATGACCGAGGCCGCCGAGTCTGAAAAACGTCAGGTAGAATACAAAATGCGGACAGAACTATTTGTTGCCCAGTTGGATGTGGATGAAACACTGGCCCTGTTGCTGGTGGCCGAAGGCTTCCGTAATATGGAAGAGGTGGCCTATGTGGCACCGGAAGAATTCGCGGGCATCGAAGGATTTGATGCAGATCTGGTGGAAGAGCTGCAAAGCCGCGCCCGTGAGGCGCTGGAACGTCAGGCACTTGAATCTGAAAAATCCCGTGTTGAATTAGGGGTTTCTGATGAAATCGCGGCCATCGAAGGCCTTACCTCTGCGATGATGGTGATACTGGGCGAGGCGGGCATCAAAACGCTGGATGACCTTGGTGACCTGTCTGCGGATGAATTGATCAGTCAGGAAGACGGTATTTTGCGCGGGACAGGGCTGGACGAAGAACAGGCCAACAAGATCATTATGGCGGCGCGCGCCCATTGGTTTGACGATGAAGAGGGCGAGGCCGCTGATGGTACCTCGGAAGATGCAAAGCCAGAGGCCGTAGAATCAGAAGATAAGCCAGAAGCTGGGTAAAAAATTGGATCAAAAACGGCATCGTAAAAAGCAGCGGGAAAGACGATGTTTGGTAACTGGCGAGACATATCCGGCGCATAAAATGATCCGCTTTGTCTTGGGTCCTGCCGGAAATATCATTCCGGATGTGGCGGGGAAACTCCCCGGGCGTGGGGGCTGGATTTTAGCAGACCGCGCGGTGCTGCAAAGCGCCATGAAGAAAAAGATTTTTGTCCGTTTTGGGCATAGGGCCTTTGCCTCTAAACGGGGGCTTGCTGGCCGTCAGCGGGCCGATGTAGAGACGCTTGAAGAGCCAGAAGATAAGGCGGCGACAGGTCAGAAAATGCAAGTCCGGGTGGATGACAATCTGCCGGATTTGGTGGAACAATTGCTCAGGCAGCGATGTTTGAATTATTTGGGTCTGGTCAATCGCGCGGGACTTTTGGTCTCGGGATTTGAAAAGGTGCGTATAAAGCTCAAGGCTCATAAGTGCCGGGCTTTGATTACAGCAGAAGATGCCGCAGAGGGTGGGCGAAGTAAATTATGCTCTGGTCTGGGGAATGTTCTTGAAAAAATTCGGGTGATTGATATGTTCACCCGCAAACAGTTGGGGCAGACATTGGGGTTGTCCAATGCGGTTCATGTGGTATTATTGCCGGGTGGAATGACGGAAAGTTTTATAAAGGAATTTTCTCGGTATGAAGGTGTTGCGATGTTATAATAACAAAGTGATGATTTTTTGATTTGAGTAAGCGTAAGGCGAATAGGCAAATATAGAATGAGTGACGATAAGGATACAAAAAAACCATTATCGGTTTCCGGCAGGAAAACGCTGCAACTGAAGCCATCCGTGGCGGCGGTCCCCACAAGTTCGCGTGCGCCGGGGGCGGGCGTGGTTGTCCAGCGCAAGAAAAAGCTGATGCTGAAGCCGGGCGAACAGGCACCGGTGGCTGATAATTCACCCGTTCTGTCATCTGCGCCGGCGCCCAAAAAGACAACCGCTGTGCCGATAAAGAAAAAGCCGCTATCGGCAGGGGGCCGGCAATTAACGGAAAGTGAATTGAAGGCGCGGGCCAATGCTTTGGATTTGGCAAATATTGAATCTGAAAAACGGGCCAAATTAGAGCTGGAAGCCGCAAAAAGAAAAGCCGTAGAGGCTGCTGCGAGATCTGAATCAGATAAGGAAAAGGCTGTAACGAACGCCAAGGAAGCCAAAAAATCCGCCCATGATGATGCCAAATTTCAGGCCGATCTCGAAATTAAGAAAAAGATCGAGGCAGAATTAACCGCGAAAGCAGAATTGGAAGCAAAGAAAAGCCCGGCGGCTCCAAAAGAAAAAGCCAAACCAGCCCCGGTTGCGAAAAAGCACGCCCCTGCAGGAAGCGTAAAATCAGCTGAGCGTCCTGCGGCCAAGCCGTCTCGAAGCCGAACCGAGCCAACGCGGCGCACGGGACGACTGACCGTGACGCAGGCGCTTTCCGGCGGCGCTCAGGAACGTCAACGCAGTTTTGCCGCTTTGAAAAGGGCGCGCGCCAAGGAAAAGCGTAAAGGCGGACAGGGCCTGCAACAAAAAATCTTCCGCGAGGTTATTATTCCGGATGTGATTACGGTGGCGGAACTGGCCAACCGGATGACAGAAAAAACGGTCGATGTTATTCGGGCGCTCATGAAAATGGATGTGATGGCAACGGCCGCCCAGGAAATAGATCAGGACACAGCGGAACTGATTGTGGAAGAATTTGGCCATAAGGTCAGGCGCATCAGCGCGTCTGATGTGGAAGTTGATCTTGCCGGCCCGGATGATTCGGAAAGTGAACTGGTGTCACGCGCCCCTGTTGTGACCGTGATGGGCCATGTTGATCATGGTAAAACATCCATCCTTGATGCCTTTCGGAAATCTTCTGTGATTAAGGGAGAGGCCGGCGGCATTACCCAGCATATTGGATCTTATCAGGTTCGTATGGCGAATGGTGAAAAGGTCACTTTCCTTGATACACCGGGCCATGCGGCCTTCTCTGCCATGCGCTCGCGCGGTGCGCGGGTCACGGATATTGTGATTCTTGTGGTGGCGGCCGATGATAGTATCATGCCCCAGACCATAGAGGCCATCAGCCATGCCAAGGCGGCAGAAGTCCCTATCATCGTGGCCATCAATAAAATGGATAAGCCGGATGCAAATCCCGACAAGGTTCGTCAGGATCTGTTGCAGCATGAAGTTTTTGTGGAAAGTATGGGCGGTGATGTGCTGGACGTGGAAGTCTCCGCCTTAAAAGGCACCAATCTGGACAAATTGGCGGAAGCCATCCAGCTTCAGGCGGAAATGCTTGACCTGAAAGTTAATCAGGACCGCAATGCCGATGGTACCGTGGTCGAAGCCCGGCTTGACAAGGGAAAAGGCACTGTTGCCACAGTTCTTATTCAGCGCGGCACCTTGAAAATAGGCGATATATTCGTATGTGGCAGTGAATGGGGCCGGGTAAAGGCCATGTTGAATGACCATGGGCGTAATGTGAAAAAGGCCGGCCCATCGGTTCCTGTTGGCGTGCTTGGCATTAATGGTATGCCAAGGTCTGGTGACAGCTTCATTGTGGTAGATACAGAAGCCAAAGCCCGCGAAGTCTCCGAGTTCCGTAAACGCCGGGAAAAATTGCAAAAAGAAGCCGCGCCAAAAGCAACGCTTGAAGCCATGTTTGAGAAATTGAACAGCAAGCAGGCGGAAATTGTGCCGTTGGTGATCAAGGCCGACGTTCAGGGCTCTTGCGAAGCCATTACCGGCGCCCTTGAAAGCATGAATACGGACGAGGTTCAGGCTAAAATACTGCATTCTGCGGTGGGCGGCATATCAGAATCCGATGTGACATTGGCCGTCGCGTCCGGTGCACCAATTTTGGGATTTAATGTCCGCGCAAGCCGCAAGGCCGCCGATCTGGCCCATCAGGAAGGTGTCGAAATACGCTATTATTCTGTGATCTATGACCTTGTGGATGATATCAAGGCCGTTATGTCTGGCAAGCTCGCGCCGGAATTGCGGGAGACAATATTGGGCTCTGCAAAAATACTTGATATCTTCTCTGCCGGGAAAACCGGTAAGGCGGCGGGTTGTCTTGTGCTTGACGGCATTATCCGTAAAGGGGCCAAAGCGCGTCTGCTCAGAGATGATGTGGTGATTTTTGAGGGCGACCTTGGTTCCCTGCGCCGCTTCAAGGATGATGTGAATGAAGTGCAGTCTGGAACGGAATGCGGCATGAATTTTGCCAGTTATAACGATCTGAAAAAAGATGACATCATTGAATGTTACGAAGTAGAGACAATTGAGCGCTCGTTATAATATAGTTTTTGGATTAATCCGGCCTCCTGTGATATTATGGGGGCCGTCATTCCTTAAGGATATAAGATGTCCAAATCGCATTTTGATGACTTGAAAAATAATCAGGGGCCCAATAATCAGGGACCAAGCCATAGAGTATTACGGGTCGGCGAGAATATCCGCCATGCCCTCTCCGAAATTTTCACACGCGGGGAAATCAGGGACCCTGTCCTTGACGGGGTATCCATTACCGTGACCGAAGTGCGCTGTAGTCCTGATCTTCGCAATGCCACCATTTATGTCATGCCGCTTGGCGGCGTCAATGAACAGGATGTGGTGGCAGGGTTAAACCGGTGCCGTAAATTCATACGCGGGAGATTATCGGGCATGGTGAGCATGAAATATCTGCCGAACCTGAAATTCACCAGTGACGCCAGTTTTGGCGAGGCGGATCATATTGAACAATTGCTTCATAGCCCCCATGTTGCTCAGGATTTGGCAAAGAAGCCCGATGCATCTGAGGACGACTGAGTTTTGAGCGACCCTAATGGCAGAAAACGCAAAGGCATCAAACTTGACGGCTGGCTGGCCATTGATAAACCGCTTGGGATGGGCTCAACACAGGTTGTGGGCAAATGCCGATGGCTGACCAAGGCGCAAAAAGTCGGCCATGGCGGGACGCTTGATCCTTTGGCCACCGGAATTCTGCCCATTGCCTTTGGCGAGGCGACAAAAACCATCCCCTTCATTATGGATGCGCGTAAAACCTATGAATTTACGGTGACTTTTGGTGAGGCACGAACGACAGATGATGGGGAAGGTGAGGTGACGCGCACCAGCGATATCCGCCCCGCAGAACAGGATATTCATGCCGCTCTGCCGGATTTTACGGGCAGAATCACCCAGGTTCCGCCAATTTATAGCGCCTTGAAGCTGGACGGGAAAAGAGCCTATGACCTCGCCCGGGCCGGCATTGACGTGGAAATGAAACCGCGCGAGGTGGATATTTTTTCCCTTGAACTTTTATCTTATGATGGTCAGCAGGCAAGCCTTAAAGTTTCTTGCGGAAAAGGCACTTACGTCCGCTCACTGGCGCGGGATTTAGCGGTAAAATTAGGCACCGTGGGCTTTGTGTCAAAGCTTCGGCGAACCCGCGCCGGGCCATTTGGTTTGAATGAGTCGATTTCACTGGAAAAGCTTGAGGAATTGGGCCATAGTGCGCCGCCTGAAGAATGGATTCTTCCCATAGTGACCGTGCTGGACGACATCTTGGCATTGGCCGTTACAGAAGATCAGGCAGAGCTTTTGTCCCATGGACAGAGGCTTGAAATAGAAAGCCCACTTCCTCAAGGGATCATCAGAGTGATGACAGGCACACGCTTAATCGCATTGTGTAATGTTGATACCACTTCTGAAAAAACGATCCTGATACCGGTACGGGTGTTTAACGTTTAATTTTTTAATAAGGAGTATATGATGTCGATTACAGCTGAAAAGAAACAGGAACTGATTAACGATTATGCCACAGTAAAAGGCGATACCGGTTCCCCGGAAGTGCAGGTTGCTATTCTGACGACAAGAATTACCAATCTGACGGAACATTTTAAATCTCATAAAAAAGATAATCATTCACGTCGGGGTCTGTTGATGCTTGTTAACAAACGCCGTGGTTTGCTCAGTTATCTGAAATCAAAAGACGAAGCACGCTATCAGTCATTGATCAAGCGTCTTGGTCTGCGTAAATAGACCTCGTTATATAATATGAGGCAAATTGTATGACCATAGGGGTTATGCATAAAGGTTTTCGAATGTCTCTGGCCTGGGATGGGCCCGGGCCAGAGCACGAAAACCGTAGGTTAAGGTAAGACATATACATGTTTGAAATACACAGAAAAGAAATTAATTGGGGTGGCCGGACATTGGTTCTGGAAACCGGTCGCATTGCCCGTCAGGCAGATGGTGCCGTGATGGTGACATACGGCGAAACATCCTGCATGACCGCTGTGACAGCGGCAAAAACAGCAAGAGTGGGCATCGATTTTTTCCCGCTTACCGTAAATTATCAGGAACGCGCTTATTCCGCCGGTAAAATCCCGGGCGGATTTTTCAAACGCGAAGGCCGTCCGGGCGAAGCAGAAACATTGACCTGCCGCCTGATTGACCGTCCGATTCGCCCGCTTTTTGTCAAGGGCTTTAGAAACGAAACCCAAGTGGTCGCGACCGTTATGTCGCACGATCTGGAGAATAATCCGGATATCACAGCATTGATTGGCACAAGTGCGGCCTTAACCCTTTCCGGCTTGCCGTTTATGGGCCCGATTGGTGCCGCCCGCGTTGGTTATATCGACGGGGAATATATTTTGAACCCGACGTATGAACAGCTGGAAACATCAGACCTTGATCTGGTTGTTGCCGGTACAAGAGACGCTGTTTTGATGGTGGAATCAGAAGCCAATGAGCTTTCTGAAGAAATTATGCTTGGCGCGGTTATGTATGGCCACGAACAGATGCAAGTGGTTATTGATGCCATCATTGAACTGGCCGAAGTTGCCGCCAAAGATCCCATCGAAATGCCAGAAGCGGAAGATCATTCTGAATTGGCCGCAAAGGTCGCAAAGCTTGCCGAAAAAGGCCTTCGCGATGCTTATGGCGAAACCGTGAAACAGGTTCGTTCAACGCAGCTCGGCGCGCTCAAGGACAAAGTTAAAGCAGAATTGAACGGCGATGATGACCCGGCTTTATCTGGCCTGATCAGTGAAATATTGAAAAGCCTGGAACAGAAAATTGTTCGCGGCGACATCATAAAAACCAAGAAACGTATTGATGGCCGGGCTTTGGACAAGGTACGGGCTATTGCCTCTGAAGTGAATATCCTGCCCCGCACCCATGGCTCTGCGCTTTTCACGCGCGGCGAGACACAGGCAACGGTTGTGACCACACTTGGTACCGGTGATGATGAGCAGTTCATTGATGCTTTGACAGGGACGTATAAAGAACGTTTCATGCTTCATTATAATTTCCCCCCCTATTCCGTGGGCGAAGTTGGCCGCATGATGGGCACAAGCCGCCGCGAAACAGGTCATGGTAAACTGGCCTGGCGCGCGATGCGGGCGGTTCTGCCGGATCATGGTGAATTCCCCTATACCATTCGCGTGGTTTCTGAAATTACAGAATCTAATGGGTCGTCTTCTATGGCGTCTGTTTGCGGCGCGTCACTTTCCATGATGGATGCGGGCGTCCCGTTGAAACGTCCTGTTTCCGGTATTGCCATGGGATTGATCAAAGAAGGTGATGAATATGCTGTTCTGTCAGATATTCTGGGTGATGAAGATCATTTAGGCGACATGGATTTTAAGGTGGCGGGAACCTCTGAAGGTATCACGTCATTGCAGATGGACATCAAGATCACCGGCATTACGCGGGATATCATGGATGTGGCCCTGAAACAGGCTTCCGAAGGCCGGGCGTATATTCTTGATGAGATGAGCAATGCCTTGTCCGGGGCGCGCGAAGAAATGAGCGACCATGCGCCGCGCATTGAAACCATCCAGATCAACCGCGAAAAAATCCGTGAAGTGATTGGCACAGGCGGTAAGGTTATTCGCGAAATCTGTGAAGTAACCGGTGCCAAGGTTGATATTGAAGACGATGGAACCATTAAAGTTTCCTCCTCCGACCTGTCCGCCATTGAAGCGGCCATGAAATGGATACAGGGTATCGTCGCAGAGCCTGAGGTTGGCGTGATTTACGAAGGTAAAGTCGTTAAAACCGTTGATTTTGGCGCGTTTGTTAACTTCCTTGGCAGCCGGGATGGTCTGGTTCATATCAGCGAACTGGAAGGCCACCGGGTTAAACAGGTTACCGATGTTGTGAAGGAAGGCGACATCATCAAGGTCAAGGTTCTGGGTATTGATGATCGCGGAAAGGTTCGTTTGAGCCGCCGCGTTGTTAATCAGGAAACTGGCGAAGATATCCAGGAAAATAAAGGCGAAGAGGATTAATCCTCTTTTCTTAATTTTATCGTGGCCGGGTGGCGGTCTTTCTTAATATTGGCGGATATTTCCCCTATAAGAAAGCCACATCCGGCCTAAATTTAAGACAAGCCGGTATAGGGGCCGGCTCATAGTAGGGTACGGCAGTTATGAGGTTACTTGATACGTTAATGATGTCAGGAAAAGAAGTTCTTCCGCTTGTGGAGGGCGGCAAGGGGATTTCTGCAACAAATGGCATAAGCTCAGGCGCTTGGGCCGCCGCAGGCGGGGTGGGAACCGTTTCTTGCGTGAATGCAGATAGTTTTGATGATGCGGGCAATATTATTCCACAGATTTATCACGGGAAAACAAGAATAGAACGTCATCAGGAATTGATCGATTATGCCATTGACGGCGGCCTTGATCAAGTCAGGCAGGCGCATGATGTGGCCGGCGGCAAGGGCCGTATTCATATTAATGTTTTATGGGAAATGGGCGGCGCAGAAGCCATATTAGAAGGCGTTCTGACCAAAGCCAAAGGGCTTGTCCACGGGGTTACCTGCGGGGCAGGCATGCCCTATAAACTCAGCGAAATTGCCGCGAAACACAAAGTCTTTTATCACCCGATTATTTCTTCTGCCCGGGCTTTTGGCATCCTGTGGAAACGGGCTTACCAAAAACACGCGAATTGGCTCGGCAGCGTTGTTTATGAAGATCCGTGGCTTGCCGGGGGCCATAACGGTCTTTCCAATGCGGAAGACCCCCTTGAGCCGCAGGACCCCTATCCGCGCGTTGCGGCGCTACGCAGCATGATGAATAAATTTGGTCTTCAGCATGTTCCGATTATTATGGCCGGCGGCGTTTGGTATTTGCGCGACTGGGCCCATTGGATCAATAATCCGGAAATTGGCCTCATTGCTTTTCAATATGGGACGCGGCCTTTGCTGACAAAAGAAAGCCCGATCCCCAGGATTTGGAAAGAGGCTTTGACCAAACTCAAAGAAGGCGACATTCTGCTTCATCGTTTCAGCCCGACAGGATTTTATTCCTCTGCGGTGCATAATCGTTTTTTAGGCCAGCTTGAAAGCCGTTCAGAACGACAGATTAAATTCAAGTCTAAACAAACAGAAGATTTTTCCGCAGAAATTCAGGCGGGAAAACGAAAATATTTTGTCCAACCGGAAGATAAGCCCAAGGCCGATAGCTGGATTGCCAGTGGGTATAATGAGGCAATGAAAACGCCGGATGATACGTTGATATTTACGACCCTTGCGGAATGTCAGGAAATTCGTCAGGATCAAAAAGATTGCATGGGCTGTCTCAGCCAATGTAAATTCTCCAATTGGTCAGAAAATCCGGATACAAAATATTCTACCGGGCGAGGGGCAGACCCCCGCAGTTTCTGTATTCAGAAGACATTGATGGATATTGCCCACGGTGGTCCGCTGGAAAATAATCTGATGTTTGCCGGTCATTCCGCCTTTAATTTTTCCTCGGATCCCTTTTTCAGTAATGGCTTTGTGCCAACGGTTAAGGAATTGGTTGACCGGATTCTTACCGGAGATTAAGCGAAAGATTACCCTATGGCTGATGGCTGTTTATTATTATGACAAAAAGGCGTAATATAGGGTCTGCTTTTTAACCGATGGACATGATATGCATGATAAGGCCTCAGCTCAGAACATAGAAATCCGGCATAGAGAAAGGCCTTTTGTGCGCGTAATACAGAAATTACGGGATGCCGGCCTTCGCCCGACGCGTCAACGTATGGCGCTGGCAAAATGTTTGCTGGAGGGGCCAAACCGGCATGTGACAGCAGAAAGCCTCCATCGGGAGACGCAGCAGGCCATTTCCCTTGCCACCATATATAATTGTCTGCATCAGTTTACGGATGCGGGCCTTCTCCGGGAAGTCGTTGTGGATTCGCGCCGGACGTATTTTGACACCAATATATCTGAACATCATCATTATTTTATGGTGGCAGAAGGCCGTTTGGAAGATGTCCCGGACGGGGTTATAAATATTGATATGTTGCCTGATGTGCCGCCGGGGAAAGTGTTTTCCCGGGTTGAGGTGATCATTCATGTTTCTGATGATACCTGAATATGCCCTGCAGGGCGTTATTTCAGTATTTCCCCGTTCAAAGTTCCCCAGAATACGGATTGCCGGAGCCATCCTTTAAACCCATTCACGTCAATTTCGCACCAGCCCGCCCGACATATTTTAATCTTGCCGATAACGCCGGCTTCGGCGATGACAGAAACCGGCTGGCCCTGCGCAGGATATTTTAATAACACCTGTTGATCGGCGATGATCAGGGCGTTGCGTTTGCTGGATACCAAGGGGCCCCAGACCCAGCCACGGGCGCCCTCTGAATCAACTATTTTCCGCCAGTCTTTGTATTCTGCGATCACTTTAACAGGAAGGCCGGCTTTCTTAAACACCCATATTATAGGGTAATTTCCATTAGGGCCGGTTCGGACATTGACGGTATTTTTTGCCAGAGAAACATAGCGGGGGATTAAATAGCCGGAGGGGCCTAATATGGTTTTTTCCGGCATGGTTTTTTCTTGTATAATTGTTTCCGGCGACGTCTTTTCCTGGGCTTGCACCGGAAATATGGCTGCGTTAAGCGCCAGAGAGCCGGTCATTATGAAAATTATGGGCCATTTTGCCATTTCGTTGTTTCTCCTGATGAAAAATGCGCAAATATTTTCTTGTTTTTGTGGCTAATAGTGATTGATAGGTTTGAACCTGTCAGCTATTTCTGTTAGACATGATAGAGAATGAGAAGGTGACCACAAGCCTTTTTACATGTCCCGCGATAAAATAATCGGAGTTCTGAATGTCTGCCAAGAAACCACTGGTGATTATCACACGAAAGCTGCCTGACATTATTGAAACACGGATGATGGAATTATTTAATGTCCGTCTTAATCTGGATGATCATGCCTTCAGTTCTTCTGAAATGGCGGAGGCGGTGAAGGAGGCGGATATTCTGGTGCCAACCGTGACGGATCGGCTGGACAGCAGAATTTTAGCGCAGGCGTCCCCCAATTTGAAATTAATTGCCAATTACGGCGCAGGTGTTGATCACATAGACTTGGCCTCTGCCCGCCAGCGCGGGATCACTGTGACCAATACGCCCGGCGTTTTGACCGAGGATACCGCGGATATGACCATGGCGTTATTGTTGGCGGTTCCGCGCCGCCTTATTGAAGGGGTGCGCTTGCTTCAGGACGGTGAATGGACAGGATGGGCACCAACCGGCCTGCAAGGTTCGCGCATCTGGGGCAAACGCCTTGGTATTGTTGGCATGGGCCGCATTGGCCGCGCGGTTGCCCGCAGAGCCAAGGCCTTTGGTTTGTCCATTCATTACCATAATCGCCACCGCCTGAGCCCGGCGGCCGAAGAAGAATTGGAAGCCACCTATTGGGAAAGTCTGGATCAGATGTTGGCCCGAATGGATATTATTTCTGTGAATTGCCCCCATACGCCGGCGACATATCATCTTTTATCGGCCCGCCGTTTAAAGCTTATGCAAAAACACAGCTTTATCATCAATACGTCCCGGGGTGAGGTGATTGATGAAAACGCGCTGATCCGTATGCTGGTTGCCGGGGAACTGGCCGGCGCGGGACTGGATGTTTTCGAAAATGAACCTGCGGTAAATCCAAGATTTCTTGAAATGCCAAATGTGGTGGCCTTGCCCCATATGGGATCCGCAACCCTTGAGGGCCGAAATGATATGGGAGAGAAGGTTTTGATCAATATTAAAACCTTTACCGATGGCCATAATCCACCAGACCGCGTTTTGGAAGACTGGGCCTAAGACAAAGTTATTTTTTTGCACCAAGGTTATTTTTTTGCACCAAGGTTATTTCTTTGCATATGGGGCATTCCGGGTCTTTAGGTAGTTTAATGGTACGCGTGACAGCACTCAGGCCATCATATAACAATAGCCTTCCGGCCAGACTGTCGCCCAGATCAAGCAGTTCTTTCAATATTTCGACAGCTTGCAGGCTGCCCAGCACACCAGCCACCGCGCCTAAAATACCGGCCTCGGCGCAATTGCCCACATTTCCGGGGTGCTGCGGGATGAAACAGCGATAGCATGGCGCCCCCGTCAGGTAGCCTTTAAAGGTGCTGATCTGGCCGTCAAATTGGCTTAAGGCCGCGGATACAAAAGGTATTTTGAGCTTTAAGCAGACATCATTGACCAGAAAACGGGTGTCAAAATTATCGCAGCCATCGGCCAGAATGTCATAATCCCTGACGATATCTTCGGCGTTGCCTTTGGAAAATCTTTCGGTAAAACGAATGATATTTACATCCGGATTTATGCGCTTTATCATTTCTTTGGCGCTATCGGTTTTCAGCTGTCCGACCTGATCCGTTGTATGAATGATTTGTCGCTGAAGATTGCTTAAATCAACGATGTCATCATCAATGACCCCAATTGTGCCGACGCCCGCCGCCGCCAGATAAAGAATGAGCGGACTGCCAAGCCCGCCGGCCCCGATGACAAGCACGCGCGCGCCCAGTAGTTTTTTCTGACCGGCGCCGCCGACCTGTTTCAGGATGATATGGCGGGCATAGCGGTCCAGTTGATCATCATTCAGGATCATTGGCCGCACCATTCATTGGGTTGTCTTCACCATCAACATGAATTTCCACATTTTCATAATCTGCGGGTAAAATAACGAAAATATCGCCGGCTTCTTTGATAAAATCCTCGGGCCCCGCCACTTCTTCGCCGTTACGCATTACGGCAAACTCGCCCAGATCAACGGCCCGCGCCTCGGCACATATACGCTCTATGGTCAGATCTTCTGCGGCAAGCGTAGATTCCGTGCCCTGAACGCGTAAAATTACCTTCGCCATGATTTTTTATAATCCCTCAAACAAGGGGGTTGATAAATACCGTTCTGCGAAAGAGGGAATAATGACGACAATGACTTTGCCGTTCATATCAGGGCGTTCGGCCAGTTCAAGCGCGGCGGCGACGGCAGCCCCCGATGAAATTCCCACGGGGATACCTTCATATTTTGCCACATTTCGCGCGACTTCAAAAGAGGTTTCATTGCCAATGGTCAAGACGTCATCCACATATTCAGTTGCCAGTATTTCAGGGATAAACCCGGCCCCGATCCCCTGGATTTTATGGGGGCCGGGCTGTCCGCCAGACAGAATCGGGCTGTCTTCCGGCTCAACCGCGATCATACGAATGTCCGGATTTTTTTCTTTTAAGGCCCGGCCTACGCCACTAATCGTTCCGCCGGTGCCAACGCCTGATATGATAACATCCACTTTGCCGCCAGTATCATTCCAGATTTCCCGGGCCGTAGTGATTTCATGAATGGCGGGGTTGGCGGGATTGGCGAATTGCTGGGGCATGACGGCATTATTGTCACTTGCCACCATTTCTTCTGCGCGGGCAATGGCGCCCTTCATGCCGAGCGGGGCCGGGGTCAATTCAAGCTTCGCGCCCAGAATAAGCAGCATTTTGCGTCGCTCCAGCGACATGCTTTCTGGCATCACAAGGGTCAGGTCATAGCCTTTAGCCGCGCAGACAAAGGCCAGCGCAATACCGGTATTGCCTGATGTTGGCTCAATGATTCTGGTGGACGCCTTGATTTTACCCTGTTTTTCAAGGTCAGCAATCATCGCCGCCCCTATTCTGTCCTTGACCGAGCCCAAAGGGTTGAAAAACTCC
Source organism: Emcibacter sp. (assembly GCA_021647465.1). Taxonomy (GTDB): domain Bacteria; phylum Pseudomonadota; class Alphaproteobacteria; order Sphingomonadales; family Emcibacteraceae; genus Paremcibacter. Next base: position 91,486 of record JAKIUQ010000003.1, on the reverse strand, counting down.
AGTTTAAGCAAAATCTCCGCCCGCTTTGGATTTTCTTCTTTCCCTAAATGATTCAGGCGTACCAAAGGGGTGTTGCCTAAAGTCTCAATAATATTGTCGTAAATTTTACCTTGGCCTTGTGTGCCAATGTCCGTAATTTTATCTGAAGTTGGCATGCTATGCCTCCTGTCGTTAGATGGTAAATGTGAAATTATTTGTGGCATCTGTTTCGACACCTTCATTCATGGCCTGTTGACATAAATCCTGTAATGTCACCCGATTAAGTTTTTCAAGGATGCTTTCGTTCAGACTTTCAATCAAGGGGTTGATGACCTTGATTCCCATGGGGGATTGGGACATGGCCTCTTTTTTGTCTTTCTTTAAATCCATATTATTGACCACCTGAACAATCTCGCCAACAGATACCCGCCGTCTTTCCCGGGCCAGATTATAGCCGCCTTTGGGGCCTCTGACACCTTTTAATATGCCGGCGCGAACCAATTGCTGCATCACTTGTTCAAGATAGCGCTGCGGGATTTCCTGCCGCCGGGTGATATCCCGGGACTGCACCGGACCTGTGCGGCCATTATAGGCCACATCCACGACAGCTTCCAAAGCATAAATCATTCGTTTGGTTAAGCGAAACATAGCGCTCTCCGTTGGTTAGCTTTTTGTCCCTGTAGAGCCAAACCCCCCGGCCCCGCGATCGGTATTATCAAGGCTGCCCCGCGCCGCCCATGTGATTTGTATGACGGGGGCGATGACCATTTGCGCAATACGCATGCCGCGCGTGATGATAAAGTCTTCTGCGCCATGATTGATCAGGATGATCTTTACCTCACCCCGATAATCCGCATCAATGGTGCCGGGGCTGTTTAAGACGGTAACGCCATTCTTCCACGCAAGGCCCGAGCGGGGCCTTATCTGTGCTTCAAAACCATGGGGCAGTGCCATGGCAAAGCCGGTGGGCACCAAAAGCCGCATACCCGCCTTTAAAATAAGGTCATCACGGATCGCCGCCATAAGATCCATGCCCGCGCTGCTTGCCGTTTCATATTCCGGTCGTTTTAATCCCTCACCATGGGGCAGCTGTTGAAAATCAACCTGTATCATTATATGTTCCTGATTTATGTCATGTTATGCGTAAAATTCAGCTATCTTCTGGGCTAAATTCTTTGCAATTTCATCTTTATGGCCCGCCGGCCAGTCTTCTCTATCCTTACCTCTAAATAGAATGACTTTGTTATAATCCCCGCCCATGACAGAGGGGCCATCCTTGGTTGATACATCATTGGCGACAATCCAGTCACAGCCTTTTTTTGTGCGTTTGGCCTGCGCATTTTCTGCAATATTTTCCGTTTCGGCGGCGAAACCAATTACAAGTTCTGGTCTGTTGACTTTGTCTGTGCTGAGGATTTTCAGGATGTCGGGATTTTCTGTGAGCTGTAAGGCAGGCAAGGCACCGTCCTGTTTCTTTATTTTCTGGCCCGCGCAGTTTGATACCCGCCAATCGGCAACGGCGGCAACGCAAATGGCCACATCTGCGGGCAGGGCATTCTGGCAGGCGGCCAGCATTTCGGCGGCGGATTCAACAGGGATTGTTTGGAGGCCCGCAGGCGCGGCAAGGTTCGTCGGGCCGGAAATCAAGGTTACTTTTGCGCCAAGGTCCGCGAGGGCGCGGGCGATGGCATACCCCTGTTTGCCGGAGGAGCGATTGGCCATATAGCGCACCGGATCAATGGCCTCATAGGTGGGGCCGGCGGTGATCAGGATATGTTTGTCCGTTAAGGCTCCCGATGGTTCAAAAAAAAACGCTATGGCACCAACCATATCCTCTACTTCGGCCAGACGGCCTGTGCCTTCTTCGCCGCAGGCCAATTCGCCGCTGGCGGGCGGAATGATATGAACCCCGTCTTCTTTTAATTGCTGCAGGTTACGCCTGCTCGCGGCATGTTCCCACATGCGGCTGTTCATGCTCGGCGCGATCATCACGGGCTTGTCGGTGGCCAGCAAGGCGGTGGTTGCCAGATTATCGGCAAGGCCTGCCGCCATTTTGGCCATCATATTGGCCGTGGCCGGGGCGACCAAAACAAGATCAGCTTCCCGGGACAGGCGGATATGACCCATTTCGGCTTCATCGGTCAGGGAGAATAAATCCGTATAGACCTTTTCCCCGCTTAAGCTGCTGATGGACAGGGGGGTGACAAATTCTGCGCCGCTGCGGGTCAGGATCACGCGCACGGTCATGCCCTTTTCCCGCAACCGGCGAATGAGATCAAGGCATTTATAAGCCGCAATGCCGCCGCCAATGATGAGCAACAATCGTTTTCCGTCCAAGGGACTTTTATTTTTAAGTGTTGTATTTTTTTGGGTCATATATCCAATGTAAGAAGAAAAAACCGTAAAATCAATAGAACTACGAAAAAATAATGTTAATTAGAATAGATATACAGGCTGTAAAAAACAAGGCTGCCGGTAATCCCGCCGATAAGGCCATATAAGAATAGTTTCAGGGCGCTGCGTTGTTGATTGTTTTTGGGGTGTTGCGGTGTTTGGGCGATGATCTCCAGATTATCCAGAATCTTAGGGATTCGATTTAAGCTATCAAGCGTCTTTTCAGCAAAATCACGGATTTTGGCCTGAGGGCCAAGATTATCAAGCATCCATTTTTCGATGATCGGGCGCGAGGCTTCCCACATATTGATTTGTGGATAGAGGTCAAGCGCCACGCCTTCGACGGTGACCATGGTTTTTTGCAATAGAATAAGCTGCGGCTGGGTCTGCATATTGAAGGTTTCGGTGGTTTCAAAAAGTTGCGCCAGTAACTTGCCCACGGAAATTTCTGCCACCGGCTTTCCGGCGATAGGCGCGCCAATGGCGCGAATGGCCTGAGTAAATTTTTCCAGAGATTGATCATTTGGCACATAGCCAATGTCAAAATGGGCGCGGGCAATCAGGTCGTAATCTTCGGTGATGAAGCCATAAAGAATTTCTGCCAGACAGCGGCGGGTTTTTTTGTCAATGCGGCCCATGATGCCAAAATCAATGGCGGTGATTTTATTGTCCTCGCAGGCAAATAAGTTGCCTTGATGCAGGTCCGCGTGGAAAAATCCGAAATTTAAGGCCTGGGTCAAGAAACTATGGATCAGTCCTTCGGCCAGAGCCTTCGCGCTATATCCGGCCTTGGCAATGTCATCTTTGCGGGAAAAAGGAATGCCGTCCACAAGGCTGGTACATAATATGCGCCGGCTTGTCAGATCCCAGTCCACATCGGGAACGGTATAGTCCGCATTGCCCGCGCTATTGCTTTTTAACTCTGATGCGGCGGCGGCCTCATAGCGCAAATCCAGCTCAAGGGCGATGGTTTCAGAAATGGTTTCGACCACCAATGTGGGTTTCAGCCGCCGTGCCTTGGCCGAAAAACGCTCCATAATTCGGGCGAGCCACAGAAAACTTTCCAGATCGCGCGCAAAGGCCTTTTCAATGCCCGGGCGCAAAACTTTTACGGCGACGGGCCGGCCATCTGTTGTGGTGGCAAAATGAACCTGAGCGATGGAGGCGGCGGCCACCGGCTCTTGGTCAAATTCTTTAAATAACTCACTCAGAGGCGCGCCTAATTCCTGTTCGATAATTCGCACGGCTTCTTCGCCGGGAAAGGCCGGGACCTTGTCCTGCAAGCGCATGAGGTCAAGCGCCAATTTCGGCCCGACGATATCAGGACGGGTGGCCATGGCCTGTCCGATTTTGATAAAGCTGGGGCCAAGGGACTGGAAAGCTTCCACAAGCTTATGGCTTGGCTCCTCTTCTGATGAGGGCATTTTAAACTTGCGGAGCTTGCGAAGGCGGCTCAAGGCCTTGGGCTGTTTGCCAAATAATGACAATAAGTCCATCAGGGCATCATGGCGGCTCAGGACAAAGGCAATCCGGATCAAATGACCCATATGGCGCAGGCTTTTCAGCATATCATATCTTCCAGCCGGAATGCAGGGCGACAATGCCGCCGGTCATATTGCGGTAGGTTACCTGCTTGAATCCGGCATCCTCAATCATGGTTTTAAATTTTTCCTGAGGCGGAAACTGGCGAATAGATTCCACCAGATATTGATATGATTCCCGATCACCCGTGATCATTTCCCCGAACCTTGGCAGCAGATGAAAGCTATAGGCATCATATATTTTATCCAGAAACGGCATATCCAGTTTGCTGAATTCAAGGCATAAAAATCGCCCCCCCGGTTTTAATATACGGTAGGCCTCGGCCAGGGCCTTATCAACATTGGTGACATTGCGAATGCCAAAAGCGATGGTATAGGCCTCAAAGCTGCTGCTGGGAAAGGCGAGCGATTCGGCATTGCCGCAGACCCAGTCAATATTCTTTAAAATCCCCCGGTCAATGGCCCGGTCGCGCCCCACGTCAAGCATTTGCGCGTTAATATCACAAACGGTGGCTTTGGCTGCCTCAAAGTCATTGGCAGGATCATCAGTAGAACCCGCATTATGGCGTTTGTTTGCGGCCTCCAGAAACCGAAAGGCAATATCTCCGGTGCCGCCCGCCACATCCAGCAGGCGCATGCCGGATTCTGGTCGAAGAACGCGAATCATGTCGTCTTTCCATAACCGGTGCAATCCGCCGCTCATCACGTCATTCATCACGTCATATTTTTTGGCCACGCTGTCAAATACATTGCGCACCAAGCCTTGTTTGCTGTCTTTATCCACAGTTTTGAAGCCAAAATGAGTGGTTTGTTCTGTGTTATTGGGGTCATTTTCCTTTATCATGTTGCGAAACATAAACCACTGGTTCATCCTGTGCCAGTTTTTTTAGATCAAAAAAACCGTTTAACTTAAATGAAAGCAGAAAGAACCCGATAATGCCTGAATTACCAGAAGTTGAAACGGTGAAGCGCGGCATCATTCCCCTGCTGGAGGGTCGGCGGTTTTTTCAGGTGATCCAGCGGCGCGACAAGCTGCGCATCCCCCTGCCGGAAAATTTTGCGGCAAGGTTGCGCGGGCGCAGGGTGGAACAGATTACCCGACGGGCGAAATATCTGCTGTTTTACCTTGATCAGGGGGAAATTCTCATTTGCCATCTGGGCATGTCGGGCAAAATGACCTTAAAAGCCGCAGCGGATAGAGACCAGCCGGATAAATTTGAAAAACATGATCATATTATTTTCGAAACGGATCGTCATGATCTGGTTATTTTTAATGATCCCCGCCGATTTGGTTTGATGACATTATGCGGCCGGGATGAACTGGATCAGCATCCGCTCTTTTGTAAAATGGGGCCGGAGCCTCTGGGCAATGAATTTAACGGGCAATATTTATATGAAAAAATCATAAATCGCCGGTCCCCGATCAAGACTATTCTGCTGGATCAGCGAGTCGTTGCCGGTTTGGGCAATATTTATGTTTGCGAAGCCTTGTTTCAGGCCGGCATTTCCCCTGAAAGAAAAGCCTGCCATATAAATCGGTCAGAGACAGATAAAATGGTGCCGATTATCCGCCTTATTTTGGAGGATGCCATCAAGGCCGGCGGCTCCAGTTTAAAGGATTATGCGCGTGTGGACGGGGAACTGGGATATTTTCAACATAGCTTTAAAGTCTATGGCCGGGCCGGCGAAGCTTGCGTCAATTCGGGATGCCCTCACAAGATTGAACGGATCATTCAAAGCAATAGATCGACATTTCATTGTCCTGCTTGTCAAGATTAGCTATTCTGCGGTCATGATTTATGATTCTTTTTCATATGTGGTGCGCCGCGCCGCATTGGCTATGTTGCTTATATTCTTGCTTATACCCTGGGGCAGGATTTTCGTGGCATCCGCAGAAGAGCCGCTCTTATCCGCGCTGGATATTCCCTTGATGCCAGATTATGTTGAAGATGATAACAGCCGCGTGGTCTTTGATACCCCCGAAGGCCGCATTATTCAGATCCGCGTTGTGGGGCCCGCGGGCGCGCAAAAAGCGGTCGAATTTTATCAACTGGTTCTGCCGTCTCTGGCATGGGGACAAATGTCAAAGAAAGAAATTGATAGCGTAACCGATGGCGCGGATTGTAAAAAGCGTTGCCTTATGTTGCGGCGGGGCGGTGAAATTCTGAAGATGAAGGTTGTTGAAGAAAAAACACAAACGGTGATATATTTTTCTGTTAGCCCGGAATGATGCCAATTTTGATTAATGGCGAAACACTGCCTTGTATATTTTGGGCAGACCATATATATCCGGATAAATTTTAAATCTCGCAGGGGATATTTCCCCCGATAGTTAAGGAGAGTAATGACATGTCCTATCAGATGATTTTGGTTGATTGCAACAAACCTGTTGGCTTGATCACATTAAACCGGCCTGAGGCCTTGAATGCCCTGAATGGTCAGCTTATGGATGAGCTTACTCGCGCGCTTTTGGCTTTTGAGGCCGATGATGATATTCGCGCCATTGTTATTACGGGCAGTGCCAAGGCATTTGCAGCCGGCGCGGACATCAAGGAAATGCAATCCATGGATTTTGTGGAGGCCTATATGAAGGATTTTATTACGGCCAACTGGGAAGAGGCCTCCCGGTGCCGCAAGCCGATCATTGCGGCGGTTGCAGGTTATGCGCTTGGCGGGGGCTGCGAGCTTGCCATGATGTGTGATTTTATTCTGGCAGCCGATAATGCCAAATTTGGTCAGCCGGAAATTAAACTGGGCGTGATCCCGGGGGCCGGCGGCACCCAGCGCCTGACCCGTTTTGTGGGCAAGTCAAAGGCCATGGAAATGGTGCTTACAGGCCGGATGATGGATGCTGAGGAGGCAGAACGTTCAGGGCTGGTCAGCCGAATAATCCCCGTGGATGATCTGGTCGAAGAGGCCCTGAAGACCGCCCGCAAGATTGCTGACCTTTCCCTGCCGTCTGTTATGATCGCCAAGGAAAGCGTAAATAAAGCCTATGAAACCACTTTGAAAGAGGGCGTTATGTTTGAACGCCGGGTTTTTCATTCTTTGTTTGCTACGGAAGATCAAAAAGAAGGTATGGCAGCCTTTGCCGAGAAAAGAACGGCTAAATTCAAACATAAATAGTGGGCCGCAAGCGGTAAAATCAGGTATTTCTTGCGGCAAGCCCCGACTTTTTGGTTTGCCGGGCTCTTTTTGGGAAAATATCTTGAAAAGCTTGTTGACCAATGGGTTGGTCATGGTTATAAGCCACCACTTGAAATTGGATCAAAAAAATTACAGCCCCTGATTCTCCTGAGACGATGAAACAGTAGAGAATTCGGGCTATTGCAAAGAAAGACAGGCACTCCTGATGGCTAATTTACTGCAGTCTAAAAAAAGAATTCGCGCCAATGCCCGGCGCGCAGAAGTTAATAAATCACGCAAAAGCCGGATTCGGACTTTTGTTAAAAATGTTGAAATGGCTCTGGAAAGCGGAAACGCTGAAGAAGCCGGCGCAGCGTTGAAGGCGGCGCAGCCTGAATTGATGCGCGGCGTGACAAAGGGCGTTATGCACAAGAAAACAGCTTCCCGTAAAGTTTCCCGTCTGGCGAAACGGGTGAAAGCTCTTTCGGCGTAATATAAGCTTTTTATTCCGAGTCGCCTGAACATATCCGGCGAGTCCCGCATAGAATTTGAAAAGATAAGCTGAACCATTGCCGGTTCAGCTATTTTTTTGCGTGAAATTGCCCTCAGGCCGGATGAATTTTGGGTCATGTCAAAATGGGACAGGTGTGACTATTATGCATCACACTAGATATAGTGTATTGTCCCCCAGTCAAGCCATATTCTGTCCATCAATAGTGATTATTTTAGGATGAAACTCTTGCCAGAAAATTGTGGGACATGTAACTTATGGTTAGTCCAAGAGGGATTTGTCGACATAGCAAACCACAATATTCATAACGAACAATGTGAGACGCCTGAATCACATAATGATGTGAAGCGGAGTAAGGGGTTTATCGGGGAATTTTTGTGCCTGCAGCAATATAAATAGCCGGGGCGGGGCGTCTTGCGCTCAGGATTTTGAATCAGATATTAGATGCGCGGCCTAAAAATAAAAAAGATAAGAAATAAATGTTGAAAAATAAGTCATGAATTATACGGGTGATATATCGGTTGAAGAGGCTTGGGCAGCCCTTTCTCGGGAAGATAAAGCCCTATTAGTGGATGTTCGTACGCAGGCTGAATGGGCTTTCGTTGGTACATGTGATTTGTCAAGGCTTGGGAAGTCGCCGTTATTAATCAGTTGGCAGGAATTTCCTCATATGGAAATTAATCCGAATTTTTGCCAAATGATTATGGCGCAAACCGTGGGTGGCCAAGCCATACAGAAAGACTGGCCACTTTATTTTCTATGCCGGTCAGGGGTTCGCTCCCAATCGGCGGCAGCTGCGATGGTCGCCTCAGGTTTTGAAAAATGTTTTAATATTCTGCATGGCTTTGAAGGGGTTCGGAATCATGAGGGCCACCGGGGCATAAAAAGCGGCTGGAAGGCGGCGGGGCTTGCATGGGTGCAGGGCTAATCGGGGTAAAATAAAAATATAAAATTAACGGGCAGGGGTATAGCAAAAAATGAGTTTGGTTGTGGCAGCACAAAAAGAAATTATGGGAATGGGAATGGAAGCGGACTGGGCAAGGGTTCTGGGCAGATTACGGGCGGAGTTTGATGACAGCGTTTTTAACAGCTGGTTTAAACCGCTGGCTCTGGTTAATATTGAGGATGGTTGCGCAGTGATGGCGGCGCCAACGCGTTTCATGCGTAACTGGCTGGAATCAAATTATGCCGATCGCATCAGACATGTCTGGAGAGATGAAAATTCTGATGTATCGGACATCAGCTTCATTGTTTTGTCAGGTTTCACGACTGACAGCCGTCCCGAAGCCCCTGGCGCGGAACCGCAAAGCTCATCTTATGATGCGGCGGATAATGAAACGGCTCATAAACAGAAAAGCCAGACAACAGGCGCAAATGAAGTCAGAGAGAGCGAGTTCGGCGCGCCGCTGGACCCACGGTTTATCTTTGACAGTTTTGTGGTCGGCAAATCCAACGAGCTGGCCTATGCGGCGGCGCGGCGCGTTGCGGAAAATGAGGATGTGCATTTTAACCCGTTATTTCTGCATGGGGGCGTTGGTCTTGGCAAGACGCATCTGATGCATGCCATCGCCTGGGCCAACCGGTCGGCCTTTCCGTCCCGGCGGGTGGTCTATCTGTCCGCTGAACAATTCATGTATCAATTCGTTAGCTCCATTCGCTATAAAGATACCATGTCATTCAAACAGAAATTCCGTTCTGTGGATCTTTTGATGATTGATGACCTGCAATTCATTGCCAACAAACAATCCACTCAGGAAGAGTTTTTTCATACGTTTAATGCGCTGATTGACCATCGGCGGCAGGTAATAATTTCTGCGGATCGCTCTCCGACCGATATGGAGGGGATTGAGGAACGCATACGCTCGCGTCTTGGCTGGGGCCTTGTGGCGGATATTCATCCGACCGAATATGAACTTCGCCTTGGCATTTTGCAGCAAAAGGCCAATAAAATCCCGGAAGTGGACATCAGCTCATCCGTGCTTGAATTTCTGGCCCATAAGGTCACTTCCAACGTGCGGGAATTGGAAGGCGCCCTGAACAGGATGATCGCCCATGCCACCCTCATTGGCCGCCCCATAACGCTTGAAATGACGCAGGAAGTATTGCAGGATTTGCTCAGGGCAAATGTGCGGCGGGTTAATATTGATGAAATACAGCGCCGTGTGGCGGATTATTTTAATATTCGCTTGTCGGACCTTCTGTCTGCGCGGCGCGCCCGTCTGGTGGCCCGCCCGCGTCAGGTCGCCATGTATCTGGCCAAACAATTGACGGCAAAATCATTGCCGGACATTGGCCGGCAATTCGGCGGCCGTGATCATACGACCGTTATGCATGCGGTAAAGCGTATTGATGAATTGCGCCTTGCCGATAGCGTTCTGGAGGAAGATATTCAGCATCTTGAACGAATTTTAGGCACCTGATTCATAACAATTATTAAGCCAGAGTCTCCCCTATTGACGGCAGCGCGCGGTATCGGCGCGACTCGGGAGAAATTGACAGTTTAAACCCCAAAAAAACCTTTGATCGTTCCGGTCAATATGTTAGTCTCTGAAGAAGAAATTCATCAGGGAGAAAAGGCCTTTTGTGCCGGAAGGTGATGATTAAAAATAGTTGAACATGAAGATGAGAAGCGCGAATAAAATATGAAGCTTACTATTGAACGAAGTGCGTTGTTAAAGTCACTGGGCCACATTCAAAGCGTTGTGGAAAAACGCAATACGATCCCGATTTTATCCAATGTTTTGCTGGAATGCGGCGCGGGGCAGCTGAATATGGCCGCGACGGATCTTGATCTGGCCATTTCAGAAGCGGTCACGGCAGAAACGACCCTGCCGGGGGGGATTACCGCACCGGCGCATACACTTTATGATATTGTTCGTAAATTGCCGGACGGTGCGGAAGTTGAGCTGGCCTATGACGAGGACAGTCAACGATTGAGTATTCGCGCGGGCCGTTCGCGCTTTACGCTGTCCTGCCTGCCGCGAGAAGACTTTCCGGTTATGTCCGAGGGTGATTTGCCGCATGTCTTTGATGTGTCTGCCGCAAATTTAAAACGCCTGATTGACAAGACGCGTTTTGCCGTATCGACGGAGGAAACGCGTTATTATCTCAATGGTATTTATCTTCATACGGCCGAAGATGACGATGGCGGCGCTGTTCTTCGCGGGGTGGCCACGGACGGCCATCGTCTGGCGCGGTTTGATATGGAACAACCTGAAGGATCCGGCGGTATGCCGGGCGTTATTGTGCCCCGTAAGGCGGTGGGCGAATTGCGGAAATTGATGGATGAATTTGAGGGCGACGTTAAAGTATCCCTGTCTGAAACAAAAATTCGTTTCACCTTTGCGGATATTGTGCTGACGTCCAAATTGATTGACGGCACCTTCCCCGATTACAGCCGCGTTATCCCCGAAGGCAATGACAAGGTCATGGAAATTGACAGCAAACAATTTGCGGAAGCCGTGGATCGGGTATCAACGATTTCCACGGAAAAAACCCGCTCTATTAAATTGTCCTTAAGTGACGGAAATCTGAAACTTTCTGTCAACAGCCCTGATCAGGGAACGGCCAAGGAAGAGGTCGCCGCGTCCTATAGTGCGGATGATATGGAAATCGGTTTTAATTCCCGTTATTTGCTGGATATTCTAAGCCAGATAGAAGGTGATGTTGCGCAGTTGGTGCTGGCGGATTCTACGGCACCGACTATTTTGAAGGATTTAACCGACGATGGTGCGCTTTATGTTCTCATGCCCATGAGAGTGTGATGAGAGTGTGATGGCGAAATATGCGCAGGATATTAGGGCCCGGTGAGTAATCTGGTGCAACTTGATAAAATAAGGCCGCATAATCGGCAAGAAGCCCACGTACCCCCTTCCATGGGGGCGGCTGCCGGGGATGTGGAACGCAGGAAGTTTGGCGTGCCGGATCTTTATGTGGGACGCCTGCAGTTGACAGACTTTCGGTCTTATGGACGGGTTACGCTCGTGCCGGAATCGCGGCCTGTTGTGCTGACAGGCCCAAACGGGGCCGGTAAGACCAATATCCTCGAAGCCTTATCCTTTCTGTCTCCGGGCCGCGGCCTTCGCGGGTGCCGGCTCTCGGAAGTCAGTCGGCTGGACATGAACAATCCTGAAAATTCAGAAAAAAATACCCTCTTGGGGGCCCCTTCGCTGTGGGCCGTGGCCGCCCGTCTGGAAACGCCGGAGGGCACCATGAATCTTGGCACCGGAATGGTGTCTGGTCAGGACCCTATGGCTTTACAAGGCGCGGATTTCCCCAAGGATATGAACCCCAAGGATATGAACCAAAGGGATAAGCGCATAGTTCGTATTGACGGTGAGAATGGCGCAAGCCCCGCCGCGTTTGGCGAAATTTTACAGGTGGCCTGGCTGACGCCGCAGATGGATCGTCTGTTCATAGAGGCACCGTCCGGGCGCAGACGTTTTCTGGACAGGATTGTCGCCAATTTTCATTCTTCCCATATGCGTCAGGTTAATGCCTATGAGCGGGTTATGCGCGAAAGAAACCGGCTTTTGCAGGATGGGTCAGCTTCGGGCCCAAATTCAGATAATGGCGCTTGGCTTGACGCCTTGGAAGGGCGCATGGCGGAACATGGCGTTGCGGTGGCGGCCGCAAGACTGGATGCCATGGACAGGCTGGCCGGTGCCATAGAAGAAACCGCCTCATCTTTTCCCCGCGCCCTGTTGACGGTGGACGGCCTGCTTGAAAATGATCTGCTTTCGGGCCCGGCCCTTGCGGTGGAAGATGATTTTCGCAAGGCTCTTCGGGACGGGCGCGGCTCTGATGCCCGAAGTGGTCGGGCGGGTGCCGGGCCCCATAAAACAGATCTTATTGTCCATCATAAGGATAAAAATATGCCGGCCGCTCTTTGTTCAACAGGGGAACAAAAGGCCTTGCTGATCGGGATCACGCTTGCCAGCGCCCGCATTACGGCCACATCCTTTGGGGCGGCACCAATATTACTTTTGGATGAGGTTGCGGCGCATCTTGACAAGGCTCGGCGGGCGTCGCTTTTTGATGAACTTGCCGCACTGGGCTCTCAGGTCTGGCTTACGGGGACAGACCGGATATTGTTTGATGAACTAGAAGGCCGCGCGTGCTATTATCAGGTGGAAAATAGCCAAGTGACGGAAGAATGACTTTTTTGCCAGAATAGAAATAATTTTATTTGGCACCATATATTAAAGGACAAGGGTTTATGTCTGACGAAATTAAAATGAAGGATGCTACCGAAGGCGCAGAAGAATATGGCGCGGATTCTATTAAGGTTCTCAAGGGCCTTGATGCGGTGCGCAAACGCCCGGGCATGTATATTGGCGATACCGAGGATGGATCGGGCCTTCATCATATGGTGTTTGAGGTATCCGACAATGCCATTGATGAATCTCTGGCGGGCTATTGTGACCTTGTCCTGGTTACGCTTAACCCGGATGGCTCGCTTTCTGTGACTGATAATGGCCGGGGAATTCCGGTGGATATCCACGAAGAAGAGGGCGTATCAGCCGCGCAGGTGATCATGACCCAGCTCCATGCGGGCGGTAAATTTGATAATAACAGCTATAAAATTTCCGGCGGATTGCACGGCGTTGGCGTGTCGGTGGTTAATGCCCTGTCCGATTATCTTGAACTGGTCATCTGGCGCAATGATAAAGAGCATTTCATGCGGTTTGAAAATGGTGATGCGGTAGAAGATCTTGTCGTGGTTGGTGATGCCAAGGGTCAAACAGGCACCAAGGTGACTTTCATGCCGTCGGTTTCCACCTTTGGCAATATTGAATTTGATTTTGAAAAACTGGTTCATCGCTTTCGGGAATTGGCCTTTTTGAATTCCGGCGTGCGCATTAAACTTCAGGATAACCGCCATGCGGAAAAAGAAGAGGTGGAACTTTACTATGAAGGCGGCATTACCTCTTACGTGAAATATCTCGACCGCAGTAAAAGCCCGCTCATACCGGAGCCGATCACGGTCAGCGGAGAAAAGGACGACATTATTTTTGAATGTGCCTTGCAATGGAATGACAGTTATCATGAAAATGTCATGTGTTTCACCAATAATATACCGCAAAGAGATGGCGGCGCCCATCTGGCGGGTTTCCGGGCTTCTTTAACCCGTACCATTAATAACTACGCCAATGAAACCGGCATTGCCAAACGGGAAAAAGTTTCCATCAGCGGTGATGACAGCCGCGAGGGCTTGACCTGCGTTTTGTCTGTAAAGGTGCCGGATCCGAAATTCTCGTCCCAAACCAAAGACAAGCTGGTTTCATCAGAAGTGCGCCCCGTGGTCGAAAGCCTGCTGAATGAAAAGCTCAGCATATGGTTTGAGGAACATCCGCAGGAAGCCAAAATTATCATTGGTAAAATTGTTGAAGCGGCGGCGGCCCGCGAAGCAGCCCGTAAAGCCCGCGATCTTACCCGCCGCAAGGGGGCATTGGATATATCATCTCTGCCCGGGAAACTGGCTGATTGTCAGGAACGCGATCCGGCGAAATCAGAATTATTTCTGGTGGAAGGGGATTCTGCGGGGGGCTCTGCCAAGCAGGGCCGTTCGCGGAAGAATCAGGCGATCTTGCCGCTGAAAGGTAAAATTCTTAATGTGGAACGGGCGCGGTTTGACCGTATGCTGGGGTCACAGGAAATTGGCACCTTAATCACCGCCATGGGCACCAGCATTGGCCGCGAAGATTTTGATATCGAAAAGTTACGCTATCATAAAATTATCATAATGACCGATGCGGATGTGGACGGAGCCCATATCAGAACCCTGCTCTTGACGTTCTTTTACCGTCAGATGCCCGAATTGATTACGCGGGGCCATCTGTATATTGCCCAGCCGCCGTTGTATAAAGTGGCGCGCGGTAAATCCGAAGTTTACCTGAAGGATGACCCTTCACTGGAAGATCATTTGATCCAGCAGTCTTTGGGTGAAATGGTATTGAGGCTTCATGACGGCACACAAATTGCCGGTAATGACCTGATGGCACTGGTGGAAACCGTACGGAAAATCAGCCGGATTTTGACCCATGTCCCCAGCCGGTATAATCTGGAACTGGTTGAGGAGCTGGCGCTCGCCGGTGCGTTAAACCCCGCAACATTACAAGATAATGCCCAAGCAGAGCTTGCCATTGCGGACGTGGCCAGACGGATGAATATAAAGGCGGGCGAAGGCGAAGACAGCTGGGTCGGCACCCTTGACGGAGACGGTGACGGCGTCATCTTTACTCAGGAAATACGCGGCATTAAAGATACTTATCTCATCGATAGCGCCTTTATCAATTCTGTTGAGGCGCGGGCCTTGCATGATGTTACGCCTGAGCTTAAAGAGATATTCGACAAGACATCGACCATCAGCCGCAAAGAAGATATTCATGACATTACGTTGCCCAGTGATTTGATGAAACTGGTGATGACCTATGGCCGTAAAGGGCAGTCAATTCAGCGTTATAAGGGCCTTGGTGAAATGAATCCTGAACAGCTTTGGGAAACGACCCTTGATCCGGAGGCGCGAACCTTGTTGCAGGTGAAGATCAATCACGCGGATACCGCCGATGAAATATTCTCCAAACTGATGGGGGATGTGGTGGAGCCAAGGCGCGAATTTATTCAGAGCAATGCGCTTAATGTGTCTAATCTGGACGTTTAGAGCGCTCTAATCCTCAAGGGCATTAATAATATTTTTCACATCAGAGAAAATATTTGCCCTTGAAAAAGCGCCAATTTCAGGAAAAGTGATATTTGGGTATTCTTTGGCAAAAAGTTTGAAGTTATCGAGGGCTTTTTTATAGCCTTTTTTCTTTAACATATAGCCTGCCGGGGTTTTCAGGATAAAGGGTTCCGGCATTATTGTGGTTGGCCTGACATATCCCATATCCATTAATTCCTGCCAGACGGCTGCTGTTTTCTGCTCGGTATTTTCCCAAACATCACTGCCGACATGGGTGGTTAATTCTGCGCAGATATAACCCATGCCATCCGGGGCAACCGCCGCGCCATATTTGGACGGCGCACTTGCGCGGGAGATTAAATCATCTTTATCAAAATTATGAATATAGCTGTGTTTTCCGATCTGATCTTCCGGCAGATTAAAGTAAAATACCGCGAAAGCGACGGGGTGATTATAAACTGTCAGATCATCAGAATAGTTCATAATCTCGGCTAGTTTGCCCACATCCCCCGCCCAAAAGGTCATATCGCTGTCCAGCTGCCATGTTTTTTGGGTGCCTTTGTCGCGTAAGCTAAGATGGCAGCCCTTGTCTGAATGCTTAATTTCCTGACAGAAGGTGGATTTATATATTTTAACGCCAAATTCTTCGAGTTTCTTTTCTGCCTGTTCGCAAAACCCCCGCATGCCGCGCGTCGCAGGATAGAATTGCCGGTAATCATTCTTTGATAAATCAACCCTGTCACCATAAAAATCAAGAGGGTTCTCCATGGATTCCACCGCAATTTTTTCATCAAGATCCGGGTGCTTTTTCAGGAAACGGGCCATGTCGTCTTCCAGAAAATACAAACGAGAAGGCAGGATAGTGTCAAAAATTGTTGAAGATAGGGCATCGAAGCTGCCGCGGGTTTTTTTATGATAAATGTCATTCAGCGCCTTGGCGGCACTTGGCCCAAAATTTGCCTCTACTAAATCCGCGAGCGAGGTTATAGGAGCGTCTGCCTTTGATAGAATCCTCTCGATCAATTCATATAAAATTGTGGCGGAATGCGCAGGGCCAAGGTTTGTAAGATTCGGGGCTTCGGTATTCTCTGATTTAATGCCATTGACGATCGAGGCATAGACGGTTTTATGGGGAACGAATTTATCACTTAATAATTCTTTTAATAAATCGGATAATTTTTGATAGCTGTTGTCAAAAAGATGGCAGCCCAGATCATAGATATAATCCCCATGTTCGATTGACGCCATGACACCGCCAAGGGTTTTTCCGGTATCGATCAGGCTGATCTTATAGCCTTTTTTGGCCAAAAGAAACGCGCAGCAAATTCCGTGAAAACCGCCGCCGATGATTGATATGTGACGCGTCATTATTTATCCTTTGGTTGCTGTTTTATATTTTCATTTATGAGCGCCGGACTTTTTTAGAATTTGAAAAATCGCGGTGCCGGAGGGATCTTTTTCCTCAATAAGCAATTGATAGCTGTTTTTCAGAAAAATTTCATTATGCAGGGGATTAAAATAAGCGATATAAATGTCGCGGGGGCTTGCCTTCAGGGAGCGATCAATCTGTGTTAAAACGTCTTTCATGATATGCTCATTAAAGGGGTTTCCCAGAAAAATAACAGAAGTATCGAGAGGTAGCTCATAATTTATGACATTCATGGTGACCGTGTCAAACCGGTTGGATTTTTTTGATTTTCTTTTGAAGTTTTCAATATTCTTTTCGCAAATCCGGCTTAAGGATTTGGAGAATTCAACACCGATTATAGGGGAATATCCCTGAAGCGCGGCCATCATCATTGCGCGGCCTTTGCCCGATCCCAGATCAACAAATGTGCCCTGCTCCTTTGTTAACGGAGATAATATCTTGAACATTCTGGAGGTGATCCAGACATAGGAGGGCTGATAATGGGCGGCGTGGGCCTTATCCTCATCCGCCACATCCGCCATTTTGGCAACAGGCTGTATTGTGATGGTATCTGTTTGATAGGTTAAATCAAAAGACAGCTCTGCAAGGGCAATCCTCAGCGAATAGAAAAATCCCCGCCTTTTTGAAGAGGCCCGAATAAATCTGATCATACTTTTAATGTTGGAATATATCGCCTTGGCTCCCGTATGGTTTCCTTGACTTTACAGTTAACCACCTAAATTATAAAGCTGATTTCAGCAAAATATTTACGGGCCTGACTTTCCCGTGGGAAAATTTAGCTTATATTCCAACGGGCCTAGCTTTTGCTGAATTCTTCTTCATGAAGCCAGGCGGCATGTTTCAGGGTTTTTTTGCTCTTTGTCCAGTCGATAAGCATTTGCGGCGCAATGTCATGAAGCTTCTTCATGTCTTCTTCTGTTGCCGTATCATAGGCCAGTTCAAGGCGGTGACCATCGGGGTCACGGAAATATATGGACTGGAAAATATGATGATTTGTTGGGCCGACAACCTCGATACCATCGGCTTCAAGTTTGGCTTTAACTTTAAGTGCGGTTTCTTCATTTTCGACTTTAAAGGCAATATGCTGAACCCAATCCGGTGTATTGGGATCCCGGCCCATCTTTGGCGAATTGGGAATTTCAAAAAATGCCAGAATATTGCCTTGTCCGGCATCTAAAAACAGATGCATATAGGGATCAGGTTCTCCCGTTGAGGGCACCTTGTCTTCGGAAATGGCGAGGACAAAATCCATATCCAGATATTTCTGGTAAAATTCAACAGTCGTTTTGGCATCCATACAGCGATAGGCCACATGGTGAATTCTCATTAATGTCATTGTAAGGCTCCTTATTCTAAATAAGCGTTATTTAAGCTATGAAGTGATAATAGTTTCATATGAAACTAAAGTCAAGCTCAAAAGCGGGGCCGTATGGGTTGCCTTATGTTTGCCTATATTTTATGGTCATTTCAGCAAAAAGGAATGAACGTTAAATGGCTGCCAAGACGCCCAAGAAACCCCAAGTGAAGCATTCGACTCAAAAGAAAAATGCGGCCCAAAAGAAAAATAATAGTCGCCGTAAAAAATTTATGGGTAATGAAAATTTGAAGTCGCCGCGTACCGGAATTCGAAAATGGGTTTATCGATTTTTTGTGGGTATTATCTGGTTCTTGATCTTGCTGGTTCCCGTCGTCATATATTATGCTCATGACCTGCCGGATATTTCAGAAATAACCCAGCCTAATGAGCGGTCAACTGTAATGGTTATGGACCGGGAGGGCGGCTTGCTGGCCAGTTATGGCAATGTTTATGGGGACTGGTTGACATTTGATGATATTCCTGTAGTGCTGGTTCAGGCCGTTATCGCGACAGAAGACCGGCGATTTTTTGATCATGGTGGCTTTGATATTCGCGGCTTCATGCGCGCCATGATCAAGAATATCACGCGGCGAAGTATGGTCGAAGGCGGCAGCACCATAAGCCAGCAATTGGCCAAAAATCTTTTTCTGAGCGCCGACAAAACCCTTAAGCGCAAAATACAGGAACTTTTGTTTTCCACATGGCTTGAAATGAATTTCAGCAAGGAAGAAATTTTAACCTATTATTTTAACCGGGTTTATTTTGGCTCGGGTGCTTATGGTATTGATGCGGCGGCACGCCTGTTTTATGGCCATAGCGCCCGCGAGCTTTCCCTGATAGAGGCCGCTATGCTGGCCGGCGTTCTGAAGGGGCCGGCGCTTTATTCACCGCTCAGGGATTTGGAGAGATCATACCGGCGCACGGGTGATGTGCTGGATAATATGGTGGAGGCCGGCTTTATTCAGAAATCCGTGGCCGAAAAAACAAAAGCCGAGAATGTTCAAATCGTTGATAAGCAAACTGGCGGCGATGAGCGTTATTTTAGCGACTGGATTGTGGAACGGGCGGTATCTTTAATCGGCAGAGTGAATGAGCCGGTTATTATATATACGACGTTGATGCCGGACATTCAGGATAAGGCCAACAAAGCCCTGCAGCGCATAATGGATCAGGAAGCTGTTGCGTATAAAGCGTCTCAGGCGGCGCTGGTATCCCTGGATATGGACGGCGGCGTAAGGGCGATGGTTGGCGGTACAGATTATACCGTCAGTCAATATAACCGCGCGGCTCAGGCGCGGCGTCAGCCGGGATCTGCTTTTAAATTATTCATTTATCTTGCGGCTTTTGAACGGGGCCTCTCACCGGATGATGTCATGCGCGATAGCCCGGTGATTTTAAAGGGCTGGCAACCTAAAAACTACTCCGGTGAATATTTGGGTCAGGTCACCTTAAGAGAAGCCTTTGTGCGATCGTTAAATACGGTGGCCGTAAAGCTTGCCGAACGGATCAATCGAAAGAATGTCATCGAAATGGCGCGGCG
This sequence comes from Emcibacter sp., assembly GCA_021647465.1. GTDB lineage: Bacteria > Pseudomonadota > Alphaproteobacteria > Sphingomonadales > Emcibacteraceae > Paremcibacter. Next base: position 71,925 of record JAKIUQ010000003.1, on the reverse strand, counting down.
GCTTGGACTGACGACCCCGATTGTGGCCGAACCGTCCCTGTCCCTTGGCACGTCGGAGGTTTCCCTGCTCGAATTAACGGCGGCTTATACCGTGATCGCGGCCGGTGGTTATGCCGTGGAACCCTATGGTATTATAGAGATACAAAATAGCGCGGGGCAGATTTTATACCGCCATATGCCGGGGCTCCGGAAAAAAATTCTGTCGGACGATGTGGTGTTGACCATGGATAGCCTGTTGCGGGATGTGGTTGTGCGCGGCACTGCCAGACAGGCTCAAATGCCCTTTGTCGCCGCCGGAAAAACCGGCACGACACAGAATTATAAAGATGCCTTATTTATGGGGTATGGTCTGAATATGACGAGCGGCGTCTGGGTGGGTAATGATGATGCGAGCCCTATGAAGAATGTTACCGGCGGGGGAACGCCGGCCCGAATATGGCGTAATTTTATGTATCGGGTATATTTGGGGCGGGATGATGCCACCCTGAATACCCCAAATGTTCGCCCGCGTGATAAACCAGAACGTCCGTAATGAATGGCCCTAAAAAACAGGATATATAAAAACTTAACCAACTTTGACACTTCTGTAAGGGACAGTTGATAAACTAGGCGGCGCGATAAATTTTAAAATAGCGAGCGACAATGACCAGAATAGACATCAAGGATATCCAGCAATATATCGGCAGTAATATCGGCACCTCAAAATGGGTCGAAATTACCCAAAGCAGAGTTAATAGATTTGCCGAAGCCACGGGAAATTTTCAATGGATACATGTGGATGAAGAACGGGCCAGAACAGAAATGCCTGCGGGCCTGACAATCATTCATAATTACCTGCTTCTGTCCCTTATCCCACAGCTCTTTGATCAGCTTGTGACGATTACCGGTCTGGAATATGGCAAAAACCAGGGGGCTGAGAATGTCCAATTCTTGAGATCCCTTAACACCGGCAGCAAAATACGTATTCAGCTGAAATTATCGAAAGTTGAATATCGTGATTCAAAAGGTCCGACGGCAAATTTTTATATCACTATGGAAGAACAGGGCAGTGACAAGGCCGTTTTAACAATGGATCTTCAGGTTTTATTTGTTGCGGTCCAAAAAAGAAATATGGAAAAAAATGAGAAGGCTGGCCTTAAATCTGTCTCATCCAATCAACATCAGCCCGTTGCCCTCGGACTTTAACCAACGCCTTGCCTTGCGCCAATCGGGATAAAGTTTTTCCACCAGATCCCAGAAATCCGGGCTATGGTTCATTTCCACAAGATGCGCCATTTCATGGGCCACAACATAATTTAAAACAGGGCTTGGGGCCATGATAAGGCGCCAGGAAAAAGACAGGGTTTTTCGGCTCGAACAGCTGCCCCAGCGGCTTGTGGTATCGCGAATCATGATTTTATGAGGGCAGTGGCCCAAGGCTTGAGCATATTTTTCTACCGCCGCGCTCAGTGTCAGGCGGGCTTGTTTTTTCAGCCAATTTTGCAGCCGCGTTTCAAATCCTGATTCTGGCCCGCCAATGATGAGCGTTTCTTCGTGTAATGTAACGCCAGCCACCTTACCCGGGGCGGAGATAATTTTTACGGGATGACCTTGATAAGGGATGACTTCCCCCGCGCGCAAGGGGATGGTTATCGGAGATTTATCATATTGTTCCGCTATCCAGTCATGATGTTTATTGGCAAATTGGCGCGCTTTACGATCGGATACGCCGGGGGGTAGCGTGAGAATTGCGCAGTAACTTTTAATGTCAAAGCGCAATTTCAGATGTTTGGCCCGGGGGTGGCGCCGCAAGATAAGGGGAATATCACCAACATAATATTCCGTCATTCCGGGCCCTCCGTTACGCTGGAAAAGGTCTGTATGTTGATAATATGGTCCGCCATGTCACCGGCATCCCGCTCTGAAATGACGCGGCTCTGCACAGAAATACCGGCGTCATGAACGCTGTTTGCAGAGCCGGAAACCAAGGGGTGCCATGGGGGCAGGTCTTTGCCTTCGCTTACCATTCGGTACGCGCAGCTATCAGGCAGCCAATGAAATTCAGATATTTGATCCGGCGTCAGAACAACACAATCCGGCACCAGTTTTTTCCGATGCGGGTAATTGGCACATTGGCAACTGTCGATGTCTAAAAGCCGGCAGGCCACATCGGTATAGGCTATTTCCCCGCTGTCACTATCTTCCAGCTTGTGAAGACAGCACAGCCCGCAGCCATCACAAAGGGATTCCCATTGCCCGGGCGTCATATGGGACAGTTTTACGTCACGCCAGAATTTTGTTTTTTCCATGATTCCCCCTCTCCCATATTACTTAATGACCTCTTCCAGTCGTTTTGCCATCACCTCGGGATCGGTCATGCTTCTGAAATGGGTAAGATATTCACCCTGCCTGTCCATGAGATAAATATAGGAGGTATGGTTGACCAAATAGGCTTCAGGGTCCGCGCCCTCTTCTTGCTGTTCCTTGGCCCCGTAAGCGCGATAGGCTTTTTTTGCAGCCTTTATCTGTTCTATGCTGCCCGTCAGGCCCACCATATTTTCATGAAAGGCCGGGACATATTGCGCCATAATATCGACGGTATCCCGGATTGGATCGACGGTTATGAAAATAGGTGTTATGGCCTTCAGGGTTCTTTCTGAAAGCTGATCAAGGGCATCAGACATGATTTGTAATTCTGTTGGGCACACATCCGGGCAATAAGTATAGCCAAAATAAACCAACATATATTTCCCGCTAAAATCCTCATTTGTCACGGTTTTGCCATGATGATCAACTAACGTAAAAGGCCCGCCAATAAGGGCTTTGGCATTTTGTTGTGCGGTTTGTACCGGGGACGGATAAAAATAAGTGATCGAAATGGCAAAAATTCCCGCAAGTATCAAAAGTATGATCAGAAGGATTCGAGGAGTTGTCATTGTCTATTCCTGTTATTAATATATTATTGCTTTATTATGTGGGCCCATGTCCTCTATATATAATAGTCATCAGGAATGAAAGCGACCTAAAAACTGGAGTTTTGAATGCAATTCAATAAAATCGTCGGCGTTGTCATAATTATGATCGCATTTGGGCTGACTTCGGCGCAAGGCCAAAGCTATTCGGCATCCTATAAATTTCTTAAAGCGGTAAAAGAAGTTAATTATCAGGATATCAAGATAGCGATTGAAAAAGGGGTGAATATCAACACCCGTGATTATGACGATAAAGCAACCGCATTAATCATCGCCGCCAGGAAAAGAGAGCTGCCCCTTGTTAGATATCTTCTTGGGTCTGGCGCAAAACCAGATTTGGTTGGCAAAGACGGCAAAACCCCTTTGATAATTGCGGCGGAGACCGGCAACAGGGCCATGGTTGAGGTTTTGATCAAGGCCGGGGCGGATCTGGACTTGGGGGATAATAACGGCACGACTCCGTTGATCGCGGGCGTTCTGGTGAAAAGGGACCGGATTGTGGAATTATTGCTTAAGGGCGGCGCTGATTATACATTAGAGGATTACTCTGGCCGTTCCCCCCTTCAGCATGCCATAGACCACAGGCGATCCAAGACAGAAAAAATATTAAGAAAAGCCGGCGCGACATATTAGGGGCGACATATTAAAAGGAAGATTTAAACTTCTTGTCTATCAGGAACCCCTGATACATATGGATGCCAAAAGATTTGCCGAATTCAAGGGCGCTTTCTGTATCGCAATGACATAAAATAATGCGCATATTGCCATGCTCTGCTATGGCAGCAATGATTTTATCTTGCGCCGCACTTCCGATGAGTTTTTTATAGTCTGGCTGCCAACTGATTTTAAGGAAGTCAACGGACAGGAGTTCTCTGTCTAATACAGGCAAAGCTTGAATATCTATGGCATCCAGGGTGATTCGGCATCCTAACCGGGATAGTTTTTTTCGCGCCTCGTAATAGTTCTGAATATTGGAAATCACATCAAACATGCCCATTTCCAAAATCAAGGGCTGATTATTTTTTTGTTTAAACAGGGCCATGAATTTATCAAATTCAGGGGTCAGTACGGTTTCTACGTTGATGTTAATGCTGATAACCTGATCCCGCAGGATGTTTTTTGCCGGCAAGCTCTGCATTATTTTGGTATCAAAAGTACGCGTCAGGCGCTTGAACAGCCATTTGTCAGCACGCAGGTCATAGGTGGGCAGCAGGCTTTCTTTAATTTCATTAACGGAAACATAATGTTCAATAAAAACGGGTTTTGCATTTTCGTCGCCGACGACAACAAAGGCTGTCTGGTCGGCGATCATCCGATCAATGTCCATGTTGGTCAAATTGCGTTCCAGCTGATCCAATTGCATTGGGCCCATTGGTTGTGACGCATTTTTTTTGGTGAGGGGGTCATAAGATGGCTTGGTGACATTTGCCGTCTTGAGGCGGGGCGGTTTAGATTCTTCAGAATGGCTTAATGTCTGATTTAGATTGTTAATCATGGATTTCAGGCTGGGCGCGTTCGGCGGTTCTTTTTTTCCGTCCTGATCTGATTCTTGCGTCTGTTCCGGGGTGTCCGGCGACATTACGGCGTTTTTGAGGCCTCCCACCATATGCATGAAGCGCTCCATATCTTTCGCCAGATCATACCATTCACAAAGTTCATCATCCCGCCCCTCTTCAATATATTTCTTAATGATCGGGCTGTCCTCTACGGCTCGCCGGGCGGCAAGAATGGCGATGTCAAGCTGTGCGAGGGAGCTGTCCTGACAGATAAAAACAACGTCAAAACCACTTGTCCAGAAAAGCTGGCCGCTTTTACTTTGGATGAGCTTGTTAAAGGCGGTGGCAATGGTTCTTCGGTGATAGGGTTGTTTATGACCCCTGTCCAGAAGTGAAAAATGCAAATGGACGCCGCGATAACCTTCCGGATGCCGTTTTATTTCGCGCATGGCAGAGATTAAGTCATCCACCTGACAAGGGGTGGCGGAACTTTCCATATGAGTTGAATTCTCCGCAGATGACATGATATTACTCTACATTAAGTTTGATCAATTACTTGAAATATATCATATTTTAGCAGAAATGTGCCTGTATATCAAATGGAGGCTGAATTCGTCAAAATTTGGCAATTTAAGGCAATATAATAAAACAGACCGTTACATTCTGTGTAACCACCAGGCATTTTCATTAATGGAATAATAAGGCCGGTAATGCAATACAGCCTTTTCCTTGACGACATAGGAAATCTGGTTGTCAAGAATCAGCCTCTGGCCATCCACAGAGACCACCAGCACGGCATGGGGGACGTCAAGATTCGTGTCCTGAACCACCACGATACGCATCATATCAGGATCAAATCCCAATTCTTTTAAAGAGAGATATTTGGCGATGGCGTAATCTTCGCAGTCCCCGTCTTTGTCAAAAAATTGGCGTAAAGATGCCCAATAATCCGGCACACCCCAATTAATAATATCGGTTATATAGGGGGTATTATTCATATGAATATTGATTTCGGCGATTTGCTGGTCTGTGGGTTTGTCTTTCAGAAACCCCAAAAGTTCCCGCCATTCTTCCATATAACACTGATTCTTGGCGGTGAGCCGACAATTCTCCTGTGAATCAGGTGCCCGTTCAAGATCCATTTTAACGCGATCCAGCATATTGTTCCATTTTTTAAAGGCAATCAGCTGCCGGCTCATTGTCTCATAGGAGCCAAAAAGGCCAGTTCGGCCGGATTTTGTTTCTTGCGCGCTGGTAATAGGGGTGATGAAGAGGATAAGCCCCAGCGCAATAGTGATGGGACCGAATGGTTTTATGCCGAATGGTTTTATGAAAGGGAATTTAAGTGTAAACAAAATTTAAAACTCATATAATTTAATTAACAGGCCGCTGTATAATATTCAAGGATGTTACGCGCCAGAGGAAAATAACAGACCATCCAAATCTTTACTTATGGACTATATACGGGGTAAGGTTACCTATATATTAAAAAACAAGTTTGCGGCGTTAAACTTTTCAGCAGAATGGATTTTTCATATGAGTTTGCGACCTTTATCAGCCGGTGCGGCGCTGGGAATTCTTATCATAGCCGGTGCGGCCATTGCCTTGTTGTTGGCCTTAAGGTTTGCCCAGTCCGAAGCGGACAGGGACAGTCTGGTATGGCAACGCCAGATGGCGGTTGTGATCAACAGTCGGGAGGTTGCCATAGAAGAATGGCTGGCCGAGCAAAAAAAAGTCATTAGCCATCTGGCGGAAAATCCGTCGTTGAGAATTTATCTTGGTAATATAGAGGCTGTGAATGCGCCGCAGAACGTGGAAAATATGGCACAAGCGGCCTATCTTGAAAATCAGATGAAGGGGGCCGCGATACAAAATGGTTATATGCCCGTTTTGGATCAAGATTTTAAATTAAAGGCAAACCTTGATAAGCAAAGGGTTTCTGGCCTTGCGTTGACGAACCCCCAAGGTCAAGTCATCGTATCCACGCCCAATATGCCGTCGGTGATCCGCAGCGTCGCGGGGTTTTTAGATCAAGGCGCGGGCAAGGAGGTGATCAGTTTCGGGCCGTATTTGTCAGATGAGAAACGGCCGGTCATTGCGTTCGTTGCGCCGGTTTTCGGGGTGCAGGATGATAACAGCGCCCCTGCCCTTGGTTTTGCCGTGGGCATCAAGGCCGTCCCGGATGATTTTTATCAAAAATTGATCCAGCCCGGAGACATAAGCCAAACAGCCAAAAACTATATTGTGCGTAAGAATGGCGCGGCCATGGAGTATTTATCCCCATTGCCCATGGCAAATGGTGACGTCACGCCGCCGCTTACAATGGCACTGGACGCACAAAATACAGCATTGGCGGCGGTTTATGCCGTGCAGAGTGCCAGAGAGACAACCGGCGGATTTTCCGAGCGGATGAATTATGAAGGTAAAAATGTCTTGGTCACGGGGCGAAAAATCGCCGGGACCGATTGGGTTCTGGTGCGCACAATAGACTCGCAAGAAGTCCTTGGGGCTATTCAGGAACGCAAACGAACGATAATCTGGATTGCCGGCCTGACCATTCTGGCGGTCAGCATTCTCATCATCCTGATTTGGCGGCACGGGGTGTCTGTTCGGGTGGCGCGCGCCGCGCAGCAGCAAAAGATCCTGAGCCGCCGGTATGAAAAACTTAGCCAGTTCCTGCAGATTGTGACGGATAGCCAACCAACAGTGATCATCGCCATTGATGGCCATGGCCGATATAGTTTTGCCAATGCGCCGGCGATTCAGGACGCAGGACTTAAGGCACCAGATATCATTGGTCAAAGAATTTCATCTGTCAGAGGCCGCCTTCAGTCGCCAGATATGGAAAAATATTACAATCAGGTTATGAAAAATGGCGTGCCGCTTTCAATTATTGAACAGCTGCCGGGGAATGAGATAACCATTAAATCGGATTATGTCCCCTTATTGATTGATCAGGATCAGGGTGTTTTGATGGTGATTGAAGATATCTCCGAGCTGGTTCAGGAACGTGAACGCAGAGAAGTGGCCTTAAAGAGCTTGGTCAGCACTCTGACCATGGTGATTGATAGCCGTGATCCCTACAGCGCGCATCATTCGGAACGTGTGGCCATGGTTTCGCGGGCTATTGCCATAGAAATGAATGTGGATGATGTGACACGCGAAACGGCTAATGTTGCCGGTGCCTTGATGAATCTGGGTAAAATTCTGGTGCCGCGAGAGCTTTTGATCCGCCCAAAAGGCTTGTCCAAAAATGAACTGGAAACGGTTCGCAGCAGCATTATGAAAAGCGCTGATATGCTCGAAACCGTAGATTTTGATGGCCCTGTTGTTAAATGCTTGCGGCAGGTTAGGGCCCATTGGGATGGTTCGGGAACGCCGAAGAATCTGGCGGGACAGGATATTCTGTTATCTGCGCGGATTGTGGCGGTGGCGAATGCTTTTGTGGGAATGTCCAGTGCGCGCGCACATCGGGCTGGCATGGATATGGAAAAAGCCATATTATTATTATTGAATGATGCGGACCGAATTTATGATAGAAAACCGGTGACCGCTTTAATGAATTACATTGAAAATAAAGGCGGAGCAGAGCAATGGAAAGAGTTCGGGACACCTCTGGCCCCGACGGATACTGGGTAACTATTTATCATGCGGAAAGCGGATGGGGCCTCTTTGGAAGCTTGCCCTGTAGCTGCGCCATAATTTTTTTGCCGCGTTCGCCGCCGTATCCCTCAATATTTCCGGCAATAATATAATCCATGGCATTGAGGTGGGCCGCAATCACCTGGGGCTCAATGGTAGAAAATTCTTCAACCGAGCGAATATATTTATTAAGAGAATCGGCGATGTCTGTGATCATATAATATCCGAAACTGCCACCAAGCCCAATGACATTATGAACGAGATCAAGAATTTCTGTCCGGCTGTCTTTTGCTTTCCCCGGATCATTCGGTTTTAATTTCAGGTCACCTTGTTTCATGGAATGGAGATGTTTGTGTAGCTCTTTAAGCTGAATTTTTGTCCAATGTAGATAGCTGGCGTTCAACCTGTCGATAACGCTGCGATCTTGGGAATGTGAATATCTTTCCAGAGTCATTAATGCACCTTTTGATTGTAATAATTTAAAATATTACAACCCAATAGGGTTAGGAAAAGGTAAAGACCATGAAATATTCAAAAAAAAACCTTGCCGGTTAAGGCAAGGTTTAGTGTTAAGTACTTATCAGGGCTAAAGTACTCAGGGTATATCTATAAAGAATATAAAAATAAGTTGTGAGACGCCCAAAAGGCTAAGTCTCAATCTTCCCATTTTTTCATGATTTCTGCACGTTGCTTGATCATTCCATCAGCAATATAAATACAAAAACCACCGACAAGTATCGTTACGATCATAAATATCGCGGGCAGAAGTAAATGCGGCCCTGCGAGCATGATGGACATCAGTAACAATAGTGAGATGACGCCGCATGATATGAACGTAATTGTATTTGCCATTTTTTATCCTTCTTCAATTACATGAGTAGTTATAACAGCCTGATTAAACTGCTAACCTTGATATAAATCAATTTTTAGAAAGTTTCAATAGCCTTACATATCTTCGCGATAAAAAATATGGCTGCCCACTTGAATGGTGGGTTGAAGATACTTGGCCCATCTTGGGTTCACATAGTCCGCGTGGTAATGTGTGGAGCGTGCGGTGACGTCGCTTTGGGCATTCTTCAACGCCCCGCCGGCGACACGCCGGGCAATATTCCATGCGGTCATTTCATAGGGATTATCAGACAGGCCGTCACAGGCAAAGGAAAATTGACATCGGTGCCGGCGTTGCTCATTCTGAAATACCACGGCGCAGATATTATTGGGATAACGTCTGTCTTTAACGCGGTTCATAATGACATAAGCCACAGCAACCTGACCTTCAAATGGCTCGCTTCGGGCTTCGAAATATATGGCTTGAGCAAGGCATTTGAAGGATTTTTCCGATATATCTCCGGGCAATTCTGCCAATAACATATCCATGTCCGCATCATAAATGCTGCCCGGGCTATATGATGGGCTGTATAATTCCGTTATTTCAGTCGTCAATTTTTTATCGCCCTCAATAGAGGCATTAACTTCTGCCCTGGGCAAAATAGAAAATCCCATAAGACAAACAACGATAAAAACCGGTATAATACCAACCACGAGCTTATAGTTTTTCATAAGCCTTACTCCTGTTTTCCGGCGTATCAGCCGAATGGTGTAGATTGTTGAATTTTGACTCAACAAAAATTTCGACAGAATATATTCCATCAAAACCCGCTTGCAACCTGACGCTTTTTCAGCTCTTATTATTATGAAATTTTAACGGTGGTCTTTTTAAACCTGTCTCCGTACCGGAAAGCCCTTCCGGATTCTTTCGGCCCAATTCTTACGGCCTTATGTTTCTGCAACTGTTTCTGTAACTTTTCTGTAACCGGCATTTTGCGATTTAGGTCACGTAATTAATTGCTGCAGTGCAGTATTATCTGCCAATCGATGCGATTTATATCAAATTTTAACTTTTTGTCAATCTTTTGTCAACTTTGGCGATAAATATTTGGTGCGCAGAAACCGCGTGCAATCATTCTCCGTTCGGGTTATTATCCAATCCATGAAGAAAAAACCTATTAAACTCAACCCGTTACAGAAACGTACTTTGGCGTTATTTCAGGTGTTGGCGGACAATCCGGAAAGCGCAACATTGGATATAAAAACCGGGGAAGTCACCATATCTTATCTGCCGGAAGTTCACGGTGATCATGTTCATATTGGCAATTATGTGGTTTCCGGTCAGGATGCCAGCGGTTTTTCAAATGAGGCGGTCTGGCGGGCACTGGAACGTAAAGGATTGATAAAATCCGCCTTTCCTATTCAGGCGACCTTGACCCCTCAAGCGTTGGAATTTGATACGGGATTACGCGATCAATTTGAACATTCGGATCATTAAACAAAAAATAAGGATTAAAAGTTATGACAGACTTAAGCATTACCACATCACAGAAGGTATCCTCATCTAGGTTTTGGCCAACGGTTTGCGTCATGTCAATGGCTATTGGCGGCATGGGATTACAGGCTCACGCCCATGAAAAGGCCCATGAGCATATGGCTGAATCCGGGAAAACACTGTCGGCGGTTATTGCGGGGGCTCATCGTTCGGACGCCAGCAAGGCACGGGATCAATATCGAAACCCGAAAGCGACCCTGGAATTTTTTGGTTTGAAACCAGACATGACGTTGGTCGAGATATGGCCCGGCGGCGGGGGTTGGTATCAGGAAATACTGGCGCCTTATATGCAGGCGAATGGCACATATTATAGTGCGGGTTTTGATCTTTCCGCAACAGAAGGCTATCAATTTAAATCAAATAACGCGCTTGCCGCGCGGCTGGCCAGTGATGACGACCTGTATGGCAAAGTGATCGTGACGGAATTGGCTCCGCCGGCAAAGGTTGTCATTGCGCCGGCTGGGTCCGCCGATATGGTGGTCTCTTTCCGTAATTTCCACAATTGGCAAATGCGCGGCGTGGAAAAAGATGTTTTGAAAGCGGTCTTTACCGCCTTGAAGCCCGGGGGTATTTTTGGTATCACTGATCACAGAAGCGAGACATCAACCGGCAAGGATGGCTATATCAATCCCGCTGATTTAAAGGCGGCGGCCGCTGAGGCAGGGTTTGTTTTTGTCGCGGCAAGCGAAATTAACGCCAATCCAAAAGACAATCATACCCATGAGAAGGGTGTCTGGACATTGCTGCCGACTTTGGCGGGGAATGATGCGGATAAAGATAAAATGCGCGCTATCGGCGAAAGTGACCGGCTGACCATGAAATTCATGAAGCCTGCGCAATAATCGCATAAATATAATAAAAGGCCTCAAGCCCGTAAAATGACTTGGGGCCTTTTATTTTTTGTTCTTAGGCATAAAGAATATTGATTATTTTCTTTTGAGCAACATGGCAATGCTTTGTGTCAGGTCTGTAGAAAGTTTTGACAATTCTCCGGCAGCAGCGCTGATTTCTCCTGATGATGCGCCTGTATTCTCAATCATCTCGCTAATCTGGGAGAGGTCTGATGAAACTTCCTGGGACCGCTGGGCCTCATTTTGAATGTTGGCGCTAATTTCGCCAGTGACGGCATTCTGCTCGTCAACGGCAGAACTGATTTCATCATTAATGCTGCTCATACTATCCACCGTGCCGGAAATTTCCTCAATGGCCTTTACCACGGCGCCGGTTGCATGCTGAATATCGGTAATTTTTGTTGAAATTTCGGTGGTTGCCGCTCTGGTTTGGCCGGACAGGGCCTTTACTTCTCCGGCGACAACGGCAAAGCCTTTACCGGCATCGCCGGCCCGCGCCGCCTCAATGGTGGCATTAAGGGCAAGCAGATTGGTTTGATTGGCGATTTCTTCGATCAACTTAATCACCTCACCGATTTCGTTGGCGGATTGGCTGAGTTTTGTGATCATCTCTTTACTGATATTGGTTTCATTCACGGCTTGCTTGGTGACTTTGCCGGCCTCTTCAATATTGCGCATGATTTCCCGAATGCTGGCGGTTAGCTCTTCTGTTGCAGAGGCAACCCCCTGAATACTTGCGGTTGTTTGTTGGGAATTTGTGGTAACAGCGGCGGTTTTCTGGCCGGATTCAATGGCAATCTGGGACATGCTTTCGGAGGTTGAGCTTAGCTCCGTTGCCGCTGCGGCGACGCCTTCTGAAATTTGCATCACAACTTTTTCGACCGCGACCTGATCTGTGATGATATCCCAGGTGAGCATTGGGCCGAGATAGGTATCATTATCATCCGTGATCGCGCTGACATTCAAGAGCAGGGTCTCTTCCCCGAGACTGATGCGGGCAGAATGCGGCAGGTTGCCGGGGTCAGACAGAATCCCCCGCTGCATGATGGGCTTTTTATGGAAAATATCAATACAGCTTCCCAGCGCCTGCTCGGCGGTGATGGGCAGCAGATGTTCAATTTTGCGCAAGGTATTCACGCTGGTTTCATTGGCATAATCAATCTTGAAGCTCTCAGGGTCACAGGTCAGGACATTGAGCGGCATTTTATCCAGCATATTCATCAGGCGAACCGTTTGCTTTTCTGTTTTATGCTGCTGCGTTATGATGCTCCATGTCAGGATGAAAGTATCCTCGCCCATTGCCGTGACAAAAAGATCAAGAAACTCATCGCCCAGGGTAATCACCGTTCGGTAAGGCAGATTTTTCGGATCGTTAAGCATGCTGCGCTGGTGGCTGGGAACTTTATGGAAGACGTCAATGCAGGTGCCAATGAGGTCTTTGGGATCGATTGGAAGAAGATGTTTTAAAGTCTCAAGTGTCTCTATGCTTTGGTGATTGGCATAGGTGATTGTAAAGCTTTCTTTATCGCATAACATGACATTAATGGGAATAGTTTCGAGTACGGAAAGATATAAATCAGGCGCGTCACCTTGCTCGTTGATGGCCGCTATTGGAACGATATCGGCTGATTTATTGTTTTTTCTGGACTCGAAAAGCATGATTATTCTCCATTACGGGCTATTTCAGTAGTGTAGGATGTTCAAGTCGAACGCGGTTAACATCAATGATAATTTTTATTTTAAATTTATATAATAGGGAGTCTTTATAAACCCTTAATTTACAGGCATGAAGGGATAGAACTATCAGAAGAGCCTCTCTCGCGCGAATGTCCGGGGCCATTTTTCTTCCCCGATAAAAATTACGAAGATTATTTTTCAAGGCGCGTGATTAGACTGGAGGTGTCCAACCGGTTGCCGCCCGCGGCTTGTATCTCCTTATAAAATTCATTCACCAATGCGGTCACCGGCAGTTCGGCCCCGTTATTACTGGCTTCTGCCAGCACAATATTCAGGTCTTTACGCATCCAGTCAACGGCAAAACCAAAATCAAATTGACCCTCTATCATGGTTTGGTGGCGATTTTCCATCTGCCATGATTGCGCGGCTCCTTTGGATATCACCTCCACCACAGCCATGGGGTCAAGTCCGGCGGCTATGGCAAAATGAAGCCCTTCTGACAGGGCCTGCACCAGACCAGCAATACAAATCTGATTAACCATTTTGGTCAGTTGGCCACTGCCGGCGGGGCCGAGCAATTTGGTTTTCTGGGCATAGCTTTGTAAAATGGGATCAATTTTCTGAAAGATGGCTTCTTCGCCGCCAATCATGATGGTTAAGCGGCCATTTTCTGCGCCGGCCTGCCCGCCGGATACGGGCGCGTCAAGGAAATGCAGGCCCCTTTCCTGCGCTGCAGCGTCCAGGAGCCGCGCTATCGTTGCCGATGCGGTGGTATGGTCGACGAATATGGCCCCTTTCTTCATCGTTGAAAAGGCCCCGTTCGGCCCCAATGTTATGGCTTTGATATCGTCATCATTGCCAACGCAGGCAAAGACAATATCCGCATATTTTGCGGCCTCGGCAGGGGTTTGGGCATAATCTGCGCCATATTCCGCCGCCCATTTTTCCGTCTTTGCCGTTGTTCGGTTATAAACGGTGACGCCATAACCTGCCCTTTGCAGATGACCGGCCATGGGATAGCCCATGACCCCAAGGCCCAAGAAGGCGATTTTTACATCACGCATATTTTCAGTCCTTAATAATGCGGCGGTTTCTCATGGATTATGTTGCCGTCTTCTGATGATGGGTTTTCGAGATTTTCCAAACGTTCTTTGGCCCGCGCAAGATGTTTTTTGAGCTTGTCGATATCTTTCCACTGGGCATTCACCATATCGCTTAAATCCTGAATCTGTTGATCCTGATAGGCGATGGTGCGCTCAATTTCTTCAAGGCGTTTTAGATCAGTCGTCATATTTAAAATACCCATATGGCTTATCCGCATTTTGCGCATTCATTTAGCCACGGGTATAGCGCAATATACCTTATCTTGGCAATCTGGAATGACCCATCAAAAATTCATCAACGGAACGGGCCGCCTGACGGCCTTCGCGAATGGCCCAAACCACAAGTGATTGGCCCCGGCGCATGTCGCCTGCGGTAAAAACCTGCGCGCGGGACGTTTGATAATCATCGGTCCCCGCCAAAACATTGCCGCGCGAATCAAGCTTAACGCCCAATTGTTCGAGCAGACCTTCCTGCACCGGATTGGTAAAGCCCATGGCCAATAAGACCAGATCCGCGTCTATTTCAAATTCACTGCCATCGATCTTCTGGAATTGATCATCAACTTTATAACAGCGAATGGCCGCGAGATTACCGGCTTTATTGGCAACAAATTCTCCTGTGGCCATGCTCCATTCCCGGTCCGCGCCTTCTTCCTGACTTGTGGACGTGCGCAGCTTCATGGGCCAATTCGGCCAGACCAGCTCTTTATTTTCATGGGCCGGTGGCTTGGGCATAATTTCTATTTGGGTTACCGATACGGCACCTTGGCGAAATGAGGTGCCAACGCAATCCGACCCCGTGTCCCCGCCGCCGATGACGACAACTTTCTTGCCGCCCGCCAAAATATCCTTTTCATTGGGCAGCGGCTCGCCCGCATTACGCTGATTTTGCTGGATGAGGAAATCCATGGCAAAATATACGCCGCCCAGCTCGCGCCCCGGAATGGGCAGGTCGCGGGGCTGCTCTGAGCCGCCCGCAAGGACAACCGCGTCATAATGTTCTATCAATCTTTGGGCCGGAATATCCTTGCCCACATTCATGCTGGTCCAAAAGGTCACGCCCTCTTGTTCCATTTGTTGCAAGCGGCGATCAATCAGGCTTTTCGCCATTTTAAAATCGGGGATGCCGTACCGCAGCAAGCCGCCCGCCCGCCGGTTTTTTTCATAAACGGCAACCGAATGTCCCGCGCGCGCCAATTGCTGGGCGCAGGCAAGCCCAGCGGGGCCAGAACCCACCACGGCGATCTTCTTTCCGGTTTCTTTCTGGGATAATAACGGCGTAATCCAGCCTTCCTGCCAACCTTTGTCCACAATGGCGCATTCGATGGTCTTGATGGTCACGGGCTGGTCATCGAGATTTAAGGTGCAGGCCGCCTCGCAGGGGGCGGGGCAGACGCGTCCGGTAAACTCCGGGAAATTATTGGTGGAATGCAGAACGTCCAGAGCATTTTCCCAATCGCCCGTCCAGACCAGATCATTCCAGTCGGGAATCATATTATTCACGGGACAGCCCGTATGACAAAAGGGAATGCCGCAATCCATACAGCGCCCCCCCTGTTGAGAGACCATATTTTCCGGCAGCGGATTGATGAATTCATCATAATGCCTTACCCGGTCCCCCGCCGGTGCATAGGTCCGTTCCTGACGGGTAAATTCCATAAATCCTGTAGGTTTTCCCATTTTCAGCTCCTTTAATTCAACGTTTGGCCGGTATAGGCAGACAACACGGTTTGGGTTGGCGCCATTTCCTGCAGGGCGCGGCGATATTCCACGGGCATCACTTTGACAAATTTTGGCAGATAGTGATCCTGATTATCCAAAATAGTCCGGGCGCGTTTGCTGCCGGTGTAACGCACATGGTTTTCCAGAAGGGTCACCAGGCGTTCCACATCATTGCCGGACATATTATTGCGCAATACATCCACCCGCCCGTGACTTTCAAGGTCGCCGGATTGATGTTTGCGGGCCATGGCGTCTTCCTCGGGCAGGGGTTCCAATTCCACCATGGCAAGGTTGCAGCGTTTATCAAAATCACCGGCCTCATCCAAGACGTAGGCAATGCCGCCGCTCATGCCCGCGGCAAAATTCCGGCCCGTCTCGCCGATGACCACAACGCAGCCGCCGGTCATATATTCCAGGCCGTGATCGCCGACCCCCTCAACCACGGCAATGGCTCCGGAATTGCGCACGGCAAAACGCTCCCCTGCGACACCGCGAAAATAACATTCGCCGCTGATGGCACCGTAAAGCACCGTATTGCCGACAATGATGCTGTTTGGCGGATCAATTTTACTGTCGGCAGCGGGATATATGATTAACCGGCCGCCGCTAAGCCCTTTCCCCACATAATCATTTGCGCCGCCGGACAGCTCCAGCGTGACTCCTTTTGCGACAAAAGACCCGAAACTCTGCCCCGCTGTTCCGGTCAGTTTGACATGGATGGTGTCATCCGGCAGTCCGGCAAAGCCATATTTTTCCGCAATGCGGCCCGACAATAATGCCCCGGTAGAGCGGTCTGTATTATGGATGGCGGCTTCGATTAATACCGGTTTTTTATGGGCCAGAGCCTCTTTGGCTTTGACCAGTAGTTTCCGGTCCAGAACGGCGTCCAGATTATGCTGCTGGGTTTTTGTATTATATATATCGCTGCCCGCAGCGGCGGCGGGCATATGGAACATCCGGCTAAAGTCCAGTCCGTCGGCCTTCCAATGCTGAATGGCGGCATTCTTTGATAGAAAATCAGGCCGGCCAATGATTTCATGCAGATGACGAACACCCATTTCGGACATGATTTTGCGGACTTCTTCGGCGACAAAAAAGAAGTAATTGATCACATGTTCCGGCTTGCCCTTGAATTTACGGCGCAGCACAGGGTCTTGGGTCGCCACCCCGACGGGGCAGGTATTCAGATGGCATTTCCGCATCATGATACAGCCCGTAGCGATGAGCGGCGCGGTTGCAAAACCAAATTCATCGGCCCCAAGCAGGGCCCCAATGATCACATCCCGTCCCGTTTTCAAACCGCCGTCCACTTGAACGGATATGCGATCCCGTAATTTATTAAGCACTAAGGTTTGCTGGGTTTCCGCCAGCCCCATTTCCCACGGGCTTCCGGCATTTTTAATACTGGTCAGGGGGCTCGCGCCTGTCCCGCCGTCATATCCTGAAATTGTCAGATGATCGGCCTTGGCTTTGGAGACACCGGCGGCAACGGTTCCGACGCCAATTTCAGAGACAAGCTTGACGCTGATCCGGGCCTTTGGATTGACATTCTTCAGGTCGTATATCAATTGGGCCAGATCCTCAATGGAATAGATATCATGATGAGGCGGTGGCGATATCAGCCCTACGCCCGGCGTTGAATGGCGCACCTTGGCAATCACGGCGTCCACTTTATGGCCGGGCAATTGGCCGCCTTCGCCGGGTTTTGCCCCCTGGGCCATTTTGATCTGGATCTCATCCGCATTGACCAGATATTCCGTCGTCACGCCAAAGCGGCCCGAGGCCACCTGCTTAATGGCACTGCGCCGCAGGTCACCGTTTCTGTCGGGGGTGAAACGGTCGGGCTCTTCGCCGCCCTCGCCGGTATTGGATTTGGCCCCTATGCGGTTCATGGCAATGGCAAGGGTGGTGTGGGCTTCGCGGCTGATGGCACCAAAAGATATGGCGCCGGTCGAAAAGCGTTTGACGATTTCACTGGCCGGTTCCACCTCATCCAGAGGGATGGGTTTGTCCGCCAGTTTAATCTTAAACAGCCCGCGCGGGGTAAGCAGGCGTGTGGATTGTTCATTGATGGCCTTTGCAAAAATATCATATTGTTCCTGATTGCTGCCGCGCACGGCATGCTGCAGGCTGCTGACACTTTGTGATGTCCACATATGGTCTTCCCCGCGAAGGCGCACGGCATATTCACCGCCCACATCCAGAGCCTTGTCATAGACAAGACTATCTGTGAAGGCCTGATTGTGGCGCATGACGGTCTCGCGGGAGATCTCTTTCAGGCCAACCCCTTCGATGGTGCTTTGGGTCTTGGTGAAATATTTTTCAATGAATTCACTATTCAATCCCACGGCATCAAAAATCTGGGCGCCGCAATAGGATTGATAGGTGGAGATGCCCATTTTGGACATGACTTTCAAGATACCCTTATCAATGGCCTTGGTATACCGCATCCGCGCTGTTCTTGGGCTAATTCCTTGCTGATCGCTTGATGTAAGGGCGTCGATTGTTTCAAAGGCAAGATATGGATTGATCGCCTCTGCGCCATATCCGGCCAAAACGCAGAAATGATGAACTTCCCGGGCCTCGCCGGTTTCGACCACAAGCCCGACAGACGTACGCAGGCCCTTGCGGATCAAATAATGATGTACCGCAGAAGTGGCGAGCAGCGCCGGAATGGCCATGCGGTCTTCGCTCACGCCCCGGTCGGACAGGATAATGATATTGTCGCCCTCGATCACGGAAACTTCGGCCAGAAGACAAATGCTTTCAATGGCATTATCCATGCTTTCTTCCCCCTGGCCCCCTTTACCTTGGCCAGAGCTGTATGTGACATCGATCGTTACGGTTCTGAAATTATTGTCGGGAATATCGCCGATGGTTCGTATTTTTTCCAGATCCTCATTGCTTAAGACCGGTTGGCGAACCTCAAGTCTTTTATGGGTGCCGACCCCTTCAAGATCGAGCAAATTCGGCCTTGGCCCGATGAAGGATACCAGCGACATCACGGCTTCTTCCCGAATGGGGTCTATGGGCGGGTTGGTCACTTGGGCAAAATTCTGCTTGAAATAGCTATAGAGTAATTTTGATTTGCTGGACAGGGCCGAAATGGGCGTATCTGTCCCCATGGAGCCGAGCGCTTCCTGCGCGCTGCTGGTCATGGGGGGGAAGAGTAATTTGATGTCTTCCTGCGTATATCCAAAGGCCTGCTGGCGTTTTAACAAAGGCACATCGGTTGAATGATGGGGCGCAAATTCTGCGGGCAGGTCTTCCAGTTTTATGCGTGTCCGATCCAGAATTGCGCCATAATCATGGGTGCTGGAGAGCTGTGCCTTGATTTCTTCATCGCTGACGATGCGGCCTTGTTCGGTATCAATCAACAGCATTTTTCCGGGTTGCAGGCGCCATTTTTGAACAATTTTATTCTCGGGGATAGGCAGCACGCCCATTTCGGATGCCAAGACAACCATATCGTCATCCGTCACAAGGTAACGGGCCGGGCGCAAGCCATTACGGTCAAGGGTCGCGCCGATCAATGTGCCATCGGTAAAGGCCATGGCGGCGGGCCCGTCCCAAGGCTCCATCAGGGCCGCATGATATTCATAAAAGGCCCGGCGTTTTTCATCCATCAGGGGATTGCCGTCCCAGGCTTCGGGGATCAGCATCATCATGGCATGCACAATGCTATAGCCCCCGGCAACCAATAGCTCAAGCGCGTTGTCAAAGCTTGCCGTATCTGAGATGCCTTCTGGTATCAGCGGCCAGAGCTTTTCAAGATCGTCACCAAGCAGCGTGGATTCCATGCTGAAACGCCGGGAGGCCATCCAGTTGACATTGCCGCGTACCGTATTGATTTCGCCGTTATGGCACACCATACGAAAGGGCTGCGCCAAACTCCATGTCGGGAAAGTATTGGTGGAAAACCGTTGATGAACAAGGGCAAGCGCCGATTTCATGCGCTTATCCAAAAGATCAGTATAATAGACACCGACCTGACTTGCGAGTAGCATGCCCTTATAGAGCAGAGTGCGGCTGGAACAGGAACAGCCATAATATTGACTGGTGTCTTCAGCCATATCAAATGTAATATTGGAGAGCTGTTTACGGATCAGATAGAGTTTTAATTCAAAAGCCGCATTGGTTTTACAATTGTCCCCTATGCCGACAAAACCTTGAATAATAGCCGGTTCCGAGGCCTTGACGCCTTCTGAAAAACCACTGTTATCGGTGGGGACTTTGCGCCAACCCAGGAATTTCTGGCCTTCCTGATCGACCAGATTTTCAAAAGTCTTTTTGATTTTATCCGCGACAGATTTTTCATGGGGGATAAAAATCATCAAGACCCCGTAATCCCCAAATTTTGGCAAAGGTATTTTTTCTTTTTTGGCGGCGGCCTGCATGAATTCGTCGGGCATTTGTATGAGGATGCCGGCCCCATCGCCGGATAAAGGGTCCGCCCCCACAGCACCCCGGTGGGTGAGGTTTTCAAGAATTTTTAAGCCATTGGCCACAATGTCGTGACTTTTAATGCCTTTGATACTGGCAACAAAGCCAATGCCGCAGTTGTCATGTTCGTTGACAGGGTTATAGAGACCCTCTGCGGAGGGTAATCCGGTGTTTTTTTGGCTGTTGGTCTTTTGGCCGGCACCATTTTGTGGCTGTTTTTGGTTCATTCCTTAAAATACTCCTCGACTAAAAATACTTTATGTAAAGTTCGCGCAAAAAACCTGCCCTCTTCGTGATTAAAGAAAGATTGGTTTTAAACGCTGTTTTTAAAGTCAGCTTATGACGTTTCATTCTATTGGCTTGACAGGTATTTTTTTGTAACAGGCCGTAGAATTTTGTCTCACATAATGCAAGTGATGGCACATGAAACTGACGTAAATTTTCTGCAATTTTGATGGATAATTACAAAATTAACTGCAGGGTTGAACTCTTATTATGTATTTTTCTACTGATTTTTAAGATTAAAATCAAGCAATAGGTTGTTTTTTTATGTGCAGAGCAGCAGAAGATTTAAGAAAAACCCTTTATTTTCAGAGTATTAGAATAAAATAAAAAAACGATAATTTATCATATGCTGTTCTCGCTTAAAAAATAAAATAATATCATTGGTTAAAAATCAAGCAAAGGATGATTAAGAATTAGGCAGCATGATAAAATTAAAGGCATTTTCAGGAAGCGGCGGGATGCGAAAATTTTAAAATGTAAAATCATTAATCCAGAGTCTATAGCGCTTGCAAAAAAAATGATCAGGACGTAAAGCTGAAATATGAGAATGCTTCTTCAAACAATGAATGATCTGCCTATATTTCAGGCGGTGCCGGAAATTTTGCAGCAGCTATGCGCCCATAACAGTCTGGTATTGCAGGCCCCGCCCGGCGCGGGAAAGACGACTGTGGTGCCGCTTTGTCTTATGGATCAGCCCTGGTTTAAAGGGGATAGCCGCATTATCATGCTGGCCCCCCGCAGGCTGGCGGCCCGCGCGGCGGCGCGGCGCATGGCAGATCTATTGGGTGAAAAGGTTGGACAAACGGTGGGTTACCGCGTTCGGCTGGATCATAAGGTCAGCGCCCAGACCCGAATTGAGGTGGTCACGGAAGGGGTGCTCATTCGAAAATTACAGCAAGACCCGGAATTGAATGGCATCAGTGCGATTATATTTGATGAATTTCATGAGCGCTCACAAGAAGCTGACCTTGGTCTGGCCCTGTGTCTTGATATTCAGCAAGGCCTCAGGGAAGAGTTAAAATTGATCGTGATGTCGGCGACATTGGACGGTGAAAATGTCGCGCGGCTTATGGGCGGGGCCCCTGTTGTGACCAGTCAGGGCCGCGCCTATCCCGTGGATTTGCGCTATCTTGATCGCCCGCCGCCGGCCATAGTCCCCATTGAACGCACGGTGGCGGATACCATATTGCAGGCAGTGCAACAGGAAAGCGGCAGTATTTTGGTCTTTTTGCCGGGGGCCGGGGAAATTGAACGTTGCGCGGCGCTGGTCAGAGGGTTTGACCTGGGCCAGAATGTCATCATTGCCCCGTTATATGGCATGATGCCGGCGGCAGATCAGGATCAGGCGATTCTGAACCCGCCCGCGGGGAAACGGAAAATTGTTCTGGCCACGGCCATTGCGGAAACCAGCCTGACCATCGACGGCATATGTATTGTGATTGACGGCGGCTTGGACCGCAGCCCCCGCTATGATGCGCGCACGGGGATGGCCCGGCTTGAAACCCGCCGCTTGTCACGGGCTTCGGCAGAACAGCGGGCGGGCCGGGCGGGCCGAACGGCGCCGGGTATATGTTTTCGTATGTGGACGGCTGCGGCCCAGCGCGGGTTAATGGCTTTTTCGGCCCCGGAAATTACCAAAGCGGATTTGGGGCCACTGGCGCTGGAACTGGCCCGTTGGGGAATCAGGGATCCGGAAGAATTACGCTGGCTTGATGTGCCGGACAGCGGTTCAATGGCCGCCGCGCGGGATATATTGATATCGCTTGGGGCGCTGGATGATGAGGGGCGAATTCTGGCCCATGGCAAAAAAATGGTCTCACTGGCCATGCACCCCAGATTGGCTCATATGGTTCTTAAAGCAAAAGAGGTAGGGCTGGGCCGGCTTGGCGTGGAAATCGCGGCCTTATTGGCCGAGCGGGACATCCTGCGGCACAGATCAACGGACGTGCGCCACAGGGTGGAGGCTTTGCGATATTTTTGTGCCGGGGACAGATCTTCGGCCCAGCGCATGGGCGGCGACCTGATCGCTCTGCAGCAGGTTAAAAAACAGGTGGAGGGCTGGTGCCGATCCCTAAAGATATCCAAAGAAGAAGACAGTCCGTTGGGCAAAGCCGGTTTTTGCCTCGCGCTGGCCTATCCGGATCGTATCGGGATGAGGCGCAAGGGCGCAGAGCCGCGCTACCATCTTTCCGGTGGTTCCGGCGCGGCGCTGGATGCCGCAGACAGCCTTGGTGGGGAGAAATATTTGGCGATCTGTCATTTGGCCCCTAACAATTATAAAGGGGTAAAATTTAAGAGCGCTCAGGAGCCGCGGATTTATCTGACGGCCCCCTTGGATGAGGCAGATATATGGGATATTTTCTCTGATCAGATCACGACCGTTGAACAGATCGAATGGGATGAACGCCGCCAGCTGGTTCAGGCCCGAAAAAGACAGATGCTGGGCCAATTGGTGATCCATGAGGAAAAATTAACCCCCCCCCCGCCAGACCGGGTGGTGCCCGCCCTTTGTGACGGTATCCGAAAAATGGGCCTTGTGTCACTGCCTTGGGATAAACAGAGCATCGCCCTTCGGGCGCGAATTTTATTTTGCGCCCGTTATGACCCCGCCGGGTCATGGCCCGACCTGTCCGATGAGGCGCTTTTGGCCGGACTGGAAGATTGGCTGGGGCCTTATCTGGAGGGGATCATGAGCCGCGAACAGTTAACGTCGAAACTGGCTTTGGCGGAAATATTGAAGAATTTCCTCACATGGCCGCAGCAGGAGGCCTTGGATCGTCTGGCCCCCAGCCATTACCCTGTGCCGAGTGGCTCTAAAATTACGCTTGATTACCGCGATGATCCCCCCGTATTGGCCGTGCGGCTGCAAGAGATGTTTGGTCTGGATAAAACGCCGGCCATTATGGCGGGCAAGGTAACCTTGTTGGTGCATCTGTTATCACCGGCGGGAAGGCCCATTCAAGTGACGCAGGATCTGGAGAATTTCTGGGGGTCAAGTTATGAAGCGGTTAAAAAAGATATGAAGGGGCGCTATCCCAAACATCACTGGCCGGACGACCCCTTGGCCGCCAAGCCAACCAGCAGAAGCCTTAAAAGTCGCCGGAAGAAGAAGTAAATTTTTTTAATTAATTTTTTCGACAATATGCGTGTATTTGCCAAGGTTTTGGGAAAGTCAAGGTTAAAGGATAAATACTAGCTGTTGACATTAATCAAGGGTCAAAATACCATATCTTGTGTTGAGGGTGATTTGAGGGTGTTCAGGATCAGATAGTTGTTTTACTACAAGGCTCTAGGGCTCAGGTAATGCAAAAGCTATAATAGATCAATAATAATGCTTCGGAATCTGAAAAACAACGTTACGTCGCAATGGAATGAAATAATAACTTTATTTTATGCTAATATAGCAAGGCCCGGAATGGGCTGGCGTAGTATTATAGTGGGTTGACCATTGCATCGGCGCACTGAATGATGAATGTGAAAGAGGGAGTGTCCGCGTGTCGGGAATGTTATTTAAAGAAGCTGTACAGGTAAAGAATCATTCGCGGGTGGAAACTATCCCTGAGCGGAATGGTTTGCTCACGGCTTTTGGCAAGGCGACCCTGAGGGATCGCTATTTACTGCCCGACGAGGATTTTCAAGATATTTTTGCCCGCGTGGCCAGTTTTTATAGTGATGATCAGGCCCATGCGCAGCGGCTTTATGAGTATATCAGCAAGCTTTGGTTTATGCCGGCCACACCCATCTTAAGTAACGGCGGTACCAAGCGCGGCTTGCCTATTTCCTGTTTTCTGAACGAGGCTAATGACAGTCTGCAGGGCATTGTGACTCTGTGGAATGAAAATGTCTGGCTGGCGTCAAAGGGCGGCGGTATTGGCAGCTATTGGGGCAATTTGCGGTCGATTGGTGAAGAAGTATCGACCAATGGCAAGACTTCTGGAATTATTCCGTTTATTCGGGTGATGGACAGTCAGACTCTGGCCATTTCCCAAGGGTCGCTTCGGCGCGGCAGCGCGGCGGTATATCTGCCGGTCAACCATCCCGAAATTGAGGAATTCATTGAAATTCGCCGGCCTACAGGCGGGGATCCGAATCGCAAGGCCTTGAACCTGCATCATGGAATCGCCATTTCTGATGCTTTCATGCGGGCGGTGGAGGATGATGAAGAATGGGCGCTGCTTAGTCCACATGATCAAACAGTGCAAAAGACAGTATCGGCGCGCGGTTTATGGATTCGTATGCTGATGGCGCGTATTGAAACCGGTGAGCCCTATATGCTGTTCAGTGATCATGTGAATAACGCCATCCCCGAGCATCACAAGCTTGCCGGGCTGAATGTTAAAACATCCAATCTCTGCTGCGAGATCACCTTGCCGACGGGCATGGATCATTTGGGTAAAGAACGCACGGCCGTATGCTGCTTGTCTTCGATCAATCTGGAAAAATATGATGACTGGAAAGATGATGAACTTTTTATTACGGATGTGATGCGGTTTCTGGATAATGTGCTGGATGATTTTATTGCCCGCGCGCCGGATAGTATGGCGCGTGCCACTTATGCGGCCATGCGCGAACGCAGCGTCGGCCTTGGCGCCATGGGTTTTCACAGTTTTCTGCAAAATCGCATGATTCCTTTTGAATCTGTTATGGCGCAGGTTTGGAACAAGCGCATATTCAAACATATTCAGGACGGTGTGGACGCGGCGTCCAAACTGCTCGCAGAAGAAAAGGGTGCCTGCCCGGATGCTGCCGATTATGGTATAAATGAGCGTTTTTCAAATAAGACCGCCATTGCGCCGACCGCGTCTATTTCGATCATTTGCGGCGGGGCAAGTCCCGGCATTGAGCCCATCGCCGCCAATAGTTTCACGCAGAAAACCCTGTCCGGCTCGTTTAATGTGCGCAGTCAGGCTTTGAGTCGCCTGCTTGCCGCCAAAGATAAAGATACCGAAGAAGTCTGGTCGTCTATTTCCATAAATGGCGGCTCGGTTCAACATCTTGATTTTCTGGATACCCTTGAAAAAGATGTTTTTAAAACCGCCTTTGAGCTGGATCAGCGCTGGGTGATTGAACATGCGGCTGATCGCGCCCCAATGGTGGATCAGGCCCAATCGATCAATATTTTCCTGCCGGCAGATGTCCATAAACGGGATTTGCATCAGATTCATTTTCAGGCCTGGAAAAAAGGCGTGAAAAGCCTTTATTATTGCCGGTCCTTATCTATCCAGCGGGCGGAAAGTTCCGACAGCGCAACGGCAACATCCAAGGAAAATTCTCAGAAGGCTATGGTCAAGGGCAGAGAGATTCTTCAGGAAGCGGCACTGGAAAGCATGGATTATGAAGAATGTCTGTCATGTCAATAGATGGGCCAAGAGATGTGTCTTGTCAAAAAAAATCCATTCGTAAAAATAATTTTTAAATCGTTAAGGTAATATCCCCATGTCGCTTCTAGAGGAACGGATTGTTTATAAACCCTTTCAATATCCCTGGGCCTATGACGCCTGGCTGACGCAGCAACGCATTCACTGGTTGCCCGAAGAAGTCCCCATGGCCGATGATATTAAAGACTGGAATATGAAGATCACCGAAGGGGAAAAACATCTGTTGATGCAGATTTTCCGGTTCTTTACCCAAGCGGATGTGGAAGTGAATAATTGTTATATGCGCCACTATACACAGGTCTTTAAACCGACCGAGGTGCAGATGATGCTGGCGGCTTTTTCCAATATGGAAACCATACATGTGGCGGCCTATAGCCACCTGCTTGATACGCTTGGCATTCCCGAGGCCGAATATGAAGCCTTTCTCAATTATGAGGAGATGAAGGCCAAATATGACTATATGCAAATCTGGGGGGTGGAGACAAAGACAGATATTGCCAAAACGCTGGCGGTTTTTGGCGGCTTTACCGAAGGCCTGCAACTTTTTGCGTCATTTGCCATTTTGATGAATTTCCCGCGCCATAATAAAATGAAGGGCATGGGACAGATTATCACCTGGTCTGTGCGTGATGAAAGCCTGCATACCAACAGCATCATTCAATTATTTCATACCTTTGTGCAGGAAAACCCGGAAATCTGGACGGATGAGCTACAGCATGACCTGACGGAGGCCTGCAAAACCATTGTCGACCATGAAGATGCCTTTATCGACCTTGCGTTTGAAATGGGTGATATTGAGGGGCTAACGGCGGCCGATGTGAAGGCTTATATTCGCTATATCGCCGATCGCAGGCTGACCCAGTTAAATCTGTTGCCGATATATTTCATCGGCAATAATCCGCTGCCCTGGATGGATGAAATTCTGAATGGTGTTGAACATACCAATTTCTTTGAGAATCGCTCGACAGAATATTCAAAGGCCTCGACCACGGGAGACTGGCAAGAGGCCTTTGATTAAAGATTAATTTCCGCCCCATTTCTTGAGGATTTGACGCGCATGGTCTTTTTCTGAGAAATCTGTTCTGGAGCCCAAGGCCTCTACCAATAATTTTTGCGCCTCACCGCGCCGGTTCAGCTTGTCCAACGTTATGGCCAGATGGTATTTTATTTCAGGATCGCTGAAGCGTAAAACCAAGGCCTTTCTGAGCAGGGGCAGCGCAATTTCGGGGTTGCCGCGCTGGCTTTCTATCCAGGCCAGTGTATCCAGAATATTGGGATTGTCGGGGAGAATCTGATTGGCTTTTCTGGCATAGTTTAACGCTTTATCTTCGTTGCCGATGCTAAAATTAACGCTGGCGGCATTATTCAGGATAATCGGCATATTCGGGTTGTTTTCAAGCAGTTTATCGTGGAATTCGGCAGATTTCTTTAGTTGCTTATCCCGCCTGTAAGCTGTCCCCAACACCAAAGCAGCCCTTATGTCTTCCGGATATTTGTCATGCCAGTCTTCCATAATGGCAATCGCTTTTTTATTTTGACCGGACTGATTATAGGTTCGATATAACCCCATAACAGCCACAGGATTATCGCCAATCCCAAGCGCGATTTGATAAAATTCTTCGGCTTTGCCATATTCCTCCAGCGCAGCATAGAGATCAGCCGACAATATATCCGGTGCCGGATCGTTTTCTTTGCTGATGGCCCGAAGATTTTTCAGAAGCGCAAAACCATTCACACGATCCGCATCATCAATGGCTATTTTGATCAGGGCGATATAGGCATCGGCAAGGTCAGGATTCCAGGCCAGTGCCTTATGCAAGGTTTTTCGCGCGGCTTTTCGTTTATTCTGTTTGAGCTGGGCATTGGCCAGCGTGAGCAGGGCGTCGCCTTGCCTTAAGGCATATTCTACGGCAAGTTTATAGCTCTTGATTGCTTCGCCGGGCTCATTCATTCTTTCAAACAGCTGTCCGCGCAAGCTATAGGCTTGAGAATGTCTCGGGAAATTTTCAATAAACCCCGAGGTGGCCTCAAGCGCCGATTTGATATCATTATTTATCAGAAAACCATCAACAAGACGGCTTAGGGTTATAAAATTATGACCATCAATCGAATAGGCCTTTTTATACCAGAACAAGGTATTTTCAACGTCTTTATTCAGCTTGTATATAGTACCAAGTTCCAACATAAGAAAATGATTGTTTGGGCTTTTCTCTAACTGCTGGCGCAATTTTAAGATGGCTTTGTCCGCATGGCCTTCAATGACATCCATCCGCGCCAGATGAACCAGACTTGTGATATTATTTTCATCAAGCTGCCGCGCCGCAAGGTAGCTTTCCCGGGCTGTTTTGTGATCTCCGGCAAGGCCAACTGCCGTCCCATAGAGGTTAAGCAGGGGGGCGTTTTCCGGATCTTTATCTTTTAATTTCTGAATGATGGCAACGGCAGTATCATATTGTCCGGATTGCTGATATGCCTTGGCCAACAACAGCTTTATGTCCAGAGAACCCAGATTATGCTGCTGCGCCTGTAAAAGATTTTCAATGGCAGCCCCAACGGAGCCGGCGGCCATCTTCCCCCGGGCAAGATTGGTGAGGCTTTCGGGCGATTTTGGCAGTATCTTTGTGACCGTCTCAAAATAGTGGTTGGCCTTGTCAATATTGCCAAGCTCCAGATAGACCAATCCTAACATGGTTAAAATGGTTGGGTTGCCGGGCTGGTGACGGAAGGCTTCAGACAGCACAATATTGGCGGCTATTGGGTCAGAGGCTTGTAGTTCCAAGGCCCCAAGAAGCCGCATGGCCCCGATGTCGTCGCGTTCCAGTTTTAAATATTGCTGCAGACTCTGCCGGGCTTCATCAAGATTCCCAAACTGGAAATTGGTCAGCCCGGACAGATAATAATATGTCGGATTGGCCCGCATCATTTCCGGAGGAATGGACCGCAGGATATTTATAATGGCAACCATATTGGCACTGGAAGTTGAAAAATCCCCCTGCGCCGCCGTGATAACGGCTTTTAAATATCTTGCCCGTGGCTCCCTTGGGATCAGGTGAAGGATGAAATCCACATCTTCATTGGCCTCTTCATATTTTTTGATACCAAAATATAAGGCGGCGCGGGTTAATCTGGACATGACATTGGTGTTATCAATGGCCAGTGCTTCGTTAATGGCCTCTATGGCTTTTTGAGTGGAACCCCGTTGTTTATGAATTTTTGACTTTATAATCAAAGCATTAGGATATGATTCTGCGATGGGTGGAATGGTATCAATATAGTCAAGAGCCGGCCCATACTGCTTATGAACCGCCGCCACCTGCGCCAGCCCGAGCGTTGCTTGATAAAGAACGGGGTTGCGGTCCAAGGCGTCCTGATAACTGCGTTTGGCATTGGCCAGCTTCTTATGACCAAAATAAGCGCGCCCGCGCAGGTAAGAAATCTCTGCCTCAATGGCATCATCACGATTACCGTTATTGATTACGTCCAAAAGATATTTATTCTTGCCTTGCAGGATATAAGCATGGCCAAAGAGAACAATTAACTGATCGTAATCCGCGCCGCGCTCCCGGGAAAAATCAAGCTCGATTTCCGCGCCGGCCCCGTTGCCTTCCTTAATCAGTATTCTGGCCATTAAGATCCGGGACGGCAGATGTACGGGATTAATTTTCAGGGCATTTTTGAGATGAATTTTGGCTTCTTGCTTTTTCTTGTCATGAAAATTAATCAAGGCGTTTTCATAACTTTGTTCGGCTTGCGCGGACTGTGCTTTATTAATGGCCATCGCGGGCGTAATGGTCATTAATGCTGTGAGCGTGATACATAGCCACAGAGAAAGCCGTCCCAGAAATTTGAAGGTTAATCTTGCGCGGCTTAAGCTTTTTGGTTTTAAATTTTTGGACGGGGCCTTCCCAAGTTGGATTTTCTGCAGACCAAGCTCTGCTTTATTCTTTTCTCTATGATGTTCCCGGTACATTTACTTTAGCCTTTACGTCATTATCCCATGGTTGAGTCTTGCTTGGGGTTACTTATGGAACAAAATGTATAATAAATTATTGCGAACAGTATTTTTTCAAGAAAATCATTCATACATAATCTGTTTTAAAGTCGGCATAATCTGTTCCAAAGCGGGACAAATTTCAGAATTAGTGTCGGGAAACTTTACAACCCTCTGAGCAAGCCCGTTAAGAATATTATGTAACTAATTGCAATTAATAGAGCTTTTATTTTTGGCATGGTATTTGCTGAGACTATTAACAAACAATTTACGTATGTCATATATTTATGACTGATAGAGTCTCATAATAAGTAAATAAAAGGATTGGGCAAAAAATGACCTTTAAAAAGATATTTTTAACCGCAGGCATTATCGCCGCAGGCGCCATATCAGCATCAGCATCAGAAATCATTGTTGATAATGCACCGGGGACCGCGAATGGGACGCCCGGGGGCTTTTCCTATATTGGCAAGGGCAGTTCCAATGATCATATGGGCGGGTCGCGATATGATATCTATAGCATGGAAATATCCCGTGTGAATGGTATCATGACGGTCAGGATCAATACAAAGTTTGTTGATTATAACACCAAAAACGGCCTTAATTTTGGCGACTTATTTATGAGTACAGAAGGGGTTGATGGAAGGCCTGTCTGGGATCCGACAGGTGATCCTGCGGATGGGTATAAAGACGATGATTCTTTTACCACCGGAACCCAATGGGATTATGTTTATGACCTGAACGGGGCAAGAAACCTCACAGGAAATAATATCGATAATACGTCTGCGCAATTGCATGAATTAAATGATTATGATTTGACGAAATCTGGGGACAGGAATAATTTTAAATATGGTAGTTCGCGCGGTAATAAAACCCAGTTATACCGCGTTAAGGACGAAGATGACGCCTATGCGAATTCATTTGCCACGGGGTCAGTAGAAACCAGTACCAGTAACAATTATCTTCAGTTTGTTTTTGATGTCTCCGGCACACAGCTTGCGAGCGCCGAACAAATAGCCTTCCGTTGGACCATGTCCTGTGCCAATGATATCATTGAGGGGGTGGTTAATTTTGGCGCAAAAGTTCCAGAGCCTGCCGCGCTGGGTCTGTTATTTGTTGGGCTGGCAGGGGTTGGTTTTGCCCGCCGGCGCGCGCGGACGGCATAATATAATTCCCGCCAGAATATATATGACGGCCCCCAAAATTTCGGGGGCCGTTTTTTTATGATAGCGCTTAAGATTTAGATGGTTGCTGCTAACCTTGTGCCCTGATCTATGGCGCGTTTGGCATCCAGTTCTGCGGCGACATCTGCGCCGCCGATGAGGTGATAGGGCTTTTCAAGGCCATCCGCAAGTTCGCGCCGGGGGGTTTGTCCGGCGCAGATGATGATATTATCCACGTCAAGAATATGGTTTTCCCCGCCCGAGGTATAATGCAGGCCCTGATCATCAATTTTCTGATATTCGCAGCCGGAGACCATGGTAACCCCCTTATTCTTAAGGCCTATTCGGTGCGCCCAGCCGCTGGTCTTCCCAAGCCCGGCACCAACTTTTGATGCTTTGCGTTGCAGCAGGGTTATGGCGCGTTTTGAAGGATGGGTTTTGGCGGTCATGCCTTCTACGCCGCCGCGCGCGGTGAAGGTCATATCGACCCCCCATTCTGCCATGAAGGCCGGAATATCAAGGCTGGTGGACGGGCCATCATGGCTCAGATATTCGGCCACATCAAACCCAATGCCGCCGGCTCCGATGATGGCAACTTTGTTGCCGACTTTTGCGCCGAGAATAACCTCTTTATACATCAGGGTTTTTTTATGGGAAATGCCCTCAATGTCAGGTGTTCGCGGTGAAATTCCGGTGGCAAGGATAATCTCATCGAAATTACCCTTGTTTAATTCTGCGGGGGTGATGGGGGTATTTAAATGAAGTTTGACGCCGGTTAAGTCAATTTGTTTGGCGTAATAGCGCAGGGTTTCTGAAAATTCTTCTTTGCCGGGAATGCGTTTGGCCAGATTAAATTGTCCGCCGATTTCGGCGGCGGCATCATATAAGGTGACATCATGACCGCGCATGGCGGCGGTGATGGCAAAAGACAGCCCCGCAGGGCCAGCGCCGATAACGGCCAGCTTTTTGGGTTCTTTGGCGGGCGTTATGATAATCTCTGTTTCATGGCAGGCCGCCGGATTAACCAGACAGCTTGCAATTTTGCCGACAAAAATATGATCAAGACAAGCCTGATTACAGGCAATGCAGGTATTTATTTCATCGGCGCGATCTTCTGCGGCCTTGACGACAAAATTGGCATCCGCCAGAAAAGGCCGCGCCATGGAGACCATGTCCGCATCGCCCCGCGCCAATATTTCTTCGGCAACTTCAGGCGTATTGATCCGGTTAGAGGTGATCACGGGAATGGACAGGGATTTTTTGAATTCCGCCGTGACCCAGGCGAAG
The DNA here is from genome assembly GCA_021647465.1 of Emcibacter sp. Classification (GTDB taxonomy): domain Bacteria; phylum Pseudomonadota; class Alphaproteobacteria; order Sphingomonadales; family Emcibacteraceae; genus Paremcibacter. Next base: position 39,553 of record JAKIUQ010000003.1, on the reverse strand, counting down.
GCCGCCCGGGGGACTTTTGTAATGATAGTGGGAATGCGCGCCTCATGCCAGCCAATGCCGGTATTGATCAGGGTCGCGCCGGCTTTCTCAACGGCTTGTCCCAAGGTTATGACCTCGTCATGGCTGCTGCCGCCTTCGACCAGATCCAGCATGGACAAGCGGAAGATGATGATAAAATCTGTTCCGACATTTTCCCGAACCCGCCGAACAATCTCAACGGGCAGGCGCATGCGATTTTCATAGTTGCCGCCCCATTCATCGGTTCTGTGATTGGTGCGTGCGGCAATGAATTGATTGAGGAAATACCCCTCAGACCCCATGATTTCCACGCCGTCATAGCCCGCCTTTTGGGCGAGAACAGCGGATTTGACGAAACTTTCGATTTCCTGTTCTATTTCTTCGGGCGCAACCTCGCGGGGGACAAAAGGATTAATCGGGGCCTTAAGAGGCGATGGAGCAATCAGCTTGTCATTAAAGGCATAACGCCCGGTATGCAGGATTTGCATGCATATTTTGCCGCCGGCCTCATGAACCGCATCGGTAATGACCTTGTGGTGTTTCACATCTTCATCCGTTTCCAGAATCTTTGAGCCGGCATGAACGGATGCCGCGCGGCTTGGGCCAATGCCGCCCGTGACGATCAGGCCAACGCCGCCCCTCGCCCGCTTGGCGAAAAAGGCCGCCTGGCGTATATGGCCGTCTTTGGCTTCTTCCAGTCCCGTGTGCATGGATCCCATAAGTACGCGGTTTTTTAAGACAGTGAAGCCCAGATCAAGGGGGGTCAGTAATGTGGGGTACGGTGAAGATGACATGGAAAAACCTCTTTAAAATTTGAATGTCCCGATGATATATGTCCCGATGATATACGTAGTGGGGACATATGCAGTGAGGATATACGCAGTGGAGATATACATAAATTATAACGACGCAATTTGACAGTGTCAAGATTGATGGGTAAACTCGGGTCAGGACCTAGGGTCTACGGACAATTACTTCAGGCTTCCTGTTTTGTCTAAAATAGCCCTAAAGTCATAGCCATAAGCGGATTTTTTATGACCTACTCTAATATTACCGGCGTAAAAATGAAAAAAGCCCGGTATCATCACGGTGATCTGCGCCATAGCCTGATAAAGGCCGCCCGTGATATGATCAGGGAGGGCGGAACGGAGGCAGTGTCCCTGCGCAAACTTGCCGCGCGGGTCGGGGTATCGCGCACCGCGGCCTATCATTATTTCAAGGATAAAAATATCTTGCTCTGCACCTTGGCGCAGGAGGGTTTTCATATCTGGCAGGAAGAGGCCGACCGGATTTTTCTGGATGAGAAGATGAGCCATGAAGATCGCTATAAGGCCTATATTCGCTGGTATATGACCTATGCGCTGGAAAATGCAGAATATTATGATCTGATGTTTGGCCGTGCCATATGGAAACAAAATATGGCCACGGAAAATTTAAAAGCCACCGCCTATGATGTCTTTCAAAAACAGGTGGCGATCACCCGCCAATGGCAGAAATACGGTGTTTTACCGGCGGGGGAAGACGGTCTTCGGCTCGCGCAGGTCACTTGGGGTACATTGCATGGTTTGGCGCGGCTTCTCATTGATGGTATCTATAGTGATGACAGTCCTATTGATGAAATATGCGATTGTGCCGCCAATCTATTGATGGATAAATAAAAAAGGGAAGCCATGAATTCTCATGACTTCCCTGAATATGATATCTTTTTCAGAAGAATTAGAAGTTCATTTTGGCTTCAATGCCCCATCTGCGCGGCTCATTAACAAAACCGGTCAGATTATTAAAGTCAATGCCGCCGGTCCGTGACAGGTTATTGGTGATGTTACGGATATAAGCCGCCACCTGCCATTCATTGTCGCCGTGGACATATCCTGCGCGCAGGCCACCTTCAAGCAGGTTCTTCTCTGAGAATTCAACAGATTCATACAAGAAGAAATTAACGCGTGAGCGATAGGCCCAGTCGGTAAAGGCAAAGATTTCGCCGCTTGCAACGGGAACGCTGTAGCGGGCGGTGAAATTCATCACCCATTTTGGCGCATTGGGCAGGGGATTGCCGTCAAGGGAAACCGTGCCGTTACCATTCACCGGATCAAGGACAACGGGGCCTGAACCACCCGGGAAAATATTCAGGTTCGTATCCTGAATTTCCGTGTCATTATAGCTGATCCCAAAAGTCGTGGCGAGATTTTCAGTAACCAGAAACTCCATGTCCGCTTCAAAACCATAGCCTTTTACTTTATCGGCGTTAATCAGTTCTGTGACATTTCCGGTACCGCCAACGGCCGTCAGCTGCATATCATCGACATTATAATAATAAGCCGCAAGATTAATCCGGCCCCGATTTTCCATGACATCGGCTTTTACGCCCACTTCAAAGGAATGAATGGTCTCTGAGCTGGCAACGGAGCTTGTATCACCAAAGGTAATCCGGCCCTGAATACTTGGGGCGCGGAAGCCTCTTGCGATGCGGCCATATACATTGACATCTTCATTAACCGTATAGGTACCGCTGACATCCCAGCTGATATTATCTTCTTTGGTATTTTCAGTCACGGTAACATTGGGGGCGCCAAAGGGGGATTGTGTTCTGGTGGCTGTGAAGTCTTTTTTATCGTCGGAATATCTTAAACCCGCAGTTACCTTAAAGTTATCAGAGATATTAACATCCACATTCCCAAAGAGTGCAAAGGCTTCTGTCGTTTGATTTTGAACGGCAAAACCATTCACGCTGCCGCCGCCAAGGCTATTATAGCTGTAATTATTGATGGTCAGGCTTTCGTGGAAATAAAAGCCGCCAACCTGAAAGTTAACTGTTTCATGGTCATTGGTGGCGAGGCGAACTTCCTGCGTCCATTGATCGAGGCCCGGAATTTCGCCGGCTGATTCAGCGGGAAAGGGAATGAAGCCCGGGCCAAAGTTGCCGGCCCCCAGAAAGGCGGCCCCATAACCGCCGTCAATATCACCGCGCGAGAATACTTTGCCATATTCATAGCCCGTGATGGAGGTCAGGGTCATTGAGCCAAAATCATGGGTGATGTTCATATTTACGCCGTGGGCGTCAAGAGCCTGTCTATTGCCGCCATCCGTGCTGACGGAAAAACGATCAAAACCATCAACCAGATTTTCGGTTCCTCTCTCGATGATATTGGCGCGGAACACCGTTGCGGTACCATCCATGCTGCGGATATGACCATTCAGGAGAACCGCCGTTTCTTCTGTCGGAGTATAGAGAATTTGCAAGCGTGCGGCGGCTTCGACATAGCCTTCCAGATCGCCGTTCTGGGCTGTTTGGGTGTTATCAACCCAGTCGTCCTGACGTTGATACATGCCGGATATGCGGTAAGATAATTTATCTTTCACCAAGGCACCGCCAACAGCCGCCTCCAGTTCAACGGCGTTAAACCGGCCATAGGAGGCGCGAACGTAACCTTCGGTTTCCTGGGTCGGTTTGCGCGATTCCAGCTTGATAATCCCGGCGATGGTATTGCGCCCGAAAAGCGTTCCTTGCGGGCCGCGCAATACTTCAACGCGCTCAAGGTCAAAAATCGGCGCGCCTTTTAAGATGGGATTTTCAAGAACGACGCCGTCATACACAAGAGAGACCGGCTGAGACGCGTTCAGGTCAAAATCTGAATTTCCAAGACCACGAATATAAAAGCGCGGGAATGTGCGGCCAAAAGATGTTTCGATATAAAGGCTCGGCACGCGGGCAGACATGAATTTAATATCCGCGCCGCCGGATTTCAATATATCCATTTTTTCGCCGCTAAGCGTTGCCACAGAAGAGGGTACATCCTGAAGATTCTGGGTGCGCTTTTGCGCCGTCACGGTGATTTCTTCGAGGATGAAATCCGCTTCTTCGGCCTGCGCGGCTGCTGCGGTGGCTGCCGAAGCCAAGGCGAAAGTGGATACGGAAAATTTATAGAAGAATTTTGATAGGGGTTTCATGAGTTTGCGTTTCCTTTAATTTTTTGCCGCCTATATTGGGGGCTGTTTTAGTAAAATTATGTAAGCCTTCAGGGTCTTAAGGGATCAATATGTTCTCTTTATGGCGCGATATATAGTGAAAAAATCCAAATGAAGCAACTGGCACCTTCTGAAAATAACATATAATTGAAGGAAATCAAAAAAGAGCAGGGCTTAAATATAGTGGATTGCTCTTTTGGCGGCATGGGTGTATGGAATAATGATCATTATTCCAGATTATTTACAGTATATAGAATAGGTTACGCATATGACATTGCCAACAGTCAGGCTGTTTTTGTTGGGGGGAACCATCACCATGACAAAAGCCCCCGGGGAAAATAAAGCTTTAACGTCATCTTCTGGTGTCGTCCCTGTGGTGAATGCGGATGATTTATGCCGCGCTGTGCCGGGACTGGATCAGGTGGCAAGGCTGGTCGCCCGCACAGATCATATGATTGCCAGCGGTAATTTGAATTTTCAGCATGCCTTTGATTTGGCGGCCGAGATACAGCAAACCGCCCAGACCGGCGACACAGATGGTTTTGTCATTATTCAGGGCACGGATACGCTGGAGGAAATGGCCTTTATACTGGATTGTCTTCTGGATATCCGCCAGCCCGTTGTGGTCACGGGTGCCATGCGCAGTCCGGCGGAATTAAGCGCGGATGGCCCGGCAAATATTATGGCCGCCGTCACCTGTGCGGCATGTAAAGCCATTGGCAGGGCCGGGGTTGTTGTTGTTATGAATGATGAAATTCACAGCGCCGCCTTTGTCACAAAGGCCCATACGGCAAGCATCGGGGCCTTTCAGTCGCCCAATATAGGCCCCATTGGCCATTTGGCCGAGGGTCAGCCGTATCTGTTATCCGTGCCGGTTCAGGGCCCTAAATTTGCCTTGTCTGCCAGCGCGGATATACCCAAAGTTGCGTTGATTAAAGCGGCCTTTGGCGATGATGCCTTTCTGCTTAATATGGTGGAGAAGTCGGATTGTCAGGGCCTTGTGATTGAGGCTTTCGGGGCGGGGCATTTGCCAGAATCCTACCTCGCAGCGCTGGACAATATGACCGGTAAAATCCCCGTCATTCTATGCAGCCGTACGGGCGCGGGCCACATATATCAACATACTTACGGCTATAAGGGCGCGGAAATGGATTTGATTAGACGGGGGATGGTCCCCTCGGGCATTTATAACGGGCTTCAGTCCCGTCTTTTACTGACATTGCTGTTGATGTCAGGGGCCAGTCATAATGAAATTGAAAAAACCTTCGTGATCTAAACCATTATCAGGCTTGCGATAACATAGAGCAGCAAGGTGACCCCGCCGGCGGTCAAGGCGTAGGGCAGCTGCGTTCTGACATGTTCCAAAAGATCACAGCCACTGGCAATGGCCGAAACGGCTGTTGTGTCTGAAATGGGCGAGCAATGATCGCCAAATATCCCGCCGCCCAGAATAGCGGAAAGCACCAGAGAAGGCGGCAGCCCCAAGGTGTGAATTAACGGCACCCCCAAGGGGATTAAAATGGCAAAAGTGCCCCACGAAGTGCCGGTCGTGAAAGACATCAGGGCACCGGCCAGAAACAGCATGGGCACCACAAGCGTCAGCGGCAGATAATCCCCAACGAGACCCGCGATATAAAGGCCCGTGCCCAATTCCTTCAGGCTCGCGCCGAGGGCCAGTGAGAATAAGACAATGGTCACCAGCGGCAATAATTCCCCCATGCCTTTAAAGCCGATATGGACCAATTGAATATGGCTGAACTTGCGGCTTATGAGCATCATGACATAGGCCACAAGACAGGCAAGGGCGGTGGCATACAGCACAGATTTCGAGCCGCTGCCTTTGGCGATATCCCCGCCGCCGGTCCAAAACATGAACGCAATCATACCCACAATCATGGTCAAGAGCGGCAAGACCATAAAACGGGCCTTGCTTGGGGCATGTTCATGGGTGTGGCCGCCATTATGGCCTTTGGCGGTGATGGCGGCTTTGGCATCGCTGGCCTTCATGGGGCCATGAACCCGGGTGGTGAATACCGTATAAAATACGAGGGCCAATGTCACCAGAGCGTAAAAATTAAGCGGCACTGTGCCCCATAATATCTGGGCGGCCGATTGTTCGAATTCATAGCCGCTGAGCAGGGCCAGAATATAGGCCCCCCAGGCATTCAGCAGGATCAAGATACAGATGGGCGCACTGGTGCTGTCAATGATATAGGCCAGCCGCGCCCGGCTCATGCCATATTTGTCAAACAATCCCCGCGCCAATATACCGGATGTAAGAACGCTTAAGTTGGATTCAATGAAGACCACAACGCCGGTCAGGCTGGTGAGCATGCCAACGGACCTGCGCCCCTTGGCAAGGCCGCTGCCCACCAGAAGTTCCACCATGGCCGGCACTCCGCCCGATACGCGGATATAGGCCAATAATGCGCCGATCATCAGGCTGAACATTAATATACGGCTGTTGCCTGCGCTGACGAAGACCTGAATGATGCGTTCAAGGCTTGCCAGAAACCCGCTTAACGGGGCAATGATGCCGGGATCGGTTAACAGCAATAGCTCCGAAGTTAAAATGGCCAGAAACAAGGCCAGGATGACTTCCTTGCGCCATAACACGATAATGATGGCCATGAGCGGCGGCAGAACGGTCAATATTTCAAATGAATTGGCCATGAAGAAATCCCTACAGTGCTTATTATCAATTTTTATGGTAGTTTACGGATGAATAAGGGGCCTTGCAAGGCCGCCCATTAAATTATAGCTTCGAGGTTGCGATATGCTTCTGTCAAGCAGATGGGGAATGGATGGCCAAAAATAACGGACTAGATGATAATATCACTTTTCGCACAGATCGTTTGACCAAGGATTATGTCACAGGCGAAACGATCGTGCAGGCCCTGCGGGGCGTGACCCTTGAAATTCCCAGGGGGGATATGGTTGTCTTGCTCGGCCCGTCGGGCAGCGGGAAATCTACCTTTTTGAATATTATCGGCGGGTTGGATAGCCCCACATCGGGCGAGGTTTATTTTAAAAAAGACAGATTATCGGATTATTCAGAACAGCAATTGACCCTGTTTCGCCGTCATAATGTGGGGTTCATATTTCAGGCCTATAATCTGGTGCCCAGCTTGACGGCTCTGGAAAATGTGGCGCTTGTGACGGATATAGCTCTTGATCCCATTTCACCAATGGCCGCCATGGAAGCGGTCAACCTTGGAAATCGGGCGCGGCATTTCCCATCGCAGCTTTCGGGCGGCGAACAGCAAAGAGTGGCCATTGCCCGCGCCATCGCCAAACGCCCAGAGGTTTTGCTCTGTGATGAGCCAACCGGCGCGTTGGATAGTGAGACAGGCATTGTGGTGCTGAAAGCCTTGCAGCGGGTCAATAAAGAATTTGGCACAACGACGATCGTTATCACGCATAATGCGGCCATTGCCGATATGGCTGACCGGGTCATATTTTTTGGTGATGGGCAGGTGACCAATGTGAAGGTCAATGAAAATCCCTGCCCGCCAGAGGAGATCAGCTGGTGAAATACTCATGATCATCGAAGCCCTTAATCGAAAACTGCTGCGGGACCTATGGAATATCAAGGGGCAAATGCTGGCGATTATCATGGTGATGGCTTGTGGAATTACCACATTCATTATGTCGTTCGGGGTTTTGGATTCTTTGAAATTGAGCCGGGATGTTTATTATGACCGTTATCAATTTGCCGATGTTTTTGCCCAGTTAAAACGGGCTCCTGAAGCCATCCGGCAACAGGTGCTGGATATTCCCGGGGTATCGGCGGTGGAGCTGCGGGTGACGTTTGGGGTCACGGTTCAGGTGGACGGCATGATAGAGCCTGCATCCGGCAAGCTTATCTCACATCCTGATGGGCGAAAACCATTATTGAATAATCTTTATTTGCGCAGTGGCCGTATGCTGCTTCCCGATGAAGCCGATGCCATTTTAAGCAGCGAAGCCTTTGCCGATGCCCATGGTTTTACCCTTGGGGACAGGGTCAACATGGTGATCAACGGTCATAAAAGGTCGCTTAAAATTGTCGGTATCGTGCTGTCGCCGGAATATGTTTATTCTTTGGCACCGGGCGGGATGTTTCCAGATGATAAACGGTTCGGGGTTTTCTGGATGAGCCAGCGGATATTGGAAGCCGCCGTGGATATGGACGGGGCTTTTAATGATATCGCGATCAGAATGGATCGGGGCGGCAATGTGGAGAATATCAAGCAAGAGCTGGATATTCTCCTGAAACCTTACGGGGGCTTAATCGCCTACGCGCGAAAAAATCAAATGTCCCACTGGTTTGTCCAGAATGAATTGGATCAACTTCGGGTGATGGGCCTTTTTGCCCCGACGATATTTCTTGGCGTGGCGGCTTTCCTGATCAATGTGGTCATGACCCGCCAAGTGGCCACCCAGCGCGTGCAGATTGGCATGTTAAAGGCGGTGGGCTATAGTAATCTTGAAATTGCCCTGCATTATCTCAAGATGGTATTGGTTGTGGTGGTTATGGGCAGTATATTTGGTATCGCTGGCGGCATATGGCTTGGTGCGGGTATGATCAATATATATACCGAATTTTTTCATTTTCCCATATTGCAGTTTTCTTTTTCTGTTGAGGTGATGATTTTCGCCGTATTTTTCTGCAGTATTTCTGCTGTGATAGGCACTTTGGTTGCCATTGGTCAGGCCGCGAAATTACCGCCTGCCGAAGCCATGAGACCGGCAAGCCCCATCCAGTTCCGCCGAACGTTCCTGGAAAGAGTGGGATTGGAAAAATATTTCTCTCACCTGACCCGTATTGTTATCCGTCATTTGGAACGTCGTCCGGTACGGGCATTGTTTTCCACCTTGGCCATCGGGCTTTCCATGTCGATTCTGATATTTGCCTTTTTTATGGAAGATTCCATAAATTACATGTTGGAGGTTCAGTTTGATATGGCACAAAGGCAGGATATCAGCATTGGATTTGTGAAACCGCGCGCCATTAGCGCCCTTGAGGAAATCCGTCTGATGCCGGGCGTGATGTCTGTTGAACCCCTGCGCAGCGTTGCGGTATTCCTAAAATCCGGGCATTATTCGAAACGATCCACGATTATGGGGATAAGGCCCAAACCAGACCTGAACCGTATTCTTGACCAGAATTTGAGGGCCGCAGAGGTGCCGGCGCGGGGTCTGGCACTCTCTTCAAAATTAGCCGAGATTCTTCATGTAAAAAAAGGAGATGTGATTACCGCCGAAATACTGGAAGACCGGCGGCCTGTCCTGCGAATAAGGGTCGCAGAAATCGTCGAGGAATTCATCGGCCTCAGCGCTTTTATGGATATGGACCAATTGAACCGCGCCTTGAATGAATCCACCGTGATTACGGGGGCCTCGCTGATGGTTGACCCCTTGTGGAATGGGCCATTATATCAGAAGATAAAAGAAATTCCGGCCATTGTCAGCATGAGTATTATGCAAAAAGCGCGGGAAATATTTAAAGATATGATGGGCGAAAATATTCTGAAACTGGTGGCCATGAATATTATCTTTGCCAGCCTGATATCCTTTGGGGTGATTTATAATACGGCGCGGATTGCCTTGTCCGAACGGGGGCGGGAACTGGCCTCGCTCAGGGTTCTGGGGCTGACCAGGGGTGAAGTTGCCTATTTATTATTCGGGGAAATGGCGGTTATTATTCTCATGGCCATTCCGATTGGCCTGTTCACGGGTTATCTTATGGCTTTTGGCTTGGCGCAACATATGGATACGGAGCTGTTCCGCATTCCGGTTGTCATTGAAAAATCCACCTATGGCCTGTCGGTGATCATTGTTGTTGTCAGTGCGGCGCTGTCCTTTTACCTTGTATGGCGGCAAGTGGAAAATATTGATCTGGTAACGGCCCAAAAGGGGATTGAATAATGTCTTTGAAAAAAATTAAAATATTGGTGAAATCCGGCATCGGTATTCTGCTTTTGGCTCTGCTGGTTTATGCGTTCATCCCAAAAGCCGAAAAAGTTGATTTGCAGGGCGTCAAGCGCGGTGACCTGTTGATAACGCTGGAGGGGGAAGGCAAGACGCGCATCCGGGATATTTATGTGGTGTCCGCGCCCATAGAAGGGCGGGTGATGCGTATTGAAAGTGAACCTGGCGACAGGGTTGTCGCCGGTGAGACGATCATCGCCAATATGACACCCGCGGATCCAAGGTTTCTGGATAAGCGCAGCGAAACACAGGCAAGGGCCGATGTGCAGGGGGCTGTCGCCGCCAAGGGCCTTGCCGCATCGAAAGTGGATCGGGCGCGGGCGGGACTTGAATTTGCCGTTGCGGAATATAACCGCTCAGAAGAGCTGTTTAAGAATGGAAATATTTCTATTGCACGGTTGGAACAGGCAGAGTTACAACTTAAAATGCGCAAAGCCGAAGTGGCCACGGCGCAGGCCGACCTGAAAGTAATGGAAAGCCGGTTGATCGCCGCAGAGGCACAGCTGGTTCAACCCGGAGAAATAGATAATGACGACATTAAGGGTCGCTGTGTCGTCTGTGTTCATGCACCGGTTGATGGTATCATGCTGCGTATTCTTCATGAAAGTGAAGGGGTGGTTCCTGTGGGCACGCCCCTGGTGGAAGTGGGTAATCCGCAAGACCTGGAAATTGTCATTGAAATGTTGTCGCGCGATGCGGTCAGGGTTCGTCCCGGAAATATTGCCCTGATCAAAAGATGGGGCGGCACAGAAGATATACGGGCGCAGGTGCGCATTGTGGAGCCGAGCGGTTATACGAAAATTTCTGCTCTTGGTGTTGAAGAGCAGCGGGTGAATGTCATTCTGGATTTTATCGACCCTATTGAAAAATGGCAAACGTTGGGCAATGCCTTTCGGGTTGAGGCGGCGATCATTGTTGATAAAGCTGTGGACGTTATTTATGTCCCCATTAGCGCCTTGTTCCGTGAGAATGAAATATGGGCGACCTTTGTTGTGCGAAAGGGTCGAGCGGAGCTTCAGCCCGTCACCGTGGGCCGAAAAAATGATCGCGATGCCGAGATATCAGGCGGGCTTATGGCAAGTGATAAAGTCATTATCCATCCGGGCAATAATGTGGCGGACGGCATAAGGGTCATTGCCCGGGAATGATGTTGCTTAAAATTTCATGAAAATAGGGTAAATTTTTGTAATCGTTCCCTGTCGCCATCATGAATCAGAATGAAATTTTTCATATTTAAATCTTCAATTGATTCGAAGCTGGTCACTTCTTTAATTATTTGATGTATTTAATATACATCTTTTTGGTTTTTTCCATCTAAATCAAGGGATATAAACAGTTTTTAGGTAAAAAATTGATAAGGATCAAGTCAAAATAATGGCAAGGGAATATGTAAAAGGGATAGATAATATTTTAAAAAGAGGAACGATCAGAGGAGCGATCTATGACTATTCTACACATAAATATTAAAAGTATTTTCTTAACTTCAGTAACGGCCCTTCTTATGACGCCAACCTATGGTTTTGCGGCAAATGACAGCGCAGAAAGTTTGGCTGATGCTGTCACCGGCGGCAAGGCTTACCTGAATGTTCGAGTTCGTTATGAAAATGTGGATCAGGCCAATTTTGTTGAAAATGCCTCTGCGCTGACCATACGGACACGCTTTGGTTATAAAACCGGATCCTACAAGGGATTTTCGGGTGTTATCGAGATGGAAGACACTCGGAATCTGGCAAATGAAAATTACAATAATACCCTTAATGGCAACATAATCTATCCGGTTATTGCCGACCCAAGCCAGACGGAGGTGAATCAGGCCTATCTGTCTTATTCCTATGAAGACTCAAAGGTCAGCGCAGGCCGCCAATCCATTAATCTTGGGAACCTGCGGTTTGTTGGCACGGTAGGCTGGCGTCAGGTTGATCAGAATCTGGATGCGGTAACGGCGGTCAATAAAAGTCTGCCGGATACTAAAATATTCTATGCCTATGTATGGAATGTGAACCGGATTTTTAGTGATAACAGCCCCGTAGGCGACCATTCTTCTGCCACAAACCTGCTTAATATAGAATATAGCGGATTAAAATACGGTAAGGTGACCACCTATGCCTATCTATTGGATAATAAAGATCTTGCCGGATTTTCGACCAATACTTTCGGTATCCGTTTTGCCGGTAAAACCAAAGTTGCGGACAAAACAAATATTTTATATGAGTTTGAGTATGCCAATCAGACAGATGCCAAAAACAATCCCGGTGATTATTCCGTGAATTATTTTCATGTGTCTGGCGGGGTTGGTTTTGCGGGCGCAACTTTCAAAGTCGCTCTTGAATCTCTGGGCAGTGATAATAATGGCACAGCAAGTTTTAAAACGCCGCTTGCCACATTGCATAAATTCAATGGCTGGGCCGATAAGTTTCTGGCAACACCTGCGGGCGGCCTCGAAGACTTCTATATTAGCGGGGCCTATAAATTTGATGGTGCCATGAAGGGCCTGAAAGCGGCTGTCATTTATCATAAATTCACCTCCCAGTTTGGTAATACCGATTATGGGACAGAGCTTGATATGGTTATGTCTTATGCCATAAACAAGAATTATAGCGTGGCAGTGAAATATGCAGATTATAATGCGGATACATGGTCTGTCGATACCCGCAAACTCTGGGTCACCCTTGCCGCAAAATTCTAGGGCTTGGCTTGTTCTAACCTTTTGACTGCTGCCAAAATGATATTTGGCGGCAGTTTTATTTTATGGCCTTATAATTTATGCTTATCCTGCTTATATAGGGGTAAGGCAATATAAAATATAAAAGAGGTATCAATGAGATATAATAGGCTAGGACGGACAGATATCACTATATCCAACATTTGTCTGGGCACCATGACCTGGGGCGAACAGAATTCAATGCAGGAGGCTTGGGATCAGATGGATTATGCCATAGATAAAGGCATAAATTTCATAGATACCGCAGAGTTATATCCCGTGCCGCGAAAAAGAGAAACTTTTGGGCGGACAGAAGAATATATCGGCAGTTGGCTGCAAGATCGCGGCGGGCGGGATAAAATTATCCTTGGGACCAAGGTTGTGGGCCGAAGTGATGCGGATTGGTTCCGCGCCAATGCCTCTGTCACGCGGCTTAACCGGCAGCAAATCACCGAGGCATTGGAGCAGAGCTTAAAAAGGCTGAAAACCGATTATGTGGATCTTTATCAGCTCCATTGGCCCGACCGGCCCTTGAATATTTTTTCGGAGTCGCGCGGCTATGTCCATAATGATCAGGATGACATCATTCCGCTATCAGAGACGTTGACGGTATTGGATGATTTGGTCAAACAAGGTAAAATTCGCCATATAGGCCTCTCCAATGAAACGGCGTGGGGTACCATGAAATGCCTGCATCATGCAGAACAAAATGACGTGCCAAGAGTGCAATCCATTCAAAATGCCTATAATTTGATGAACAGGCTATTCGAACAGGATTTGGCTGAAGTATCCCTGCGCGAAGAGGTGTCTCTTCTGGCCTATTCACCCATTGGCGGCGGCGCGTTAAGCGGGAAATATCTGAACGGTGCTTTGCCTCAAGGCAGCCGTCATCAGTTGTTTCCGGATTTTTCGACCCGATATACAGGATCAGCTGCCGTGGCCGCGATTGAAAAATATTCTGCACTGGCCGCGGATATGGGGATCACGCCCATCCAGCTTGCCCATAAATTTGTTGATAGCAGACCGTTTGTGGCCTCCTCTATCATCGGGGCGACAAATATGGCACAATTATCCGAGAATATAGCGGCCTTTGATCTGGACTGGACGGGCGAGCTGGAACAGGCGGTGAATGATATTCATCTGGAAAATCCCGACCCGTCGCCGTAATCGGGCTGCTTAGGGTCAGGGCGACATTATAGGAAGTGAATAATATGGAAAAAGCAACATTTGCCGCAGGGTGCTTTTGGGGCGTTCAGCTGGATTTTGATAAGCTGGAGGGGGTTGCGTCCACGGTTGCGGGCTATATTGGCGGGCATACAGAAGCGCCAACCTATGAAGAAATATGTACCGGACAAACCCATCATGCCGAGGCTGTAGAGGTTCTTTTTGATCCCGGAAAAATATCTTTTGAACAATTGCTGGATGTTTTCTGGCACTGTCACAATCCGACAACGCTTAATCAGCAGGGACCGGATTTTGGCAGCCAATATCGGTCGGCCATATTTTATCATAGCAAAGAACAGAAGTTGGCGGCGGAAGAATCACGGAAAAAATGTGATGCCGCAGGTTTATGGCCCGGCCCCATTGTGACAGAAATAACGCCCGCCAGTCAATTCTGGCCGGCAGAAGATTATCATCAGAAATATCTGGAAAAGAGAAATATCAAGATTTCCTGTCATTAGAGCCTTTTCATTGAATTATGAATCGAAAGGGGATACCTGTTTCTGTTGGAATGTGATTCACTGTTTGGAGTATAAACAGTGAAGGATTCAATATGGGCAAGTTTTATTCGGTTGATTTGCGAGAGCGGATTGTTATGGCGGTTGATCAAGGGATGTCACGGCGCCGGGCGGCGTGCCATTTTTCGGTGAGCGTGAGTTCTGCGATCCGTTATGTGCAACGGCATAACAGGGAGGGTAATGTTGTTCCCGATTGTCAGGGACGCCCACGACGTTCAAAGCTTGATGCGCATCGGGATTGGCTTCTGGCGCATGATGCAAAAAGCTTTGAAGCCAGAGAAGCTGGTCTTCCTTGATGACCCGAAGGGCAGCGCGGAGCAGCAAGACCGGTGCCAATACCAAAATGACCCGCACGCGTGGCCGGGCAATGCGGGGGGAGCGCCTGGTGGCCAGTGTGCCTCATGGCCACTGGAAAACGGCCACCTTCCTTGCCACTCTATTCTCCAGACCTCAATCCGATCGAAATGATGTTCTTAAAACTCAAGGCAATGCTGAGAAAGCCCGCACAAAGAACCGTTGCAGGATTATGGGAAGAAATCGCGAGGATAATCGACAGTATTATGCCGCAAGAATGTATGAACTATTTCGAAAAAGCAGGATATGATGCAAATTAAAATGAAAATGCTCTAGCTATGCCGTTCCGGTTTATAAAAAAACAAAAGCTATTTTAATTGATCGCCCGGCATCTCCGCAGACCCTTATCATTGGCGGGCGGGTGATCACCTCATAAATTAAAAATTGCAGACGTGCAGGCCGCCGCAAAGACCTATCTGTAACCACAGGGCCTCGTCTGGGTTTTGGTCGGCAATCTGTCTAAATTTGAAAAAGCAGTCCGTGAGATGAATTTGGGGGATGTGGAAATATGGTCCATGGAGGGCAAGAAAATAAGCGAGTAATATTTATGATATATAAAGCTATAAGGTCGGCTCCTCTGAGTGGATGAAGCCGGCGCAGGAGATATAGCGATGCTTGTCCTGATGGGATTTAATTGTTCCGCAGGGGGGCATCGCTTTATGGCGGGACTTTAAAGGCCCGGTTTTCTCCGGCGTTGACAGATGGCAATGTGGACGATAAGCTCCGCAAAATTATCACCCGCTGCAACTGCTGATATATCGCAAATATTCAATGAAAGATGCGGGTATGTTTGGTACCCTCATGGCAGGACAGCAGAATTTTTTTTGATTTAGAGGAAAGAAATAGGGGTTCTTATGAAATCTTTTTCATGTTTTGATGTTGATGTCACGGACGGTGTTGCCCATATTATACTGAACAGAGGGGACGCGTTTAATACCATGATCCCGGCATTCTGGCAGGAGTTGCCAAAGATCGTGCGCGCCCTTGAGGCTGAGGCCAAAGCCCGCGTTATTGTCATCTCATCAACGGGCCGGCATTTTACCGCCGGGATGGATCTTGGGGTTTTTAATTCAAGCGATGGCTTGATGGCACTTGATGGGCCGGATGGTCAGACCATAGGTCAACGGCGCGAAGGTATCCGGCGGCTTGTTCTGGAACTGCAAGAAACATTTAATATTCTTGATGATGTGCGCATGCCGGTTCTGGTCGCGGTGCAGGGCGGGTGCCTTGGCGGCGGGATTGACCTGATCACAGCCACAGATATTCGATATTGTACAAGTGACGCATTTTTCTGTATTCAGGAAATAAATCTGGGCATGACCGCTGATGTCGGCACTTTCCCGCGGCTTTGCCATTTAATTCCCCAGGGCTGGGTGCGGGAGATGGCCTATACCGGCCTGCGCCTGACCGCAGATAAAGCCAAGGAAATAGGTTTGGTGAATGAGGTTTATGAAACGCAGGAGGAAATGGTAAATGCCGTTCTGGCCAAGGCCCGCGAAATTGCGGCCAAGGCCCCCTTGGCGGTCTGCGGCTCCAAAGTTATGCTCAATTATGCCCGTGACCATAGCATTCGCGATGGCCTGGATTATATAGCCACATGGCAGGCCGGAATGTTTCAGCCCGCGGATATTATGGAAAGCATGGAAGCTTTACAGGAAAAACGGGCATCTGTTTATCATGATTTGCAGGTCATCAAGAAGGCACCTTGACCATAGTAGATCTTTAACCCTCGGGATGGCGGCGCTGCATCATCGGGGCCAACATATTTACAAATTCCTCAATGATCAGGTCAAGCTCTGCGGGGTCTTTAAGAAAGGCGTCATGGGTAATCAGGCCGCGATAGAAAACCCGCGCCACCTGCCAGACACGTTCAAACCGACTGTCGTCTCCGTCAGATAAGATGTAATTCTGTAAAATGGATCGTTGCATTCGGTCATTCCAAAGGATCAGGTCGGGTTTTATTCTTTCTTTAAGCTTCTCATCCGTTCTATAGGCAACGAGAATTTCCAGAAGCGCGCGGCCCTGCGGAGTATTGACAACATGTTGCCAAAGCCTGATGAGGTCACTTTTGATAATTGACAATTCATATTCTTCCGGGGTTTGGCCTTTATTGGGCGGCGGTTCCTTTGGCGGGTTGACAGTTGGTCGCAAAATCCTGTTGGTTGTCTCAACGATCAAATCTTCTTTTGTGGCGAAATGATGGGTCAGCGCGCCGCGTGAAATACCGGCTTCCTGCGTAATGCGGCTGGTACTTGTTTTGGCATAGCCATATTTATCCAGACAGCGAATGGTGGCGTCATAGATAATTTTTTTGGACTTTGCGCCCTGTTTTTCGCGCTCTGTCACGGCGTTTTCCCTATTGTTATCAAGAGAGCATTTCCTGCCCCTGTTAAGTTTGTCATACATGAATCTTTCATACAATTTGGTTGACATATAACCATATGTCGTGCAATAACAAACAGAACGTTCTGTTTTTATTTACTTTGCTATGCCTTGACCATAAGGGCAATAGTTCATCATACACGAGGTATTATGCGCGACAAGAAAATTGTAAGAATTGGCGGGGCCAGCGGCTATTGGGGTGAGTCGGATATGGCGGTGCCGCAATTTTTGGCGGCCGGCGGCCTTGATTATATTGTTTTCGATTATCTGGCGGAAATTACCATGTCCATTATGGCGCGGGCGCGGGCGACTGACCCAGAAAAGGGTTATGCGCTGGATTTCGTTTCCTCTGTGTTAAAGAAAAACCTTACCGAGATTGCGGCTCAGAATGTGAAAATCATTTCGAATGCCGGCGGGGTTAACCCCGAAGCTTGTGCCAGGGCGATCCGGCATCTGATCCGCGATCTCGGGCTTGATTTGCGTGTTGCTGTGGTGACGGGGGATGATATTCTGCAGTCATTTCGGGCTGGGGCCTATGGGTCGATGCGGGAAATGTTTTCCGGGGAATCTTTGCCCGACGCCGAAAAAATGATGAGCGCCAACGCGTATCTTGGGGCTTTTCCAATTGCGGCTGCCCTTGACAAGGGGGCGGATATTATTGTGACGGGGCGCTGTGTCGACAGCGCCGTTACGCTCGGGGCCTGCATTCATGAATTTGGCTGGACAAGGGATGATGTTGATGAGCTTTGTGGCGGTTCTCTGGCGGGTCATGTGATCGAATGTGGCCCCCAGGCAACTGGCGGTAATTTTACCGATTGGCGGCAGGTGGCCGATACTATTGTGGATATCGGCTATCCCATTGCTGAAATAGCGCCGGATGGCTCTTTCGTCTGTACAAAGCCACAGAATACCGGCGGCATTGTCACGGTCGGAACCGTGTCTGAACAGATTGTCTATGAAATCGGGGATCCCAGAGCCTATATGTTGCCGGATGTGGTTTGTGATTTTTCACAGGTGACAGTCACGCAGGCGGGGGACGACCGCGTTATGGTTTCCGGGGCAATCGGCTGCGTCGGCCCGGATAGTTACAAGGCGTCGATCACCTATCTGGATGGTTTTCGCGGGCAAATGCCCTTGAGCTTCACAGGTTTTGAAGCGGATGAAAAAATCAAGATATATACAGACGCGGCCCTGTCCCGGGCGCGCAAAAAGCTTGTTGAGCTTGGTATGGCGGATTACGATGAAGTATGCCTCGAGATTCTGGGTACAGAGAGCCAGTATGGCGCCATGTCAAAAGTCTCCAGAGGCGCTCGAGAGGTCGTGGGGAAATTTGCCTTCAAGCATGTTGATAAAAAAGCGATTGTCATTCTGTTCAAGGAAATTACGGGTCTGGCGCTGGCCTCGCCTGCCGGCCTTTCCGGTCTGGGCGGCGGGCGGCCAAAACCATCTCCCGTTGTGCGCCTGTTTTCCTGCCTGATACCAAAGGAGGATATTGCCATATCCGTTGATGTGGACGGCGAGGTTACGCCTCACAAGATCGTCGGGGGCACGCACCATTGCCAAAGGCCGGAGAATCAACCTACTATGCCGTCATGTGAACTTGCCGATGACAGGGTCAGCGTACCCTTGATCAAGCTTGCCTGGGGGCGCAGCGGCGACAAAGGCGACAAAGCCAATATCGGCATTATCGCCCGCGAGGCGGAATATCTGCCCTATATCTTCGCGGCCCTGACAGAGCAGGTTGTGGCTGCGCGCTTTGGTCATTTTCTGGAGGGCGGCGTTGAGCGATTTTTGATGCCGGGCTTTCATGCGGTCAATTATCTTTTACATGATGCCTTGGGGGGCGGGGGGATCGCCAGCCTTCGTAACGATCCACAGGGAAAATGTTTTGCCCAAATACTTCTGGACCATCCTATTCCGGTTCCTGTTGAACTTGCAGAAAGGTTTGAATAGCCGTGTATACATCCAAAATTTCCAATACATCAGAGACGTTCCAACAGAATAAAAAGGATATGACCGATCTTGTCTCTCGCCTTCGGGGCTATGAGGCACGGGCAGAAACGCTTTCCGAGAAACGGCGGACGCGTTTTGAAAAGCGCGGCCAATTAACTCCAAGAGAACGTCTCAAAAGGTTGCTTGATCCGGGCATGCCTTTTGTCGAGCTGTATAATATGGCGAATTTTCTGGTTGATGACCCGGATCCGGAAACAAGTATTCCCGGCGCCAGCGCCATTGCGGGCATTGGTTTTATTAGCGGGGTACGCTGCCTGATCATTGTTGATGACAGCGGTATCAATGCCGGTGCCATAACCACCGGCTCCATTCAGAAAATGCTTGGTATCCTGAAAATTGCGCTGGAACAGAAACTCCCGCTTATTCATCTGGTGGAGAGTGCCGGCGCAAATTTGATGCAATATACGGTTGAGCTCTGGGCCCACGGCGGCGGCATGTTTCATGGCCGCGCAAAATTATCGGCGGCGGGTATTCCGACAATCGTCGTCCTGCACGGCCCCTCCACGGCGGGCGGTGCTTATCAGCCGGGCATGAGCGATTATGTCATCGGGGTGAAGAAAAATGGCATGGCCGCCTTGGCCGGCGCGGCCCTGACGCAGGCGGCCACGGGTGAAATAGCGGACGAGAGAGAGCTTGGCGGCACGGAAATGCATGCCTCTGTGACAGGGCTTGTCGAATATCTGGCAGAAGATGATGCCCATGGTATCCTCATCTGCCGTGATCTGGTTGATCGTCTTGACTGGAATAAAAATTCGGCGGCCTTGCCCTCGCGGGATGTGCAGCCGCCAAGATTTGATCCTGAGGAATTGGCAGGTGTCGTCCCTGTGGACTATAAAACCGGCTATGATGCCCGCGAAGTGATGGCGCGTATTGTTGACGGGTCTGACTTTGTTGAATTTAAACCCCGCTTTGGCCCTGCGACAGTTTGCGTACAGGCCAGAATTCTTGGTCATTCTGTCGGCATTATTGGAAATAATGGCCCGCTTGATCCAAATGGCGCTGCCAAGGCAACGCATTTCTTTCAATTATGTGACCAGTCCGATATGCCGATAATTTTTCTGAATAACATCACCGGTTATATGGTGGGGACTGAATATGAGCAGATGGGCATGATCAAACTGGGCGCCAAAATGATTCAGGCGGTTTCAAACGTGCGCGTTCCGAAAATATCGCTCTATATCGGGGCCAGTTTTGGCGCGGGGAATTACGGCATGTGCGGCTATGCGTACGAACCCGCCTTTCTGTTCGCCTGGCCCAATGCCACCACCGGGGTCATGGGCGGGGAACAGGCGGCAACGACCATGGATGTCGTTATGCGCGCCGGGGCAAAGCGCCGTGGAGAGGAAATAGACCAGAAAATGGAAGAAAAAATGGCGGCTCAGAAAAAGGCCATCATAGATCATTTCGCCCCCCAGTCAGATGCTTTTTACACATCTGGCCGCATGCTGGATCAAGGCATTATTGACCCGCGCGATACCCGCAAGGTTATCGGCTTTGCGCTTGATACATGCTGGGAAGGCCGAAACCGGACACTCCAGCCCAACAGTTTTGGTGTGGCGCGAATTTAGGGAAGATGAAATGAGTGACTTTTTAAATTATAAAACCCTTGACCTTGAGACAGATCATGACTGGCTGACCATCTGGTTTAATCGCCCAAAAGTGCGCAATGCCCTTTCCGCAGAGATGATAACAGAATTGCTCCATCTGTTCACTTTGCTTAAAGACAGGCCGGATATGCGCGGCGTAACCCTGCGCGGGCGCGGCGGAATTTTTTGCGCGGGCGGCGATATTAAAGAGTTTAAATCCCTTCTTCAGGGGGAAGAAAAAAAACTTGAGGATGTCGCTCGCGCAAGTCGCCGGAACGGCGAATTATTTGATATGATAAATGAGACGCCGCAGGTCGTGATAATGCTGGTTGAGGGGGCCGCAATGGCGGGCGGCATGGGCATCGTTTGCTGCGGGGATGTGGTTGTTGTCACAGAGGATGCCAAATTTGCCTTGACCGAAACGTCGATAGGCATACCGCCGGCGCAGATTGCCCCCTTTGTTGCGGCGCGTCTGGGATCTCATGTGGCCCGCCGCCTTATGCTTACGGCGGGGCGTTTTGACGGGGCAGAGGCAGTGAAAATTGGTTTGGCTGATTATGTTGTAAAGGATATTGATCACATGAACGGGATTGAAATAGACATAAAGAAGCGGGTCAGGAAATGTGCGGCAGGGGCAAATGCCGTGACGAAAAACATTATTCTTGCAACCCGCTATGCGGGAAGGACTGAAATGACAGATATTGCCGGCGCGGAATTTGCCAAATGCATGTTGTCAGACGAAGGCCGCGAAGGCGTGGCATCGTTCCTTGAAAAACGCAAACCCTATTGGGCCGTTAGCCCCTTAGAAAAAGAGGCGTGATTGTGGCTAAATTTAAAAAAATTCTGATTGCTAATCGCGGTGAAATTGCGCTGCGTATTATGAAAACGGCAAAGGCGCTGGGCTATGGTACCGTGGCGGTTTATTCCGACGTTGACGTCAACGCGCCGCATGTCTTATTTGCTGATGATGCCGTATGTATTGGGGCGGCTCCGGTAAATGAAAGCTATCTTGTCGGGGAAAAAATCATCGCTGCCGCAAGGGCAAGCGGTGCCGGGGCCATTCATCCCGGTTATGGATTTCTGTCTGAAAATGCCGGCTTTTCCAGGGCCTGTGATGAGGCGGGTCTTGTGTTCATTGGCCCGTCGGCTGAATCAATTGAATTGATGGGGAATAAAGCGGCGGCAAAACGCCGGATGAGAGAGGCGAACGTCCCTTGTATTCCGGGTTATGAAGATGATGACCAGTCGGAAGAGACGTTGATCAAGGCGGCCAAAGAAATTGGCTTTCCGATTATGGTCAAGGCGGTCGCCGGCGGCGGCGGGCGGGGCATGCGGCTGGTTTTTGAGGCGGACAATCTGCCCAATGCCATCAAATCCGCAAGGTCCGAAGCGCTGAATGCGTTTGGCTATGGGGAGATGATCCTTGAAAAGGCCATTATAGAGCCGCGCCATGTGGAAGTGCAGATATTTGCCGATACCCACGGTAATACGGTTCATTTTGCCGAACGGGATTGTTCTGTACAGCGCCGTCATCAAAAAGTCGTTGAAGAAGCCCCTTGTCCCATCATGACTGAGGAATTGCGGGCAGAGATGGGGGCGGCGGCCGTTGAGGCGGCAAAAAGCATTTCATATCGCGGCGCTGGAACTGTCGAATTTCTTCTGGATAAATCCGGGGCATTTTATTTTCTGGAAATGAACACACGTCTTCAGGTGGAGCATCCGGTCACAGAGATGGTCACCGGGCTGGATCTTGTGGCCTTGCAGATCAAAGTGGCGCAGGGAGAGACATTGGGCCTGTCTCAGGAGGATGTGAAACTTAACGGTCATGCGATGGAAGTACGCCTGTATGCGGAAGATCCGGCGCAGGATTTTCTGCCTGTCACGGGGCATATAGATGTATGGCAGCCGGCAGAAGGCGAAGGGGTGCGCATTGATTCAGGTATTGTCTCAGGGCAGGATATTTCGCCCTTTTATGATCCTATGATCGCAAAGGTCATCACATGGGGACAGACCCGTGATATTGCCGTGAGCCGCCTTATTGATGCCCTTAAAAATACCCGCCTGTTTGGGACAAAAACCAATAAAAGTTTTTTGATTGATGTGCTGTCTAATAAAAAATTTCAGCAAGGCCTTGCTACAACCGCATTCATCGCCGAAGAATTTGGCGAAGGCGGGGTGCCGGATGTGCCATTGTCCATAAATGAAGCGGCCATGGCGGCGGTGCTTCAGTATGAAACATCACGCAACCGTTACCGCGAACATAGCCTTGGGGTCAATCCGGAATTGATGAACTGGCATTCCGGCGGACATATGGAAACATCCTTTAAATATTGTCTGGAGGGCGGCGATCTGGATCTGGTTCTTTCCACATCAGAATTGAATGAATATGATGTGGTTTGTAAGGATCAGAAGATTCATATCAGCCTCATTGATTTTTTTGACGGGCAGGTCAAGCTTTCGGTTAATGACCGGCGGCATAATGTCGGATTTTTTGTGCCGCAAGAGGGCAAAATTTATCTGGAAATAGAGGGCAGAACCCACAGCCTGCGCAATGAAAATGCTTTTGCCAGTTCTGGTGATGAGGCGGCTGGCGGCGGAAGAGTGGCGGCGCCTATGCACGGTGTCTTGCTCGAAATTTTTGTGAAAGCGGGCGATATGGTGTCCAAAGGTGATCGTTTGGCCGTACTCGAGGCCATGAAAATGCAGCATGAAATTTGCGCAGAAGTGGACGGCGTTATCAATCAGATCGTCATTGGCGGCGGGGTTCAAATTGCCGCCGATGACCTGATTATGGAAATCGATGTGGCGGAAGAAGGCAGTTCTGATGTTTCAGCAACCAATTGATTTTAAAGAGGAGAGCGAGGCTTTATATCGGCTTCTGAAAAATATTTCCGATGACCATATGGCCCGGCCCACAGGCTTTAAAGGCTGGACAGTCAATAATATTATCGGCCATTTGCACATGTGGAACTGGGCGGCCGATCTGTCATTATGTGACCGTGATGCCTTCACGGATTTTTATGTCAAGGCGCACCCTGCTGTACAGAGCAACGGCCTGCGTGATTTTGAGACAAAATGGCTGGATGGCCTGACAGGACGGGATTTGCTGGCGGCATGGCGGCAGTTTTATCTGGAAGCGGCAGACCGATTTGCGGCGGCAGATCCAAAGTTTCGGGTAAAATGGGGCGGCCCTGAAATGAGCGTCCGTTCCAGCATCACGGCAAGACTGATGGAAACCTGGGCCCATGGGCAGGCGCTTTATGACCTGATGGGTGAAGAACGTGTAGATCATGACCGTATCAAGAATATTGCTATTTTGGGGGTGAATACATTCGGCTGGACATTCATAAACCGCAAGCTGGATATTCCAAAACCGGCCCCATATGTGCGTTTGCAGGCCCCGTCCGGTGTGATATGGGAATGGAATGACCCGGAAAATGCCGACCGGGTGGAAGGAGCGGCAACAGATTTCTGTCAGGTGGTGACACAGACACGGAATGTTGCAGATACTGATTTGAAAATATCAGGGGATATCGCCCGGCGCTGGATGGCTTTTGCCCAATGTTTTGCCGGCCCGCCGGAAGACCCGCCATCATCCGGCACCAGAAGCCGGGCAGATCAATCTTTGTGAAAAAAATAGAGGAGCTGAAAATGGGCGCGATGGATCGCTATCCTCATTTATTTGTCCCGCTTGACCTTGGTTTTACGGCGCTGAAGAACCGCCTGCTCATGGGCTCCATGCATACAGGGCTGGAAGAGGCCGAAAACGGTTTTGAGAAGATGGCCGCCTTTTATGCGGAACGCGCAAGGGGCGGTGTGGGCATGATCATTACCGGCGGGATTGCCCCAAATACTGAGGCAGGATCAGGCGCAAAACTCGCCACATCGGACGAGGCAACGCAACATAGGATTGTTACCGATGCCGTGCATGGGGCAGATATGGACGTAAAAATTTGTTTGCAAATACTGCATGAGGGGGCTTTGGCGGTCAATGAAGCCTGCGTATCCCCTTCGGGCGTTAAGTCAAGAATCGGGGCCTTTGTCCCTTCAGCATTATCTGAGGACGGGATCGAAAAACAGATCGCCGATATGGTCAATTGCGCCTGCCGGGCCAAAGAGGCCGGTTATGACGGTGTCGAGGTCATTGGCTCTGCCGGCTATTTATTAAGCTCGTTTCTGGTGGAAAAAACCAACCAGAGGACAGATCAATGGGGCGGAAGTTATGAAAACCGCATGCGGTTTCCTTTGGAGGTTGTGCGCCGTATCCGGCAAGCCGTTGGCCGTGAATTTATTGTGATCTTTCGCATCGCGGCCATGGATATGCTTCAGGGCGGCATGTCATGGGACGAAGTGGTGCAACTGGCCAGAAGAATGGAGCAGGCCGGGGTAAATATCATCAGCACACATTTTACCTGGCATGAGGCCTCGGTCCCGACCATCGCCACGATGGTGCCGCGCGCGGCTTTCTCCGGTGTGGCTGGCCGCCTTCGCAAGGAATTGAGCGTTCCTGTTATTACCAGCAATCGCATTAATATGCCGGATGTCGCGGAAGATGTACTGGCGCGGGGCGATGCGGATATTATTTCCATGGCGCGGCCAATGCTGGCAGATCCCGATCTTGTGCGAAAAACACTGGCGGGCAGGGAAGATGAAATAAATACCTGTATTGCCTGCAATCAAGCCTGCCTTGATCATTTGTTTACGGGACAGAATGTCAGCTGTCTGGTTAACCCAAGAGCCTGCCATGAACTTGAATTGACGTATCATCCGGTGCCCCGGGTCAAAAAAATCGCGGTTGTCGGGGCGGGCCCTGCCGGGCTTTCTTTTGCCACCGTTGCCGCCGGGCGCGGGCATGATGTAACCTTGTTTGACAAGGCGGCGGACATTGGCGGCCAGTTTAATCTGGCCAGAAAAATTCCGGGGAAAGAGGAATTTTCGGAAACCATTCGTTATTACAGGCGTATGATTGATGTTCACTCTATTACCCTGCGGCTTAACACAGAAGTTACGGCGGATATGCTGCGCTCTGCCGGATTTGATGAGGTCGTCATTGCAACAGGGATTTTGCCGCGCCTGCCGGAAATTTACGGCAACACTCATGCCAAGGTTGTGAGCTATATTGATGTGATCAAGGGGCATAAAAAAGTTGGGCAAAAAGTGGCCATCATGGGGGCGGGCGGCATTGGCTTTGATGTGGCGGAACTGATCAGCCATGCCGGAAAATCCAGCGCCCTTGATATTGACTCTTTTGCTAGGGAATGGGGCATTGATTTCAAGAACCACCCGCGCGGCGGCGTCACAGATGTTGAACCTGTTGTGGTAAAATCGGGCAGGGAAATATATCTGATGCAGCGTAAAGCCACCCCTGTCGGGCGGGGCTTGGGAAAAACGACAGGATGGGCGCATCGTCTCACGCTGGCCCGGCGCGGGGTTAAAATGATCAATGATGTTGACTATCATAAAATTGACGATGAAGGCCTGCATATTACCATCGGCGGCGTTCCTGATATTTTGCCGGTGGATACGATTATCATTTGCGCGGGCCAGACGCCCTTTCGCCGGCTTTTTGATGACCTGAAGGATAGTGGCCTGAAGGTTCATCTGGTTGGCGGTGCCTATGAGGCAGGGGATCTGGATGCGAAAAGAGCCATTAATCAGGCCAGCCGCTTGGCGGCTGTGATTTAATTTGGCGCCTTGCGGTTATTATTTGATCTGGAATCAGGATCAGACGCATATTTTTCTGTTACGCTCATCAAAAATCATAACATTTTGACGTCCCTGAAAAATTCAGTATAAAAATCTGCGGAAATATATAATATACTCAAACAACATGTAAGCTGGCGCGTTAAAACGTCCGGACAAATACATGAAAAAAAACCAGTCGCTTGAGGCAATTGGTTTACCATAGAAGCCGTCAATAAATTTTAAGAGGCGTTAAGCCTTGGAAAATACGGGGATCAAGAAAGAGAAAATGATGAGAAAAGCAAGTTTAATAATATTGGTGCTATCCGGCATTCTGGCCGGTTGTAGTGCCGAAGTGGACGTAGCCAAGGAAGCCGCGCCGAATGCGGCGGATGCCAAGGCCTTTGTTGCGGCCGTTGAAAAAGACCTTACCGAAAGAGGATTGTTCGAAGCGCAGGTCGCCTGGGTTAATGCCAATTTCATTACCGAAGACACCAATGCCATCGTGGCAAAGGTCGATGCGGAAATGACGGCTTTACGGGTGAAATATGCCGGCGAAGCCAAAAAATATAATGAACTGGAGCTGGAACCGGTTCTGCGCCGCAAGCTGGAAAGCATCAAGCTGGGCATTAATGTACCAGCGCCAAGTAATGCGGCGGATAATAAGGAAATGGCACAGATCAATGCCAGTCTCAGCAGCCTTTATGCCACCGGAAAAGACCCCAAGGGCCGTAATCTGGGCGAATTGACTAAAGTCATGGCCACATCGCGCAATCATGAGGAACTGCTGGAAGCCTGGACAGGCTGGCGGACGGTATCGCCGGTGATGCGGGATAAATATGCCCGCATGGTGGAGATTGCCAATAAGGGCGCGAACGAGCTTGGCTACCCGGATGTGGGTTATATGTGGCGGTCTAAATATGACATGCCCGCCGATGATTTCCGGGCCGAGGCAGATCGTCTCTGGGGGCAGGTGAAACCGCTTTATGATTCCCTTCAATGCCATGTGCGGGCCAAATTGAATGATCAGTACGGCGATGATGTCGTTTCCAAAGACGGCCCCATTCCGGCTCATCTTCTGGGGAATATGTGGGCGCAGTCATGGGGTAATATCTATGACATGGTGGGCCCGGAAACCAGCGATGCCGGATATAATCTGACCGAGCAGCTGATAAAAGCCGGCTTTGATGAAAAACAGATGGTCAAGTCGGGCGAAAATTTCTTTACCTCACTGGGGTTTGAGCCTCTGCCGGAAACCTTCTGGTCACGGTCTCTGATCACGAAACCCCGGGACCGGGAGGTTGCCTGTCATGCCAGCGCATGGAATCTGGACAGCAAGGATGATATCCGCATCAAGATGTGTACCACCATTACCGCCGAAGATTTTGATACGGTTCATCATGAACTGGGCCATAATTTCTATCAGCGGGCCTATAAGCATCAGGATTATTACCACAGGACCGGTGCCAACGGCGGCTTTCACGAAGCCATCGGCGATACGGTCGTGCTCAGCATTACGCCGGAATATCTAAAACAGGTCGGTTTGCTGGATAACGTGCCAAGCGCGGACGGGGATCTGGGCCTGCTTATGAACCGGGCGTTGGAAAAAGTGGCCTTTTTGCCCTTTGGCCTGCTTATGGATCAATGGCGCTGGCAGGTGTTTAACGGCGAACTGACACCGGAAAATTATAACAAGGGCTGGTGGGCTTTGCGGGAAAAATATCAGGGCGTGACCGCGCCGGTGGCCCGGGACGGGGATGCTTTTGATCCGGGGGCAAAATATCATATCCCCAATAATGTGTCCTATACCCGTTATTTCATCGCCCATATCCTGCAGTTCCAGTTCCATAAAGCGGCCTGCGAGATGGCCGGCGATACGGGCCCGCTGCATCGCTGTACCATTTACGGCAACAAGGAAGTGGGCGCAAAATTCAACGCCATGCTTGAAATGGGCGCGAGCAAGCCCTGGCCGGATGCGTTGGAAGCCTTCATTGGCACCCGCGAAATGGACGGCAGCGCAGTTCTTGAATATTTTGCCCCGCTGAAAACATGGCTTGACGCGCAAAATAAAGATCGTCAATGTGGTTGGTAAGGTGAATTTTTCGCTTAAAATTTCAAGGCAGGTTCACTGAACCTGCCTTTTTTTATATAACAGTTTTAAAACACCTCTTAAAAAAATAGGATGAGACATGCTTGTACGAAATATTTTTAAAGTGATCACTATTCTTGCTGTTATGGCCCTGCCGATATATTCTAAGGCCAGTGACCCTTCTGTACCGGCCTCTGTGGCTTATGGCAACAATGCGGCGGTTGGTAAATATGCCCATGTGAATGGGATAAAGATGTATTATGAAATATATGGCCGCGGCGCGCCGTTGGTCTTGATCCATGGCAACGGCGACAGTATCGCGGGGCTTGCCGCACAAATTGATTATTTTTCCAGATATTATAAAGTCATCGTGGCCGACAGCCGGGGGCATGGTAAGTCCGGTCTTGGCACGGATCAGTTAACCTATCCTATGATGATGGAAGACTGGCATGACTTATTGACTGGGCTTAATGTCAGTAAAGCCAAAATATTTGGCTGGAGTGATGGCGGGATTCTGGGCCTGCTTATGGCGATTAAATATCCTGAAAATATTGATAAACTGGCGATCATGGGCGCGAATCTGCGGCCTGATGAGACGGCGGTATATTCCTGGGTGCAGCCAATATTGATGCAGGCGCGGACGCATGTCGAGGCAATGATTGCCCAAAAAGACACCTCCAATGACTGGGGCCTTCAAAGGCAGCTTTTAAACCTGTTGACGACACAGCCCGATATTGATGTCAAAAGCCTGCAACAAATCAAGCTGCCTGTATTGGTCATGGCCGGCGACCGCGATGTTATCAAAGAAGAACATACTCTTGAAATATTTCAAAATCTGGAAAATGCCCATCTGGCCATATTGCCGGGCAACACTCATTTTGCGCCGGTGAATGATTCCGTGAAATTTAACGCCCTGCTGAGTGATTTCTTTAAAAATCCTTTCACCAAACCCTCCACCGAGGACTTGATGGCGCATCATTAAATATATTATATTGCAACGCAGCATCTTGTCATATGCGGTCATAGAAGCTATACACAAGTTATAAAAAAATGATGTTTTGTGAAAGAATATATTAAACGCCAAGGAGATCGCCCCATGAGCAATGACATAAAACCCCGCAGAAGTGTATTATATATGCCCGGTTCCAACCCGAGAGCCCTGGAAAAGGCCAAGTCATTGCCTGCCGACGGGTTGATTTTGGATTTGGAGGATGCGGTGGCGGTGGCCGCGAAGACAGAGGCCCGGGAACTGGTGACAGCGGCTGTGAAGGCCGGCGGTTATGGCCAGAGAGAATTGATCATTCGCATCAATGGCCTGAATTCTGAATGGGGCGCGGCAGATATGAAGGCCGCGTGCGAAGCGGAGCCGGATGCGATCCTCCTGCCCAAAGTTGAGTCGGCGCAGATGGTCATGCAGGCCGAGAAAATGATGGTTGAGTACGGCGCGGCGGATAAAACCAAAATCTGGTGTATGATGGAAACCCCGCGCGGCATGTTGAAGGCGGCGGAAATTGCCGCAAGTTCGGATCAGATAACCTGTTTTGTCATGGGCACCAGTGATCTGGTCAAAGATCTTCACGCCCATCACACAAAAATGCGCCTGCCGGTTCTGACCAGCCTTGGCCTATGTCTCTTGGCGGCGCGGGCAGAGAATATTGACATATTGGACGGGGTCTATCTTGACTTGAATGACGAAGAAGCTTTTCGGGACAGCTGCCTTCAGGGTTTGGAATTTGGCTTTGACGGCAAAACGTTAATTCATCCAAAACAATTGGCGGCGGCCAATGAAATATTCGCGCCGTCACTTTCTGAACTGGCCTTTGCAGAAAGAATTATCACCGCCTTTGCCGAAGCGGAGACGCAGGGAAAAGGGGTGGTGCTTGTGGACGGCAAGCTGATTGAGAATCTGCATGTGGAAAATGCCCAAAGACTGGTCGCCTTGGCTGCCGCCATTAACAAATTGGAGGATTAAATGTCCAAAGCATTTAAAGGCAATTATTTCGAGGATTTCACCTTGGGCCAAATTTTGTCCCATGCCACGCCGCGCACGATAACGCTGGGGGATGTGAGCCTGTATTCTGCGCTTTATGGCATGCGGTTTGCCCTGCAGTCTTCCGATGAATTCGCGGAAAATTCGGGATTGGAACGTGCGCCCATAGATGATTTTCTGGCCTTTCATATTATTTTTGGCAAGACAGTGCCGGATATTTCCATCAATGCGGTGGCCAATCTGGGCTATGCGGATTGCCGGTTTCTGAAATCCATTTATCCCGGAGACACTATTTCTGCCATCAGCACCGTCATTGGCCTGAAGGAAAATTCAAATGGCCGCACGGGCAATGTTTATGTGCGCACGCGCGGCCTTAATCAAAAAGGCGAGACGGTTCTTGAATATGTCCGCTGGGTCATGATCAATAAACGGGATAAAGCCAATGAGGCGTTCGAAGCCGTGATCCCTGACTTGCCTGATGCGGTGCCGGCGGATAAACTAACCCTTCCCGAAGGCCTGAATTTCAGGAAATTTGACAATATTTTATCCGGATCAAATTATTTCTGGGAAGATTATGAGGTGGGCGAAAAAATCAATCATGTGGACGGCATGACGGTGGAGGCGGCGGATCATATGTTGGCGACCCGCCTGTATCAGAATACCGCCAAGGTGCATTTTAATCAGCATGCCATGAAGGACGGGCGACTTGGGGAACGCATTGTTTACGGCGGCCATGTGATATCCATGGCGCGGGGGTTGAGTTTTAATGGTCTGGCCAATGCCCAGAATATAGCGGCGATCAATGGCGGGCGGCATGTGAACCCTTGCCTTGCCGGAGACACGATTTATGCCTGGTCGGAAATTCTGGACAAGGCGGCGATCAACGGCCGCGATGACATGGCGGCGCTGCGCTGCCGGCTTGTGGCCCTGAAAGACAAACTGCCGGATGGCTTTCCTTATAAAACGGCTGACGGCAAATATGACCCGTGCGTGTTGCTGGACCTTGATGTCTGGGTTCTTATGCCCAAAAGGAAAATATAAAATATTTTACCTCAGGCCAATGTAGTCCTTGCTCTGGATGGATAATCGTTTTATGAACAAGGGGGAATTGGGTGACTGTAAAACTATGGATATTATCAGCCGTACAATTATAATTTAAGAGGGAATAGCATATGACAACCATTAAGCGGCCCACCTCGCCGCATCTTCAGATATATAAATGGGGCGCGCATATGGCCTTGTCCATATTGCACAGAGCCTCAGGCGTGGCCCTTGGCGGCGGCACGTTGTTGCTCGCCTGGTGGCTCATTGCCCTTGCCTCCGGGCCGGATGAATATGCCTTGTTTCAGGCCTGTATGAGAAGCATTGTTGGCAAAATTGTCTTGATGGGCTTCACTTTGGCGCTGATGCTGCATTTATGTAACGGTATTCGCCATCTGTTTTGGGATATGGGCAAGGGGCTGGATGTTGAAACGACAGCCCGTACCAATATCATGGTGTTTCTGGGGACGGCACTCTTGACCGCTATTGCCTGGGTCATCGGCTACGGTTTGGTTTAGGGAGAGGGAATATGAGCTTTAACACCCCCATTAGCAAGGTTCGCGGCCTTGGTTCTGCGCGCAACGGCACCCATCATTGGTGGATGCAGAAAATCGCCGCTGTGGCCCTTGTCCCCTTGACCGTATGGTTTGTGGCATCGGTTGTGCAAATGACCAAGGCGGATTATTTTACCGTTATTTCCTGGTTGTCATCGCCGATACCGGCCATATTGATGTTGATATATATCGTGATTGCCATTTATCACCTGCGCCTTGGGCTTCAGGCGATTGTCGAGGATTATATCCACAGCGAGGGCATGAAGGTCGGCCTTCAATTCTCCATTTTATTTGGCTGTACCATCATTGCGGTGGCCTCCATCTTTTCTGTTTTAAAAATTGCATTATAAGGCTTGGGACTAATGAGCAAGACATATGAAATAATTGATCACGTCTATGATGCCATTGTCATTGGCGCTGGCGGCGCGGGATTACGGGCGGCCATGGGTATCGCAGAATCGGGTCTGAAAACGGCCTGTATTTCCAAGGTATTCCCCACCCGTTCCCATACGGTTGCGGCCCAGGGCGGTATTGCCGCATCCCTTGGGAATATGGGCGAAGATAAATGGCAGTGGCATATGTATGACACGGTCAAAGGTTCTGACTGGCTTGGCGATCAGGACGCCATTGAATATATGGTGCGCCAGGCCCCGGAAGCGGTCTATGAACTGGAACATTTTGGCGTGCCATTTTCCCGCACCGAAGAAGGCAAGATTTACCAGCGCGCTTTTGGCGGGATGACCACCAATTTTGGCGAAGGCGATCCGGCCTTGCGTACCTGCGCCGCCGCCGACCGCACCGGCCATGCCATGCTGCATTCGCTCTATCAGCAGTCTTTGAAATATGACACGGATTTTTATGTGGAATTTTTCGCCATTGACCTGATTATGGTGGACGGTGAATGTAAGGGCGTTATCTGCCTTGATATGAATACGGGGAAATTGCATCGTTTTCGCTCTCACATGACGGTTTTGGCCACGGGCGGCTATAACCGGACCTATTTCTCAGCCACATCGGCCCACACCTGTACCGGTGACGGCGGCGGCATGGTTCAGCGGGCGGGCCTGCCTTTGCAAGACCTTGAATTTGTCCAATTCCATCCCACCGGCATTTACGGCGCGGGCGTTCTCATCACCGAAGGCGCGCGCGGCGAAGGCGGCTATCTGGTGAATTCGGAAGGGGAGCGTTTCATGGAACGTTACGCCCCTTCTGCCAAGGATCTGGCGTCGCGCGATGTGGTCAGCCGCGCCATGTCCGTGGAGATTTCCGAAGGACGCGGTGTCGGCGAACATAAAGATCATATCTTCCTGCATCTTGATCATTTATCGCCGGAAATTCTTCATGAGCGTTTGCCGGGAATATCAGAATCCGCACGGATTTTTGCCGGCGTTGATGTGACGAAACAGCCGATTCCTGTGGTGCCAACGGCCCATTATAATATGGGCGGCATACCGTGTAATTATCACGGAGAGGTCTTTAACCCGACCCCTGAAAATCCGGATCAGACGGTGCCCGGCCTTATGGCCGTGGGCGAAGCGGCCTGCGTTTCTGTTCACGGGGCGAACCGGCTTGGCTCCAATAGCCTGATCGATCTTGTGGTCTTTGGACGGGCGGCGGCGCACCGGGTTGCGGAAGTCGTCAAACCCATGACAGCTCATACCGCCCTGCCCGATGATCATGCGGATATGGCTTTGGGAAGGCTGGAAAAATATCGCCTTGCCGATGGCAACACACCAACCGCCGTAATCCGCGATAAAATGCAGCGACTGATGCAGGCCAATTGCGCTGTTTTCCGCCAGCAGGACACGCTGGACAAGGGCTGCGAAGGCATTGATGAAATTTACGCGATGCTGGCCGATGTGAAAACCACGGATCGTTCTTTGATCTGGAACAGCGATCTTATCGAAACGCTGGAGCTTGAAAATCTGTTGATGCATGCGGTCACCACCATGCATTGCGCGGCCAACCGCAAGGAAAGCCGGGGCGCGCACGCGCGGGAAGATTTCCCGGATCGCCATGATGATGACTGGATGAAGCATACCGCCGCATGGCTTGTGGACGGCAAAATCCGCATTGATTACCGTCCGGTGCATGAATATACATTGACCGATGAAATTGACTATATCAAACCCAAAGCACGTGTGTATTAAGGGCTCAAGGATTTAAAGATGGCTGAATTTAGACTTCCCGCAAACTCCACAGTGAAAAAAGGTAAAAACTTTAAAGCAGACGCGGGCGCAACCAATGTCCGCAAATTCAATATCTATCGCTGGAATGAAGATGACGGGGAAAACCCGCGCCTTGATACCTATGAAGTGGATATGGATAAATGCGGCCCGATGGTGCTGGACGGCCTGATCAAAATCAAGAATGAAATTGACCCGACCCTGACTTTCCGCCGATCCTGCCGCGAGGGCGTTTGCGGTTCCTGCGCCATGAATGTGGCGGGCACCAATACCTTGGCCTGTACCATGGCCAATGAAGACATCAAGGGCGATATCAATATCTATCCGCTGCCCCATATGGAAGTGGTCAAGGATCTGGTGACGGATTTGACACATTTTTATGCCCAATATGCCTCTATCAAGCCGTGGATGCAGACGGTCAGCCCAACCCCAAGCGGGGCGGAGCGGCTGCAAAGCCCGGAAGACCGCGCCAAACTGGATGGGCTGTATGAATGTGTGCTTTGTGCCTGCTGCTCCACAAGCTGCCCCAGCTATTGGTGGAACAGTGATAAATATCTCGGCCCTGCGGTGCTGCTGCAAGCCTATCGCTGGCTGGTGGACAGCCGCGATGAACATACGGGGGAGCGGCTCGATGACCTCGAAGACCCCTTCCGCCTCTATCGCTGTCACACGATCATGAATTGCACCAACACCTGCCCCAAAGGCCTCAACCCGGCCAAGGCCATCGCCGAGATTAAAAAGATGATGGTCGCCAGACAGGGCTGAGATCATTAGGGGAATTGGCAGGGGTAAATTGGTAGATATTCAGAGTTAAAAAAAAGCCGGGTCAGATGATCCGGCTTTTTGAGTTTTATGATAATTTAATTCAGGCCTTCCGCCGTCTGCGCAAGGCCGCCATGCCGAGCAATCCAAAGCCGAACAACGTCAAGGCGCCCGGTGCCGGAACCTGGGTTACAATATCAAGCTGATTAATAGCAAGCATGGTAAATATCCCTGGGGGAGTGCCTATAATCTCAAAGGTAATGCTGGCAATATCCATGGAATCGCTTTGAATGCCCAGAAAAGAAGCACCATTACCACCTACGCCAGAGATACCACCACTTACAGGTATCGTGAATGAACCGAGAAGCCCGCCACCATTGTCAAATGCCGTGATCTCAGCCACATAATCTACGCTTAAAACACCCCAAGCTATCTGGGCACCTGCCCCTTGTACCGGACCGTCAAAATCAATGATAAGTTCATTGGCAAAAAAGGACGTCATTAACAGGCCATCTCCCGTTGCAAAATATCCGTTCCAACCTACGCCCTGCTCACGGGTCAGCATAGTGCCGGATGGGAGGGAAAGGGTGGCTCCCAATCCACCATTTGATGTGACAGAAGTGCCTTCCGGGACATATGTCCCATCCGGCCCCAGCGTTGACCAGTCATAAAAATCCGTGCCGCCAAGTGCCGCCCGATCCGTTACCAGCACAACGGCTGCCGATGCACCGCCAGCAAAGGCCGCCAGTATCAGCCCCCCGGCCAGAATTATTTTTGAGATTTTGAACATTGACTACTCTCCTTATATTATTATTAAATGTAATATCTGCAATATAGCAAGCAAGTATCATACCATAACAGATAAAAATCTTTATTTTCAATCGGTTATTCCTGATCGCAGAATGAAAGGATGTGAAATTGGCTTATATTTCTACTAAACTGTAAAAAACCCTGACAATTTATACGTAAGTGGCTGGATAAAAAAACCCAAAGATGAAAAAATATCCTTTAATTACAGTCAATTAATATAAGGAACGCATAATATATTATGTGTAAAATATTCTGACTCCTGAACGAACCGTGCCAAAACGGCCTCCTGAAACACAATTACGGTCAATTACGCTATGTCCCCTATTTCTGATCATGAATTGCACCAATGTTACGGTGACGGTTTACTTTTATCAATTACGCTATGTCCTCAGATTTTCAGATTCCCCGGTTTTCAAAAAAAGATAACGACAGAGAAGGAGCTTATTTTTTATTTAAGGGGGAAATTCCCCCGCAGCGTGGCTGCTCCCCCTCCTGCGCTAAAGCTCCGGGCGGCCATTAATATATTATGGCGGCCTTGCCTCAGCCCGAATACGGGCTTCGGTTACTGAACTCTTTCCGGACAAAGCAAAGCACCTATCAGTATTGTCCTTCCCCGATAATACTCCAATCCGAGCCCGACCATGGGGAGCGCCCACGGCGCGGGGGAGGTATCCCCTAAATTACGGTTACTATAGATTACGGTTACAGGAACCGAATTAACAAAATCCTGAAAAAATAAATTCGGAAAATCCGATCTTATGGTGCAATAATATTTGATTGACAGAATGTATATCATTGTTGATATAGTTATCCGGTAAACAACAGGACTGGATTAAAACATGATGACATTTCGACCTTTTGTCAGGGCATTTCATATGTTTCTCATCATATATATGGCCAGTACATTTCTCATGGTGTTTCTGGAACTTTTCAAGGTGGTCAGTGAAGGCTGGATGGTTTCCCATTATACGATATTCCTGACCATAGTCGGGGGCTTTTTTATTCTCGGCATAGTGATAAAATATGGAAAATTCCGGATCAGCCGTTAACAAGGTAATGAACCACGATACCTGTTATATACCCCAGCAGGATGGCCCAGCTCCATTTCAGATGACTGAAAAAACTGTACATGCCCCGCGACTGGCCCATCAGGGCGACGCCGGCGGCAGAGCCCACCGATAAGAGGCTGCCGCCAATGCCGGCTGTCATGGTCACCAGCAGCCATTGATAATTATTCATATCCGGATTCATGGTCAATATGGCAAACATGACCGGGATATTATCAATGACCGCAGACAAAACCCCGGCGGTTATATTGGCAATTGTGGGGCCATAGCCGCCATAGAGAAAATCCGAGACATAGGCGAGATAACCAATGGTTCCAAGCCCGCCGACACAGAATATTACCCCGAAAAAAAACAGCAATGTGTCCCATTCCGCCTTGGCCACATTATTGAAAACATTGAATTCGCCCGTCGTATCGGATCGTTTGCGTTCGGAGAGTTTGAGGTGATAGGAGAAGAAAAACAGATAGGACAGCCCTGTCATCATGCCAAGAAACGGCGGTAGATGTAAAATCTGTTCAAATGTAACGGCGGTGGCGATGGTGCATAAAAACAGGAAACAAATGACCAGTCCGCCTTTTTTAAGTGAATTTTTCTCCTGCGGCGGCTCGGGTATTTCTTTTGGAACCATAAAAGACATGATGACAGCCGGCACCAGAAAGGAACAAAGGGAGGGTATGAACAGAGCGAAAAACCCGAAAAACCCAATCTTTCCAGATTGCCAGACCATCAATGTGGTGATATCGCCAAACGGGCTGAAGGCCCCGCCCGCATTGGCGGCCACCACAATATTTATAAAGGCCAGCGACACAAAGGCGGGCTTGTCTTTTCCTACGGCCAGAACCACCGCCCCCATCAGCAGGGCCGTGGTGAGATTATCAGCGATCGGGGAAATAAAAAACGCCAGAAAACCGGTGATCCAGAAAAGCTTCCGGTAACTGTATTTCTGTTTGATCAACCAGACACGCAGCGCTTCGAACACATGTCTTTCGCTCATGGCATTTATATAAATCATCGCCGTCAGCAGAAAAAGCAGCAGGGCCGAATATTCCAGCAGGTTATATCGGACGGCATTTTCAACAATTTCTCTTGCCGGTTCGGAATTTTTTGCAAGAATAGCCACCAATATCCAGATCAGCCCAGCGGCCAAAAGGACGGGTTTTGATTTCCTGAGGTGGATGAATTCCTCAATAATCACCAGAATATAGGCCAGAACAAAAATTATCAGGGCCAATATGCCAAGGCCCGAAGTGGTTACATCAAGATGGCTTTCTGAAATTGGCGCCGCCGAAAGCGGCAGTGAGAAGGATATATAAAAAAAGATACCTGTCAGGAATATTTTTATCATTCACCGTGACCTCTCAAATGGTCATACAATTACGCAAAAAACAAGTAAACCTCATGACGCGCCCCTTCGTCAAGAGAAGAATTTGATCGGGGCTGATTATAAAAACGAACTCTTTTGCCGGTTTTTGTTATGGTAAACAGAGGTAAACAGGGGACATCGCCTACTTCAATTACGCTATGTCCCCCGATTTTACGGTCCCCTGTTTACATAACTGTTAAGCTCTTCATATATTTATTGCTTGCACGGGATTGAAGTATCTGACAGGATGTTCTTTATTTGTTCGCATTTTGGGGAATGATATGGCTCAGAAAAGATTTGGAAGCGTTGCTACAACTGGTAAAAAGTTTGATGTTATCGGAGAATATCTTTCTATGTATCAAAGAGCACTTGGCAATACGAGCTTACAGACAGTTTACATTGATGGTTTCGCTGGAAGTGGTGAAATACCATTAGTGGAACTTAATAATAATCTTTTTGATGAAGAAGTAAAAACCGTTATCGCTGGCTCTGCGGATAGAGCTTTGAATGTAGATAAACCATTTGATCATTATGTATTTATTGATAAGCGAAAGAAGTGTGTTGAAGCACTGCAAAAGAGATTTCAAGGTAATCCAAATGCAAATCGAGTAAACTACGTTATCGGTGATGCGAACGAGCACATACAGAACATTTGCAGGTATGGAAATTGGTGTTTTAAAAGGGGCGTAGTCTTGCTTGACCCATTTGGAAGTCAGGTAGATTGGGAAACTATCAAGGCCATAGCAAAAACAAAGGCACTTGATCTCTGGTATTTATTTCCTGCGGGCTTAAGTGTGTTTAGGCAAATTGGCAAGGATGGCAGGGTTGATCCAACGCATGAATCTTCGATAACGAGGTTATTAGGTACAGATGAATGGAAGACAGCATTTTTGAAACCTTCAAAGCAAAGAGATCTATTTGATGCTCCGGTAGGTAATGAAAAAGTGGTCACGCCAGAAAGTGCTGCCCTTTATTATGATTGAGCGTTTAAAAGGTGTCTTTGAGGGTGGGGTAATGGATGAAATGGTTCCTCTGGGAAAACACGCTTATCCATCGTATTATCTTATGTTCGCGTGGGGCAACCCATCACAAAAAGCAACGCACTCAATAGACAGCTTACATTGAATTCCGGGGACAGCATGCTATTATTTGTATTAGTTCAGATTAGATCTGACAGTCGTTGCGATCGAAAAGGGTTGCAAGGATGAGAGTTACCGGTTTTGATGTTGGTGCTTATTCAACATTAAAACTTTAAAGAGGTAACTCTCATGATTAAT
>JAKIUQ010000018.1 GCA_021647465.1 Emcibacter sp. | reverse complement strand
TTACTCAAAAGCACAGGGGATGGGGAATTCCCCATCCCCTGTGAAACAGAAACAAGCAGCATAAATGACAACAGGATACACCTTAACTTCGCTGCCAAACTGTGCAGACAATCAGGACCACTTCACTAATACAGAGCGGCTTTTTTATTATACTAATTTAATGGTCGGGGAGACAGGATTTGAACCTGCGACCCCCTGTACCCAAAACAGGTGCGCTACCAGGCTGCGCCACTCCCCGACTGGATTAAATCAGCGTGCTAGGCTTAATACAAGAAGCACCTTCATAGGGCAAGCGCTTTATCAACTATCTGTGTTTTTTTTAAATTTCACGGATTTTAAGGCGTTATTTTACGAAAAATGGATGGTCAATTTTATCCCCGACTTGAATATTAAGATTATCCGTCACGCCCCCATTCACTTCAAGAACAGAAATCACCGGAACAGTCGAATTAATATAATCCCGCGATTCCGGCACAGTTGATTTTACAATATGCATTATGATGCCTTTTGCATTCAGGAATATGATATCAAGCGGGATATAAGTATTTTCCATCCACATGGTGACCATTTGATTATTTTCAAAAAGAAACAACATACCATTTTTTTCAGGCATTTTCCTTCTGAACATTAAACCTCTGGCACGTTGTTCGAATGATTGAGCAATTTCCACATCAAATTTATGACTTTGACCTTTGGATAATATTGACAGCTCGCCATGCTCAAAGACGACCTGTACCCCCTTCTGATTTTGTCTGTCACTGGCAAAAGAAAAGCTGCCTATATAAATAATGCCCATAAAGAGGCATAAAAAAACTACCCGCATGCGAAAGATGGTCACAGTTTACCCTATTCTTGATTGGCCAAATAGCAAATCACCGATTCTATATCTTTATAGCTTTGACCACCAGACCGCGATCCCCATCATCAACGGCAACAGCAACGGTCTGCCCCGGGATCAGATGATCGATACCAT
This sequence comes from Emcibacter sp., assembly GCA_021647465.1. Classification (GTDB taxonomy): domain Bacteria; phylum Pseudomonadota; class Alphaproteobacteria; order Sphingomonadales; family Emcibacteraceae; genus Paremcibacter. The sequence goes on along the minus strand of JAKIUQ010000018.1, from coordinate 36,986 downwards.
ATTTGCGCAGAAGTTCCATATGAATGAACACATCCTGCCCGCCATCATTCCGGTTCACAAAACCGTATCCGCGCACTCTGTTAAACCATTTAACGGTTGCCTCAACAAATTCAGACTCATCCATGTCAATAGCGGTGATTTCCATCTGTTCAGATTCGACATCTATACCAACAGCCGTCGTCAGGTCATAATCGAGAATTTTTACCGCTTGACGACCCTTGGGCCGATCCGCAGACAAGCATTTAACCGACGTACCCTCTGGCAGCATGCGCCGGCCTACGTCTTTCAAAATGGAAAAATGAACCAGAATATCACCCTTGTCATCCTCTGGCGCAATAAATCCATACCCTTTAATAGAATCAAACCATTTAATCGCCCCTTTGACTTCATCAAAATGAACAGTCGTATGTTCGGGCTCCATCAAAGCACAGGCCCCTTCCCCTATTTCTTCCTGACTTTCATCATCCATATCACCCTGGATGTTTGCAGACGAATTTGATACCATGAAACTTCACTTTTCTATTTAAAATCAAGCTATTGTTACTTTCGATACAGCTAATATAATAATGCAGCCAATACAGGCAATTAAAAGTTTATCTAAATACATTAGAAAACAGCACTAAAAACCAAATCAACTCAACAATTCCTAGTAATTAAACCCTACATACTTATAGGCGGGAGTTTCTCATACCAATGGTTGTTATGCAATCAATATATTAACTTTTAAAGGTCTTGTCAGCACAAAACGCCCCGCATGAAATTGAGTTCAAAAAAAGGAGATGGGAAATCCATCTCCTTTAAAACAGTTAATTATGATGAATAAATATCAATGCCCAGAATTTTCCGGCACTTTATCATCCAAAGCATGCATCATAAGGCTGCGCAAAAATGACCGGAACTGTTCAAGGTCGGATTTATGCAATTCGTCAACCGCAACGGTAATGATCACCGCAGTCACAGTCAAAGCATCAGGAAAAGCAGAAAAAAATCTGGGAACACGATTAATCATATTTTCTATATATTTTGATTAGAGCGTTCTGCGCTTAGAGAAAGGCATGGGAGAAATCATATATTATAAAGTTGTAGCTTTTTGCAGAAAAACTAATGTAAAGATAGCCCCATGATTGACCAGCTATATCAAAAAGCCATATTGAAAGAGGCCGCTGCGGCTACAGGCAGCGGTATATTAAGCAATCCTGATGTAAAATTAACCGTACATAATCCTCTCTGCGGCGATAGAATTACGATTTACCTCAATCTTGAAGGAAATAAGATTTCAGAGTTTTCCCATGAAACCAAGGCCTGCGTTCTGTGCCAAGCAAGCGCATCTATGCTCGCAGAATGTTCAATCGGAGAGACAGAACAGAATATTCAATCCATTTATGATAATCTCAAACAGGGGCTCTTGGATAAAGACCTGACTGATAAAATATGGCCAGAAGAAAAATGGGAAACGCTTAATATTTTTCAGCCGGTATCAGATCATAAAAATCGCTTCACCTGTGTCACCCTGCCTTTTGAAAGTATATTAAAGGCTCTGCGCGGCGACAGCGAATGAAGCTTTTACAAACATTTACCGCAGATCACACGGTCAAGGGATAGCCTGCCGCCGCCTTTACTCATTATGACCAAAAGAGCAATCGCCCACAGGCCATGCACAGTCCATAGATCTGGATATACAAATACCTGAATGACCAATGTCATGCCAAGCATGGCCAAGGCGGCATAGCGCGTAAAAAACCCAAGAAACAAAGCTATTGGCAGCAGAATTTCTGCGGCCACGGCTAAATTCGCGGCCCAATCAAACGGGATGACAGGCAGGTCATATTCATATTCGAACAACATATATGTGCTGTCGGCCACGGTCCAGTTCAACGATATGACATGCCAAATCTGGGCCAGAGAGAATTCCGCCATCCCCTGCGCATTGAAGGCAATTTTTGTCATGGCGGATTTCCAGAAAATCACCGCCATGACAAGTCTTGCCAATATAGCCAGTTGGCATATTTGAATCTTGGACATCGCGCCTGTGGTCATTGTCAATATTTTCGTCATTGATTGCATCATGCGATTTTCCTATTTTTTCTATTCCGCGAATTCAAAATCCACTATCAGGTTATTTTGCAAGATATTCTGCAAAGCTTCCTGCAGGTTAAAATTGGGATATTCCCCGGCCATTTGTTCCGCGGCAGCCCCTAGTGTTTTTCCCGCGCCCAAAAGCCCAAAGAAACTATAGCCGGCAAGATCAAGGGCCATTATCTCAACCTCTTGTGCCTTCCGAAATATCGCAAGATGGCACGGCCCTTTATCCAGATTGATATTTCTACTTGCGCCCTCCTCCGCCTGATTGGCAAGCCAGATGTCAAGAACGGGATAAATACTGGACATAAGCTGCATATTAGGCAGGCACTTGAAAATTATATCCTCAAATTTATCTGGTTCTATCCTATTCAATGTTTCAAGATCAAAACCTGCGGTATCCGACCCATTAAAGCTCATGTTCCACAGATGCTCCAGCCGTGCCACATCCGCTAAATAGGGCAAACTGCCCACGGCTTCGAAATCAGCCAAAAACTCCGGCATTTTCACACCATAAGTCATTAATAATGGTGTTGTTGGCGGGTTTTTCTGTATATATTCACCAGCCATATGATCAAAGAACTGTTGGCCAACGAGCCGGCATAACACCGGAAAATTTTGGGACAGCGCCTGCCTCAAAGTAATGAATGTATTGTTGCGGTAAATATTCAACCGCTCTTGAACGACATGGCCTAAAATTTCATCCGCGATTACATCATTCTGAGAATCCAGAATAGCGGATAAAAACGCCTCCTGTATGTCAAACAATGTTGCCATGCCTCTTACCCAAACCTTTTTGCGCATTAATCGCTATTCAATAAAATATTTGCCCGTTCCGCTTCTTGACTTAACGTGATAAGCGCGGGGATATTATTGTCCCATTCAATCAAGGTGGGCTTAGGGCCCATAAGAGACAGGGTATATTCGTATAATGCCCAGACTTCATCACAAACATGCGAACCATGATCATCAATTCTTAAGCTCTGGCCACGCCATTCTTTAACGGAATGGCCTGCCAAATGAATTTCACCGACCGTCTCCGGCTTTAATTTTGAAATATAATTCCGGGCATCCCACCCATGATTTTGGCAGCTGACATAAATATTATTAACATCAAGCAAAAGCCCGCATCCTGTATTGCTCAGGATTTCATTGATAAAATCTGGCTCTTCCATATTGCTTGACTTGAACAAGAGATAACTGGACGGATTTTCCACCAAAATCTGCCGTCCTAAAAAATTTTGCATATGGTCAATATGTTCGCAAGTAATTTGCAGGGTTTCAGCCGTATAGGGCAACGGAATCAAATCATTAAGATAAACCCCATTCGCAATACTCCATGAAATATGCTCGGACACCAATGCCGGCTGATAACGGTCAACGACATTTTTGATTCTGCGCAAATGATCCGGCTTCAAACCCTCTGCCGTCCCAAGGGATAAGCCGACACCATGCAGGGATAACGGATAATCCTGCCTGATTTTTTCCAGATAATAATGCGGCGGGCCGCCAGCGCCCATATAATTTTCAGTATGAACCTCAAACCAGCCAATTTGGTGGTTAGCATCTGGCCCAAGGGACAGAATTTCTTCATAATGCTGCGGTTTGAGGCCGACCCCGGCATTGCTCGGGATCGGGTCAAAATGATTATTGTCCATTGTGAGGGGACCTGACATCAAAAAAATCTACTTGCCAGATTTAAGGCTGCTGCCAATGATTTTTGCGCAAGTGCCCTTAGGCACATAAATCCATGAATCACTTTGACCATCTTTTGTTGCAGTGCCGGCACATGATGTCGTCGCGGTCGCGCAATCATTTTGACCTGCCTTGACAATACCATAGCATTTTTCAGCTTTGCCTTTCGCCTGTGCCGCACCCGCAGCTGACAATGTCAACGCAGCAGCCATAGCAGAGGCGACCAAAAGAGATTTAGATTTTAGGTTCTTAGTCATGTTAGCTTCCTATAATTTATGTTGCAATATCCAAGGATATATCCCTGAACAACCAACAAAATGTCACAAAAACAACACGAATGACAGTAACAATTGATCACTTATATGTGTTCTTGGGGTCAGCAAATGTCAAAACTTATGGATTTTACATTTTTCTTTAATATATAAACTTGCGTTTTATAATGAACAATTTTTTGCTTGTTACCCTATAGAACAATATGCTTATAATAGTATTTATTAACCATAAACCACATAAGGGACCAACAATGGAAGATAAAGCTGCAGAATATACGGATATGGCAATGGGGTTTGCAATGACATATGGAATGAATTTTCTTGGTGCTTTGCTCATACTGATTATCGGTTGGATTGTCGCCGGTTGGGCCAAACGCTTCGTGACCAGAATACTCAGTAAAAGTTCGAAAATAGACACCACGCTAACCTCATTTTTATCTAGCGGCCTGCGATATATCATCCTGATCTTTACCGTTATTGCTGTTCTTGGGAAATTTGGTGTCCAAACCGCCAGTCTTATCGCCATCGTTGGTGCAGCCTCTCTTGCTATTGGTCTTGCGCTTCAAGGCACGCTTAGCAATGTGGCGGCTGGTGTTATGCTGTTGATATTCCGTCCTTTCAAGATTGGCGACTTTATTAATGCTGCAGGGCATGCGGGCTCAGTCAAGAATTTAGGACTGTTTGTTACCGAGATGGCAACGGGGGACAATGTTCAAATTATCGTACCCAACAGCCAGATATGGGGGGCGTCCATTCAAAATTATTCTGCCCATGATACAAGGCGGGTCGATCTTATGATTGGCATTGGCTATGATGATAATATTGATAACGCCATCGCCGAAATTGGCGCTGTGGTGGAGGCCGATGACAGATCTTTGAAATCACCGGAAACCTCAATTTTTGTCGGTGAATTGGCGGATAGTTCCGTCAATATTGTGGTTCGCGTATGGACAAAAAGTGGAGACTATTGGCCGTTAAAAGCCGCATTGACCAAAAACATCAAGCATAGATTTGATGAAAAAGGCATCAGTTTCCCTTACCCGCAGCAGGATATTCATGTTGTAAATATGCCCAAATAACTAGGGTCCTGCCCCTAACTATGGCACCTGCCCTGCATCATTTCATCTTATTCATAAGCCGTTTCACCGCAAACGGCTTATTTTTTTGTTTTTTGCCTGATACGGTAAAGGAAATATCAATATTCACCTCGAATCCTCCGTAGGGACGGCATTGGCAGGGCATCTATATCCAAGACCACACAGCTTGTTTAGAAGCCCTGCCTGCTGAGGAAATGCTTTTGCGTTCGGGACAAAGTTATATTTACAAAATCGCCTAAAATGATATAGCTGAAAGACCAATAATAATACGATGGATAAGACGCAAATTGGATAAAAAACTTAAAAACCTGATCGAAAATAAGGAAAGATTATTCTGGAGCCTGCAGATTTCAGGATGGATCGCTTATTGTGCGGCCAGAACGCTCAATGCCTATGCCCTTGGTGAAAAGCCGGAATTTATTTATGCTGTCATGATGGGCGTTATCGGGGGATTCTGGATCACTATCGGCATGCGCCATATATATCAATTTTTAAGACGCGCCAATATATCACCATTGACCCTATTAGCCTGTGTCATCATCTGTATAGTGATAAGCTCAATGTTATTTTCCTTTGTAGAAGTATGGGCCATGAACCAGCTATATGATCCGGACTGGACTATGCAGGGGTTAGGTTTTTTGTATCGTACGCTATATGACACCTTTGTTTTGATGGCCTGGACTGGCTTATATTTTGTGATAAATAATCACTTTCAACTGCAGCAGGAGAAAGAAAAATATCTTGCGGCATCGGCTCAGGCTCATCAGGCACAGCTTAAAATGCTGCGCTATCAGTTAAACCCGCATTTTCTGTTTAATACGCTAAATGCCATTTCCACTTTGGTTCTTGACAAACAAACCAAGGAAGCCAACAGCATGTTGACTAAACTGAGTGCCTTCCTAAGGTTCAGCCTTGTCAGCCAACCCATGCAGAAAACCACATTGGAAGAAGAATTATATGCCTTGTCACTTTATCTCGAAATTGAACGGGTGCGTTTTCAAGACAGGCTGAATATCGTGATAAATGTTCCCGAAGAGGTCAAACAGGTCATGATACCAAGCTTGCTTCTGCAGCCTCTTGTGGAAAACGCCATTAAATATGCCATAAACCCACAAATTGACGGCGGAACTATTTCGCTAAAAGCCCGCATAAAAAATAAAATTCTTGAAATCACACTTTCAGATAATGGCCCGGGAATTAACCCCCATGAGTCTGCAAAGCAAGATCAAAATTCCAGCGGCGTAGGCATCCCAAATACCAGAGAGAGACTGAAAAAACTCTATCCTGATCAAAGTAAATTTGAAATAATCAGTCAGGAATCAAAAGGGGTGACCATTAAAATATCCCTGCCCTGTGAATATTCCCCGCATAGTCCATCTACGGAGGTCCCTCAATGATAAATAAAAAAGTCAGAACATTATTGGTTGATGACGAGCCTTTGGCCTTGCGCGGGTTGGAGCTACGTCTGGCGGCCTATGAAGATATTGAGATTATCGGAAGCTGTGCCAATGGTCGTGAAGCCATAAAAAAAATACGTTCTGAACGTCCGGACCTTGTTTTTCTGGATATTCAAATGCCCGGCTTTGATGGTTTTGCCGTTGTAAAGGCGCTGGCCAAGGAACAGATGCCGGTCATTATTTTTGCGACCGCTTTTGATCAATATGCCATAAAGGCTTTCGAAACCCATGCGTTGGATTACCTGTTAAAACCAATTGACGAAGATCGCCTGCAAGAAGCCATTAATAAAGTTCGTACCGCCATTCAAGAACGGATCACCATTGAACAAAATGCCAAGCTGATCAACCTCATTCGTACCATGGATAACCCACCCACTTTTGAATTGTCGGAAATTATGAACGCGCAGACAGCCGCAGCTGACAATCACTATGAAACCCACCTTCATATAAAGGACCGTGGGCAGATTACCCGCGTTGATATCGCCAAGATCGAATGGGTCGAGGCCGCCGGGGACTATATGTGCCTGCATGCGGAAGGCAAGACCCATATTCTTCGGGAAACCATGAAAAATATGGAAAAAAGGCTGGACCCTGAAATATTTCAAAGAGTCCATCGTTCAACCATCATCAATATATCACAGGTCACCTCTCTTGAGCTAATGAACGGCGGGAAATATCAAATAACATTGCAGAGCGGCGCAAAGCTCCCCGTCAGCAGAAACTACCGAGATGTTATTGCGCGGTTTCTATAGATGCCAACTAAACTTCAAATCACATATCGGGCAGTTCGCTAATCTTGTCCCTATTGGCCTTTTGCAACTCCAGCATGGCCAGCTTAAGTTTATCCCGCGTCTCTGAGCTTGCATTTTTCTTGCTCGCGCCGGTTGTCTGTATGGTCGTCAAAATGCCGTCCATCTCTTTGGCCAATGAGTTAAATTTTTCCAAAAGCCGACTAGAGGCATTTGAAATTGTGCCCAAATCTTTTGCCGTATTATGCAAATCTTTCAGTATGCTGTCCTTATCATTGGCTGCCGTTTCAATAGCCGTTTGTTTGGCATCAATCCTTGCAAGGCTGGATTCCATAAATTCACTTAACCGGGAATAACCATTGTCAACTTCTGAAGCAAGGGTTGAAATGACTTTTTCCGCACCGGTTTGTGTCGTTTTTTCACTATTTTTTAGTATTTTCTGCATATCGGCAAGATGCTTGGCAATGGCCTTTGCCTGCTTATCCATCTGTTGAGAAAAAGCCGTGTTGCTTTCGTTAAAATGTTTTTTCATGGCCCCCGCCGCATGGGACGAATCCGTAAGGGCCTTATTCAAAGCCCCTAAATCCACGCCCAGCTTCTTTATCATATTATTCGAAAAATTCTCCAGTGTTTTTGACAGAATACTATCAAGCTTCTTTTCCTGCTCATTTGATAATGCCCTAACGGCTTTCGATATTTCTCTCATCGGTTTATCAAGGCTATCCTTAAGGCTGGATTCCAGTTGTTTTAATAGCGCAGTATTTTCCTGATCACCCATATTCTGCGGCCATTCACCCTGATAAAATAAACCATTTATCTTTCTGGCCAATCCTTGGGCATTCTGGGATAACGTCACGTCAATCAAACGTCCAATTCCAATGATAATAACGGCAGTTACCAAACAATATAACAAGGCAACCATACCCGGCTGGAATGCCGATAATAAGGCTACATCTGCACCTCCTTGCGGCATAGAGAATGAAATAGCGGATATCCCAAGGCATATAAATCCGATAGCAACCATTAGTCGTGCCAGAATTGTGAAAAAATCTAAAAACAGATTATCCGTCACAAGACTTTGAAGGTTAAAAATCATTTCTGCCGGGGCCGTTGCCCTGACCGGTGAAATTTTAAACTTTTCAGTCTTGTTCTTTATCTTTTGAATAAAGCGGGTATTTTTTATAGCCTGAGCGGTGATTTCCTCTTCTGGAGCCTGAATAAGATATGGGCCGTAGGAGATGGCAAGTCGCTCAATAAAACCAAGCCCTTTTAATTTAGAGAAAAATGTTTTTTTATCCGTGCGTCTAGCAGGATTGTCTATTGTAGGCAGGGACGCGATAATATTGCCTGCCGAAACCAGATGATACCATACATAAGAAACGGGAAAAAGCAGATACAGCACAAAGAAAATAAGTCCGAACATACTGATAAAGCCGGCAAAGGCAACAAGGTCGCTGTTTTCCAGCAAACGTAAAAAGTCGTTCGGCATTTTATCCGTAATAACCAGTTCCACCAATGTGACCATTACCGGATGAAAAAAATACGCCAATATTGCCGCAATAAAACCTAAAATTATAAATAAACCATTTCTTGACACATCATCACCCTCTTTGTTTTTTGTCTTTTTGATCTAATGAAATGTTTTTATGTCACAATTCTTTGAAAAAAAAGTAAATTTAACCTATTTTAGCAAAATAAAGCTAATATATCACCTTCTTAAACTGTAAAAATATAAAGAAAAAAATGACGTCATCTGCACACCATTCTCAAACGGCCTATATTCCGCATATTTTTCATGTGATACCCTCTTTTTCCCATGGCGGCGTTCCCATACGAATTTCCTATTTAATGAATTATTTTAGCCAAAAAGCACGGCATACATTGTTGTCTACGGATAAGAACTACGCCTGTGAAACACGCCTGACCGCGCAGGTAAATTATGTCATTCCGGAAATTGGTGATGCCGATAAAGGAAATATTTTGCAGCGCATTGGCCAATATCGGAAAATATTAAAACATATAAAGCCTGACCTTCTGCTGACCTATAACTGGGGATCTACAGAATGGGCTTTGGCCAATAGTATCAAGCCTGTTTGCCGACATATTCATCTGGAAAGTGGTTTTGGCCCCGAAGAGGCTGTAAATACCATACCAAGGCGAAATTGGTTCCGTCGCCTCGCGTTAAGGAATATTGAGGCCATTGTCGTCCCCTCGAAAACCTTGATAACCATAGGCAAGTCTGACTGGAAAATTCCAGATCAGAAAATACGCTATATTCCTAACGGTGTTGATTGCGAAAAATATGCTTCTGAACCGCAAAAAGGCATTATTCCCAATTTCTCCGCCATAGAGAATAATCGAGAGCATAGCGTTATCATTGGTACCATGACGCCGCTCAGGCCGGAGAAGAACCTCCCTCGTCTGATTACGGCTTTTCGGAATATGCTGAAGTTTTGCCAGGAAAAAAAACCTGACCTAAATTTCAAACTGGTCATAATGGGGGAAGGTAACGAGCGGAAAAAGCTTGAAAATATGATCTCTGACTATGGTTTGAACGATAGTATTTACCTTGCCGGTCATATTGATGACCCTGCCCGCGCCCTTGGCTGGCTGGATATCTACGCCATTTCATCAGATACAGAACAGATGCCAAATTCTTTAAATCAAGCGATGGCAGCCGGCCTTGCAATCGTTGGGTTGGATGTTGGCGATGTAAAATTCATGCTTCATGAAAAGAATAAACCCTTCATTACGCCCGCAGGAGACGATAGTGCCTTCAGTAGTGCCATGGGGGAATTAGCCACAAATATGCCCCTAAGAAAAGAACTCGCCCGGATTAACAAGGCCCACGTAAAAGAAAATTTTGACCAACAGAGCATGTTCGATGCCTATGCGAACATTTGGGGATTAAGTCAATAATCCACAGCCTCTTATTTCTTAGTCACAATTTTATCAAAAACGTCTTGATAATTGGCTATGCTGTTTTTCCAATTACGAACATCTTCCACATATTTCCGGCCCTGCGCAATTATTTCTGGCCAATCACCCTGCCTGTTCAACAGATCAATTATGGTTCGGGCCAGATCAAGAGAATCATCCGGTTTAAATAAAACACCGGTTTTACCATCCTCAATCAACTCATTATGCCCGCCAATATTGGAAGCGGCGACCAATTTATGTTGGGCCATGGCTTCTAGCGGTTTTAAAGGGGTTACAAGATCTGTAAGGCGCATTTTTTTCCGGGGATAGACAAATATATCCACCTGATTGTAATAAGTCTGTATTTTGTCATGAGGCACGCGGCCCGTGAACATCACATAATTTTCAATGCCCATTTGCCTGGTTAATTCTTTCAGATTATCTTCTTCCGGCCCGCCGCCAACAAGCAGAAATTTGACATTGGGGATTGCCTTTGAAATGATCGGCACACTCGCCAATAAAATTTCCAGCCCCTCATAATCATAAAATGACCCAATAAAGCCAAGGGTTAATGCCCCTTTCAAACCAAGCCTTTCCCGAAGCTCTGGATCGGGTTCTGATGATCCTGCGAAATTATTTATATCAACAGCATTCGGTATTAATGTTATTTTTTCCGCAGGGATCCCCCGCGTGATTAAATCCTGCTTCAGGCCATCACAAATCACGGTGACCGCATCGGCCTCCTCTGCGACTTTCGTTTCCATGTTTTTGGACATACGATAACGCAAGTCACCTTCCTTGCAGGTTCCATGACTAACCGAGGCATCCTCCCAAAAGGCCCGTATTTCATATAGAACGGGAATATTAAATTCCTTGCCCACAGCCACGGCAGCCATACCGTTCAACATGGGGGAATGGGCCTGAATGGCATCTATCTTTTCCATCTTCAATATCTGCCGAAGGCGTTTTTTGAGACTTCTGACCACTTCATATTGATTGATCACCGGCAGCTTGCTTAACAGCTTGTTATAGTCTGTTGTCCGAAAGAACTTCAGGCCGTCAACAGTCTCCTCAGCACCTTGGGGGGTCAAATGCTTGCTGCTGGTCACATGAAGCGTTTCATAGCCAAGCGCCCTTTGCTCCTTAATGATCTGACGACTGCGGAATGTATAGCCACTATGCAGCGGGATGGAATGATCAAATACATGCAATATGCGCATCGGCTGAACTCTTCTTTATTTTAACGGTTTTTCTTATGGAAAATTTCCATGCCTTGGTCTATGGCTTTTACAAATAATGTCATGGCGCGGGGCCAGTTATGATGTGTCGTGACCCGCATCCGTCCGGCCTTTGCCAGCCGGTCGCGTTCGGCCTCATCATCAAATATCTTTGAAATATGAGTCACATATTCATCCGGTGATGTCGCGGCGAGAATATGCTCGCCTGTGACGGCATCAACGCCGCGGGCCGCTGTACGGCTGCTGATGACCGGAACGCCCATGGCCATGCCTTCGAGTATTTTATTCTGAGTTCCCCGCGCAATTTCAAGCGGCGTTACCATAACGGCTGATTTACGGACATAAGTGCGAATATCATCCACCGTGCCCGTTACTGTCACGCCCGGCTGATCATTCAGAGCCATGATATTCGCCGGCGGCGCGGCGCCAATGACGGTGAAGGTTACGTCAGGATATTTTTCCTGCAACGCCGGAAAGACCGTCTTGCAAAAGGATAAAACACATTCTTCATTAGGATAATAATCCATTCGGCCGACAAAACTGATGCTGCGGCGATCGTAATCCTCCTCCCCCGGCGTGAAGAAATCAAAATCCACCCCATTGGGAAAAAAGCCACTTGCCACCCCTGTATTATACCCCGCGAGCGTATCTACTTCAAAGTCTGTGGCACAGGTACATATGTCAAATTGGTCGCAAAGCGCGCGCTCTTCTCGCTCGAGCTTTGTCCCCTCCAAATAATAGCCCATACTGATTGGCCATTTTTTGAATTTGGCATAGGCGAGCCATTTCTGGCTGTCCATATCGCAAAAATCCAATAGTTTCGGGATATGGGTCACATGGGATACATATTGCGCCGCCGTTGAACTGAACACCACGATCAGATCAAAATTCTTTTCTGCTAACAGCCGGTGAATTTCTTTTTGTAATTTCGATGAATAAAAGAACCCCATAGATGATGGTTCAGAAGTCAACAGGCGCAGCCCCATACGCACGAGCTGCACATAATTATCCACTGTACACAACACAAAATCATCACAAAAATCTTTTATGCCTTCGCAAGATTCTGCCTCTTCAACTGACCTTGCCAGGGAAGCAACGGTGACTTTATGACCAGCCTCATGAAGATGCTTGACCATGTTAAAAGATCTGATCTTATCCCCCCGCGTGGGCGGATAAGGGAAACGGTGGCTAAGAAATAGAATTTCCAAGTAGAATACTCACGTAATGTTAAACCTAATATCTCAATTCCTTTAACGAAAAGAAATTCTGTTAAATATCATTTTCTATTGAGACAACTCATTTAATAATTTGCGCGCATCTTCCATTCCGGGAAAGTCTGCACCGCTGGAAACCACAATTTCAAGCTCTTTCTTTGCCACGGCATTTCGTCCGGCGTTTTTCAGGGCAACGGCCAGATGATACCTGACTTCTGCCATATTTGGGGCCTTGGATACGGCTTTCTGAAGCAACGCCAAACCCTTTTCATTTTGACCTTGCTGTACTAATATCCACGCATAGGTATCAATGAAAGAGGCCTCTTCAGGGAAGAGATTATAAGATTTCTCTGCCGTTATCAGCGCCTTGTCATTCTGACCCACCTGACTATAGAGCCAAGCCACATTATTCAATGCAACAGGATTATCCGTATCCTGTTCAAGAATCATCTCATATTCCGAAATGGCGGGCGCATATTTATTTCCATTAAGATAATGACCAGCAAGAATATGGCGCACCCCGATGTCCCCCTTATTCTGACTTAACCAGGAATTCATCAGTTCTTCAGCCTTGGCCACCTGACCATTCATAATATATGAACGAGATATGTCAACGATGAAACGGCTGCCCGACGCCCCCATATCAGAAGCCTTATTATAACTTACCAGTGAATCCGCATGCTTGCCCTGAACGGCCAGCAACCGGCCTTCCAACACATAACCTATCGGGCTTTTATCATCCAGACTTTTAATCTGATCGACATATACCTGTGCCTGATCAAAGTTTTCCTCAGTCGATTCCAATCCTACGAGGTCAATCAGCAACGGTATTTTATTGGATGCCAATGCCATTGACTTCATAAAAGATTTACGAGCGGCACCGGGATTTTTATTTCTCAATTGCGCACGTCCCAGCAACTGATATGCCCCGGAACTATTTCCAAGAATGGTCGCCATACGTTCAAAATTTTGAACAGCAGAATCCAGATCCCGCAACATCACATCTATATTACCCTTGGCCTCATAACCCGCGGCATGGTCTGGGAAATCACGTATTATTTGTTGCGCAACATTTTTGGCCTGTTCAATTTTTTTCTGTAAAATGAAAAATTCTGAAAATTCAATACTGTTACGAATGTTTTTCGCCGGCAAACTCATAACGCGTTGATAATATTTTTCCGCCTCAATAAAATTTTTCTTATTTTTGTAATGACGTGCTATCGCCATGAGGGCACCGGCATGATTATTGTCAGCCTTTAAGATATTCTGATAAATTTCAATGGCTTTTTCTTCATGACCTTCTTGCAATTCCAGCTTTGCCAAGCTCATAGATGCCGAATGATATTCCGGTGCGACTTCCAAAGCTTTTTTAAACTGTTCCCGGGCTTCTTGCAGTTTTTCCATTCCGGCAAAAGCCGATCCCTTGATATTGTAACCAACCGGATTATCCACTGATTGTGCAATCAGTTTATCCGCACTTAAAATGGCCGCTTCATAATTTTTCTCGCGCAGAGATATAAGCGCCATAAAGGCTGCCGCCTGCTTTGAATTAGGGTCTTTATCAAGAACTTCCTGTAAATTTGACAGCGCGGCTCTTGAATCGCCTGAGGCAAGTTTACTTAACGCCAATTGAGTCTTTAATTTACTTTCACCGGGCTTGCTTTCAACGGCCTGCTCAAAAAAGGCAGTCCCTTCATCAAATTTACCAAGCTGCATATTGGCACTTCCCAAAAGCGCCAATACAACAGAATCCGCATTTCCGGAAGTCACAATGGGCATCAAAGCCTTGATCGCCTGTTCCGCGTCTTTCTGCCGTAAAAGGGCCGCGCCTAATATGCGGCGGGCAACAATATTATCAGGTTGTAAATTCACCATTTTATTCAGATGATAAATAGCCTGAGCATAATTCTGCCGTGAATAATTTATGATACCGCGCAGGATCAATGCGCCGGGAAAATTATCAAACGCGGCTCCGGAGGCCTCCAGAAATTCTTCTGCTTTATCCAGATCATTTTTTCGAACATAAATAACCGCCGACAAATAATTGGCCAGGGGCAGTTTTGGTGCGATCGAATATATGACATCCAGTTTTTCCAGAGCTTCATCCGTACGCTGCAAATCAAATAATACGGCGGCAACCTTAAACAAGGCTGATAAATTTCTTGGTTCATATTTTATGGCCTGTTCAAAAAAGGAGAGTGATTTCTCCGGGCCAAATTTCATATTTACCAATTCGCCTTTTAGAACAAGGCCTTTGGCATTCTTTGGGTTAAGCGCGAGTGCTTCATCTACTTTCTTTTCCGCCTTTTCCAGATCCCTCTGGAAATAATGGATTTGTGCGATGGCAATACCAAGTTTATCACTCTTGCCATTTTCAGCCTCACCCTTTTCATAGTAATAAAGCGCTTTTTCAAGGTCGTTCAATCCTTGGTGAGCATTCCCGATTATAAGGCTTGCATCCCCTTTATCACTTTCCGGAACATCTTCAATCTTAAGGGTATCCAGCACCGACTGATACCGCCTCTGAAGTAAATAGGCTTTGCTCAAACGTATATTAACGACTGCTTTTTCTACCCCTAAATCAATAGCCCGCAAATATTCCTTTTCAGCTGAAGGCGCATTTTCCACTTTTAAATATAAATCCCCCAGAGCGAGTCTTATTTCAGGGTTCTTTGGATCCGATGCAACAGCATTTTTCAACTGAATAATGGCCTCTTTCACATCCCCCTTTTTAATATATTCTTCTGCATCACGAACATATGCGGCGCTTTTATCATTCCCCACGACCGCAAATGACGGCGGCGGCGTTACCATAAGAAAGGCCATTGCTAATATTGTATAATATTTCATCTTTAATCCCCTTGGGTCAGTATTAACATCATATTACTTGGGTCAAATTTTGAGTTCCAAATTTATCTAAATGGTCATGTCATATTGCTTAACAAGACCATAAAAGGTTGGCCTGCTTATGCCTAATAATTTTGCCGCCTGCGTCACATTGCCGTTTGATTGTTCCATAGCCTTTTGAATAGCCTTTATATCAGATTTTTCCCGAACAAGCTTCAAATTAAGATTTTCTATCTGATCCTCATTAATGGAAAGCTCCAGGTCATCCGCGTTAATTTTTCTGCCATTACACATGATAACAGATCTTTTTATTCTATTCTCCAATTCACGAACATTACCCGGCCAGTTATAAGAGGAAATGGCTGTTAAGGCCTCTTGCGTAAAACCAACGATTTGTTTATCCAATTCACTGTTAAATTTATTTAAGAATGCTTTGGCCAAAAGAATACTATCCCCCCGGCGCTCAAAAAGTGTCGGGATATTTATGCTGATTTCACTAAGGCGATAGAAAAGATCTTCCCGGAAGCGGCCCTCTGCGATATCACTCTCAAGATTCTGATGTGTCGCGCAAACAATCCGGACATCAACGGGAATTTCATTGCGCCCGCCAATGCGTTCAATCACACGTTCCTGCAAAAACCGAAGAAGCTTAACCTGCAATGAAAACTGCAAGTCACCGATTTCATCAAGAAATAATGTTCCGCCTTCCGCCAGTTCTATTTTACCGATCGTCTGTTTCGCTGCCCCCGTGAAAGCCCCTTTTTCATATCCGAATAATTCACTTTCAAGAAGATTTTCTGGAATGGCCGCGCAATTGATGGCAACAAATTTTTCATCCTTGCGGTCACTTAAATTATGAACAGCTCTTGCCAATAACTCCTTGCCCGTACCGCTCGCCCCAAGAAGTAAGACAGACACATTTGCCGACGCCACCCGTTCCACCATGTCACAAACTTTATACATGGTTGGACAGCCGGTTATCAATCCTTTGAATCTGGAGGATTGGTTACCCGCCGATAATATCCTGTTTTCTTCTTCCAGATCATAAAGCCGGTAGGCCCTTTCAACAATCAAACCAAGTTGATCCGGATCTACGGGCTTTTGGTAAAAATCATAAGCGCCCATGGCAATCGCCTTCAAAGCACTTTCATGGCTGCCGTGACCACTGGCCACAATGATTTTCGTATTTGGCGCACGCGTCAAAATACCCTCCAGCGTCGCAAAGCCTTCCGATGTCCCATCAGGATCAGGCGGCAAGCCAAGGTCCAGCGTTACCACAGCAGGTTTATGCGCCTCGAGTGCCTTAAAGGCGGCCTCTCGCTCCCCAACAATTGTTGTTTCATATCCTTCGAAGTTCCACTTATATTGCCTCTGAAGGCCGGGATCATCTTCAACAACAAGTAAATTTCTTTTCTTTTCCGTCATACTCATATCCCCTAAATCTTATGCATTTGGCCAGAATTAACCAGCCGAAGATACACTTTCATGGTTGTTCCCATGCCTTTATTACTTTTCACATCCAGCTTTCCGCCAAGGCGTTTAATCATCTCCCGGCTTTCATAGGCCCCAATGCCATATCCATTCTTCTTCGTTGATCGAAAAGGTCTGAATAATTCATTTTTGATAAAATCCTGTTCCATTCCATGACCATTGTCGATGACTTTGATAATAGCAAATTTGCTTTCCCGGGAAAGCTCTATGGCTATTTTAACTTTATTTTCTTCACAGGCTTCCCGTGCATTTTCGATAAGATGCATGAAAATTGTTTCTATACTTTCTTCATCCGCATAAATATCCACGGCATGCTCTTGCCCCGTGAAGGTGATATTCAGGCCCTGTTTTTTATATTTTTCTGTTATTTCTGTCATTATTCGGCTGATATTCAGGCTTTCATCCCGCTTTTCATGCGCGGGTTCCTGAACGACCGTAATCCGGGATAATAAATTGTTCATTTTTGCGACAGAATCCTGAACAGTCAATAGCATATCTTTCTGAAACTCCGGGTTTTCGGCATGTTTCTCAGCATTTTTAATCAAGAGTGATAATTGGCTCGTTAAATTTTTAATATCATGAACGACAAAAGCAAATTTTCGATTAAAGGATTCAAATTCCCGCGCTTCTGCTAACGCCATTTCCGAAATTTGTTCCGCCAGATAACTGGCCAACTGCCGGCCAATCGTTTTCAAAAGATCTGTGCTCTCCCAATTTAAGGTATTTTTCACCCGTGGCTGTAACAGAACGACAAATCCAACAAGCTTGCCTAAGTGAATTAAGGGTAAAACAAGCCAGAACTGCTTATCATCCCGTAACCAGGCGGGGACCTCCATATCATGTTTCTGGATTTTGCCGTCATTTATGTCATTATTGAGATCAACCACCCATTCCTGTTGTCCAAGAAAATTTATAAATTTATTGTCAGAGGCTATTTCCTGTTCCACCGTATGATGAAAATTCCACTGGGAAACCAGTTGATACACATCAGGCCGATCACATAGCCAAAGAGCCCCGCCCGGGCTGTCCATCACATCCGCAAGCGTTTTTATCACGCGCTCCCGCAGGTCATAATGTTCTTCTGTCGCGGAAATTATATTGATAAGTTTTAACCATTCTTCCCGGTAATCATATCTATATTGAAAGAAATGTTTTGTGACCAGCACTTGGATCAAAGCTCTGGTTTTTCCCGACGTCATCAAAAGAACAAAACCTAAAAGGGCAGCGATAATGAAGGTGGCAAGGATAATATTGCCCCATTTCCCGCTATAGGCCTGAATAAAATATCCCGCCGTTGACATGCCAATCAGATAAGCCCCAGTCCCGATTAGCGTAACCGTATGAAAGGCAACTTTCCGGGATAATTTTACATTCAATTTCCAAGTAGGGTTCCTTGAAACAGAAAGAGCAAGTATGGGCACGATGATAAAATTCACCAAACCCCGCGCATTATATAAAGTTTCGCCAATCGCCTTGAATAAAAGAATGTCAGCGAATAAAAGAAAATCATATATATAGAGCGCTGCTACGCCTAATAATAATAATTTAATGCCCCAGCGTCCTTCGATTGCCGAATTGCGATGCAGATTTTCAATCAGTAAAAAAATAACAATGCAAACGATCAAATTACTATAAATTTGATAGGTAAGAGGCACACGAAAATCTATATAACCAAGAATAAAGCCGACTTCCAGCAAACTTAAAAACACAACTATGACTTGGAAACAAACTAAATATATTAAGAGTTTCTTCCCAAGGTCTTTGTTGCCTTGCATTGTCCATATTCGAGATAATAAAATAGAAAAGAACACGACCCAGGCCACACCGCGCAATGTTTCCAGAAAAGGAAGGAAATATATAATTGTTCCCTGCCATAAAAAAGAAATGGCAAACGCAAAAGACCATATTGCGCTGATGATCACCGCCGCTCCCAGCCATATATTTTCCTGACGATATTCTTTGTTGAGCAAAAGATAAAACGCCAGCGCCATATAAGACAGACCCGAGAAAACAAAGGTTATGAAGCCAATATCACCAAATTCTTTTTCCATGACGACTTATCTCACTCCATCGGGCCACAGCACAACACGCACTGTCTGAATGAGTATAAGAAAATCAAGAAACAATGAGTAGTTTTTTATATAATATAGATCATACTCTAATTTACGTTTTGTATCCTCTTCTGAGGCACCGTAGGGATAATTCACTTGGGCCCAGCCCGTAATCCCGGGCTTCACCCGATGGCGTTCACCATATAGTTTTATCTTTTTCTCAAGCTGCTCAACAAAGAACGGGCGTTCTGGCCGTGGCCCGACAAAACTCATGGCCCCGCTCAGGACATTAAATATCTGCGGAATTTCATCAATTCTTGACGATCTGATAATCCGGCCAAGTCCCGTCACACGCGTATCATTCTTGGCCGCCCACTTTGGCACCCCATCCGCCTCTGCATCAATAGTCATGCTGCGAAATTTCAATACATCAAATGGAACCCCGTTTAAGCCTACCCGTTCCTGACGGTAAAATATCGGGCCTTTACTTGTGATTTTGACCAAAATAGCCGTCACAAACAATATCGGCAGCGTCAATATCAAGAGCAGGCCACTGGCCATCACATCAAACACACGTTTTAAAATATGATCAATATTACCTGAATTGCCAAAACCATCAGAAAATATCAACCAACTTGGGTTTATATTTTTCAAGCTTACCGTACCGGACTGGCGTTCTATGAATGATGTCGCCTCAATGATACGGCACCCCATCATTTTACATTCAAGCAAGGCATCAACGGGCAATGCGCCGCGCCTTTCATCAATGGCGACCACAATTTCCTGCACGCCACGTTCTAGAATATAGTTTTTTAAAGGAATAGTCTGATCATAATCCTGCGCCGTATCAATCGTGTTTTCCGTTTTGCTCATACGGAGAAAATTGGTAAACCTCACATCATTGGAGCCCGTGACGCCGCAGGCCTGAACCCTTTCGGCCCGATCCCCGGCACCAAGCACAAGCACCCTTTTTTTCAGCCTGTTCAAATCAACAATATGCAAGAAAATATATCGACTGATTAACAAGCCCACAAAAGATAATCCCAAGGCATATATGATCACACTCCGCCATAAATCAATATTGGGGAGCATATAAAGGACAAACGAAAGAATAACAAAAGTTAACCCCAGACTTGTGATCAGGCGAATGGAGGTTACCCTAAGGTCGCGGCAGGTTTCCAATCGATAAAATCCAGTGGCCAGCAGTACAATATAAGACACAGCCACAAATGACAGAATTTCTGTAATATTATCAGAGAAATCCGGCACCGTAATATTTGCCTGTATATATCTAATATTCAAGCCCCCCCAAATAGCGGCCAGTAATATAAAGCTCTCGCCCACCCCCAACATAAACAAAGACTTAGGAATATAATGTTTAAAAATTCTAATCATTTTTTTATGTTGCCTTAAAACACTCTTTACATTTTTTGCAAAGTAATTTTATTAATTAAGTATAGAGCATACCCTTCTTACGCATACAATAATAATAACAAGTGAATAAAACATTTCCAAAGCCTTAGAAAATGGTTAACCGTTATAATTAATATCACCAGGCAATGAATTTAACTTATTTTTCTACGAGATATTGTCAATAATATGGGCAACAATATAAAGTCATATAACAAGGCAATCGTGATCATCATTGCAGAGATCAAACCAAGCCCCCAAGTCGGCTGGAACTGCGAGAAGGATAAAATCAAAAACCCCATAACCAGAATGAAGGTTGTCATCACCAGGGCCCCGCCCACCTCCCTAAAGGTGGTAATAAGGGCCTCAGTGACATCACCTTTTTTCTCTTTAATCGCTTTACTGTATTTAGTAATAAAATGAATTGAGTCATCGACCACGATGCCAAAGGCAATGGCCGCGACAACGGTTAATGATACCCCGATATATTGATAGAGCCATCCCCAAATGCCAAAACCCAATATGATCGGCAGAATATTTACAAAAAAACTGATCAGGCCAAGCGAAAGGCTTTTAAATGCCACGGTAAGAACGACGGATACCATAACCAGAGCAAACAGAATCCCGAACAGCATGGACTTTATATTCCGCTCCGAAAGATTGGCAAACATGAGCGGAATACCTGTTCCGCTTTCGTCAGGCTTTATTAATTTCATCTCACGCAATTTTTGACTGACCCGAAAATCAAGATTTCTCATTTGGCGCGAGGTCATATCACGCGCGGTCAGGGTAAGCCGCGTAAACTGCTTGGCGATATCAATACGGTCATTCAAATCCAGTCCGACCGGTAAAGACATTTCATACATTAATAAATACTGGGCATTCAGCTCACTGTTTTCCGCGATACCGTGCGTCTCTGCTTTTGTGGTTTCCTGTGCAGACAACGGCGACATATGCGCATTTATTTTCTTAAACAGCGATACAATAGAGGACACATGAATAATTTCTGGCTGCGCCAGCGCCCAAGCGCCAAACTGATCCAGCTCATTCAAAAAACGTGCATCCGTTACGCCGCCCTCTTTTCCAGAGGATATGATATATTCAATGGTATCTACCCCGGTTAAATGGCCAACCACAAATTCCGTATCCATGCGGAAATTATTTTTTTCATCAAAATATTTAACCCAATCATCATCAAATTCAATGCGTGTCAATCCACTGCTAATCACCACAGCAACGAAAATGGCCGCGCAGGACACCATGGCCCGCCTCTTAAGTAACATATGAGAAAATCTGGATATAAAATCTGATATGACGCCGGGCGGTACTGTCAAAACACTATGGGACTTCTTAAATATATGACTCAGTTTCATCCCGACTAAAACAGCTGGAAAGAAGGTAAATGTGATCAGGTAACTGATGACAATACCAATAGCGACAAGGTTGCCCAAATCCCTGAAAGGGGGCGCTTCACTGAAATTCAGGCTCAAAAAACCAATTAATGTGGTAAAACTTGTTAAGGATATGGGAAGAAAATTACGCTCAAGCGACCTCTGAACCGCCTGCATTTCATCTAGTCCCCGCCTCATGCCAATCCGCACCGCCGATAGTAAATGAACAAAATCAGCCAGCGATATGGTGATGAGAATAATCGGCACCGCAGATGTGCCCGCCGTAAGATCAATCCCCAGAAAACCTGAACTGCCCATCGTCGCCGCAACAACCAATATCATCATCACTAAAATCACGGCAGAAAGCAAAAAAGACCTGAAGAAAAAATAGCAAACCAGAAATATAACACATAGAAAAAACGGGAATAAATATTGCAGATCATAAGCATAGGCTTCGGCAAAGGCGTTATCCAGCGGGATATCGCCGGTAATATACAGCGATATTCCGCTGTATTTACTTTGCATATCCTCCTTTAAACTCTCCACCTCAGCCATAATGACGTTAATGGCTTTACTGTCTCCTCTGGGCGCCGCTATATTTATGGCAACCGCCGTGACCGCCCCGTCCGGCGATAAAATTTGTCCGATTAAATCCGTTTCGGATAAAGCATATTTTTTTATTTCTTCGCGTTCTGTTGCCGACAGGATGCTATCAGGTGAAAATAAGCTCTCAATGATAATATCATCATCCATAGATGAAATACGTTGATAATTACCAAGCGAATTCACCCGCGTAACATAGGGCAATAGCCATGCTTGTTCTGTTACGTCCAGAATTGCGCTCATAACATCAGCCGCGAAAACATCACCGCCATCTGCTGATAACACAATTAAAAGGCTATTTGTTTCAGTAAATTTTTCCTCAAGCGCGACAAGCTTTTGCCGATCTGGGCTGGCCTCATCAAAAAAAATCCGGCCATCATTATTTTCTTGTAATAAAACAACCCCGCCAGCCAAAATCAGGCAGAATAACAATGGGAAAAAAAGAAAAGCCAGCCTTTTTCGCTTTAGGCAACCGAACCATAACCCCAAGAGTGAATTTATTTTACTAAAGTCCCACCACATATATTTTTCCCATTATAATATGGATTTAAAGCCTTGTAGAATGCCATCACAAAGGATGTTTGATAAGTTCCGGCGGCAAGCCACTTACAAAGGCTGCATAAAATGCCTTAGAGCTTCGATAGACCTGATCCTCGATAGAGTCCAATGAGACCATATAGGGGCGTACGGGGCCAAAATAATCGACTTCAGGGCCAATAGCCTCAAAGTTAAAGTAAAACCGTTTCAGAAGCTTTAAAAGTCCCGGTTCCATAACCGCAAGCCAATGGGTTATGCCCGCTCTCTTGGATTCCTGATACAGACTTTTATATAAGCCAACGACGATAGCTGGCCGGTGACGACGTTTATTGTTTTCCGGTATAAATTTAGGCTTTTCATCTACCCTGCCGCCTTGCAATGGCATACCATATTCACCGTCCCCTGACCTTTTGCGAATTATTTTACTCACAGCAAGGCGGGAGACTTCCCCGGCTTTTAGTAATATTTCCTCCGGCACATCTATTTCACAATGTTTTAACATGGGAAACCCCGCGCCGGAATTTTTTACAAGACGAAGCGTCCCCAGCGCATTTCCAAAATTATCAAAAGCCCCAAAATGAAGCGCATGTTTATCGAATATGTCTGTTTCACATTTACTTGGGTAATCGGCAGGGTCAAGAAAACCTTTTTGCAAACAATATACATCATAACGCAACTGATATAGTTTATTTAAATCTTTCATGTCGACGACTAATCTACTGGGGAAAGCGACATCCCTGCCCCAAAACCGTTCTTTTACCCTTTGCGAGTTCTTCTCTTGGTTCTGCACGTGCGGTGCGCTTTCCTTTAATTCATATTTTTGTGCCGTTAGGCCAAATTTAACCACGTTATATCACTCTAACCGAAAGAATATTAAAAAAACCGAATATCGCCCTGAAAAAAACAGATTAAGGCATTATTAATGAACATATAAATTTACAGAATTTATCTTAACAGTCCCTTAAAATATTGGCTTTATTGTGCGTCTGGTACAAATATTTTTAACAGCATCAATTAAAAAGAATTTCGGGTTCAGGCGGTTATCGTGAAAATAGAAAAAACAATAAAGAAATTACAACGTAAACTACAGCTGTCCATGCTGGGAAAATCCAGTCCTGAGGGGCTCAGGAATATGGGTGAAAAAAAGCTGCTCCGGATTTTTCAGAAACAGCGTTTTTCGTCTCCAGCTCTTAGAGACGCTCTGGAACCCTGCCGAATCGGTCCAAATGACATCAAAACCATTGAACATTTCACTGCCCTTGAATTTACCATGTCCAAGGAAAATACTTTTAATAAATACCCGCTGAAGGATTTATGCCGCCCCGGAATATTAGACAATCTCCAAGGCGTTTTGACCAGTTCCGGCCATAGTGGCAACTTTGCTTTTGGCCTGACCACCTGGAAACAGGCAAAATCCACGCCAGATTTACTGGATCTTGCACTTCAAAGTGCTTTTCAAATTGATCAGAAAAAGACCCTGCTCGTCAATTGTCTGCCCATGGGAGTGCGTTTTCCCTCCAACAGCGTCACCCTGGCCGAGGTCAGCGTACGAGAAGATATGGCTCTGGCCCTCATCCAGAAGTTTTCAGCCCATTTTGACCAAATAATCATTGTCTGTGACCCCTTGTTTTTAAAGCTGTTGATGGACGAATCTGACAAGTGGCATATTGACTGGCGTAAAATCCATAAACATTTGATCATCGGGGAAGAAACATTTGGCGAAAATTATCGGAATTATATTGGGAAAAAGATTAATATAGATCCAGATGACCTCACAAGCGGCATTATTGGGTCATCAATGGGGGTTGGGGAACTGGGTCTCAATTTATGTTTTGAAACTTTGGAGACAATCACGCTCCGCCGGGCAATTAACGCATCGCCAGCCCTGAAGAAAGAACTCTTTGGCTCCCTTAGTGAATATGACCCACTGCCCATGCTTTTTACCTATAACCCCCTTTCTACCTATTTGGAGGTTAATCGTTCCGATGATAATGGTTACGGCCCGCTATTGGTCAGTCTTCTGGATAAAAGCAGCCCTATTCCGCTTTTTCGTTATCAAACCGGAGATGAAGCAAAATTGCTCAATAGTGAAGAAATTATAACCGCCTTTCAGGACGCGGGTTTGTCCGCCCCGATCCTTCCTAACTTACCCTTGATTTGCATCAGAGGACGGCAAAAAGACCGCCTAAACTCAGGCTTGCATATGGGCGTGGTAAAAGATGCCCTATTCCGCGACCATCATTTTGCAGACCAGATTACCGGGGCATTTCGTATGGATCAGGATAAGCCTGATAAGCTGAATATCCAATTACGCCGTGGTATCAAGCCTGATGAAATTCAAACAAACAATCTTTTTTGCGGCGATAAAATCATCATTAAGGCCAAGAATATCCGCCTCTGGACCTACGAAGATTTTCCCTACGGCAAAAGCATAGATTACGAACGAAAATTCACTTATATGGCATAACCCCCCTATTCTGAGTGATTATAAATCCCGAATAATTTCTTTTGCCGCATTATGACCGGGCGCGCCGGTGACGCCGCCGCCCGGATGGGTACCGGAACCGCACATATACAACCCTTGTATAGGGGAGCGATAATCTCCATGACCCAAAATTGGCCGCGCGCTGAACATCTGGTCCAGTGACAGCTGGCCGTGCATAATATCCCCGTTAGTCAGACCAAAAATTCTTTCAAGGTCAAGAGGGCTTAATATCTGCCGACCCAGAATAAGTTCCTTGAAGCCGGGGGCAAATTTTTCAACTTGATCAATGATGGTATCGGCTGCGGCCTCCCGATGCGTGTCCCAATCGGTATCCGGATCAAATTGCTGGCAAAAAAAGCTGGCCACATGCTGTCCTTTAGGGGCCAGTGTGTCGTCCAATGTTGAGGGGATGAGCATTTCGATAACGGGTGCGGAGGACCAGCCATGTTCTTTTGCCTCACGAAAAGCGTTATCCAGATAGGCCATGGTGGGGGCAATGACAATGCCGCCCGTTAAATGATCGGCTGTTGCCCTGCCCTGTTGTTTAAGGCAGGTGAATTCGGGCAGATCTTTCAAGGCAACATTCATGCGGAAAGTCCCTGAGCCATTCTTATAGTGCTTCATGCGCCGCCTAAAATCATCCGGCATATATTTGCTGTCCACCATGTCATTATAAAGGAGGCTGGGGTTAACATTGGCCGCTATTATTTTCGCCCTGATAATGGTGCCGTCCATCAGAATAACGCCGCAGGCTTTATCATTTTCGACTAATATTTTACTGACAGGCCGATCTGTTTCTATTTCGGCCCCGCTTGCCTCTGCAGATTTCGCCATGGCCTGGGTAATGGCCCCCATACCGCCAATGGCATGTCCCCAAACGCCTTTTTTCCCGTTAACCTCCCCAAAGGCATGATGCATCAAGACATAGGCCGTGCCCGGCGTTTGTGTATCGGCATAATTCCCAACCACACCATCAAAAGCAAAAGCCCCTTTCACATAATCATTTTCAAAATAGAGATTTAAAAAATCAGCAACGCTTTTAGTGAAAATATCCAAAACTATTCGCTCATCTTCCAGAGGAAGCTTTCGTAGTTTATTGCCAAATTTCGCCGCTTTAAATATATCTCTGATGCCGCCGCCAACATTAGGCGGTGTTTCCAGAAGAAATTCCCGTATGAGGTCCGCCACCATCCCCGTATCTCTGAAATAGCGCTCCAAGGCCGCCGCGTCTTTCTCTGAAAACAAGGCAATTTCAGCTTTCAATTTGTCAGTACCAACAACAAAAGAAAGATAATCACCATTTTCATGAGGCCATAAATTATTGACCCGCCGCTCGACAATTTTCAAACCATAATCATGTAGTTTCAAATCTTTAATGATTTTTGGGTTGAGCAGGCTCACCGTATAGGCTGCGATTGAATTTTTGAACCCGGGGTGAAATTCTTCCGTGACAGCGGCGCCGCCAACCACATGACGCCTTTCCAGAACGCGAACTTTTAATCCGGATTTTGCCAAATAATTTGCACAAACCAGACCATTATGTCCCCCGCCGATAATGATGGCATCTAATGTCATAAGAGAAACCAGCTAGAAAACAAAAAGAATCTTCAAAAAAGAAAATGGGCCAGATAGGGTAATGGTAGAGAGGAAGGGATTCGAACCCTCGATACCCGTGAAGGTATACACCCTTAGCAGGGGCGCGCTTTCGACCACTCAGCCACCTCTCCGCTGCCGTTTTTAGTGGAAAGGAAAACCCCCGTCAACCCTTGTTTGGTAAAAGGAACATTTTATTTATTTTCATAAATGGGCTGGTGTCAGCTTTCGTGATAACCATGGTTCATAATATCAGAATAAGAAAAAATATTCATACCCATGACATATGAAACTACCCGATCCATACTATGTTGAAATAATTGAAAATGGTGGGTAGGCTATACAAGTTAATGCATTGCCAGCCATTCACGTGCCATGCGCTGGGCAGTTGCTATTTCGTTGTTTGACATATCTTCCGCAACTTCGGCCCGGTCAATCTGGGCAGATTTCATGCCGCGAATTGCCGCGAGATTAAACCATTTATGGGCTTCGATGTAATTCTGGTCAACGCCTTGTCCAATTGAATATAGCAGCCCCAAATCATAGAAGGCTTCTTTCGCACCTGATTCAGCCTGCGCAATACGCTCTGTGATGTATGTATGGTCAATCTGTCCCATTGCCTTAACTCCTGTTATTATTTTTAACTGCTGCCTTATCTGGCTTTGTCAGTTTTTCTTGAGGACAGGTTGGCACGGCTTTGGTAAACATAAAGTTAACGGTGGATAAAATATTATAAGTCATTGTTTTGATTGCTGTTAAAAACAAAAAAAAGCGAGCCTTAACAAGACCCGCTTTTCCTAATTAACTATATTTTCAAATATTAAGGCAAATTTTTCTTTAATTCTTCTTCAGCCTTCTTCTTGGCGGCATCAATGGCATCTTGCTTGGCTTTTGCCGCAGCCTCATCCGCCTTGGCCTTGGCATCATCCACCATTTCTTTAGCCTTTTCTTTGGCTTCTTCTACCATTTCGCCCGCTTGTTCTGTGGCGTTATCCATTGCCGTAGGCGCCTCAGTAGCCGCATCATCGGCTGGTTTCTCAACCGCCGCAGGTGCGGCAGCCTTATCATCACCGCAAGCTGACAATCCAAATGTTGCTACCATTGAGACAGATGTTACCAGTAAAACTTTCTTAAGATCGATATATGTCATAGGTTCTCCCCTACTGTTTGTGTTGAACAGAAAAAATGCTTCTGCATTTTTCTACAACAACATTACAGTATATGGTTAATTATGGCAAATATATGAAGAATAAGAGAAAAGGATAAGAATTAATCCTTTCTCAAATCTCCATTAACCATCGAGTTTTGGCTTGAGCAACTGATTTACAACTTGCGGATTGGCTTTGCCTTGGGTTTTTTTCATAACCTGCCCGACGAAAAAACCAAAAAGCTTGTCTTTGCCGCCACGATATTGCACGAGTTTATCTTGATTGTCGGCAATGACTTCGTCAATGATGGCGTCAATTGCACCCGTATCCGAAACCTGCTTCAATCCTTTTTCTTCGACGATAAGCTCCGGGTTTTTGCCCGTATCCAACATAATTTCAAAGACATCCTTGGCAATCCGGCCCGAAATTGTCCCATCAATTTGCAACGCCAGTAACTCTGCCCCATCTTTTAGGGATACAGGGCTTTCACTGATAGATTTTCCCGTTTTTTTCAAAGCCCCGAATAAGTCGCCAATGACCCAGTTTGCCGCTTGTTTGGCGAGTTCTTCCTTAGCCTTACCCGTTTTATGAGCCAAACTATCCAGCAGGCTTTCAAAATAATCCGCGCTCTCTTTTTCTGCGACCAAAACGGCCGCATTATAGGCCGAAACACCCAAATCATTGATCAAACGATTTCTCTTGGCGTCGGGCAATTCCGGAAGAGCCTTTGCCAGATCATCAACAAATTCCTGAGTGAATTCCAAAGGCAGCAAATCCGGGTCGGGGAAGTAACGATAATCATGAGCCTCTTCCTTGGAGCGCAGGCTGCTTGTGGTGCCGCTGGCGGGATCGAACTGGCGCGTTTCCTGAAACACCTCCCCCCCGTCTTCCAGAAGGTCAATCTGGCGGCGGGTTTCAAACTCAATCACCTGCATCATAAAACGAACAGAATTAACATTCTTGGTTTCGCTGCGGATGCCAAGTTCCGCGCCGGGACGACGAACGGAGACGTTAACATCGGCCCGCATAGACCCTTGATCCATATTCCCGTCGCAAGTGCCCGCATAACGCACCAGCGTACGGATTTTCCTGAAATAGGCCCCGGCCTCTTCCGCGCTTCTCATATCTGGTTTGGAGACAATTTCCATCAAGGCAACACCGGAGCGATTTAAATCAACATAGGTTTGCGTTGGATGCTGATCATGCATGGATTTCCCCGCATCCTGTTCCAGATGCAGACGTTCCACGCCAATGGTCTTGGTTGTGCCATCTTCCAGATCGACGATGATTTCCCCCTCGCCCACGATGGGATCTTTAAACTGGGAAATCTGGTAACCCTGAGGCAAATCAGCGTAAAAGTAATTCTTGCGGTCAAATACGGATCGCAAATGAATTTCACAGCCCATGGCAAGGCCGGTTCGCACCGCCTGACGGATACATTCTTCATTAATCACAGGCAGCATTCCCGGCATGGCGCTGCAAACAAAGCTTACATGTGTGTTGGGATCTGCGCCGAATTTAGTAGAGGATCCAGAAAATAATTTTGCCTCTGAGGCAACCTGTGCATGGATTTCAAGTCCGATAACGACTTCCCAATCGCCCGTTGCGCCCTGAATATATTTGGGGATATATTTTTCCATTATTTTTCTCCCCACCATATTTTGGGTTGTGCCGTATAATCCGCAGCATGCTCAAGGACATGTGCGGCCCTGAGCATTGTTTCTTCGTCAAATGCCCGCCCGATCAGTTGCAGGCCAAGCGGTAATGCATCGGCGCTCAATCCCGCCGGAACGGATATTGCCGGCAATCCGGCAAGGCTTGCTGGAACCGTAAAAATGTCATTTAAATACATGGCAATGGGGTCATTGGATTTTTCCCCCATGGCAAAAGCCGGGCTTGGCGCGGTCGGCGTCAGAATAACATCGACTTTTTCGTAAGCTTTGGCAAAATCCTGCGCAATTAACGTCCGAATTTTCTGAGCCTTTAAATAATAGGCATCATAATAGCCTGCAGATAAAACATACGTGCCAATTAAAATCCGGCGTTTGACCTCATCGCCAAATCCCGCCGCGCGGGTGTTTTTATACATGCCTGAAAGACCATTACCCTCCACCCGAAGGCCGTATTTCACCCCGTCATAACGGGCAAGATTCGAAGAGGCCTCTGCCGGAGCCACAATATAATATGTTGGCAAGGCATATTTTGTATGGGGCAGGCTTATATCAATGATCTCGGCGCCCGCTGCTTTCATCCATTCAATGCCCTGCTGCCAGAGTTTTTCAATTTCCTGCGGCATACCATCCATACGGTATTCTTTGGGAATACCAATCTTCATGCCGCGGATGTCCCCTGTCAGGGCATGTTCATAATTTGGCACATTCCGGTTAACAGATGTGCTGTCCTTATCATCATAACTCGCCATGGATTCCATCATGATTGCCGCATCACGAACCGTTTTAGTGATCGGGCCGGCCTGATCCAAAGAAGAGGCAAAGGCAATCATCCCCCAACGAGAACAGCGGCCATAGGTGGGCTTTAACCCGACCAGACCAGTAAATGCCGCCGGCTGGCGTATGGAGCCCCCCGTATCAGACCCCGTGGCCGCCAACGCCAAATGACCCGCAACGGCGGCGACAGACCCCCCGGATGACCCCCCCGGCACATAATTATTTTCAGAAAGGCGGCCATCCTGTTTCGTCGCACGCCAGGGATTATTCACCGGACCGTAATAGCTTGTTTCATTGGACGATCCCATGGCGAACTCGTCCATATTGGTCTTGCCGAGCATCACTGCGCCGTCCTGCCATAAATTTGCCGTCACCGTGGATTCATATTTGGGTTTAAAGCCGTCCAGAATATGGCTGGCCGCGCAGCTGTGAATATCCCTGGTACAGAACAGGTCTTTCACAGCGATCGGAATACCTGTCATGCCTGTCCCGCGCCCGGCCTTGATCATCTCATCAGCTTTATCAGCCATATCAAGAGCAATATCGGTGGTTTCCACGATAAAACTGTTTAATTCCCGGCCCTTTTCCATGGCGGCCAAATGTTGCTGCGTCAATTCACGGGACGTGAAATCGCCCTTCGCCAGCCCATCCCGCGCCTCGGCAAGGGTTAATTTTGTCAAATCAGTCATATCCGCTTTCCTGCTTAATCTCTTTTGGCCTGCTTAATCTCTTTTGGCCTACTCAATCACTTTTGGCACCGTGAAAAAACCATGGGCGCTATCCGGCGCATTGGCCAGAATTTCATCCCGGTACCCGCCGTCTGTTACCTTATCCTCGCGCCAAGGCAACGCGACCTCCACCACACTGGTCATGGGGGCGACACCATCGGTATTGACTTCTGATAATTGTTCTATCCAGCCAAGAATATTATTCAATTCAGCGGCCAGTGGATCAAGTTCATCTTCTCTAACCGCAATGCGGGCCAAGTCCGCGATTTTCGCGACGGTTTTTTTATCTACAGACATTTTGTTGGTCTTTCCAGCTCTTCTCAATCATTTTAAAGAGAAATATTCTTGAATATTAAATCTTTGCGGGGAAATTAACATCGGCCACCCGCTTCTGCAAGCAGAATTCCGCGGCAAATTTTAATCTGGATAAAGATTATTGATACCCCCAGGCGGCGGGCGGATTTTCAACAGGTGAATTGAGGTCAAAGTCAATGCGGAATTCCCGTCCCGCCCGGCGCAGTTCATAGCTGATACGCTGACCTTCTATAATTGAAATACGCCAGATATTTGTCAGAGAAACCTGAAGATCATTTGCCATGAACAGCTGTTTGCTAAAATCATTAATGGGGAAATCCTGACGCCATTTTGTGCCGGCTTCTGTTGTGTTGCCGCCATATAGTGAAAGTTTGTCAGGATGGCCATCTTCATGACGGTGATCATGACTGAGCCTTATTCCTGCGTCCGTCTTTGTAAGAATAAATGTTCTGGAATGATCATCACCCACATGCATCGGCAGGCGAATTTCATCCTTGCCGCAATCTCTGACATGTAAAATGATCACCTTATCTTTAAAGCGGGGGTCATCCGTGTTATCCACCGCGACCTTTCCTGAAAAGGCCTGACCGCACAAGCTATTCAAAACACTGAAAAAATCATCCTGCGCGTTCTTTTCGATCCCCTCATTTGCGGCGAAGGCGGCTCCCGTGATAAAAAAAGATGCGGCGAAAACAATAGTTCTTAATTTCATTCTATGTCCAATTTTTTAATGCCATAAACAATAGGAAAGATGACTGTAACAATATGCCATACCGGCGCAACCTCTTTCTTTCACAATCCTTGATGGGTATCATGTTTAAACCGCCCGTCTCTGTTATAATGACCCCTCTCAACATATAGAGGAGCGAAAAATGACCAGTTTCATGCATAAACTTGCAGAAGGCCTGCGCAGCCGCGAACAGTATCTTGAGGACCATTCCGTTCATCCCATTTTTAATGGTGAAAACGGGGATTCAATCAAAGAGGAATATCTGAATCTTTTATCTGACTTAAAAGAATTCTCCGAACGTGTGGATCGTTTAACGGCCCTAGGTAAAGAATATGACGAACAATTTATACATAATATCAAAGATGAACATGAAAACCTATCGATCAGAATAGATGCCTGGGCAAAAAAAATAGAATAGCTCAGATACCATAAAAAACGGGAGATGCATTTTGCACCTCCCGTTATAAATTTTAAATATTCGCCTTATTTAGAATTGAGAACGAACGGTAAGCCCGAATGTCCGGGGCTGATTGGTTCTAAAACCAAGGCGTGCCCTGCCGCCGCGCTCGCGGTCAAAGGACAGATTGGCATTTTCATCGGTAATATTGTTGACATAAGCCACAACTTCCCAATTTTCCATCACAATACCCGCACTGATATTCATCGTTTGATACCCGTCAAGCTCAAGGTCAAGTGACGTTACATCAGCACCGGATGCGCCGCCAAATGGCAGCCCGGACACAAAATCACCCGCGCCCGCTTCCTGATCGGAAGGCTGGGTAAAGATACTGCCGCGATGCTGGAATGTGGTTGAGATATACCCTTCGGTATTATCCCCAAAGGCATCAATCGGGAAATTATATGTCGCCGTGATACCAATGTTCAATTTCGGTACGGACGGCAAACGGTTTCCATCACGAACGCCGCCGAGAACATCCCCATTGCTATCCAATACTGTTGATCCAAATTCAGATTCAATGACACTGCCGGCAAAGGACAGGTCAAGGCCTTCAATGGGGCGGGCTTTTAATTCAAACTCAATTCCCTGCGTATGCGCATCCGGCACGTTAAAGGAAATCCGCGAAGAACAAGACCCCGCATCAAGGGTTACCTGAAGATTTGAAATTTTAGTATAAAAAGCCGCCATATTAAGGGTTACGTTACCGGTATTGATTTTGACACCAGCTTCATAGTTCCATAAAGTCTCATCATTATAATCCTGAAAACCACCGAAGATCGCAAGATCATTTGCATTACACAGGGCCGTATTCAAGGGATCATTAACACCGCCAAGGCGGAAACCTTTGGAAATCTGCGCATTGATGGTGACGTCGTCATTAACATCATATGTGGCAAGAACGCGCGGGGTAAAGCCATTGGATTCAGTTTTATCAATTTGATTCACAACACCATTACCGAAAAGACCAACCTGCGTCACGCTACGCTCTTCGTTATAATCATAATAACGGCCACCAGCAGTCACTTGTAAATCATCCGAAACATCATAACTTGCCTCAGCGAAAACAGCAGTTTGTTTCAAGGTATAAGGCAGCTCAGAATAGAAGGGTGAGTCTGCTGGGGCTACGCCCATGCCAACAGCCGCAGATGTTCCTGCGCCCAATACGGCGTCCGTTACAGCGTCATAGCCTGGGGTCGGTAAGGATTGCCGATAAAAACGATCGGTATTGGAATAGAAAGCACCGACCACCCACTGAAATAGGCCATCACCGTTTGAACTCAGGCGCAATTCCTGAGTGAATTGCTCAACTTTCGTGGTATCGCGTAGATTGGACGGAAATAAAACCGCATTATCGGGATAGCCAAGATCCACAGAAACACTGCCGGTCAAGGCGCTGGCATCTCGGCTGACGAGAATATCACGGTCCGTATAGCTGGTCACAGATGTCAGGTCAACACCATCAAAACTAGCCTCGACCGTCATATCGGCGATCAATGTTTCGTCTTTAAATGATTCTCTCAAGAGCAGGAATTGTTGCCGCGGGCCAAGCTGTACCGCAGGACGCGTTGTCGTATAGGGGTTGGCATAGAGGTTAAAGACTTCCTGACGGTTATTGCCGTCTGTGCTGACTTCCTGATATATCACCCGAGGGGTTATGGTAATATTCTCTGTTGCTTGGAATAACGCCGTAATCCGGCCACCGGTGCGCGACCCACTATTAACATTTTCATCAATAGTTCCGCCTTCGCGGAGCGCATCAATAAAACCACCATATTCCGTGTGATAACCGACAATGCGAATGGCGGCCTTATCTTCCGCAATCGGCATATTCAGCATACCTTTGATATGCCCGCCAACGCCGCCGCCATCAATGGCGTTAAGATTGCCTTCGACGCTACCTTCGAAACCTTCGGTATGTGGCTTGTTCGTAATATAACGAATGGTACCACCAATGGAACCTGATCCAAAAAGTGTGCCCTGAGGACCACGAAGAACCTCGACACGGTTCAAGTCATACAAGTCAATATCAGGCGTGAAAAGTGACAGGGAAATAACGGATTCATCCAGATAAATACCAACCTGTTCTTTCACCCCCGGTTGATCGCGAACGATCTGACCGGCGGATACGCCGCGAATGGCAACCTGACTTTGGCCGGGGCCCAGATTTTGAATCATCAAGCCTGCAACATTACGTGCGAGATCTTCGAGGCTGGTGGCACCAGAACGCTGAATATCGACCTGTGTCTGTGCATTAATCGAAAAAGGCACATCTTTAATGGTTGATGATCTTTTCGTGGCCGTCACGAGGATTTCTTCAAACACCATCTTGTCATCTGTGGCTTCTTGAGAAAATGCAGCGCCGGACAAAAGGATACTTGTGCCAATTGCCGTTCCGGTAAGCGTCATTAGTTTTCGTGATAATTTCATATTTTTATTCCTCCATTGTTATATATATTATTGGATTTTTTTGTTTGAGATATAAAATGCATCAAACAAGTCACATTTATACAAAGTAATAAATTATTTCTACATAATTCGAACATTTACACTGTTTTTTTGCGACATAAAATGCCACAAAAAACAAGGCAAACAAAAAATAACTTAAGGTAATGCTAATGGTAACATATAGCACCAGAAAAATCCATTACCCCATTTCTTATATTTACGTTTGAATTAAGGCTTCTTTTTGACGGCGGGTTAGTTTTTTGATGAAAAATTCCCGTTTTGATGCGGCACTTCTGTCTTCGCAAGGCTCCGTATAGATAAGCTCAAACGGCCCCCGCCCACGGGTGTATTTGGCCCCGATTCCGGCAGCATGATCAATAATCCGTTTGTCCAGATCATTGGTAATACCCGTGTAATAGCTGTCATCACGGCATTTCAGAATATAAACCACCCATTTTCGCATAATGTTTCTTTCAGGTTGGTGAGAATAGACAGGCTATTGTTCCAAGGCCGTCTCTAATGAAGAGACAACGCAGCTCATGAATTTTCGAACAGGATAGGTCTGGTTTCTATGCTGCGAGAATACTGCCGTAATGGGCAATGTGGGGTTTCCGGGCAATTTAAATATCTGCATATTTGGATTACGTTCCGAATGTTTTAAATTATAAATCGCCAATGCATCCAAAATGCCCGCGCCCAAGCCATTATGAACCAGCGCCGCCGCCATATGATGATCGTGAACGCGGACGAAGCTTGCGGGCGCAACATCCGCTTTTAACAATAGAGATCTGGCGATTTTCCCTAATGGTTCATTTTCATACAGGTCAATATACGGCACATCAGACAGAATTTTCAAATCAAGGGGCTGATCAAGAGAGGGCTGATGATCCAATTCAGCCAATATTGTTTTAGGGATAACGCCATAAACCGGAATATCCATCAAGGATTTTGCCCTTAAACCAGAATCCTCTTCCAACCCAAAAGTAAGGCCCAGATGATACGACTGGGGCCGATCACCAAGATTTGCCAATATTGCCGGAGAATGTTCAGAGGATATATCAAAAGTAAACCGCTGATGGTGTTTCTGAAAATTGGTAATGGCCTCTGGCAATATGCGCTGGCTTAAGGCGGGTGTCGCGGCTATTCTGATATGGCCCGCTGCCCCCTCTCGAAGGCGCTCACACAGACTGTCAACCGCCAGCAAAGACTCATGAGCCCGGTCAACCTCATCGAATAGAATACGTGCCTCGGCCGTCGGCACCAACCTGCCGCCGCTGCGGTCAAACAGTGCAAAACCAAGTTCAGCCTCCGTATGTTGCAGGGAAGATGTCACCGATGGCTGGGAAACACGAAGATTTTGCGCGGCCCGGGTTACGGTACCGTAAGTCATCACCGCATGAAAAATTTCTATTTGACGATACCGCATGTGATTCTCCTTAAACTTTCATCAAAGAGTATAATCTGAAGTTATACTAAAGGCAAGATTTCTAATTTGCATTATATTGATTATGGTTAAATACTCTGTTCATTAAAAAATTTTGGAGATAAAAATGAGACAGGTATTTTACCGCGCGCGAAAACATCA
>JAKIUQ010000036.1 GCA_021647465.1 Emcibacter sp. | reverse complement strand
AAAACCGCAAGAACAACCTTCTTCTTGAAGGCCGGTGTAAAGCGTCGTCTCTTCGTCATATTGTGTCTCCAAATCTATAATCGGATACACCTTAACAGATTGTACAAAAATCCGGGACCAGCTCAGTAAAGCCTTTTAAGCTATAGGTTTATTTTCATTAATTATAGTCACTGTTTGTATTTTTTCTACCCAACGGGAAGATACATGACAACGATAACGTATTATACTAATGATACGGCTATATTCTTCGGTAATGTCCCGTGTAAAAATTGGTTCGTGATGAGCAATTCTATTTCGCAATCGTCGAATTTTTTCGAGTGATTCACTAATTTCCCCACGAGCGAGATGTAGGTTAGTATTATCAGCATTAGGAAAAGCATCAGCAAAATAAGGTTTCCATAATCTTGTATCATGGCGCTTCGTAAGCATGCGCTCCCAAAAAGCAAATTTTAAATCAGCTACAACTTTACCTTCTGTAAGGGCCTTTCGTCGCGATAATCTGTCTGATGTTTGTTTAAAATCAACATATGGAGAATAGCTAGATTTAGATTGTGGTAAAGATTTTATAAAACTTTCTGAGGTATGCCAATTTTGGCCATACTTTTGTTCTAGCGCTAGAACAATACCATTTCTTGCAGCGATTTCACAGACTTGTAATGGTATAATCAATGCGGATGAAATTTGAAGATTCCATTGGTATAATTTTAGTGCAGTTGATATATTATTATCTGTAGCAAGCAAGTATGTTGTAAATCTAGGCGTGGAAATAATGTTGGGTAAATTTTGTTCTTCCTCAGGTGTAAATGTCATATAGAGTCCTTAAAACCTTGACAAAAATATATTCTCTGGTAATGTAATTTAAGTAAAGCGCGTGAGAATTGTTGGTGTAAGCCTCCCCTCATCGTTAAGAGAATAAAAAAGCTCGCATTTAGATGTGAGCTTTTTTTTGTTCATTTGATAATAACATGTGATGTTAATCCTTCACCATAACACTGTCCCGGGGGCGGATGTTGCCGTCTTGGGAGAGCAGGATGGCGATGGGTTTGGTTTTGGGGAATTGGGAGAAGATGATCATGAGGATCACAGTGAAGGGCACGCTTAAAAACATGCCGGCAATGCCCCAGATACTGCCCCATACCGCCAGGGATAACATGACCACAAGCGGGCTTAGGTTCAGGCTGCTGCCCATTAATTTCGGCTCCAGAATATTTCCGATGACCAATTGAATGCCCACCAGCGAGAAAATCACGATCAGGAAGGGCGTGAAGGTATCAAATTGAACGAGGCTCAGCAGCGCCGGAAATAAAACCGCGAGCATGGAGCCAACCGTCGGAATAAAATTGAGCAGAAAGATAAAAAAGGCCCAGAAGCTGGCATTATTAACCCCGACCGTGACCAGCACGATATAACAGGCCCCGCCGGTCAGGGCGCTGACGAATGTTTTGACGCCAATATAGGTCTTCACATCACGGGAAATATGCTCAATAATATTAAATACCGTTTCGCGATGCTGCGAGCCTTCCAGCAAACGGCTGAGCTTGACGTTGAAATATTTCTGTTCCAGCATGAGAAATAATACATAGATCAAAATCAGACTGGCGCTGCCCGCAAGCGAGGCCAGCGTTCCCGCAAGATTGGTGATGAAGGGGGTTAAATTCACTTGATGGATTAACTGGGCAAAATTGGGTTCTTCTTTAATGCCCACCATGGCAAAAACCTTTGCCGTTAATTTGATGAAATTTTCCTGATAAACCGGCGCGGCTTCCCGGACTTCAACGATATTGCTGCTGATCATGCCGAAAAGAAAATTTAAGATCAGAACGATGGTCAAGAGCGATGCGATATAACTTACCATTTTTGGGATATGCCATTTGCCGATGGGGATTTTATGGTAATAATCGGACAGAATATTGATCAGATACCAGATCACAATACTGATCATAAAGGGCACCATAAGGTCGCGGCCAATGACCATAATATATACTGTCAGGGAGATTAACCCCAATCCCCCCGCATAAGATAAAACGCCCATTATACTCTCCCGCTTTTTTATTAAATTTATGATTGAATTGTCCTGCTTTGCAAGGGAAAGGTCAAGCTATGTTTTATGCCCCATGAGGCGGCAAATGCAATCATCAATGGAAATGCGATAATAATATTCATTGAATGGCCTTGATTAATACTTATTTATACCTATTATAGGCAAGCCTGAGTCGTCAGGCAATAGGGAATGGTATATTATAAGGGGTGACATATAATGTCAGTTGATCCACATAAAACAGAAATAGGCAGAGCAGATTCCATCGTGAATATAGCAGGGTCTTGCGAGGAAAACATGACGATCAAATCATTTAAAAAAAATAGAATAGCCCGCAGAAAAGGTCGCCGGAAACGCCAAGCGGAGAAATTGCTTTCTTTGCCATCTGCAGGGGGGAACGGAGGTGTTCCGCAGACGTCATATGTTGGCCCGACACCCGAAACCAAGGGTAAACTGAGGCCGGATCCTCTGGTGTTATTTGATAAAAAAAATATCCTGAATAGTGAGCAAATATGGGCTTTTCAGCGTATAAGGCGGGCTATAAAAATTATAACGGATGGCACAGGAATACGTACATCACATTTCACAGACGCTGCGGTGCAAACAAGCCGTTTTGTCCCTGAGAGCGAAAGTGAATATGAGATAAAAATCAAAAACCATTATTGTGACTGGATGGACCGAATGACAGAAGAGCGCCTTCAGGCAGGGCCGATATTGGACATTATCATTGATGAAATGTCTCTTAGCGCGGTTGACCGGAAATGGGGCAGGCGCAAAGGCTGGGCCAAGGGGCATCTTCAGGTATCTTTGACGCTTTACAGTGGTTTTTCACATCTCATCAATAGGGTTGAATAGGAGTTATTGCTATGAAAAAAACAAATAATAGGATAAGTGAGCATTTTAGCCTTTGGGAGCTGACCCGCAGTGCTATTGCCTTGCGTCATGGCATCCCCAATATTCCTGAGGCGCGGGAGATTGAGGGGTTAGCGCAGCTCGCCAAACATATTCTGGAGCCGGTGCGGCAAAATTTCGCCGTTCCCTTCAGCCCGTCCAGCGGCTTTCGCGCCTTGGAGGTGAACCGCCTGGCCGGCTCAAAACCAACGTCGCAACATATTCTGGGGCAAGCCGCAGATTTTGAAATTCCGACGATAGGAAATCGCACTCTTGCGGACTGGATCAGGGATAATCTGGATTTTGATCAATTGATTCTGGAATTTCATCAGCGGGATGACCCGAAAAGCGGATGGGTTCATTGCTCATACAGGGCGAATAATAATCGAAAAGACTGCCTGATTTTTGACGGCAGAAATTATAAGGAATTTTAAGATGGGACTATTTTCCAAGATATTCGGTGGGCCGGCCATTGATGCGGTATCGGCCGTGGGTAATGTGGTTGACCAGCTTTTTACCAGTGATGAGGAAAAGGCGCAGGCCGCCATCCTCATGGCAAAAATTCGTCAGAAACCACAATTGCTGCAAGCGGAAATAAATCGGGTTGAGGCCGGTCATCGCTCGCTTTTCGTAGCGGGCTGGCGGCCCTTCATCGGCTGGGTCTGCGGGCTTGGTTTTTTATGGGCCTTTTTGTTGCATCCTTTGTTCGAATGGATTGTGGCCGTTCGCGGCCTTGGCATTTCGCCGCCCGGAATTGTCACGGACAATATGATGGAACTGGTGCTGGCTCTGCTTGGCCTTGGCACCCTGCGCAGTGTTGAAAAAATGACTGGTCGCAGTAAATAATGTCGCAAATGATCATATCTACTTTATGGTTGCAATAGGCCGCTCAATAGGGGAAACTCTGGGGGTAACTAATGTAAAATTTGAAAAGGGGTTATTATTATGAAGAAAATATTCATCGGCCTGATCGCCATTATACTCATCGTGGCGGGCATTGTCATATACGGCGCATCGCAATCAGAAACGATCATTCGCACGGCTATATTGGATTATGCGCCCAAGGCCACGGGCGCTGATGTTTCCCTTGACAAGGTCAGCGTTTCTTTACTGGGCGGCAGTGCGGGGATCTCGGGATTGGAAATCGGTAATCCGGCGGGCTTTAAGTCCGATCATGCTTTTAATTTAGGCAATATGTCTGTGATGATTGACTTGAAATCCCTGACCCGGGATGTCATTCGTATCAAAGAGGTTCGCATAGACGGCGCGGATTTGATTTATGAAATCGGTACCAAGGGCAATAATATCGGCAAAATTCAAAAAAATATTGAGGCCTATGCCCAAAGCCTTGGTCTTAAGGCGTCTGAGGATAGTTCCGCCAAATTTATCGTCGATCATATTTATATCACCGGCACCAAGGTAAAATTGGCCAGCGATCTTTTGGGCGCAAAGGGTGCGGCCCTGACCCTGCCCGACATACATCTTAAAAATATCGGCACAGAAGATAAAGGCGCCACCGCAGGCGAAGTTGGCACGGCGGTATTCGGCGCGATCAATAAGGGCCTTGGCAAAATTGTGACCAGGGATATGCTCAATAAAGGCTTGAAAGACGTGAAGAAAAAACTTGGCGATCTTTTTAAATAACCGTTTAATCCCCTGACGGGATTTGACAGGCCGCTATCCATTTGCATGATTTTTCCTGTGGCTTTACATTTGGGGCAGCGGCAATGAATGAAAGGAACTTACCCTGATTTATGACGTGGTGGATAAATTAAGGTTGGAACGGGAAACGCGGGTTTAGGGTATTTATACGGATGGTGTGAATGTATTTAGTTTGCTTATAATGCTAGGAATAATGTTTTTTCTATCTGCACCTAATCCTGCAGCCCATTGATGTATTCCACTTTCGTTAGAATTCATATTGTCAGTAACTAATCCTGAAAACTCAGTATTTGATAGTAATAAAAAGTAAATAATTTTCTGTATATAAAATGTTGAGTTATTTTTTTCCATTTCAGAAAAGCGATATTTTTTATAAATATCTGTGTAATTTGCATTATTATTAGCGAGATCAGCATATAATATTGGTTCTGTAACTTTTATTACGGTCAGCAACACTATTAAGGAGGAAGGGGTGGGTTTTCTCTGAAAGTCACCCATATAAGCATCATTGGGGAATGATCCGAGGTATAGCGTTAATAAAATAAATATTTTTTCCATCTGCCTTAAAGACAAATTCAAATGATTTGCAATAATTTTTATATCATCAAGGCCACGCGATTGATTTAGTAGTTGATATTGATTTAA
The DNA here is from genome assembly GCA_021647465.1 of Emcibacter sp. Classification (GTDB taxonomy): domain Bacteria; phylum Pseudomonadota; class Alphaproteobacteria; order Sphingomonadales; family Emcibacteraceae; genus Paremcibacter. Next base: position 587 of record JAKIUQ010000036.1, on the reverse strand, counting down.
GGCGTGACCTTTATACAGGTGATCACAATATTTGGTAATATCGCTATAATTAATGTTGGATGCGGCCTGTTTTTTAGGGAGGGTTGTTTCAATATGGATGAATTTTTGTAAATAAGTAGAGGCATCTAACCCTTGGCCATAAACACATTTCAGGGCCTCAATTAGCTGTTCTTTATGCATAACCAGGATAAAAAACACATTTTTCGTTGAAAAAATATGTTTAACTTTTTCGATTAATGCAACGGCATAGGATGGCTTACAACGGTCTAATTCATCAACGATAATGATTAGTGGTTTTTTATTTTCCTCATTATCACTTTCAGAAATTTTTGTGAGAATTTCTTTGAAAGACTTAATTAACTCTTTTTCCCCACTGTATGAAGTCAGTCTTTTTTCCAAGGTGTTAATGGCTGTATCAGAGAGGGCCTCAGTTATTTTCTCTTTCATATCGTCAAGGTCATGTGAAGTGGTCCTGATTGTCTGCACAGTTTGGCAGCGAAGTTAAGGTGTATCCTGTTGTCATTTATGCTGCCTGTTTCTGTTTCACAGGGGATGGGGAATTCCCCATCCCCTGTGCTTTTGAGTAA
>JAKIUQ010000035.1 GCA_021647465.1 Emcibacter sp. | reverse complement strand
AAGGTGAAGATATCCACACCGGACGTGCCACCTTCCACATCTTCGCTCACCCGGATAACAATACGGCGGGCATCGACCTGATCAATAATCCCGGCCCGGTCCGCCACGATAGACGCCCCGGAATCGCGCGCGACAACCCGTTCCATACCCGTCCCGACAAATGGTGATTCCGCTTTTAAGAGAGGCACGGCCTGACGCTGCATGTTTGATCCCATCAACGCGCGGTTCGCATCATCATTCTCAAGGAACGGGATCAACGCCGCGGCAACGGATACCACCTGCTTGGGCGACACATCCATCAGGGTAATATTTTCCGGCTTGATGACATGATGCTCTCCCGCCTCGCGGCAGTCAATCAAATCTCCCGTGAATGTGCCATCCTCATTCAATTCGGTATTGGCCTGGGCAATGGTATATTTTTCTTCCTCCATTGCCGACAGATAAATCACTTCATCAGATACTTTACCCTTGTTCACCTTACGGTAAGGGGCTTCGATGAAGCCATATTTATTCACCTTGGCAAAAATAGACAGGGAGTTAATCAGACCAATATTTGGTCCCTCAGGTGTTTCAATGGGACAGATACGGCCATAATGGGTCGTATGCACATCACGTACTTCAAAACCCGCACGTTCCCGCGTTAAGCCGCCAGGGCCAAGCGCAGACAGGCGGCGTTTATGGGTAATTTCAGACAAGGGGTTCGTCTGATCCATAAACTGGCTAAGCTGTGATGAGCCGAAAAATTCGCGAACGGCCGCAACCGCCGGCTTTGCATTTACCAGATCATGAGGCATCACAGTATCAATATCAATACTGCTCATGCGCTCACGTATGGCACGTTCCATACGAAGCAAGCCGATACGATATTGATTTTCCATTAATTCACCAACCGAACGTACCCGGCGATTGCCAAGATGGTCAATATCATCAACAACACCCTTGCCGTCTTTCAGATCAACAAGATTTTTCAGAACCGCAAGAATATCTTCCTTGCGCAGAACTCTGAAATCATCCGGCGCATCAAGGTCAAGGCGCATATTCATTTTCACCCGGCCAACCGCGCTCAAATCATAACGCTCCGCATCAAAGAACAGACCATTGAACAAGGCTTCCGCCGTTTCTTTCGTTGGCGGCTCCCCCGGACGCATAACCCGATAAATCTCGGACATGGCCATTTCCCAGTTTTCCACCTTATCGCCCATCAGGGTATTGCGAATATGAGGGCCGACTTTAATATGGTCGATATCAAGAATTTCAATGGATTTATAACCCGCAGCTTCAAGTTTTTCCAGATGCTCTGCGGAAATTTCTTCTCCGGCTTCAATATAGATCTCACCGGTTTTTGCATTCACCACATCTTCCGCAGCAAACCGCGTCAATAATTCCTCATCAGGAACCAGAAGATACTTAAGGCCATCTTTTACCAGCTTGTTCGCCGCCCGAGGCGTGACTTTTTTGCCCATTTCGGCAACAATTTCACCATTCGCCGCATTGACAAGGTCAAATGTCGGCTTAACACCGCGCCATGTTTCACTTACGAACGGCACGCTCCATCCGCCTTTTTTCCTTTTGTAGGTCACCCGGCTATAGAAGGCATCCAGAATTTCTTCCGACTTCATACCCAAGGCATAGAGCAAGGTCGTAACCGGCAGTTTACGCCGGCGGTCAATACGTACAAAAACCGTATCTTTCGCGTCAAATTCAAAATCAAGCCAGGAACCACGATACGGAATGATACGGGCGGCAAACAGGAATTTGCCAGAAGCATGCGTCTTACCCTTATCATGATCAAAAAATACGCCCGGGGATCTGTGCATTTGAGACACGATAACGCGTTCAGTACCATTAACAACAAAGGTTCCCCGATCGGTCATCAGGGGCAAATCCCCCATATAAACATCTTGTTCCTTGATATCCAGAACCGATCTGGCTTCTGTTTCCTCGTCAACGTCAAAAACAATCAGACGCAATGTGACGCGCAGCGGCGCAGCATATGTCATATCCCGTTGCTGACACTCCTCAGTATCATATTTTGGTGCTTCCAAATCATAGGAAACAAATTCCAGAGATGCCGTACCGGCAAAATCAGAAATTGGGAAAACAGATTTAAAAACACCCTGCAAGCCATCGTTCACACGATCTGCTGCCAGAACATCCGTTTGTAAGAATTGGTCGTATGAGCTTCTCTGAACCTTGATCAGATTAGGCATTTCAGCCACTTCTTTGATTCGACCGAAATTTTTACGAACTTTTTTACGACTGGAATAGGAAGTCGCCATGTTTTATCCTCGTCACTTTGCCTTGATCAGACCCTGCTACTCTTGATGAAATACTATATTTTTCATCTCAGAATAACCCCTAATTATACGCTATAAAAACGCACGCTCTCAATACGCCAGAAACCGCTTCAGAAAAAATTCTGAAAACGGTCATTCATACTATTCATAACAATTCACATTTTAAGTAACGAACTGTATTCACTATATCTCTGCACCTATCAAAAACATTCTATTTTTCCCAAAACGGGAAAGATGGCACGCACCAAATTCAAGCGCGCGCCACCCAAACCAAAAGAACTATTTAAGTTCTACAGTCGCACCAGCGGCTTCAAGCTTGGCTTTAACTTCTTCAGCTTCAGCTTTAGACGCAGCTTCCTTAATCGTCGAAGGAACAGCTTCAACCATTTCTTTAGCTTCTTTCAAGCCAAGACTTGTAATCGCACGAACTTCTTTAATGACGTTAATTTTCTTCTCGCCAAAAGACGTCATCACAACATCAAATTCGTCCTTTACTTCAGCAGCTTCCACAGGCGCAGCAGCGGCCGCAGCAGCAACAGGAGCCGCAGCAGATACGCCCCATTTTTCTTCAAGAATTTTAGAAAGCTCGGCGGCTTCCATTACGGTTAAGCTAGATAGTTCGTCAGCAATCTTGTTAAGATCAGCCATTTTATATTTCCTTAAGTCTAAAAATTAATATCTTACCAGAAACCTACGCGGCATCGCCCTGCGATCCGTAGGCACCAAACACGCGAGCCAATTGTCCGGCAGGCGCTTGCGTAATATTTGCAAGCTTGCCCGCAGGTGCCTGAAGAAGGCCAACCAACTTACCCCGCAGCTCATCAAGGGATGGCAATGCAGCCAACGCCTTAACACCGCTCAGGTCAAGCATAGTTGTTCCCATGGCACCACCAAGAACTTCGATTTTATCGTTTTTCTTGGCAAACTTAACGAGTATCCTTGCAGCCGCAACAGGGTCATCGGAATAACCGAGAACCGACGGGCCTTTAAGATAATCGCCTAATGACTCAATATCAGTACCTTCGAGAGCAAGACGAGCGAGCCGGTTTTTAGCCACTTTAAGGCTGGCACCTGCTTCGCGCATTTCATTGCGCAATGAAGTCATTTCGCTTACATCCAGCCCCGCGTTGCGTACCACAACGACAGAATTGGCATTTGCGAAAACATCCTTCAAGAAGGCTACCGCTTCCTTTTTTTGGACCCGATCCATTCTCGTCTCCGATATTATATGGCAAATACAACACTATATTCACCGGTTGAGTAAAGCATAACCACACCATGCGGTCATACCATGAATGCCTGCCGTTCAACCCAAATCAAGGTCAAATCGGAAACCGCAAACCCCGGAAAACCAAAAGCAGGAAATCCCAAGCTTGCAACCCCATCTATTACAGGCCGACTTATCATCGTTTAAATCCAGAAAAATCACTGAACACCTATAGTTTTGGACAGGCGGGCTTTTAAATTTCTTTAAAAACCCTGTTCCCGCCAGGCAAACCCAACGGAATTCTTTTATTTCCGCGGCCTATCCAGCAGCCACAGAAGAAATCGCAATGCGCAAGCTCGGCCCCATGGTCGAACTCACCGTAATCCCTTTTACGTAAGCCCCTTTGGTCGTAGAGGGCCGCGCCTTGAATACCGCATCAATTAATGTGCGGGCATTTTCTATAATAGCCGCCTCATCAAAGCTTACTTTGCCAACGCCTGCATGGATAATACCGGCTTTTTCCACCCGATATTCCACTTGCCCGCCCTTTACAGCCTCAATCGCGGCAACAACATTCGGCGTTACCGTACCCAATTTCGGGTTTGGCATCAAACCACGGGGACCGAGAATTTTACCAAGGCGACCAACAACAGCCATCATATCGGGCGTCGCAATACAGCGATCAAAATTCATTTCACCCTTCATGATAGCTTCCATCAGGTCTTCTGCGCCAACAAGTTCAGCGCCGGCCTTTTTGGCCTCTTCTGCCTTATCACCGCGCGCGAATACAGCAACGCGAACCGTTTTGCCTGTACCGTGCGGCAAGCTGACAACACCGCGAACCATCTGATCTGCATGACGCGGATCAACACCAAGATTCATAGTGACCTCAACTGTTTCATCAAATTTTGCTTTTGAGCGGACCTTAACTTGCTTAAGCGCCTCTTCCAGAGAATATTCAATGTTCTGGTCAAGGCCTTCGCGAACTTCTTTATAACGTTTTGATACACGTGCCATAATCTTATCCTTCAACCTCGATACCCATGGAACTTGCGGTTCCTTTGATGATCTGAATAGCGCCGTTCATGTCGATCGCATTCAAGTCAACCATCTTAAGCTCGGCTATTTCCTGCACTTTAGCGAGGGAAACCGTCGCAACAGTCTCACGCCCGGGGGTCGCTGATCCGCCCTTCAGGCCGGCCGCTTTTATCAACAGATAAGATGCTGGCGGTGTTTTAATGCTGAATGTAAAACTTTTATCCACATAAACCGTGATTTTCGTTGGAATTGGCGTATTTTTTTCCATTTCCTGGGTTTTTGCATTAAATGCCTTACAGAATTCCATGATATTCACACCGCGCTGACCCAAGGCCGGACCAATCGGAGGTGAAGGATTCGCAGCACCCGCAGGCACATGCAAATTAATATATCCACTTATTTTCTTCGCCATTACAGACCCTTTATTAATTAACTATCAAACATGCGGGACAATTCCCGACTTTTTAAGGGGCGTGGTGCGGTTATGGCTAACCTTCCACACATTCAACAGGGACAACATGCCCATATCAAAAGATCGCCAGAAGACAAAAGAATCACCTGACCATCGTAAGGGCGGCTTATAACAGCCCATAAATAGAATTGCCAGTTAAAATTTTAGGTAAAAATTCTGACCAGAATTATCAGGTCTTTTCAACCTGCGCATACTCAAGCTCGACCGGTGTCGCACGGCCAAAAATAGAGACAGAAACCTTCAGGCGCTCGCGCTCTTCGTCAACGCCATCCACAATGCCGATGAATGAATCAAACGGGCCATCAATAACCTTAACCTCTTCGCCGACCTCATAAACAATAGCGGCCTTGGGGCGCTCTATGCCCTCCTGCACCTGATGCAGGATTCTATCCACCTCTTTTTGGCTAATGGGGAATGGCTTGCCTGACTGACCAAGAAAACCGGATACTTTTGGTGTATTCTTAATAAGATGGTAGGTCACATCATTCATAACCATTTTAGCCAGAACATAACCTGGGAAAAATTTTCGCTCTGTTGTTACTTTCTTGCCCTTTTTCACCTCAAGGATTTCTTCAATCGGCACAAGAATTTCTTCCACATAACTATCAAGGCCCTGAAGCACAGCCTGATCCTTGATGCTTTGAGAAACCTTTTTTTCAAAACCGGAATGGGCTTGAACAATATACCAGCGTGCACGGGATGTCATATTCAATTATCCTAGTATGAGTTTAATGACGAAAGACAAAACCTGATCCACGCCCAAAAAGAAAATGGCCATAATCGTCGCCATGATAAATACCATAATGGTTGTTACCATAGTTTCTTTACGTGTTGGCCATACGACCTTCGATATTTCCTGCCGGACCTGCCGGACAAATTCTGCTGGGTTCGTTTTAGCCATTTTAACAATCCGTTATATTTTTTGAACCTGATCCTTATCAGCTTCACCTATGCTTACAAAAAATCAATACCTATAAAAAGCAAATCAATCAAGCTTTTCCCCAAATGATCCGGTCAAATGATCTGGCAGGAGTGGAGAGACTCGAACTCACGACACCCGGTTTTGGAGACCGGTGCTCTACCAACTGAGCTACACTCCTTCACATCATATGTCTGCTTTATATAAAGCCGCACCTTATCTTATTCAATGTGAAAATGACCAATCAAAAGAATTAATCATTTTAAAGCCTTATTTTTATCCTTATATTCATACAGGCAGGGCGGATAAAATATCCGCCCTGCCCGCAAAGAACTTTGACTTTAAATTATTCAATGATGCTTGCGACGACGCCGGCGCCGACGGTGCGGCCGCCTTCGCGGATCGCAAAACGCAGGCCTTCGTCCATGGCAATCGGATAGATCAATTCAACATTAATCTCAACATTATC
>JAKIUQ010000008.1 GCA_021647465.1 Emcibacter sp. | reverse complement strand
ATTAATCATGAGAGTTACCTCTTTAAAGTTTTAATGTTGAATAAGCACCAACATCAAAACCGGTAACTCTCATCCTTGCAACCCTTTTCGATCGCAACGACTGTCAGATCTAATCTGAACTAATACACCTTAAGTATCCAGAAAGCTTCTCAGCTGCCGTGAGCGGCTCGGGTGTTTTAATTTACGCAGAGCTTTGGCTTCGATTTGCCGGATACGTTCGCGCGTGACCGAGAATTGCTGACCAACCTCTTCCAGAGTATGATCCGTATTCATGCCAATCCCAAAACGCATCCGCAGCACCCGCTCTTCTCGCGGGGTCAATGACGCCAGAACCCGCGTCGTCGTATCCCGAAGGTTGGCCTGAATGGCACTATCCACAGGCAGGATGACATTCTTATCCTCGATAAAATCCCCAAGATGGCTGTCTTCCTCATCGCCAATGGGGGTTTCAAGAGAAATCGGTTCTTTGGCAATTTTCATGACCTTGCGCACTTTTTCAAGCGGCATACTCAGGCGCTGTGCCAGTTCTTCGGGCGTCGCTTCACGGCCAATTTCATGCATCATCTGACGGCCGGTACGCACAAGCTTGTTAATGGTTTCAATCATATGCACAGGAATACGAATGGTTCGGGCCTGATCCGCAATAGAGCGGGTGATGGCCTGCCTGATCCACCATGTGGCATAGGTGGAAAATTTATAGCCCCGGCGATATTCAAATTTATCCACCGCCTTCATCAAACCAATATTACCTTCCTGAATAAGGTCGAGGAACTGCAGGCCCCGATTGGTATATTTCTTGGCGATGGAGATAACCAGACGCAGGTTGGCCTCAACCATTTCCTTTTTCGCAATGCGGGCTTCTTTTTCGCCCTTTTGCACCATATTGACGATCACGCGGAATTCACCAACCGGAAGGCCGACTTCCTGAGAAATATCGACCACCTGCCCGCGCATGTTGCCCACCACTTCCCGCTCGCGCTCGGCAAACTCAGACCAGCCTTTACCAGGATTTTTTGCGACAGCATCGACCCAGCCCGGTTCTAATTCCCGGCCTTGATAGCTTTTAAGATAAGCCTCACGTTTAATCTTATAACGCTCCGCCAGACGGAACATTTTTCCTTCCAAAGCCACTAGGCGTTTATTTTGCGAATATAGCTGCTCTAACAGGGATTCAATCCGGTTATTGTTCAAACGCAGACTCTTCATCAGTACAATCAGCTCATCGCTAAGTTTACGATAACGTTTTTCTTGCGGCGCCCCCAAGGCTTCACTCGTCAAGCTTGCCTCATGGCGTCCTTCTTGAAGTTTGGCGAATTTTTTATAGACCTTGCGAATATTGTCAAAGATCTCCCGAACTTGCGGCGTTAAGGCTTCTTCCATAACGGCGAGTGAAACGGAACTGTCATTATCATCGTCATCATCGTCATCATCATCACTGGAGGAAGCTTCTCCATTTTCTTCGCCTTCAGCGCCGGCTTCTTTTTCAGAATTATCTTCCGTTTTATCCTTGGAATCATCTTCTGCTTTATCTGCTGAGTTTTCTGTTTCTTTTCCGGCTGTTTCACTCTCGACGGAGGGGTCGATACCATACATACCATCAAGATCAATCACATCACGCAAAAGAATTTCTTCGTCTTCGAGCATCTCGGCCCATTCGACCAGGGCCCGGAATGTAAGAGGGCTTTCACAAAGCCCGGCAATCATGGTTTCACGGCCCGCTTCGATGCGCTTGGCGATGGCAATTTCGCCCTCGCGTGACAAAAGTTCCACGCTGCCCATTTCCCGCAGATACATACGAACCGGATCATCGGTACGATCAGCAGCCACTTTGGCGGGCGGCTTATCGTCATCGGTATTTTTCTTTTTCTTAACCGCTTTTTTTGCTGGTGCTTCTTCAGCTTCCTCGCTGTCCGCCTCATCAACTACATTCACGCCCATTTCAGACAACATGGTCATAATATCTTCGATTTTCTCCGATGACATTTCCCCCTGCGGCAAGGCTGCATTCAAGGTATCATAGGTGATATATCCCCGCGTCTTCGCAGCGGCGATCATTTCTTTGATGCTGTCCTGTGACGAATCGATCAGGGGACTATCCGTGGTGTCATCTTGTTTTGACGTCGACTTATTTTCTGTCTTAACCGCTTTATCGGCCATTTATAAACCCTCAAATCCCGTTGGTTCGCTATTACTCGGCCTCAACAACCAAAAATACACGATGTTAGCTCAGGTAAATTTCTCTCTTCCTGAGGCTATTCCATATCCATCTATACTGGCTTCATTACCTTTGGCATTTTCCAGCGCCGTTTTCAATGCCAGAAAACGGGCATATACCTCTTCAGTCATATTCTCAGCCAATTCCATTTCCGCCGCTTTCAGGTCTTTTTCCAAATCCGAAACACGACGATACCGATTAACCACATGAAACCATCCCTGCTCCACATCTTCTGGAGCAGCTTCTGGCCATGCGAACCATTCGGCTTTAAATTCACCTTGTTCAAATATGACTTCCAATGCCTTGCCATATCCTATTTCACATAGGTGGCGATGCAGGCTTTTGCGTTCAAGGTTCGATTCGCGAAGTGATACATCTATTATCTCGCACCGCAACTTGTCAAGCTCCCCTGATTCGAAATCTGCTGTCGCAAATTCTTCATGATGCTCTTTCAGCATCCAAGGATGGTTCAAAACCGTTAGAATCAGTAGCCTTTCACGCTTTATACCTGCGGCCGCGGCGGCTTTAAGAATACCTGTATCTTTAAGTTTTTTTATACCTATATCAGCTTCAAATCGCTTTGCTTTGTGTTTATCAGGATATGGTTTGTGAGAATATTCAGTGTGATTCTTTTTATAGGCCTGATTTTGGGCAAGATTTTCCAGTGAATGATCCGCCACGAACGCCGGCCCAAGAAGCTTCGACAAACGTTCCTGAAAGGCCTTGTCATAATAGCCGCGTATGGTTTTATTGCGGATTTCAGACAGGGTTTCTGACAGGGATTGTTCAAGGCCCGCGCGCTGCTCCGGCGTATCTGCCGCGACATTCCTGGTTTTCATCTCCCAAAGCGTATCCACAAGGGGCTGCCCCTGATCCAGAAGTTCATGAAACGCCTTCGCCCCCTGACCACTGATGAAACTGTCCGGGTCTTCTCCTTCCGGCAAATGAACAAACCGCAGGGAATGGCCGGCTTTAAGCAAAGGCAAGGCCCGCTCCGCAACCTTGTAAGAGGCCCGAATACCGGCCTTATCGCCGTCAAAACACATGAGAGGTTCCGGCGCAAGCCGCCATAGCTCGGCGATCTGTTCCTCCGTCACGGCTGTCCCGAGGGGGGCCACAGCATTGGTAAAGCCAGCCTGCGCCATGACAATAACATCCATATAGCCTTCCGCCACCAGAACCCGGCCTTTGTCATAGGATGATTTTCTCGCGCCGGACAAATTATAAAGCAGACGGCCTTTATGGAACAACGGCGTTTCCGGTGAATTCAGGTATTTCGCCTTGGCCTTTTCACTTAAGGCCCGCCCGCCAAAGGCCACCACACGGCCTTGCCTGTCGGTGATCGGGAACATAACCCGTCCTCTAAAGCGATCGTAACTGGGCAAGGTGGCTCCCGTCTCATCTTCAACTCTGATCAACAGCCCGGCCTCAACCATCATATCTTCGGTGATGCCCTCCCGGCTCATCAAACTATCTTTAAGGGCTGTACGGCCCTCGGGCGAATAGCCCAGCCGGAATTTCTTCAGGGTGTCCCGGACAAGCCCCCGGCGGGTAAAATAGCCCAGCCCCTCTGATCCTGTCTGCGCGACAAGCTGGGTTTCAAAATATTTAGCCGCCATTTCCATAACATCATACAGGGATTTACGCTGGTCTGTCCGTTTCTTGTCTTCGGGGCTATATTCTGGCATGGCAAGTCCAGCCTGCCCCGTCAGGCGTTCAACGGTTTCCGGAAAGCTCAAGCCTTCGGTTTCCATGATAAATTTTATGATATCGCCGTGGGCCCCGCAGCCAAAACAATGGTAAAATCCCTTATCATCATTAACCGTGAAGGAGGGGGTTTTTTCATTGTGGAAAGGGCATAAACCGGTACTTTCCCGCCCCTTGCGCGCAAGTTTAACCCGGCGGCCTACAATATCGCTTACAGGGATACGGTTTCGTATTTCATCCAGAAAATCAGGCGTAAACCCCATAAAACTATATCACTCCGCAAAGGTTTCAATAAAGTGCTTCAAAACAACAGGAAATATAAAAATGCCCATGAATGAAAGGCCCGTGGATAAAGGTTAGGAAAGCTCAGACCGCGCTATGGCGCTGGCTCTGGAAAAATCCATTTGGCCAGCATAGTTCCTTTTAAGAAGCGCCATTATTTTGCCGATATCTTTCAGGCCGGAAGCTTCGGTTTCCTCGATAGCCTTTTTAACTGCTTGCGTAATTTCTTCTTCGGGCATTTGCCGGGGCTGAAATTCAGAGATAATATCCATCTCCGCCTGTTCCTGCTGCGCAAGTTCCATACGGCCCGCCTCTTCGTATACAACAAGGCTTTCTTTACGCTGTTTGATCATTTTTGATAGAATCTCAAGCACGACCGCATCTTCATCTTCAATAGCATGCTTATCCGTGCGCGCGGCAATATCCCGATCCTTGATCGCCGCAAGAATGAGCCTGATCGTCGTCAGGCGACGCTTTTTCTTATCCTTCATCGCCTGCTTCATGGCGATGGTAAGCTGATCTCGCAACATATTGTTTCTTAGTCCTTTTTTATACAAATCCCGATTGCGTGATTTGATACGCGCATATCCCGAACCTTAAGAAAGCAGAGATATTACCCTAAACAGCCGCAGAAAGCAATAGATTTTTATCAAGCAACCCCTTGTTTTTAAACGATTTTTTTTCTTCCGGTTTTGCTTGACCTAAAGCAAATCTTCACCTATGTTCCCGTCAATTTACGTCAGGGTCAGCGTAAGTTTGGCGGCGATTTGAAATTGTGCCAATTCATCTATAATCTGGCCAAATCTCGGAAACTGTCTCAGGCCCAAATACCTGAAAGTAAAAAAACATGATTGAAGAAAAAAGCCCCCTCACCCCCCCTCATAAGGACATAACAGCCGCATTGGTCCTTGCGGATGGATCCGTTTTTTGGGGTTATGGTATTGGCGCGGCAAAAGACATTGTGGGCGAGGTCTGCTTTAATACCTCTCTCACCGGTTATCAGGAAATATTGACGGACCCTTCTTATGCCGGTCAAATTATCACCTTTACCTTTCCCCATATCGGAAATATCGGCACCAACGCAGAGGATATGGAAAGCCATGCCCCCGCCGCACGCGGATTGATCATTCGCGAAGATATTACCACACCGTCAAATTTTCGCAGCCAGCAGCATTTAAATGACTGGTGCAAAACGCAGGGACTTGTGGGCATATCGGGCATAGACACAAGGCGGCTTACCCATTATATCCGCAAGAATGGCGCGCCAAACGGCGTGATAAGCCACCAGCCGGACGGGGTTTTTAATATTCCGGACCTTATCAAAAAGGCCCAAAGCTGGGCGGGACTGGAAGGCATGGACCTCGCCGCTCAGGTATCCTGTACAGAACCATATGTCTGGGACGAAATCCGCTGGACTTTAGAGGACGGCTATCAAAAACTGGAAACGCCAAAAGCCCATATTGTTGCCGTCGATTACGGCACCAAGCGGAATATATTAAGATGTCTGGCGACGATCGGTGCCAAGATTACCGTCGTGCCAGCCACCGCAACCGCAGAAGAAATTCTGGCCTATAAACCGGATGGGATTTTCTTGTCAAATGGCCCGGGCGATCCGGCGGCGACAGGGGAATATGCCATTCCGGTCATTCAACATCTGTTAAACAGTGGCATTCCTTTATTTGGTATTTGTCTGGGCTATCAGATGATGGCGCTGGCCATTGGGGCCAAAACCCGTAAAATGCATCAGGGGCACCGCGGTGCCAATCACCCTGTCATGGACTATAACACCGGCAAAGTGGAAATCACCTCGATGAACCACGGCTTTATGGTAGATAAGGACAGTCTGCCAGATACCGCAAAGGTCAGTCATATTTCACTATTTGATCAGACGCTTTGCGGATTCGAAATAAAAGACAAGCCCGCCTTTTGCGTCCAACATCATCCCGAAGCCAGCCCCGGCCCACAGGATAGCCACTATCTTTTTGACCGCTTTATGGAAATGATCGAGAAAAATGCCTAAACGTACAGATATAAATTCCATCCTTATTATCGGCGCCGGCCCGATTATTATCGGCCAGGCCTGTGAATTTGACTATTCCGGAACGCAGGCCTGCAAAGCCCTGAAGGAAGAAGGTTACCGCGTCATTCTGGTCAATAGCAATCCTGCGACCATCATGACCGACCCTAATTTGGCTGATGCCACCTATGTGGAACCAATCACTCCTGAATTTGTTGAAAAAATCATCATAAAAGAACGCCCCGATGCGATCCTGCCGACTATGGGCGGGCAAACAGGGCTGAATACGGCCTTGCAGCTCGACAAAAAGGGTATTCTGGAAAAATATAATGTTGAACTGATCGGGGCGAAAGTTGACGCCATCAATATGGCCGAAGACAGGCTGCTGTTTCGGGATGCTATGGACAGGCTGGGCCTTGGCACCCCGCGAAGCCGGATCGCCAAAAGTCTGGCAGAAGCCATGGAAGCCCTTGATTACGTAAAATTACCTGCGATCATCCGCCCCAGCTTCACCATGGGCGGCACCGGCGGCGGCATTGCTTATAATCTGGAAGAATATGAAGACATCATCATAAACGGCATAGATTCCTCCCCCGTTGGCGAAGTTCTTATTGATCAGTCGGTATTGGGCTGGAAAGAATATGAAATGGAAGTTGTCCGCGATACGGCTGACAATTGCATCATTATCTGCTCCATTGAAAATTTTGACCCCATGGGCATCCATACTGGTGACAGCATTACCGTCGCGCCCGCATTAACCCTGACCGATAAAGAATATCAGATCATGCGCAATGCCTCCATCGCTGTACTCCGGGAGATCGGGGTGGAAACAGGTGGCTCCAACGTTCAGTTCGCGGTTAATCCTGCGGACGGTGAATTGATTGTCATTGAGATGAACCCACGGGTCAGCAGATCCTCTGCCCTCGCCTCAAAAGCAACCGGCTTTCCCATTGCGAAGGTTGCCGCGAAACTTGCGGTTGGCTATACGCTGGATGAATTACAGAATGATATCACGGGCACGACCCCTGTGTCATTTGAACCAACCATAGATTATGTGGTCACCAAGATACCCCGCTTCACTTTTGAAAAATTTCCCGGCACAAAACCCACATTAACAACCGCCATGAAATCCGTGGGCGAAGCCATGGCCATTGGCCGGAATTTTGCAGAATCCCTGCAAAAAGCCCTGCGCTCCATGGAAACCGGCCTGACCGGGTTAAATGAAGTTGATATCCCGGGCTATGACCCGGAAAATGGGGACATCAATGCCATTCGGGCCGCCCTGGCCAGCCCCACCGATGATCGCTTGCTGGTTATGGCACAGGCCCTGCGCCTTGGCATATCCCCTGCTGAAATTCACGCTATCGCCCAGTATGATCCCTGGTTCATTGATCAGGTCAAGGTCATCACTGATTCAGAAATGGCCATTAAGGCCAATGGCTTGCCCCATAGCCGTCATGAATTAAGCCGTTTGAAAGAAATCGGTTTTTCAGACGCCCGCCTTGCAGAACTTATTGGTAAAAAAGAAAAATATGTCACAGACCTGCGCATAAAGTTAAATCTGCATCCCGTTTATAAAAGAGTCGATACCTGCGGCGCAGAATTTGAGGCCAATACCCCCTATATGTATTCCACCTACGAGCGGGATGCCTCAGGAGAGGCAGAATGCGAAGCAGATCCAACGGATAAGAAAAAAATTATCATTCTGGGCGGCGGCCCCAACCGGATCGGTCAGGGTATTGAATTTGATTATTGCTGTTGTCATGCGGCTTATGCCCTCAGCGAGCAAGAGTTTGAGACGATTATGGTCAATTGTAATCCGGAAACCGTTTCCACCGATTACGATACAGCGGACAGGTTATATTTCGAACCCCTCACCGCCGAAGATACCATTGAACTGATTCGCCGCGAGCAAGCGAATGGCACCGTCGTCGGCGCTATCGTTCAGTTTGGCGGCCAAACACCCTTGAAATTGTCTCATGCCTTGCAGGAGGCCAATATTCCAATTCTGGGCACCTCTCCTGATGCCATTGATCTGGCAGAAGACCGGGAAAGGTTTCAGCAGCTGGTTCAGAAGCTTGGCCTGCGGCAACCGGACAATGGTCTTGCCACCAACCTTGAAGAGGCCATCGCGGTCGCGGAGGAAATTGGCTACCCGATCCTGATCAGGCCAAGTTACGTGCTGGGCGGGCGGGCCATGGAAATTGTCTATGACACCGTATCTCTTGAAGGCTATATGGCCAAAGCCGTGGCCGTATCATGGGACAGTCCCGTCCTTATTGACCGTTATCTGGGCGGCGCGACCGAAGTAGATGTTGACGCCTTAAGCGACGGTAAAACAGTTCATGTGGCCGCCATCATGCAGCATATCGAAGAAGCCGGCATCCATTCAGGCGACAGCGCCTGCTGCCTGCCGCCCTTCTCCTTAAAGAACAGCGTCATGGATGACATTAGAGCGCAAACCGAGAAATTGGCGCTCGCCTTGAATATCAAGGGATTGATGAATGTGCAGTTTGCCGTTAAAGATGATGTGGTCTATCTGATTGAGGTCAACCCGCGGGCCAGCCGAACAGTCCCCTTTGTCGCCAAAGCCATTGGGGCGCCAATCGCCAAATATGCGGCCCGTATCATGGCTGGGGAAAAAATGTCCGCCTTCACCTTCCCGTCAGCCACCCCGAATCATGTGGCAATAAAAGAAGTTGTCTTGCCCTTTAACCGTTTTCCGGGCGTTGATGTCCTTCTCGGCCCTGAAATGCGTTCTACGGGGGAGGTCATGGGACTGGATGATACTTTTGCCAAAGCTTTTCTGAAATCGCAGATTGCAGCAGGCACTCACCTGCCCCTTGCTGGAACCGTCTTTATTTCCGTTAAAAACAGCGACAAACAAAAAATGGCTGAACCTACCCGGATCCTGCTGGAAATGGGCTATACCGTGGTCGCCACTGGCGGTACGGCTGAATATCTGCAAAATGAAGGGCTGAACGTCCAGCGTATGAACAAAGTTCTGGAAGGCCGGCCTCATATTGTCGATGCCATAAAAAACAAAGAGATTCAATTGATCTTCAACACAACGGAAGGCAGCCAGTCCATTACCGACAGCTATCAGCTTCGGCGCACGGCATTAACCCATAATATCCCCTATTATACCACCACAAGGGGCGCTATTTCAGCCATGGAGGCCATAAAAGTCTTGAAATCCAGCTCACTTGAAGTTAAACCCCTTCAGTCTTATGTGTTTGAGTAAAGATTTTTCATAAAATGACAATGATGCGTTTATATTTTATAATAGGATAAAATATATTCTTCATTGCGGTGTTAAAAACAGAAAATATTACATGATGGTCGAAAAAGTACCCATGACAGCAGAAGGTCACCAAAGACTGGAAGCAGAATTAAAAAATTTAAAGCATGTGCAGCGCCCGGCTGTTATAAAAGCGATTGAAGAAGCGCGCGCCCACGGCGACCTGTCCGAAAATGCGGAATATCATGCCGCCAAGGAACAACAGGGCTTTATCGAATCCCGAATTCAGGATTTCGAAGGCAAGGTAAGCCGCTCGGAAGTCTTTGACCCCAAGGAGCTTTCCGGGGACACCGTGTTATTTTCAGCGACGGTCAGCCTTACGGATGAGGATGACAAAACCGTCAAATATCAAATTGTCGGTGTCGATGAAGTTGATGTTTCCAATGGCAAGATATCCTTCATTTCCCCCATTGGCCGGGCCTTGATCGGCCGCCGGATCGGGGATGAAGTTGAGGTCAAGACCCCCATGGGCGAAACCTATTATGAAATCACAAATATAGAATTCATATAGAGCGTTTTGCGCTTGGCGACGGCCCGCTGATTGCTCTTAAAGCTATTCCTCAACATTGCCCACAGGAACCCCGTGAAGCTTTTTGGCACAGCGAATACTTAAAGATGTTTTCACGCTGTCCACATTTGGGGCCGGCGTTAACTTTGTGGTCAGAAAATTCTGAAATTGCGCCAGATCTCGGGCGACAATTTTCAAGATAAAATCAATTTCGCCATTCAACATATAAGTTTCCCGGACAAGCGGCCATTCTGCCACCCGTTCCTCAAAGGCCATTAAATCACTTTCCGCCTGACTATGAAGCCCGACCATCGCGAAAACCGTTAACCCAAAACCCATTGATTCTGCGTTAAGTTCCGCATGATAACCTTGAATATATCCTGCCTCTTCCAATGCCCTAACCCGCCTCAGGCAGGGCGGCGCTGTGATACCCACTTTTTCAGCCAATTCAACATTGGTAATTCGGCCATCATTCTGGAGATTTTCCAAAATTTTACAGTCAATATCATCCAACTTAACGCGATGCATTCTGTTCATTCCTCGTGATTAAATCTATTTTTCATGGCAACCTGCAAATACCTCCCCCCCTGTCAATGCTCCGAAATCAAGGTTGAAACAATATTTCCCAGATTGATTATATTATATTATAAATTCACATTTTTGCATAATAAAATATAATTTTATGAGATTATGACTTTCATTCTATGATCATTTTACAGAATTATGGTTAATGAATTACAGGATTATGGTTAACAAAAAAGGCGATAAAAACTGATCTTTTAACTGGCTTTTCGCTGAAAAAAAGGCTACCGTTACCACCATAGATATACGCGGCATAACGGCGTTAAATAATCAAAAAAAACCCCTGTTTTAAGCAGGGTTTATTTGTTGGGGAAAGGATGAATGTGCAAAAAAAAGCTCAGTTTGACGATAGAATTCGCAATCTGATTGCGCTTGCGCAGGATGGCTCTGAGCATAGTCGAACCCTGTTATTCTCTCACATCAGCGATCTTTTCCTTCAACAAAGACCCATGGCATCCGCCGTTCAGGAAAGGATGCTGGTTGAGATATTAAAAGAGCTCCTCAATCAAGTCACTTTATCCGCGCGTCAGGAAATTGCCGCCGCCCTTTGTGCCTTGACCAGCCCGCCAGAACAGCTCATTAACATTTTATGCGAGGATGTCGTAGAAGTATCTGGCCCCATATTGGAAAAAGCAATCCTGCCCGATGACAAACTTATTCATTTAATCCGTTACGGAACAGAACCACATAGAATTCATATTTCGCGGCGTTTTGGGCTTTCGCCTTTGGTGCGCCATGAACTTGAAAAGGCCTTTCAGGACTCCCAAAGCTCAAAATTAAAATATAGCTTAAATGAACTTGATAAACTTTCGGAAGATCACGTTCCGCACATAGACGAAGAAACCACCGCAAATATTCTTGAACTATTGCGGGCGCAGAATATCCATAATAGTTATCCTGAAACATCACCCGAAAGTCCTATAGATGAAACAGCTGTTACTGAGGAATCCGTACAGGAAACGGCCTTTACCAGCGTATCAGAGCCCGAAGGCCAAAAAGAAACTACAAAGACTCTAGAGGAAAAACTGGCCGGCGCAAAAGGCACGGCGCAAGGCACGCCTGCCGATTCCACCCCAATTTCGGTTTCCGGACATGCACCGCTGCAGCAGGCACCCTATCAGGATCAGAATAATATTTTCCAGAAGACTATTGTGGCCAATGACGCTGTGCCGCCTCCTGTAGAAGACAACCAATATAACAGGGAAAATTTTGGGGAAAATATCAGCGATAATACACCCCGTCACATACAGCCGCGCAGCATCATCCATATGAATGATGCCACTTCAGACCTTGCCGATGATATCTGCCAACAGGTTCAGGATACCCGCAATGAAACCGACAAGCAACGAGACCTCGTGCGATCCGTCGCCGACTGGTTCTGGGAAGTCGACCGGACTGGATTGATCAGCTTTGTATCAGAAGAAGCCTTGAGTGCATTTGGCTGCAGCGACTCAACCCTTATCGGCGTAAATTTTATATCCCTATGCAGGTTGCCCGAGCCCCCCCCGCCCCCCAATGGGCGTGACGTGACGATCACGGACAATGATGAAAATATCAAACAGGAAACCTTCGACTTCTTATTTGAACGAAGATCATCATTTCGGGACAGACCTTTTTATATTACCGGCCAGGATGACAAGGAAACTCTTTGGCTTATCAGCGCCATTGCCGTATTTGATATTCATACAGGACGTTTCACAGGTTTCCGGGGCAGCGCACGTTCGGCCCTCAAGGGCAAACAATCTTCCCCGGACGTCATGTCAAAAAACCAGAATATACAAGAAAATATCTTGGAAAAATATGTGACAGCGCAAACATACAAGGCGAAAGACGCCTTAGGAGAGGAAGCCGCGGCGCTCAAGGCCTATGATGATGAAATTGCCACAGAACTGCTCCAAAATATATCTCACGAATTCAGAACCCCTTTAAACGCCATAATTGGTTTTTCAGAAATGATCGATATGGAAGCATGGGGGCCTGTAAACGCGCAATATCATAAAAACACGAAAAATATCCTTACCGCCGCCGGGCATTTAAAAGAAGCGGTCAATGATGTACTGGATTCTGCCAAACTTGAAGCGGGGCTCATGCCGTTCGATCCGGAGTCATTCTCTCTAAAGTCGGTTTTAAAGAATAGTCAGGAGAATGTTAAAAGTCTTGCGGAGGAACATCAGGTGGAATTCCTGGACAACAGCAATAATATTGATGTCATTCTTTATAATGACAAACAAAGTGTTGAACTATGCCTGACCAAGATTCTCGCCAGCATTATCAAAAGAGCGTCAGGCGGTGAGGTCATCAGACCGTCAGTTCTGATCAATAGCAATGCGCAGGTTAGAGTCGAAATACCGATTCTCGGCTCAAGAATCAATGAAGAAAATGCCAAAAAAATGTTCGAAAAAATTAAAACCGAACCGGATGAGCCAATAGATTTTCCAGAAAATAACCAAAAAAATAATATGGAATATGCCCCCAAGATATCATCCGGCTTTGGATTACATGTGGCAAAAAGTCTGGCAAATATGATTGGCGGCGACATTTCTGTCCATATAACGCAAGGCTATGTCACTCATTTGGCCCTTACCCTCAGCAATCACGAACCAGCTTCGAAAACCCCGAATTCATAAAGGTTTCATAGAGGTTCCCCTGTATTTCACCCTTTGAAACTTCTATATAAACGTTTTCCATAAATAATTTTATAGACGAATGCGTAAAATTTTAGCTAAATTTTATGACAATTTCCTAAAAAATATACTTAAATATATATTAATATTTTCCTGATAACTATCTGTAATCAAATAACAATTTCTGAAAAACGTTAACCTTTTGTTCATAATTATCCTGCATATTAGGCTCACAACATTGGCATTGAACAATAATTTAACTAGGCACATTTTGGAGATTTAGAAATGAGAAAATTTTTTACACAACTTCGCAAGTCGGAAAAAGGCGCAACGGCTATTGAATATGGTCTGATCGCTGCATTGATCGCCGTGGTCGCTATCGGCGCGATGACAAGTGTTGGTACTTCACTGACAGCAAAGTTCACGACGATTAACAGCAGCCTGCAATAGACGGCTTCCCTGTTTTATAAATTATGAATTATACATAGAAGCCCTGGATGAATTTTTCAGGGCTTCTATTTTTTTATTCTTAAGCAACGGGGCAAGCAATGAAAAACAAGATTCTCAAGAAATTATATGTAAGCGAAGCAGGAGCAACAGCCATTGAATATGGCCTGATCATGGCGTTAGTCGTCATTGCGTCTGTGGGGGCTTTAACCACCATGAGCAGCACTATTGTTTTAAGTTTGCAGGATACCTCCTCAAAAGTATCAGGTGCCATGGCAGAAAATTAGGCCATACCCTAATTATCCACAGCCCCTAATATAAATCACAAAAAACCTTATGGTTAACGAAAAAAACATCTTTTTTATATATTTTCTAATGAAAAATTGATAACCGGGATCACCGTTTTGTTAACGATAATAATATTGATTACATTCTCCTTACTTATGTTATGGGCAGCCTATTCTGACCTGACGCGCTATCTTTTGCCAAACAGGTTATGTCTGGCAGCCGCCGCGCTTTATCCCGTATTTCTGCTTGCTATACACTGGGATGGTTACGGCATGACCCTGCATGATATTTTAATGTCTGTTGTCATTGCTATCGTCGTCTTTGCCGTTTGCGCCGGATTTTTTGCCCTTAATATCATGGGCGGCGGGGACGTAAAATTAATTCCTATCGTGGCGTTATGGGCTGGAAGCGCGCATATTTTACCATATTTATTCATCACTTCCGTGGTTGGCGGCCTCATTGCCATGGCAATAATCATTATAAATCGCATAAATATGTCAAAATATTACAAATCTTCAGAAAATATAAACCTCTGCATGGCAGAAAAGAAGATAAGTGCAGTCCCTTATGGAATTGGCATCGCCATTGGCGGTCTTTTTGTCGCATATCAATTGTTTGCCGCATTTAATGAGGCAATAGCCCTTTGATCAAATAAATAGGCATTTAGCCTGAGGCGACAATCACAAGGTAGCAGAACAAGGATAATATAAATGAATTTTAATATAAAAAGCATCGTTCTTATTGGGGTCGCATTGGTTGTCGCCGGTATCACGGCTGTACTTGCGCGAAGCCTCATCTCTGCGCCAGAGCCAACAACAACCAGCCCACAAATTGTTGAACGAATTGCAGATTCCAAAATGAAAATTCTGGTGGCTTCGATCAATATGCCCGTTGGGCATTTCATTAAACCTGATGATCTCGTTTGGCAGTCCTGGCCGGATGAAACAGTGCATGAAAGCTACGTTCAGCAAGATTCTAACATAACATTGGACTCTTTCAACGGTGCCGTGGTGAGGTCCGCAACATCCTCAGGCGAGCCTATTTTAGAGAATCGTATGGTGAAACCTGGCAACAGAGGCTTTATGGCGGCGGTTCTGCCAACAGGAAAGCGCGCTATTTCCATAAGAATTACCGCAACCACCGGCAATGCGGGTTTTGTGTTTCCCGGCGACCGGGTTGATATCCTGCTGACCCACCAAGTGGCCATAAAGGACAAGATCCGCAAAAAAGCCCGCGTTAGTGAAACAATACTCCGCAATATTCGCATATTAGCCATTAACCAACGTACGAATAATCCAACCCATACCCCGGCTATTGGACAAACTGCCACATTGGAAGTCACACCAAAAGAAGCCGAAGCCATTTCACTCGCAAAAAATATTGGCGAATTATCATTGATCCTGAGAAGTTTAGGGACAGAGGACACAAATGATGTGCAAACAGTCACATGGGACAGTGATGTCAGCCATCAAATTTCCGCTGGTTCCTCTGGCGGCGGCGCAGGCAACAATGCCTCCGTGGAAGTTTTCCGTGGCGGTGTGAAAGAAACCCAAAAATTCAGCTTCAATCAGCTCATGAAGCAAGCTTTAAACGCCAATAACAACTCTGGCAAAAATTCCGGATCAAATTCTGGACAAAATGAAACTAATGACGACGGATCAGAGGAAACAGACCAATGATAAAACCCCCTTTTAACATAACATCAAGCCCCCTGATAAAATGGGTAAAACGCTCGATTGTCATGGCTCTGGCCCTACCTGTCTTATCATTTTCTATGACGAATACGGCTGTCAGTAAAGAAGCAGTCCGACAAAATATAGAAGTTGGCAAAGGCACGCTCATACGCTTTAAGGAACCTGTCCATAATGTTTTTATTGCCAATTCAGCAATAGCAGACCTTCAAATCAAATCGCCTACCCTTGTCTATATTTATGGCAAAGCTCAGGGCGAGACCAACCTCTATGCGGTTACCAATGATGACCGCGTTGTTTATGAAGGCACGGTCGCGGTCAATCATAACCTCGGCAGTTTGGAATCAGCCCTCAAACACGTCATTCCAGGGGCGAATATTCAGGTCAAATCCTATGAGGGTTTACTGCTGTTGACCGGAAATGTAGATAACCCGGAAGAAGCCGAAGACGCACGCCGCATGGCAGAAGATTTCATCGGCAAAGGTAAAACGATCATCAACAAACTGCAAATAGCGACACCCGTTCAGGTTAACCTGCGGGTGAGAATCGCCGAAATTGGCCGCGATACCAGAAAACAACTTGGCTTTAACTGGGAAAATCTTCTTTCCAGCGGCAGTACGGCTGTTGGTATGATACAGGGGGCGAATGTTTTTAACCTCGTTCCAGATCCCACAGGCCTTACCAATAGTCTGCTCAGAGAATTTGCCGTTCAAGGCCGGGGGGTAAATAGTCTGTTCAGTGGATTTAGGGCTGGAAACCTTGATATCAACTTCATTATTGATGCCCTTGAAACCGAAGGCGTGTTATCTGTTCTTGCGGAACCTAATCTGACCACCCAATCCGGTGAATCTGCAAACTTCCTCGCAGGCGGCGAATATCCGGTACCGACCCTTGATCAGAACGGGCGCGTGGTTATTGAGTTTAAGGAATTCGGCATTTCTCTCGAATTTACGCCGGTGGTCTTAAACAATGGCCGGATTAACATGGAGATCAAGCCTGAGGTTAGTCAACTGTCTTCAAACGGGGCAATCTCGTTACAGGGGTTCAATATTCCCGCGTTGAGTACACGCCGGGTTGAAACCACTATAGAACTTGGTTCCGGCCAAAGTTTTGCCATCGCAGGACTGCTTCAAAACAGCGTTACCCATGACCTTGAAAAATTCCCGTGGCTGGGGGATATCCCCATCCTTGGCACTCTTTTCAGATCCAGTCAATTCAGACGCCAGGAAACTGAACTGGTCATCATCGTAACGCCCTATATCGTAGAGCCTCACAATGGCGGCAACATGCCGTTGCCCACAGATGGGCTGGAAATGCCAAATGATTATGAACGCTATATCAAGGGGCAGTCATATGCCACGAGAAAGGCCAGTATGCCTGCGCCAGTCCAGGGCAAAAAAGGGCAAAAACTAAATAACGCCGCCGGCTTCATTCTGGATTAAGGGATAAAAAAATGGAAGTAACAATGATAAAAAAAATTAAAAATTTCATTTCCGGCCATATCTCTATTATGGCCTCTGTTATGATAAGCCTGATACTGGCCGGCTGTAGCGGTGCCACAAATTATATGGATAGCGACTCCCATAAACGCAATGAAGTTGAAATGGTCAGAATCCCCTTTACCGTCACATTTGAAGCGGGCAGCCCTAATCTGTCCGGCGAGATGACAGAAGAGCTGGACATATTCATGATGAAAAGCAATGTATCTTACGGCGATGAGCTGAGCATGGATTTTCCTTTGCTGCGGGATGGAAAACTGTCCAAACAGAATGAAACCAGGCTTGCGTCAATGTCCGCATTGCTCAAGAAACGTGGCCTGCGGCTGTCGCCTGATATTACGCCTTATGGCCTGAGCCCCAGAGAGAATCAAGCCCGGTTACTGATTTCACGCTATGTGGTGACACCGCCGCGCTGCGGAGACTGGTCACAGCCCTCCAACAAAAATTACGGGAATACCAGTTTGCTTAATCTGGGCTGCGCCAATCAGGCAAATTTGGGGCTTATGGTGGCCAATCCCCGTGATTTGATCATTGGCACAAACAACGGAGCACCTGATGCAGAGAAATCTGCGAAAGCCGTCAATACTTACAGAACGAAAAAAGCTCCCAAGTAATCTTCTAATACATACAAAGCTAAATAGTAACGGGAATAGAATATGAGCATCGCATCACTGCTAAAAAAAGATGAATCCGTCACAGATGAATTCGAGGCCTATGTCTGTGATGATGACACAACACAGGCCTTGGTTCCCGTTTTGAATGAACGGGACTGGGAGCCTTCTTTAGTGAAAAAGGGGGGTATTGAAAATGCCATTAGAACGCTGGCAACGGCGGCATCCCCGAAATTTTTATTTGTTGATTTATCCAAATCAGCATCCCCCATGGATGATATGAATGCCCTTGCCGAAGTCTGTCAGCTTGGCACGATGGTGATTGCTATCGGCAAAGAAAATGACATTGGTCTTTATCGGGATTTAATCAATTCAGGCGTGCAGGAATATCTGGTCAAGCCCGTCACCACAGATCAGTTAAGGGAATGCATTCTGGTCGCAGAAAATGCGCTGCGTATGACAAACGAGAATATCGAATCAACGGTAGAGAAGAAAACAGACAAGCTTGTGGCTGTTGTCGGCATAAGAGGCGGCGTGGGGGCCAGCACAATTGTCAGTAGCTGCGCATGGGTCATCGCCAATGAAATGAAACAGAATACCGCTATTCTTGATATGGATATCTATTTTGGCACAGATGCTTTGACATTTGATCTGGAGCCGGGACGCGGATTATGTGATGCCCTTGAGAACCCGAGCCGGATTGATGGGCTATTCATCGAACGGGCCATGATTCGCCAAGGCGAAAATCTATCAATTCTGGGATCAGAGGCGTCCTTAAACGACCCAACCTATACTGATCCTGCCGCTATGAGCCACTTGATTTCGGAATTAAAACATAATTTTAATTATGTGATTATGGATCTTCCGCGAAATATGGCCGCAGAATATCCACTGATGTTGTCAGAAGCAGATGAAATCATCCTCGTATCTGACCTTACGCTGCCTGCGGCCCGGGATGTTATCCGCTTTTTAGCATTATGCAAAACCATCGCGCCTGAGACAACCGTTAAAATTGTCCTGAATAAAGTCGCTGGCGCGGGCATGGTTGAAGTAGACAAGAAAGATTTTGAAGCCTCAATAGAGCGTAGCGTAGACTGGGAAATTCCTTTTGATCCAAAATTAATGGTTCAAGCTTCAAGAGCAGGGAAGCCTTTACCGCAAGCTGCCAGAATGAGTAAAATTGTTAAGGTTCTTACAGCTATCAGCGCGGATATTACCGGGGATGATATGGCTCAAGAAAAAAACTCGTTATGGAAAAAAATAACTTCAGGATCCAAGAAATAAATACCTGCATTCAGTTAATATAGTGGAATCGTGAGAAAATATGAAACCGGCGTTTGGAAGAAAATCTAGCCAAGATGGGAAGGCAACCCTGATAGCAAAAAAAGTGGCAAAACCAGCTGCTTTTGGCAAGGGTCACCTGTCCTCAGCCCCTGAAACGCCCAAAACAGTTTCGGGGGCGGCGAGTAATATTATCTTATCTAATGCCAATATGGTTGATAAGGCGTATGAGCTTATCGAATCCGTAATGCTGGAACAAATGGATCCCAAACATGCGCGCGAAATGGATCGTGATGAAGTTACGAACTTTATAGAAAACCTCATTACTGAAGAGACCAGCAAACATCGCATAGACTTGAACGACCTTGAACGCCGGGACCTTGTCACGGTACTCTTGAACGATCTGTTAACATCTGATAACAACAGCGAAAAGAAAGATGAGGATGCAGATGGGGAAGAAGACGTTAATGTCGTTCGCAACCATAAACATGCGCAAATACAGGCAAACGAACAAAAACATCAGGTTAGCCAAGATAGCATCATGGATGCCAAAGATCGCTTGCAACCCCTGTTACTTGAATATATTGATGCATCTGCCGCCAATGAAATGGACCGATCCGAGCTTGCGGAACAAGTAAGCGAAGCCGTCAATGAACTGATGGCGCAAGAGAAAATCAACCTGAATTTACGCGAGCAGCGCGACCTGGTCAATATGCTGCTCCATGATATGCTTGGCCTCGGCCCTCTGGAGCCTCTTTTAGGGAATGAGGAAATCACCGAAATCATGGTCAATGGCCCCAAGCAGGTTTACATTGAAAAAGCTGGCAAGCTTATACTTTCTGATGTGACGTTCCGGGACAATCAGCATCTGATGAATATCTGCACACGGATTGTCACCGCCGTCGGCCGCCGGGTTGATGAATCCACACCGCTTTGTGATGCCCGCCTCATGGACGGAAGCCGCGTGAATATTGTCATTCCGCCGCTTGCCCTTGATGGCCCGTCAATATCAATCCGGAAATTTGCCAAACAGAAAATCACACTGGATCATATGATCGACTGGAAAAGCATGTCACACAACATGGGTACGGTATTAAAAATTGCCGGGGCATGTCGTTTGAACATTCTTATCTCAGGCGGCACAGGTTCAGGAAAAACAACAATGCTGAACGCTTTGTCCCGTATGGTTGATGTCGGAGAACGGGTGGTGACCATTGAGGATACCGCCGAATTGCAAATGCAACAGCCCCACGTGGTACGGCTCGAAACACGGCCCGCAAACCTTGAGGGTAAAGGTGAGATTAGTATGCGGGATCTCGTAAAGAACGCCCTGCGTATGCGTCCCGACCGAATTATTTTGGGAGAGGTTCGCGGCGCCGAAGCCTTTGACGTGCTGCAGGCCATGAATACAGGGCATGATGGTTCAATGTGTACCCTTCATGCCAATAACCCGCGCGAAGCCCTGACCCGTATGGAAAATATGATCGGCATGGCTGATTTGAAGTTGCCTCAAAAAGCTGTCCGCGAACAGATCGCAGGAGCCGTCGACCTTGTCGTGCAGGTTTCGAGAATGCGGGATGGCGGGCGGCGTTGTGCGGCCATTACAGAAATTGTCGGCATGGAAGGCGACATTATCACCACGCAAGACCTGTTTATTTATGAGTTTACCGGAGAAGATGCGGATGGAAACCTGGAGGGCCGTTTCAAGTCCATGGGTGTCCGTCCGTATTTTGCGGAAAAAGCCGCTTACTTTGGTTTGGACAAAGCTTTGATGGAGGCCTTATAGGAATAAAATGGACGTTACAAACCCAACCATAGTCACCATTGGAATCTTCGCTTGCGTTTTTATCATCCTCGCCAGTCTTGCCGCTGCGTCAGGCGCATTTGGCCAAAACAACAAGATTATTGGCAAAAAGCTTAACAAAATCAGAATCCGGTACGGCAAAGATAAAATGCTGGCAAAAGAACAGGCCAAGAAGAATCTTTTTACAAAAAAAGAAGTTTCCCTCTTCGACCGTTTCATTCCCAAACCCGCAGAGCTCCGGCAACGACTGGATAAAACCGGCAAGGATATCAGTTTCAAAAAATACATCATAGCCACGATTATAACGGCTGTTCTTTGTACCGTTTTGATCGAATTCGTCGGCGGGCTGTCCTTTCTGCCCTCCTTGATGATTGGTATTTTTCTCGGCCTTTTCATCCCCCATACCTATATTAACAGGGTGGTCAAAAACAGGCTTGCCAAATTTACCAAACAATTTCCAGAGGCCATTGATTTGATCGTACGCGGATTGCGCGCAGGCCTTCCCGTAACAGAATCAATCCATGCCGTGGCCCGGGAAATGCAAGACCCCATATCAACAGAATTTTTAAAAATAACCGACGAAATCAAATTGGGAAAGACCATGGATGAAGCCTTGTGGACAACGGCAAAACGTCTGGATACGCCTGATTTTAAATTTTTTGTTATCAGTTTGTCCGTACAGCAGGAAACCGGGGGTAATCTGGCGGAAACCCTAAGTAATCTGACAGAAATTCTTCGCGGAAGAACCAGATTAAAACTTAAAATCAAAGCCATGATTTCGGAGGGAAAGGCAAGTGCCTATATCATTGGTTCCCTGCCGTTTCTTATGTGCGGCCTGCTTTCTGTGATGAATTATGAATATATGTCCGTCATGTTTACCGATCCAATGGGACAGATGGCCCTCGCGGGGGCCGCTGTATGGATGGGCATCGGCGTCTTTATTCTGGCTCAAATGATAAATTTCGAGGCGTAGAACATGGAAGCTTACTTACCTAATGGAATTTCAGTAGAAGATGTCATAACCGTATTGGCCGCGATGTCCGCATTTCTGGTGGTTTTAGCCATCTGGACGAGCGGGCTTATCAAAGACCCCATGCACGGCCGGATTAAACATCTGCAAGATCGCAGGCAAGACCTGAAACGGGGGTATACCGCGCCCACCAAACGCAAATCACCTGTAAAAAGAGCATCGCACCTTGGCGCGATGCAAGTCATTGTGAACGGCTTTAACCTTATGAAGAATGAACAGGCCGAAAAATTCCGCCTGAAGCTTTTGCAGGCGGGCTATCGGTCAAAAGACGCGCTGATATTTTTTATGTTCTTTAAATTGGTCTTGCCCATTCTCATTGGCATCGTCGCTGTTGTTCTTATTTATGGTGTCGGCATGTTTGATCTAGAGCCAATGATGAAAACCCTTGCCGCCGGTGGCTCGGTTCTTGTGGCGTCTATTTTGCCGGAAACAATCTTGAAAAATATTACGATTAAACGCAATCTGGAAATGCAAAAGGCCTTGCCCGATGTGCTGGACTTGCTGGTAATTTGTGCGGAAGCCGGCCTGACGCTTGATTCAGCCTTACATAGAGTCGTAAAAGAAATGGCGCAAACAGGGCCGGATCTTGCGGATGAGCTTAGTTTAACCGCCATTGAGCTGGGTTTCCTGCCAGAGCGCAAGCAAGCTTTAGCCAATCTGGCAGAACGCGTAACCTTGCCCGCCGTAAGATCCGTAACCGCGACCCTGATACAATCAGAGAAGTACGGTACGCCCCTCGCCCAATCATTAAGGGTATTATCCGCTGAATTCAGGAATGACCGTATGATGAAAGCAGAAGAAAAAGCGGCGAAACTTCCCGCGACAATGACTATTCCGCTTATCTTGTTTATTCTGCCAACATTATTTGTTGTATTGATAGGTCCCGCAGCCTGTCAAATTTCCAGCACCCTTGTTTAAAGGTGGCACAACATGAAAAAAACTGGCCGCAAGGAGAGTTACTTAATAACCTTATTATTCAGGAGCTCTTAAGATGAAAAACAATAGCAGAAGAATGCCCTTAAGGAGATTTCTTAAGCGGCTAAGACGCAACCAGACCGGCTCTACTCTTGTCGAGATGGCCTTTGTTCTACCTGTGATTTCACTGGCCACAATTGGCACGTTAGAAGTCGGCGTAACCATGCTTAGCACCACCATGCTGGAGGGCGCGATTTCGCAAGCATCCCGCGCAGGTATGACAGGTTATGCCGTAGATGGAAAGACGCGCGAAGAATATATCAACGACCTTCTCGCCGAAAAAACCTATGGCATGATCAATCTTGACAATCTCGTGATCCGTCAAAGGGTTTATGAAGATTTTGCGGATGTGGGCTTGCCCGAGCCTTATACAGATGTCAACGGCGATGGCGCCTATAGCGCGGGTGTTGACAGCTATACAGATATGAACTGCAATGATCAGTGGGATTCAGAAGTCGGCACTGACGGCGTTGGTGGCCCGGGACAGATCGTCTTATATGAAGCCATCTATGACGCCAATCTTATGACAGGGTTTTTCTCAAAAATGGTGGGGGATGAAGACGGTAAAATCAGGCTTACCGCGAGTACCATCATTCAAAACGAGCCCTATGGCACCCCTGATCCCAGCTGCGTAGCAGCTGTGAAAACTTAAGGGGAAATATCATGCTGATTAATCTTAGAAAAATAATTATTCCGCGCTTCATCAGGAATCTGAAGAAATCAACCAAAGGCACTATTCTGATCGAATTTGCCTATATATTTCCAATCGCTCTGATTTTATTAATGGGCGGTTTCGAAACTTTCAGGCTTTTGATGGCGCACAGAAAAACCAATACGACAGTTATGGCAGTCGGCAATCTGGTTTCTCAAAATAAAAAGCTTACCAGTGCCGCCGTTCAAAATATATTTGACGCCGTCGAAAATATTATGAAACCGCTGGAATTGAGCGAAGATGGGCAAATATTTATGTCCTACATAACGGGTACTGCTGGCGGAAATACCATAGACCTGCAGTGCAAAGGTACGGCGAATGCCTCCCACGCCAGCAAAATAGGCGCAGAAGGAGACGAGGCCGACTTAACCAGCATCCCGGGAAATTTTACCATAGCAGATACGGAAACCGTCGTAATTTCAGAAGTCGTTTACCGATATGAGCCCATGGTCATGAATCTTAGCGGGCTATTGCACAACACCATTTTTGCGACCCACGATATCTATCATGTGTCCGTACAAAAACCACGTTACGCGACAATTGATTTTGATGAAGGTTGCCCATAAGGCACTGACATAATAGATTTTTATCTGTAAGTTATCCAGATGCCTTAAGAAATAGAAGCCGCCGCGCTATCATTGTTTTCGCCTGCCCTATTGGTGGGCGTACCCCCGCTTAAATTCAAAATAGTTAACAAAGGGTTAATTTTTTAGTTGATTTGACGAATCATATAGAGGATGATTCATCTAGTGATTTGAATCCATGGGAAAATCCCGCCCGGGTATAATATATTATTGGCGGAATTTGCAATATTAAGGACATAGCGTGTTCGTCAAATGAATGTTTCGTTATTAAGCCACCGTATCTCTAAACGGTTAGAAATATCAGACTTAAAAACATCTGACGCAGAAGCCCCCGGCCAAAAAACCTCTGGCCCTGAGAGATTTGAAAAAGATTTTGGGTTATTTGACTCAGTCTTCCACGAAGTCAGCACGGCCATCGTAATTATTTCCTATGCAAACAAAGATCTTCCCCCGGAAATTTTGGACATAAATCATCATTTTGAACTGATAACAGGTTATAATTTTGATGAAATACAGGGCCAGAGTTTATATAAATTCCTGACCGGCACACAATTTGAGGCCAATCGACATATCATTGAAAGAACAATGGAAAACCGTCAGGCCGCCATCCTTTCTTGTCCGTGGAAAAATAAGAATGGCCAAAGCCTCGATATTGACATGACCATCCGGCCCTTCAACAGCCATGACGGCGAGTCCAAGTTCATTTGCGTCCTCCGAGAAAATAAGAACGAAAATAACGTTCGAAATGACGCCGCAAAAGAAACCAAAAGAAAACTGCTCGCCGCCATGCATCATAATTTTAAGACCCCCCTCAATGGTATTCTGGGATATTCCGAGGTCATTATGTCGGAAATGATGGGCCCCATTGGTCAAGAATCTTACAAGAGTTACGCTCAGGATATTCATGGGGCCGGAAAAGACTTGCTGCAACTTATTGATAATCTTCTTGAGTTAAAAGAATTGGAAACGACTGAGTTCAAATTACAGGAAGAAAAATTCGCGCCCGGCGGCATGATTGCAGAATGCCTAAGAAAAATATCCCCGTCTGCTGATAAAGGGAAAATACGTCTTTCAACGGACATCGAACCAGACTTCCCAGATATTTTCGGCGACAAATCCCGCCTTCAACAGGTCATTCACAGCCTTCTGACCAATGCGGTGAAATTTACCCCGCCCGGCGGTGAAATTCTCCTCACGGCGGTAAAAGATAAAAATGGTGCAGGCCTTATTAATTGTCAGGATAATGGACAGGGCATGCCTTCACAACAATTGGCCAAAGCTTTTTGTCATGACACGCATTTGTCCGATATATACGCCGCCCCGACTGTTGGTATTGGGTTTGGCCTGTCTTATGTCAAACAGATTATAGAAAAACACGGCGGGACAGTATCCATTATCAGTTCCGTCGGCAAAGGAACAACGGTAACCCTGTATCTGCCCGCTGAACGGCTTTGCTAGGCCAGCCGCCTGACAAATATTACCCCCAAAATGGAATCTGATGCTTGCTTTATGGCTAATTCATCCCATATAATTATCCATATATTGAAAGTAACCATAACCTTCAGGACAAGACATGAGAAATTCTCTGAATATCATTTCCGCAAATAACCTTCGCAGCGGTTTGAATGTTTATTTTACCCAGAATGAGGGCCAAAATGAGGGAGAGGCCCGTTGGCAAAGTGACAGCTCTTTGGCCACGGCCTATTCAGAGGATAAATTGGCCGCCGCATTTGAACGCGCAAAACAGGATATGGAAAATAATATAGTTGTTGATTGTGTCACCGTCCCCGTTGATGACAACCACAATCCGATCACAGTCCGCGAAAAAATTCGCGCGGCGGGCCCATCTGTTAAATATGGAAAATAAATCACAGATATGGCTGCAGATCAGCCTATCGGCATAAAGGACGCAGATATGATCATATTACAGATTTATGCCGACAATCCCCTCAGAAATTTTCACTATCTGATCGCCTGCCCACAAACCCGTGATGCCATGGTGATTGATCCGCTTGACGTCGGCAAGTGTCTTGACGCTGCTGCAGAGCAAGATTTGAATATTACCAAAATCCTCAACACCCATGAACATTGGGACCATATCGGCGGCAATGAGGAAATGAGGGAAAAAACCGGCGCGAAGCTATATGCCCATCATGGCGCAATGGAAACAATCGGCAATGTTGATGTGGGACTACGCGCAGGGGATATGGTGGCCATTGGCACCTCAGTCACACTAAAAGCTTTGGATACGCCCGGACATACCAATAGCCATCTGTGCCTGCTATCTGAATCAGGTCCCCCTGCCCTTTTTTGCGGGGACACTTTATTCAATGCCGGGGCGGGGAATTGCCATAATGGCGGCGATCCCGATGATTTATATGATACTTTTTCTAGGCAATTAGACTTATTGCCTGACAATGTGCGGATCTATCCCGGGCATGATTATATTGTGAATAATCTGGAATTCACGCTGGACCGGGAACCTGCCAATGATGAAGCCCGAGAAATGCTGGAAAAGCTACGCGGCCAAGATCCCCATGATGCCTATATTACCACCATGGCTGATGAACGCCGTATCAATAGTTTTTTCAGGTTGAACAACCCTGATATCATTCAAAAACTACAAAATGAAAATGCCGAAATTTCTGATAAGCCGGAACCGCGGGAAATATTCAAAGCCCTGCGGCAACTCAGAAATAACTGGTAACCCAAGTTTAAATTTACCTTAAAGGAAATACACATGAGCCTCGAAGACATCACAGCAACCATTCGCGATAAAGCGCAATCAATGGACGCCAATGGGAAAAAAATCAAAATTGACCTGAAGGGTGACGGCACTGTCTTTATCGATGCCACAACATCACCGCCAACCGTCACCAACGACGATCATGAGGCCGATGTCACATTGATTATAAGTGAAGAAAACTTTGAAGGCCTTATGGATGGCTCCCTCAATCCCCAGATGGCCTTTATGATGGGCAAACTTAAAATTGACGGTGATATGGGCCTCGCCTTGAAAATGGGCGATCTTTTCAGTTAACCCCAAAAAATCAAGACGCGATCAGCCCATGGTTTCGGCAAGCTGCAAGCAGATTATTCAGGGCTGTTCGCGCCTCCACATCTATGACAGCACCCGCCGCCGCATCGCCAACGGCGGGCTGCTGCGGGCCGACAACCTGTTGACCTGAAATCTCAAGCTTATGGGCTGTCACGACCCCGGTCTGCCACAAACCAGACCGGAACTGGGCGGCCACGTCATCATCTTTCAGCCAAACCAGCAGGCCTTCAAAAGGGGCGTGAAATTGCCACGCGCCGCCGATATATTGGGCAATCTTGCCATCATGGCCAAGCCAATCACCTGTGGCCACACTCGCCACAAGCCATAAACCACCCTCGGGCGGGGACATCGGCGGACTGACTAAGGTGGCCGTCTCCACCGCCGTTTGCACCAAAGCATCAAGTATATTCAATGCCATATTATGGGTGACCTCTTTCTGGGACTGCGTAGAGATAATATAGGGTGTCGTCAGTCGCGGCGTTTGATTAACCATTTTAGAATTCCTTTTTAAGACTATATATTTAAATTGACAATATCAGCGGCCAGCCACGGCCAATATTGTCACTGATTTGGAAAATACGAATATCCAGAACTGGCTGCAGGGCGCCAAAATCCTCAATCTGAAATGATGCTGAATAAATGACTTCGGGAACATCACTGGACAAGGTTCGAACCACCGCCCCGCCATCTAAAATTTCAATATCATATCTTTCAAAATTCTCGCCGAGCGGGACATCGGCATTATCCATCCAGCCCCCGCCCACACGGCTGCGCCTGATCCAAGACAGTGCCAACGTACCGGCACCGTCGCGCAGTCCTTTTCCATGCACAGGCGAAAAAGGCTTCAAAACGGCGGCACCAAAAACGCGGCTTATAGAAGGCGCATCTTCAACGCTCGCCCCTGCCGTCACAAGTTTGAAATGGTGAATAAGCCCAATATCAGAAGGATACATTGCGGCAGCATTTACCGTTGCACTGTTCAGCAAAACAAAAGTTTCTGATAGGGTATGCTGACTTATATATCTTTCAGTCCCGCGCCGCCCTCTGAGCAATCCGGTCAATCGATAGGCACCATCCAGCTCAAAACTCGCCTGCTGAAATTGAATGATCTCTCCGCCAACCCAGGCGATATTGGCGCCGTTCAAAACAGCATCCGCTGTCGCGCCAGACAATCCATGATCCGGGTTATCCAACCGAACCAAAAGTTCATTGCCATAGTCCCAATAGGCGGCGGGCCCATCAGGCAATACATTTTCAACCGTCCCGCTAATCGCATCCACATTTGCGTAATCCAGCGGCGTATATGTTTGATCATTATCTCTTGATATAAACAGGCCCGCACCGGGCCATTTCCCTGCCCCTGCGGCCACCGCCCAGAAAAAAACAGGCG
Organism: Emcibacter sp.; assembly: GCA_021647465.1. GTDB lineage: Bacteria > Pseudomonadota > Alphaproteobacteria > Sphingomonadales > Emcibacteraceae > Paremcibacter. Next base: position 101,948 of record JAKIUQ010000008.1, on the reverse strand, counting down.
ATGTGACATTTTCGCCCGTTATGGCCGGCATATCAAAATGAAAAAACTGACTTTCTGCCAATTCAGCCACTTGTTGCGCCGGCACAGGGCCGCTATCCGCTTGCGCAGATCTTTCCAGACGAAGGTTAGAAAATTTCACCGCCTGACATTGCACCCCCTCCGGGCCGATTTCTGTCTCTTGCAGCAAATAATCCTGCGCCTCCGGATTAGAGGCCATCGTCACAATATCGCCGGGCAAGAGATCACCATATTTATGGGGCAAGGAAAAACTTATTGTTTCCCGGCCATACCAGGCAAGGTCAAGCTGTATCTCGGAGACGGTTTTTGCCTGACTTGATGATAAAACCAATGGCAGACCGCTTTGACGGACAATGTCACTTGCCACATTTAATCTTCTGGCCCTTTGATGACCGGTTTGATAATCCCGCCCGGGATCAATATACGACAGGCCGACTTCCCGGGGCAGTTCCATATCCTGCTGGCGCGTTATTGTTATCTTGTCCGAGGGCCGCGCCCCTTGGGGGGATTGAACCAAATCATCCGGCAGCACCACCGCCCCCGGCAACCGCCCCAACTTTCGGAACAGCAGGCCATTTTCCTGTTCCACCACATCAAATTGATAAACCCGCGCCAGCTCTTCTATGGCGGCTCTGGATTTCATCGGGCCAGAGACCAAATAACCGCCAACCATCTGATTCAGGTCACTGGCATCAAATATGGTAATATTTGACAGTTGGCAAATATCAGAAACAATAGCGGCAAGTAAAATTTCCCCGCCAGTATCCGCAATGACTTCAAAGGTCAGGTTAGGAATACGGTTGGCATATTCACCTAGCGCCAAATCCTCAAATACCACATAAGACAGATTGGCAAACCCGTTAACATTGCCTTGGCCTTCAACGGCTTCAATCATTGGATCTGATTGTTGAAAGCCGCCGCCCCGATAAACCCTCATTTCCCCGCCGACAGCGACTTTACCTGCGGCATCCCGCAAAAGCTTGCCATCTGCCCAGACACGTCCCACATCTGAAATCTCCCGCCCGGACAGGGCCACGGCGAATGACGCGCTATAACTATATTCGATCGTTGTAACATTTTGCCTACGGCCCTTGCCGCCGCTGCTTTCTGTTTTCTCATTTCGGGTTTCCTTCAAGCCCGAAGACCAAATGACGTTGCCCGGCACCCTCATTGTCCCATAAATCCGGGAGATCGGCTCGCCATAAGCAGAGGTTTGAACGCTAAGGTCTTTTATCCGCCCGCCCTCGATTGTGCGGGAGCTTGTGCCCCCGAAGATTGCTTGATCAACACGTTGGCCGATCAAGCCACCAACAAGACCGCCAATGGGCCCGCCAATGGCTGTTCCAACGACAGTAAGTACAACACTCGCCATTATATCATTCCTATATTTTTTAATGAGAGACTATGTGAAATAAGCTTAGGGGGGAAAGCATGAACCGAGATTATTCTAGACCGCCAGGCCTCGTCCAATCCATGCTCAACCACCTTGCCGTATTTTTCACAAGCATGAATGATGCCGCGATCCGAAATGATGGCCGCATGTTCCAAATATTTGCCAAACTTCAGAATTAGAATATTACCCGGCGTCAGGTCCTTTCTTGAACAACCTACAAAGCCCGCAGCCATTGCCTGTCGGGAAATCGCAAATTTTTCAGGGGTTTTTTTATAGTCTTTATGATCAAATCCCGTAAACCCAATAGCCTTTGCCACATAGACAATCAAGCCTATGCAATCCAAACCATTAGCCGGATCACGCCCTTGATGACGGAAAGATGTGCCAACGCAGCTTCGGGCTATTGAAATTATCTTTTTTTGATGCAGATCACATATGGTCATTTCAAAAAAACTTTGCTATCACTATTCAACAGAAAATAAAATGGAGGAATTGTCGGCTATGGACATGAATGTTATCGGGTTACATATTCACGAATTAAGAAACCAATGCCGCTTTATTGAGGCAAGTGTGGATATTTTAAACCAGTCAATGGAAAAGCAAGCCTCTGTTGGCGTTTTCTTTGGCCTGCAAAATATCATGCTTGGGACAAATATTATTTCCCGCACACTTTGGACACCGCGTAAAAAGGGCAAAGAACGCGCGGCATCCTTACGGAAAACTCTTGATCTTCCAGAAAAATATCCTTTAAATAATGACAGCATCCTGTCCCTCGTTGACCATGCTGATGAAGCCAATGATCAATGGGTCAACCAGTCCAAAGATCAGTATATCCTCTATGACTTCATTGGTGATATATCCGCGAGTCAGCATAAAGACGTTGAAACAAAAAATATTTTCCGGTCCTTTGATACCAGCACGAAGATATATACTTACCTTGGCACGAGTTTTAATCTTGATGCCCTGCTAAAAGCGCTGGCCGATGTGAGCAACCGGGTGAATCAGGTTCATATCCGCCTGTACCCTGACCAATGGACAGAAGCCCCACCAGAAGAGCCCGCAAAAGAAGAAAAAAACGAAGTAAAGAAACCGGCCTCAAAGAAATCAGTCTCAAAAAAAGCGGCCCCAAAGAAACAGACTGTAAAAAAGACGACAAAAAAAGCAGCGGCTAAAAAATAATACCCTCAGTTAAGGCCGGGATAGTTGTAGAGGGCGTCTGTCCCGGGTATGGCTATCTCGCCCTTGAAATTTTCGAAATTCTGAAATTTGCTTTTACAGGTTACTGATCGTTTATCGCAGCCCGCAACGGCAAGAAACAGGTCGCCCACCATTATGAGTTCCGGCGGGCGATCATATAATATGAATTGCCCCCCCGTGAAAGTTTTTACTTCTGACATAATGCCGGCATTGCCCCCCCGAAGCCAGCGGATATAACCATAATCATACCACCCACTCGCTTCCAGTTTATTCACATCCGCAAAGCTGTCTCGGCCCAAAACTTCTGTTACGCTGCCCAGGGCCGTATATTTTTCCATATTCACATGGCAATTATCTGTCCCCAGATCAGCGCGGCATTCCGGCGAATACAGATGTCCTATCACCTGTTGTAATTTTTGCGCCAGCCCTCTGATTTCAACGGTGAAATTTTGATCCTTCAGGGTGAATTCTCCGAGCCAGCCATGACGGACAGAGATTTTCCCCATCGACAGATCCTGCCAATTAACCTGAAAAATGGAAATGCGGCCATGATCAAACAGACCGGCGCGAATATCTTTTTCTGTCAGACCATCCGAAGATAATATCGCCTGGACCTCCAGATTATCCACATTTAAGCTGTTAGTGCTGCTCACCATGGACGGCAGGAAACTATTAACCGGCGAGAAGGTAAGGTTATCAAAATAGATTTCTCTGTCATGGGTGGTAAACGCCAGCCGCACGCCGTCCCGCCGCGTTAATATCCAGCAGGTCACCATTGACGTAAGTTCGCCTGAAATATGAGTTTTCAACTGCGGGGAAATTTGTTTCATTTAGGTCCTCACCTCAATTAAAGCAATTGACGGGATTTGTCCGGCCTGATAGCTTTCTAATGTTATCGGCAGGAAATCATCAGAAAAACGCACAGGCACATCAAATTCATATCCCGCTGTAATCACCGCCCCGTTCAAGGGGGCGACCTCAAAAATTACAACGCCGTTTGTCACATCCACCTGCCAACCTGCAGCCTGCAATGCGCCATCAACGGCAATAAGCACCGTTCCCAATACCGGTTTGGAAATATTTCGCCTGTGCTGGCTGCCCCCGCTGTCATATGTTTTTTTCAGCTGGAATGAGGCGGTGACCCCGTCTCCTTCGCCAATGGATTGATCCGTTGCCGCAATAGCCGCCATCGGGGCGCAGCTTTTAAAATCAAGCCAGTCCTTATAGCGAAAGCCATAAGCCCGCCCGGCCCGCGCCCGAAAGAAACTGATTAATTCGCCTAGGTCATTTTCCGACCTGAGGCCCAGACCAACATCATAAATATTTCGGGCCTGTGCCCATTCCTGATTACGCTGCTCGTGGCCTGAGGCCATCTCAATCACATTTGTCATAAATTGCGGCCCGCCGCTCGCACCATAGCTGATGTCTTCCGGCAGCCTTACTTCGTGAAATCCTGTCATAATATTTTCCTGGTTATTGGTGTAAATTACCCCGTCACGGACAATTTGCGGATAGGCCCAGACAAAGGTTTCCGCGTAATTATCCTGAAACCCAAGGTCCACGGCCCTGATGATATTGCGCCAATTCTCCAGAGTTTCCGGCAGCAGGTTAAAACCGCCAAAATAATGGGTTGCTTCCCGGGGGTAAGCTAATGTTTGATCGATAATATCAATCGCGGCTTTGCGTTTCCCCCATTCCCCATTCAGGACGAAGTCATAATCTTCCACCTGAAGAAAATCAAAAGCGGGTGATTGCCAATGGAATGACGGAAAATTAACAACGCCCGCAATGGGGGCATTATCATGCAACACTTGCGGCGTGAAGAACAAAAGCCCCACGTTGGCCGAAGGATATTGCGCTTTCACCTGATCTTTTAACCAAATGGTTGATTGACCCAGTTTATCCCTGAGCCAGTTTAAATAATCCTGCTGATCCGGCGTGGCAATTTCGGTGGCCAGCAGATGTTTAACCGGCACAGGGTTGGTGGTTTGCGTCGTATAAAGCGCCGTGGTCACATCATCATAAATATGCGGCACGCCTTCCCCGTCCTCTGCAATCCACCACCAAGGCTCGCCGACCTGATAATAATGATCCGCGCCAACAAGGTCTATGATCTGCCCGAAGGCCAGGAAAACATCCCGCAAATAATCTAGAGCCGCCTGATTGGTCGGCGCAATCAAACCGGACGGCGGCACCCAGCCGGTTCGGGCGGGCGCGCCATCATGGGCTTTCTGCTGCCAGTTTTCGGGGATATTTTCTGCAAAAATCTCATAAGACAACGAAAATATAACTTTGAAGCCAAAATAATCCGCCAGTTCCAGAAAGTTTTTATGCCAGCTTATGGCGGCCTTATTTAATTTTTCTTTGGTGGTATCAATGATGAACCGGCCTTCCGTCCCGTCCCAGCTCAAACTGTAATAATGGCTCATCCCCACATAATGGTTGATCCAACCGCTATAGCCCAGACGTATCATATTCCAGATCACCCGTTCCGGTGCCATCGATGTAACATCATCATACCCATTGGCAATGCGCAGGTCATGGCTCTGAACATAACTGTCCCCGACTTTCAACGTCGATGTGGGGCCGGTAACTTTTATCTCGGAAATGGTGACCTGCGCGTCGACGGCGCTGGGCAAGGGGCCTGTAGTTGTACCGTCAAAATCCGTTGGCACCATACTGATAAACATCCGGTCAATATCTTTTGGATATACGGGGTCGGCTTCTTGTGGGTGCAGGTAACCGCCGGCAAGATCATCAAAATTCAATGTGATAATGGCATCCTGATTGCTGCCCACGGCATAATTCCACAGACGGACATACCATGTGCGGGCAAGGCCATTCTGATCCCGGCCTTCTATGGTCAATGTGGGGCTATGTAAAATATCCAGCGCCTTGACATTGACGGACTGCCAGCGAAAACTCAGCACACTATGAGCATAATCCCTGTTGGTTGCATATTGATGAAAGGGATGATCAAGATTGTCCACCGTATCCCATATAAGGCCGCCTAAGTCCTCATAACGGTAAAATACAAGGTCAATGACCAGACTGTCATAGCCGGTCGTCACCATAGAGGCCATCATGGGACGGGGGAAATTAACGGTCCAATAGCGGGGCGAAAATCTGCGGATATAACTGATTTGCGCCTGATCTTCCTGCGTTGCCAGCCAATACATTATAAATCCCTTTCGGCGCGGCCCATAGCGCGGCGCACAGCCACGGCGATCTGGCCTGCGCTGCGCCGTGACATATCATTGCCGCCGCCCTGATTGGTAATATTGATGGTGATATTTGTCATTTTGTCTGAAACGCCCTCACTCTTCACGCCCTGATTTGGGATAATGCGGCCCGGGTTTTCCGGCACGAATAACTCCGGCCCCCTTTCCCCCACCAGATAGGGCTGGCGCGCGCCAACCGTGCCGCCGCCGGCCCGGCCAAACAATGCCCCAGCTATATTGCCAATCGCCCCGCCAATGCCGCCGCCCTGCCCGAAAATACTGTTCAGGCCAGACTGGACGGCACTATTGGCGATGTCATTCAGTACCGATAAAGCCACTTGCTTCAGACTTGAGAAATTAAGCTCTCCACTGCGGGCGAAATTTTCAAAGACCCGCGTCATGCCGTCGGCCGTTCGCGCCGCCACACCCTCAAGCCCGCCAAAATCTTTTTCTATCTCAGCCAATTGTCCGCGCAACTCCGCACTCTCTGCCCTGATCTTCACGACCAGACTGTCTATAACTGTTTCTGTCATAATTTTTTCCATAAAAAAACCCGCCGAGGGCGGGTTCGTTCAAGTTATGTTGGCGTATTTAATCTCTGATAATATTTTTAATTCTTGTGATTCATTCAAATGCCACCAGCCACTTTAACCAAGAGGCATAATACCGTAGGAACAAAATTTGGTGACGGATGTCTTGTTCATTTCTGATGAGGTGAATATAATTTCCGCTGATCCTTGTGATCAAGAGAAACAATATGTAACAAATCACTCACAATTGCTTTCCTTGATATACAATCAGCGAGGAAATTAAAACTTATATCAAACTTTTTCTCTGTTTTTCCAATGAATGTCATGGAAATCAAATACCCCCTTCTGAAAATATAATATTGTATTTTTGTAAGATACTTCATTACTTCATCAACAGAATCAAACTCCATTGGCATTACGACATGACAGGTAAAAGTTGTTTGCCCGCTATCAATATCAAGAAATATTTTATCCAATCGTGTTTTCAGAGTCGAATTATCATCAATCACCGGAACAATATATTGGCTGTTTGCATTAGAAATAATTCTTTCCAATTTAGCGTAGGAGCTATTTTCAGGAACCCATATATAGACACCACTAAAATTGCCATATTCAGAATATAGATAGGCGGGTTCCTTGCTCATGGAGTCAAAAATATAGGTGGTCATTTCATAGTATGCGGAAGCTCTTTGTTCAGCTTTCCAATTAAATTTTATATGGTAAAGACTTCCAATGGTAGCAGCATGACTTGCCGGAATGGGTAATATCATAAATAATAATATGGTCATTAGCCGATGAAAGGACAATTGCTTACCTCTAACGTTATATTAACATTAATGTCTGCGCCAGACGCATTAGTCTGCGGCCTTACAATCAATACATGATGATAATTTCTATCACCCGATTCAACAAAATCATATGTATTTCCAACGATCGGAAGAATATGCCCCCCAAATACAGGCCGTATATTTTGAAAAGCTGTTATTTGATTTCCATCAGCATCCAAAGGATAAGAAATTAAATACATTAATATTGGCGCAAGAAATATCTGATTGCTTATTGCAAAGACTCTCACATACCGTCCACCCTCCAATGTAATTTTTTCCTCATTGTTAATAACGGTTCGGATAACTTTTTTTGCAGCACATACAAATCTATTTTCTCCACCGACAAATTTGACATAACACCTACAGTTGGCGGTTTCGCTGAAGGATGCTTCGGGGTCGTTGGGCAGGAATAATTCTTCCCCGCCTACCCGGAAATTTTCATCGATCTCAACTTTCTGACCGCTGGCATTTCTATGGCTTTGGCGGGTCGTGGGACCACCCATTATTTGCCAAACTTTATGAGTCTTGCCGTCACGTTTGGCCGCCTCATAGTTTTGAAACAAGGCCTGATAGCGCGCGTTTCGCTCATCACGGATACCTTTAATGTCCAGATCATAAACCATACCGCCGCACAGATCACACAGGTCATATGAATCATAACTGCTTGGCTGAAATCCATCAATTTTTTGTCCCGTCCTCAGGTAATGGTTCATCCGAGTTCGAGCCGGCATATTATTTGCGTCATACATAGAAAGTCTCCATAATGATAATAACCACTATAAGTCGTAACAGGGCAATATAAAGGCAAAAGAGGATGTCAGATAAATTGGTGCAGCATGCGATTAAATCTACCGCATGATATTGCTTAAGTTCATGAAGGATGTCACAGCACGTCCGATCAGGAACATGCCGGAATAGACCATGACATTAATCCAGTTCATATGGCCGTAACCGCTGCTGATATATTGCGCCAGCATGATGAGCAGCATGATAAGACCAATGGCCTGAAACAGATTGGCGCACAGCCTGACCCGCCGGAGAATTTTCTCGCGTTTGGGGCTGGTTTCTTCTTTAATGCCGGCCTTGCGGTCGGCCACCCGCTCACGCAGGGGTTTCCGCTGTTTTGTATTTCTTTGTCTCATGCGGTTAGTTTACAATTTGGCAAGCCGCGTGACAAGGTCATTTAATTCAGATCTTTTTAAAGGCGGCAGATCACCCGATGATCCCTTATGAATTTTTTGCCAGCCTTTATAGGCGCACCAGAAATCGGTCGGTGTCGCCCGCCAGAATTGATCCGGCGACCAGCCAAAATTAACATAGGCTATTTCCCCATATCGCGACCAGTTGATTTTATCCATCATCACCAGCATTTAAACCCACAAGACACAGGGTCAGCAAATCCCGAACCACCGGCGATACCCTGGAGACTCCTTCATCCAGCAGCAAGCTGCCCACATCTTCAAAATTCATCTGTTCTTCCATGGTTGCCCATATAATAACGGTCATTTCTTTAAAGCCAAAATCACCGTCCGCCGCCTTTACCGCAAGGCCAATGATACCGCCCAGCCTGTCTTCAATATCCATGATCGCCTGAAACGTGGGTTTCAGGCGATATTCTATACCCGAAAGCGTGATGATCACACTATTTCTAAAGGATTTATCAACAGCCTGATCAAACATTGACAAAACTTACCATGCCAGAACTTTCCAGCGCGATACTATAGGTTCTCTCGCCGTTGTAATCTCCGGAAAATTCCAGTGATGTGACCTGAAAGGCTCCGGAAAATTTATCGCCGCTTTCAAAGACAACCTCGTAATTATCGACACTGCCTGCCAGAGCTTTGGCCTGCAAGCTGGCCTCGCTTGCGGAATCGGTAAAAATACCGCTGCCGCTAATGGAAATCTGGCGGATGCCCGCGCCAGATAAAATTTCTCGCCAGCCGCCGGAAGTTTTATTGGTCACATCGACCGTCTCATTATTTATTCTGATGGATGTCGAGCGCATGCCCCCCACCACCGTGAATATTTCGGGGCCGCCCCCGTCGCCAATTCTCAACAAAAAGGCCCGTCCTTTTTCCGCTGCCATATGCTTAAGTCTCCGTTTGTTAAATAGTCTGGTTGTTAAATTATGTGGTTAAATCATTTATGAATTTTGTATGCTATTGGCGCGAAAGCGTAATATGCCGTGGCGCACGTCACCATTTTCATCAAAGAAATTCTCGAAGAAGATGAATTTCAGTTCAATAAGCTGATGACCAATCAGGGGCAAATCCTGTCCCACAAGCAGGCCAGAGACCTTATCGGCAAGGGCGCGTATTTGGCCCCCGCCTTTTTGGTCAGACCAGATATGAACATCTATGATATGTTCCTGACCCGAAAAATCCTTGGCTGACCAGTCATATGAGCTGCCTTCCCCAATGGTTATATAGGGCAAATCCTGGCCTTCCGGCACAGGGTCAAAGATGCCGGAAATTTCCGCCATTAAAATACTATCATTATCTAATTTGTCATAGATCGCCTGCCACAGGCTTTGCGTTGCAAGTAACGTCATAGCTGATTTCTTTCAGAAAAAATGCGAGGTTCAAATATATTTTGGGTAAACTATCTAATAAGGCCTGAGAAAGTTACCTTCACCTCTTCCACCGCCGGGGTGAGGAAAGGCCTTGCGGGCTGATTTATGGTGCCAAACTCCACAAATTTAGCATAGGGCTTGTCCGTAAAAATCCGGATATCCCCCTCCGGCGTCACCGCGCTGTCAATGGAATTTGCCAAGGGGCTATTGCCTTTACGGCTCTTCAAATTGGCATATACTCTCTTTCGCGCGCTGCTCACGATTTGATCCGCCATTTGCGCAATCATGCGCGCCAGTTCTTTCTCATAATCCGCCGCCTTATTTGTCAGTTGCAGTGATGACATTAGGATTGATCCTCTAACACATCAAATTCAAGGATACGCTTGCGGTTATCAGGATTGAGGAAACTGACAACACGATAGGCCTGTCCCTGCCACAAAATTCTTCGGACACTCAGCAATATGTCTTGATAGCGAACATAAATTTTATATTTTCCCGCGAATTGACTTTGCCGCGCCGTGATTTCTGCGTCATTGGATTTGGCCTTAACATCTGCCCAGACGATGGCGACATCCTGCCAGTCTTGCAATTGTTCCCCCGCAGATATAGGAGTGAATATTTGCTTTTGGCAGGTGATTTTTTGATGCATTGATCTTGTCATTACAATGCCACCCTTCGATAAGGCTGCCACAGGTTTTCGGCTATCGTCACCGCCTGATTTCCGGATAGCCCCCCCTCATAGGCAGCGGCGACCCAATGAAGCAGCCCATGACGAATATCATGGGGAACGTCATTTTTCCCCGCGCCAAAACCCGCCGTTACGGTGATTTTTATACCCTCAATATCCCGTTCAGGCGTTGGCCAATGATCGCCGACCCTGACCAGAATTCTGGCCTGATAAGAGGTGCGGTCCAGAAGATATTTCTCCGGCAGGATCTCCTGAAATTCCTCTGCAATCCAGACCTCTATTCTATCCACAGATAAAATGGGCGAGAGGGGGATAGATATCACATCTTCGGCCCAGTCATTATAGGTAAGCTGCCATTGCTGCTGGATCAATTTTCGTCCGGTGAATGTCTCACAGGCCCTTGTCGCCGCCCGAATAAAGCCCGCAATCATGGCGTCTTCATCATTATGCGAAATTTTCAGGAAATCCCGCACTTCGGATAATCCAACGGCAAGACTCTCTGCTTCTGAAATAAGCTGTATCATCATTTTTCTTCTACCCTGATGGTTATGGATCGCTCATCTGTCCGGCCCTGATCCGTGGTGATCCTGTTGGTGAGCTGATATATTTTTCCAGCAATGCCCGCCGCGACAAATACGCTGGCCTTGCCCGAAGTCATTGGCGGGATTGTATCTATGCTCAGATCATTGACGCCGCCCTGGGGCAGAATAAACCAGCTGCTCGCCGTGATCTCTTCCCCGGCCAACAGATAGCTTGCCGACCAATCAATGGCATAATCAATAACCGCATTGGGGTCTTTTAAATATTGCTCACTCATAGGCTGGGATCCGCGATCTCCACATCCCATGTGCTGAGGGTAAGCGAGCTTCCGGATGTCAGGCCAAGGGACGTACTTGTCGTGACATAAAGCAAAATACTGTTGACCGTATCGAGCAAGGCCACATGATCCGCCATACCTGTATTATCCACAATAATACCTGCCTTTGCCGCGACCGCGACTTTCCGGCCGCTCACATCACCGTTGGATATGGTGAAATCCGCAGGCGTCATTGGCGCATCGGCCAGAAAATTTGCGCCGCCCACATTGGCCGCTGCAAAATTTGCCGGCTCGCCCGCGCAGGCTGTCATAAGCGTGCATTTCGTCCTTATTTCATTCAGTGCGACGTCAAGCACACTATCGTCTACTTTCTTTCCCATAATTAAATCCTTTTGGTTAAATGGTTGATTGCGTCTATTGTCCGAAGTTTGCCAGCGTTTGAAAATGACCTGTTTCCCCGGCGGGCTTCTTGCATTCTGCGGGGGCTTGGTGCAAAGCTTGCGGGATCAAATAACGGGGTGATATCTGCGCTCAATAGATGGACAGAATTCTGCATAATCATTGTTTGAAACTGCAAAAATATTGCATCATCACTGGAAACCGCCAGCCCGTTATTCCATATTGACAAGTCATGGATTTGTGTGAGCGAAAGGCTTTCACTGGCGCAGGGTTGCAGCCCATCCGAAATGACAAGTATTTGATTTTGGAATAATATAACGCCATCAGAGACCGATACATGCGCGCCATAATCAGGAGCTACAGTCAGACCAAAAGTAATAGCGGCACTCAAGCTTGTTATATTGTGATTGGCTGGCGCAACATTTAAATTATGCATTTGCATCGGAATGAGCGCGTCGGAAGAAATATTATGACTAATTTTCTGAATAGAAAGCGTTCCACCACCCGCGTCCTCAGGCGTTCCCGCAATACCAAAAGCCGCAGGATCAGACTGATTGTTATATTCGGTTGTAAGCCAGTCATCAGACAGTGCCGCCAAGCTAACTCTTATTTCTTTTAGCCCGCCTATGAAATAATTTGAGCTTGTCGAGCCGCCGCGGCCAATTTCAATATTTTTATTAGGATCAACCGTGTTGCCGGTTTTGCTAACAAATGACGGCGTATTATTATTTTTAATTATTTCCAGTCTTGCCCCGGTATAACGGCAAGTGACTCTTTGCCATGTATTCAGGGTTGCGTCTGAATTATTTGCGCCTACAACAATAGTCCCGCCCACATTTGATATGGCTGCCGCCCATCCATCCCCAGTGCCTCCGGCGTCTGCCCATATTTTAATCCCGGCTCCTCCACCGACAATATTTTCAAAAATAACTCTATCAGATGTGACATTATCCGGGGAAGCCCATGACGTTACAGTAAAGCCACCTATCCCCGCAAGTGCGTTTTCAAGAGATGCGGGCAAAGATACATATTGATTAGAGCCGTTCAGACTTATTGCCGTTCCCCAAGGCCCGGCTTCTGTCGCAGGGGCATTTTGTGGTGTACCGTTGTGATTGCCGGATGCATCTGTCCCATCTGCACCGTTAAGGTGATAAGCCGCTTCATAATCCGCCCATACCGCATTACGGCCAAAGGGATCGGTGACGGCTGGCTGAACCTCTCCGGCCTTTTTATACCAGACGTATAGCGTCAGATCCGCGCCGGTGTTAAGGGTGGGCAGCTTTGTATGTATTTCCGCCGAAGGTGTCCCACCAGTGATAAAGCTAACGATTTCACACGGGAGCTGTGTTGTCCCCGCGCTGTCCAGACTAAACCGAACATCGCCGCCACCGTTAAGGGCAGAGTTAGCGCCGCCGTCCATCATCTCGGTCGGGAAATTGTCATGCGTCAGAAGAACAGGAAAATCGGTATTACTTCCTGATATTTGCGCATCGGGGATCGTAATAATACATTTTCTATCCCAACCAGTCGGAAATGCCATATCTTACCCATTTCATGATCTAATGACTTGAAAAATAAAAAAAAGGGGCGGCCAAAACAACCGCCCCTAATAGTTTGCAGGAGGAATTACGACTTAAACGGAGAACTGCAATAATTTGATGGCTTGATCATTAATCACAGCCCCGCCAACACGTTTTGTGGTGTAAAAATGAACGTAAGGCTTATTGGAATAGGGATCACGCAGGATCTGCGTTCCGCTGCGATCTGTAATGGTATAGGCCCGTTTCATATTGGCAAAACATAGGGACAGGCTGGACGCTGCCCGGGTTGGCATTTCCGCCACTTCTATCACAGGATAGCCCAGCAGGGTTGACGGCGCAGAATTTTCCAGCGCAGGACGCCAGAGGTAATTACCATCTGCATCCTTGAATTTACGGATTTCGGCAAGCAGGCTGGTGTTCATGTAAAATTTAGCATCAGAACGATAGCCAGACTTCATTTCATGGGTCATATCAACCAGAATATCAGAGGGGTCGGCGGCGGCCCAATCCCCGGCAACGCCGGTTGTCAGGGCTTGTATCTCCCCGAAAGTCCGGCTGTCATCGCTGGCCGTACTTACCGTATATTGCAGAAATCCTCTTGGCTGATTGATACCGCTGCCATTAACAAAGGCCCCATTCTCCTGATAGGAGAATTCCTCGGCCAGCTCCTCGGACAGCCATTTGTCCACATTGAAACTGGCATCATCCAACATGGTTTGTGTTGCCGCTGGATTGGCGTATATTTCGCCAAGCGGCGGCGTGATTTCCTGCAGCGTTGGCGTGGCCGTTTCAACCCGCGCCCCGGTTTCAGAAATCCAGCCGGACGTAATCCCGCCCACATTAACCAGCTTCTTATATTTGGAAGAGCCGATGGCAACCACATTAGCCTCTGCGCGAATGGGCGATAAATCCCTAAGGCGTTTTTCAATCTGCTGATCCAGTTCAACCGGAACCGCATAACCACCGTCTGCATTAACAGTGGTGCTGAGGGCTTTTTGATCCAGATTATGGGTATGTCCTTTACGGATAAAACCCTCAAAAAACTGACGTTTCTGTTCCACCTTGATCACATCCTGATCTTGTTTGGCGGATAAATTAGGCCGACCTGCGGCAACCTGCATCCCCTTGGCCACCTCCTGCAACCGTGTCATTTCACGATTCAGGCGATCCAGCTTCTCTTCCGTAATCACATCTGCCTGTCCTTTGCTTTCAATTTCCGCCAGTCTTTCATCATTGGCAGATTTGAAAGTTTCAAAAGATCGGGTCAGATTTTCCAACGCTTCTTTAGTTTCCAATGTCATTCATAGGTCTTTCTTTAGTGAATACCCACTCGCACCATTGCAAGCAGGCGGCGCCATAAGCGCGGTTAAATGCCGAAGACCGGCAACAAAAGCGGTCTTATCCACCGCAAAATTAAAATCTGGGATTAAATCTGTTTTAAAATGAGAAATGCGCGCCAATTCATTCATGGGGAACGTCACCAAAGATATTTCCCACAGGTCAACTTCCGTCAAAAGCCGCACGCCATCTGAACGCTGTTTCGATTTTAAGGTATGAAACCCAATCGAAAGGCCGTCCAGGGCCCCCGCATTCAACAATTGATAAGCCTCTTTCGCCCGCCCCACATCAAGGATAAGCCGCCCGCGAACATATAGCCCGCGCGCGTCCTCATATATCTCGTCTAAAATACCCACCGGCTCCCTCGGGTCATGTTGCCAGAGAAACTTGATGCCTTGGGTTCCCCGATCCAACAAGGATCGTTTAAAGGCCCCCGGGCTGATCAGGTCATTGCCCCGATCCACCACATTAAATACACTGGCATAGCCCTCAAAATGGCCAATATTATTATCTGTTTCTCGTAACATCATTCATTATCCAAATATTTGTCCAAGCTGAATAAGCTTGAGTTTGACGGCGAGCCCAATCAAGAGGGCGGAAAGACACATGCGAATGATCCAGCGGATCACAATTTGGCGGGCCGTTCTTTTGGTGTCCCGCCAGCTGTCGAGCAGATTGCGCAATTCCGATATATCCGCGCCGGCATTGGCATCGCTCAAGCCCAATTGAGCCAAGGCCCGCGCCGCGCCCTCTTCCGAAGCTTGTTCAATTAAAAGATATATTGTCTCATCGGCGACCTGTTGATCCTTTGCCTGGCGAACCGCGTGCAAAAGGCCGGAACCGATCCTCATGTAATCACATCACCGCCGTTGAGCGCGCCAAGGCCAACAGCCGCGCGTTTCTCATTCAGGGTCAGGAAATTCGCCGCGCCAACCCGCTGCCACAGGGCCTGCCGGTCATAACTTAACGCCGGAATGGCATCGAGGTCATAGTCAAGGCGAAGATCATCCCCAAAATAGGGGGTCAGCCAGAAATTAAGCGATGACATCATTTTATCCATCATGGGCAACAATGTGCTGCGCCACAAAGCGCGGTTGGCCTCTTTGTAATTACTGTAGGTATTATCGCCCGGGATACTCATCATCATGGGCGGCACGCCAAAGGCCGTGGCAATTTCCCGCGCCGAAACATGTTTGGCGTTGATAAAATCCATATCGGTCGGCGAAAAAGCCATCTGCTGCCATTTCAATCCGCCTTCCAGTAATAAAGGCCGGCGGGCGTTTTTGCTGCCTTGGAAATTTTCTTCCATTTCCACCTTCAGACGATCAAATTGCTCTTTGCTCAAAACAGAATTGCCCTCTTTTGGCTCAAAAACCAAAGCGCCCGAGGGCCGCGCTGAATTATCCAGCAAAGCCTTGTTCCAACCAGAGGCCGCATTATGAACATCAATGCTGTAAGCCGCCGCCTCCAGCGGTGACATGCCGTAATGATCATCGGTGGGATGAAAAGTTTTCACATGCAGTATAAGGCTCTGGCCCGTGGCGGGGTCAACGGGGAACTGATGTTCTTTGCCTGAAATGCCATAAGCATAAGCCCTGGGCCAGCCATTGGGGCCCGGAATGATTTTCATGCGATCCGGACGCAAGGCATATAGTTCCAGCGGCAGGCCATCGCCGCCCATGACAGCTTCCAGATAACTGTTGCCCGCGATATTCAGGTAAGCATAGACCGTCTCAAAAAATACGGCCCGGCCCTGAGCTGGATTGGGCCGGCCCAGCAGATCAAGCAGCGGATGATGGTTTAACCTCTGATCCCCACGAAATAACACCAGCGGCACGGCCGCCGCCGATTCCGACAAAAGCCGGATGGCGCGGTGCGTGATAACATTTTTGCGGTAGCCTTCATCGGCCAGGCTCTGATAATTCCGGCCCGACCAACGGGCCTCATTCATCCCGACCCATAATGTCTCCGCCCCGCCCAAAAGAGAAGCAACCGCACTTTCTTTATGCTCCGGCGGCGCAGTTTCAGATGGTTTCTTTCTTTGAAATAATCTATTTAACGGTCCCATATATCTCTCCATTGGGTATAAAAATCCGGGGTATAAAAATTCCGGACGCGCGGTAAAGTCAGGCCGCAGGGTCTGCACTTAGGCTTAAAAGCTTGTGTAAAGTTTGCAGTTGCGGGACCTTGGCCGCCGTCCGGGCCAGCCTGATCGTTCAAAAATATTGAGCGATAAGCAGGTAATTAAAAACGTCTTATTTTAGGGCTTGATGCCGATTTCAGTAATAATTCCGTGACCGCCCAGACCATGGCATCAAGCCTGTCCGGGCTTTTACCATCGCTCAGGCCGCTGCTGGTTAAAGAGCACATCTGGTCTTCTAATTCTGCGAAGAACCCATGATGCTTCACTCTTTCCTGTTCATATAAGGCCGCCACGGGTTCTGCCCTTAAGACTTTCCCCCGGCTTGCCCGTACCGCGCGGTAGCTCACATCCGGATCAATCTGGCGCAGCAGGCTTTCCACCAGTTCGCCGCCATTATTCACTTCGGCCACCATTCGGTCGGCCTCATATTTATGATAAGCCGCCAGGGCGGCCTTTGCCCAGCCAAGGGGGCTTAAGCCCTGAACCGAACAATCCTCCAGAATATAGGCCTGATTATTCTTGTCCCGGCCCGCCACGATAATGCCGCAGGTATCGGCATTTTTTCCGCTGGTCACGGGCGGATCTACGGCCACCACAATACGGCTCAGGGGCGGCACGTCCCTAACCCTGATATTTTCCAGCAGATTCCGGTTCCATAATGCTCCCGGCACATCACTCAGGATCTCGCCATATATCTCTTGGCGGCCAATGCGCGTGCCTTCATATTGTCCCACCACCTGTTCAAAGAAGCTCTGCGGCAGATTTGATCTGTTATCATAGGTGGAGCCGCGCACCACTTGCGTTGTCTCATCCTCCACCAAACGCCGCAGCAGGGGAATATTGCGCGGCGTTGTTGTGGCCAGAACCCTGGGGGCCTTACCAAGCCGAAGTCCCAGAAGCAGATTAGACCAGCTGTCTTCGAGGTAACGCCATTTTGCCAGCTCATCCGCCCAGGCCACATGATGCTGCGGACCGCGCAGTTGATCGGGCGATTCCGCAGAATATAAAAAGGCCTGTATGCCATTGGGCCAGACCAGTTTTTTATTACTGCTTTCAAAGGTCGGCATGAAACCCTTAGGGGTGACCGCCAGCAGGCCGCTCTCGCCCTCAATCATCGTCAGCCGGCCATCGAGAAAAGTATCCGCCACCAGCGCAATCCTCTCCGGCGCGCCTTTGGGGGCCTTTGAGGGGCTATCGCCTTCGGTAAGCCCCCTTATCCATTCAACAGCAGTGCGGGTTTTACCAAAACCGCGTCCCGCCAATATCAACCAGCAGAACCAGCTACCTTCGGGCGGCAATTGATTCTTTCTCGCCCAGAAACGCCAATCATAATTTAAGGCATCACATTCATCCTCGGTTAAATCCGCCAGAATTTCATGTCTGCGCTCATGACTTAGAGAAGACACCCATTCCGCAAGGGCGCGGTTATCCTTGCTATCAGGCACCGTCAATGGGTTTAGCCGCCATCTGATCCAGTTTTTTCATTAATCGCGCGCGCGGGGAATGGCCCTTGTTCTTTTCAACAGAGGCCCCGCGTTTTTTACCATCCCCGAATATTTCTGGCCGGTGCGCCTTCAGCAGAAAGATGGCGATTTTCTCATCCACCAACCGGCCCTCTTCTGTGTCATACACTTCATTCACGTCTTTACCCATTGCCTTGTCCCATAAATATGCCTCCAGATAATCCAGAGCCTGATCCATGGCATTCTGCCATTTTTCGCGAAAATCAGGCCGAAGATTACGTTGCCGATACACCAGAGAACGATCCAGACCCGCCTTTGTCGTGGCCTTTGTCACATTGCCGGTTTGTTGTAATACCTCAAGGAAGAGCGCTTCTTTTTTATTGCTCCACCGCTTACTGCTATTCATTTGCGCCATACAGACCTTCAGACATAAAAAAACCGCCCTCACAAGAAGGCGGCACGATGTTAGGGCGAAGGCCCTGTCACAATATTATTTTGAAAATTGATAAGATATTGTCCCTCTCCCATGCTGTTTTGAGAGCCAATTTCTGACCATGAAATAAAGACTACACGAGTTACCCCGCTTTGTCAAGCAATTTTTCCTATTAATAGGTATATATTGTTTATTATTTAATTAAAACTTAGTATAATATAGGTTAAATAAATAATATTTGCCTATTATTGACTATTTCCCTATAATAGTGACGGATGAAGACTTAAGCCCTCTTCATCCACGATTTACATGTCATGACAGATATGTAGGGCTGTCCTTTTATGCGATTTAAGGGCGGCCTTTGATCGAAACCCTCCTTGCGACTTGGCGTCCCTTCATTTTTATGAAGGGCGCCATTTTTTTTACCCATAAGTTTTACGCTGGATTTCATTTTTCCCTTGAAAGCTTATCGCTGATTCTATAGTCAAAGAAAATAGATTTAATAAAGGACATGTCATGGCAAATTATAAAGTCACCTTAAAAGCCGACCTTAAGCGCGGGTCTTTCTATTGGGTTGCAAATGTTAATGCCGATAACGAAGAAGAAGCCGAGGTCGCGGCAGAACATCTTTTCATGGCAGAAATAGAAAATGCCGCAGACTGGAATTTTTCCGACAGCAATATTGAGCCTGCCTGACCAAAACCATATGACCGCTTTGGCTATTCTTTGTCCGGTGACCAGCCTGTGACCCATAAGGACGCCGGGATGATCTCCGGCGGCACGCCATTCGCGTGAAACCATGAATCCACCACATAATGCCCCGGGCCTTTTATGGTCTTATCAATCCCGGGGCCAATCTCATGAATAGTTGCCGTATTATGCGGCCAGCGGTCAATGAAATACCCACGGCGCAGGGGCTGCCCCAAGCTATGGAATTTAATCAGTCCGGCTTTTCGCATCAAAAAAAGATATGTGCTGCTGTTATAGGCTTCATCAATACAGTCCATTTGGTCGCGGGTCGAAAAATTGATAATCTGCGCCCCGGCATCATCATGGGCCGTATCCGTTTTGGGGCCTATGATCCTTTCAAACAAGCCGATGGCCTTTTTGATAAGTGCCCTTTCCTGCACCGCATTCTCGGCAGGCTTTTCAAACACCCGGGTGATTTTCTGCCATTCCTGTTCGCTGATACCTGTCCTTAAATAATATCGGCAGCCATAACCTTTACAAACACCAAAATCCTCTTTGACGATGGGAATATCCTTATAGTTTTGTATAAGATTTAGCGATGCGGGGCTACCGCAGGCTGCCGTCATCATGACCAGAAACACGACCAAACCGGCTCTTATCATACCTGTTGCTCCTGAGCTAATATCCCCTTCAAATAATGTCCGGCCACTCTTTCATGCCACGGCACCTTATGATCCTTTGCATGAAACCCCACATGGCCGCCATCGTCTGTAAGCAAAAGGCTTATCGCGTCGTCCTCTGACCACACCCTGTCCTGATAGTCTGCCGCAGGTATCCAGGGATCATTTTGGGCGTGAATAAGCAGAGTAGACACCTTGATCCGGTCAATAAATTTTTGTGCCGAATGCAGGTTATAATATTCCTCTGCCCCTGACATTCCGTGGGCAGGGGCCGTGAACTGGTCATCAAATTCAAACAATGATTTAGCATTTTTTGCCTTATCCAGCAGGTTTTTTTCATGGTGATCCGCCATGCCTCTGACGTAATTTTTCATGCCCAGCAAAAGATAATTATGATACGGCTTATTTCGCCTTTCCATGATACGCCGCTGCACAGCCTTCAGGCTAAGCGGTGCGCTAACGCCTATCGCCGCCTTAACCGGCGCATCCGCCCCCCTTTCCCCCAGATATTTCAACATCATATTACCGCCAAGCGAGATGCCATAAAGAACAATACCTGCGCCGTAATTCCGGCAGGCCGCTTGATCCACCACATGGGCAAGATCTTCGCTCAGGCCACCATGATAAAGCCCGGCACTGGTTTTTGCCGATGGCCCGGCCCCCCGCAAATTAAGGCGCAGCACCGGAAAGCCAAGCGAAGAAAAATACGCCGCCGCCGAGATAACATTGGGGGATGTTTCGTCACCGGCAAGCCCGTGAATAATGATTATCAATGGATAAATGTTTGATTTTTCAGAAAGATGATAGGACGCCTTAAGGCTTGTCCCCGCCGTCAGGTCAAAGCTGACCTGTTCAAAATCCTGACCGAGAGAAAGCGCGGGCCCCAAAATAGTGTTTTTCATGGTTTGCAAGTCAGCGCCGCGCCATTTTAGCCCGACAGCGAATTCCGGCACATCAAAGCCTTTAATAATCCGGCCAAGCGCCTGAAACCCGCGCCTATTTTTTCTGACTGCCATCCTCGCCGCTCATTTTGTGGTCATAGGTTATCCAACTGGTTTTTTTGCCGAATTGATCATAAAAAGTTTGCGCCCCTTGATTATCATGCGCGGTGATCCATCTTATCACCGAACAATCCTGAGCCTCTGCAATATCATTAAGCCGATCAAGCAAGGCCTTGCCAACCCCAATTCTGCGAACTGTCGGACAGACATATACATCATCAAGAAAAATACCGACTTCCCCCGCCAAAGGCCGCAGGAAACTTCGGTAATGTATGATACCCCGCGGCGCACCGTCCACCAATGCCGCAAGACCGCGCAGTTCGGTTCCATGGCCGCCAAGCCATGTCCATACGGTTCCCAGCTGTTGCGGCGTCAGATCAACTTTATAAAAATCCGCGTAGCTTTTATATAATTCGGCCCATTGTTTAAATTTAATCTGCCGAACCTCAACGATCTCGATCATGCTTACCTTATTTTCCTATTTTTATTTCTTGTCACTATATCGGAAAAAAGCCGCACCTCAAGACTATTGAGGACGGCTTTTAAGAAAATTTAACGCAACGTATTAAATAACGCCGTCGCGTTCTTCACGTTTACGATCTAACTTACGCGCACGTCTGACGGCTGCGGCTGATTCACGGGCTTTCTTTTCAGAAGGCTTTTCAAAAAATCGGCGCATCTTCATTTCGCGGTACACGCCTTCACGCTGTAGTTTTTTCTTCAGCGCACGAAGAGCTTGATCTACGTTATTGTCGCGGACAGAAACCTGCATTGGTCTGTCACACTCCTTTCTAGAGTTAATGGTTTATATAAACCCCTAAAATACAAAAAGAATCTCAAAGGCAGTGACTTCTAGCATTCGCCGCCGCCTTTGTGAAGCATTTTATGGCAATATCCCTAATGACCCGTAAAAACAGGCATAATTCTGAAAATCTTTTGACCGGATGGCTTAGCTTGGGCATACTATGGCTTATGGCAAAATTAAATACCGATATTCCAGATGACTTACGCGCGCCCCTTTTACAGGCGGCGCTCGTCCATGTCCCGTTTGAAGGCTGGGGCGATAAAGCCTTGGCCCTTGCCGCGCAGGATTTAAAAATTGATGCGGGACTTGCTGACTTGGCTTTCCCCGGCGGGGCCGGCGATATGATCGATATGCTGGCACAGCAACAAGATCAGAAAATGGTTGATGCCTGCCCGGATGAGGCTTTAAAAGATTTAAAAATCCGGCAAAAAATTACCCGGCTCGTCAAAAGCCGTATAGAAGCAGAGCAAGACATTCGTGAGGCCGCCCGCCGCGCCGTGACCTATCTTGCCATGCCGGGGAATGCCGCCCTTGGCCTGAAGATATTGTACCGCAGCGTTGATTTGATGTGGAAAACCATCCATGATCCCTCCACTGATTTTAATTATTACACCAAACGAATGACCCTGTCCGGGGTCCATAGTTCAACTTTTCTCTATTGGCTTAATGATGAGTCAGAAGATTTTGCCGAAACATGGGCCTTCCTTGACCGGCGCATTGGCAATGTGATGCAATTTGAAAAAACCAAGGCCCAGTTCAAATCCGGCTGCAAGGCCATGACAGACAGATTACCTGATATTTGGCAAAATATCAGCCGCCTGAGATACCCCCCAAATTCATAATTCCCTATGCGTTTTTATAATAAAGATTTAATCTATTTAACCGTCGGCAGGATGCGGGTGACATGGCCCATTTTACGGCCGGGGCGCGCGTGCTTTTTGCCATAATGATGAAAATTCGCATCGGGATCTTTAAGATAGAGATCCATGTCATGAATATCATCCCCGATCAGGTTTTTCATTTCCGCGCGGCCATAAAGACTGGTATCACCAAGGGGAAGACCGCAGATGGCGCGAATATGCTGTTCGAATTGGCTGGTGGGGCAAGCCTCGATCGACCAGTGACCGCTGTTATGGACGCGCGGCGCAATTTCATTCACTCTGAATATTG
The DNA here is from genome assembly GCA_021647465.1 of Emcibacter sp. Taxonomy (GTDB): domain Bacteria; phylum Pseudomonadota; class Alphaproteobacteria; order Sphingomonadales; family Emcibacteraceae; genus Paremcibacter. The sequence continues at coordinate 79,022 of JAKIUQ010000008.1, read as the reverse complement.
GCGCCGCGGACGAGACAAAAAACTCCACCGCCAAAACCCCCACATAATCAAGCTCCGCCACAATTTTCCTTGCGATAGCGACCGCCTGCTGGCGGCGTTCAGGCGTAATGCGGGCGGGCGCGATGGACAGATCAAGGATATGGTTTTTGTGAATATTCTCCGCAGGGTCAAAACATTTAATATCACCGTCCTGCCCCCGTGCCGCCAAAACAGATATTTCCATATCAAAAGGGATAAAAGCTTCAATGATGATCTCATGCGAATTTAATTTTGCCCAGGCCTTCGGGAGCTCTTCACTGTTTTTAACAATGGCCTGCCCCTTGCCGTCATAGCCAAGGCGGCGGGTTTTCAGCACGGCAGGAAAACCAATTATTTTTAACGCCTCCTGCGCCTCTATTTCTGTTGAGACCGCCTTATAGGGGGCAGTATCTATACCAATATCGTTCAAGAAATCTTTCTCTTGCAAACGATCCTGAGAAACCCGCAATACGTCTGCGCTTGGGAAAACCGGCACATGCTGACGCAATATTTCAACGCTTGCCACGGGAATATTTTCAAATTCATAGGTGACCACATCCACCTGCTTGGCAAATTTAATTAACGCCGCCTCATCGGTATAGCAGTTTCGGCTCAGGCGATCCGTGACCTGTTCTGCCGGATTTCGCTCATCCGGGCAATATATATGCGTATGATAGCCAAGCTGTGCGGCCGCCATGGCCAGCATCCGGCCCAATTGGCCGCCGCCAAGAATACCAATAACCGCGCCGGGGCCAAGTTTTATCATATTACCCTCATCCATGAATATTAATCCGTAGGGTCAAACGCGACAGAATCGGTTTGTGTCCTGCGCCACAGGTCAAGCCTCTCGGCAACGCCGCCGTCCATCAAGGCCATAATTGACGCCGCCATAAGGCCGGCATTTTTGGCCCCCGCCTTCCCGATCGCAAGGGTGCCCACCGGCACGCCGCCTGGCATCTGGACAATTGACAGAAGACTGTCCATACCCTTCAGAGCCTTACTTTCCACCGGAACGCCCAGCACGGGGAGAATGGTCATCGAGGCCGCCATGCCCGGAAGATGGGCCGCGCCGCCCGCGCCGGCAATGATAACCTTCACCCCTCTATCAGCAGCCGTTGTTGCATATTCCACCAGACGCGCCGGCGTTCTATGGGCCGAAACAATCTTCGCTTCATATGAAATATCAAGTTCATCAAGAATATCCGTTGCATGTTTCATCACCGGCCAGTCAGACTGACTGCCCATAATCACGCCGATAACAGGTTTATTCTCACTCATATTCTTAATTCCCACCGTTAAGATCAGTATAATGCCACATCAGAAATCGCGGATTATAACGCGGCTTTTGTGCAGCGCAAGCTTTCTATATGTCACCGCGCGCAAGCTGATAAAGCTTTCTGGATAATATATCAAATTATGTTATCATGTATATTTGAGTTTATATTAATATAGGTTTATTAAATCACAAATGAGAGTCCCAACAACAGGTCCAACCCGTCGAGCCGAGCCCTTACGTCGTAAAACAGTGAGCCGCAGCAAGGGCGCTTCGCAGGTTTCCGCAGCATCAGGAAACCGCAATATTCAAGACACCGCAAGTGTTTTGGGAATCCCGCCAGAGGAAATGACAACAAAGGTGCGCACGGCAATAATGATGCTGATGTCCGAAGTGGACAATATGCGCAAAGATCTGGAGCTGGCGCACCGGAAAATTTCGGAACTTGAAAAACTGGCGGATCAGGATAGCCTGCTGTCGATCTCCAACCGGCGGGCCTTCGTTCGGGAAATGACCCGAATGATTTCATATTCGCAGCGCTATGGCATTCACAGCTCTCTCATTTATCTTGATCTGAATGACCTTAAGAAAATCAATGACACCTACGGCCATAAAGCCGGTGATGCCGCCTTGTCTCATTTGGCCAATGTTATTGTGAAAAATTTACGCGATTCTGATATTGTCGGCAGATTGGGCGGCGATGAATTTGGTATCATTCTGCCCAAAGCCAGTCAAAAAATGGCCGAAACAAAAGCCTTGTCATTAATTAAATATCTGAACGATGCGCCGCTCGAATATCAAGGCAAGAAATTCATCCTTAAAGTAGCCTACGGCATATATCCTCTTTTGGGGACAGAAAGCGCCGATCAAGCCCTCGATAAAGCCGATCAAAAAATGTATGTTAATAAAAAGGCGTCGAAAGAAGAGTAAAGCATTATCAGAGGCAGCCTTTGTCAGGCAATAATATCAGGCAATAATTCATTCTCCAACCGGGTTATTCTGTCACGAAGGTTAAGTTTCTGTTTCTTTAATCTTTGAACCTGAAGCACATTGGTTTTTCCGCTTTCGATCAAGGCCTGAATGGCCACGTCAAGATCCCTATGCCGTATGGTAAGCTCTTGAATTTTTTCAGAAATCTCATTTTCATCCATTAACATGTCCCTTACGGCCCGCTTGAAAAATATTATAAAAAATCATGATAAAATGTCATTTTTTATATCACATTTTTCGGAAAATTACCTTATGTTTTTTTGGATTTCCATCGCGTGACCTGTTCAATATCAATATCGAATAAATCCAGCATCCGTCCTAATGTATGATCAATCATATCTTCGAGACATTGGGGTTTGGCATACATGGCGGGAACCGGCGGCGCGATGATCGCCCCCATTTCCGAGAGCGCCGTCATGGTGCGAAGATGCCCCGTATGAAGCGGCGTTTCCCGCACCATAAGAACAAGTTTGCGCCTTTCCTTCAAGACCACATCTGCCGCGCGGGTGAGTAAAGTCGAGGTGACACCGGTCGCAATTTCTGACATGGACCGTACAGAACAGGGCACGATTAACATACCGCGCGTTTTAACCGATCCACTGGAAATCATCGCCCCAATATCGTCAATGGCATGCGTGCAATCCGCCAGAGCTTTTACTTCTGAAACTTTCATATCCATTTCATAGCCCAAAGTTACCTGAGCCGAGCGAGACATGATCAGGTGAGTCTCTATATCAATCTGTTGCAATAGCTCCAGCAGACGCACGCCGTAGCAGATTCCAGATGCCCCGGACAATCCGATGATAATTTTATCTTTTTTAGCACCCATGGGAGCAAATCCTTGAAATATTCAGAAAATTACGCGAAACGACAGATTATTTTTTTAAAATACATGTCGCATTATGTCAAAAACGGATCGTGATTCATAGATTTTCGTGACAATTCACAATTTTTATGTTCTAATTTACAGCCAATCCTCGCAAACAGGAGACCTAAATATGCACATAGAAGCTCGTCTTTCAGCACTCTCAGAAAAACATCAAAAGCTTGACAGTATAATCCTCAAAGAAGAACACAGGCCCGCCCCAGACACTGTCATGCTCCACGAATTAAAGAAAGAGAAATTAAAGCTTAAGGACGAGATAGAGCGATTTAGGCGAACAGGATAGCCAGCCAATTCAGAGAAGGTCCGCAATGCGGGCCTTTTTTATTAAATTATTTTTCCGGGAAAACCATATTCAATAAAAAAATAACCCGTTTCCAGAAGTTCAGGGCTCTCGCCCCCGAGGCTTTTAAAACTTAAGTCTTTTCTGCCACGCCGCCTGTAACGGGCTCCTCAACTGGTGCGTCGGCGTCTTCTTTGGCTTTTGGCGGCGCGGCCTTTAACACGGCTGCATCCAATTCAACCTGCTTGCAAAGCCCAAGCAATACCGGATCAACGGGCTTGATTTCGCTCATATTCCAATGCTCCCTGCTCCGAATGGCCAGGATCGTCGGCTTTGTCGTACCCACAAGACGGCAAATTTGGGCATCGGAAAGTTCAGGATGATTCTTCAAAACCCAGGCAATCGCGTCTGGCTTATCCTGCCTTTTTGATACAGGCGTATAACGCGCCCCGCCGGATCGCATCTTAGCCGGTATTTCATCTTTCAATAGTTCCAAACGACAAGAACTGTCCTTTTGACAACGTTCAATATCCTGCATAGTCAACTGTCCATTGACCATAGGATCCAGCCCTACAATATTCTGGGCGACTTGCTCATCGGCAATGCCTTGCACTTCCAGTTCATGCAAACTGCAAAATTCGGCTATCTGTTTAAAAGACAGGCTAGTATTGTCAACCAGCCAGACGGCTGTCGCCAAGGGCATCAAAGGCTGTGTCATTTGACCTCCTGCGGAATTTTCCGCTTTCTTTAAAAAATTTAAGGAACTTCAGCGCAACATAGAGGAATTCGCCGATCAGGCAAAGCTTTATACGCACAAAAATGTCATATTTGTTTCTGACCAAAAGGGCAAGTAAAAAAAGCGGGCCGTAAATTTACGGGCCGCTTTGACAGATTTCCGGCATTAATTTCCGGAAAAATAATAATAGATTACATAATCTATATTTTTTAGTTGATTACCCATGATAATGGCAACACGAATGACAATTCAGTATCCGTAAGGCTTTCCGGAGGAACCGGCAATGGATTAATCCGCTTCATCAGTTTCGGAATTTCTTTATCAAAAACGGCTTGTCCTGTTGGCGTTATCACCTCATGGCTAACAATAGCACCTGTACGATCAATATTTACCCGGACCTTTGCGCGGCCTTCAAGTTCTTTACGAATAGCAGAACGAGGATACACCTGCTTTTTAGCTACCAAATGAACGATCTTTTTCTGCCATTTTCTAATATCATTAGCCTCAGCCTGTGCTGAAAGTCCTGCCATTCCAAACGTAAGCACTGCAGCCGCGCTCACATAAATGCATAATCTACTCAGAAATTTTGTCATATTCTTACTATCCTCATCTACTAATATCTATTTCATACAAATGTTTTCATATGAACAACCGTGGTATAATCTTATCTTCCCGAATCAATATACAGATGAAATGTAAACCGAAGCTTAAAGATAAAATTTTATATTTTTTTTAATGAAAATATTCTTGAGAATTAATATATTTGCCTATTATATTGACCCCGCTACCTTATAAAGATTAAACTTATGGGGTGAATTTTTATAGTAAAGTAATGACATTCAACCTCAGAAAAACAGGTATACGACATGAAAAAAGGCATTTTATTCAGCATTGCTATAATAATATTTTTTGGCAGCCTTGTATCAGCCCACGCTGAAACGCCATTAAATGGAAAAGATATACAGCATTTCATGAATGCCATGAAACCGCTACAAAAATTAGGCGAGAAATATAACATTGACGAGGATGATAATATGCCAATGGAACAAGGAGATATGAATAGCTTTTCTCCTATGACCAGTTCATTGGAAAAAATCAGAACCCATGAGGCCTTTGATGAATTTAAATCTATCATTTTTGATGCCGGCTTTTCTTCTGTTGAACAATGGGCTAATGTCGGGGACAGAATAATGCGCGCCTTCATGTCTTTAAAAATGACCTCGGAGATAACACCCGAAATAAGGCAGCAAATTCAAAAAAGTCTGGCAGAAATAAAAAAAAGTGACTATTTGTCACCAGAAGTGAAACAACAGCTTATCACCAGCATGAACCATTCGCTGGCACTTGGAAAAAACATGTCACCTGACGATAAGGCTGATATAGATACCGTCAAACCCTACCTAGCCAAGCTAGAAAGACACTTCGAGGAAACAGAATGAACAGAACCGAAATTATGCGCCTGCGCAAGTATCTGAATGACAAATTCGAGACCGAAAAATTTACGTTGGATCCCGGAAATCAAAAAGACGGCAGCATGGAGTTACATTTTAATAATGAATTTATCGGCGTGGTTTATCGGGACGAGGATGAAGGCGAAGTATCCTACGCGCTGAATATCGCCATTCTGGAAGAAGACCTGCCGGGCGCATCTGATGCGTCCTTAATATAATATTACCGCGTCTGATGCGTCGTTAATATGATGGCGCCTCGGACGCGTCGTTAATATAGTCATGCGGCCCTTATCTCAATAGCTGCCAGTTTGATAATCCGGTAACTTGCTGTTACGGCTAGTGAGGCTATGATGGTGGCCACGGCAAAATCAGGCCAGCCCGTTCCGGTAACAAATACCCCGGATGCGGCAATGATAATGGCAATATTCCCGATGGCATCATTGCGTGAACACAGCCAGACAGACTGCATATTGCTGTCCCCCACCCGGTAACGGTAAAGCAGTATCGCACTGACCAGGTTGGCAATGAAGGCGATAACCCCCATCATGCCCATAATTTGATAAGACGGTATCTGGCCACTGATAAAATAGTAAATCATCTGACCAAATACCCACAGCCCGAGCAGGCCAAGGCTGATCCCTTTGAACATGGCCGCCCTGGCCCTGATCGCCAGAGGATAGCCCAAAGCGAGCAGCGTTATGGCATAGGTCACCGTATCGCCCAGAAAATCCAGCGCATCGGCCTGTAACGCCACGGAATCGGCGAAAAAAGCCCCGCTGAATTCCGCAAAAAACATAACGCCGTTGATAATCATAACGATCCACAACACCCGGCGGAAGGATTTTACCTCAAGCGCCTCTTGATCAATATCATCATGGTCGCAACATCCTGACATTAAACCGTATCCTCTTCGTGATCTTCTTTAATATGAACAACCATATCCCGCACCATGTCCCGTATATGGTCATCCGACGCTGAATAGAAAATTTGCCGGCCTTGTCGGTCACTGGTTAAGATACGGGCTGCTTTCAACAGGCGCAAATGATGACTTACGAGTGATGGACTAAGCCCCAGCCCTTCGGCAAGAACGCCAGAACTTATCGGCGCCCCCAGACAGGCAAATACGATCCGTAACCTGCTGGCATCACCCAGCAGATGAAATATCTCTGCCAGCTCGGTGGCATCATCTTCATATAATTGTTCCATAGCATCCTTATGCCAATATTTAAACAATTGTTCAAGTATTAAAGTATTTTTTTAAAGGATATAAAAAATTCATATTTTCGTTATTTTTTCTAGGACATTTCCAGTGGCTTTCTGTAGAATCAATTCATGAATAAATTATATCATTATTGGTTTTCCCCTTTTTCCAGAGCCGTCCGTATGGCCCTGATGGAAAAGAATGTTGAATTTGAACTGATGCTTGAACTTCCCTGGGCACGACGTCAGGAATTTCTGGCGCTTAATCCGGCGGGGACTGTGCCGGTTATGATTATGGAAGATGGCCTGACCCTAAGCGGAAGCTATGCCATTCGTGAATATCTGGAGGAAACCAATACGGGCAGCCCATTGCTCGGGGAGGCCACCAGCGCACGGGCGGAAATACGCCGCCTGATTGACTGGTTTGATGTAAAATTCAATGAAGAGGTCACTTCGCTGCTTATTACCGAGAAAATCATGAAACGTTTTCTGAAGCTCGGCGTGCCCGAGGCCGATAATATCCGATGCGCGAGCACCAATCTAAAACAGCATTTAAAATATATTGAATATCTGGCCGAACGGCGCAACTGGCTCGGCGGCGATGATATCTCCTACGCCGATATTACGGCAGCAAGCCATCTGTCCTGCATAGATTATTTAGGGGATGTCCCGTGGGAAGATTTTTCAGGCGCGAAAGACTGGTATGCGCGCATTAAGTCAAGGCCTTCTTTTCGGCCCTTACTCAAGGATTTGATTGCCGGACTGCCGCCGGTGTCCCATTACAAAAATCTTGATTTTTAATCCCTATGCCGGACGCAACAGCCGCAAAGCACCATATCATCAAAACAGCAAAAGAGGCTGGTTTTGACGTGATACGAATCACTGACCCTTCTGGGTTAGAGCCAAATGCCGCCTATTTCCAGCAATTTCTTGATAAAGGCCATCACGGCGATATGGACTGGATGAGGGAAAAAACGGACAGAAGGTCAGACCCCCGCATCCTGTGGCCCGACGTAAAAAGCATCATTCTGCTAGCGATGAATTATAGCCCGGATCAAAATCCACTTGATGCCTTGAAGTTAAAAAATATGGGCAATATTTCGGTCTATGCGCGCGGCAAAGATTATCATGATGTGGTCAAAAAAAAACTAAAACAGGTGGCCCGTGATTTGCACAATAAATTTAATGCCGATGTCAAAGTTTTTGTTGATACGGCCCCTGTTATGGAAAAGCCCCTGGCGGCCAAATCCGGCCTTGGCTGGCAGGGCAAGCATACTAATCTGGTGAGCCGTGATTATGGCTCCTGGCTCTTTCTGGGCAGCATTTTCACCACCCTTTCGCTTACGCCCGACCCGCCCGAAATTGATCATTGCGGCAGCTGCAGCAAATGCCTAGACATATGCCCAACGAACGCCTTTCCAGCACCAAATCAACTGGATGCCCGGCGCTGCATATCGTATCTTACCATTGAATATAAGGGCCATATTGCCAAAGAATTCAGGAAACCCATGGGCAACCGCATTTATGGTTGCGACGATTGTCTGGCGGTCTGTCCATGGAATAAATTTGCCAAAAAACTGGATGAACCCGCCTATCTTCCCCGCCCGGAACTTGTCCATCCAGAATTGGGGGACTTGATTGAATTGGACGACACCTCTTTCCGACAGGTTTTTTCTGGCTCACCGATCAAGCGCATCAAAAGGGACTACTTCATTCGCAATGTCTTAATAGCCGCAGGAAACAGCCAAAACACATCGCTTATTCCCAAAATCATCAAACATCTTGAGGACCCGGCCTTGATCATTCGCGCCATGGCCGTTTGGGCGCTTTCCCAGTTATGTGAAGTTAATAAATTTGACGCCTTAAAGAAGAAACACCGCAGGGGCGAGACGGATCAGGATGTTCTTATAGAATGGGACAGATAAAAAAGGAGGTGCAAGCACCTCCTTCTATTTATAAGAACTGATGACCTGAATTAATCATCCATTTCTTTTTTGCCTTTTTCTTTCATATGGTCTTTCATATGTTCCTTCATTTTCATTTTGTGCATTTTCTTCTTTTCTTTATAGGCTTTACAGGCTTCTGGGTCTGCCGCACATTTCTTTTTCCAGGCTTCTTTTCTTGCTTTTTTCTCAGCTTTGCAGGCTTCAGGGTCAGCCATACATTTTTCTTTCATGGCTTTCTTTTTGGCTTTCCAGGCCTCTTTATCCGCTTGACTCATATCTTTTTTCATCATCATTTCAGATTTATTTTTATCGCCTTTTTCCCCGGGATGGCTGATCGCCGGCGTAATCATAAATGATGTCGCCGCAATAATTGCAACGAGTAATTTTGGTGAAAGAATCGTCCTCATCAACTTATTCATGGATAGTCTCCTGTTAATCATTGATATCCCCAATCGAATTGTTAGCAGCCACAGGTTGCTCAACAAATATGTCCTAAATGTGGCGACCCGTCAATCCACCTCTAGCAAATCAAGGTTTTCTTGTGCCAAATCAGCATGTTCAGATTCTGGATAGAGCGTCAGAATTTTTTGCCAAACCAATTGTGCGTCAATTTTGTTGCCGGACGCGCGGTATAATATGCCCTGTTCCAGCAGAATATCCCGATGTTCCGGTGCCAATATCATGGCCTGCCTTAAATCCAGCCGTGCTTTCAGAAAATACTTTCTTTTACGATAGGCTTTCGCCCGTTGCAGAAACCCCGCAAAATCCTGCTCATCCTGTTCAATGGCATGGGTTAAATCCTCAATCGCGGCTTTATATTGACGGCGCAATATCTGCAAAGTGCCGCGCTCCAGATATAACGCATGAAGCAAGGCGCGGGTTTTGATCAATGATGACCCTTGCTTAATAGAAGAAAGCGCAGAACTATAAGCCAAATAAGATTTATTATAATCCTTTGCCGCCTTCCACGCCAATGCTGCCTGTAAATATAGCTCCAATGCGAGCTGATCATTTTTTTGCTGCCTGCGAAAATCAGATTTTGCGCTAATGATCAAATTTTCTGCCAGTTTTTCCAGAAGTTGGGCCGCGGCCTGCGGCTTGCCTAATCCCAGCAGGGCAAGCGCCTTACAATGGCCTGCCGGAACCCCGCCCGCAAAACCGGTAGTGCGCCCAAAAATCCAGTCCGTCGCATATTGCACCGCCTCAGCCTGTTTCTCCGGCTCAGAGCTTTGCGCCAGCGACATACATCTCTGATATTTTTGAGATTCGCTTTCCTCCGCCAATGCGGCGCTCATAAAAAGACTATTTATAACAACCAAAGAGAATAAAGATTTCATTTGCCGGGATATGACCTTAAACTTCTATCAGATCAAACCATTATCATGATTTTTCCGGCAAGAATATGTCGAAAATAATAAAATGAGAAAAATAATGTATAATAAATTATTTTGTTTTGGACTGGGCTATACCGCGCGGCATTTAATTGACCATCTGAAGGACCAAAATACGCCTTGGCAATTCAGCGGCACATATCGCAGTTTACGAAACCTGCCTGGCCCGGCCATATCCGAATATATATTCAACGGCGCACACCCCATGAATCACGCTGCGGCCAATTTATCTGATATCAGCCATATGCTCATTTCCATCCCTCCGCAGGAAAATATCGGCGATCCTGTCCTGCGGCATCATGCGGCGGAAATCTCAAAGCTCAAAAACCTCAAATGGCTCGGGCTTTTATCCACCACGGGCATATATGGTGACAGGGACGGCGATTGGGTGGGTGATAACAGCCGCCCGGCCCCCACATCGGCAAAAGGACGTCAAAGGCTGGCGGCGGAGCAAGGCTGGCTCAAAATGCTCCATGACCATCAAATCCCTGTACATATTTTCCGGCTTGGCAGCATTTATGGGCCTGATAAAGGCCCGCTGTCCAACCTGCTCGCCGGGCGGGCAAGGAAAATCATAAAGCCTAAGCAATATTTCTCGCGTATTCATGTGGCCGATATTGCGCAAGTCTTGATCGCCTCCATGAATGCGCCCAATCCGGGCAGAACATATAATGTGGTCGATAATATGCCCGCAGAAAGCTCTGAAGTCCTTGACCATATCTGTGATCTTTTGGGCCGCCCCCCTCTGCCGCCCCTTGATTTCGCGGACGCCGAAATGTCACCTATGATGAAAATATTCTATTCAGAAAACAAACGCGTCCGGAATGATCGCCTCAAACAGGAACTGGGGATCACCCTGAAATACCCCACCTATAAAAAAGGCTTCTCAGCATTGACCAGAGATTTATAAGTGATTTATAAGCCCGAAAGCCCGTACCGGAAAAGTCCCCATGCCCTTGACTTTCACCGGAACCGCAAAAAATTTAAATCCTGTTTCCGGCAAATCCCGCAGGCCTGTCATATGCTCAACAATGGGAATATCCGCCCCCAGCAGGGTTGAATGTACCGGACGGGAATTGCCCCTTGTATCATCAATATTATGGGAATCAATCCCCACAAGAACCGCCCCCTGATCCCGCAAATATTCTGCGGCGGCCAGATTTAAATAAGGGTAATCTTCAAAATACTGATCACGGCCCCAATGACCGGACCAATCGGTGCGGATCAGAACCGCCTTTCCTTTTATACCCATAGCGGAAAAATTCTGCGGCGTTATTTCCCGCACATCCGGGCCAACATTGATCACCAGCCCGTCCAGATTGGCCAGACTGGAAAGATCAAGTTCCGACAGGTCTTTGCCCGCCTCAAAACGATGGAAGGGCGCATCCAGATAAGTCCCCGTATTGGCCACCATGTCAATACGGCCAATATGAAATGACGTGCCGTCTTCGTAAATCTGCTCCGAAGCTTCCCGGCTGAGATAATCACAGATAATCGGCGCGGGCAGGCCTTTATAAGTGATCATACCATGTTCAACCACATGGCTGACATCAATCAGTTTTTGAGTTTTTCCGGTCATGTCAATTCTCCTGAAACCTCTTTCACCATCTGACACAATCGCTTTAAATCAACGTTCGTTGACAAACGGTGGTCGCCATTTTTGATATAGGTGATCACCACGTCTTCGGATTTGAGCTTGTCTGAAATTCGTTGCGCCGTCACGGGCGGCACGTCCGGGTCCCGCATCCCCTGCATCAGACGCACGGGGCATTCAAGGTCAATTTCTTTATCCAGCAACAGATGATCATTGCCTTCTTTAAGCAATATCATGGTCATGGGATAGGGATCATCGCCGTAATCGCAGGCCTCATAATAAATGCCCTCCCTCTCCAATGTCGCCTTGACCTCGTCAGAATATTTATCCCAACATAATTCCTTGGTAAAGTCGGGGGCCGCGGCCAGACCAACGAAAGCCTTCACCCGTTCTTTTCGTTTGAGCGCAGATAATAGCCCGATCCAGCCGCCCATGCTTGAGCCGACCAAGATCAACGCTCCCTCCGCCACCTGATCTATGATCGCCGCCGCATCTTCGGCCCACGCCCCAATGGTGCCATCCTTGAAATCGCCGCCGGATTGTCCGTGTCCCGAATAATCAAACCGCACATAGGCTTGGCCGCGCGCCTTGCAAAATTCCGCCAATGCCACAGCTTTTGAGCCTTCCATATCAGACATAAATCCGGGAAAGAAAACCACTGTTGGCCCTTTTCCATCCAGTTTTTTGTAAGCCAGTTTACGGTCTTTATGCGTGATGTAATCCATAAGCTTTCCTTCTCGACATATGATCCAAGTATATTTATAAGTTTATGGCTTTAAAACGCAACTGCTACTTGACACCCCGGGATTTCCTTATAATGTCACGCAGGAAATTAAATCAAAAAAATGAGCGATCAGATGAGCAAAAATGGAACTGTAGCCTTAACCCTGCCGGACGGTAGTGTCCGTAGCTTTGACAGGCCGGTGACCGGCGGCAGGCTTGCCGCGGATATTGGGCCGGGGCTTGCCAAGGCGGCGATTGCGATTGTGGTCAATGGCGAGCAATGGGACCTGAGCCGCGAAATCACGCAGGATTCCCATGTCGCCATCATCACCATCCGGGACGAAGCGGCCCTTGAAATCCTGCGCCATGATGCGGCCCATATTCTGGCCGAAGCGGTGAAGGAATTATATCCCGGCACACAGGTTACCATCGGCCCCTCTATCGACAATGGTTTTTATTACGATTTCGCCCGCAAAACGCCTTTCACCACAGACGACCTTGTCATCATTGAGAAACGCATGGTGGAAATCATCGAGCGCGATGAAGAGATTATCCGCACTGAAATGGATCGGGATGAGGCCGTCGCATTCTTCCGCGATATGGGCGAAGACTATAAAGCCGAATTGATTGCCGCCATCCCCGACGGCCAGGCCATCACCCTGTATAAACAAGGCGACTTCATTGATCTGTGCCGGGGCCCGCATCTGCCCAGCACCGGCAAGCTTGACAAAGCGGCTTTCAAACTGATGAAAGTGGCAGGGGCCTATTGGCGCGGGGACAGCAACAATGAAATGCTGCAACGGATATACGGCACCGCATGGCGGACAAAGAAAGAGCTGAAAGCCTATCTCACCCGTCTGGAAGAAGCTGAGAAGCGTGACCACCGGAAACTGGGCAAGGAAATGAAACTGTTTCATTTTCAGGAAGAGGCCGCCGGCATGCCTTTCTGGCACCCCAATGGCTGGACCATCTATCAACAGGTTGAGGCCTATATCCGCCGCAAGCAACAGCAATATGGCTATCAGGAAATCAAGACGCCGCAACTGGTAGATCGGTCATTATGGGAAAAATCAGGCCATTGGGAAAAATTTCAGGAACATATGTATACGACCGAGGCCGATGGGCGGGCGCTGGCCTTTAAACCCATGAACTGCCCCTGTCATGTACAGGTTTTCAATCAGGGAACCGTCAGCTACCGCGATCTGCCTCTGCGGCTTGCGGAATTTGGCTCCTGCCATCGTTACGAGCCATCCGGCGCGCTTCATGGTCTGATGCGGGTGCGCAGCTTTGTTCAGGATGACGCCCATATTTTCTGCACCAAAGACCAGATCACATCTGAAACGGAAATTTTCTGCAAGATGCTGCTGGAAATATATAAAGATTTCGGTTTTGAGGACGTAAAAGTAAAATTCTCTGACCGGCCCGAGGTGCGTGCCGGCGATGATGCCACATGGGACGCAGCGGAAAATTCCCTGCGCGAGGCCATCGACAGCACGGGGCTTGCCTATAGCATGAACCCCGGCGAAGGGGCTTTTTATGGCCCGAAGCTGGAATTTGTCCTGACCGATGCCATTGGCCGGGACTGGCAATGCGGCACCATGCAGGTTGATTTCGGAACGCCCGAAAGGCTGAACGCCCAATATATCGGCTCTGACAATGATAAACATCACCCCGTCATGCTCCACCGGGCCATTTTAGGCTCTTTTGAACGGTTCATCGGCATTTTAATCGAAGAACATGCGGGGCGTTTTCCCATGTGGCTGGCACCGGTTCAGGTCGTGGTTACAGGCATCACATCCGATCAGGATGATCATGTTCGCGCCGTATATGAACAGTTAAAGGCCGCGGGGCTTCGCGCTGAAATAGATCTGCGCAGTGAAAAAATCAATTATAAAATCCGCGAACATTCCCATGCCAAGACTCCGGCTATCTTTGTGATTGGCGGACGCGAAGCCAAAGAAAATACCGTCACCATCCGGCGATTAGGCTCAAAACAGCAGGAAACAATTGATTTGACGACCGCCATTAATAACTTGAAAAATGAAGCCCTTGCCCCAGATCAATAAAGCGGATCAATAAATTGACCGAAATTTCTGATAGATTATTTTTGAAGATTGCATTTTTTTCATTTTTCAGTAATAAGATATAAAATATAATAAATGACACCATTTTTAACAACACAGCGGGCATTATGCCACATCCTGGCTCCCGCAGGAGGAAACTTAAATAGTTAAAAGACCAATGCAGGGCCCACCATCCAAAAAAGGATTACGGGTAAATGAAGATATTACCGCAGCTGAAATCAGGTTAATTGATGACACGGGGGAAAACCATGGTGCCGTAAAAGTTGAAAAGGGCCTGACCATGGCCAAGGCAGCGGGGCTCGACCTCGTAGAAATATCGCCAAATGTGGTGCCGCCAGTTTGTAAAATTCTGGATTATGGCCGGTTTCGCTATGCGGCCCAGAAAAAGGCCAGCCTCGCCAAAAAGAAGCAAAAAACGGTCGAAATCAAGGAAATCAAGCTGCGCCCCGGCATTGAAAAACATGATTATGACGTGAAAATGCGCTCTGTTGAGAAATTTCTGACGTCAGGCGATAAAGTAAAAATCACCCTGCGATTCCGGGGCCGCGAAATGGCCCATCAGGAATTGGGGATGGATGTATTAAGACGGGTCGAAGCGGATTTTAAAGAAATAGCCAAGGTCGAACAAGCCCCCAAAATGGAAGGCCGTCAGATCATCATGGTGCTTACGTCTAAATAATTTCAAGAATTAATACCGAGTCGTTTCTGGCTTAACTTGGAACCTTTATAAAAAGCCCCTTAAGTTTAACGCCCATAGCCCGCGTTGATTTTTGGGCTTTTTTGCTGTATAATATATTACATATTGTGCCCCCAAAGGTAAGCACATCATGGTACGGTAGACGATAACAGCTGAATCTGCCTACGTTACCAGAGCAAGAACCCGTCAGTGACCGACACGTCCGGCGGGTTTTTCAGTTCCTGCCTTTATTGACCAAAGCGGATCATATCATTTCACTGGATTTTATTCACTTTATAACCCTTATCCTCTAGCATATTCAAAACACTATCCGGCCCGGCAAGATGAGCTGCCCCCACCACGACAAAGACTGTTTTTGCGCTGTTGATATGACCTTCTATGGCGGGTATCCAATTGGCATTACGATTAACCAGCAAAGCCTCATATATTCCTTGATATTTTTTCATATCATCAACCATGGTCTTGCTGATTCTGTCACTATCCCCGGACGCCCATGCGGTAAGATAATTGTCCATCACCGCCTGAAAATCATCCAGTTGGTCCAATGTTTCGCTCAACATGGCGGCTTGCACATTAAGGGGATGATCAATCAGCGCCATCATCTGATCGCTCGCCGTTTCAAGGCCGGTTATGGCTATTTCGCTTTGCTTGGCCAAGCCCTCCAGATATTTATCCACACCTGAATTTGGATCCATACCATTTGACATGATGGTCAGGATCGACAGATTCATGGCCATAAACCACGGCTTCATTTTCTGCGCTGCGACCTCTTCCTGTCCCATAAGTTTTTTGGCATAGGTCAACATCTTTGCATAACGGTCCGCATCCAGATGATTCTTCAAGTTATCTTCACCTGCAAAAAAACCATTTTTAATCAACAGTCCCTGGATTTTTGCTGTGGCTTCGGGCGTTAATTCGGTTTCCATCACCAATTCATCCGCAGCTTCAAAACTGCTCTGGATGATGCCTTCATACCATTGATAATTTTTGGGCAAAAGATGAAATGATCCGAGAAAATATGTTGTATTATCCCCCTTCTGCACAGTCCATAACGCCGGTTTTGCATGAACTATGTCTGTTTCCTGCGCCCCCGCGGGAATGGACAAGGCCCATAAACCAAAAAACAAAGCCGCGATCGAGCGCATAAAATAACGCCTGTTCAACAAGCCAATTGTATTAAGTATCATTATATTTATCCATTAATTATTATTCAGAACATACCAATATTTCAGTATTACATGTCTCACTTTTGACATTATATTCACCCATAAACTGAGAATAAGGTCAATAAATATGAAAACAACTGAAAAAAATATTTTACCCCGCGAAAGGCTGGTTTCACTTGATATTATCCGGGGGATTGCGGTTCTGGGTATCCTTATGGTCAATATCGCAGGTTTCGCCCTGCCCTTTGCCGCCCTCAGCAACCCCACCATTGCCGGTGTTGACAGTTGTGCCGATTATTACGCCTGGTATTTCACCGATTTACTGATCACCAATAATATGCGGGGATTATTTTCCATGCTTTTCGGGGCCAGTATTATTCTTCTGACCCAAAAAATCGAACAGCAGCAGAATGCTCAGGCGGCCCGATCCTATTTCTTCCGGCGCAACAGTTTTCTGCTGCTGTTCGGCCTGATCCACAGCTATATCCTGCTTATGGCGGGGGATGTGCTTTTTCCCTATGCGGTAGCCGGCTTCGGCCTTTATTTTCTTAGAAACCTGAAGGCTCCCGCCCTGATTACCATAGCCATCATGATTATCGTCCTGCAGACAGCCCTGTCTCACCTTGGCTATCATGAGCTTGCAACCATCCGGGATGCGGCGGGGGCGAAAGCCGAACAATGGCAGGCCATTATCGCAGAGCTTGGAACATCGCAGGCGGAAATTTCCGAGGAAATCAACGCCATGAAAGGCGGTTACCTGAATAACCTGATCACCATCGCGCCCTTTGTCCTGTTCCTGCAGACCTATTATCTGCTGACGGAATTTGTTTGGGATGTGGGCAGCATGATGTTGCTGGGCATGGCATTTTATAAAACGGGAATCATTCAAGGGGCCAAAAGCCGGATGTTCTATGTCCTGCTGGCGATCACCGGGCTTACCGTTGGTATTATGATCAATTTTACAAATCTGCTCTATCTGGAAAGCCAGAATTTCGATCTCCTCAGTGAGCAGAAAACCCAGAATACCCTGAGATTGGGCCGGGTTGCACTGACCCTTGGGATTCTTGGACTGCTTAATCTGTTTATTGCCGCCCCCGCTGCCCACTGGTTCAAGGATGGTCTGGCGGCAGTCGGGCGTATGGCGCTGAGCAATTACCTTATGCAAACGGTCATTTGCATTTTTATTTTCTATGGCTTTGGCTTTAATCTTTATAATGAACTGGGCCGCGCATCGCTGCTTCTGGTGATGGTCATGATCTGGACTTTCCAGTTCTTCTTCAGCATAATATGGTTGCAGTATTTTCAGTATGGCCCGGTGGAATGGCTCTGGCGCAGCCTGACATTACGTAAAAAAATTCCCCTGAAAATCAGATAGAAAGTCAGATATCAGACTCAAAACTGAAATACGGTGAAAACCCCTTGCATAACCTGTTAAAGAGGGATATATACCTCAACTTCATGGAGTGATATGGCAGGGCATGCCTCATCACTCGGAAAGCTTGCGGCAAGGGATTGCCGCGCAATAATTTTAAAAAGGAAAAGCTAAATGCCCAAAATGAAAACGAAAAGTAGTGCCAAAAAGCGCTTCAAACTCACCGCTTCCGGGAAAGTACGTGCATCTCAAGCTGGCAAACAGCATGGTATGATCAAACGTTCAAACAAGCAACTCCGTAACCAACGCGGCACAACCATTCTGTCCCCTCAGGATGCGCGGATCGTTATGAAATTTCTCCCGAACGGTTGATAGGAACATAAAATGGCACATGTAAAAAGAGGCGTGACATCTCACGCACGTCACAAAAAAACATTAAAACTTGCAAAAGGTTATCGCGGCCGCCGTAAAAACACGATCCGTATTGCGATACAGGCCGTTGAAAAGGCCGGTCAATATGCGTACCGCGACCGGAAAGTTCGTAAAAGAACATTCCGCGCCCTGTGGATTCAGCGCATCAATGCGGCGGCGCGCCTGCATGATATGACCTATTCACGATTTATGAACGGCCTGAAACTCGCAGGCATCGAACTTGACCGTAAAGTTCTGGCTGATCTGGCCGTTCGCGAACCGGATGCTTTTAAAGCAATCGCGGGTCAGGCGCAGGCTGCGCTTAACGCCTGATGCACTGGCTACATTTCGGATCGACAGAATTCGGAAATATGGTTTATAGTCAAGGAGCCTGCTGATTTTTCAGTAGGCTCCTTTTTGTATTTTTTAAGATGATTTTTTATTATTGGGTTATGATTATGGAAGACCTCCAGAAACTGGAAACAGCAATTATCGCCGAAATCACCGCTTGTGATGATTTATCCAGACTCGAAGATATTCGCGTCGCCGAAGTCGGTAAAAAGGGCCGCGTCAGTTTAATGATGCGCGAAATTGGCAAAATGTCACCCGAAGAGAAAAAAAACTTCGGCCCAAAGTTAAACGCCCTGAAAAATAAAATAAATAACGCTATTGCTGATCATAAAACAGAACTGGAGGCACAGGCATTAAATCTGCGGCTGCTGTCGGAACATATTGACATCACCCTGCCGAGCCCCCCGGAAAATCTGGGCAGCATTCACCCCATTAGCCAAGTGATGGACGAAGTGGCCGAAATTTTCACCGAAATTGGCTTTAGCATTGCAGAAGGCCCCGAAATAGAGGAAGATTTTTACAATTTTACCGCCCTGAATATCCCCGAAGAACATCCGGCGCGTCAAATGCATGATACTTTCTACCTGCCCGAGGACAAGGATGGCAAACGCAAGCTCCTGCGCACCCATACCTCCCCCGTGCAGATCAGAACCATGATGTCCGGCCCGCCGCCCTACCGAATCATTGCCCCCGGGCGCACCTATCGCTGTGACAGTGACGCAACCCATACCCCCATGTTTCATCAGGTAGAAGCCCTGGTCATTGATAAGGATATTCACATGGGCCATCTGAAATGGTGCATCGAAGAATTCTGCCGCAAGTTTTTTGAATTGGACAATGTAAAAATCCGTTTCCGCCCAAGTTATTTTCCCTTCACCGAACCCTCCGCCGAAGTCGATATTGGCTGCGCGTTCAAGGATGGTGAAATCCTGATTGGCGAAGGCGATGACTGGCTTGAAATTATGGGCTGCGGCATGGTCAATGCGCGCGTATTGGAAAATGTCAATCTGGACCCGGGTGAATATCAGGGCTTTGCCTTTGGTATGGGCCTTGACCGTATCGCCATGTTGAAATGGGGCATTCCCGATTTGCGGGAATTTTTCGCCGCAGATTTACGGTGGCTGAAACATTATGGTTTCGCCGCCCTTGATATCCCGTCACTCAGCACACAAAACCATAAAGCGGGAGGAAAATAAGATGAAATTCACCCTTTCATGGCTTAAAGAACATCTTGATACCAACGCCTCCATCACGGAAATATCCGAAAAATTAACCGCTATTGGCCTTGAGGTTGAGGAAATTATAAATCCTGCCGATGATCTGGCTGCCTTCATCATTGCCGAAGTTACCCACGCCGCGCCCCATCCTGATGCGGACAAGTTGCAGGTGCTGAAAGTTCATACCGGAAGTGAAATACTGCAGGTTGTCTGCGGCGCCCCCAATGCGCGGGTCGGCCTGAAGGGGGCCTTTGCCCCGTCCGGCGCCACGATCCCCACCAATGGCATGAAATTAAAACCCACCAAGATTCGCGGCATGGACAGCAATGGCATGATGTGTTCAGAGCGGGAACTCGGGCTTGGCGAAGATCATGATGGTATCATTGACCTGCCCGCGGATGCGCCGGTTGGGGTGAAATTTGCCGATTATATGCTCATGGATGATCCGGTGATTGAAATTGCCATCACCCCAAATCATCAAGATGCCCTTGGTATTTACGGCATTGCCCGCGATCTGGCCGCCGCCGGGCTTGGCCGTTTAAAAAAGCAGGACAGCTCCCCCGCAGAAAGTAAATTTGCCTGCCCGCAGAAAGTGGTTCTGACCCATGAAAAATCATGCCCCGTTTTTGCCGGAAGATATATTCGCGGCATCAAAAACGGCCCGAGCCCCGAATGGCTGCAGAATAAATTGCGCAGCCTTGGTATGAAGCCGATCTCTGCGCTGGTGGATATTACCAATTACCTCACCTATGATATGGCGCGTCCCCTGCATGTTTTCGACGCGGACAAGTTACAAGGCGATATTGTGGTTCGCCTGTCCAAAGCCGGGGAGGCTTTATCCGCCCTTGATGACAATGATTATATATTGCCGGACGGGGCCTGCGTTATCACAGATGATAGCGGCGTCATTGGCCTTGGCGGTATTATCGGCGGGGTAAGTACCCGTTGCCAAGAGGATACGGTGAATGTCTTTTTGGAGGCCGCATGGTTTGACCCGATTACAATTGCTATGGCCGGCCGGAAACTGGGCATCGACAGCGATGCCCGCTATCGTTTTGAGCGCGGCGTTGATCCCGAAACCATGTTGCCCGGTATCGAAATTGCCGCAAAATTAATTCTTGATATTTGCGGCGGCGAAGCCAGTGATGTTGTGGTCTGCGGCAAAACGCCCATCATATCAAAAACCGTTTCCTTGCGGCCAAGCCGCGTCGGTCATCTTGGCGGCGTTGATGTTGCCGAAGAAGACATTATTGCCATATTGGAAAAACTTGGCTTTATGGTGAGCCGCGTTCAAGGGAAACTTGATGTGGTTACCCCGTCATGGCGATGTGACATTGATGGCGAGGCAGATCTTGTGGAAGAAGTGCTGCGCATTCACGGGTTTGAACATATCCTTGCCGCCCCTTTGCCGCCGTCAAGCCGCCCGATAACCGTCGGCCTGAATGACATGCAGAAACGTGTCCGCAGGGCCAAACGTGCCGCCGCAAATAAAGGATTGCGCGAGGCCGTCACATGGTCGTTTCTGCCATCTGCGGAGGCGAAATTATTCGCGGATTTAAAGCCGGAACTTATCCTTGAAAATCCAATCAGTGCGGATCTGGATGCCATGCGGCCTAACTTGCTGCCAAATCTGATCACCGCAACGGGCCGGAATATGGCCAGAGGTTTTAAAAACATCGCCCTGTTCGAATGCGGTAATCAATTTTCAAATGACCGGCCAGAGGGCCAGTCTCTGGTTCTTGCGGGCATTCGGCGCGGGCAAACCAGCCGCAAATCCTGGGCCAACGCCCCCAAAGACGTTGATGCATTCACCGCAAAAGCCGACGCGGAATCAATCCTCAAAGCCATTGGCGCAAAGATCGACAAGGCTCAAGTCGTTGCAGAGGCCCCGTCATGGTATCATCCGGGCCGCAGCGGCGTAATCCGCTTGGGCCCAAAGAATCTCCTTGCCTATTTTGGGGAAATCCACCCCGCCATCTGCAAGGCCCTTGACGTCAAGGGACCAATCGTCGGGTTTGAGATTTTACTGGAAAATATCCCATTTCCGAAATCCGGCAACGGCAACAGCCGGGGCGTCCTCAATGCCTCCGACTTTCAGGCCGTGGAAAGAGACTTCGCTTTCGTCGTCAACCGTGATGTGGCCGCAGCAGATCTTATCAAAGCGTTGCGCATTACCGACAAGAAGCTCATTGAAGATATCACCCTGTTCGATGTATATATGGGCCCCGGGATCGATGACAATCAAAAATCAGTGGCCTTAAGCGTAAAATTGCAGCCAAAAGACAAAACTCTGACGGAAGAGGATATCGAAATATTCTCGACAAAAGCCATGGCAAATGTTTTAAAAATGACGGGCGGCGTTTTACGGTAACCCTAAAATATTGGATCATATGTCCCATTAATAAATTTTAAAGGCCAAACCATTATAAAGGCACGTAAAACAACATATTTTGAGACAGCGCAATAATGGGTAACGACGATAAAGACATTAAGATTTCCTTTAAACTGAGGTGCAAGGCCTGGTGGAATGGCTATGACATCGAAGATGTTAAAGCGCATCTGCAAGCGCAGGAAACCGGTAATTCTCTGGATGATGACAAATCCAGCATGGCCGAAGAGCCCGCCCCCACCATAGAAGAAGACGTCTCATCACTGCCTTGGGACAAGCTTAGAATGGAAATGACCCAATTAATCTGGGGAAGCGGATATTGCGGCCCCGGCGGCAAAGAGCAGATCGAAAAAATGTGCAAGCTTCTGGGCCTGAATTCTAAAATGAGCGCGATCGTCATCGGGGCCGGCTTTGGCGGGCCCGCACGCGTATTAGCCGAAGAATTTGGTGTCTGGATTACAGGGTTTGAGCTCTCGAAAGAACTGGCCGAGAAAGGCATGAAAATGTCAGAAGATGCGGGGCTGGCCTCTAAAGCCATCATAAATCATCTGGACCCCGCTCAGGAAAAGCCCTTTGATCGATCTTATGACCGCGCCTTTTCCAAAGAGGCACTCTATTTATTTCAAGACAAAGAAAAAATCCTGCAAGACACCTATGATACCTTAAAAGATGGTGGCCTGTTTCTGATTACAGACTATACCCTGTCAAACGCGGAAGTCCTTGAGAATCCAGACGTCCAAAAATGGCTAAAACAAGAAGCCACACAGCCCTATCTTGTAACGACAACCATCATGCAGGAAGCGATAGAGAAAACCGGATTTTCTCTTAGAATTAATGAAGATATTTCGGACGAATATGTGAAACTTATAGAAGGAAGCTGGTCAAAAGCCGCTGGCATTGCTCAGGAGCTTGCAAAAAAAGGCAGCGAGGGCACCAAAGCCATCCAATCCTTAATGGCCGAAGCAGAATTCTGGGCGCTCAGGGCAAAATTACTCAAAGAGAGCCATATTCGTGTCTGGCGTTTTCTGGGTTATAAACAAAATGCAGAATTACGTTAAGGCGTGATATAAATGCAGAGCCGCCGATAGGGGCTGCGCTCCTGTTTTTTAGATTACGCTCAAGCGCCGCTAAAGGCTGCGCTCCCCCTTGGTCGCTAGGTCGTCTCTGCGCTCCTTCCGGTTCTTTGGATTATGCTCAATTTGGGCAAAGGAATTATCCCCTTGTATTACCCTGTCATTGAATGATAAAAGCCCTGCATGACAGAGCTTAGCAAAATTAGAAATTTCTCCATTATTGCCCATATTGACCATGGAAAATCCACGCTTGCCGACCGCATGATTCAGCATTGCGAAGGCTTGACCGATCGTGAAATGAAGAATCAAGTGCTGGATAGCATGGATATTGAGCGGGAACGCGGCATCACCATCAAGGCGCAAACCGTAAGACTGAAATATACCGCCAAAGACGGCGAAACATATATTTTGAATCTTATGGACACGCCGGGCCATGTGGATTTTGCCTATGAGGTCAGCCGCTGCCTATATGCCTGCGAAGGATCACTGCTCGTGGTGGACTCAAGTCAGGGCGTCGAGGCCCAGACCTTGGCAAATGTTTATCTCGCCATTGAAAATAACCATGAAATTGTCCCCGTGCTCAATAAAATTGACCTGCCCGCCGCAGAGCCCGAACAAATTCGCGCCCAAATCGAAGATGTCATCGGCATCGATGCCAGCGGTGCCATAAAGGTTTCCGCCAAAACCGGCGAAGGCATTGATGAATTACTCAATAGCCTTGTGGAAATCCTGCCGCCGCCAAAAGGTGATCCGGATGCGCCGCTCAAGGCATTGCTCGTGGATAGTTGGTATGACACCTATCTTGGGGTGATGGTTTTGATTCGCGTTCTTGACGGCACCGTTAAAAAAGGCATGAAAATCAAGATGATGGCGGCTGGCACAACCCATTTGCTGGACCGTGTCGGGGTTTTCACCCCAAAAGAAATTCTGGTTGATGAATTAGGCCCGGGGGAAATCGGCTTTTTCACCGCCTCCATCAAGGAAGTTTCCCAGACCAATGTGGGTGACACGATCACTGAATTCAAGAATGAAACAGCCCGGCCTTTGCCCGGTTTCAAGCCGGTACAAAGTGTGGTCTTTTGTGGATTATTTCCGGCCGATGCCGCCGATTTTGAAAATCTGCGTGATAGTATGCATAAGCTCAAGCTTAACGATGCCAGCTTTACTTTTGAAACGGAAACCTCAACGGCGCTCGGCTATGGGTTTCGCTGCGGCTTCCTCGGCATGCTTCATCTGGAAATCATTCAGGAACGCCTGACCCGCGAATTTGATCTGGACATTATTTCAACCTCCCCCAGCGTGATTTATAAGCTTCACCTGAATAAGGGTGAGGTGAAGAAACTGCATAATCCGGCAGATATGCCAGACCCCACCTTGATCAGCCATATTGAGGAGCCGTGGATTTTGGCAACCATTCTGGTGCCTGATGAACATCTGGGTTCCGTCTTGAAATTATGCGAAGAAAAACGCGGTGAGCAGGTCGAACTGACCTATGCCGGAACCCGCGCCATGCTGATCTATAAACTGCCGCTCAATGAAGTGGTTTATGATTTTTATGACAAGCTGAAATCAATTTCGCGCGGCTATGCCAGTTTCGATTATCAAATGGATGGTTACCGCGAAGGTGATCTGGTGAAATTATCCATCATGGTCAATTCGGAACCTGTTGATGCGCTGGCCATGATGGTTCACCGCGCGCAGGCCGAATTTCGCGGACGGGCGTTATGTGATCGCCTGAAAGACCTGATCCCGCGCCAATTGTTTAAAATTCCGATTCAGGCCGCCATCGGCGGCAAGATCATCGCCCGCGAAACCATCAGCGCCATGCGCAAGGACGTGACCGCCAAATGTTACGGCGGCGACATCAGCCGCAAGCGCAAACTGCTGGATAAGCAGAAAAAGGGCAAAAAGAAAATGCGCCTGTACGGCAACGTAGAAATCCCCCATTCCGCCTTCATCGCCGCCCTTAAAATGGGTGATGATTAGTAATTCATTATGAGTGGGGGGACAGCACTGAAGAAGCTTACACTCATCGTCATACCCCTGCCCATTATTATCATTCCTGCCCTGCTCAACCGTCATTCCTGCGCAGGCAGGAATGACGGTTATATTGGACGTAAAATCAATTAATTTATCCTATCCGTAAACAATATTATATTCAACAATGGCAAGGATAAGCTGTATTCCATACCGCAAAGAAATCGTCACTCCTGCGAAGGCAGGAGTCTAGTCCTCTTAGAAAAAATGGATTCCTGCCTGCGCGGGAATGACAACAGTGGAACGCGTAGGCATAATATGTAAGAGGCCGAAGCCTACCCCCGCTGTCCCAAAACCTCAAGCACTTTGGCGGCGGCAGCGGGGATGTTGGTGCCGGGGCCGAAGATGGCGGCGACGCCGGAATCATAAAGGAAATCATAATCCTGAGCGGGGATGACACCGCCGCAGATGACCATGATTTCGCTGGCCCCTTCTTTTTTCAGTTCCGCAATCAATTGCGGGATCAGGGTTTTATGGCCGGCGGCGAGCGACGATACCCCGATGATATGAACATCATTTTCGATGGCCTCCCGCGCGGCCTCGGCGGGCGTTTGGAACAGAGGCCCCACATCCACATCAAAGCCAATATCAGCGAAAGCCGTGGCGATAACCTTCGCCCCCCGGTCATGGCCGTCCTGACCCATTTTAACCACCAGAATCCTTGGGCGGCGGCCTTGATCTTTGGTAAATTCTTCGATTTCCTTTTGAATTTTGTTAAATCCCTCATCATCCTTAAAAGCAGAGCCATAAACGCCGGAGATGGATTTTACTTCTGCCCGGTGGCGGTTAAAGATGATCTCCATCGCATCCGAAATTTCGCCGAGAGATGCCCGCGCCCGCGCCGCATCAACGGCTTTTTCCAATAGATTATCACTGCCCCGCGCGGCCTCTGTCAAGGATTTCAAGGCAGCGGCGCATTTTTCATCGTCCCGCGCGGCCTTCATTTTGGTCAGGCGGGCAATTTGAGACGTGCGAACCGCATCATTATCCACATCCAGAATCTCAATGGCATCTTCTTTATCAAGGCGATATTTATTCACCCCGACCACCACTTCTTCGCCCCGATCAACCCGGGCCTGTTTTTTGGCGGCGGCCTCTTCGATCTTTAATTTAGGCATACCGGTTTCAACGGCCTTTGTCATGCCGCCCATATCTTCAATTTCGGTGATTATTTTCCAGGCTTCCTGCACCAGTTCATTGGTCAGATGCTCCACATAATATGACCCGCCCAGCGGATCGACCACATTGCACATGCCAGTTTCTTCTTGCAGCACAATCTGGGTATTACGGGCAATACGCGCCGAAAAATCCGTCGGCAGGGCGATGGCCTCATCCAGGGCATTGGTATGAAGCGACTGGGTGCCGCCGAGCATTGACGCCATGGCTTCAACGGTGGTGCGGATCACATTATTATAGGGGTCTTTTTCCGTCAATGACACGCCGGACGTCTGGCAATGGGTACGCAGCATCATGCTTTTTGGATTTTTCGCCCCGAAATTTTCCATGATCTGCGCCCAGATGGTTCTGGCGGCCCGTAATTTGGCCACCTCCATAAAGAAATTCAGCCCCGTAGCAAAAAAGAAACTTAAGCGCGGCGCAAAGACATCAATATCCATGCCCTTATTCAAGGCGGTGCGAACATATTCCATACCATCAGCCAAGGTAAAAGCCAATTCCTGCAGCTGAGTCGCGCCCGCCTCCTGCATATGATAGCCAGAGATGGAAATACTGTTGAATTTTGGCATTTCATTGGACGTATATTCGATGATATCGCCGATGATACGCATGCTTGGCTTTGGCGGGTAAATATAGGTATTGCGCACCATAAATTCTTTTAAAATATCATTCTGTATGGTACCGGACAGGTCGGCGTGGCTCACGCCCTGTTCCTCTGCCGCCACAATATAAAAGGCAAGGCACGGGATAACCGCCCCGTTCATGGTCATGGAAACGGACATTTGATCAAGCGGAATCTGATCAAACAGGATTTTCATATCCTCCACACTGTCAATGGCCACGCCGGCCTTGCCCACATCCCCCACAACGCGCGGATGATCACTGTCATAGCCCCTATGGGTGGCAAGGTCGAAAGCCACGCTTAAACCCTTTTGTCCCGCCGCCAGATTGCGCCGGTAAAAGGCATTGGAGTCTTCGGCTGTGGAAAAACCGGCATATTGGCGGATCGTCCAGGGCCGCCCGGCATACATGCTGCCGCGCACGCCGCGCGTAAAAGGGAAAAAGCCCGGCAAATTATCAATATGCGGAATCTCGGCAATATCTTCTGCGGTATAAAGCGGCTTGACGTCAATACCTTCCGGCGTTTGCCAAGTCAGGTCGTCTAGCTTCCTGCCGCGAAGCTCCTTTAAAACCAGCTGCTGCCAATCCGTGATGCTTTTACGTTTTCCGTCCGTCATAGAAATATCCGTCTTCTCAAAAAAATATCTTGTGCGGCGCAGTATGCCCTTATGTTACTGATGAGTAAAGTTTTTTTGTTCGGCCCTTATCAATTTAAAAACTTGTTGTGCATCTTTGAAAAATGTAACCTGTTAAAAAAATAATCAAATGGGATATTATCATGAAAAAAATCATATTAGCCGCCGCTCTGGCCCTTGCCTTATCCGGCGCGGCATATGCAAATACTGCCGCAGAAGATTTCCAGAAAATTCTTGATGATCACTGGCAACATACTTTACAGGAAAAACCAGCCTTTGCCTCGCGCCTTGGCATGCGCGCTTTTGACGGCAAACTTGCTGATAACAGCCCACAGGCCCATGCAAGGCGCAAAGCCTATAACGCTATAACACTTGCAGGTCTTGAGAAAATTGATGTTCAGCTATTAGATAAAGACGCCCTGCTGAATTATAAAATATTCAAGCGTCAGCGCGTGATGGAACGGGAAAGTTATAAATATAACGGTCATTTATTTGCCATCACCAATCGCGGCGGCTGGCATATGTCATTCGCCCAAAGTCCCGGAAATATGCCCTTTCTGGAGAAGGCTGATTATGAAAATTATTTGGGGCAATTGGCCGACTATCCCCGTTATAATGCCGAGAATATCTCTATTCTCACAGAGGCAATAAAACAGGGTTATACGCAATATTGCCCCTCGATGGCAGGTTATGAAACGTCTATTTCAAGCCATATCACCGATGATGTTACAACAAGTGTTTTTTATGCGCCTTTCACAAAATTCCCCGAAAAAATTTCTCGGGAAAAGCGTGAGGAATTCACCAGACGCGGCATCTCTTTAATCACAGAGAAAATCATTCCAGCCTATAAAGAATTTTATGAATTTTACCAGAAAGAATATAATCCAAATTGCCGTAAAACCGTTGGAGTTACCAGCCTTGAAGGCGGCGAGGATTATTATAATCATTTAATCCGTTATTTCACCACCACCGAAATGACCGCAGAAGAAATTCACAAACTGGGCCTGAGCGAAGTTAAAAGATTGCGGACTGAAATGGCCAAAATCATTAAAAAAGTCAAATTTGACGGCAGTTTTAAAGAATTCATCACCTTCCTGCGGACCGACCCGCGTTTTTATACCGATGACAAGCAGGATCTTCTGGAAAAGGCTGCGTTGATTTCAAAAATGATGGATGGACAATTGCCGAAATTATTTGGTTTCCTGCCGCGCAACCCTTATGGCATTAAAGAAATTCCAGCGGATATTGCCGAAAAAACCACCATTGCCTATTACATGCCATCAAGCGGCGACGGCAAGACGGCGGGCAATTATTTTGTCAATACATCCTTGCTGAAAAGCCGCCCGCTTTATGTTCAGGAAGCCCTGAGCTATCACGAAGCCGTTCCGGGACATCACCTGCAAATCGCCATTCAAAAAGAACTGGACATTCCTATATTCCGGAAATTTTCCGGCTTCACGGCCTTTGTCGAAGGATGGGCACTCTATTCAGAACGGCTTGGGTTGGAGGTTGGCTTTTATCAGGACCCCTACAGTGATTTTGGCCGCCTGACCTATGAGATGTGGCGGGCCTGCCGGCTTGTGGTGGATACGGCTATGCATGCCAAAGGCTGGTCACGCCAGAAAGCCATCGATTTCATGGTCGATAATACCTCGCTCAGTGTTCATAATATCAAAACAGAGATTGACCGCTATATCACATGGCCGGGGCAGGCTTTGGCCTATAAAATTGGTGAACTGCGCATCACGGCCTTGCGACATAAAGCCGAAAATGCTCTGGGGGAAGAATTTGATATTCGCGATTTCCATGACACTGTTCTTGGTAACGGCGCCCTGCCCATCGCCATATTGGAGGAAATCGTCACTGAATGGATTGAGGAACAGAAATAAGTCAAATTCTATCGAATCACTGTTTTTTTAAACATAAAATGCCAAACAGACGTTTATTTTTTCTCAGGCTTATGTATCATGCGTCTTTGAATCAATTGACAGTGGCCATTGCATGAGGTAACTGTCATTATATTGCGCCGCAACAAGATTTAGGCCCTATAAAATCACCATATTTCTTATCGTAAAGAAATATCATTGCTAACCGATGGGAGAACGACCCCAATGAAAATTCTGGTCCCGGTTAAACGGGTAATTGATTATAATGTAAAAGTCCGTGTCAAAGCAGACAATACAGGTGTGGAACTTGCCAATGTCAAGATGTCCATGAATCCTTTTGATGAAATCGCCGTTGAAGAGGCTTTAAGAATAAAAGAAGCCGGCAATGCCGAAGAAATCATCGTAGTTTCCATCGGCCCCGCGCAGGCGCAGGAAACGCTTCGTACCGCGCTGGCCATGGGCGCAGACCGGGCTATTCTGGTGAAAACAGACGATCTTGTCGAACCGCTCGCTGTTGCAAAAATCCTTAAAGCCATTGTTGCTGAAGAAACGCCGGAGCTGGTGATCCTCGGCAAGCAGGCCATTGATGATGATTGCAATCAAACGGGTCAAATGCTGGCGGCGCTTCTTGAGTGGCCGCAGGGAACCTTTGCCTCGGAAGTGAAGCTGGGGGAGGGAACGGTAAATGTCACCCGCGAAGTCGACGGCGGCCTTGAGACGGTCAAGCTGACCCTGCCGGCGGTTGTCACCGCTGATTTACGCCTGAATGAGCCCCGTTATGCTTCCTTGCCCAATATCATGAAAGCCAAGCGCAAGCCGCTTGATACCAAAGAGCCTTCTGATTATGGCGTTGACACGGCGCGCCGCCTGACCACATTGAAAGTGGAAGAGCCCGCAAAACGCGCGTCCGGTATCATCGTAGAAAATATAGCCGAACTGGTCACCAAATTGCGTGACGAAGCAGGAGTAATCTGATCATGACATCATTGGTAATAGCCGATCACGATAATGACAGCCTTAAAGACAGCACGTTAAATGCTGTCACCGCCGCCGCCAAACTGGGCGATGTGGATATTCTTATCGCAGGATCAGATTGTTCTGCCGCCGCCGATGCCGCCGCAAAAATTGTCGGCGTCTCAAAAATTCTGGTTGCAGATAGTGCCGATTATGCGCACCCCCTGGCCGAGGTCATCGCGCCGCTGGTTGTCAAACTTGCGGAAGGGTATGAGGCCATTCTGGTTGCGGCAACAACAACGGGCAAAAACTTTATGCCGCGTGTCGCGGCCCTGTTGGATATGGCGCAGATTTCAGATATTGTCAGCGTCGAAAGCGCCGATACCTTCAAGCGTCCAATCTATGCCGGCAACGCCATAGCCACCGTACAGTCAAGCGATGCCAAAAAGCTGATCACCGTACGAACAACGGCATTTCAGGCCGCACCGGCTGAGGGTGGTTCTGCCGCCATCGAAAATGTGGCAGCGGAGCCTAATCCGGGGCTTTCCAGTTTCGTAAGTGCCGAACTGTCCAAATCTGAACGTCCTGAGCTCACCAGCGCTAAAGTCATTATTTCTGGTGGGCGCGGTATGGGCAGCGGCGAAAATTTTGCCCTTATTGAGGCGGTTGCCGATAAGCTTGGCGCGGCAATTGGCGCGTCCCGGGCGGCCGTTGACGCGGGGTTTGTCCCCAATGATTACCAAGTTGGCCAAACCGGAAAAATCGTCGCACCTGACCTCTATATCGCGGTTGGTATTTCAGGCGCCATTCAGCATCTGGCGGGCATGAAAGACAGCAAGGTCATCGTCGCCATAAATAAGGATGAAGAAGCGCCTATTTTTCAGGTCGCGGATTATGGTTTGGTCGCAGATCTATTTCAGGCTTTGCCTGAGCTCGAAAAAGAGTTATCCTAACGTCTTAAAATAGTGGGAGGGCTGATTCCAATAGTGAATTGGCCCCCAACACCAGTATAAGTCCAGTTTAAGTATAGAAAGATACCCATAATGGTACAACATGTCGGGATTATTGGCGCAGGACAGATGGGCAACGGCATCGCTCATGTTTTTGCAGTTTCGGGATATGACGTCCTTCTGAGCGATATAAGTGAAGAGGCCTTGAAAAAAGCCCTGACGAAGGTTGAAATCAACCTTCAGCGCCAAACCACCAGAGGCTTGATTACCGATGAAGAAGCCATCGCGGCCCTCGCCCGGGTCAGGACGACAACGGGACTTGAGGGTTTTGCCGAGATGGATCTTGTCATTGAAGCCGCAACGGAAAATGAGCAGGTCAAAATTGCCATTTTTCAGGACCTCTGCCCGATATTGAAACCCGAAGCCATTCTGGCAACCAACACATCTTCCATTTCCATAACCCGTCTGGCGTCAACCACGGACAGGCCTGAAAAATTTATTGGCCTGCATTTTATGAACCCTGTTCCGGTCATGAAACTTGTTGAATTGATCAGGGGTATCGCCACCAGCGAAGAAACTTATCATACCGCAGAAGCCTTCATCGAAAAAATCGGCAAAACCTCTGCCAGTTCAGAAGATTTTCCGGCCTTTATCGTCAACCGTCTTCTTCTGCCGATGATCAACGAAGCCATTTATACCCTGTATGAAGGCGTCGGCTCTGTCGAAGCCATCGACAAGGCCATGCGGCTTGGGGCCAACCATCCCATGGGGCCGCTGCAGCTTGCCGATTTTATCGGGCTTGATACCTGCCTGTCGATCATGCAGGTCTTATATGAAGGGCTGGCGGATACGAAATACCGCCCCTGCCCGCTTCTGGTCAAATATGTCGAAGCCGGATGGATCGGGCAAAAGGCGGGCCGCGGATTTTATGATTATCGCGGTGACGTACCAATACCAACCCGATAACCCGTTATAGAGCGCGGGACAGAAATAAAAACCTCGGATTGTGCCATGCTGACAAAAGACGAAAAGACATATCTCACACAAGTGACAGAACACTGGTTTGATCATTTAAAACCAGAAGACTGGTTTGCCCAGTCCGATCAGATTGATCAGGGCATCACCGATGTGTTTTCCCCTATCTATGAGTATTTCAAGAACATAGACCTGATTGAACCGGACTTAAGCGGCGATGAGATATTGGCGGCCATCATTCTGTTTGATCAAATGCCTCGCAATATGTTTAGAGGACGCGCAAAAGCCTTTGAAACGGATCCTTTGGCATTATCTTTATGCTTCAAAGCCTTGGCAAACAAGTTTGATCTTGATATGACAGACATTGAAAAATCATTCATTTATATGCCGCTTGAGCATAGCGAGGATATCAATGATCAGGAATTATCCGTCAGCCTGTTCAAGCAGCGCACAAAACTTGATGAACAGATTGACTATGCGGTTCGCCACCTTGCCATCATCAGTAGGTTTGGCCGTTTCCCTCACCGGAACAAAGCCCTGGGGAGAGTATCAACACCTCAAGAAGAAGAATTTCTCGCATCCGGCGGCGATAATTTCGAGGCTAATGAAGGGACTTAGATTTCATGAATAACTTCACCAAACTAATGATGTTGCTTTCCGCGCTGGTGCTGTTAATCGGCGGCGGCTTTTCATTTTACCTTACCTATCAGGGCAACCAGCCCGTCGCCCAGATAAATATAAATGAGGCGGGTGTCGCCATTGATGGCTTTGATCCCGTGTCCTATCATACCATAGGCGCGGCGCAAAAAGGCACGCGTAACTTTCAGGTCACATGGAATGGTGCCATCTGGTATTTCAGCAGCCTTGAGAACCGGCAGGCCTTCTCTAAAACGCCGGAAGAATATGCCCCGCAATATGGGGGCTATGATGCTTTGGGGATGGCTCTGAATGGCACGGCGCAGGCCTCAACGCCTGAACTCTGGATCATCGTGGATGGCAGGCTATTTCTGTTCCATTCCGGCCCCACGCGCAATCTTTGGCAAGAAAACGAGCCGGAAAATCAAGAAAAGGCCGATATCCAGTGGGCTAAAATAAAACAGCAAATTCACTATAAAAAAGAAATTTCAACTTCCCAATCAAAATGATCGTCATGGCCAGACCCTGCTATTGAACATAATCGAAATAACTGGAATTCTAGAGAACCACAATGGTTAATTACATATATAGGAACCGGTTTCTTTTTTTGCCTGATACATTCTATCGTCTGCTGTTTTAATCAATTCCCCGCCGTCCATATGCTTATGCGGTGATGTCTCGGAGATCCCTATGCTAAGCGTATATTCAGGATATACCTCATTAAAGGCTTCGATTAATCTCTCGCATATTATTTTGGCATCCTCATTGGCGCAGTCCGGTAATATCAGGCAGAATTCATCACCGCCATAACGGCAAGGGATATCAACTTCTCTGACGACCTTCTTCATGATTTTGCCAATATATTTCAAGACATCATCGCCTTCAATATGACCAAATTTATCATTTATTTTCTTGAAGTTATCTATGTCAAAATAGACGAAAGACAACACCGTCTGGCGCCTGTGGGATACCGTGAGCTCTCTTCTGAGAAGCTCTTGCATGGCTCTTTGATTATAGGTGCCTGTTAAGGGGTCTGTTTTTGCCTGTTCTTCCAATTGCTTTGTTCTTTCAGCGACTTTTGCCTCAAGACCTTCGGCATAGGCTTCGGTTTTTCTTTTTGCACTTTCGACTTCTCTCACCAAACTGTCGATATAGGCATCGAACACCAGCGTTGTATCGAAATAAATCAACTTATCAAGCGCGTCCAGCGTCATTTCCAATATATCATCGGCCTTGATGTTGCGTTTTAAAACCGTATTGACAATATTTTTCAATGTCCTGATCGCCGAAAGATATAACCTTGGGTCCACACCGATCCGTTTATGGATCATACCGATACGCAAACGGTTATTCACATATTCCCGGTCATAATGGCCCGAGAAAAGATCGATGACATATCTTCGCTGTGCGTTCCGCAACCGTTGCAACGTATCCGCATCCCCAATCACCAGAGATATTTCTTCAATTTCTGTTTGTTTTTCGTAGAATTCTTCAACGATAATATCGATATTATCGTCAATGACCTTCTGATGACTGGATAATATCTGGAGTTCTTCTTTGGATAGCGCCAGCACATCCATACGGTTTATAATATCAACATCACTGATTTTCATTTGCTCCAGAAGAGTTTGATCCGTACGCATCATGGCAAATAACCTTCTTTACCACTTTCCCTCAAAAAGCCCCGATATATTTTTGACTGTCTTAAAATAATATAATTAATAAATAACGTGTCATGAAGACTTTCTGGAATTTGCAATAACATTTTTTATCACCTCCGCTAATTTGAAATTATTGGTTTTGGATTTGACCAGAACGGCACTGACCTTATTGACATATTCCTCTGTCACGTCATATGCGGAAAATATAACAACCCTTAGCGGCGGCGAGATTTTGTCTAGCATTTCCAGCAATTCCAGCCCTGAGCCATCCGGAAGGCCAATATCCAGCAACAAAAGATCGAATTTCTCAGAATCCAGAGCCTCTCTTGCTGCGGCAAGGGTAGGTGCCCAGGTCAATGTGCAATGCTCGCTGAGCATAGTGCTAACAACTTTATGGACATCTTCGTCATCTTCCACATGCAACACCCGCGGCAGACCAATGGTGCCGGCAGCCTGATTGATAGCGGCGACCAGCCGTTTTTGATTAATGGGTTTTTGCAGCCAGTCGACAACATCAATAGCCTCGCCGTTTAATGACTGTCTGGTTTCATCGGCCATAACCGAAACAACAACCACGGGAATATCGCGCGTAAGGCGATCTTGTTTCAGATCCGTCATAAAGCTAATACCCCCTTCGCCGGGCAGAACAAGGTCAAGCGTTATGACCTCATATTGCCCGGGATTGGCGATTAATTTTGCCTTGGCCTCCGCAACGCTATAGGCAATATCGCTATCATAGCCGCTTTCGGCCAGCATCCTTCTGATTAAGGCGGCAATATCATGATCATCCTCAACGATCAAGACAGACGGTTCCGACGTATTTTCTGCCAGCTGTTGCGGCATATTATCTTTTTCATCACCTGTTCTCTTTCCGGCCAACCCGGGCAATTCGACATAAAAAGTTGTTCCGATCCCTTCACTGCTGACAAAATTAATACGGCCCCCATGTTTCTCAACAATAACCTTTGAAATATTCAATCCCAGACCAGTACCCCCCTTCTGCCGCGTATCCGATGAATCAGACTGGGTAAATTTATCATATAATCTAGGCTGGAATTCTTCGGGTATCCCCGGCCCCTTATCCGTCACCGAAATACGTAATATATTCGTATGATGATGGGCCAGCGAAATTTCCACAGTGCCATTTACGGGCGAAAATTTGGCCGCATTGGAAAATAGATTTCCCATAACCTGCATAAGGCGGTCTTTGTCGGCATAAACCCATGCATTTTCCAAGGTCTGGGAAATGACAAATTTTACCCCATGTTGCGTGCCGTAACCTTCATTTTCCGCCACCGCCTGCTCAAGGAATGGCTTCAGGTCAAGGCTGCAAAATTTAAAGGCCATTTCACCTGATTCAATTTTCTGAATATCAAGGATATCATTAATCAGCAACAGCAATCGTTCCGTATTATTACTGGCAATCCTGAGCATTTCATCAGCCTGTTCCGGCAAGGCCCCCACCGCGCCGCCGGTAATTAATCCCAAAGACCCGCGAATGGATGTCAGGGGCGTGCGCAGTTCATGGCTGACCGTAGAGATAAACTCGTTTTTCATCTTATCCATCTCTTTACGCTCTGTAATATCACGGACAACCCCGGTGTATAATTTTTGACCATCCACCAGAATTTCACTAACGGCCAAATCAATGGGAAATCTTCTGCCGCTTTTATGAAGGCCTTCAACCTCTCGGCCTATGCCGATAATTTTTTTCTTGTGTGTCGTAGAATAATTTTCCAGATAACCATCATGTTCCGAATGATACGGCTCCGGCATCAACATCTTCAGGTTTTTACCAACCACTTCTTCCGCGCGATAACCAAAAAGTTCAATAGCCGCAGGATTAAGCATGGCAATGATGCCTTTTTCATCAATGGTAATCAGCCCGTCCACCATATTCTCAACAATGGTACGCTGACGCAGCTCACTGGTTTCCAGCTCCCGCGTGCGTTCCGCCACTTTTGTTTCCAGATTACGGTTCATCTCTTCAAGGCGCGTTTGGGCATCTTCTACTTGGTCGATCAACGTCTTGTAACTTCGAGCCAGAACACCAATCTCGTCACCTTGATTTACCGGCATATGCCCTGTGCTTTTACGGTTGTGAATATAATCATTCATAACCTGTGTCATGAGCTTTATGGGTTTAGACAAGCGGTAAGCAAGAAGAACAGCCAGAAAACTTGCCAATACCGCTAGGGCTAATGCCCAAAACAACATGTCATTCAAAACATCTTTCTGCTTGGCAAGAATTTCATCATAAAGTTTTGTTATCCCCACGGCAATGAACCGTTCCGGACGAGAGGGGTCGAAAGCCACTCTTAAGAAACTCATCACATGAGAGCCCCCCGTATCCTCGGGCAGCAATACGAGGCGCGCAGATTGGGTTTCGGGCAAAAACAATGGTTCCAACTGCGGGATATCTTGCTGAATATTATAATCATGCCCCAGATCAAAGGCGAAATCCTTGTCGCTGTCCGGATGCAGTAAATATTCACCCTTATCATTGGTAATATAAATTTCGCGGCCCACACCTTGAATATTGCGCTGAATCTCCAGCAATTCATGGCTAACATCTACAGTTAAGACCAACACACCGGCAACAAGGCCGGTACCTAAATCAAAAACAGGGGTGGCGGCCCGCATCACTTCCATATGCGGCACACTCACTTTGCCATATTCTCTGTTTAAATTCATTTCTGACAGATAAACTGATTCTGGCGGCAATTTAAGGGTTTCAGAAAAATATTCACGGTGCGCTTTATTTTGCAAATCAGGGCCTTCTATGCTGACAACCTGGCCCTTTTCACGCCCGACAACGATAATCTCCTGCCCTGATTTATCGATAAAGCGGATTTTATCATAGGGGGTTTTTCTTTTCATCAGCTCTATAAAAATTGCCGTCAGATGACTTTCCCATTGGTCTAATGTAGAGCCGCCTTCTTTGTCAAAATTGCCGTTTTTTTTCGCCCTGAGAAACCCCTGAACAGGCGGCGTATGGGCCAGAAACAGAACATCCTCATACTGGGCCTCCACATGCATCTGAAGCCGTCGGCCCGCACTCCTAATTTCTACGGTGATATCTTCCAGCGTATTTTCAACAAGAACCTTCGTTGTTTTGGTATAAAATAGAGCGCCAACCATACCGCTGCTCGCCAGCACCAGAATAATGACGCTTAAGCTGAATTTATAAACAATAGAGAATTTCATGATAGGCCCTCACTTCTTTTCACTCAGCAGAATAGGCCCGCCATATGGTTCGAATTTGATCCGCAAGCCCCATGGGATCAAAAGGCTTGGTAATCACATCCAGAACACCGGCCTTTTTAAGGGCAATAACCTCTTCGGGTTGAACCTTGGCCGTCATGAAAATTGCCGGGGTTTCGCTCAATTCAGGTAATTTCCACAAAGCCTCTAAAGTCGTTGGGCCATCCATACCCGGCATCATCACGTCAAGTAATAACAAATCCGGCCCAAAATCCGTGACTTCTGTCAGCGCTTCTTGCCCTGATCTACAGGCCTTAAGCTCAAAACCGCCGACGGCCTCAAGGGCTATTTCTGCCACAGCCCGAATATCAGCTTCATCTTCGACATATAATATTCGCTTTAATTCCGGCATATATTTTTAATCTCCTGATTATCTGTGAAAGACTGATTTTTACGACTTTATATGTAGGTTTCGCTCTATGGCTTTTAAGAGTAAATTCACATCAATGGGTTTGGTGATATAGTCATCAAATCCCGCTGCCAGGCCCTTTTCTATATCATCGGGCATGGCATTGGCGCTAATGGCTATGATCGGTGTTTCACGTGTTTCCGCGCGGCTGCGTAAATGTTGGAGCACTTCAAAACCATTCATGCCCGGCAGGTTGATGTCCAAAAGAATGATTTCCGGTTTATGTTCTGCGGCAAGCTCCAGCCCAAGGCGCGGTTCCGGGGCGCTCCACATATGAAGATTGGTTTTTTTTGCCAAAAGTTGCTTCACCAGCCTAAGGTTCGCGGGATTATCTTCGATATATAATACCGCATGACATTTGATCAGCTCATTCATCTCCGGCGGCAGGTCAACATCTTTTTGCGCTGTCATTTCGCTGGGCAATTCTGGCAGAACATCATTTGGAAATTCTGTCCAAAAACAACAACCCTTGCCAGGTTCACTATCTAATCCGATTGTCCCCCCCATAAGCTCAACAAGATTTTTGGTGATCACCAGACCAATCCCTGCCCCTTCCACTTCTGATTGCTGTGCGCCCAGACGCGTGAAGGGTTTAAACAATTGAGCCTGCTCTGCCGCATCAAGGCCCGGGCCGCTATCCATAATGCTGACCCGCGCAAGCTTTTCCCTGATGGTACAGTCAATCATAATCTTGCCATTCTCATGGTTATATTTTACCGCATTACTCAATAAATTAAGCATCACTTGTTTGAGCCTGATACGGTCCACACGCACCGCATGATGTTTCTGAGACAATTGCTCAACCGTAAGGGCCGACCCATTCAACGTCAGGGCAATGTCAATCCCGCGCCTTTGCGCCAAGGGCGTTATCAGTTGCAATGATTCAATAATTATCTGGGCAAGCTCCACGGATTCCATGGACAGGTCAACACGGCCAGATTCAATCGTGGCAAGATCAAGTATTTCATTTATCAGATTCAGGAGATGGTGACTGGCTTTGAATATCTCATCAACATTTTCCTTCTGGGAGGCATTTAACGGCTGCTCCGTTTCCATTCTGAGGAGCTGTCCAAATCCCATAATGGCATTCATTGGGGTTCGTAATTCATGGGACATGCTGGAGAGGAATTGAGATTTGGCATGATTGGCACTTTCCGCCTCCTCGCGGGCAAGTATCAAAGCCTGTTCCGTCTGAACCAACGTCGTGATATCAGTGCGGGCCGAAACATATTTATAGGGTTTCCCCGCGTCATTTAAAAACGGCACAATAGTGGATTCTACCCAATATTCATCCCCATTCTTTTTTCTGTTGCACAGTCTGCCGTGCCAGACATTACCGCCAGATATGGTCTGCCACAGGTCACTATAATATTCTTCAGGATGTTTGCCGGATTTCAGGATATTGTGATTTTGTCCTAATAATTCTTCCCGGCTATAGCCGCTGACTTTACAAAATTTACCATTAACGCCGGTAATCCGCCCCGCAACATCTGTTGTACTGACCAGATCATGTTGATCCATGGTCGCAAGTTGAAATTTATTCTCTCTCAAGGCGACGGACAGGTCATTATTAAGCCGGCTGGCCCAGCGAGCCCGCTTTGCTTTTGTACGAATGGCCGTTTTCAGGTGGTTGACTTCTACGGGTTTTATCAGAAAATCGTCACCCCCAAAATTCAGAGCCATCAACCGGCGGTCCATATCAGATTCTGTGGATAAAAACAGGATAGGCATCAAGGCCCATGTATCATCTTGCCGGATCACCTGCGCAAGTTCCGGCCCGGAACAATCCGGCATATAAACATCCGTTACCACAACGTCCGGCTTGAATTCCTGAATCAATGTTAGAGCTTCCAAAGGATTAGACAGGGTTTTAATGTCCATGCCAGCCTCCCTTAAAACCGCAGCATAATATTCCAGCAAGGTCTCATCATCATCAATTAACAATATCCGAAAGGGGGTTTTCACGGTTCTTTCTGTGAAGCCATTTACCGTCTGAATGAGCTTATCAATTTCCAAGGGTTTATGAAAATAACGCCGTGCCCCCGCACGCGCCGCCGCAAGACGGCTCGCCATATCGTCGCGTACGGAAATAAAGATAACCGGCGGGAAAATTTCTGTTTTATTTTTCAATCTTTTAATGACATCCGCGCCTGCCGCATCCCCATCCTGGAAAACAACATCCATGATAACAATATCGGGAAGCTCATGCTCGCAGGCCTTTTCGAAATCGCTTAATCTTGTATAATGTTTCACGCGGTAACGGGCCTGCTCCAAATGCACGACCAGGTCAGCCGCGAAATGCTCGTCATCCTCTGCCAGATATATTAGATTTCTCGGATCCGTGCGCTTTATAGTGATACTTTCAATATAAGGCACATCCGAAGGCTGCCAATTCTCCGCAACTTTCCTGAGCTCGGCGATACCCTCATCCATGGCCTTGAGGACATTTGGGCCGGCAGCCGATTTCTGATCCAGATCCATAAAATTAGCATCAAAAATTCGTTCTAATTCTTTGGCGACCCTACTAACCGCATCTGCCCCAAAAGTACCCCCGGATCCCGCCAGACTATGAACCATTCGGCGAAGGTCATCCAATGATTTATCATATGTCTCTGCCGCCCCAAGAGACGCCCATAGGTTTTCAATTTCATCAAGTTTACCCGGAAGATGGCGTTTGAATGAGTGCTTTATTTCCGTCAGTTTTGCCGCCACATTAATCCCTGTGGATCCTGCCATGAAGACTGCCCTTCCTAAAAAATACGTCTTGAGACTATCTTAAAGTTGTAATATTACCAGAAAATTAAATTAATGTCCCTGTCACTCATTATTGTCACAGAATAAAGATGACGGAAAAGTCAGGCTTACGGCGGTACCCTCATCAAGCTTGCTTTCAAGCAACAGGCTGCCCCCATGAAGCTCTGTCAGTACTTTCGCAAGATGTAGTCCGAGGCCCACGCCATCATGGGTGATTTGGGAATTCTTCCTTGACTGCCCGAATGGCTGCAAAACAAGCGCCAGATCTTCTTCAGGGATTCCCTTACCTGTATCACAAATCCGTACCATCAGGAAATCTTCCTCTATATCTGCTGATATTATAACAGACGAGTCCGGCGCATGTCGGACGCAATTGGTGAGCAAATTCAATATCACTTGTTTTAGCCGCGTTTCATCGGCCATCATTACCGGGATTTCCGGGTCAAACTCTACGGTTAAAGTCATCCCCTTCTCCTCAGCGGATTCTGCAACCATTCTGATGCAGGAGTCTATGATATCTTTTAGAATGACCGGTTCGATATTCAGTTCAATATCACCTGTTTCGACGCGGGAAATATCCAGAATATTATTGATGATCCCCAAAAGATGTTCCCCCGCCGTGTGAATATCATTGGCATAACCCACATATTGGCGGCTGCCAAGTTCTCCAAATAACTGAGATTTCATAATTTCCGAAAAACCAATAATACCATTTAACGGCGTTCGCAGTTCGTGGCTCATATTGGCCAAAAACTGGGTTTTGGTATGGTTGGCATGCTCTGCAAATTCCTTGGCAGAATTCAGTTCGAGGGTCCGCGCCTGCACCCGTGATTCCAGGATTTCATTCTGAAGATGCATGATTTTATAGGACATTCGAATTTCCAGCAAATTACGGACGCGAGATAATAACTCACTGGCGTCAAAAGGCTTGGTCACATAATCGCGCGCGCCATTATCCAGCGCACGCTGGCGATAACTCTGCATATGCTGCGCCGTTAAAACAAGAATGGGCGGCGGGTTATTGTTGGTCCATTCATTAATCTGCTCCATTACCCCATAGCCATCCAGTTCCGGCATGTCAAGATCAAGCAGGATTAAGTCACAGCCATACTTCTGATGTAATGACAATACCTTAGCCGGCTCTTGCGTGCCGATTACATTCTCATACCCTGCTGTGGAGAGAATCTTTTCCAGCAGCCGGACATTAACAGCTTCATCATCTACAATCATGATGCAGGCCTTCTTAGGGTCTGTGTTGAGATTGCCGTTTAATGTATTCATTTCATCTCTTCTTTCTGATTAACCAAGGCGCATCCAATCCAAGGTATCCGTCTTTCTCCCCAACGCCCCCATAAATTCCGTTAAATATTTTGTCATGACGCGGCCCTCTGGCTGCCATCATACATTGCCTTGCAAGGCCTTTTCAATAGCTTGCAGCAAATCATTGACGTTAATCGGTTTCGTAATATAATCGTCAAACCCTGCATCCATACCTTTTTTGATGTCACCGGGCATGGCGTTGGCGCTAATGGCAATAACCGGCGTATTCCGGGTAGCCTTTCGGTTTTGCAAGTGTTTGAGGACCTCATAACCATTCATATTAGGCAGATTAATGTCCAGCAATATCAGGTCAGGATTATGCGCCGCCGCAAGTTCAAGTCCCAGCAAAGGCTCATGTGCGCTCCACATATGAATATTAGGCCGCCGACCAAGAAGCTGAGTGACCAACCGCAGATTGGCCGGATTATCCTCTATATATAAAATCGTATACTCATGGCCCAATTCAGAGAAATTTTTCCCCATCGGCATATCTTCCCTATCAGAAACCGGAGTGGCTTTTGACGCA
Source organism: Emcibacter sp. (assembly GCA_021647465.1). Lineage (GTDB taxonomy): Bacteria > Pseudomonadota > Alphaproteobacteria > Sphingomonadales > Emcibacteraceae > Paremcibacter. The sequence continues at coordinate 35,970 of JAKIUQ010000008.1, read as the reverse complement.
AGGGGAGTGTCGCTGGGAAATTCAACCCAGAATGTGCAGCCTTCTCCCTTTTGACTATTCATACCAATCGTCCCGCCCATAAGTTCGGTCAGTTTTTTGGTAATGACAAGACCTATGCCAACCCCTTCAATCTCGGACAGCTGATCCCCAATACGCATGAATGGTTTGAAGAGTTGCGTTTGCTCTTCTGGCGTGAGGCCCCGCCCCGTGTCTGAAATGCTCACGCGGGTTACCGCGTCCTTGGTGCTGTCGCAGGAAATGGTAAGTTTGCCCTTCTCCGAATTATATTTTATGGCATTGCCGAGCAGGTTAAGAAAAATCTGCTTGAGCCTGGTACGATCCGCACGGACAGCACATTGCCCCTCCCTTAACTGATCATAGGCAATATCCACACCATTATAATTCAAGCAAATATCAATGCCGCGTTTTTGTGCCAGTGGGATTATGAGCTGCAAAGACTCAACCAATATCTCCGACAGGATAGTACGTTCGATAGAAAGGTCAATACGCCCGGATTCAACTTTTGCCAAATCCAGAACCTCATTGATCAATTCCAGAAGGTGATGACTTGCCTTGACAATTTCGTTAACATTCTCCCGCTGGGAAACATTCAGGGGGGGATCGTCTTCCATTGTCAGAAGCTGGCCAAATCCCATGATCGCATTCATGGGTGTCCTCAATTCATGAGACATGCTTGAAAGAAATTGTGATTTTGCGCGGTTAGCCATTAAGGCCTCTTCGCGGGCTTCAATTAAAGCAAGTCGGTTTTCCTCTTCTTTCTGCGCCATGCGGCTGGAATGTATCATCGCCCCATAGGTAATATCCAGCGGCAGTAAAAAATCCTGAATATCCGTATCATAGCCATTTTCACGATTGGCGATACCATACATACCCACAAGATCATTGCCATAAAAAATAGGGACCCCAAGAAAAGAATTCATCGCCGGATGGCCTTCAGGAAAGCCACCCGAACGGGGGTCTGATGCCGGATCATTACTTAACACAGGTGCGCGAGAAGTCATTACACACCCAAGCAGGTTATCAAGCTTATGAAATTCAAACCCGTTCTCCAATCCGGCTTCATACCGGATTCTGCTTTGTGCATCCCACGAGATATCCGTAATGGCATGCGTTTTCAAAAAGGGCCTACCATCGTCCTTGAAAATAACTTCTCCCGCAAAACCAAATTCACTGCCGGTAAGTTTCAGAAGCGCTTTTAACATATCATTCATGGCCGCCCGGAAATCACCATTCACCACAAAATCCGTTGTTGAATGATGCAACATATCAAGCAAGGCCCTTTGCTGCGCCATCTTCTCTTCCATCCTGACGCGTTCCGTAATATCCTGCAAAGTGCCTGTTAAGATGGCATTATTATTCTCCGGCCCCGGTTTGGTCTTTGCAAATTCATGAACATGGCGCACAGTCCCATCGGGACGAATGACACGAAATATAACATCAAAATGACCCACCCGACGGCCCACTTTCTCGGTTTTTTGCAAGCGATCCAGATCGTCTGGATGCACCAGATCATAGAATCTCCTCATCGTAATCTTGAAATTTTCCGGGTCGCGGCCGACTATACGGTAAATTTCGTCTGACCAATAAAATTCTCCGGCACTTACATCGGCCCGCCAATGGCCGACATTTGCCATTCTTTGAGCCTCTTGCAATTGCCGCTCACGCTCAATCAATGCCAGCTCAGCCTGCTTTCGCACATCAATATCCTGCATGACGCCTTGCATATTCAAGGGCTCGCCATCCCTGTTTCGCACGATATCACCAAATTGCTGCACCCAATGTATGCTGCCGTCCGGCCATAACACACGATGCTCAACATTTAATTCGCTGCCAAGCTTCAAACAATCATTTATCGCATCTGTCATCATGTGATAATCTTCTGGATGAATGGACGCCAGAAACCGATTGTCATCGCCCTTATCATTTTCCTTTTTAAGGCCCAGAATGTCCCAAACCCGATCAGACCAGAAAATTTCATTTGTTACTATATTCCAGTCCCAATTACCCATTCTGGCAAATACCTGACTTCTGTTCAGCCTTTCCTCGCTCTGCATAAGAGAGGTGATATCGGTGCGCACAGAAACATATTTATATGGCTTTGCGTGCTTATCCAGAAAAGGAACAATCGTGGCCTCTACCCAATATTCATGCCCCTCTTTATTTCTGTTACAGATGCTGCCGTGCCAGACTTTGCCGCTTGAGATCGTCTGCCACAAACCCTCAAAAAATTCTTTCGAATGTCTTTCTGATTTTAATATTCGGTGATTTTGTCCCAATAATTCATCCCGGTCATACCCGCTGATCTGGCAGAATTTATCATTAACGGCCGTAATTTTTCCAGACATGTCGGCGATACTGACAATGTCATGTTGGTTCAGGGCCGTTAACTGAAACTTATTCTCTCGCAGCGCGGCTTCCAATTCGCCATTGATTTCTTTTGCCCATCGCGCCCGTTTTGCTCTGACGTTAACGGCCGAAATCAGATGATCTTCTGCTACGGGTTTCAACAAAAAACCTTCCCAATCAGAGGTCGGGCATATTGATTGATGACGCGGGTCTGATTCTGATAACAAGAGAATTATGGGCAACATGGCCCAGACATTATTTTGACGAATAACCTGCATCAATTCCGTACCGGAACATTCTGACAGGGCTGCATCCAGAATAAGGGTATCCGGCTTGAATTCAGCCATCACGTCAAGGCATTCCATCGCACGGGACAAGGTTTCAACCACCATGCCGGCGCCGCGTAAAATTTTCGCGTAATCCGCCAACAGACCGGTGTCGTCACCCACGAGCAAAATACGAAAAGGCTTTATTGTTATTTGCTGCTCTATGCTCTGCAAGCTGTGAATAATTTCCTCTATATCCAGAGGTTTCTGGAAATAACGACTTGCCCCCATCCGCACTGCGGCCAAACGGCTTTCCATGGAGCGGTCTTCAGAAATAAATATCATCGCAGGGCCGCCCGCCGCCTCACGGCTGAATTCTGCAAGAATTTTCCACTTGATTTCGGTATCACGATTAAAATCTATATCGATAATAACCGCCATAGGTAATTGCATTTCGCATGCCGGCTGCAAATCTTTTAATTCAAGGAAGTGCCTCGTCTTAAACCCCTGCTGATTAAGCCCGGTCATTAGTTTTTTCGCTAAATCTTCATCTTTCTCAACCAGAAAAACAACATTCCCATCCGGTTTTTTTGCTAAATCAGAACTATTAAAGGCAACCATCAGAAATTCTTCTCAATTTATTTACATGCAGGCCTATGGCTTATACATTGTCATAGATGATGCCTTCTGCTTCAGCAGCGGTTCGATCTCTTCAAAATTAGCCGGCTTGGTAAAAACATGGACATTTCCCGGCAATCCCCCCCTGGCTTTTATTTCTTCCGGCGTAAGCCCGGTAATAACGATAAACAGGCTATGGTTTAAGGCCGGCATTTTCTTCAACGCTCTGATCATCTGGAACCCGTCAAAATTCGGCATATTCAAATCTGAGATAATAACGTCAGGCAGTATATTGCCAATTTTAACCAAACCATCATAGCCATCATTGGCCAAAAGAAGCTTTATATCCTTATTCCAGCCAAGATATTGTTTTTCATACAACCGGAGTTGTTGCGGGTCATCTTCCACAATGACAAATGACATTTGTTCTGATGAATCTGCATTACCTGACATCTGCTGCTTCTGCTGAAGAAGCAGTTCCTCAACAGCATCACGCGCAATGCGCCGATGGCCGCCGCCAGTCGTCCAGGCGCGCAATAAACCACTATTTGTCCACAACTGAATTGTGCTAACGGCGACACCCAATAGTTTGGCGGCTTCTCTCGTGGTAAAATAATTTTTTAATTTCTCAGACATACTTAACTCTAGAACCTTTAAATTGACTAAAAGTGGGTCTCCTCATCACTTTCATCAGTTTTGATATTCTTGTCAAGGTAAGATCTTGAAAATAACCCAAAAAAAATGCCGGGTTAAAAAACCCGGCAAGTTTAAATATAGGGAGGCTTCATGTCGGGGAGACAATGAAACAGCTTTGTCACATAATTAAGGATAATTAAGGACAGAGCAGATTGAAAAAATAGGGAAAAATTCTCAATCAAAAGATGTATAAAACATCTGCTATATATATAGGCTATTGATCCACATATGACCACTGGGTAAATGGGCAATGCAGCCATGCAAAAAACGCAGGGCTTGAAAAATAACTTAGGAACGCTATGCGTTTCCGGAAGAACTGGAGAGCATGGTTATATCTATACCAAGCTTTGCCATGGCCCGGGGCCACTTCAAGTCCAGATCGGTACGAAATAACAAAACCTCATCCGCCTCAACATTAAGCCAGCTATTACGTTTGATCTCCTCCTCCAGTTGGCCCTTTCCCCATCCCGTATAACCAAGGGCAACCATGAAGTTCTTTGGGCCTTCTCCCGTAGAGATGGCCGCCAGAATATCTACCGTTGCCGTCAGGGCAACCGTTTCCGAAATAATCAAAGTCGACTCCTGTATATAGTCGGCAGAATGAAGGATGAACCCTCGGCCAATCTCGACAGGGCCGCCGGCATACAGCGTAACGCCCACGCCCGAAGTCTCATTTTTGGCTAACATTTCCGGATCATAATCAACCGCCAATTGATCAAGCAAGTTTGGGAAATCAATACTGGTGGCGACAGAATTGATGACCAGGCCCATAGCGCCCTCTTCACTGTGGCTGCAAATATAGATCACGCTCCGATCAAACCGGGGGTCCGTCATGCCCGGCATGGCAAGTAATAATTGCCCGGTAAGGTAAGATGGTTTTATCATGCGCGCTCACGACCTTGTGAATAAAATCATATGTTAATATTATTGATTATAAAATATAATATTAGACTATATACTTATTGCCCTGAGACTTGTACTGAAAATTATAGATACGAAGATAATGATTATGAAAAAAGCGGCCTTTATATCTGCCTTCATTGTGATGATACTGCTGCCTCTTCTGGTCGGCAATGTTTTTGCCAATAATATTTCTTCTTCGTGGATTATAGATCAATATACCAAATCCCGCCTGTTTGTCGGCGGTTATGACAAAGAAAAAAAACATCTTTATCTGGGCTGGCAAATATCTTTAAAAGACGGCTGGAAAACATATTGGCGCAGCCCCGGCGATGCGGGTTTGCCGCCCCGCTGGACATGGACGCAAAACCGTAATATCCAAAAGATATCCGTCAACTGGCCCGCGCCAAAATTATTGCATATCTTTGGTATGGATACCTATGTCTATTACCATGAAGTTATTTTACCGATCACGATGGAAATTTCAGACATCACGAAACCGACCTCTATCCTGCTCAATCTGGAATATATGATTTGCGCAGAAATATGCATCCCCAAGGAGGGGCGCTATCGCCTTGATATTCCTGATTTAGATCATATTGACGTTTCTTTTTTCCAGAAAGCGCAGCTTGACCGCCATAAAGCCCTTGTCCCGACAATAACATCTGGTGATACCCTAAACGTTCGACTGGATACGGAAAATACGCTTCTGATCGATCTGCCTGCAGATTTTAAACCCGTTGATGATATGATCATTGAAGGCCCTGATGGTTTATTGTTCGGACGGCCAGAATTAGCTGATATCACCGATCAAAATCGTTTCACGGCCTCATATAGGGGTAATCAAGCCATAAAGGGACAACAGCTTACCCTGACATTCTTATTTGAAGATGGCACAGCAAGCGAGACAACCGTCACGGTGCAACCCTAAAGTCAAATTAAAGTTAGCCAAATAAAAAAGGGAAGCACAATGGCCTCCCCTTTTCTAAAGCTTTTCAGACAACTCAGAAATTAAATACCGCCTCAATACCAAATGTGCGCGGCAGGTTCGGGAAACGAGCAACGGTGCCAAAGAAATCCCGCAGATCATCCACATATTTCTGTTGATCGGTAAGATTCTTGCCCCAGAGATACACTTCCCAACCATCTTCATTGGACATCAAACCCATGCGCGCATTGATCATGGTCAATTGTTCAATATAATCAAAGGGAACCGTATCACCCAATCTTAACGGTGCCGTCATCTGATTATTTACCGTTGTGTAATAACCGCTTCTATGGGTCAGATCAACACGGAACAGAAAGGCGGAATCCAGCGTTTCCACTTCTTTATAATATTGCAGGCTGGCTGCCGCGTTAAATGTCGTTGCGTTGGGCAGACGATTGCCGGACACATCAGCCCCCCCTGTTCCGCCTTCAAGGAATTCGTCAAATACGGCATCCAGAACACCAAGTGAACCCGTGAAGGTCCACTCTTCGGTGGCGTGCCAGGTTGCTTCAGCTTCAATGCCTTTGGTTACGACTTTCGCGGCATTGGTGATCCGGATGGATGTCCGGCCATTGCCAAGGTCAACAAACTGGTTAACCTGATAATTATCATAATTGGCAATAAAACCGGCCATATTCAGCTTAAGGCGGTTTTCCATAAAGCTGCCCTTGAAACCAATTTCAAAGCTGTCGACGGTTTCCCGCTCAAATTCAAGGCCTTCATTGGCCTCCAATTCATCAGCATTGATGAAATCAAGGTTAAAGCCCCCGCTTTTATAACCTGATGAATATTTGGCATAAATATTGACATCATCCGTCACCTTATACATCAGGTTAACGGACGGCGCAAAAAACTTGTCCTGCCGGTCATTGATCAGGGGGGAAGGATTCGCGGGATCATTTCCGGTTGTCCCCGTATTAAAGGCAAGCGCGTTCAACTGAATGAATGGCGCAAGAGCTGCAGCTGTGGGTGGAGAATAAAGCCCGACATCCGTAACCGAATCCAGATCAAGAATCGAACCAATGGGATTGCCGTCCGTACCCGGAAGATTTACAAAAGGGGCCGGGATAGCCAAGGGCTGTCCAGAGGAACGACCATCCAGTGTCCAGTTCACATCCTTGTTTTCAATGGAGTAACGCATGCCAAAACCGATTTTGAATCTATCCGTAACTTCATAGGTTCCATTAACATAGGCGGCATAGCTTTGGGTGCCGACCTCACCAAAATTGCTCGTGGTAGAGTTGCCGGGTTCACCAAAACCCAATGTCTGGCGAATGGTTTCCTGCAAGGGGCCAGGCACACCAAATACGCCAAAATAACCGGTTAGGAAATCATCGCCCAGAAAAACCTCTCTGCGGGTATCAGAATTCTGATTATAATAATAGAGGCCCGCCATATAGGTAAACTTCTCGTCATCCGGTGAAATAAACTGTAGTTCCTGCGTGAACTGCTTATAACGATCGGCAAATCTGATACTGACAATATCAAGTGGAGAATAGTCGGTCTGATTGGTATAATCCGCATTGGTATCCCGGTAGCCGGTGATGGACTTTATGGTAAACCCGCCATCTGTTTCATAATTAATATCCAGATGCCCCCCGTAAACATCTCTCTTATCATAAGGGTCCCTGTCAAAAGCCACGGTTCTTTCCGCAGGCTCGGCGGGGGCGGCAACGAAGGCAAATGTATCCGTCAACGGCTCCCCCACCAAAATCAGGGTATCACTGTTCAGGCCATCAAAAGAGGCATTGATTTCCAGCTGGTCACTGGCCAGAATCCGCAATTGCGCCCGGTAAGCAATATTGTCAACATCCATCAGCTTATTACCAGTGAAGGTATTGTCAATATAACCGTCCCGATCCGCCTTGGAGACGGAAAATTTGGTAAAGACTCTATCAGAAATCGGAATATTGACGTTGCCTTTAAATTCCCGGTAATTCAGATTGCCGATGTCAGCACTGACCTGACCTGAGAATTCCTCATGAGGTTTTTTGGATACCAGATTGATGGCACCAGCCACGGTATTCTTGCCAAACAAGGTGCCCTGAGGCCCCCTAAGCACCTCAACCCGCTCCAGATCAAGAAGTTCCTGATTTAATGATGGCGACTGGCCCATATACACCCCGTCCACATAAACCCCGACGCGCGCATCAAAACCGATATTACGGCTTTGCGCGCCCACACCGCGAATGGTCACGGTTGAGCGAAAATCGTTGGACTGGCTGATTTGCAGATTGGGAATATATTCCGCGATTGATTTTAAATCACGTACGCCGGTCTGGTCGATCTGTTCCGCGCCAAGGGCGGACATGGAGATCGGCACGTCCCTCATGCGTTCGGATCTTTTCTGGGCCGTAACCACAATATCTTCGATGACGAATGCCTCTTCAGCAGAGGCACTATAGCTTGTCACCGACATTGCTGCAGATAGCGCAATAACAGACGACATTGTTGTAAAATTCTTCATGTTTCACTCCCTAGGATCATAGTTAATTATTTTTTATTCAAATCTCTAATAAAACCAACGTTTATACTAATCCTGATTTTGCCTAATATTCAAGTATTTAATTATGAATTTTACATATATCGCCAACAAAAGAAGTCTGGAATTATGAATAATAACAATGTACTATGTGTAAACTTTAATTTTTAACTCTCACCATTCAAGGATAAATCATGACCATAGCCGTTGGCGAAAAATTACCCGAAGCCACCCTTACCCAAATGACACAAGACGGGCCAACCCCCCGCACAACAGAAGAAATTTTCGGGGGACGCAAGGTTGCCTTATTTTCTGTACCGGGGGCCTTTACCCCGACCTGTTCCGCAAAACATCTGCCGGGCTTCATTGAACAGGCCGCGGCTTTCAAGGCAAAGGGCATTGATGAAATTGTCTGTATCGCGGTGAATGATGCCTTTGTTATGGGGGCATGGGGCAAGTCTCAGGACGCGGATGGAAAAGTGAGCATGCTTGCCGATGGTAACGGCGACTTTTCAAAAGCACTTGGCCTGACAATGGACGGGACCGCCTATGGCATGGGACTGCGCGGACAGCGGTTTTCCATGATTGTCGAAGATGGTGTGGTAACGACCCTGAATGTGGAAGGCCCGGGCGAATTTCATGTCTCCAGCGCCGATCATATGCTGACACAGCTATAAATGTTATTTGGGCTTTTGAAAGAAAGCGCAGCCGCCGAGCATCAACCAGCCTGTCATATAGAATAATCCGCCAAGCGGAATCAGGTAATGGAACGGCCCTGCAGGTAAAATGGCCACATAATATAACGTGCCGCTAAACAAAAAAATGCCCGCGACAAATCCGGTCGCGGACAATTTTAAATAACCGGCAGCCTTCGGTGATTTCTCAACCAGAGGATAGAGTAAGGCACAGCCAAATAAAGCCAGACTATGGATCAGATGATATATATTGGCCGTTTTAAATTGCGCCGGCCCTTTTTCCGTCATAAATCCGGATAAAAAATGCGACCCTAAAGCGCCAAACAGCACAGCAAAAAAGCCGCATAAGGCTGCTATAACAAGTAAGGGCCGCATGATATTTAATTAACCCGAATAAGCTCGACGGTGAAAATAAGCGCCGCATTGGGGGGGATGGCTCCGGGTGAGCCTTGCGGGCCGTATGCAAGATCAGACGGGATGAATAATTTATATTTTGCGCCTTCTTTCATCAACTGCAATCCCTCTGTCCAGCCGCGAATAACCTGATTCAAACCAAAATCGATGGGCTCGCCCCGGTCGTAAGAACTATCGAACTTGGTGCCGTCGATCAAAGTGCCTTCATAATGAACGGTCACCCGGTCTGTCGCGCCCGGGCTTTTGCCGGTCCCTTCCAGGAGAACCTTATATTGAAGGCCGCTATCGGTAACTTTAATGCCGCTTTTTTGCAGGTTTTGCTTCAGAAACTCTTTGCCTTCATCGACTTCAACTTTGAAAAGTTCAACGATAAAGATCAGGTCGGAATTCGGCGGAATGGACCCACCGCCCTGCTCACCATAAGCAAGCTCGGACGGAATGGTAAATTTATATTTCGCGCCTTCTTTCATCAATTGAACGCCTTCGGTCCAGCCTTTGATCACCCTGTTCAACGGAAAAGTTATCGTCTCTCCCCTGTCGTAGGAGCTGTCAAATTTGGTGCCATCCATTAATGTCCCTTCATAATGCACGGTAACGCTATCGTCAGCCGTCGGGCTCGCGCCACTGCCGGCGGTCAGGATTTCATATTTAAGACCACTCTCGGTGGTATGGATTTCATTTTCTGATGACACGTCTTGTTCCTTAACTTGGTTTTCCTGCTCTTTATCAGAGCAAGCCGAAATGAATAGGGCAAATATCACTGATAAAATCACTGATATTGCGGGTTTTACGATTTTCTTGATTGGGGTATTTAATAGGGCATTCATGCCGAAACTCTCCGTTTATATCGGTTATTGGCAAGAGCTATAACGCAAAACCCTTGTCACTCCAAGGTAAAAATAGCGCGGGTCAAAGTAAACATAACCCAGAAAACAACCATATTTTGGCCATAATAGAAAAATATACGCCCCTCATATAAGAGTGCGCTGCGGGTTCATGTAACTGTTAAACGCTTGTCCTGTTATATTTTTATGATATATGTGTGTCATAAATATGAAATTATTGGACGCAAAGCTATAGCTTGGCGTCTTTATGTGTTTGGTTCGAGCCACGTAAAACAGAAAATAAGGTTATTAATTATGTCAAAAATCAAAATAGCAATCGCCGGTATCGGAAACTGTGCCAGTTCCCTCATTCAAGGTCTTTATTTCTATACACCGGAACGCGTTGGAGATACCAAGCAGGTTCCTGGCCTGATGCATTGGGAAGTTGGGGGCTACCGCCCGAGCGATATCGAAGTCGTTGCGGCTTTTGATGTTGATAAACGCAAAGTTGGCAAAGATGTTAACGAAGCCATCTTTGAAAAGCCAAATTGCACAGCTGTATTTCATGGTGACCTGCCCAAAAGCGGCACCATTGTTAAAATGGGTAATGTTCTTGACGGTGTCTCTGATCATATGGCCAATTATGATGATGACCGCACTTTTCTGGTGGCCGACATACCTTCTGCAACCAAAGAAGAGGTCGTTCGCGAATTAAAAGAAAGCGGCGCAGAAATTCTGACCAATTATATGCCTGTTGGTTCAGAAGAAGCCGCAAAATTTTACGCGGAATGTGCTTTGGAAGCCGGCGTGGCTTTCATTAATAATATGCCCGTCTTCATTGCCTCCAACCCGGAATGGGCTGAAAAATTCAAAGCGCGTAATCTTCCCATCGTTGGTGATGATATTAAAGCGCAGCTTGGCGCGACCATCACGCACCGCACCTTGACTGACCTGTTCGCCAAACGCGGCGTTGTCCTTGAGCGGACTTATCAATTAAATACGGGCGGCAATACTGATTTCTTGAATATGAAAAATCAGGATCGCCTGGAATCCAAGAAAATATCCAAAACAGAAGCCGTTCAATCCGTGGCGGGCAAACGTTTGTCAGAAGATAACATCCACATCGGCCCATCGGATTATATTCCTTGGCAAAATGACAATAAACTTTGCTTCCTGCGCATGGAAGGCGATCTTTTCGGCGGCGTTCCCATGAATATTGAACTGCGCCTGAGCGTGGAAGACTCGCCCAATTCTGCCGGCGTGGCCATTGACATGATCCGTTGTTGTAAACTGGCACTCTTAAACGGCGAAGGCGGCATATTGCACGGGGCATCTGCCTATTTCTGCAAACATCCGCCAGTACAATATACCGATGATCAAGCCTATGATATGACGGAAGAGTTTATCGCCAGCCGGGTTAACGCCCTTAACGCTGCCGAATAATCAACTTAAAAAGGTATTATCCTATGAAATGTTTGATTGCCGCTGCCGGTCAAGGCACCAGGATGCGTGAAAAAGGGGAAATAAAACCCCTGATCGAGCTTAATGGCGTGCCGATTATTGAACGGGTGATAAAGAATCTTCTGGCGGGGGGGGTCGATGAGTTTTTTATCACCAGTGGGTACCGGGGAACCAAACTTCGGGCCTTTCTGGATATGCTGGCAGAACGGGATAATATTTCCATCACCCATATCATTAATGAAAATTGGGAACGCCCGAACGGCGTTTCCGTTTTGAAAGCCAAAGATGTCATCAAAGGCCCCTTCATCCTGACCATGTGTGACCATCTGTTTGATCCGGAAATTATCAAATCACTGTTGGCGCATGATCACGAAGACGGCACGGTGACCCTTTGTGTTGATTATAATATTGAAAATCCGGTGGTTGACCTTGATGATGTCACGCGGGTTAATTGCACCCGCTTGCGCATTGAAAATATTGGCAAGGTGATCAAAGATTATAACGCCTTTGACACGGGAATCTTTTATTGTACGGATGCCATGTTTGACGCATTGGAACAAAGCACCCGCGAGGGCGACGAAAGCATCAGCGGGGCCATGAATGTCCTTGGCAGCTGGGACAAGGCCCGCACATTTGATATCGAAGGCCGCCTGTGGCTCGATGTGGATGATTCGACCGCTTACGGCAAGGCCATTGTCTATGTAGACGAAGGCCGCCTTTAAAATCTTTTTACATATTTTTTCTGGTGCATTCCCCGTAATATAGATAGACTTCATTCGAATTCTTTAAATATGGGAGAAATAAATTGTTACGGAAACTCTTCTTGATAGCGATCGTCTCAGGTATTAATTTTGGGGCCTTTTCAGTCACCGCGCTGGCCGAAAAAAAAGATACATGGTCGATCATTCATGCGGGGACTTTGCTCGCCGATGCGCGAAATGCGCCAACATCACAGCAAAGCATTGTGGTGAAAAATGGCAAAATTCTTGATATTCGAAAAGGCTATATCGCTCCCTCAGAAGTTGCGGGCGGCGTCAATATAACGGTCATTGATTTAAAAGACCAGTTTGTCATGGCCGGCATGATTGACAGCCATACCCATGTGACCGGGGAAAGAGAAGCCCACAGCCGGGAAATTGCCGTCACCAGAACATCATCCGAATATGCATTGGCAGGTTCAGTTTATGCCCGAAGAATCCTTAATGCCGGTTTTACCACAATCCGTAATGTCGGCGGCCCGCGAGAAGCCGTTTTTGCCCTGCGCAACAGCATCAAAAAGGGTCAGATACTAGGCCCGCGGATTGTTGCAGGCGGCTTGACAATTTCCCCCCTTGGCGGTCACGGCGACCATAATGGGTTCCGTCCTGATGTATTTGGCACGCCCCATAGCGGCATTTGTAACGGCGCCGATGATTGCCGCCGCGCCGTCAGAAACCAGATTAAATACGGCGCGGATATGATCAAATATGTGGCCACGGGCGGCGTATTGAGCCAAATTGCCACAGGCACCGGCCAACAATTCACCGATGAAGAACAGAACGCCATCGTGCAGGCTGCCCATGCCATGGGCCGCAAAGTCGCCGCTCATGCCCACGGTAAAGGCGGTATTGACGCCGCCCTCAGGGCCGGGGTTGATTCTATTGAGCATGGCTCATTCCTTGATAAGGGCAGCATTAAATTATTCAAAAAAACCGGCGCCTATTTGGTGCCAACCCTGCTCGCAGGTGCCACAGTCGTGGATATTGCCACAAATAAACCGGGGTTTTTCATCCCGGAGGTTGAGGCAAAAGCCAAGCTTGTCGGGCCTGTGATGGCCAAGGCATTATATTCTGCTTATAACGCGGGCGTCAAAATTGCCTTTGGTACCGACAGCGGGGTCAGCGTCCACGGGGTTAATGGACGGGAACTCGTGCTGATGGTGAAGGCGGGAATGTCCGAAAAGGATGTGTTGATCTCGGCCACAGTCAATGCCGCTGATCTTATGGGGCTTGCCGGTACGATCGGAACACTGGCTGCTGGAAAAGCCGCAGATATCATTGCTGCCAAAGGCAATCCCTTGACCGATATAAGCACGCTTCTTAGCCCAAGTTTTGTAATGGTCGGCGGGGTTACGGCTGTGGAGTGATGGCCAATTTATGATATTATTTCAGATATAGAGCCTTTCCTGCAGGCCAGCCCCACCGTCATCGCCGTTAACGGACTGGACTGCGCCGGCAAGACGAGTTTTGCCAAAAAGCTATATGATGGTTTAACACGCATTGGCGTTAACTGCGCGTTGCTGCATATTGATGATTATAATAATCTTGATATCCAGAAATTAGTCTATACCGCGCATCAAAACAACGCTTTGACGGCGCAGATACTTGATCTCTATTATGAAAACAGCCTTCATTATGACGACATTATAAAGGCCATCGCCTCTACGCGAAAAAGCCACGACGTTACCCTCATCGAAGGGGTGTTTCTGTTCAAGGACTGCCTGATGGCATCCCTGGATGTTAAAATATTTTTACCCATAACCCCCGATACGGCGCGGAAGCGTTACTTGTCGCGCAAAATACAGGTGAATGATCACCGCCCGGCCTCGGTATTTGATGATATCTGGCTGCCAGCCTTCACGCGCTATTGCGCAGAGGAACAACCCGAAGCCAAATGTAATTTCAGCTACCCGGTCTCATGAAAAAACGATACCTTGAATTTGCAAACTATCCAGCAGGAAAAAATAGGCCAGAAATATCAGAACAAATAAGCTGATCAAACCGATCACTTTAAAAATAAATCCATATTGATGATATTTTACCCGGTCCCGATGCCGGAAAACATCAAGCATTTCATCTCCAAAATGAATGGACAGGAAAGTACCAAGGCCGCTCAGAATAATGATGCTCCAATAAGGATACGGGGTCATGATTATTTTCTTGAGAAGAGTGGTAAGAATAGTTTTGTCATAGGACTGCGCACTATAAATCAGCGCGAAGCCATTCAGACTGATCGCCATCGTCCAGACCAGAATTTCGCTATAGAGCATACGGACACCAAATATCAGGCGAATGGGAAAATCCAAGAGAAATCCGGCATCCGCAACGGGCGTGCATAATACAAAAAAGCTCCATGTCAGCGCGGCAACAATCCCCCCTGTCAACAACCCGTATTCATAGCTCAAATAACAGAAATATAACGTGAGCAGGCCAAGGAGAAGTAGAAATTTATACAAAACCTCGCGGTGGGTCTCTATTTTATGGAATTTTTTAAAATCAACAGCCAATTGCACTTTCACTCCCTGATTAAACTAATCAAAACTATTATGTATATTTCGTTAGAGGCCCCTTGACAAGTTGCCCGTTTTTCTTTGTGATAAGCTTCCGCAAGCATTATTCACCAGTTTTGACCGCAAGTAAATTCACGCAAGGAATAAACATGAAAATAAGTTTTCTGGGGGCCACGGAAACCGTAACCGGGTCAAAATATTTACTGGAAGAAGGCGCGCAAAAAATATTGATTGATTGCGGCCTGTTTCAGGGTCAAAAACAATTGAGGTTGCGCAATTGGGCCAAGCTGCCGCTTGATCCGGCAGGTCTGGATGCGATTATCTTAACCCACGCCCATATTGATCACAGCGGTTATATTCCACTATTGGTGAAACAAGGATTTCGCGGCAAGATTTATTGCAGTCCCGCGACAAGAGACCTTTGCGCGATCCTGTTGCCTGACAGTGGTTACCTTCAAGAAGAAGATGCCCGGCGGGCCAATAAATATGGTTATAGCCGCCACAATCCTGCAAAACCGCTCTATGGCCAAAAAGATGCCAGAGATGCGCTGACCTATTTTCATCCCATGGCTTTTGACAAGCCTTTTAATATAGGTGAAAAATTCAGGGTCAAACTAAGGCGGGCCGGACATATTCTGGGCGCCTCATTCGTTCAAATAGATAACGGCGAGAAAACCATTGTCTTTTCCGGAGATTTGGGACGGCCCAATGATCCGGTTATGGTAAAGCCCGAATATATCGACCATGCGGATTATCTGGTGGTTGAATCGACGTACGGTGACAGGCTGCATGACCAGACAGATCCCATGGCAATGATCGGGGAAATCATTACAAGCACCGCGGCCAAAGGCGGAACAATAGTCATTCCCGCCTTTGCGGTTGGCCGCACTCAAAGCCTGCTTTATTATATTCACCAACTGAAGCGCGAAGAGAGAATACCTGATATCCCCATATTTCTAGATAGCCCTATGGCGATCAATGCCACTAATTTATTAAGCCGGCACCAGAAAGACCATCGACTTTCAGCAGATGAATGGGCACAAATCTGCAATGAGGCAACCTATACCAAAACTGTTATGGAATCTAAGGAGCTGGACAAGCAGGAGATGCCTTCTGTTATCATATCGGCCAGTGGTATGGCAACGGGCGGACGGGTTTTACATCATTTAAAACGCTATATTGGCGATCACAAAAATACTATTCTCTTCACAGGTTTTCAGGCGAGCGGTACGCGGGGCGACCGGATTATCAGGGGTGAAAAGGAAATCAAGATTCATGGCCAAATGTGGCCGGTTCGCGCGCGCATTGAATATATGACCAATACATCTGCCCATGCGGACTATCAGGAAATCCTGAATTGGCTCGGGCATCTCAAAAGCGCCCCAAAGAAAATATTCATAACCCACGGCGAGGTCGAAGCCTCAAAGTCCCTGAAAGAAAAAATCGAGGAAAAATTTAACTGGGCCGTTATCATCCCCAAATTTCAAGATCAAGAGGAACTGTGATGCCCCCCCAGCATGATAAATTATATCTAACCAGACTTGGCATCGACAGCTATAAAGAAGCCGTGATCTATATGCGGGAAGATTGTCATGTTTGCCGGTCTGAGGGATTAACCGCCCATGCCCGCGTTCGGGTAACACTTGGGGACAGGTTTGTCATTGCGACGTTAAATACCATCAGCTCGGAGATATTGGAAAAAGACCATGCGGGCCTGTCTGAATATGCCTGGAAACTGATAGGGGCCAATGAAAAAGACTTGATCAGTGTTTCCCATGCACGTCCCATTCTATCCATGAGCCATGTCAGATCGAAAATTTACGGCAACCGCTTATCCGCAGAAAACATCAAAATGATCGTCGAGGATATATCTGCCGGACTTTATGCCGATATTCACATTGCCGCATTTCTTAGCGCCTGTGCGGGTGGGCGTATGGATATGGAAGAAATCGTCAACCTGACCCGTGCCATGGTCAATGTTGGCAACCGGATCACTTGGGGAACGGGCCTTGTTGTAGACAAACATTGTGTCGGCGGTTTGCCCGGCAACAGAACGACGCCCATCGTTGTGTCCATTGTCGCGGCCTTTGGTCTGATCATACCAAAGACCTCTTCACGGGCGATCACGTCTCCCGCGGGCACGGCAGATACCATGGAGGTTCTCGCCCCCGTAGAATTAAATATCAAATCAATGCGCAGGGTCGTTGAACAGGAAAATGGCTGCATCGTCTGGGGGGGATCAGTTGACCTTAGTCCTGCCGATGATCTTTTGATTCAGGTGGAAAAAGCCCTTGACCTTGATAGTGAGGGCCAGCTTGTTGCCTCGGTAATTTCCAAAAAAATATCCGCGGGCTCTAACCATATATTGATTGATATTCCCGTCGGCCCGACGGCAAAAGTCCGTGATATTTCCGCCGCTCAAATATTAGAAAATTATCTGGTTACAGTAGGGAAAGAGCTGGATATTTCTATCAAAACCTGCATAAGCGATGGCACGGCCCCCGTTGGGCGCGGCATAGGGCCGGCCCTTGAAGCGCGAGACATTGTCGCCGTGTTGAGCGGGGATAGCGCAGCGCCGCTGGACTTAAAGGAACGGGCCATATTATTGGCGGGACATATTCTTGAATTTTCACCTGATGTCACCGAAGGACAGGGCATGGCCATAGCCCGAAAAATTCTTGATAATGGCCGCGCATGGCAAAAATTTCAAGCCATCTGCGCCGCACAAGGCGGTATGAGAGAAATTCCACAGGCACAATATAAACATATCATCCATGCCCCCCATAGCGGAACTATCCAATCCATAGATAACCGTAAAATTGCCAAAATAGCCAAGCTGGCCGGCGCACCATATACAAAAGCGGCCGGCGTTGACCTGTATATTCATGTGGGTCAGAAAATTGACAAGGGCGCGCCGGTTTATAGCATTCATACGAACTCACCCGGTGAATTGACCTATAGCTTAAATTTCCTTGCCGAAGGAAATCATATCATTCAAATCAAGGAAGATTGACTATGTCTATAATTTTTTCTTTCCCGGGCTTTGAAAATATCACAAATCATATTGCCTCTGATTTACACATAACGCGCGGCAAGATGGAGATTCGGAATTTTCCAGATGGGGAAACATATGTCAGGTTGAATAGTCCCGTCGAGGGCCAGCAGGTAATCATCACTTGCGGCCTTGACAATCCGGATCATAAAATCATGGGCTTGATGTTTTTTGCGCAGGTTGCAAGGGAAATGGGGGCAAAATCCGTCGGTCTGGTCGCGCCCTACCTTGGTTATATGCGCCAAGACAAACGGTTTCATGACGGCGAGGCCATCACCGCAGATATATTTTCCGGTCTCCTGTCACAAATAGTTGATTGGCTGGTCACCATTGATCCTCATCTTCACCGACATAAGAAACTAAGTGAAATTTATACTATTCCTGCCGCAGCCCTTCACGCCAGCGACCATATTGCGGACTGGATCAAATCCAACATAGCGCGGCCCGTATTAATCGGCCCCGACGCCGAAAGCAGCCAATGGGTATCCGATGCGGCAAACAAAGCCGGCGCGCCCTTTATGGTCCTGAACAAAGTCCGGCGCGGCGACAGGGATGTGGCTGTCTCTTTACCGGATGTGGCAACCTATCATGATCATACGCCGGTTTTGATCGATGATATTATTTCAACGGCTCATACCATGATCGAAACGGTGGCTCACTTAAAGGCGCTCAATATGAAGCCGCCAACCTGTATCGGCGTTCATGGTATCTTTGCAGATGATGCCTATGACCGGCTGATATCTGCGGGTGCGCAGCATATAGTGACCAGCAACAGCATTCCCCATAAATCCAATGATATCCCTATTGATGATATTCTTGCCGCCGCTGTTTCAGATATGATCAAGAATAAACATAGCCATCAAGGGTAAAGACTTGCATTGACGGGCTTATCCTGCTTAATAGCATTCACAGGGTTGGTCTTTCATTTGAGGGCCGCAAAAAAAGATCCAAAGGGTGATAAGAATGGATTTCATATGGGTGGGCGTCGCATTTACTTGCGGCTTTGCCGTTACAAGAATAGGACTTCCCCCATTGGTGGGTTACCTGATGGCGGGATTTGGCCTGCACGCGCTTGGCGTAACGCCGGATGCAACGCTTGCAACATTGTCGGACATTGGTATTACCCTGCTGCTCTTCACCATTGGCCTGAAACTTAATGTCAAAAGCTTATTAAAGACGGAAATATGGGCCGGCGCAACGGGCCATATGGGCGTTATCATCTTAATAACCGCTGTAAACAGCCTGATTTTCGGCCTTCTCGGCTTTACCTATTTCATGGGAATGGATTGGGCATCAGCCGCGATGATCGGCTTTGCGGTAAGCTTCAGCAGCACGGTTTGCGTGGTTAAGATACTGGAAGAAAAAGGTGAATTACGCTCTCGTCATGGTCAGGTGGCTATTGGCATTCTGATCATTCAGGATATCGCTGCCGTGATATTCGTCACCCTTGCCACCGATAAATCGCCGTCATGGTGGGCTTTGGCGCTATTTGCCTTGCCCTTGTTAAGGCCCTTGTTGCTCAAGCTGCTTCGGCGCTGCGGGCATGGTGAACTGTTGCCATTAGCGGGGTTTTTTCTGGCTTTCGCAAGCGGGGAATTATTTGAATTGGTTGGCTTGAAAGCCCATCTCGGTGCCTTGGTCATTGCCATGATTTTAAGCGGCGACAACAAGTCAACGGAACTGGCAAAATCATTGATGAATTTTAAGGATATTTTCCTGATCGGCTTTTTCCTTTCAATCGGCTTCACCGCAATACCTACGGTCGATATGCTTGGCATTGCATTGGTCATGACGGCGGCCCTGCCCATCAAAGCCGGTCTGTTTTTCATCTGGTTGACCCGGTTAAAGCTGCGCAGCCGCAGCGCATTTTTAACCGCTTTAAGCCTCAGCAATTATAGTGAATTTGGCCTTATTGTCTTTTCCGCCAGTGTTCTTCATGGTTTAATGGATAAAGAATGGCTGGTCATAATGGCGCTGGCGGTATCCATGTCATTTGTTTTTTCAAGTATCCTGAATGCCAGGGGCCATGCCTTATATGCCCTGTGGGGGGATTATTTAAAAAAATTCGACCATCCTGATCGCCTGCCAGAGGACCAGTTTTCCAAGCCTGAAGGCGCTGAGGTTCTTGTCATTGGCATGGGGCGTGTGGGGGCCGGGACTTATGATACCCTGCAAGAGAAACTGCCCCTGACGGTCGTCGGCATAGAAACCGATCAGGAAAGAGTAGAAGAACATATATCAAAAGGCCGAAATGTCATCATTGCCGATGCGGAAGACCCCGACTTCTGGGGGCATATCGATCTCAAACCTATCAGCCTGATCATGTTCGCCATCCCAAATTACGTTGACATTGTGGAAGTGATAAATCAATTAAAGCAAGCAGGCTATACCGGAAAAACCGCCGGCATAATTCGATATGAGGATGAACGGGAACAGCTAAAGGACGCCGGCATTGATGTGATCTATAACTTTTATCAAAAAGCCGGAGACGGTTTTGCCGCGCAAACGATGGAACGCCTGAATTTAACCCAAAATATATAATAGCTTACATCTTCAAAAACTGCGGCTTATCGTGCCCGCCCCTTACCGTGCAAGAGACTTACCTGTAGACCCCAGATCCGCAATCGCCTCATCAAGGCGTGTTACAAAACCTTGCTCGGCAGCGCGCAGACATTTGCGCGGGTCATATTGCTTTTTATAAGGCGTTCCATTCTCAGGATCGATTTGATATTTAAAGGCCTTGGCATTATCATCCACATATTTGCCAATAGCATTTGAAAAGGCAAATTGCGTATCCGTATCAATATTCATTTTGAATACACCGTAAGTCAGTGCCTCGGAAATCTTGGCTTTTTCAGAGCCGGAGCCGCCGTGGAAAACCAGATTCAACGGATTTTCCGCTGTGTTGTGACTTTCCCGTACCAATGCCTGACTGTTCCGCAGAATTTCAGGTCTTAACTGCACATTGCCGGGTTTATAGACCCCATGAACATTGCCAAAGGAAGCCGCAACGGAAAAATGACCAATCGGCGTTAACAGCTCATAAGCCTTCAGAACATCTTCGGGCTGGGTATACAGGTGGGAGCTGTCCGCATTCTCGTCAATATCATGCCCGACCCCGTCTTCCTCGCCGCCGGTGATCCCCAGTTCGATTTCAAGGCTCATATCCAATTTTGCCATACGGGCAAGGACCCGCGCACATTCGCCCAGGTTATCGTCAATATCCTCTTCTGACAGATCAAGCATATGTGACGTATATAACGGACGGCCATGGGCTTTATAATGCGCTTCGGAATGATCAATGAGGGCATCAACCCAAGGCACCAGTTTGCGGTTGGCATGATCCGTATGCAAAACCACACAAATACCATAATGCTCGGCCAAAAGATGGACATGCCGGGCCGCGGATACCGCCCCGAGGACTTTTGCCTGAAAGCTGTCTTCCATGCCCTGACCGGCATAAAACTGTGCCCCGCCATTGGAAAACTGGATGATAATATCGCTCTTGTTTTTTGCGGCGGCTTCCATAACAGCATTGACACTGTTGGTTCCGACACAATTCACCGCCGCCAGCGCATAACCACCGTCTTTGCAGGCATTAACAAGTGTTATATAGTCTTCGCCGCTCACGACACCTGGTTTAAGAGCCATCCGATAAATCCTTGCTTTTTATATTTAAGGTAAAGTCACATTATTATATGAACTGCGATATATATCGCAAGCATTAACCAAAAAAAACAGCCCGACCGAGCTGTTTTTTTAAATTACTTTAATATGCGGTAATCTTAAGCCGCTTCGGTTTCTTCCGCAACAAATTCAATTTCCGGGCCACTGGTCTGGCCTTTGGCACTCTCGTCCCGGTCGACCAGCTCAATCACGGCAACCGGCGCTGAATCACCATGGCGGAAACCGGCTTTCAAGATACGGATATAACCGCCTGAACGTTCTTTATAGCGTTCGGCCAGAACATCAAATAACTTGCTCAATACATCTGTTTCCTTACCATCACGAAAGGTATCTTTAGCGATGACGGGAAGTTTGGACGCGGCCTGACGGCGGGCATGTAACGATCCGCGCTTACCCAAAGTGATCAAACGCTCAACAATCGGGCGCAGTTCTTTGGCTTTGGGCAAAGTTGTTACGATTTGCTCATGCTTTAAAAGCGCATGGGCCATATTTGCAAACATCGCTTTACGATGTGAACTTGTTTTATTCAGCTTACGCCCAGCTCTACGATGGCGCATATCTCTTACTCCTTGAGGGGGTATCCACTTAGGGGACCCTACCCAATTAAAAATCCAAAATTAAAATTCTTGTTCCATTTTCTTGACCAGCTCGTCAATATTTTCTGGCGGCCACCCCGGATTATCCATCCCAAGGCGCAAGCCCATGGTAGAAAGAACTTCTTTAATCTCATTCAGTGATTTGCGGCCAAAGTTTGGTGTGCGAAGCATTTCTGCTTCTGTCTTACGCACAAGATCACCAATATAAACGATATTGTCGTTCTTCAGGCAGTTTGCTGAACGAACAGACAATTCCAATTCATCAACACGCCGTAAAAGGTTACGGTTGAAGTCCGGCTCATTTGATTCTTGCTCAGCAGCCACATCTTCCGGCTCATCAAAGTTAATGAACGTTTGAAGCTGGTCTTGCAAAATACGCGAAGAATAAGCCAAGGCATCTTCAGGTGTTATTGTACCATTGGTTTCAATGGTCATAATCAACTTGTCATAATCCAGAATTTGACCTTCACGGGTATTTTCAACCCGGTAGCTGACCTTGCTGACCGGACTGAATAAACTGTCAACGGGAATGAGACCAATCGGCGCATCATCCGGGCGGTTATTCACCGCCGCCACATAGCCCTTGCCTGTTTCAACCGTCAATTCCATGCGCAGCTCCGCGCCATCATCCAACGTACAGATCACAAGATCGGGATTATGAATGGTGACATCAGCAACTTCGCTGATTTGACCGGCTGTCACCTCGCCCGGCCCCGTGGCTTGAAGCGACAGGCGCTTCTCGTCAACGCCTTCCATCTCAACGGCAACCTTCTTGATATTCAGGATAACGTCAGTGACATCTTCACGTACGCCCGGAATAGAAGAAAATTCATGCAAAACATTGTCGATATGAATAGATGTCACAGCGGCGCCCTGAAGGGATGACAATAACACCCGGCGCAATGAATTGCCCAAAGTCATGCCATAACCACGTTCCAGCGGCTCCGCAACAATCGTTACTTTTCTACGCTCTTCTCCAACTTGTTTAACTTCAAGTTTAGACGGCTTTATTAATTCCTGCCAATTCTTCTGGATCACGGTTTAAATCCTCGTAAGTTACTGGTTTCAATTTACCTGACATTTTATGTCATCCGGCAAACACCATAAAACCCTGCTGTTATCCATGATAGCAGCAGGGGAAATTCAATTTATTATACTCTGCGCCGTTTCGGCGGCCGGCACCCATTATGCGGAATTGCTGTCACATCGCGTATGGTCGTAATTGTAAACCCGAGCGCCTGCAAAGCCCGAAGCGCGGATTCCCGGCCTGAACCGGGTCCCTTAACCTGAACTTCCAATGTTTTCATCCCGTGTTCCTGAGCTTTTTTACCGGCATCTTCGGCCGCCATCTGTGCCGCATAGGGCGTAGATTTGCGGGAACCTTTAAACCCCATAACACCGGATGTTGACCAGGCGATAGCATTTCCCTGAGCATCGGTTATCGTAATAATGGTATTATTAAATGTAGAATTCACATGGCAGACGCCATTGGTGATATTCTTACGTTCTTTGCGCTTTACGCGTTTCTCTTCAGCCATTTCAGTACCTTATTTCTTCTTACCGGCGATAGCAACGGCCTTACCCTTACGGGTACGCGCATTGGTGCTTGTGCGTTGACCACGAACCGGAAGCTTCTTACGATGGCGCAGGCCACGATAAGATCCAAGGTCCATCAGACGTTTGATATTAACCGCCGTGTCCCGGCGCAGATCCCCCTCCACCATACAATCACTATCGATTGTTTCACGGATTTTGATAACTTCCGAATCACTTAGCTGGTTAACCCGGGTTTCAGGTTTGATACCAACCGTATCACAAATTTGTTTCGATATTGCAGGACCAATCCCATGGATATAGGTCAAAGCAATTACCACCCTCTTTCCAGTGGGTATATTCACGCCAGATATACGCGCCACGATCGTTTCTCCCGATCTAAAAATTCATTAAACAGCAACTTCGCCCGCTTACCCGTAAAGGTAAACCGTGAAGTTGCGCGATTATATGTATTAAAAACCTTCAGTCAACCATAGAGACGAAACTTTTTGAAAGTTTTTGTCTTCAGGATTTACAGCTGGTTTAATACATCATTTATTTGAACGCTGACATCATCAATGTCAGCCATTCCATCAACAGTTCTCAAAACCCCCTTTTGCTCATAAAAGGGCAGTAAAGGGGCCGTTTGTGCGTGATATGTTGCCAGTCTTTCGATAACCGTTTCACGGTTGTCATCAGAACGGCGGTTGAAATTCGTAGAACCACAGCTGTCACACACGCCAGCTATTTGTGGTTTTAGGTTCGTGTCATGGTAACCCTGATTACATTTCGCACATGTATAGCGGCCTGTAATCCGGTCAACAAGAGATTCGTCATCCACCTTCATTTCGATAACAACATCGACCTGAAGGCCTTTATTCTTTAGCAGTTCATCCAGCGCTTCAGCCTGGGCAACGGTACGCGGAAAACCATCAAGCAGGAAACCCTGTTTGCAATCATCCTCTTCTATGCGGTCCGCAATAATACCGATGACAATTTCATCGGTGACCAGTTTACCGGCATCCATAAATTCTTTGGCTTTTTTGCCAACCTCGGTTCCAGCCGCCTTTGCCGCACGCAACATGTCGCCCGTCGAAAGCTGAACCAAGCCTTTGCTATCCATAATACGCTGAGCCTGCGTACCCTTGCCCGCGCCGGGAGGGCCAAGTAAAACGATAATCATCTACGCTTCCTTCCCTTGCCTCTGATTTTGGATTTTTTCAATAGCCCTTCATATTGGTGGGCCATCAAATGGCTGTGAATTTGCGCAACCGTGTCCATGGTCACGCTGACCACGATCAAAAGAGATGTCCCGCCAAAATAAAATGGTATGGCATATTTAGCCCGTAGAACTTCCGGCAGCAAACATACAAGCGTCAGATAAAGAGCCCCGACGGTCGTCAGCCGCGTTAAAACAAAATCCAGATAATTCGCCGTATTTTTACCCGGACGAATACCCGGAATAAACCCGCCGTATTTCTTGAGGTTGTCCGCTGTCTCTTCAGGGTTGAATTGAATAGCCGTGTAGAAGAAACAGAAAAAGATAATACCCGCCGCATAAAAAGCCATATAGAGCGGCTGTCCGGGCCCAAGCAATGTGGTGACAGTCGTCATCCATTCCGGCCCGCCGTCTGCGGCAAATCCCGCGACAGTCATCGGCATAAGAAGCAGGGACGATGCGAAAATTGGCGGAATAACGCCGGCTGTATTCAATTTAAGCGGCATATGGGACTGCTCGCCCTTTGACGCGCCCGTCGCCGTTTGACGCTTGGGATATTGGATCAACAGTTGGCGCTGCGCGCGCTCCATAAAGACGATGAACGCAATCACAACAACGACCATAACGATCAAACCAACGATCACCAATGGCCCGCCCAGCTGGCCTTTGGAACTTAATTCCAGAGTACCAACGATAGCAGATGGTAATTCCGCAACAATACCAGAGAAAATGATCAATGATATGCCGTTGCCCACACCGCGCGCCGTAATCTGTTCCCCCATCCACATAAGCAAAAGCGTGCCGCCGACAAGCGTAATCACGGTGGTCGCGATGAAGAACATCCCGCCGCCATCAAGGGCAATGCCGCCTGACTGCAGGCTGGTCGCAATAGCATAGCCCTGTACGATTGTCAGAAGAACCGTACCGTAACGGGTATATTGATTGATTTTCTGGCGGCCTGCCTCACCTTCTTTTTTCAGCTGACCTATGGTCGGCGAAATAGACGTCATCAACTGCATGATAATAGAGGCCGAAATATAGGGCATAATGCCCAAGGCAAAGACGCTCATCCGCGAAATGGCACCGCCATTAAACAGATCAAGCATGCCCAGAATACCCTGTTGATTGGCCTCGAACATACGCGCGAGTTCAACAGGATTAATCCCCGGCAGCGGGACATATGTCCCAAGCCTGTAGGCGATAAGGGCAAACAGGGTAAACCAGATACGCTTCTTCAGCTCAGTGGCCTTGGAAAAGGCGCCGAAGTTCAGATTTGCTGCAAGTTGTTCAGCTGCTGATGCCATCTCGTATAATCCCTGTTACCAATAATATTATTTGGAAGCTTCCTGAGGCGCGGCTGTTACAGTAACGGTTCCGCCAGCCTTTTCAACAGCCGCCACTGCCGCCGCAGAAGCACCAGATACTTCGATATTCACTTTAGACTTCAATGCGCCTTTTGCCAACAACCGAACGCCATCTTTCACACCATTAACCAGCCCTGCTTCCTGCAGCAGGTCAATTGTAATGGCTTTTTTGGGATCCAGTTTTTTAGCATCAATGGCGTCTTGCAATCCGCCAGTATTAACGGGAACAAAAACCTTCCGGTTAATATTGTTAAAGCCGCGTTTAGGCAGACGTTGATAGATGGGCATTTGCCCGCCCTCAAAGCCTTTGATCGCCACCCCTGAACGGGATTTCTGGCCTTTTACGCCGCGGCCACCGGTTTTACCCGTACCTGAACCGATACCGCGCCCGATGCGTTTGCGGTTTTTCGTTGCGCCTGGATTATTGGCAATTTCATTAAGTTTCATGGTCTTTACCTTGTCACCTTTTCCCTATGACTATCATATGGGGAGGGATTATACTTCTTCAACTTTCACCATATGACGAACTTTACGGATCATGCCACGAACAGATGGCGTATCCTCTAATTCGCGGGTGCGATTCATTTTATTTAAACCAAGCCCAATGAGCGTTGCCCGTTGGTCCTGAGGGCGGCGGATCGGGCTACCGGTCTGCGTTACCTTTAACATTTTCTTTTTCGCCATTAGATTACTCCGTTACTTCTTGAGCAACTTCAGGGGCTGCGGCTTCACGTTCGCCCCGGCGGCCAACGATTTCACTAACTTTTTTGCTCCGTCTGGCGGCAATCATCCGCGGGGAAGATTGTTGCTTAAGCGCATCAAAAGTACCGCGAACCATGTTGTAAGGATTAGATGATCCCAGTGATTTAGTCACAACATCCTGTACGCCCAAGGCTTCGAAAACAGCACGCATCGGCCCACCGGCGATAATGCCAGTACCAGCCTGCGCGGAACGAATAACCACTTTACCGGCACCGTGACGGCCTTCGATATCATGATGCAGGGTTCTGCCTTCACGCAGCGGAATGCGCACCATTGATTTTTTTGCTTCTTCTGTCGCCTTGCGGATCGCCTCGGGAACTTCCCGTGCCTTACCCTTGCCAAAACCAACTTGACCTTTGCCGTCACCGACAACAACCAATGCCGCAAAACCAAAACGACGGCCACCTTTGACCACTTTGGCCACGCGATTGATATGAACCAATTTTTCAATCAGATCACTTTCCGGCTGACGGTTATCTTTTTCATACCGTGCCATATTATATTCCCTTCATACGCTCTAAAAATTCAGACCAGCGGTACGCGCGGCATCTGCAAGAGCTTTTACCCGGCCATGGAAAAGAAAACCACCCCGATCAAAAACCACTGTATCAACACCGGCGCTCTTGGCGCGGTCTGCAATTAATTTTCCAACTTCTCCTGCGGCATCGGCATTACTGCCAATTTTCAGAGCTTTACGTAGATCAACATCCAATGTGGATGCTGCGGCAACGGTTACGCCCTGCTCATCATCAATAACCTGTGCATAAATATGCTGGTTCGTGCGATGTACAGAAAGCCTGGGCCGTCCTGTTGTCACCTTGCGAATACGAGTCCGTACCCGATTCCGGCGACGATTAAATAACTTTTTACCACTAAGCATAACGAGCACCTATTATTTTTTCTTGCCTTCTTTACGGAAGACATATTCATCAGAATATTTAACACCCTTGCCTTTATAAGGCTCTGGTTTACGCCATTCACGAATTTCCGCCGCGACCTGACCAACTTTTTGTTTGTCGATACCGGAAATGATGATGGTCGTCTGATCCGGGCATTTCACGTCCACACCTTTGGGAATCGCATAAATGACATCATGACTGTATCCCAGTTGAAGCTGGATATTGCTACCTTTCACGAAAGCACGATACCCGACACCAACCAAAAGCAATGTCTTACTGTATCCCTCCATAACGCCCTCAATCAGATTCGCAGCCAAAGTGCGCTGCATACCCCACATTGAACGGGCACGCTTTGTATCCCCGATTGGGGTAACCAGAATTTCGCCATTTTCAAGCTTCGCATCAACATCCGCAACAAATGTCATTGCAAGCTCGCCTTTTGGCCCCTTAATGGTAAGATCCTTACCATTAAGATTTGCTTCCACACCCTGAGGTACAGCAACAGCTTTTTTACCAATTCTAGACATAACTTCTATCCTTAGAATACTGTGCAGATGATCTCGCCGCCAACATTCTGAGCGCGAGCTTCAGAATCGGAGAGTACACCTTTAGGGGTTGAAACAATAGAAATACCAAGGCCATTCCTGATGCGCGGCAAATCTGCCACAGAAGAATAAACCCGAAGACCCGGCTTTGATATCCGTTTGATCTCGCGGATGACCGGACTTCCTTCATGATATTTCAACTCAATATTAATCTGCGGCTTACCGGTTTGATCTTCATTACGGTTATATCCACGGATAAAGCCTTCGCGTGCTAACACATCAAGTACACGTTGACGCATGTTAGACGCAGGCGAACTAACAGTTTCTTTATTAACACGTTGTCCATTACGTATACGTGTCAGCATATCTGCTAGAGGATCACTCATTGACATTAGTCTGTCCTCCTTACCAGCTCGATTTCGTAACGCCGGGAAGATAGCCACTAGAGGCTAAATCACGGAGAGAGATACGAGACATTTTAAATTTACGATGATAGCCACGGGGGCGACCGGTTACTTGACAACGATTACGAAGGCGTGTTGGCGCACTGTTGCGCGGCAACTTGGCGAGCTTGAGCCGTGCCATGAATTGTTCTTCAGGTGACAATTCAGGATCAACCGCAGCTTTTTTCAACGCCGCCCGCTTGTCAGCATATTTTGCGACCAAACGTTCACGTTTCATGTTTTTTTCTACAGCACTTGTTTTAGCCATATCAGATTTTCCTGCCTATTCTATTTCTGGTCTGTTCTCTGGAACGGCATCTGAAAACCTGTCAGAAGCGATCTTGCTTCGTCGTCGGTTTTGGCAGATGTACAAATGATGATGTCCATGCCCCGTGTGTCGTCTACGTCATCATAGGCGATTTCAGGAAACACCAACTGTTCTTTCAAACCAAGAGCATAGTTGCCCCGGCCATCAAAACTCGTTGGACGAACACCGCGAAAGTCACGAACGCGCGGCAATGCAATCTGGATCAGGCGATCCAGGAATTCATACATCCGGTTACCACGCAGGGTAACCTTACAGCCGATGGCCACTTCTTCACGAAGTTTAAACGTCGCAATAGATTTTTTGGCAAGCGTCGTAACAGGTTTCTGGCCAGAAATTTTAGCCATTTCCTCAACAGCTTTCTTAACCTTCTTACTATCGCCAACAGCTTCACCAACACCCATGTTAATGACAATTTTCTCCAACCGGGGAATTTGCATCACATTGACAAAATTGAATTCTTTTTGCAGGCTATCGCGAACTTCATTTTGATAAACTTCGCGCAAACGAGGGATATATTTAGACATTAGATCTTCTCCCCTGATGCTCTGGATATACGAACCTTGGTGCCGTCTTTTTCGATTTTGAACCCTGCTTTGGTGGCAGCGCCGGATTTTGGATCAATCAAAGCCAGATTGGAAACATGAATTGAGGCTTCCTTGGATTTAATGCCGCCTTCTTCTGTTTGAGTCTGGCGGGTATGGCGTTTAACCATATTGATACCCTGAACTACGGCACGAGATTTGGCGGTAATCATTTCTGTGATTGTGCCTTTCTTGCCTTTGTCCTTACCGGTCAGGACGATAACTTCATCGCCCTTTTTAATTTTAAATTTTGCGGTAGCCATTACAGTACCTCCGGTGCAAGAGAAATAATTTTCATATGGTTAGATGCACGGAGTTCACGTACCACAGGGCCAAAGATACGCGTTCCGATCGGCTCATTCTGTTTATTGATCAGAACAGCAGCGTTCCCATCAAACCGAATGGCAGTCCCATCAGACCGTTGAATATCTTTCTTTGTGCGGACGATAACAGCACGATGCACCTGACCTTTTTTTACTTTGCCGCGCGGAATTGCTTCCTTTATGCTCACGACAATAGTATCGCCGACGCCGGCAACCCTGCGATGAGAGCCCCCAAGCACCTTGATACACTGAACCCGGCGGGCACCAGAGTTATCGGCTACGTCAAGATTGGTTTGCATTTGAATCATTGGTTTATTCCAACATTGTTACACTAAATTTGAGAACACTTGTTTTAAGCGTTTTCGACAACTTTCCAAGTCTTATTTTTGGAAATCGGACGACATTCTTCAATACGAACAATCTCGCCCACTTTACATTTGTTACTTTCATCATGCGCATGATATTTTTTAGTACTGCGCAATACTTTGTGAAGCAACGGGTGTTTAAATCGACGTTCCACAAGAACGACAATAGTTTTGTCATTTTTGTCGCTGACGACTTCACCTTGCAAAATACGTTTAGGCATTTTTTTCTACCTTCTCTGATTGATTAAGCTGCGTGCGAACACGGGCAATATCCCGGCGAACCACACGCACACGAGCGGTATTTTCCAGTTGGGCTGTCGCGCGCTGAAAACGCAGGTTGAACTGCTCTTTTTTCAGATCAAGAAGCAGACCTTTTAACTCGTCTGCCGACTTACCCTTAATTTCTGATGATTTCATCTCATTCATTCCTAACTACTGGCCTAATTTCTGGCCTAATTTCTGGCCTAATTTCTGGCCTATCTAATCGCCAAGGCGCGTCACAAAGCGCGTGGCGATCGGCAGCTTGGCCGCCGCACGCTCGAAAGCTTCGCGGGCGATATCAAGCGGCACACCATCCATTTCAAACATAATACGACCAGGCTTGACTTTACAGGCCCAGAATTCAACAGACCCCTTACCTTTACCCATACGAACTTCAGCAGGTTTTTTAGATACGGGAACATCGGGAAAAATCCGAATCCACACTTTACCTTGACGTTTAATATGACGCGTCATGGCACGGCGGGCGGCTTCGATCTGACGTGCGGTTATTCTTTCCGGCTCCAAAGCCTTAAGGCCGCAGGATCCAAAAGTAAGCGACGTGCCACCCTTTGCAACACCGTGAATACGGCCTTTATGCGCCTTGCGGAATTTTGTTTTTTTCGGTTGAAGCATAATCTCTACCTTGCATTCCGAGGAGATCTTGGGGATCGCGGGGGCCGGCCACCACCAGCATTGCCGCCAGAACTCTTCTGCTGTTCATTAATACGGTTGTCACGCGCCATGGGATCATGTTCCATGATTTCGCCCTTAAAAATCCATACCTTAACGCCGATGATACCATAAGGTGTCTTGGCGCGGCTTTCGGCATAGTCAATATCGGAACGAAGCGTATGGAGCGGCACGCGACCCTCGCGGTACCATTCGGTACGCGCGATCTCAGCGCCGCCAAGACGGCCAGCGGTATTGATCCGGATACCAAGGGCACCAAGGCGCATCGCGCTCTGCATAACCCGTTTCATGGCACGGCGGAAGGCAACACGGCGTTCCAGCTGTTGACTGACACTATCAGCAACCAACTGGGCATCAATTTCCGGCTTGCGTATTTCAACAATATTAAGGCTCACATCAAGGGCGACAGTCATCCCTGAAATAGCTTTGCGCAGCTTTTCGATATCCGCGCCTTTTTTGCCGATAATAACGCCAGGACGTGCGGAATAGATTGTTACGCGGGCTTTTTTAGCCGGACGCTCAATCACGACACGGCTGATACTTGCCTGTTTTAACTCTTCCATGAGAAAAGCACGTATGGCAAGATCTTCATGAAGTAAGTTTGCGTAATCATCCCCATCTGCGTACCAGCGACTATCCCACGTGCGATTGATCCCAAGGCGAAGACCGATTGGATTAACTTTTTGACCCATTATGCTTGCTCCTCAACCTCACGGACCAAAATCCGCAACTGACTGAATGGTTTTAAAATTTTCCCTGTCCGGCCACGAGCCCGTGGACGAAAACGCTTCATGACCAAAGATTTGCCAACGCTTGCCTCGGCAACAATCAAACTGTCTACATCAAGACCGTGATTATTTTCCGCATTGGCAATAGCAGATTCAAGGACGCTTTTCACGTTAGCGGAAATACGACGTTTTGAGAAAGTAAGATCCGCAAGAGCTTTGTCGACTTTCTTGCCGCGAATGAGACCAGCCACCAGATTTAATTTCTGGGGACTGACGCGAACCATTTTGCATACGGCTAATGCTTCGTTGTCTGCAATACGGCGTGGTGATTTTTTCTTACCCACGGTTTCTACCTCTTCCTAGCTTTTTTGTCTGCGCCATGACCGTAATAGGTACGGGTCGGGGCGAATTCACCAAGCTTATGGCCAACCATATCTTCTGTTACGTAAACAGGGATAAATTTGTGACCGTTATGAACATTAAATGTTTGTCCGACGAATTGCGGTAAAATAGTTGACCGACGAGACCAGGTCTTGATCGGTGAATTTTTACCTGAATCTGACATTGCTTCTGATTTCTTAAGCAAATGCAGATCGACGAACGGACCCTTCCAAACTGAACGTGACATATGTCTCTAGCCCTTCTTACGTTCGTGACGTGACCGTACGATAAAACGATCTGTCGACTTATTGCTACGTGTTCGCTTACCTTTAGTAGGCTTGCCCCATGGCGTCACGGGATGACGACCGCCGGACGTACGGCCCTCGCCGCCGCCGTGCGGATGATCAACCGGGTTCATGGCAACGCCGCGAACCGATGGACGCTTGCCCAGCCAGCGATTACGGCCGGCTTTCGCCAGCTTGATGTTCTTGTGATCCGGATTGGACACGGCACCAATAGTCGCCATGCAAGCGGAAGGAACATAACGCTGTTCACCTGAAGATAGCCGAATAAGTACTTGCGCGCGATCCCGGCCTGTGACTTGCACATATCCACCAGCTGAGCGGGCAATCTGCCCCCCCTTTTTTGGCTTCATTTCAACATTATGCACAATGGAACCAACCGGAACGCTATATAATGGCATCGCATTACCGGGCTTCACATCAACTTTTTCACCGGCGATAACTTTATCACCAACGCTCAACCGTTGCGGGGCCAGGATATAAGCCTGCTCACCATCCGTATATTCGATCAAGGCAATGAAAGACGTCCGGTTAGGATCATATTCCAAATGCAATACTGTCGCATCCATATCCCATTTCTGACGTTTGAAGTCGATCATGCGGTAGGTGCGCTTATGCCCGCCCCCGCGCCGTCGCGCCGTGATGCGGCCATGGTTATTGCGGCCACCGGATTTTGTCAAACCTTCAGTCAATGACTTAACAGGCTTGCCTTTCCATAGATCTGAACGGTCAACCTGCACAAGGCCGCGCTGACCGGGAGATGTCGGATTATATGTTTTTAACGCCATCGTCCTATACTCCCGTTGTCACATCGATGGATTGACCTTCAGCCAATTGCACCATTGCTTTTTTATAATCGTTTCTGCGGCCCATTATGCCTTTGAAACGCTTTGTCTTACCCTTGACACGGAGCGTATTGACATCTTCAACCTTCACGCCAAACAGACCCTCTACCGCAGCTTTGATCTGCGGCTTTGTTGCTGTCAGCGGAACCTTGAAAACGATCTGATTCTGCTCAGACATCATCGTTGTCTTTTCCGTGATCACGGGGCCAAGAATAACATCATAATGTTTAATATCGGTTTCTTTATCCGTCATTTTAGCCTCTCCATCAGGCTTACTACGGCTGCTTTGGTCAATACCAGTTTCTCGGCGCGTAGAATGTCATAAACATTCGCACCTTGCGTAGGCAATACGTCAACATAAGGAATGTTATTCGCAGCGAGTAGAAAGTTTTTATTCACTTCGGCACCATCAATAAATAAGACTTTTTCCAGACCAAGTTTGCTCAACTTGGCTTTTAAGTCTTTTGTCTTGCTGGCTTTAAGGTCCATATCTTCAATGACAATAAGATTGCCATTTGCAAGCTTTGAAGACAAAGCCGTTTTAAGACCAAGCAGTCTGATTTTCTTGGGAAGGCCATAGCCGTGAGACCGAACAACCGGCCCGAATGCGCGGCCACCCCCGCGGAATTGACTAACCTTACCGGCACCGTGACGGGCTGTACCGCCGCCTTTTTGCTTGCCGATACGTTTTGTTGTACCCGTTATTTCGCCCCGCGTCTGAACTTTATGGGTTCCGGCCCGGCGCTTTGCCAACTGCCATACCACAACCCGCTGAAGGATATCAGCACGTTCCGGCAAGGCGTAGATGCTGTCAACAAGGTCGACATTGCCGGCCTTTTTCGCATCGAGTGTAATTACTTCGGCTTTCATGGCTTATTCCTCACTCTTTTCAGCAGCAGTGTCATCCGCCACTTCGGCAGCTTTAACTGCGCGCACGGCACCAGGATAAGGCGCATCGGTATTCGCGGGCTTTTTGACGGCATCATTGATAAATATCCAGCCGTTTTTAGCCCCCGGAATAGCGCCTTTTACAAGAAGCAAGCCTTCGTCTAAATCTGAACCGACAACCTCAAGGTTAAGAATAGTTTTGCGCTCTGAACCCATATGACCCGCCATCTTCTTACCCTTGAATACGCGGCCCGGATCCTGACATTGACCCGTGGAACCGTGTGATCTGTGAGAAATAGACACCCCATGCGTCGCCCTCAGGCCCGCAAAATTATGACGTTTCATCGCGCCGGCAAAACCTTTACCCTTGGAAATACCTGTCACATCAACCATTTGGCCCGCAACAAAATGCTCAACCGTGATTTCTGCGCCAATATCCAGAAAAGCATCATCCGATATACGGAATTCAGCAAGTTTTGCTTTTGGCTCAACCTTGGCTTTGGCAAAATGGCCCCGCATAGGCTGCGTCGTCCGTTTAACTTTGGCCGTACCAACCCCTAATTGTAGGGCGTTATAGCCGTCTGTATCTGTTGTTTTATGAGAAACAACCTGACAATTGTCAACATGCAGTACGGTGACGGGAATATGCTGCCCGCCTTCCGCAAAAACACGCGACATGCCAATTTTTTTAGCAATTAATCCTGCACGCATTTTTCTAACCCTGCAACTTGATTTCAACATCAACACCAGCTGCAAGATCGAGCTTCATCAGCGCGTCCACAGTTTGCGGTGTTGGCTCTACGATATCCAAAAGACGCTTGAATGTGCGCATCTCGAACTGCTCACGGGATTTTTTATTCACATGCGGCGAGCGCAATACGGTGAATTTTTCAATCCGCGTCGGCATAGGAATAGGGCCGCGTACGCTAGCGCCTGTTCTTTTGGCTGTATTGGCAATCTCGCTTGCGGCCTGATCAAGAATACGATGATCAAATGCCTTTAAGCGGATGCGAATATTTTGTGATTCCAACATAAATATATACGCGAGCCTTTAGACCCGCGCTCCTGATCCTAAATTATTCAATGATGCTTGCGACGACGCCGGCGCCGACGGTGCGGCCGCCTTCGCGGATCGCAAAACGCAGGCCTTCGTCCATGGCAATCGGATAGATCAATTCAACATTAATCTCAACATTATC